>JBBRLN010000001.1:0-583277 GCA_038231315.1 Caulobacterales bacterium
CGGCAACAGCGGCTGGATGATCCTCCAGTCCGACTCGCTAAGATCGAAACGACTCATCCCTTGGCTCCCGTTTGGGAGCTTGAATCACGGTTCGTCCCGGTCGTGAATCCCCGCTCGGTCGTTTATGAGTTCAGAACCTAGTTCAAGCTGCCGCGGAAGGTCGATCTGTTCTGGATCACGCAGAACTATCACGACCTTCACATCGCCAAATACGGCGCGGTCGACCTGGCCGACTTCAACCGCCGGGTGTTCGCCGCCCTCAAGCCGGGGGGCGTCTATGTCATCATCGACCACCAGGCCAATCCGGGGACGACCGAAGCCCAGATCGCCGCATTGCACCGCATCGAAAAAGCCCAGGTGATCCGCGAGGTCACGGCGGCCGGGTTCAAGCTGGTGGGCGAGGGGGCGTTTCTGCACCGGGCCGGGGATGACCATACGCTGACGATCTTCGATCCCAAGGTGCAGGGGCGGACGGATCAGTATGCGTTGCGGTTCGTGCGGGCACAGGGGGTGATGGGTTGGGGGTGCCACAAGTAAAGCGCCGACGAGCGTCGGAGTTGGCCGCTGTTCACTTCGTACATGGTCAACGAAAGGCCGCAGGTTATGAGTCCACGACCTAGCCGAAGGGTTCGACGTCGAGGGTGAAGTTGCTCCGGCCCGGTTCGGCGAGGATGGCCTGGTCGAGCTTGACCGCGTCGCTCCAGCCCGCGTTCTCGATGCCGAAGACGTGGCCCTTGGCGCCGACGATGTCGCTCAGCATCCGCGAATAATAGCCGCCGCCGGGAAAGAGTTCGGCCACGGTCATGCCCGGCTTCACGCCGGCGAAGGCCAGGGTGTCGGCGGGGGTCGCGGATTGCGTCGGTGGCCACGTCGGCCTTCGGCCTCGTCGCATCGGCCGCCGCCTGGGTCACATAGGCCGGTATCCGGGCCGGGGCCGCGGCGGAGGACGCGCCGCCGACGGTCACGATCGCCAAAAAGATGGCGCCGCAAGCCAGACGTCTCTTCACGGTGTTCCCTCCACGATTGGCGCCGATCATAGGGTCTCGAGGCCCGCCGTCCAACCTCGCCGCCGCCGTCCGCTGGACGCGGTTTCAGCCCCTTGATACGACTGGCCATGCCGCGTTCTTGTCACGCATTGGCGTTCGCTCTGGCCCTCGCCGGCGCCGGGTCATCCGCGGTGTGCGCGCCGGGGCCGGCGGCGCCCGACAACCGCGCCACGGTCCAGCAGCCGTACTGGCCGAAAGCGCGCACGATCCCGCCCCCCGCGTCGAAGCGTCCCGGACTCTTCGTCCGGACGACCCGACACCGCTTCGCCTATCTCTACAGCCCTGCCGGCCGCAGCACCCAATCCGGAATTCCGTGGACGTCCATCCGGCTGGCCGATCTGGCCGAACGGTCGGGCGCCTTTTTCGCCGACGATGTCGCGCGAAGCGACGGCGCCGCCGATATCGACAACAACGATAGTGACGATTCCCGGGACGCGATCGTCGCGATGGCGGCGTCGCCGGGCAACCGCCGCCTCGTCGCCGTGAAGACCTCGTGGGCGGACGATAGCAGTGACAACTATGTCGAGACGTTCGATCTGTTGTCGGGCAATACGCTGCTTGGGCTCGACGAGGGCAGCTTCACCGCCAAGGGCCCCTTTCCCCTGAACCAGGGCAATTGCCGGTCTCCTGAATTCGACGCCTTCGTCGCCGGCCTGTCACCCTCGGATCGGCCTCTGGCGCAGTTCCAGGTCTGGCTGGAGGGCGGCAATGACGTCCTGGGGCGGGTGAGCGCGGCGTGGGTGGATGACGGCGCCCTGGCCATGCAATGGACCTTGCCGATCCTGATGACGACAGGCGGCAAGCCGCACTATGCCGACAGCACATTCGCCGTTCAGGTCCAGATCTCGAACGATGGATCGGGGCGGATGATCGCCTGCACCGGTCCCGCGCGTCTGGGCGGGCCGCCCGGGCCGGTCTACAGCCTTGGCCTCGGCGTCGTGAGCGCCGGGCGACCGCCCGCCGTGCCGTTCGAGGGCGTGACCGCCGACGGTCTGCCCGTGGGATTTGGCCCGGGCGCGCAACCCCATCCCGCCGCCGCCGTGGCGGGGAACATTCCGCGGCCGTAAGGTCCGCCGACAGCCCCGCCCGGGGAGAGCATCAGAGCAGTGAGGCAAATCGTTTGACTCGAATATCGCAATATGCAACTATATATCCGCGCATGTCTCAGCCCGCCCCCGACGCTTCCGCCACCGGGTCTCCCGACCCTCGTCTCGCCGCCTCCCTCGCGCGCGCGGAGCGCCGCCGCGCCATGCTCGAACGTTTGTCGGAGATCGGCATGGCGCTTTCCGAAGAAATCCTGACCCGAACGGTCGGCGCGCCCTACCATCCCGAAGCCCGTCACGACGCCGGCCGGTCGTTCGCCGCCGTCTCCCGCGCCGTGCGGCTTACCCTGGCGTTCGAGGCGCGGATCGACGCGGAAATCCTTGCGATGTGCAATGGTAAATTCGCGACTGGCGAGACGGCCGGGGTTGGCGGGGCGGGCGCCGTTTTCCCCGCGTCGGAGCCGGAGGCGTCCCTGCCGGCGCCCGGGTTCGTCCTCCAGGAAGGGTTCGTCTTCCAGGATCCGCCCTGCCCCGTACGCGCCAAGGTCCGCGGCGCCGTGTGCGAGGCGATCAACCGGGAGGTCGGCAATACCGAGGTGGCGCGCGAAGCGCTCGCCTTCGTCCATGAGCGCCTGATCGAGGGCGAGGACTATGACGCCTATCTCTCCCGTCCCTGGCGCGACGGCGTCGAGGCGATCTGCGCCGACCTCGGCCTCGCCCCCGATTGGAGCCAGTGGTCGGACGAGGTGGAGTTTGCCGAGATCGAGACCGGGCCGAGGCGCGACTGGTCCCGGCTGTGGTCCTTTGATCCGGCGCGGGCGCGGGAGGGGCGGGCCGCGGCGGAACGTCCGCCGCCGGACATCGCCCAGCCGCCCGGCCCCCAGACCCCAAGCAATCCCCCGTTGAGCGAAAGCCAAGGCGGGATTAAGCTTCCCGCCTAAGGGCAACGGGGAGGACTACCATGCGCCGCACGATTTCGGGTCTGATGTCTCTGGCGATGGCGGCGTCGATCGCCGCGCCCGCCGCCGCGCAATACGGCATGGACAAGCACCAGCCGAAGAACGCCGGCACGCCGGATCTGCCGCACTGCGACCGGCCGCTCGGCCGCGCGGCGATCCAGGAGCCGGCCAACCGCTGGTGGGAGGGGCTGGGCCTCTCCAATCCGGAATCGCTGCTGAAGCTGTTCGCGCTGAAGTCGGGCTGTCTGCGCATCGTCGATCGCAACGGCGGCCTGGCGATGCACGACCAGGAATCCTCGCTGAACCGCTCGGGCGATCTGCAGCGCGGCTCCAACTATGGACGGGGCCAGGTGGCGGTCGCGGACTACTTCATCGTGCCGGATATCGCCAATTCCAACCGCAATTCCGGCGGCAACAATATCGGCGCCCTGGCCGGCAGCTTTCTGCCGGGCAGTTTCGGGGCGCTGGCCGGGGGCCTGAACGTCAAGAAATCCGAGGCTCACACCCTGATCACCCTGGAGGACGCCCGCACCACCGAGCAGCTCTACATCGCCGAGGGAACGGCGCGGAAAAGCGATATTTCCTTCGGCGCGGGCGGCGGCGGGGGCGGCTGGGGCGGCGGGTTCGGCGCCCTGGCCGGCGGCGGCTATTCGGACACCGACATCGGCAAGGTGATCAGCGCGGCCTATTTCAACGCCTTCGTCGATCTGGTCCACTACATGCAGAACCAGGCGCCGGGCCAGCAGGCCGCCGCCGCGCCCTCCGCCGCGCAGAGCGCCACGGGCCCCACCGCCGCCCGCGCCGCGCCCGCCGCCACCGCCCGGGTGGTCTTCGCCCTGCGCGCCGGCCAGCAGGTCTATCCCACCGGCCAGCGCAACGGCATCTGGATGGAGGTCGACGACGAGAACGGCAACCGCGGCTGGGTGCGGTCTACGCTGGTGAGTTCAAGGTAGGAGGCCGCGGACTTTCGTTCTGAAGACTTAGTGGATCTTGACCGCGGCGTTGCCGTGATCTCCGGCCATCTGTGGGTTCATGTTATTGACCTCGCTGTATTCCGGAAAGGCGTTCTTCACATCCAGTATTGCGCCGATGAAATACGGACCGGGCGGGGTTCCGGGCGGGATCCTGACTTGAACCTTCACCGCGTTGAAGCCGTCGCGAAATAGCGGCGGGACGGTGAACTGGCCGATGACGGGGCCGCCGCTGATCGTGATCGTGTTCGAACTCGACAGCATGACGAACCCCGTCGTCGCGCCGATCGCGCCGTCGCCCTGGTTGAGCACGTCGATTTCGACGACCGACGATGCGCCGGCGGCGATGTCCAGCGCCTGCGGCGTCGTCGCGACGGCGATCAGGTCGGGCATCACCGTCCCGAGCATCTTGGAGACGCGCATCCGCCATGGTCCGGTGTCCGATCCCCACGCCTGGGCGAGATAGACCCCCTGGGTGCTCGGATCCGCCGCCGCGCCGGCCATGTGATACTCTCCAAGCGGTCCCAGGCCGCTCTTCAGCAGGGTGCTGCCGCTTATGTCCGGCTGGCCCGCCGACCACACGCTGGCGCGGAGTTCGGGGAATATCGTCGGGTTGGTCCGCACCGACCCCACGACGATGTCGCCGTTGGCGTTGGTGGAAACCGCCGGCCAGCCATAGTCGGCGATGAAGCCGGGCGGGTCGCCGGGGCTGGCCCGTCCGAAAAGGCGATCGTGCACCTTGGTGATCGATGGGTTCTGGTCGAAGAAGTGTTTGACGTCCAGGCTGACCAGACGAACGACCGCGCTGTCTTTGGTCTGCCCTCCCCAGCGATGGCCGTCGTTGGTGACGAAGACCAGCCGGTCGCCGCGGCATTCCGCGTTGGTGGGCGAACTGCCGATGATGTTTCCATAGTCCAGGGGCGAGCCGCCCGCCTGCACGCCGTTGGGCGGATCGTCCGACGACAGGAGCGAGACCCCGATTCTGCTCGGGGTCCCGCTGGAGCCCGCGCGGCCCCAGACCGTGACGTGGTTATGGCTGTCGCGATGGACCCAGAAGGCGTGGGCGGAGCTCGAATCATCGACGCAGGGCGCGGCGGAGTCGGCGGCTGGATCGATCCACTCCCTTCGGATCACGCCGACACCGTCGATGAGGTCGTCCAGGGCATAGCTCAGATGGCGTGTGTGAAAGAACTGGCAGGTGCGGTTCACGCCATAGACGCCCGTGCAGGTCGACATGTCGTTGGAGATGAAGAGAAAAGAGCCGTTTATGCCCATCCACATATAGTCCTGCCCCCAGTTGTTGCTGGAGGTGAACGGGGTCGTCGCGGCGCTTTTCTCCACGAGATCTTCGTAGACGAACCAGCCGTCGCGGGGATCCTCGCTCTTCGAGGCGGCGATGAGAAGGTGGGGGTGTTCCTCACGGGTCTGGAACGCCACCAGGAACCGCTTGCGCAGCTGATCGAAGACGATGCGGCCGTCCTTGGCCACGGTGCCGTTAGGTGTCGGGCCGAGCGAAATGGCGCTGGAGGTCGTCTGGAAGAAATCCTGCGCGAGATAGGGCCGGGCCTGGAAGGTCGCCGCGGGGCCGAGCGCCACGAGGCGCCCACCCTTGGTGTAGCAGGCGATCGCGTCGCGCGCGGTCAGGCAGACGTGGGTTCGGCTGACCGCGATATTGGCGTCGGCCGGATCACCGTCGATCCTGATCGCCTGCGGACTTTGGGCGGCGGTGTCGAACTCGCAGGTCGGGCACGGCGGGGGCGTGGCGGTCGCGGCGGGGCCGCCGATCACCAGGGCCAGAGCGGTCAGGAGGAAGATTTTCCGCCCGTTGGCGCGAAATCGGACTGCGTTCATTTCATCCCCCATGCGCCGTCCCGTCAGCCGCATAGCCATGTGGCGACCGTTTCGTCTGGAAGTAAATGTTCCGCTCCCGCCGATAATGGGCCGTGGAGGGGAGGACCGCCGCGCTGTCGGGCCTGCACTGGGCAGAGATTGAAAATCCCGCCCCGCCCTTCAATGAAAGTCTCGGCTCTTCAACAATCGCGGTTCCGAAGCGCGGAGAGCCGGGGCGCCGGTGCGCAATTCGCCCAATCGTCCCGAGAGGTCGGTGAAGCGTTCGGCGACGACGTGGATCACCTCTCCGGCCTTCTGCATCCGGCCGTGCACGACGAGGAAGGCGGCGCTCATCGCCTCGCGGCGGTTGGCGGCGAAGACGTCTTTCCAGACCACGACGTTGGCCGAACCGGTCTCGTCCTCCAGGGTTATGAAGACGATGCCCTTGGCCGTGCCCGGCCGCTGGCGGATCAGGACAAGGCCGCCGACCGCGACCCGCGCGCCGTCCCGGCGGTCCCGAAGAGAGACGGCGGTCACCGCGCCGAGCTCATTCAGCAGGGGGCGGAAGAACCGGCAGGGGTGGGCTTTGAGCGAAAGGCTGGTGGTGCGGTAGTCCTCCGCGACATGGGCGGAGAGGGCCATCGCCGGCAGATCGACCGCGTTCTCCGCCGGGGCGCCCATCAGCGCCAGCAGAGGGGCGTCGGCCTCGACGCGCCGCTCGGGGGCCATGCCCTTCACCGCCCAGAGCGCGGCGCGGCGGTCGAGGCCCAGGGAGCGGAAGGCGTCGGCCTCGGCGAGGAACTCCAGGGCCTGGCGGGAGAGATCGGCGATACGGGCGAGGTCGGAGAGAGTCCGCGCCCCAGCCTTACGAGCGGCGATCAGACGGGCGGCCTCGTCCTGGCGCAGGCCCCGGATCTGCCGCAGGCCGAGGCGGAGAAAACCCTTCCCTGCTCCAGAAGGAGGATCGGGTTCGATCTCGCAATCCCACCCGCTCCACATCACGTCCGCCTCGCGCACCTCCACGCCGTGCTCCCGCGCGTCGCGGACGAGTTGGGCAGGCTGGTAGAAGCCCATGGGCTGGCTGTTGAGCAGGGCGGCGCAGAAGACATCGGGATGGCGGCATTTGATCCAGGCCGAAACATAGACCAGCTTGGCGAAGCTGATCGCGTGGCTTTCCGGGAAGCCGTAGGAGCCGAAACCCTCGATCTGCTTGAAGCAGCGCTGGGCGAAGGCGGGGTCGTAGCCGCGCCGGGTCATGCCCTCGACGAACTTGGCGCCATAGACCCCGACATCGCCATAGTGCCGGAACGTCGCCATGGCCCGGCGCAGGCCGTTGGCCTCCTCGGGGGTGAACTTGGCGGCCTCGATGGCCAGGCGCATGGCCTGTTCCTGAAAGAGCGGCACGCCCTTGGTCTTGCCCAGCACCCGCTCCAGCTCGTCCGGCGGCCCGTGCTCGGGCGAAGGCTTGGGGAACTCGACCTTCTCGATCCCCTCGCGGCGGCGCAGATAGGGGTGGACCATGTCGCCCTGGATCGGTCCCGGCCGGACGATGGCCACCTCGATGACCAGATCGTAGAAGCGGTTGGGCTTCATGCGGGGCAGCATCGACATCTGCGCCCGGCTTTCGACCTGGAAGACGCCCACGGAATCAGCGCGGCTAAGCATTTCGTAGACGGCCGGATCTTCCCTGGGGATGTCGGCCATGTCGGCGATGCCCAGGATGTCCATGGCCCGCTTGATCGCGGTCAGCATGCCGAGCGCCAGCACGTCGACCTTCATCAGGCCGAGCGCGTCGATGTCGTCCTTGTCCCACTCGATGAAGGTGCGGTCCTTCATCGCGCCGTTGCCGATCGGCACGGTCTCGTCGAGCCGCCGCTCGGTCAGGACAAAGCCGCCGACGTGCTGCGAGAGGTGGCGGGGGAAGCCTAGCAGCTCGGTGGCCAGGGTGGTGGCCCGGCGGATGTCCGGGCTGGCCGGATCCAGGCCGGCCTGGCGGATGTGCTCGTCGGGCAGGCCGTCGCCCCAGCTGCCCCACACCGTCCCGGCGAGGGCGGCGGTGACGTCCTCGGTCAGACCCAGCGCCTTGCCGACATCGCGGATGGCGCTGCGGGGACGGTAGTGGATCACCGTGGCGCAGATCGCCGCCCGCGCCCGGCCGTAGCGCTCATAGACGTACTGCATCACCAACTCGCGCCGCTCATGCTCGAAATCGACGTCGATGTCCGGCGGCTCGTCCCGCTCGCGGGAGATGAACCTGGCGAAGAGCATGTCGTGATCGGGCTCGGTGGGGTCGACCGAGGTGACGCCCAGGCAGAAACAGACCACCGAATTGGCCGCCGATCCGCGGCCCTGGCAGAGGATGCCCTGAGACCGCGCCCAGTGGACGATATCGTGCACGGTGAGGAAATAGTTGGGGTAGTCGAGCTCTTCGATCAGGGCGAGTTCGGCGTTGAGCAGGGCGCCGACCTTCTCTGGAATCGCCGCCGGATAGCGCCAAGCTGCGCCCGCCCAGGCGAGGTCCCGAAGGTGGGCGATGGCGGTCTTGCCGGGGGGGACCGGCTCGCGCGGGTATTCGTATTTGAGCTGGGAAAGATCGAAGGTCACCCGGTCCGCGATCTCGGCGGTGCGGGCGACGGCCTCGGGATAGTCGGCGAAGAGACGCGCCATTTCGGCGCTGGCCTTGAGATGACGCTCGGCGTTGGCTTCGAGGCGCAGGCCCGCTTCGGTGATCGTGCAGCCCTCGCGCACACAGGTCAGGACGTCCTGCAGCGCCCGCCGCTCGGGGCCGTGGTAGAGAACGTCGTTGCCGGCCACCATCGGCGCGCCGCATCTCTGGGCGAGGGCGTTGAGCCTGGCCAGGCGCTTGAGGTCTCGGGCGCCGTAGCCGCGCGAGGCGAGCAGCCAGACCTGGCCCGGGTGGTCCCTCGCCAGATCGCGCAAGCGGCTCTCGAACGGGGACTCCAGGCGTTCCGGCGGGACGACCAGCATCAGCTGGCCCTCGGCGTGGGCGGACAGATCCTGGGCGAGAAGGTGGCACTCGCCCTTCCTCGATCGCCGCTGGCCGACGGTGAGCAGCCGGGTCAGCCGGCCCCAGGCCTCGCGATCGATGGGATAGCAGATCACCTCGGGCGTCCCGTCGGCGAAGACCAGCCTCGCTCCCGCCAGCACCCGCTGCCCGATCGCCTTGCCCTGCGACCACGCCCGCACCACCCCCGCGAGGGTGTTGCGGTCCGCGATCCCGATCGCCGCGTGGCCCAGCGCCTTGGCCGCCAGGACGAGCTCTCCCGGATGCGAGGCCCCGCGCAGGAAGTCGTAGTTCGTCGTGGTCTGAAGCTCGGCGTAGATCATCGTGCTTCAGAACAGGCCATGCAGCCACCACTTCGGCGGGTCGCCGCCGCCGTAGAGGCCGGCGCGGAAGAGCCAGAAGCGAGCGCCGGACTCGTCTTCCACGCGGTAATAATCCCGCACCCGGGAGGGACGGTCATCTTCGAGGGGGCGGCGCCACCATTCCTCGGCGAGGCGTTCGGGCCCCTCGGCGAGGCGGACGCGGTGATGGACGCCGCGCCAGCGGAAGAAGACCGGCGGATCGTCCGGGATGGGGGCCATGGCCTCGATCGGCTCGGGCCGACGGAAGAGGCGCAGGGGCCGGGGGCGGTCGCGGCTCCAGCCCGCGCTGGCGGAGGGGGAGAGGGCGGGGCGCCGCATCACCGCGCGTTCGGGCGCGTGACTGGGATGGGGCTCGGCGCGCCAGACCGCTTCGTCACCCAGACGGTTGACCAGGCGGTCGACCAGAGGCGCGACGCCCTCTTCGACCGGAACCTCGCCGCCCTGTTCCAGCCGGCGCTGGCTCTGCCCCCGCCGTTCGACGGCCATGGCCGCCAGGGTGACGACCTCGATGCCGAAGCCGGGATCGACCGTCTCCAGCATCGGCGCGAAGAGGCGGGCGATGGCGCGGGGATCGCGGCCGGGGATGGCGAGGCCGATGGCCAGGGGGATGGCTTTGCCGTCCAGGCGGTGGAAGGTGAGTTCGAAGCGCCCCGCGCCTCGGCCCTCGGTCTCCAGCCGGGCGCAGATGAGGGCGGCGATGTCGGCGGTGACCCTGGCGAGATCCTCCGGCGCGCTGATCGGCTCGGCGAAGGCCAGGCGCGCCAGCCACGGCGTCGGCGGCCGGCGGAAGACCAGCGCCTGGCGCGACTTGCCGAGGGCCTGGTCCAGCCGCGTCACCACCTCGGCCCCGAAGCGGCGGGTCAGGGCGGCGCGGGGCAGGGCGGCGAGGCGGCCGATGGTGGTCAAGCCTAGCCGGACGATCTGGGCGGCGACGGGGGCTTCGAGCCGCAGGGCCGTGACCGGCAGGGGGGCCAGGGCCTCCGCCTCACCACCCTCGGCGACGAGGGTTGGACCGGGCGCGAACCTGGCCAATGCCCCGGCGGCGGCGGGATTGCCGGCCACGGAGGCGCGGGCGGTCAGGCCATTGCTCTCCAGACGTCGGAGCAGATCGGCGACCATGGCGCCCTCGCCCCACCAGAGATGGGCGACGCCGGTGATGTCGAGGACAAGGCCGTCCGGCGCGTCGATCGCCACCGCCGGGGAGAAGCGGCAACACCAGTCGGCGAGAGCGACGAGCGCGGCGCTATCGGCCTCCGGCTCGGCGTCGGCGGTGACGAGGCCTGGCGCGAGGGCCGAGGCGTCCGCCGCCTTTTGCCCCACGAACAGGCCGAGCGCCGCTGCGGCGCCATCGATCGCCGCCAATCGCCTCACCCCCCGCTCCTGAGCGATCAAGGAAAAGCCGAGAGCTTGATGAGGTTTCGAGGAAACGTCTGAATCAAGCGCTCCACTTTGCCTCGTAGAGCAGGATTCAGCTTTGAGGCGATTCCGCCTCAAACCATCCTGCTCCATGTCAGCCGGCGAGGCGGAGGGGTTGCGGCGCCGCCAGGTGTCGATCGCCCAGTTCGGCAACCACACGGAGAGGATTCGCTCCATCGCTCTGCTCCACGATCCATGCTCCCGGCCTTCCACCCCGGCAGCGTTCCAATTCCAGTCTCCATCGGGGCGAGCCTAACCCCGGCTCTCCTGGCGCGGGTTCGCTGGGAGCGGGAGCGACTTTCCACCGCGTCGCCGCCGCCGAACCTCCGCCTCTCCGCGCCCGGCCGCCGCCAAAAGGCCTTCGCCGAACGACGAAACCCGTCGCGCCGCGCCGCTCGCAGGCCAGCTGCAGCCGGCGGCCGACGGTGAGATCGATGTCCTCCGCCTCCCCGATCACCGCGGCGACGCCGGCGGCGGCCAGGGCGTCCTCGAAGGCGGCCAGAGCCTGGGCCTCATCCCGGGCGCAGACCTGGATGAGTTCATCGGCGGGGAAGCTCAGCCCTTCCAGACCGGGGGCGTAGAGATCGTCCCGCCGCATCACCCAGACCACGGCCCCGCGCTTAGCCAGGGGCGCGGCCATCAGCGCCGCCATGGCGCCCGCCGCCGCCGCGGTCTCCAGCTCCAGCCCCTCGCCCGCCAGGTCGTGCCAGCGGCCGAGCGGCAGGCCGCCGCCGGCCAAGGCGCCGTCCAGTCTGGCGTCGCCGAACGGCGCGACGCCCCGCGCCGGCGCGGCCTCTAGCGCCGACACCGCCGCGCGCATCGCCGACAGGCGCGCCTGGCGAGACATGAAATCCGGACTCCTTTTGTTCTTGTTATGTTCTATAATGGAGTCGGGAGAGTCAAGGGCCGCCGCGATGGGTGAAAAAATCCACGAGGAACAGCTTGAACCCAACGCGCGAACCGCCCACGCGATGAACAAGACGGCTCCTGTTTGAGTGTGGCAGATTAGACGCACGACAACCCTAAATTTCGTCGGACCCTCACGGTCCTGGCGTTCGCTTAAATTTTGCCCTCTCCTGTCCTTGATCCGGCCGCGAATGGCTGGACGGGGAGGCAAACGCCAATGTCTAAATCCGAGCTGAGAGCCGGAATCTGCGCTCTGGCAATCACGATGACGCTATCGGCGAATGTGGTGCGCGCCGCCGAGGCCGCGTCCAACTCAGCCACCGTCGGCGAGGTCATCGTCACGGGATCGTTTATCCGGGGAACGCCCACCACCGCCGCGCTTCCGGTCGACGTAATCGGCGCGGAAACACTGGACCGACAGGGCGCGCCGTCGGTTCTGGAAATTCTGAAAGATTTGCCCGTGTCGTCGGGTGTCCTGGGCGACACCAATCAGTTCGACCCGCGCGCCCAGGGCTCGGAAGGATCAGGTTCGGTCAATCTGCGCGGGCTCGGCGCGCAGCGCACCCTGGTGCTGATGAACGGACGCCGCATGGCGTCAAATCCCTTCGGTCAGGCCGGCGCGGGGATCGTGGACACCAACATTCTGCCGATCGCCGCTGTAGGCCGGATCGAGGTGCTGAAGGAAGGGGCGGCGGCGACCTACGGCTCGGACGCCATCGCCGGCGTCGTCAATTTCATTACGCGCAAGAACTTCAACGGTCTCGAGGTCGGCGGCAGCTATCGTTACATCGACGGTTCGGACGGCGACTACACCGCCAATATCCTGTGGGGTCACACCTTCGACCACGGCAACCTGTTGTTCGCCGCGGGCTATCAACATCGCAGCGAACTACGGTCCACCGCGCGCTCGTTCGCCGTCAAAAGCTATTTCGACAATCCCGAAGGCGGCTTCTCCGGCGGCAACGCGGTTTCAGCCTTCATTCCGCTCAGGTCGGTCGGGCCCGCCTATTTGCCGGCCGCCGGGTTCAAGCTCGACGCCGGCTGCGCGCCTCTAGGGGGCGTCCCCCAGGCTGGGGCACTGCCGGCATGCCTGTTCCATTTCACGCCCTATGACAACATCGTGGAAGAAGAAAACCACTACCAGCTCTATGCCGAGGCCAATCTAGACCTCAACGATAAGACCAAGCTGCATATCGAAGGTCTCTATTCGGAAAGCGACGTCCCGCGCGCGCGAACCTCGCCGTCTTATCTCGCCCTTCAGACACCCACCGCGACAACAAACCCCACCGTCGGAAATCTTACCCCCGCCGTGCTTGCCGGCTATTTCGTGCCGAACACCAATCCCGGCTATATCGCCTACCAGGCCGCCCACCCTGGCGACATTCCGGCCTTCGCCGTCGGCGTGCACTTCCCCGGCGTCCGCTATCGCCCTCTGGCGGAGGGTGGCAATCCGATCTTCGGCAACGATTCGTCGCTCGCCAGCCGGCACTATCAGGCCTACCGGGTGTCGGCCGACCTGACCGGCGAGTTCCCCGACGTCTTCGGACCCATAGCCCACGACGTAAAGTGGGACCTCACGGCGACCTACGGCCAAGAGCAAGGCTACAGCGTCGGTTACGATAGCGTGGTTTCGCAGTTCCAGCTCGCCCTGCGCGGGTACGGCAGCCTGGGCAGCGCCGGCGCGAACGGCTGCACCGCCGCGAACACCGCTAACTTCACCACCGGCGCCGGCAACAACGCCATCGGCTGCTATTATTTCAATCCGTTCTCCAACTCGACGGCGAAGAACTCGATTACCGGCCAGGCCAATCCGGAGTTCAATCCCGCCCTCGCCAACAGCGCCGACTTGGTGTCGGGCTTTTTCCGGAAGACGACGAACCTATCGACCTCCCGCCTCTTCGTCGCCGACGCGGTGATCAATGGGGCGACGGGCCTACATCTCTGGGGGGGAGATGTGTCGTTCGCCGCCGGCGTTCAATTTCGACGCAACGGCTACGTCAACCACCCCGGCGATCTGAACAACGTCGCGGTCACGCCCTGCATAGATACGCCGGTCACCGGAACCAAGACCTGCAACGTCCAGAACGGCCCCTTTCTCTTCCTGGGCACCAGTTCGGAGGCCGATCTCTCCGACAACGTATTCGCGACGTTCGGCGAAATCAGCGCGCCCGTCACCGACCGGTTTCAACTCCAGCTCGCGGCCCGGTACGAAGACTACGGCGGCCTGACCGGATCCACCTTCAATCCGAAGATTTCCGGGCGCTATCAGGTCGCCAAATTTCTGGCCTTGCGGGCCTCGGCGGGATCGACCTTCCGAGGTCCGCCCTTGACCCAGCTCGCGCCCAACAGCGTGACGGCGCTCAGCTTCATCGCCGGCTCGTTTCGCGCGATCGACATATTCGGCAACCCGAATTTGAAGCCGGAGACCGCGAACACCTACAGCGTCGGCGCCGTGTTCGACCTTGGTCGGGTGCGCGCGACGGTAGACTATTGGCGCTATGACTTCAGTAACCCGATCGGCGCCGAACCGTCCGGCTCCATCGTCTCCACCTTCTTCCCCGGAAACTCCCCGATACACTGCGGGGATCCGGCGTTCGCCGCCCTTCAGGCCCGTTTCACCTTCCAGGGCGCCTGCGGCGTCACCGCGATCGGCCGGGTGAAGACGCTCTACGTCAACGGTCCTTCGGTCAAGACCTCCGGAATCGACGCCAACGTCGACTACGATGTTGGCCGGTTCTTCGAGGGCGAGTTCAAGTTGGGCGCCGCGCTGAGCTACACCATCGACTACAAGACCGCCGACTTCCAGGTCGGCGGCATCACGGTGCAAAAGGCCTATGACGCCGCGGGCCTTCTCAACTATCAGCTCTCGGCGACATCGCTGCCCCAGCTCAAGGGAAATGCGTTCGCGGAATATACCCGTGGGCCGCACAACCTCCGCTTCACGGCGCGCTACATCGACTCCTATGGCGATCAGCGCACTTCGATCCTGGCGCCCAATCCGGTAAACGGCGCGGTCAACACCCGCGGCGCGAGCATCCCGCGCACGATCACCTTCGACGTCGATTATAGAGTATTCCTGCCCCTGGGAACGACGCTCAATCTGTCGATCGAGAACATCGCGGACAGGGATCCCTCCTTCGCGCGGCTCGACCTGAACTACGATCCCTTTACGGGCAACGCCTTGGGCCGCACGGTGAAGGTGGGACTGAAGAAGAGCTTTTGAGACTCCGGCCGGTCGCCGCGGCTATGTGATCGACCGAGGCGGCGCGCGGGAACAGGCGGCGGCGACGGTCCATCGATATCCGGGGATTACGCCGCCCGGCTCCGCGCCTGCGAGAGCGCCAGTTCGGCCTCGCGCATATAGTCTCGTGTGATCGGCAGGGCGTCGACGGCCTTGGTCAGCTGCATCTGGAAGATCATGTGGCCGCCATGGCGGAACCCCATCTCCGCGCCGGCCAGATAGCATTCCCACATCCGGCAGAAACGCTCGTCATAGATGGCGGCGATCTCCTGCCGCGCCGATTGGAAACGCATGAACCAGTGTTCGAGGGTCTTGGCGTAATGCAGGCGCAGGATCTCGATGTCGTTGACGCGCAGTCCCGCCAGTTCCACCGTCGCCAGCACTTCGGAGAGCGATGGCACATAGGCTCCCGGGAAGATGTATTTGGTGGTGAAGGGGTTGGTGGGTCCGGGTGGCCGCGACGAGCCGACCGAATGCAGCACGACGACGCCGTCGTCGGTCAAGAGCGCGGCGATCTTATCGAAGAATTCCTGATAGTTCTTCAGGCCGACGTGCTCGAACATGCCGACCGAAACGATCCGGTCGTATTTTGCGGTGACATCCCTATAGTCGGTGAGTGAGAAACGGACGCGGTTCGCCAAACCCTCGGCGTCGGCGCGCTTCTTCGCGACGGCCAGTTGCTCGGTGGAAAGCGTGACGCCATCGACCTTGGCGCCGCTCCAGGCGGCGAGGGAGAGCGCCATGCCGCCCCAGCCGCACCCGATGTCGAGGACGCTTCGGCCGGGGCCGAGGTCGAGCTTCGCCGCGATATGGCGCTTCTTGGCCAGCTGAGCGTCTTCCAGGGTTTGATCGGGCCGCTCGAAATAGGCGCAAGAGTACTGCATGTCGCTGTCGAGGAAGCGGCTGTAGAGATCGTGGGACAGGTCGTAGTGGTGGGCGACGTTCCGCCGCGCCGCCGTGCGCGAGATCGCTTCCGCGCGCAGGGTGCTCCAGACCCGCTTGGCCGGTCCCGGACGAGACCACGACGCGGCGCCCGCGTGTTTGGAGCCGAGCGCCAGGAGATCCCGGATCGTTCCCCTCTCCATGAGAAGGCGACTGTCCATATAGGCCTCGCCGACGCCGAGATAGGGCTGGGCGGCGATGCGGGCGAGGGTCAGATTGTCGGTAAGACGCACCGCGAT
Organism: Caulobacterales bacterium; assembly: GCA_038231315.1. Lineage (GTDB taxonomy): Bacteria > Pseudomonadota > Alphaproteobacteria > Caulobacterales > Caulobacteraceae > Acaudatibacter. The sequence continues at coordinate 15,981 of JBBRLN010000001.1, forward strand.
CGGCGGCCCGGTTCGGTCACCCAGCTCGAGTTTTCGGCCGCCGGGAAGCGTGATGGTAAGGTCGCCGTCGCGGATGAGATTGCGGACAAAGGCCTCGGGCCCGCCTCTTGTGGTCGCCATGGATACGAGAAACTCCGCCTTGCGCCGGCCTGTGCGGCGGGGCGGAATTTAACCCCGCTCGCCTTGACGTTCAAGCGCCCCCTGACTATCTGCCTGCTGGCACTCGCAAGGCCCGGCTGCTAATCGGCCGCGTCACGTTCGAGTCAGACACAATCGCTCTAAGGGAGAGAATATTCATGGCCTTTCGTCCGCTTGGCGACCGCGTGCTCGTGCGCCGCGTCGAGGAAGAACAGAAGACCAAAGGGGGCATCATCATCCCCGACACCGTCAAGGAAAAGCCGCAAGAAGGTAAGGTCGTTTCGGTCGGCCCAGGCGCCCGCGACGACACCGGCAAGATCCAGCCCATGGATCTCAAGGAAGGCGATCGCATTCTGTTCGGCAAATGGTCGGGCAGCGAGATCAAGCTCGAAGGCGAAGACCTGATCATCATGAAGGAAAGCGACGTCCTGGGCGTGCTGAGCTGATCGCTCGCGCCTTCGATCGCTTCCTGAACTTCAACACCCATTTGAAAGAGAGAGCCGAACATGGCTGCTAAAGACGTCTATTTCTCCACCGACGCGCGCGACAAGATGCTGCGCGGCGTCAATATCCTGGCCAACGCCGTCAAGGTGACGCTGGGTCCGAAGGGCCGCAACGTCGTCATCGAAAAGTCCTTCGGCGCGCCGCGCTCGACCAAGGACGGCGTGACCGTCGCCAAGGAAATCGAACTGTCCGACAAGTTCGAGAACCTGGGCGCCCAGCTGATCCGCGAAGTGGCCTCCAAGACCAACGACAAGGCCGGCGACGGCACCACCACGGCGACCGTTCTGGCCCAGGCCATCGTCGTCGAGGGCACCAAGTCGGTGGCCGCCGGCATGAACCCGATGGATCTGAAGCGCGGCGTCGAAAAGGCGGTCGCCAAGGTCGTCGAAGAGATCAAGAACAGCTCCAAGAAGGTCACCACCAATCAGGAGATCGCCCAGGTCGGTTCGATCTCGGCCAATGGCGACAAGGAAATTGGCGACATGATCGCCAAGGCCATGGAGAAAGTCGGCAACGAAGGCGTGATCACGGTTGAGGAGGCCAAGAGCCTCGAAACCGAACTCGACGTCGTCGAGGGCATGCAGTTCGACCGCGGCTATCTCTCGCCCTACTTCATCACCAACGCCGAGAAGATGGAGGTTCAGCTCGAGGACCCGCTCATCCTGCTCAGCGAGAAGAAGCTCTCGTCGCTGCAACCCCTACTACCGGTTCTGGAAGCGGTGGTGCAATCGGCCCGTCCCCTGCTGATCATCGCCGAGGACATCGATGGCGAAGCCCTGGCCACCCTGGTGGTCAACAAGCTGCGTGGCGGCCTGAAGGTCGCGGCGGTCAAGGCTCCGGGCTTCGGCGATCGCCGCAAGGCCATGCTGGAAGACATCGCCACCCTGACCGGCGGCCAGCTGATCAGTGAGGACCTCGGCATCAAGCTCGAGAACGTCACGATCGACATGCTCGGCAAGGCCAAGAAGGTCTCGATCACCAAGGACGACACCACCATCGTCGACGGCGCCGGCGAGAAGAGCGAGATCGAAGCCCGCATCGGCCAGATCAAGCGTCAGATCGAAGACACCACGAGCGACTACGACAAGGAAAAGCTGCAGGAGCGTCTGGCCAAGCTGGCCGGCGGCGTCGCGGTGGTCCGCGTCGGCGGCTCGACCGAAGTCGAGGTGAAGGAAAAGAAGGACCGCGTCGACGACGCCCTCAACGCGACCCGCGCGGCCGTGGAAGAAGGCATCGTTCCCGGCGGCGGCGTGGCTCTGCTCAAGGCGTCCAAGGTGCTGGACGGCATGAAGGGCGACAACGCCGACCAGGACGCGGGCATCGCCATCGTCCGCCGCGCGCTGCAGGCGCCGATCCGTCAGATCGCCGAGAACTCCGGCGTGGAAGGCTCCATCGTGGTCGGCAAGATCATGGAGAACGCCTCTCCGACGTTCGGCTTCAACGCCCAGACCGAAGAGTATGTCGACATGATCTCCGCCGGCATCATCGACCCGGCCAAGGTCGTGCGCACGGCGCTGCAGGACGCGGCCTCGGTCGCCGGCCTGATGATCACCACCGAAGCTGCCATCGTCGAAGCCCCGAAGAAAGCGGCCGGCGGCGGCGGCGGCGGCATGGGTGGCGGCGGCATGGGTGGAATGGGCGGCATGGGCGACATGGACTTCTAGTCCACGCTCTCCACCGCGCTACGAGATACAAGGAAGGGCGGGGCCGAAAGGCTCCGCCCTTTTCTGTTCGGTCCGGCAAAGCTCGGCAGCCGCTTTCCGCAGCCCCTGTCCGACCGGGATCAATCCTCGACGTCGGCGTGCGGGCGATCGTCGCCGGACGCAAGTTCGGTCCGCCAACGACCGTCGGCGTCTTCGAATTCGATCGCCGCGGTTTCGCCAGGGACGCCCTGGGCCTCAGCCGCCCGCTTCGCCGCCGCCTGAGCGGCGTCGTGAGTCGGAAAGGTTTCGGAATAGACCTCGCCCAGCCGATAGGCCCAACCGCCATCGTGCTCGACGACATGGTAGTGAATTTCGCTCATGGGTTTTTCGCCTTTTCCTCGATTTCCGATCACAACGCGCGAACGCGCCGGAGGTCCCGCGCTTGCGCCCTGGCGACGATATCCGCAAAGTCCGCCGCTCATTTTTTCCTCTTGGAGTTGGGTATGAAGCGTGGGGTCGGGTTGGCGAGTCTGGCGGTGTTCGCCGCGCTAAAGGCGCACGCCGGCCTGCCGCCAGCCGTCGACCCTCACTGGCGGCTCGTCGGGCCCTTCCGCGCGGGTTGGGGCGAGATGGTCGTCGGCATTCCCCAGCATCCCGACAGCTTCGTCTTCGGCGCGGCGGGCGGCGGCGTGTGGCGGACCGACAATGCCGGACGGACCTGGACCTCGCTCTTCGACAAGGGGCCGACCGCGCCGATCGGAGCCATCGCCGTGGCGTCCTCGAACCCGGATGTCCTCTACATCGGCAGCGGCCAGCCGGAACCGCGGTATGACGTGGCGAGCGGCGAGGGCGTCTTCGGCTCCCGCGACGGCGGCAAGACCTGGCGCGGTCTCGGTCTCGACGACACCCGACATATCGGCCGGATCTGGATCGACCCGGCGAACCCGGACACGCTTCTTGTCGCGGCCGTCGGCGATTTCTTCGCGGCGAACGGCGAACGCGGCGTCTACCGCTCCACCGACGGCGGCGCGAGCTGGGCGCACACCCTGAAGATCGACGAGCACACCGGCGCGGCGGATCTGGTCTCGGATCCTGCCGATCCGAAAGTCATTTTCGCCGCCAGCTGGGAAGCGCGGCAATACCCCTGGCTCAGCTATTTCACGCCGATCACCGGCAACAGCAGCGCGGTCTGGCGCTCCGGCGACGGCGGCGTCACCTGGGCGCGTCTGGGCGGCGGGGGCTGGCCGGCCGGACCCCTGGGCCGGATCAGCCTAGCCGCCGCGCGCAAGGACGGCGCGCTTCGGCTCTACGCGGTGATCTCGGCGGGGATCGCCAGCGGACTGTACCGCTCCGACGACGGCGGCGCGCATTGGTCCCGAGTCAACGACGAACAGGCCTTCACCAGCTACTACGCTAGCCGCGTCACCGTCGATCCGCGCGATCCGGATGTCGTCTGGCTGGTCGGCCAATCGGTGCGCCGCTGCTCTGACGGGGGCCGGACCTGCGAGATCGTGCGCGGCGCGCCCGGCGGCGACGACTACCACTTCGTCTGGATCGATCCGGCGCATCCGGGTCACATCGCCACCGCCAGCGACCAGGGCGTGGTCGTCAGCGTGGACGGCGGCAAGACCTATTCCAGCTGGTACAACCAACCCACCGGCCAGTTTTATCACCTCGCCACCGACGATCGCTTCCCTACCGCATCTATTCCGGCCAGCAGGATAGCGGCACCGCGCGGATCGCCAGCCGCAGCGACGATGGCGCGATCGGCGAAAGGGACTGGCGCCCCGTCGGCGGCGACGAGCGCGACGACGTCATTCCCGATCCCGCCGATCCCGACATCGTCTATAGTTCAGGCCTCGGCGGCGCCATCACCCGTTGGGATGCGCGCACCGGAAGCCGCGCCAACATCACGCCCTATCCGTTGCCCAACTATGGTCAGCGCCAGACCACGACGGAACATCGCTTCGTCTGGGTGACGCCCATGGCGGTGACCAAGACCGCGCCGACCACGCTCTATCTCGGCGCTGAAGTCGTCTTTGCCTCCACCGACCGCGGCGCGACGTGGAAGACGATCAGTCCGGACCTTACCGGCAAGGTCGCCGGCGCGCCGGGTTGCGACGGCGATCCCAATGTTTCGAACGCCCGCGCCTGCGGCTACGGCGGCATCTGGAGCCTGACCGCCTCGCCGCGCCACCCCGGCGAGCTGTGGGTCGGAACCGACAGCGGCCTGGTCCAGCTGACCCGCGACAACGGCGCCACCTGGGCCGACATCACCCCGCCCGGCCTCCCGGCCTGGGCGAAGATCGCGTCCATCGATGTCTCGGCCCTCGAGGACGGCGTCGCCTATATCGCGGTGGATAACCAGCGCCAGGGCGACCGCTCGCCCCGGGCCTATGCGACCCATGACTTCGGCAAAACCTGGAAAAGCATCACCGGGGATTTGCCGCCGGGCCATTTCGTCAGCGTCGTTCGCGCCGACACGGCGCGGCCGGGGTTGCTGTGGGCGGGGACCGATGTCGGTGTGTTCGCCTCCTGGGACGATGGCGCGCGCTGGCGGGAGATCCAAGGCGCGCTTCCCACGGCCTGGATCCGCGATCTCCTGGTCAAGGGCGATGATCTTGTCGCGGCGACCCAGGGGCGGGCGATCTGGGTGCTGGACGACCTGGCGCTTCTGCGGCAAATCGATCGGGCGACGCCCCGCGAGCCGATGCATCTGTTTCAGCCGGCCGACGCGGTGAGGGTGCGTCCGAACGCCAACCACGACACCCCGATTTCTCCGGAAGAACCCGTCGGGGAAAATCCTCCCGACGGCGCCGCCATCGATTACGTCCTCGCGCAACCCGCCAAAACCCCGGTGACGATCGACATCAGGGACGCCAGCGGCGCCCTTGTCCAGACCCTCTCCAGCGAGCGCGCCAAGCCGCCCCTCGCCGAACGGTATTTCTCGAAAGCCTGGCTGCGACCGCGACAACCGCTGGAGACGTCGGCGGGCCTTCATCAGGCGCGGTGGAACCTGCGCTGGACCCGCCCGCTCACGATCACGTCGGATTTTTCCATCGCCACCGTTTATGGACGAGGTGTCGCGGTCACGCCCGAGGGGGCGCTGGCCTCGCCCGGCGTTTACACGGTCACCTTGAAGGTCGATGGCCGCAGTCAGGCTACTCACCTCAGCCTGGCGCGCGACCCCCGCGCGCCCGTGGATCCGGGTGCCCTGACCGCGTCTCTCGCCCTGTCGAAGGAGATTGGCGACGCCTTGGCGTTGGCGCGCCGCGGCTATGGCGAGATGGCGGTGGCGCGCGCCCAGGCGCTCGGCTCGAGCGCGTCCTCCGACACGGGGATCGCGTCCGATTTGGCCGCCTTCGCGGCGCGCGCCCAGCCGCCCGAACATGGCGACGGCTTCCGCGAGGAGGCGGCTATCCTGTCCGCCATCGAGACCGACCTCGAATCCGCCGATCTCGCGCCCACCGCGCCCCAGCGCCAGGCCGTGGCCGCCGCCCATGGTCGCATCACAGCACTCTGGGGCGACTGGTCCGCGGCGCGTGACGGCGCGATGGCGAAAATCAATCCAGCCTTGATCCGGGATCACCTGAAGCCGATCGCGTTTCCCGCGGAAAACGACCTGGAAATCTCCCTGCCTCAGGGCGGAGAGGATTTCCCCTAGGCGAGCCTAGACGAGAAGCCGTCGCGGTGGCCGGAAATGGCGGGATCGTCGATGGCGAACGTTACGAGATCACCGCCTTTCGCTAACGCGATCAACGTCGAATGTGCGTCAAGATACCGCGCCGCGAGTTCGGCATAACGCCGGTCGATGCAATCCAGAACGTTTGACCCCTCGTATCGGGCGCGGTAACGCCCACATGACGGAAGCGCCGGGGGCTGGCGCCAAGGGATCTTCACCATGTTCGCCGATCAACGGCGTCGCGCTGGGCTTGTCGCCCGCGGGACCTCTGTCCTCTTCGCCGCCTTAGCCATCGCCGGCGGCGCTTACGCCGGCATCGTCCAGATCGACGTCACCGGCGTGGCCGAATCGCGCGGTCACGTCCGTGTCGAACTGTGCACCAGGACAACCTTTCTCACCGAGGAATGCCCCTACCAGGGTACGGCCGTGGCGCGGCGCGGCGCGACGCTCGTGCAGATCGCCAACGTCCCCCCCGGCGAATACGCCGCGCAGGCCTTCGAGGATGAAACCGACGCCGGCCATGTTCATCAGAACCTGCTCGGCATTCCCAAGGAGCGTATCGGCTTCTCGAACGACGCCCCGCTCCACGTGAAAGGCCCGCGGTTTTCCGAGGCGGCGTTTTCGGTGGGCGGAGAGATGCGGCAGATCACCTTGAAGGTCCGCCACCTTCTCGGAAAATAGGGGATCAGGAGGCGTCGACCTCCTCCCGCGTGACCGACCAGGCTCCGTCGAGCCAGGCTACGATCTCCCGCGCGGCGGGATGATCGATCCCCGCGTAGCGCGCGCGAAGTCTTGGACCCGTCTCGCCGAGGTGATCGAGGCCGCTCTGCTGGAAGAAGTACAGATGGCGCTGCACCAGCAGGGCGAGTTCCTCGCCCAAGACGCTTCGCGCGGCGCGCGACCAGGCTTCGCCATAGTCGTAGCCTGCGCCCATCGCATAGGCGTCGGCCAGGGTTCGGGCCGGAATGCGCGACAGTGTCGGCTGACTTGCGGGATTGATCGCATGCCCGCGAACGAGCTCGCCCAGGCCGGACCGCCCGGTCATCGCGCGCAGGTGCAGATAGCGCGACATGATCGGCCCGTCATTCACCGGATAATTGTCCCATATCACCGGGCGCCGGCGAAACGTCTCCGCGACCCGCGTCAGGTTCGCGGCGGAAAATTCTCGCGAGCACACCTCCGCGCCGGTCCAAAAGATATCGATGGCCGGATCGAGCGTTGCGCCCAGCGTCTCGAGATAGCCGGCGGGGCGGTCGCCGAAGACGCGGTCGAGCACCGGGTCGTCGCTATAATAGGTCGGACAAAAGACGACACGTTTGGCGGAGGTCCGTTCCGCGACCCAGTGCATGATCTCCACCTGCCGCGCGGCCAGATCGGGCAGGTCGCCTCGCATATCGTCGAACAGGATCGCCAGGTCGGCGACGCCGATCTCGTCGAACGCGGCCAGCTTGCGCGCCAGGTCCGCCTTCGCCGCGGCGTCGAATCCCAGGTAGAGTTCATAGGGACTGAGTCCGACGCCGAAGCGGACGCCAAGGGCGGCGCATCCGCGCGCCATGGCCGTCAAGGCTTCGCGGGCTTCGGCGGGATGGTCCTCTCGCCATCGTCGGCGCAGATAGGGATCGATCTTGGGCGCGTGGAGAAAAAAGCGGTATCCCACGGGCGACAAGTCGGCGATGGTCGCCATCCGGTCGGCGGCGGACCAGATTTTTCCGTAGTAGCCTTCGATGATGCCCAGCTCAGGGATGGCCGGTTCGGTCACCCGGCCATCCACTTTTCGATGTGGGCCAGGACGACCGGGGCGCTCTTGAAGCCCCGGGTGACCGCGAGGTAGGTCCCGTCGGTCTCCGGCCCGGCGATCAGGGTGGGAAAGCCCGTGACGCCGGCATTTTGCGACGTGGCGTAGTCCCGCCATGTCTCGGTCTTGGCGTCTTCGCTCGCCAGGTCGCCAAGAAAGCGCTCGCGCTCGAGGCCCAAGGCTTCGGCGATTTCGCCCAGTGTTTCCGGCCGGGTGACATCGCGGCCCTCGGCGTAGAAAGCGCGTTGCGCGGCGTGGAGGAAGGCCAGTCCCACGTCGGCCCCGCGCCGCCTCGCGATGACGGTCGCCCGGGCGGCCGGGTCGGTGTCATAGATGAAGCCCTCGGCCGCCATGCCGCCCGCCACGAAAGGCTGACCGGAGGCGTCGGTGACGTGAGCCCAATGGCCGGCCAGCTCCGCCTTGCCGGCGGCCGTCATCGGCGCGACGGTTCCAGGTCGAAGGCCCCCCAGAACGAGACGGATCGGCAGGGCGTCCCCCCATCGCTCACGCGTCGCCTCGATCACCGGCGCGAAACCCCAGCACCAAGAGCACATCGGATCGGCGAAATAGATCAGCTGTCTGGCCACACGGCGATCCTATCAGCCGATCGTCAGGCGCGGGAGCAGGCGCGCGAACAAATCGGCGAACCTTTCCTGGCCCGCGGCGTCCGCCAAAAGATCCTGGCGGATCTCCAATTCGATCACGTCGAGACCTCGCGACCAGCAGTGATGGGGCGCGGTATAATCGGTTCCGTCCATCACATACGGCTCGTTGTCGCCCACAACCAGATCACCCTCGGCGCGCAGCCCTTCGAGCAGCGCATCCGAGGCCGGAGACGGTTCTCCGTGCAACACGCCCACATGCCAGGGCCGCGAAACGCCGAGCATCGCGGGCGTGAAGCTGTGGGCGCAGACCATCAGCGGCCTGCGTCCGCCCGTCAGCCGCGTCTCCATCTCGGCGGTGATGAACGCATGGTAGGGGGCGTGGACCTCCCGGACGCGGCTGGCGATCTCCTGGTCGTTGAGGCCGGCGTTGCCTGGAATCGCCACCCCGTCGCTGGTCGTCACGATCGACTGAGGGTGGCCAGGCGCGCGATTGCAGTCGATGACCAGGCGGGAATAGGCCTGGGCGACCAAGGTGGCGCTCAATCGCGCCGCCAGCCGTTCCGCGAACCCTAGAGCGCCGATGTCCCACGCGATGTGGGTCTCGAACGCCGCGGCCGCTAGACCGAGGTTCCCAAGCCGAGAAGGGATGGCGAGTCCGGCATGATCGCAGACAATGAGAAAGGATGAATCCTCGCCAAACCGGCGGACGATGACGGGATACGGATCGCCGGGCCTCAGCAATTGGGCGCCCGTCGACCGTGCAGGGGATGACGGCTTTTCGATCTTGTCGCCTAACTCTGCCATGATCGGGTTTGACCACGAAAATCGCGACGAACGAATGGCGGACGCGCGCGTTATGCGGCTCGCGAACCGGCAACCCGCGGGAAGACTCCAACCATGCACATCCGCTGCGGCTATGATATCGTCTATGACTGCCCCAACCCGACGCCGATCCTCCTGCTCCTTGGGCTGCGCCCCGAGCGCCTTGCCGATCTGGTGACGCCGCAGAACATCATCATCAGCCCCGACGTGCCGCGCCGCGAATTCATCGACGGTTTCGGCAACATCTGCACCCGCGTCCTGGCGCCGGGCGGACCGATCAGATTCACCGCTGACTTCGTCGTCGCCGACTCCGGTCTCCCCGATCGACAGACGCCCGACGCGATCCAACATTCGGTGGACGATCTGCCGGACGATGTCCTCGTGTTTCTCCTTGGCAGCCGATATTGCGAAACCGATCGCCTGTCCAACGCCGCCTGGAACCTGTTCGGTCACGTTCCGCCGGGATGGGCCAGAGTCGAGGCCATAGTCGAGTGGGTGCATAACCGGATCGAGTTCGGCTATCCCAACGCCCGCAACACGCGCACGGCGGCGGAAGGGTTCGACGAAGGGGTTGGCGTCTGCCGCGACTTCGCGCATCTGGCGGTGGCGCTTTGTCGCTGCATGAACATACCCGCGCGGTACTGCACCGGATACCTCGGCGACATCGGCATCGAGCCCATCCCGGGTCCGATGGATTTCAGCGCTTGGTTCGAAGTCTATTTGGGCGGCGATTGGCACGCCTTCGACGCCCGGCACAACAAGCCGCGTATCGGCCGGATCCTGATGGCTGTCGGCCGCGACGCCACCGACACGGCCCTGACCACCAGCTTCGGACCGGCTTTCCTGAACCGCTTCGAAGTGATCGCGGAGGAGGTTTCCTAAAAAACAGCGCGGCCGGCGACGTTCAGCGTTGGTTCAGGGAGCGGCGGATAGGCTCCTATCATTGTCCACATGTTGTCGATCGCTGCTCGGCGACAGTTCCGCAGACCATTGAGTGAGGAGTGCTGAGATGAACACGAAATTGAAAGCCGGACTTTCCGCCCTGCTGGCGGTCGGCGTGGTGGCCGCAACGGCCGCGCCCGCGAGCGCTGAACGTTGGGGCGGGCATGGCTACGGTCATGGGTATTATGGCGGTCATGAATATTATGGCGGTCGCGGTTATGGCGGCGGCGCGCTGCTTGGCGCGGGGATAGCGGGCCTCGCGGTCGGCGCGGTGCTGGCGGGAAATCACGGCTATGGCCCGCACTACGGGTATGGCTACGGACCCCGCTACTACGGTCCCCGCTATTACGGCTATGCACCCTACGGCGACGCCTACTGTTCCGTTCGCCGCGACGTTTGGGACCCCTACTATGGCGGTTACATCGTGCGTCGGGTGGCGGTCCCCTGCTGATAGACACCTGGCGTATTGCTCGAAGAACCCCCGCGCCGGAAGGCGCGGGGTTTTTTATGTGCGGTCAAATCTACGGCGAATACCCCTGTGATTATTGGCAATGATGACAACAAGACATCCGACCATTCAGCACCGGTTCACGAGAGCTCGGATAAAACTGCATCAAGCCTCGAGAAGAGGTCGTCGAAAGCTCTCGAAGCGTCGACCCACACCACGGAGGTACGGAATCATGCATAAGACCTTTAAGATCGCTGTCGCCGCGGCCGTCGCCGCGGGCTCCCTGGCCGCCCTGGCCGCCCCGGCGCAAGCGCGCGACTACAACGGCGGCTACTATGGCGGACATCACGGCGGCGACGCCACGGGTGCGGCTATCGCCGGCGGCGTTATCGGCCTGGCTCTGGGTGCGGTGATCGCCTCTTCAAGCCACCACCACGATTACGAGGGCTACGGCTACAACAACGGATATGGCGACTACAACCGCCGATACTATGGTTCGAGCACCTACGGTGGCGCCGGGTATCGGGGCGGTTATTATGGGAACGGCTACGGTTCCTACTACGCGCCGAGCTATAACACTGGCTATGGCTATGGTGACTACCGGGGTTACGGCTACGGTCGCCACGAGAGCCACGAAGGCTACGATCGGGACGGCGATCGCTGATCGGCCCTGCTAGGAAGAGCTTCGAAACCCCCGCGTCGCAAGGCGCGGGGGTTTTTTCGCGATCCATCGAACCCGGCTCTATTTGATCCGCGTCCAGGTCTGCGATCGGCACAGCGGCGCGATGATGCATCCCGTCAACTTCAGGGTGTCGGGGCCGGTGAGCGCGATCCGCCCGCTGTAGGTTCCACCCCCCGCCGGATCGTAAACCGTGCCTCCGGTCCAGGTTGTCGGGCCGCCGGAGAACCCCTGGGCGATCAGGACCCCAACGAGACGCCGCCCGCGCAGGGCCTTGTCGTGATTGCGCACGTCGCGCTGATCCGGAAGGGCTTGCAGGCGATCCGAAGTCACCAGCCGCCCGCAAATCTTGGCTCCGCAGTCCTCGATCCGCACCTGCCCGTTGTCGGTCGGCGTGCGCCACAGCCCCTGAACTGTCGGCGCCGCCATAGCCTGACCTCCCAGCGCGGCGGCGGCAACGAGCAGCGGGGTGATCCTGAACATGGCGATCTAAAGCCCCATGGGCGGCGGCGCGTTCCCGAAGGCCCTCTCGCGGGCCGGGGGCGAATGATGTTAGCTCTCGCGAAAGGGGCTTCGCCATGGGAAACGCAAAGATCATCGAGATCGAGCCGAGCGGGCAGGCCTGCGGGGCGACGGTTCGAGGGCTGGATCTCTCTGGACCCCTGGATCGATCCACTATCGCGGCGATCCGGACGGCGTGGCTGGAACACCACGTGCTCGCCTTTCCCGACCAGACGATAAGCGACGACGACCTGGAGCGCTTCACCCTGGCCATGGGCGGCTTCGGCGTCGATCCCTTCATCGCCCCGATCCCCGGCCGAAAGCACGTCATCGCGGTCGAACGCCTGGCCGACGAGACCAGTCCCCTCTTCGCCGAAAACTGGCACAGCGATTGGAGCTTCCAGGCCGAGCCGCCGGCCGGAACCTGTCTGCTTTCACTGATCGTACCGCCTAACGGTGGGGACACCCTGTTCGCGAACCAACATCTGGCGTTGGCGGCCATGCCCGCCGAAATGAGAGCCAGGATCGAAGGCCGCGTCGCCATCCATTCGGCCAGCAAGGCCTATGCTCCCGAGGGCGCCTATGGCGAAGGCGACCGGGCCAAGCGTTCCATGGACATCCGCCCCTCGTCCGAAGCGCGCGCCACCCAGCGCCACCCTTTGGTACGCCGCCATCCCGAAACCGGGCGCGAGGGCCTGTTCAGCGCCTTCGGCTACATCGTCGGGATCGAAGGCATGACCGACGAGGAGGCTCATCCCCTCCTGAGGGAACTGTACGCCTGGCAAAGCCGGCCGGAATTCCAGTATCGCCACCGCTGGGAGCCGGGGATGCTGCTGATGTGGGACAACCGCTCCGTCCTTCACGCGGCGACGGGCGGGTATGCGGGGTATCACCGGCTCCTGCACCGGACGACGATCGCGGCGTGGAAGAGGCCGCCTGGCTAATCCCGAGGGCCGAGACTATCGTTGGCCGGTCAATTCACCGTCGCCCGGCCGATCTCCAACCCGTCCTCCCCCGCCCCGACCTGGATCACCGCGCCATCGGCCAGTTCGCCGGCCAGCAGCTTCTTGGCGATCGGGTCCATCAGCTCCTTCTGGATCACGCGCTTCAGCGGTCTTGCGCCATAGACCGGGTCGTAGCCCCGCTCGCCGAGCCAGTGCATCGCCGCGGCGTCGAGGGCGATCGCCATCCGGCGACCTTCCAGGAGCTTGTCCACGCGCTTGAGCTGGATCTTGACGATGCCGTCCATCTGTTCGCGGCCGAGGCGCTTGAAAAGGATGATCTCGTCGATCCGGTTGAGGAACTCGGGACGGAAATGTTTGCGCACCACGTCCATGACCAGGTGGCGGATGGTGTCGGTCTCCTCGCCCTCGCCTTGCGCGGCCAGGAATTCGGACCCGAGGTTCGAGGTCATGATGATCAGGGTGTTGCGGAAATCCACCGTGCGGCCCTGGCCGTCGGTCAGGCGACCGTCGTCCAGCACCTGCAGCAGAACGTTGAAGACATCCGGGTGTGCCTTCTCCACCTCGTCGAACAGCAGGACCTGGTAGGGCCGCCGCCGCACGCTCTCGGTCAGCGAGCCGCCCTCGTCATAGCCGACATAGCCCGGAGGAGCCCCGATCATGCGGCTGACGGAGTGCTTCTCCATGTATTCGCTCATGTCCATGCGGGTGATGGCGGCCTCATCGTCGAACATGAATTCGGCGAGGGCCTTGGTCAGTTCGGTCTTGCCGACCCCCGTGGGGCCGAGGAAGAGGAAAGAGCCGATCGGCCGGCCGGGGTCGTTCAGGCCGGCGCGGGCCCGTCGCACGGCGTCGGCGACCGCTTCCAGCGCCTCCTCCTGCCCGACCACGCGGGCGCGTAGGGAGTCCTCCATGCGCAGCAGCTTGTCGCGTTCGCCCTCGAGCATCTTTTCCACCGGCACGCCGGTCCAGCGCGAGACGACGGCGGCGATCTGTTCGGCGTCGACGACCTCGGGAGTGAGGGGGTTGGCGTCGGCGACGGCGTCCTCGTCGGCAAGGCGCTTCTCGAGATTGGGGATCTCGCCGTAGGCGATCTCCGAGGCGCGTTGCAGGTCGCCGCGACGCTGGGCGGAGGCGAGCTCGGCGCGAAGACGCTCCAGGGCTTCCCGCGCCTGGGCGGCGTGGCCGACCTTCTCCTTCTCCGACCGCCATTGCGCGGTCATCGCCTCGGAATCGGCTTCGAGGCCTTCCAGTTCATCGGCGAGCTTTTCCAGCCGCTGCTTGGAAGCGGTGTCGGTCTCCTTCGCCAAGGCCTCGCGCTCGATCTTGAGCTGGACGATGCGGCGGTCCATTTCGTCCAGCTCTTCGGGCTTGGAATCGACCGCCATCCGCACGCGGCTACCCGCCTCGTCGATCAGGTCGATCGCCTTGTCCGGCAGGAAGCGGTCGGTGATGTAGCGGTTGCTGAGCGTCGCGGCGGCGACGATGGCGGCGTCGGAAATGCGGACGCCGTGGTGGGTTTCGTACTTCTCCTTCAGGCCGCGCAGAATGGAGACGGTGTCTTCCACGGTCGGCTCGCCGACGAATACCGGCTGGAAGCGTCGGGCCAGGGCGGCGTCTTTCTCCACGTGCTTGCGATACTCATCGAGGGTGGTGGCGCCGACGCAGTGCAGCTCGCCCCGAGCCAGGGCCGGCTTGAGCAGGTTGGAGGCGTCCATGGCCCCATCGGCCTTCCCCGCGCCCACCAGAGTGTGCATTTCGTCGATGAACAGGACGATCGAGCCTTCGGCGGCGGTGACTTCGTTCAGCACCGCCTTCAGCCGTTCCTCGAATTCGCCGCGGTATTTCGCGCCGGCGATCAGCGAGCCCATGTCGAGGGCCAGCAACTTTTTGTCCTTCAGGCTTTCGGGCACGTCGCCGTTGACGATGCGTTGGGCAAGGCCCTCGACGATGGCCGTCTTGCCGACGCCGGGTTCCCCGATGAGAACCGGGTTGTTCTTGGTGCGGCGCGCGAGAACCTGGATGGTGCGACGGATTTCCTCGTCGCGGCCGATCACGGGATCCAGCTTATCGTTCCGCGCCTGTTCGGTGAGATCGCGCGCATAGCGTTTCAGGGCGTCATAGCCTTCCTCGGCCGAGGCGCTGTCGGCGGTCCGGCCCTTGCGCAGGTCCTTGGCGGCGTTCTCAAGCTTGCCGGCCTTGGCCCCGGCGTCGTTCAGCACCTTGGCGGCGTCGCCGCCGTCCTTGGCCAGGGCAATGAGCAGCCGCTCGGTGGTGACGAACGCGTCGCCGGCGGCCTTCGCGTCGGCCTCGGCGGTGGCGAACACGCGCGCCAAGTCGGGCTTCATGTGAAGCTGGCCCGAACCGCCTTCGACCTTCGGGGTTTTGGCGAGCAGAGCTTCGGCGGCGGTATCGGCGTCGCTCGCGCGGCCCCCGGCGCTCTCGATCAGCGTGTGCGCCAGGCCGTCCTTTTCCTCCAGCAGCACCTTCAGGAGATGCTCGGGCCCGAGCTGCTGATTGCGACGCGCGAGGGCGAGGGACTGGGCCGACTGGATCGCCTGTTTTGCGCGATCAGAATAAAGGTCAACGTTCATGCTAGGCCCACTATCGTGTTGAGTAGCTCCATGTGGTGTGACTGGAATGCCACACAAGGGGTGGTGGCGGGCGCGGCGGAACCCATCGGCGCGCTTTGCTGTTCAGGCAGTGAGGCCAGTTGCGTTGGTGATTCACGGGACGTCGAGGGCGAGACGGGCATGACGGGGCGTCGTCCTAAGGGTGTGATCGAACTGGGCTGGGCCTGCCTGGATAGCGCCGCGCGTGGCCGCACCGAGCATCGGCCCGTCAGCAGCGACTATTCCGACGACGTCGTCAGGCGCTTCAGCTTCGAGGCGGGCGGCGGATTGGGGTGGCGCGTATCGGCCCTCCAGACGCCGCGGCCCCAGCCCGCGCCGTGGAAGATCGTCGTTATTACCGGCGCGCCGTCATGGGCGGAATACTGGGCACCGGTCATGGCCGCTTTGCCGTTGGATCGCGAGATGATCGTCGTTGATCGGCCGGGTTTCGCCGCCAGCCAACCGGGGAGCTGCGTGCCGGACATTCGTGTCCAGGCCCGGGCGCTGGCGCCTTTACTAACCAAGGCCAAGGGTCAGAAGCTGCTGCTGGTCGGTCAATCCTACGGCGCGGCGATCGCCACGCTGATGGCCGAGGCCAATCCTCGGGCGGTAGACCAACTCAGCCTGCTCTCGAGCTATCTCGGGGTGTCCGGTCCGACGGCGAGTTGGCTTGTGAGGGTGGGATCGAGCCTGCTCAACGTGATCCCCCGGGATCTCAAACACGCGGTGATGGAAATCCAGGGCCAGGCGCCGCAGTTGGGTCTGATGGAGGCGGCCCTGCCCAGGCTCGAAGTTCCGGTCCATATGTTCCATGGCGACCAGGACGACTTCGCGCCCCTCGAGATCGCCCACGGATTCAGCCGCCGCGGCGACACCCGGCATCCGATGCGGTTCGAACGCGTCTCCGGCGCCAACCACTTCTTCAATGACGGCCCGACGGAAACCCTGCTCGCCGCCCTCGAAAGCTGCATTCCCCGCGCCGCGCCCCGACGCCGTTGGATCCTGCCCAAACTGCGGGAACTATGGACTCCGCTCGCGTTCCAGCCCGCCTGAAACTCAGCCTCGCAGTTTGCGGAGCAGGGCATCGAGGTCCTGCGCCAAGGCGGGATCAACGGCGCGCAGCTCGTCGATCCGCCTCACCGCGTGGATCACCGTGGTGTGGTCGCGACCGCCGAAGCGCCGGCCGATATCCGGCAGCGACCGCGTGGTCAGTTGCTTGCAGACCCACATCGCCGCCTGTCGCGGCCTGGCGACGGCGCGGGTGCGCTTTTCCGAAAGCATGTCGGCTTGTTTGAGCCCAAAATGTTCCGCCGCCGCCTTTTGGATTTCATCGACGGTCACGCGCCGCTCGCCGCCGCGCAGATGCGGACGCAGCAGGGTTTGAGCGTCGTCCAGGGTCAGGGATGAGGTCTTCGATCCCGCCCGCGCGAGCAGCGTGTTGAGGGCGCCTTCCAGTTCACGGACATTTTCGGTGAAGCGATCGGCGAGAAACGCCAGTATCTCGGGTCGGACCGCGCCGTTGACGCCCAATTGGCGGCTCACGGTCTTTGCCTTGCGCTCGAGTATGCCCAGGCGAAGCGCGCGGTCGGCAGGCTCGATCCCGCAGACGAGGCCCGCCGACAGATGCGAGCGCAAACGCCCGTCGATCTCTCCGAGCGCCGCGGGCGGGCGGTCGGACGAGAACACCACCCGGCGGCCATCCTCCATGAGCGCCGCCAAGGTGTGAAAAAGCTCTTCCTGCGTGGATTGTTTCCCGCCGATGAAATGGACATCGTCGATGAGCAGGAGGTCCGCCGAGCGCAGGTCTTCCTTGAACGCCGCGGTCTGCCTGTCCATCACCGCGCGGATGAAGCTGGATAGAAAGCGCTCCGCCGAGAGATAGACCACCTTGCGTCCGGGCGCGTTGCGGGCGGCTTCCCACGCCATGGCGTTCAGAAGGTGGGTCTTACCGAAACCGTATGGGCCGTGGATGATGACCGGGTTGAAATGCCCGTCGCTCCAGGACGCCACGCGTCGCGCGACGGCATGAGCGAATTCGTTCGCGGGACCCACGACGAAGGTGTCGAACGTCAGTCGCTCCTGAAGCGGTCCGCCGCGCGAGGGCTTGTTGTCGGCAGTCGTCGGCGCCGTCTCCGGCGACGTCGTCACGGCCTCGGCCACAGTCGCCGCGGGTTTTTCCTCACCGGCCATGGCTTCGAATTCAATCCTCGATTTCAGGCACAGAGGGCGGTGATCCGGATCGTTCGCGGCCCACAATTCCTCGACGCGACGCCAGGCGTGGCGGCGTATCCAGTCTCGCGCGATGCCCGTCGGCGTCACCAGGCAGAGGGCGCCGTCGGCCTGGGGTCGCAGGGCGGCCGGCGCCAGCCAGGACCCGAATACGTCGTCGCCCAGCTCGCGTCTCAACGCGGCGCTGGCCCTGCTCCACACCTGGGCGCACCCCCCCGGCGTCGAAGTCGCGGCGTTTATCATCCCAACCCCCCCTTGCCCTCGCGCCTCAAGCAGGCGTGAAGAATCGATGCGCCACGAGGCGCGAAGACGAAACAAACACGAAGCCTCAATCGGCGGACAAGAGGGGTCCGACCGCTGCTGTTTCGTCCTTACAAGAACGAAAGCGCTGAGAAGGCCAACCTAGCCCGACCCCCTTCGCCGTCAACGCCGAAATTCGTTAATTTTGGGTGAAAAATCTGTTGACTTGTGGAAGGCTCGGACAGGCCACGATAATCTTTCGATCACGTTTTGGGGGCCGCCGAAAACCGCGCGATTTTGTCGCGGATGCGCGCGCCGCCGCCACCGCCAAACGCGTTGGCGGGAGAAAATTGCTTAAAAAATCAGAACCCTAGTGCGGTAGGGAAAGTTCCTAGGCCGCCGACAGCTTCTTCAGTTGACGGTGCAATCGTGAAACTTTGCGAGATCCGGTATTGGGGTGAACAACGCCCTTGCCGACCGCGCGCATAAGCTCCGATTGAGCGACGGTGAACGCCTCTCCCGCGGCGGCCGCATCGCCGCTCGCAACGGCCTCTTCGAACTTGCGGAGAAAGGTCCGAACGCGCGAACGACGGGACTTATTGACCTCGGTCCGACGCTCGATCTTGCGGATGGCTTTCTTGGCGCCGGGATTATTGGCCATGAACTTTCGAATGCCTTGAACACGGGGACGCTACGATCGCAGATCCGCCGAAAAACGGGAGGCGCGGATATAGGTTAACCCTCGTCGAGATGTCAATCAGGCCCCGCGCTACAGCCTGAGCTCATGGGCCGTCCACCCGAAGGCCCCGTCGGCTCAAAAGCTGTGGCAGCGCGTCCGGGCCGATCAGATGGCCGACGCCCACGATGACCACGATATCGCCGGAGCCGTCGAGGCGATGCTCGATCTCGCGAGCCCATTTCTGATTGCGGTCGATGATCAAAGCCCGATAGGCGCGCGGCGAGGTCGACCGCAACGGCGCCAGAGCCTCGCGCTCCATGGCGACGAGGTCGGCGCGCATCCAGGCGTCGAGCAGGGTTTCATAGCTCTTGGGTTCCCGCTCGATTTCATCGAGGCTGATGGCCAGAAGGTCGATCTGCTCGCGCATCGTGCCCCGCGCCAGAGCCGCCACTTGCGCCGCGGGGGTTTCCAGGGCGCGACGAGGCGTGCCCGCGGGCGCGATAGCGCTGATCTGGCGCTCCACGCCCTCCGAGGTCAGGGCCCCCGCCCGCGCGTCGGCGGCGACCGAGAGGGTCGCGTCGGCCAGCCAGGGCTTCATCCCCGTCAGGGCTTCCGGGGGGACGCCGAGCGCGCGCGCGTCGTCATCGAGCCGGCGCAGCATCGACGGGCTGAGATGAGCGGCGAGGGTGTCGCCTCTGGACAGCTCGCCCTTCGCGAACAACAGATCGACGGCTTTGGCGTCGTCCTGCCCGCCGATGGGGATCTCGAACCAGATCTCACTCGCCTTGGCCACGGCTTCGGTCAAACGCTTCGGCCGCCAATCCAGTCCGGTGGGAAGACTATGCACCGAGCCGAAGAGGATCGCCGACCCCTTGGCGCCGGTGACGCGCCAGATCGGAGGCTGGGCCAGCGCCGAGCCGGCGGCCAGCGCCAACGCTAGGGCGAGGCGCCACATCGGTCGCGGCTTGGTCATCTTTGGCACGACGGACAGTAGAAGGTAGGCCGCCCGTTCTGGACCAGGCGGACGATCTTTCCCCCGCAGCGGGGCCTGGGGCAGGGCTCGCCTTCGCGGCCATAGACTTTAAAAACATGTTGGAAATACCCGGACTCGCCGTCGGCGCCGGCAAAGTCGCGCAAGGTCGATCCGCCCGCCTTGATGGCCTCTTCGAGGACAGCGCGGATTTCGATGACGAGGCGTTTCGATCTGGCGCGGCTGAGAGAACCGGCCTCGGCGCGGGGATCGATCCGCGCGCGGTGCAGCGCCTCGTTGACATAGATGTTGCCCAGTCCCGCCACGAGAGACTGGTCCAGCAGCATGGCCTTGATCGACTGCCGCCTGCCCGCGAAACGCGCGCAGAGGTAGCCCGCGTCAAAGCCTTTCCCCAGGGGCTCGGGTCCCATGGCGGCGAACGCCGGATAGCGGGCGAGCGCGTCGCTGCGCGCGATATCCATGAAGCCGAACCGTCGATGATCGAAAAACGTTATCCGCGCGCCGTGGTCGGTGTCGAAGACAACGTGAGCGTGTTTCAGGCTTTCGGAGGCGGCATGCGCGAACGCTCCGGGATGAGACGCCGCGCCGGCGGCTTCGATCTGAAACCGCCCGCTCATTCCCAGATGCAGGATAAGGGTCTCGCCGGTGTCCAGCGCCACGAGGATGTATTTGCCGCGCCGGTCCAGGCCGAGCACCTTGGCGCCCGTCAGGCGCGCGACAAAATCCTCCGGAAACGGAAACCGAAGGTCGGGGCGTCGCTGCTCGACACGCGCGAACCTCGCGCCCGTCAATGTGGGCTCCAGGCCGCGCCTTACGGTTTCGACCTCGGGAAGTTCCGGCATGGCCGCCCATAGCCCGGGAGCGGCGCCAGCGCCACGAGGCTTCCGGGCGGTCGCGTTCGCGACTATGAGCCGTGGGCATGGACCCCGCCCCCGCGAGCTTCGGTTACAAAGACGTCGAGCCCGGCGAGAAACCGGCCCTCGTGCGCGGCGTCTTCGATAGCGTGGCGCGGCGCTACGACCTGATGAACGATCTGATGAGCGGCGGCCTGCACAGGGTCTGGAAGGACGCGGCGGCCGCGCGAATGAACCCCCAGCCCGGTCAGACCATCATCGATTGCGCCGGCGGCACGGGCGACATGGCCCGGCGCTTCACGAGGATGGCGCGCGCGGCGAACCGGCGTCGGGGCGGCGAGCGCGCTCGCGTTCTGGTCGTGGATTACAACGCGCGGATGATCGCCGCTGGCCGCGCGCGACGAGGGCCGGACGACGACGCGATCGAATGGCTCGTCGGCGACGCTCAGCGGCTTCCCCTGCCGACCGCCTGCGCCGACGCCTATTCGATTAGTTTCGGCCTTCGCAACGTCACTGACATCTCAGGCGCGCTCGTCGAGGCGCGCCGGGTGCTGAAACCGGGCGGCCGCTTTCTCTGCCTGGAGTTCTCGCGGCCGCCGGTGACCACGCTGCGCCGCGCCTATGACGCCTATTCCTTCGGGGTGATTCCGAGGATCGGCGTCGCGGTCGCCGGCGATAGAGAGTCCTACCAATATCTCGTCGAGAGCATCCGCCGGTTCCCCGACCAGAAGACCTTGGCGGCGATGATGAAAGACGCCGGCTTTTCCCGCGTGTCGGCGACGAATTTCAGCGGCGGAGTCTGCGCCCTTCACCAGGGCTGGGCGATCCCCTCGCCGTGACGCGTTGGCCATCGGCCATGCGCCTCGGCGGTCTGGCCTGGGCCTTGGTCCGGGAAGACGCCTTGGTTCCGCGCGAGTATCGCGACCGACTGCCGGCTGGATGGCTATGGGCCGCGGAGTGGCTTGGCATGCTCGCCGCGAGCCGCGCGCGAACCGGGCGAGCCGGCGAACGGCTGGCGCGGGTGCTCGAGCGCGGTGGCCCGGTGGCGATCAAGCTTGGGCAGTTCCTGGCGACGCGCGGCGACATCTTCGGCGCCGAATTCGTCGAGGATCTGGGCAGACTGAAGGATCGTCTGCCGCCTTTCGCCCACGCGATCGCCCGATCCGAGGTCGAGGCCGCGCTCGGCCGTCCCATCGAAAGTATCTACTCCGCGTTCGGTGAATCCTTGGCCGCCGCCTCTTTGGCGCAGGTCCACCGCGCGCGCCTCCTCGACGGTCGTGAGGTGGCGGTAAAGATCTTGCGGCCCGGGATCGAGGCCCGCGTGGCGGCCGACGCGGCGGTGCTGCGCTGGGCGGCGGACGCCCTGCACCGACGTTCCGCCAGCGCCCGTCGGCTGGAGCCGCGCGCTTTCGTCGAGACCGTCCTGCGCTCGCTTCAATTGGAGCTTGATCTGCGCTTCGAGGCCGCGGGCGCCGACGAGATGCGCGCGGCCATGGCCGGCGACGACTATATGCGCGCGCCCAGAGTCGTCTGGGACGGGGTGGCCCGGCGCGTGCTCACCCTTCATTGGGCGCCGGGCATCGCGCTGTCCTCGCCGAGCGCCCTCGAACAGCCCGGACTCGATCGGCCGAAGGCCGCCGCAAACCTCGTGAGGGCCTTTCTCGCCCAAGCCCTCGATCACGGCGTCTTTCACGCGGACCTCCATGAGGGGAACCTCTTCCTCGACGACGCGGGCCGTCTCGTCGCCGTGGATTTCGGCATTTTGGGGCGGCTTGGCCCGACCGAACGGCGCTTTCTCGCCGAGATGCTCTGGGGCTTCCTGCGACGCGATTACGCCCGCGTGGCCGACGTCCATTTCGAGGCCGGCTACGTTCCGCCCCACCATGACCGCGCATCCTTCGCCCAGGCCCTGCGCGCGGTGGGCGAGCCGGTGATCGGCCGCGTGGCCAGGGACGTCTCCATGGGGCGGCTTCTGACACAGCTCTTCGAGGTGACCGCGCTCTTCGACATGCACCTTCGCCCGGAACTGGTGCTGCTCCAGAAGACCATGGTCACCGTCGAGGGCGTGGCGCGACGCATCGATCCGGGCCTGGATATCTGGACGGCCGCGGAGCCGGTCGTGCAGCGCTGGATCTTGCGGGAATTGTCGCCCGCTACTCGGGCGGTCAGGTTCCTGACTCGCTTGGGGCAAGCCGCGGCCCAGGTCGCGCCGGCGCTGGAGCGGTCGATACGGGAACCCCCTCCGCCCCCAGGCGGAGGGTCGTCCGGCTTCCTCTAGCCCTGGTCGGAACCTTGCGATCCGCCCTGATAGCCGTTTTTCGCCCGCTTGCTTTCCCGCTCCTTCTGCTGGGTCCAATAGCTCGCGCCGTCTCGCGGTTTGAACATCGTCCGGGGGGCCCCGTCCTTGGAGACCACGGCGAAGACATTCCCGGCCGGGTCATAGATCAGCTTGTCGCCGTTGCTGCGAGCGATGGTCTCGGCGCCGCTCGGCGGTCGATCGACGAAATTATGGACCTTCTTGAGATAGTCGGTTTCGTTCGCCGCGCCGAAATCGCCGCCGTTCTTGGCAAACTGGTATTGCGCATTCTCCTCGGCGGTGTGCTGACGGTTGGGCGCCCACATCGGCTTGCCGTCCATCTTGGGAACCGGGGCGTCTCGGGGATCGGTCGAGGCGAAGGAGCCGCCATAGGAGGATTTGCCTGGCGCGGCGCCGCCCGCCGCGTCGCCGTAGGCCGTCGGCGCCGTTCCGCCCTGCGTGGCGACCGCCGACGGCTTGCCGTTGCAGGCCGACAACGCCAGGGCGGCGACCCCAAAACACACTAGAGATTTCACGTTCATCACCCTCATTCCTTTCTAATGTAGAATTCCATGAACGAAGAAAGAACAATTTGTACGTTTTGTCCAGAGGGTCGCGAAACGCTAAGAAGCCGGTCCGTTTACGAGGGCTCCCAGTCCGTTGACCACCAAGCGCATCTTGCTGATCGTCGGCGGCGGCATCGCCGCCTATAAGGCGCTCGAGCTCATCCGTATCCTGCGCCAGGCCGAGGTCGCCGTGACGCCGATCCTCACCGTCGCGGGAAGCCATTTCGTCACGCCGCTTTCGCTCGGCGCGCTTGCCGAGACCGAAGTGCGAAGCGAGCTGTTCGCGATAGATGCCGAGGCCAGGATGGGCCACATCCAACTGTCGCGATCCGCCGATCTCGTGGTGGTCGCGCCGGCGACCGCGGACCTCATGGCCAAGGCCGCCCAAGGCCGGGCGGACGATCTCGCCTCGACGACGCTGCTGGCCACGGACAAACCGGTTTTGATGGCGCCGGCGATGAACGTCCGGATGTGGAACCATCCCGCGACGCGGCGGAACCTGGCCCAGCTCCGCGCGGACGGCGTGGCTTTCGTGGGACCGGACGAGGGCGCCATGGCCTGCGGCGAATTCGGTCCGGGCCGCATGGCCGAACCGGCGGCGATCGCCGAGGCCGTGATGGCGATGCTTTCGGCTCCCGCCGACCCGGCGCTGGCGGGTCGGCATATCCTGGTCACCGCCGGCCCCACCGCCGAGCCGATCGACCCCGTGCGCGTTCTGACCAATCGCTCCAGCGGCAAGCAGGGCTACGCCATCGCCGCGGCCCTGGCGGCGCGCGGCGCGCGGGTGACCTTGGTGAGTGGACCCACCAGCCTTGCCGCCCCGACCGGCGTCACCCGGGTCGCTGTCGAAACCGCGATCGAGATGATGACGGCCTGCGAGGCCGCCCTGCCGGCGGACGCGGCGGTTTGCGTGGCGGCGGTGGCCGACTGGCGGCCCGACGCCGCATTCGGCGTGAAGCTCAAGAAAGGGCCGGGCGGCCCGCCCAGCCTGACGCTGGTGGAAAACCCCGACATCCTGGCGGCCCTGTCGAAACCGGGGCCCGACCGGCCGCGGCTGGTGGTCGGCTTCGCGGCCGAGACCAACGATCTGGAGGCCCTCGCAAGCGCCAAGCTTTCCCGCAAGGGTTGCGACTGGATCGTCGCCAACGACGTCAGCCAGGAGGGGATCATGGGGGGAGACGACAACGAGGTCCTCCTCTTGAGCCGAGGCAAGACGGAGCATTGGGACAGGTCCAGCAAGGCCGAGGTCGCCTCGCGGCTCGCGGCGCGGATCGCCGAGGCTCTGGCTTGAGCGTCGGGGTGCGCATCACGCGCTTGGCGCATGGCGCCGACTTGCCGCTGCCGGCTTACGAAACCCAAGGGGCGGCGGGGATGGATCTTCGGGCGGCCCTCGGCGCGCAGAGCGTGGTGCTGGCACCCGGCGCGCGCGCCCTCATTCCCACCGGCCTCGCCATCGCCTTGCCGAACGATTTCGAGGCTCAGGTGCGGCCTAGGTCGGGCCTTGCGTTCAAACATGGCGTCACGCTGCTCAATGCGCCCGGCACCATCGACGCGGACTATCGGGGGGAGTTGAAGGCGATCCTCGTCAATCACGGCGATACGCCGTTCACGATCGCCCACGGGGACCGCATCGCCCAACTGGTTATCGCGCCCGTCATCCAGGCGCGCTGGATCGAGACCGACGTTCTAGACGAGACGAGCCGGGGCGCCGGCGGCTTCGGCTCGACCGGCCACGGCTGACGCCGGGCGTGGCCGGCGGCGCTAAGGCTGGAGGGTCATGGCGCGCGGACGTCGAAACGGATCGCCCGACAGAGAGGTTATCGTGATAACCCGCTGACATTCGTCGGAAATAGGCCCGCCTGGTCGAATCCGTCGTGGCATCTTTTGGCATCCGAGTTGGCGTTTTCCCAAATCGAAAGACGCATTTTGTAGAGATGTTTCGGTCGACTTCCTCGCCATCGCGCCCGTCGAACCCGTCGACAGCCCTAGAGCGGGTTCCGTTCAAATGGACTCACAGCCGCGCCATCTCGCAATATGCGGGATGAGGCGATTGTCATCCCCGACGACGCCGCGGAGCGGCAAGATCGGGGACGTAGCGATGCACCTTACACACGGCCGGGCGGCTGCAAGCCGAACCGGCCGACCGTTTGGAGGCTTGACGCGCCGGCCGCGGAGGAAATGCGAAGAGCGTGCCTCCGGCTCGCCGCTGCGCGGCGTCCGGAGGGGACCAACGCAACTTCGACGTCCCCGATCTTGCCGCTTTGCGGCTTCGTCGGGGATGACAAGCACCTCCCGTCGCAAAGGCTGGGTGGGATGCCAAACGCCTCCGGTCCACCTCAACGAGTCCCGCTCTAAAGTAACTCATGCGGCGCGACCCGGTGGAGCCTCCGGGCCGCCGTTGCTGTTCACGATTTCAAAGAGCGAGGGTCTGATCGCGGCCCTTACGCTTCACGAGGCAAGCGTAGGCTGGAATCTCGAATATTGCAATATGTAACTAGACGACCCACGCCTTCAGCGCTTCGGCGAGGTGATCGAACATCAGTCGCATACGACGGTCGGCCTTCAGGTCCTCATGCATGACGACCCAGGCCTCGAGATCGAAGGCGAACGTGTCCGGCAAGACCGCGACGAGGTCGGGATCGCGTTCGGCGAGACGTTTCTGACAGGCCGCGATGCCGAAGCCCGCGCGCAAGGCGGCGAGTTGGGCGAGATCGCTATCGGTTCGCAGCGCGAACAGCTCGGGCGTGATCGGGATATCCACCTTGTCGGTCACCGCCTTCAAGGGCGAGACGCGATCGAAACCGATGATGGCGTGGGCTGTCAGCGCGCTCATCGACGTCGGCGCGCCGTGGCGTTCCAAGTAGCGTCGGTGGGCGAAAAAGCCCGATCTCACCGTGCCGATCTTTCGCGCGAGCAGGGACTCCTGGGTCGGACGGGACATGCGCACGGCGATGTCGGCGTCGCGGTGAAGCAGGTCCTCCAGATCGTTGCTGAGCACCAGCTCGATCGCGATGCCCGGATGATCCTCGTGAAAGTCCCGCAGGATCGCGGGGAGGACTTCCGCGCCGACGATCTGACTGGCGGTCAGCCGGACCACGCCCCGTTCCTGATCCGCGTTGCCGGCGGCGGTGCGCACCAGGGCGTCGGCCGAGACGGCCATGGCGCGCGCGATCGGCGCGATGGCCCCGGCGGCGCTCGTCGGGCGAAGACCGGCTCCCGACCGCGTGAAGAGGGGGCCGCCGCCCAAAGCCGCTTCCAGCGTCTCGACATGGCGCGCCACGGTGGGTTGGGCCAGTCCGAGACTCCGCGCGGCGCCCGACAGGCTGCCGGACTCCATCACCGCGAGGAATGAGCGATAGAGGTTCCAGTCGGGCCCGTGGTTCATACGAAACCGTATAGCTCGTCCACGAACATGCTCAATTCCTTTTGAAGTCGCGTCAGGGGAAAAGCGCCTCGTCCACTCCAACGAGGAACCCAGCGATGACCAGCCAATCTCCCTCTATCGCCAACCGCCACGCCCTTGTGCTCGGCGCCACGGGAAGCTTCGGCGCTCATATGACCGCCGCCCTGATCGCCAAGGGCTGGACCATCACCGCCATGGCCCGCGATCCGGCGGACGGCCGCGCGCGCGCCGGCGTGAACATGCCGATCGAATGGGTGAAGGGTGACGCGATGATCGCCGCCGACGTGGCCGCCGCGGCGCGCGGGGCGAGCCTGATCGTCCACGCCGTCAATCCGCCCCGCTATCGCAATTGGGCCGGGACGGTGATGCCGATGCTCGAAGCCGCCATCGGCGCCGCCAAGCGGGAGGGGGCGCGTATCCTCATTCCCGGCACGGTCTACAACTATGCGCCAAGTCGTGGTCCTCGGATCACCGAGGACACCCCTCAGGCGCCGGTCACGCGCAAGGGCGCCATCCGCGCGACGCTGGAACGGCGGCTCGCCACGGCGGCGGCTGAAGAGGGTATAAAGTCGCTCGTCATGAGGGCGGGAGATTTCTACGGGCCGGCGGCGCCCAATAGCGCGCTCGCCTGGTTGGCCGTGAAGCTGCGAGGCGAGGTCCGAGCCACGATGCGTCCGGGCCCAGCGGATGTCGGCCACGCCTTCGCCTACCTTCCCGACCTGACGCGAGCGGCGGCGATGGTGCTGGAACGACAGGCCGATCTCGCCGCTTTCGAGACCTTCCATTTCGCCGGCGACTGGCTCACCCCGATCCAGCTCCGTGACGCCCTGCGCATGGTCGAAGCGCGGCCGAGTCTGCCGTCGATCCCCTTCCCCTGGATGGTCCTCCACGCCATGGCTCCCTTCGACGAGACCATGCGCGAGATGCTGGAGATGAGATACCTCTGGCGCCGGCCCATCGGCCTCGATGGCGGCAAGCTGGACGCATTCCTGGGCGGAACGCCGCGGACGCCGCTCGAAACCGCTCTGCGCGTCACCTTCGCCGATGACGAAGAAACGCTTTCGAGCCGCGCCCGAAGCGCCGACGCGGGCCCGCTTCGCTGGACGCCGGCGATATCGACCCGGTAAAAGGCGGCATGGCTGGAACGACACTCTACGAGAAGATCTGGGATGCGCATGTCGTCGCCGAAGACCCCAACGGCGAGACGGTTCTCTACATCGACCTGCACTTGATCCATGAGGTGACCACGCCCCAGGCTTTCGCGGGCCTGCGGGCGGCCCATCGCGCGGTGCGACGGCCCGATCGCACCCTGGCCGTCGCCGACCATAACGTCCCCACCGAAGGCCAGGCCATGGGCCTCGCGGGGGTCGCCGACGCCGAGGCCCGGCTTCAGCTGGAGACCTTGGAGCGCAACGTCGCGGACGCTGGGATCGAATTCTTCAAGATGAACGATCCGCGCAACGGCATCGTCCATGTCGTGGGGCCCGAACAAGGCCGCACCCAGCCCGGCATGACCATCGTCTGCGGCGACAGCCACACCTCCACGCACGGCGCGTTCGGGGCCTTGGCCCACGGCATCGGCACCTCGGAGGTCGAGCACGTCCTGGCGACCCAGACGCTTCGCCAACGCAAGTCCAAGACGATGCGTGCGTCCTTCACCGGGACCGCGCCGGCGGGTGTCGGACCCAAGGACTACGCCCTCGCCCTGATCGGCGAGATCGGAACCGACGGCGGCACCGGCCACGTCATCGAATACGCCGGCGAGGCCATCGCGGCGCTGTCGATGGAGGGCCGGATGACCCTCTGCAACATGAGTATCGAGGCCGGGGCGAAAGCCGGACTGATCGCGCCGGATGAGTCGACATACGCCTATCTCGCCGGCCGCCCCTCCGCGCCCAAGGGCGGCGCCTGGGAGATGGCCCTGGCCTATTGGAAAACCTTCGTCTCCGACCCGGACGCCCGCTTCGACCGCGAGATCGAGATCGACGTCAGCGCGCTGACGCCCATGGTGACCTGGGGGACCAGCCCGCAGGATGTCGTCGCCATTGACGGTCGCGTACCCGATCCGGCGGAGCACGAAGGCCCTCGCGCCGAGCAGATTGCGCGCGCGTTGACCTACATGGGTCTGGAGCCCGGTCAGCGGATCGACGCGGCGCGGGTCGATCGCGTCTTCATAGGCTCCTGCACCAACAGCCGAATCGAGGATCTTCGCGCGGCCGCGGACATCGCGCGGGGCCGTCGCGTCGCCGATCACGTCCGCGCCATGGTGGTGCCGGGATCGGGGTTGGTAAAGGATCAGGCCGAGGCGGAGGGCCTCGACGCGGTCTTCCGCGAAGCCGGCTTCGACTGGCGCGAGCCCGGTTGTTCGATGTGCCTGGGCATGAACCCTGATCGCCTCGCGCCCGGCGAGCGCTGCGCCTCCACCTCCAACCGCAATTTCGAGGGCCGGCAGGGCCGGGGAGGGCGGACCCACCTGATGAGCCCCATTATGGCCGCTGCGGCGGCGATCGCCGGGCATATCGTGGACGCGCGCAACCTCTGACTATCGCTTGACCAAGCTGGTTAAGGCTTGCAAAGCGAATAGATGAAACAGGTCAATCTATATGAGGCAAAGACCGCGTTATCGGCGCTGGTCGAGGAAGCCGCCAATGGCGAGGAGATCGTCATAGCCAAGAACGGCAAGGCACGGGCTAAGCTCGTCGCTCTGATCCAGGAGCAGCCGAAACGAAAAATTCGGTGGGGTCGGTGGGATCATCTTGGATATAAGCTTCCCGAAGATTTCGACGCGCCTGACCCGGAAATGGAGGCGCTCTGGTACGGCGACGACAAGCCCGCCGGGGAATTTTGAGCGCTTACCTGCTGGATACGCACGTTCTCCTTTGGTCCGTCGTGGAGCCTTCTCGCTTAACGTCGGCGACCAAGGAGAGACTAGAAGGCAGACAGCTTTGGGTCAGCGATGTCAGTGCGATCGAGATCGCGATGAAGTTGAACGTCAACAAGCTCATCCTTCCAAAGGATTTCTCACAGGATTTCGTTGAGGCATTTCGCTTTGCGGTCGCCGACATGAACGCGGAATCCGCCGCGCTTACGCTTGATGATATTAGCCGGCTACGAAGCCTTCCCTTGCATCATCGAGACCCGTTCGATCGTCTGATCATCGCCCAGGCCATGGCGCGCGGGCTGACGATAGTAACCGCCGATCAGACATTCAGCGCATATCAAGGAGTAGAAATTTTCCAACTATGAAACCCTTCACCCGCTTCGACGCCCGCGCCGCGCCGTTGGACATCGCCAATCTCGACACCGACCAGATCATTCCCAAACAGTTCCTCAAGACGGTGGAGCGCGACGGGCTGGCCAAGGGCCTGTTCTATGACCTGCGCTTCGATCCGGAGGGCAAGCCGAAGCCCGGCTTCGTCCTCGACGACCCGAAATACGCCGGAGCCGCGGTCCTGATCACCGGCGAGAATTTCGGCTGCGGCTCCAGCCGGGAGCACGCGCCCTGGGCGTTGCAGGACGCCGGCATCCGCTGCGTCATCGCCTCCAGCTTCGCCGACATCTTCAACAACAACTGTTTCGAGAACGGCCTCCTGCCCGTCGTGCTTCCCGAGGCGGAGGTCCGGGCGCTGATGGCCGAGGCCAAGGGCGGCAACCACGTGTTCACCGTCGATCTGGAGGCCCAGAGCGTGGTCGGGCCGTCCGGCAAAGCCGTGCGATTCGAGATCGATCCGGGCCGCAAGGAGAAGCTGCTCAAGGGCCTCGACAGCATCGGCGAGACTCTGCAAACGGCCGAGGCGATCTCGACCTTCGAGGCGCGTGGCGCTCTGAGAACGCCCTGGCTTGAGCGCGCCGCATGACGCTGATCATCGCCGGCACGGTGCGCGTCCCGCCCGCCAATCTCGACAGGTTTCGCCCCCATATGGCGGCGATGGTGGCCGCCAGCCGCGCCGAAGAGGGCTGCGCCGCCTACGGCTATGCCGAGGATGTCACCAAATCCGGCCTGATCCACGTCTTCGAGGAATGGGCCGACCAGGCGGCGATCGACGCCCACTTCGCCAGCGCGCACATGGCGGTCTGGCGCGCCGAATGGCGGAGCTTCGGGGTTTCCGATCGCGCGCTCACCCTCTACGAGGTCGCCTCCCAACGACCGCTGTAGAGACCGCGCGCCATGCCGACCCTGCTCCTTCTTCCCGGCGACGGCATCGGCCCGGAGGTGATTGCCCAGGTCAGGCGCGTCGCCGAGCGCCTGACCCCGAACCTGACCCTGGAGGAGCGGCCTTTCGGCGGAATCGCCTACGACACTCAGGGCACGCCCCTTCACGACGAAACCCTGGCGCTCGCCAAGGCCAGTGACGCTGTCCTGATGGGCGCGGTCGGCGGACCGCAATGGGCGGGCGCGCCCCGGCGCCTGCGGCCGGAAGCCGGGCTGCTCGGTCTGCGATCCGGTCTGGGCGTATTCGCCAATCTGCGGCCGGCGATCTGTTTCAAGGCGCTGGCCGACGCCTCGACGCTGAAGCGCGAAGTGATCGAGGGCCTGGATATCATGATCGTCCGTGAACTGACCGGCGGGGTCTATTTCGGCGAGCCGCGAGGGATCGAGACCCTGCCCGACGGCCAGCGGCGCGGGGTCGACACCCAGGTCTACACCACCTCCGAGATCGAGCGGGTCTCGCGCGTGGCCTTCGAACTGGCGCGCGGACGGCGGGGCAAGGTGACCTCGGCGGAGAAATCCAATGTCATGGAAACCGGCTTGATGTGGCGCGAGGTCGTCACCGATCTCCATGCGCGCGACTACGCCGACGTCACGCTGGAGCATATGCTGGCCGACAACGCGGCGATGCAGCTGGTCAAGAATCCCCGCCAATTCGACGTTCTGCTCACGGACAATCTCTTCGGGGACCTTCTCTCGGACGAGGCGGCCCAACTCACCGGCTCCCTCGGCATGCTGCCCTCCGCGGCGTTGGGCGCCCCGGGAACGCCCGGGCTTTACGAGCCTATTCACGGCTCGGCGCCCGACATCGCGGGGAAGGGCGTCGCCAATCCGCTCGCGGCGATCCTCTCCTTCGCCATGGCGCTTCGTTGGAGTTTGACGATGCCGGACGTCGCGGATCGGCTATCCGCGGCGGTGGAAGCCGCGCTGGCCGGCGGCGCGCGCACGCGGGATCTGGGCGGCGAACTGACCAGCGCGGCGATGGGCGACGCGGTGCTGAGGGCGCTGTAGGGTTCGGGCTGGACGCTTCTCTTGAGACCCTTCAGTCTAGTTTCTTCCCAAAACGCCTGCCGGCGTCGCCGAAGGTCTGCAACCGGCGGTGTCACAAAAATATGCTAGTTTTTTGTAATCGCTGGGCCGCGATGCCACCCGGTATTGCTCTGGGCGGGTCCAGATGCCTACGGTCGTCCCCTAACGGTTGGGGGATGAACGGGATGTTGAAGGCCTTGCTGCTTTGCGGCGCGACCGCGGCGCTCATTTGCGACGCCGGGTTGGCGCTAGCGCAGACCCCGACGGCCGCCGAGAGCGGCGCCAGCGCGGCCAATGTCGTGCAGGAGATCATCGTCACCGGTAGCCGCATCCGCCGCGACCCGCTGGTCCAGGCCAGTCCGGTGGTCGTCATCGACCAGGCGTCGATCCAGCAGACCGGACTGTCGGCGATCGCCGACGTCCTCCAGCGTCTGCCGAGCGCCAGCGGCGGCCTGAACTCCAAGGTCAACAACAGCGGCAATATAGGCAATCCGCCCGACGGCGGAGGGGTCGGCGCCGGTTCGGCCGAGATCGATCTGCGCTACCTCGGCGCGAAGCGAACGCTCGTGCTTGTCGATGGCGTTCGTTTCGTCAACGGCGCCAGCGCCAGCGGCATTCCCTCGACGGTCGATCTCAACACCATCCCCCTCAGTTCGATCGACAGGATCGAGGTTCTCCAGTCGGGCCAGTCGCCGCTGTACGGCTCCGACGCGCTCGCCGGTGTCGTCAACATCATCACCAAGTCGTCGCAGCAGGGGCTGCAACTCTCGGCCCAGTTCGGCGAGTTCGGTCAGGGCGACGGCAAGACCCAGGACTACAACGCCAGCTATGGTTTCAAGCTGCCGACAACCTCGATCGTGTTCGGCGGCAGTTACGTCAACCAGGAGGCGGTCCGGACCGCCGACCGTTCGACCTCGCAGTTCCCCAATCCGTTCCAGACCAGCTGCAGCGACCCGATCGGAGGGTGCAGCAGCGCGACCCCCAACGGCCGCTTCGTCGGCATCCCCGGCGCGACGGGCAGCATCACGCTGAAACAAGGCCCCATTGCGGGGCGGCCGAACTACGATCCGTTAAACCCCACAGGCCCGAACAGCGATTTCAAGCCCTTTACATCGGCCGACCGCTTCAACTTCGCGCCCCTCAACTATTTCCTGACCCCATCCGAGCGTTACGGCGGTTTTATCAGCGTCAAGCAGGAGTTGGGCGCCAACGTTAATTTCCGGGTCAAGGGCGAATACAGCCGACGCAATTCGCAGAACCAGGCGGCCTTCCTGCCTCTGTTCATCGGTCCCGACGCCGGCAACGGCAACCTGCTCGACACCATCACCATCGATGGGTCCAATCCCTATAACCCCTTCGGCACGTTGTCGGCGGGGGGCCCCGGGCAGCCGCCGGCAAACTACTCGTTCATCGCCAGACGTCTCGTCGAAAACGGGCAGCGAACCTACACCCAGCATGTCGACACCAAGAGCGTCACGGCGACCCTGGACGGCTCGTTCCTGTTCAACAGCCACAAGTTCTTTTGGGACGTCAACGCCACGGCGGGCTTCAACGACGCGAACCAGACCTTCACCGGCAATCTGAACGCGGCGAAACTCGCCCAGGCGCTCGGCCCGGTCGCCTTGTGCACCGCGCCGTGCGTGCCGTTCGATCTGTTTGGCGGGGCCGGCTCGGTCACGCCGGCGATGCTGGACTTCGTCGCCTTCACCGAACACGACCAGAGCCAGCAGAGGTTGTATGATTATACGGCGAACCTCAGCGGCGACCTGTTCGACCTGCCGGCCGGCCCGCTCGGCGTCGCCGTGGGCTACGAGCACCGCTATCAGTCCGGCCGCTTCGATCCCGATCCGATCATCGTCGCCGGTTTGGGCGCGGACATCCCCGCTCAACCCGCTGTCGGCCACTACAGCACCAACGAGGTCTATGGCGAAGTTCGCGTTCCGATCGTCAAGGACATTCCCTTTATTTCCAATCTCGAGGCCGACGGCTCGGTCCGGTACGCGGACTATTCCACAGGGTTTTCCAGCACGACCTATACGGGCACCGGTTTGTGGAGGCCGGTCGCCGACCTGCTGCTGCGCGGTAGCTACGCCACCGGCTTCCGCGCGCCGGCGATCGGCGAACTGTTCGGCGCCGCCTCGCGGGCCGACGCGCCGATCAACGATCCGTGCACGAATGTCCCGGGCTCGCCCTACCAGACGTCGGCCACGGTTCGCGCCAACTGCACCGCCAACGGCGTCCCGGCGGACGGCAGCTATATGGAGCCGTTGGGCGGGCAGCTGGCGGTCCTGACCGGCGGCAACCCGCGGCTGAAGCCGGAAACCTCCCGGACCCTGTTGTTCGGCGCGGTCTATGCGCCAGCTTGGGCGCGCGACCGGGGCTACGCCAGCCAGCTGACCCTGGAGGGCAACTATTACGATATCGAGGTGAACAACGCGATCGCCCCGACGGACGCCCAGCTGACTCTCAGCCGCTGCGCAAACTCGGCCGACGCGCTCAGCTGCGCGGCCATCACGCGGACGCCGAACGGCCTGATCCAGCGGATAAACGCGACACTGCAGAACATCGGGCAGATCCGCACCCGGGGCGTCGACGTCACGATGAACTACCGCACGCCCAAGACCGATTTCGGTTATTTCGGCCTGTCGTTGAACGGTAACTTTCTTCTCGCGTACAAGGAAACCTTCCCCGCCGCGGTCGGCTTCACGACGACGGACTACACGGGCGTGACGCGGGGCTTCCCCGATCAGTCATACCCGCGGTTCAAGGGCACGGGCATCGTCGACTGGCTGTTCGGCGACCTCGATGCGGCTTTCACCGGCCGCTACATCAACCATGTCGTCGAAACCTCGGTGCAGCCCGGCAATCGATTGGGAGACACCTTCTACGGCGATATCCGGCTGACCTTCAGCCCCAGCGGGCTGCAGCACAAGGTCGACTTCACTGTGGGGGTCAACAACGTCTTCGACCAAAATCCCCCAGCGTGCTATAGCTGCACGGGGCCAAACTACGATCCCACGACCTACGACGTGCCGGGACAGTTCGTCTATCTGCGGGTGGCCGTGCGCCAGTAGCCCGCAGGGCTCGGACGGCGCAATCAGCGGATAGAGGGACGACGGAGGGGGCTGCTGTAGAAGCGGGGGCTAGGGCGCTCCCGTCCGCGGAATACCGAAGCGGGAGGCGATCCCCCCTACGGAGCCGCGGGCAGCCGATTGCTCACGAACTGGGTCAACTTCTGCCACGGCGGCCCAAAGTTCTGGAGGATGATCAAGGTGTAGCCGTTCGCTGGAAAAGCGCGCAGGTCGGCGTTTTCGCCTCGGCCTCCGCCCTGATGACCGATGAACATGGCGCCGTTTTCAGCCTTGCCCGATAGGTCGTACGCATAGCTCTTACCACCGATGCTCGCATGGCCGTGGAGCAGAAGGTCGGTGTGAGCCTTGTCGAGCAAACGATCCGCCAGGAGGGCGTTGGTAAATTTCAGGAGATCGCCGGCGGTGGTATAGGCGCCCCCCGCCGGCGACGGCGCGAAGCTCGTGAGCGCCGTCGAGACCAGGCGGCCGTTTTCCACCGTGTAACCCACCGCGCGATGAGCGACGGCCGCGTCCACCGGCAGGGCGCCCGTGCCGGTCATGCCGGTGGGAAGGAAAATATGATCCCGCTGGTAGGCGTCCCACGTTTGCCCGGAAACCTTCTCGATGATCCGGCCCAGAACAACGAAGCCGAAGTTGGAATAACCGCGCCGACTCCCCGGTTCGAACAAGGGATCACGACCGCCGAACAAGCCGATGTAGTCCGACGGAGTCCGCAGATCGCTTCGATGCCGGTCGTAATCGTCGCCGAAGATATCGCCCGTACCGCCGGTGTGCGTGAGCAGTTCGTTGACCGTGACCTTCGCCGCCACTTTGGCGTTCGGATAGTCGGGCAGGTATCGGCCCACCGGGGCGTTCAGGTCGATCTTCCCGGCTTGAGCGAGCTGCATGACGGCGACGGTCGTGAAGACCTTGCCGACCGAGGCCGTCCCGAAACGGGTCCTCATCGAGTTGCGGGTCCCGCGCTCGCGGTTTTCGAGCCCACTGGCGAAAGCGAAGACCGGAAGGCCGTCGTGGGCGAGAAGCAGGACGCCGGAGAACACGCCGGCCGCGGTGTCGCGCTTGAGCTTCACCTTCAGCGCGACGAGGAGTTGTGCTTCGGTCAGCTTCGGAAATGGCGGCGCACTGGCGGGCCGGTCGAGCCTGCGCGGCTTTATCGAGATGATGTGGTGGGGTTCGCCAGGCTCGACGCTGACGTTGACGCCGATGAAACTGTCGGTGTCCGCCTCGGCCAGGATCGCGTCGATCTGGCCGGGACCCGTCATCGTGATCTCGAAGGGGAGGAGCGGGCCGGTGTCGCTTCTCACGTCGGCAAAGAGTTCGGGCGCCGCGGCCTCGCCGGGATCCGCTTCGCGTAGATAGGCCTTGAGGCCGGCGATATCGCCTCGATTGAAGACGGCCAGCCACTCCGCGAATCGCTTGCCGGCCGGCGTGTCGGGGATGGGCGCGGCCACAGTCACGAGCGACTGCGCGACGCTCCCGGAGGCTATCGCGAGGCCCGTGAACAGGCTGAGGGTTGCGGTCGCTATCGCGAGGTGTCGCATCGCTTCTCTTCGCTTTCGACTACTGGAAGATACCCTGCCGTACGCCGATTTCTGCTACGAGCCGAAACCCGCACGATCGTCTCATGAGACGAGCCGCCGCCCTGTCATCCCCTCCAACACCCGCAACGGCGCCGCCGCCTCTACCGCCATCGCTTCCAACGGCAGATAAAACGTCTGCTCCAAAGCGAACCGTCCCGCGATCGCCGCGTGCACCGTGCTGTCCGTGAAGACGATCCAGCTCGTCCCGGCGGCGAACGCCACGTCGCGGCGCGCGGCAGTGCGCTGGTAGGCGGGGTCGAGCTTCGCGGCGTCGTGGAGGCCGAGCATGAGGGCGTCATAGGGCGTGCGGCGGGATTTGGTGACGCCCAAAGCCTGAAGGGCCCAGGCTTCGCCGGGAAATGGCCACCGCACTTTTCCGATCCAGCGCGCGGCGTGCGCGGCGAAGGGTTCGCCGATCTGCCAGAGCCGCGCCTCGCCGTTCGGGTTGATGTTGGAGAAGATACGCAGGATGCGCTTGCCGCCTGTCGGCTGGGAGGCGAAGGCGTCGATGTGCAGGCGGCGGTCGTCCTTACGCGGGCTCAGGCCCTCTCCGGAAACGGCGCGGGTTCTAAGGCTGGTGCGGCCGCGCTCCAGATGGCCGGCGTATCCGGGGGCGACCTCGAGGAGGAGCGCCTGCGCCCAGGCGGCGTAGCGGCGCATTAGATCGCCGGCCACGCCCGCCGCGTCGGCGTCCACCCCGCTCACCGCCGCGCCGTTCGGCGAGAGGCTGATGTTCTTGGCGCCGGCGCTGGCGCCGAGCGCGAGGCATGGGGTCTCGTCGGCGGCGAGGTCGAAGGCGCGGTCTAGCTGGACGAGGCCTTCGCGTTCCAGCCGCGCTTGGGTGTCGGTGGGCATGGCGATCTCGAATACACCCGCTGGCGGCGATCTCGAAGGCGGCTATGGTGCGCGGAGCCTTGAAGGAGCGCCCATGGCCGAGGACGCCAATGGAGTCACGGTCGAGCGGCTGAACCAGGCCAATGTCGGCAAGCTGCCTGAGCACATCGGCCTGACCATCACGGAGGTGGGGGGCGGACGGGTGGTCGGGCGCTATGCGGTGCGGCCGGACCTGGTGGCGCACACAGGCTATCTGTTGGCGGGGACGGTGCTGCCGGTGGCCGACATCCTGTGCGCCTATGGCGTGGGCACAATTGCAGCTCCGGGCGCGGTCGGCTTCACCACGGTCGAGGTGAAGTGCAACTTCGTCGGCACCCTGCAAGAGGGCGCCGCGGTGTGTACGGCGAGCTTGCTGCACGGCGGCCGCACGACCAGGTGTGGGACGCCGAGACCCGCGACGAGGCTACCGGCAAGCTGATGGCGGCGTTCCGCTGCACCCAAATCATCCTCTATCCGCGCGCATGAGTTCGACGCCGGACGACCACCTCGTCCACGACGCGGTTGGTCCGCCGCTGTCGCCCTTGCGGGCGACGGCCTGTGTCGCGGTCGGGATCAACTCGCTGTTGGCGATCGGGGTGTCTCCGGCCCTGCTGGGCGCCCTGGCGGACGAGCATCGCCTGACCGCGGCGCAGATCGGCCTCGCCGCCATGGTCGAGCTCCTCGCCATGGGCGTGATCACCGCCGGGATGGGCCTCGTGCGGCGGCCCAACCGCCTGCGCCTGATCGGGGCCCTCGCCTCTCTCGGCTTGGCTGTCGCCGACGCCGCGGCGATGGGATCGTCGGGTCAGGGCCTGCTGCTGTTCAGGGGCTTGGCCGGCGCCTGCGAAGGCGTTCTGCTGTGGATCACCGTTTCGATGATCGCCCGGACGATTACGCCCGAGCGCTGGGCCGGCGTCTTCTTCGCCACCCAGACCGCGAGCCAACTGGTGTTGGCGATCGCCTTCGCGGTCTGGATCATCGGCCGCTGGGGGGCGGACGGCGGACTGGCCGCCCTGGCGGCTGTCGCGGCGGTGGGGATACTGCCCGCCCTCTTCCTGCCCGGGCGCTTCGCGCCCTTGATGACGGAGGCGGGCGCCAGCGGGGCGCCGCCGCCGCGCGGTCTCTTCGCCCTGGCGGCCACCGTCGTTCTCGTCTCCGCCGGGGGCGCGGTGAATGTCTATCTGCAGCCCCTCGCCCATCAGGCGCATCTCAGCGGCGATGTGGCGCGCACCGCGCTGTGGATGTCCCTGGGCGCGCAGGTCGCCGGCGCCACGACCGCGACGCTTCTCGCCGGGCGGATCCGCTATTTCACCATCTTCGTGGCCACCGGCGCGATCTATCTGATCTGCTGGGCGGGCCTCGGCGTTCCGCTTCCCGCCTGGCTCTTCGTCGTGGACAATATGGTGGCGGGTTTCGTCGCCCTGATGGTCGGGCCGTTTCTGACGCCCTTCATCATCGACGCCGACCCCAGCCGGCGCGCCGCCATGCAGGTCGGGGCGGCCCAGCTTGTCGGCGGCGCGGCGGGACCGCTGATGGCGGTCTTCGTGGTGACCGACGTGGATGTCCGGGGCGTATTGGGGCTGGCGGCCGGTCTTCTGCTGACCGGCCTGGCGTTGATCGCCGCCCTGCGCTTTACCGCGCGCCGGTGATTTCCTTGATCAGGCCCTGAACCACCGGTTTCGCCCCGGCGTTCCACATTGCCCGCAGGTGCAGGAGGGTGTCGGCCGCCGGGCCGTCCATCCGCCACTCGCAGTTGTCGAACTTGCAGTCCTCGAAGATCGGGGCCTCGCCGCCGCTGTAGATCAGTTTGCACTTGCGAAACTCGCAGCCCTCGAAGGTCATGCCGTCGAGGTTGATCGTCTCGTGGGTGAAGGCGGCCGCCCGCTGCGGTACGCTGAGCTCAGTCATCTTCGGCTTCCGGTTGAGCGTCGCCGCCCAGTTCGCGCGCCTCCCGCTCTTTCTGTTCGCGCTTGGCCGCGGCTTTCTCGGCGACCTTCTGGGCCTTGACCCGCTCGCGGTCGAGGCGCTCGAACTGATAGTTGGGCTTACGCGCCATGCGGCGTGGTCCTCTCGAATTGTGACAGCAGGGCGCTCCATCGCCGATTTCCGGCGATTTGGCGAGGCCCGTGGAACGGCGGTTTAGTTGGGTCGGAACTTGCGCGGAACCGCCGCGACCTCTTCCGGCGACAGCTTGCGCAAGGATTTGGCGATCAAGGGCTCGGAGAAGCCATTGGTGTCGGCGATTTTCAGATCCAGATCGAGCGAGTTGCAGATGCTGCCGCTGCCCCGATCGATCGAGACGAGGTGCATGTTCGGCCAGTCGAGCTGGTTCGAGCCGCCGCCGGAGAGCTTGACCTCATAGATATCGTGGTTGTTGACGCCGAGGTACAGCGTGTCGGGCGCCGGCGATTTCCAACCCTGCCACTGCGTGACGAAGAAACAGGGCGAGCGTGAGTCATCGCGGGTCGCGGCGGCGACGGGCGCCGCCGCGCCGGCCAGGACCGCGCCGGTCAAGCCGATGGCGGCGAACGTTCTGAGATGGGTCATTTGGGCCTCGAACACATCGTATCCCTCGACCCAGAGGTGGGACTTCGACCCTTCGTTGTCAATTCGCGGCGGTTGACGCTTGCGTAAAGCAGACTTAGCCTCGAAATCGACGCCGACGGCGTCCAACGGGAGACTCGCTAGGATGGATTTGCCCCGCCCACGGGACCTGCGTCGCCTCGACCGCACGTTCACGATCCGTCAGCTCTGCCTGGAATTCAAATGCACGCCGCGCGCCCTGCGGTTTTATGAGGACAAGGGCCTGCTGTCGCCAAGCCGGCAGGGCCTCAACCGCGTCTATGCCTACCAGGACCGCGCGCGGCTCCAGCTCATCCTGCGCGGGAAACGGGTCGGCCTCTCCCTCGCCGAAATCCGTGAGATCCTGCAGCTCTACGCCAAGGGCGACGGCGGGACCGCCCAGAACACCAAGGCGCTTTCGAAATTCAAGGAACGGATCCTGGCGCTGGAGGCGAAGCGGGCGGACATCGACGAGGCCATCGCCGAGCTTCGCGAGGCCTGTGTGAGGATGGAAACCTTCCTCGAAAAGACCCCCACCATGGCCGCGGCCGGAGTTTCCCGATGAGTGTGCTTGACGTCGCCCGACCGGATTTCCTCGCCGAGGAAGACCTCGTCATCTTCAAGGACGCGGTCGGCAAGTTCTTCGACGAACACGCCACGCCCGCCGACACCGCCCGCTGGCGCGAGAACGGCGTGGTGGACCGCGACCTCTGGTACAAGGCAGGCAAGGCCGGCCTGCTGGGACTGTCGGTGCCCGAGGAATACGGCGGCGCCGGCGGCGACTATCGCCACGAGATCATCCTGATGGAGCAGATGGGCGCCAAGGGCGTCGACGGCTTCGGCGCCTCCCTCCACAATTCGATCGTCGCGCCCTACATCGTCCACTACGGCAGCGAGTCACAGAAGCAACGCTGGCTGCCGGGCATCTGCGACGGCTCCCTCGTGACCGCCATCGCCATGACCGAGCCGGGCGCCGGCTCCGACCTCCAGGGGATCAAAACGGTCGCCAGGCGCGACGGCGACGACTACGTCATCAACGGCCAGAAGACCTTCATCACAAACGGCCAGACCGCCAACCTGATCTGCCTCGTCGCCAAGACCGACGCGACGCAGGGCGCGCGCGGCGTCTCCCTGATCTTCGTCGAGACCGACGGCGCGAAGGGTTTCGAACGCGGGCGGAACCTCCATAAGCTCGGGCAATCGGCTCAGGACACCTCCGAGCTCTTCTTCAGCGACGTCCGCGTCCCGGCGGAAAATCTGTTGGGCGGCGACGAGGGGCAGGGCTTCTTCCAGCTGATGAACCAGCTGCCGCAGGAGCGGTTGAACATCGCCGTCCAGGGCATCGCGACGATCGAGCTGGCGCTGGAGCTGACCATCGCGCACGTCAAACAGCGTCAGGCCTTCGGCAAGAAGCTGATCGATTTCCAGAACACCCAGTTCAAGCTCGCCGAGTGCAAGACCGAGGCTACGGTGGCCCGGGTGTTCGTCAACTGGCTGATCGGCGAACACCTGGAAGGCCGGCTCGACGCGGCCAAGGCCTCGATGGCGAAATACTGGGTGACGGACCTGGAGAACAAGATCGTCGACGAATGCCTCCAGCTGTTCGGCGGCTGGGGCTATATGGACGAATATCCGATCTCGCGGATGTATCGCGACAGCCGGGTGCAGCGCATCTATGGCGGCGCCAACGAGATCATGAAGGTGCTGATCGCGAGAACGCTGTGAGCCTGCACCATGCCGCGGTGGCCTGGACGCTCGAACCCGGCGAGGACTTCGCCGCCGGCAAATACAGTCGCGCCCACGACCTCGATTTCGGCCATGGCCTGACCGTTCCTGGATCGCCGTCGCCCGTGGTCGTCCCGGCGCCCTGGTCGCGGCTGGGCGCGATGGACCCGGAGGCCGCCTTCGTGGCGAGCCTGAGCGCGTGCCACATGCTCTGGTTCCTCGATCTCGCGCGGCAAGCCGGCTGGGTGGTGTCGAGCTATCGCGACGCGGCCGAGGGGACGCTGGGTCGGGTGGGGCCGGGCAAGATGGGGATGAAGAAGGTGGCGCTGAAGCCGGTCATCGTTTTCGAGGGGCGCGAACCCTCGGCCGATGAGCTCGCCGCCCTTCATCACGAGGCGCACGAACGCTGCTTCATCGCCAATTCGGTGACGACGGAAGTGGTGGTGGAGTCCTGACCACGCCTTCCCTGGCTAGGGGTGACCCTCGAAGAGCAGGGCGCTGAACCGCTTTCGCAGTTCGCTCGCCGATTTCAGGTCGCACTCCCATACGGTCTCGACCCGCCAGCCCGCTTCCGCCAAGGCCGCGCCGCTCGCCGCGTCCCGTTCGCGGTTCCGCGCGATC
Organism: Caulobacterales bacterium; assembly: GCA_038231315.1. GTDB lineage: Bacteria > Pseudomonadota > Alphaproteobacteria > Caulobacterales > Caulobacteraceae > Acaudatibacter. Next base: position 58,264 of record JBBRLN010000001.1, read on the forward strand.
TTGGCCAGCCAATAGTCCCGGTTGGCCTTGGGGACCCGGGCTCCGCGCGCGCAGTCGTGGCCGTGCCAGAAGCAGCCGTGCACGAAGATCGCCAGCCTGCGGCCGGGCAGGACGATATCCGGCTTTCCAGGGAGGTCGGCGCGGTTGAGGCGGTATCGCCCGCCGAGGGACCAGATCAGCTTGCGAAGAGCGACTTCGGGCTTGGTGCCTTCGCTCTTCACCCGGCGCATCACCGCCGAGCGCTTCTCCGGCGAATAGACGTCCGTCAAAGGCCCTCGAAGAGCGCCGTCGAGAGGTAGCGTTCCGCGAAGCTCGGGATGATGGTGACGATCAACTTGCCCGCCATCTCCGGCCGCGACGCGACATCGAACGCCGCCACCAAGGCCGCCCCCGAAGAGATGCCGCCGGCGATCCCCTCGGTTCTGGCCGCGCGGCGCGCCATGGCGAAGGCGTCGTCGTTGGAAACCTCGACCACCTCGTCCATGATGCCGCGATCCAGATTGACCGGCACGAAGCCGGCGCCGATCCCCTGAATCTTGTGCGGGCCGGGCGGTCCGCCGGCGAGCACCGGCGAGGCGGAGGGCTCGACCGCGATCATCCTCACCGAAGGTTTGCGCTGCTTGAGGACATGGCCGACGCCGGTGATCGTGCCGCCGGTGCCGACGCCCGCGATGACGGCGTCCACGCGGCCGGCGGTGTCATTCCAGATCTCCTCGGCGGTGGTGATCTCGTGGATCGCCGGATTGGCGGGGTTCTCGAACTGCTGCGGCATCACCGCGCCGGGAATCTCCTCGACCAGGGCGCGGGCGCGGCTGACCGCGCCGACCATGCCCTTCTCCGCCGGGGTCAATTCCAGCTTGGCCCCGAGCAGGAGGAGCATCTTACGCCGCTCGATCGACATGCTCTCGGGCATGACCAGGATCAACTTGAGCCCCTTCGCCGCGGCGACGAAGGCCAGCGCGATGCCGGTATTGCCGCTGGTCGGCTCCACGATGGTCGTGTCCGGCTTGATCTGGCCGGAGGCTTGCAGGGACTCGATCATCGCGACGCCGATGCGGTCTTTGACCGAGGAGAACGGATTGAAGAACTCCAGCTTCGCGACAACCTCGGCCTTCGGCTTCAACTCGGCGGAGAGGCGCGGCAGGCCGACGATTGGGGTGTCGCCGATGGTGTCGATGATGGAAGGAAACATCTTCCCGCGTCCAGCGCGGCGATAGTGTTCGAGGTCGGCCATGCATCGTCTCCCTTTGGCGCAACGGTTTACCACCAACAGCGCCGCCGACGCCAAGGCCGGCAGCGGCGATATTTTCTTTGCGAGCTTGCAGCGCCGGTCGGGCGTATTAGGGATCGAGGGTGGAGGAAACGCGATGAACTATGACACCGTGATCCGGGGCGGACGCGTGGTGGACGGCAACGGCGGCGCTCCCTTTGTCGCCGATGTCGCGATCAAGGACGGCAAGATCGCCAAGATCGGCCTGATCAACGGGCGCGGTCGCGAAGAGATCGACGCCCTTGGCAAACTGGTGACCCCGGGCTTCGTCGACATCCACACGCACTACGACGGCCAGGCGACGTGGGATGGGCGGATGCAGCCCTCGTCGTGGCATGGCGTCACAACGGTGGTGATGGGCAATTGCGGAGTCGGTTTCGCGCCCTGCCGGGACGACGACCACGACACCTTGATCCGCCTGATGGAAGGCGTCGAGGACATACCCTTCCCCGTGCTCACCCAGGGCCTGCCCTGGAACTGGAAGACCTACCCTGAGTATCTGGCCGCGCTCGCGGCGCGGAAATTCGATGTCGATATCGGCAGCCAGCTCCCGCACGCGGCGCTTCGCGTCTACGTCATGGGCCGGCGCGGCGCCGATCGAGAGCCGGCGACGGCGGCGGACATGGCCGAGATGCGTCGCCTGGCCAAGGAGGCCATGGAGGCCGGCGCGATTGGGTTCGGCACCTCGCGCACCCTCAACCACCGCACCAGCGAGGGTCAGCCGATCGCCACACTGACGGCGAGCGAGGAGGAGCTGACCGCCATCGCCATGGGCATGGCCGACGCCGGACGCGGCGTGCTGCAGGTGGTTTCCGACTTCGCCGATCCGGAGGCCGAATTCGCCATGTTGCGGCGGATCGTCGAGACATCCGGCCGGCCGTTGTCCTTCACCCTGGCCCAGTCCCCGATCGCGCCGGACAGCTACAAGACCCTGCTCGCCGCCCTGGAAGACGCCGTCGCCGCGGGGCTGCCGATGAAGGCCCAGGTCGCCGCGCGGCCCGTGGGGGTCCTTCTCGGCCTGGAGCTGACCGTGAACCCGTTCAGCCGCCACCCCGCCTATCAGGCGATTGCCGGACTGCCTCTCGCCGAGCGCGTGGAAAGACTGCGCGACCCCGCGCTGCGCCAGGACCTCGCGACCGCCCCGGCGAAGGTCGGCGCCTTCAACCTCGGCAACCGCTGGGAGCAGATGTATCGCCTCGACCCCCACCACCCCGACTATGAGCCCGTCGCCGACGAGGCGATCGGCGCGATCGCGGCGCGACGCGGCGTCGCGCCGGAGATGGTCGCCCTGGATCACATGCTGAGCGATGGCGGCAAGGGGATGCTCTATGTCCCCTTCCTGAACTACGCCGCCGGTTCGCTGGACGCGGTCCATGAGATGATCGTTCACCCGGACACGGTGCCCGGCCTGTCCGACGGCGGGGCTCACGTCGGCATGATCTGCGACGGCAGCTTTCCCACCACCCTGCTGACTCATTGGACGCGGGACCGGACGCGGGGCCCAAAACTGCTTGTTCGCGACGTCGTGCGGATGCAGGCCCGCGACACGGCGAGGGCGGTCGGGCTGGAGGATCGCGGCGTCATCGCGGAGGGCTTGCGCGCCGACATCAATGTCATCGACTACGACCGTTTGAGCCTGCATTCGCCCACCGTGGCGCACGATCTGCCGGCGGGCGGCCGACGGCTGGTTCAACGCGCGGACGGCTATGCCATGACCATGGTCGCTGGTGAGATCACCTATCGTGATGGCGAAGCGACTGGCGCCCTTCCGGGCCGCCTATTGCGCGCCGTGACCTAGGCGGGGCTCGTTGTGGCCGGTGTGCTCGAGCGCCTCGACCATCGATAGAAGTCGCTCCATCGACCGATCGGCGACGCCGGCCTCGCGAAGATGGCCCACCAGATCGCGCAGATAGTCGATGTTTCGCCCTGAGAGTCCGCTCGCTCCGGCGATCAAATCCGCCTGCGCTTCCAGGGTCAGTTCGCCCGCCCATTGCGGGTGGCTCCTGTCGGAAAGAAAGGCGAGCGTTTCGATCCTTCGCCCGTCCAGGCAGCGCACGGGAATGGTCGCTTCGACATAGGTTTCGGTCGGCTGTTCGCGTTCCAGCAGATAGGCATAGGTCGCGGGCCAATCGGCCTCAGCGACGCGATAGGCGACCCCGCGCACCGCGCCGCCTTGCGCCAGGCCCAGAACAAGGCCCGGCCGCGTCACGGTTCCCCGGTGGTGCACCGAATAAATGCAGAAGGCGCGGCGGCGGCCATGGTGGACAACGGGGCTGCGTTCCAGATAGGCGAACCCCGGTCGCCACATCAGCGAGCCGTAGCCGAAAACCCAACGCTCGCGCGCCGTCCTGCGCCCCATGTCTCGCTCCACGCCGAAAGGTCCAGTTCCCGCCGATGACCCTGCCGGAATGGACCCCGCTGCGTAAACCGCGCCGACTGGGATTGTGGGCGCCTTTCATTCTTGTCCTGATCGGCGCCGTGGTCTGGAGCATGGACTGGTTCTGGCTGCGCGGTGAGATCGAACGACGAATGGAGGCGGCGCGAACCCATGTCACGGGCTCGGGTTGGACCTTGGACTGGCGCGCGCGGCGCATATCCGGCTTTCCCTTCAGACTGGACGTCGACCTCGACGAGCCGCGCGCTCGGGAACCCTCGGGGTGGGGCCTGGCCGCGCCCCGCCTGAAAGCCGAGTCATTCGTCTTTTCGCCCACGCACTGGATCATCGTCGCGCCGGACGGCGTCACCGTCGGTCGGCGGCGCGGCGGCCCTCTGATCGTCACCGCCAAGGCCCTGCGCGCCAGCGTTTCCGACGCGGCCGCCAGCCCGCCACGGATTTCGGTGGAGGGTCTCGGCCTGACCTTCAACACCCCGCCCGGCGCCCCGCCCTACTTTCTGCGCTCCGCCGCGGAATTTCATCTGCACACCAAGGCGGGACCCGACGATCAGGGCGCGATCTATATCGAACTCGATGGCGCGGCCCCGCGAATGGAGGGCCTCGTCGGCCGCATCGCCAACGGTCGCTCCGCGAGCCTGATCGCCGACGCCATCTATTCCAAGGCCCACGCTTTCAGCGGAGCAAGCTGGGAGGCGTCGGCGCGGTCCTGGAGCGCGGCGGGCGGGGTCATGACTTTGCGACACCTGCATGTGACGGCCGGATCGGCGGAAATCGATTCGCGCGTCGGCGCGCTTGGCATAGGGAAGGACGGTCGTGTCGCCGGCCGTGTGGACCTTAGCCTTCGGCAAGCGCCTCGCACTCTGGACGCCATGAGCGCGCAAGGCGCCCTCGCGCCGGAAACGGCGCGGGCAGCCGCCACGGTCGCCGGCGCGCTTCAGCAGGGCGCCATCGCCCGTATGCCACTCTCGTTCCAGGCCGGAAGGACGACGCTCGGGCCGTTGTCGCTCGGCCCGGCGCCTCGGATTTATTGACACGCCTCCAGCCGCTCGGCCAATGGCCGCCATGACCACCGAGCTTTTGACCGAACGCCCCAACACGCCGGCCGCACGACCGTCGATCGCCGAGATTACGCCCTACAGGCCCGGCAAGTCCGGCGTTCCGGGGATCGAACACCCCGTCAAGCTCTCCGCGAACGAAAACATCCTGGGCTGCAGCCCGGCGGCGAAGGCGGCCTTTCTGGAAGCGGCGGGCGATCTGGCCGCCTATCCCGATGGGCGAGCTTCCGGATTGCGGACGGCCATCGCCCAGCGCTTCCGGCTGGAGGAATCACGGATCGTTCTGGGGACCGGAAGCGACGAAATCTTCGGCCTGATCTCACAGGTGTTTCTCGGAGCCGGCGACAACGTCGTCCAGGGCGAGTTCGGCTTTGGCGCCTATGCGATCGCCGCGCGGGCCAACGAGGCCGAGGTCCGCTTCGCCGAAGAACCCCGTCACCGCGTGGACGTCGACAAGATGCTCGAGCAGGTCGACGAGCGCACCCGCATCGTCTGGGTCGCCAATCCGGCCAATCCCACGGGGACCTTCATCTCCGACGCCGAGGTCCGCCGCCTTCACGCCGGCCTGCCGAGCGACGTGCTGCTGGTGCTGGACGGGGCCTACGCCGAGTTCGCCGACGATCCGACCTATAGCGACGGCATCGATCTCGCGCGGGGCGCGGTGAACGTCGTCGTCACGCGCACCTTCTCGAAACTCCACGGTCTTGCCGCGCTCCGGATCGGCTGGGCTTATGCGCCCGAGGCGGTCAGCGACGCGGTCAACCGGATCCGGCCGCCGTTCAACACCTCGATTCCCGGCCAGCTCGCCGCGGTCGCCGCTCTCGCCGACGGGACTTTTCAGGAAGCGGCGCTCGCCCACGTTCAACGCTGGCGCCCCTGGCTGGCGCAGCAACTGGGCGGGCTGGACCTCGACATCACGCCCTCGGCGGCGAATTTCATCCTGGTCGGGTTTCCCAAGCAAGCGGGACGCACGGCCGCGGAGGCCGAGGAATTTCTCGCCAGGCGCAGTCTGATCGTCCGCGGCGTCGCGGTCTATGGTCTGCCCGACCATCTGCGGATCACCATCGGGCTGGAAGAGCACAACCGCGCCGTCGTCGACACCCTCGCCGAGTTCCTCGGCCGCTCCGGGCGATGACCTCGCGGCTCTACGAACGGATGACGATCATCGGCTGCGGTCTGATCGGCTCCTCGATGGCGCGCGCCGCCCGGGCCAATGGCGTCGTCGGGGAAATCCGCGTCGCGGACGCGAGCGAGGCGGCCCGGGCGAGGATCGAGGCGCTGGACTTCGCCGATCTTGTCACCGCCGATCCCGCTGCGGCCTGCGAGGGCGCCGATCTGGTCGTCTTCGCCACCCCGCCCCTGGCGATCGGAGCGGCGGCCGCCCTGGCGGCGGCCAAGTTTCGCGATGGCGCCACGATCACGGACGTCGGCTCGGTGAAAGCCGCCGTGGCCGAGGCCCTGTCCGCGGTGTGCCCTCCGGAAGTCTTTGTCATCCCCGGTCATCCGATCTCGGGTTCGGAGAATTCGGGACCCGACGCGGGCTACGCCGAATTGTTCCAAGGTCGCTGGACGATCCTGACGCCGCAAAGCCGGACGGACACCCCCTATCTCGAAGCCGTCGAGCGGCTGACCGCGTTCTGGCGCGCGCTCGGCGCGAACGTGGAGCTCATGGACGACCGTCACCACGATCTGGTCCTCGCCGTGACCTCGCACCTCCCCCATCTCATCGCCTACAACATCGTCGGCACGGCGGCTGACCTCGAGGAGGTCACGCGTGGTGAGGTGATAAAATATTCCGCCGGCGGTTTTCGAGATTTCACCCGCATCGCGGCTTCCGATCCGGTGATGTGGCGCGATGTCTTTCTCGCCAACAAGGACGCCGTTCTGGAAATCCTGGGCCGCTTCACCGAAGACCTGCAAGCGTTGTCCCGGGCGATTCGCTGGGGCGAGGGCGACAAGCTGGAAGAGCTTTTCACCCGTACACGGAGTATCCGCCGGGGCATCGTCGAGGCCGGCCAGGAAACGGCGGAGCCCGACTTCGGGCGTCATCGTCACTAGGCGGCTGGGCGGGAGATGCGCGCGCCACGGCCCCTGCATTGGTTGTTGTCCATCGGCGTGGTCGCCGGCCTGATCGCCGGCGCCGTCCTCCTCGAGCGCCATCGGCACAAGACTCGCGCGGCTGAGGTCGCAGGCTTCCCGCTGGGTCCCGCGACCCCGTTCGACCCCGCCGTCGTCGCGCCGACCGATGCGCGGGGCGCCGGGCAGGGCACGGCCTTTTCTATCGACGAGCGCGGCGTCTGGCTGACCGCGCGGCACGTGGTCGAGGGTTGCTCACGCGTGGCCATCGTTACCGGCGAAGGGCGAGGGGTCGCCGCGAAAGCGCGCCTCGATCCGTCGAGTGAGACCGCCGTCCTTCTCACCAAGGGTGGCGCGCCGGCCTTGCCGATCGCCCCGGCGTTCGATCTGAGGGAGGGAGAGATCGCCTACCATCCGGGTTTTCCCAGGGGTCGTCCCGGCGAGATCGCCTCGCGCCTGCTCCGCCGCGAGACGCTGGTCCTGAAACAGCGCTCCGAACCGGTCCTCGCCTGGCGCGAGGTCGGCCACTCGCCCTTCCTGTGGGGGAGCCTGGCCGGCCTATCGGGCGCGCCGGTGCTGAACCCGGAGGGTGAGGTGATCGCGGTGACGGTGGCCCAGGCCCCGCGCCGGCGCCACATCTACACCACCACCCCCGGTTCGCTCGCCGCCGCGCTGAAAGGCATCGGACGCCCCATGCGGAGCGCCTCGCCCGGCGTGATACCGCCCGACGGCTATCACGCCATCGCGGACCGGATGCGCAGGGCGTTGAGCGTCGCGCAGGTTGTCTGCCTAGGGTGATGCGCGCCTTTTGGCGTCATGCGATGCTAGTGCGGTGCTCAGGGAGAGGTCGTCATGCGAACATCGACCCTCGACGACGACCTGATGAAACGGGCGCGGGAATATACGGGCTCCTCCCGCGCTAGACATCCACCTCGGCGTCCAGCGCATTCTCCTGGATGAACTCCCGCCGGGGTTCGACCAGGTCGCCCATCAGCCGTGTGAAGAGGTCGTCGGCGTCATCGGCGTGGTCGACCTTCACCTGCAACAGGGTGCGGGCGTTGTAATCCAGCGTGGTCTCCCAGAGCTGGTCGGGGTTCATCTCCCCCAGGCCCTTGTAGCGCTGGATCGTCAGACCGCGCCGTCCGGCGTCGAAGACGCAGGCGACGAGGTCGAGCGGACCGCGCACGGTGGCCACCCGATCGCGGCGGCGGAACGTCGCGGGCGCGGGAAAGGTCTCGGCGAGCTTGCTGGCGCGCTCTGCCAATCGCAAGGCGTCGGCGGAGTGCAGCATCTGCTCCTCGAGGACGATGCGTTCGGAGACGCTCCGCTTGATGCGGGTAAAGAGATAGCCGCCGCCCTGGGCGCGCTCGCCCGACCACGGACCATCGCCCTCTTCAGCGTAGAGATCGAGACGGCGGGCGCCTTCGGCCATGTCGTCCGAACTGCCGAGCAGACCCGCGAGAGCCGCCTGCTCGATGGCGAAGGCCGGCGCGCGCGCGGATAGGCGCTCGATGTTCGCCTTGGCTTGACGGGCCGTCGCGGTAAGTTCGAAGAGGTCCCGCCCGGTCATCCGCTCGCCGGACGCCAGATCGAGCTCCGCGCCGTCCAGGCCCTCGTCGATCAAAAAGGCTTCCAGCTCGGCGTCGTCCTTCAGATAGCGCGACGACTTGCCCTTGGCCGCCTTATAGAGCGGCGGCTGCGCCACGTAGAGATAGCCGCGCTCGATAACCTCCGGCATCTGACGATAGAAGAAGGTCAAGAGCAGGGTGCGGATATGCGCGCCGTCGACGTCGGCGTCGGTCATGATCACGATGCGGTGGTAGCGGATCTTCGCGATATCGAAATCGTCCCGACCGATGCCGGCGCCCAGCGCGGTGATCAGCGTGCCGATCTGTTCGCTGCCCAGCATCTTGTCGAACCGCGCGCGCTCCACGTTGAGAATCTTGCCACGCAGGGGCAGCACCGCCTGGTTCTCCCGGTTTCGCGCCTGTTTGGCCGAACCGCCGGCGCTGTCGCCCTCGACGATGAAGATCTCGCTCTTGGCGGGATCGCGCTCCTGGCAGTCGGCGAGCTTGCCGGGGAGGGAGGAGATGTCGAGCGCCGACTTGCGCCTCGTCAGCTCGCGCGCCTTGCGCGCCGCCTCGCGCGCCGCGGCGGCCTCGGCGATCTTCTGGACGATCAACTTGGCTTCGTTGGGATGCTCCTCGAACCACTGCGCGATGCCTTCGCCGACGAGACCCTCCACGGCCGGTCGCACCTCGGACGAGACGAGTTTGTCCTTCGTCTGTGAACTGAATTTGGGATCGGGCACCTTGACCGACAGTACGCAGGTCATGCCCTCGCGGGCGTCCTCGCCGGTCACGGAGACTTTCTCGCGCTTGGCCGCGCCGGAGCTGTCGGCATAGCTGGTGATCACGCGTGTCAAAGCCGCGCGGAAGGCGGAAAGATGGGTGCCGCCGTCCCGCTGGGGGATGTTGTTGGTGAAGCACAGCATCGTCTCGTGGTAGCCGTCGTTCCACCACAGCGACAGATCGATCTCGACCTTATCGCGCTTGCCCCGGATGACGAGAGGCGCTTTCAGGATCGGCGTTTTCGCCTTGTCGAGATGGCGGACGAAAGCTTCGACCCCGCCTTCATAGTGGAGGATTTCCTCGAACGGCTCGGCGTCGCGCAGATCGCGGAAATAGATGACGACGCCGGAGTTCAGGAACGCCAGTTCGCGCAGACGATGCTCCAGCGTCTTCCGGTCAAAATCGATGTGAGCGAAGGTCGAAATCGAGGGAAGGAAGGTGACCTCGGTTCCGGTGAGGAAGGCCCCGTTGTCCCGCTTCGGCGATTCCCCGGTGATCTTCAGCGGCGTGACGGTGTCGCCGCGCTCGAAGCGCATCTGATGAGCCATGCCGCCGCGATGGACCTTGAGTTCCAGCCAGTCGGAAAGCGCGTTCACGACGGAGACGCCGACGCCGTGCAGCCCGCCCGACACCTTGTAGGAATTCTGGTCGAACTTTCCGCCGGCATGAAGCTGGGTCATGATCACCTCGGCGGCGGAGACCCCTTCGCCTTCGTGGATGTCCGTCGGAATGCCGCGCCCGTCGTCGGTGACCGTGCAGGAGCCGTCGGCGTTGAGGATCACCTCCACCCGCGTGGCGTGTCCGGCCAGGGCCTCGTCGATGGCGTTGTCGACCACCTCATAGACCATGTGGTGCAGGCCGGAGCCATCGTCGGTGTCGCCGATATACATCCCCGGCCGTTTGCGCACGGCGTCCAGGCCCTTGAGGACCTTGATCGAGTCGGCGCCGTACTCGGCGGCGGCTTCGTTTTGCGATTCGTCTTCTGATTCCGAGGTCATCTAATCTTCCGTGACGGTCAGCGCGCCGGCGTCCACCTGGACACCAAGAGCGCGACCCTGGAGCGTGGCGAAGAGCGCCTGGTCCGTGCCGGTGAGAAAGGCCTGGACGCCGAGCGCTTCGATTTCGTCGAACAACGCGGCCCTGCGATCGGCGTCGAGGTGCGCGGCGACTTCATCGAGTAATACTATAGGAGTCGGAGCGGTTTTGACACGAGAAAGTCGCGCCGCTTGGGCAAGGACCAAGTTGAGCACGAGCGCCTTCTGCTCGCCGGTCGAACACTCCGCGGCGGCGCGGTTCTTGGCGTGATGGCGCACGATCAGATCGCCCCGGTGAGGACCTTCCAACGCGCGTTCGGCGGCCCGGTCCTTCAGCCTCGACGCCGCGAGCGCCGCCGACAGGCGGGACTGGATTTCATCGCTCGCAACGCCGGCTTCCGCCAGAGCTTCCCACTTCCCGGAAAGCGCGATGTCCGCGCGCGGAAAGGCGTTCCCATCCCTGGCGGCGATCTCCGCGGCCAGTTCCCCGAGCGCGCGTGCGCGGTTCGCCGCCATCAGAGCGCCCGCCTCCGCCATCCGGGCTTCCAGCGCCGCCAGCCATACCGAGTCCGAGCTTTCGTCGGCGAGCAGGCGGCTCCGCTCCCGTAGAGCTCGCTCATAGGCGAGGACATGGGCCGCGTGGGCGGGAGAGGCCGCGAAGACCAGCCGGTCGAAGAACCGCCGCCGCTCGCTCGCCGGATCGAGGAACAGGCGGTCCTGGGCGGGGGTCAGCCAAAGCGGGCGGAGGTGATCGGCCATTCGTCCCGGCGGCGCGACCTCGCCATCGATGCGCACCGCGCGCCTCGTCGCCCCGGCGATCTCGGCTCCCGTCCCGATCCGGGTTTCGCCATTATCCTCAGTGATCAGGGCCGAGACAGCCCACGGCCGTCCCACCTCCTCGTCCGGCCCACGGCGACCAACCTCGGCAAGTGAAGATCCGCGCAATCCCCTTCCTGGCGAGAGCAGGCTGATCGCTTCGAGAACGTTCGTCTTCCCCGCGCCGTTCGGGCCGAAAAGGTAGGCGGAGCGGCCGCCGAGCCCTAGTTCCGCGCGCGCGTAGGAGCGAAAGTCGGTGAGCAGAAGCGAGGCGATGGTCGAGCGCATCGGCTAATTTCCCACCCTCCCCTTGATTGGGAGGGCGCCTCGCGGAGCGAGCGGGGTGGGATCGCGCCGCGTACAAAGAGCACGCCGCCCCGCGCTTCGCTTCGCTACGTCTCGACCCTCCCCATGAGAAGGGGAGGGAGACTTGTTCGTCACGCCCGAAGCGGCATCAACACATACTGCACGCCCGCGTCCGTAGGGTCGAGCACAAGCACAGGGTCCAGCATGGTCGCGGCCGCCGCGCGATCGGCGAAGCGGAACTCGGCGGTTTCTCCGGCGATCTGGGCGCTGACATCGAGCAGATAGCGCGCGTTGAAGCCGATCTCGAAAGGCTCGCCCTCATAGTCGACCTCAAGCTCTTCAACCGCCTGCCCGGTCTCCATGTTGCGCACCGTCAACACAACGCGGCCTGTCTCCACCGACAGCTTTACCGAGCGGCTCTTTTCCGAGGATATCGTCGCGACCCGGTCCACGGCTTCGGCGAAGAGGGCGTTGTCCACCGTCATGATCCGGGTGTTGTCGCGCGGAATCACCCGGGTGTAGTCGGGGAAGGAGCCGTCGATCACTTTCGACGTCAGGGCGGCCTTGCCGAAATCGAAGCGCACCTTCTGAGCGCTGATCTGGACGTCGATCGCCTCTCCCGCGTCTTCCATCAGGCGGCGCGCCTCCTGGATCGTCTTGCGTGGCACGATGACGCCTGGGGTTCCGGTGGCGCCCTCCGGCGCCGGCATTTCGGCCAGGGCCAAGCGATGGCCGTCGGTCGCCACGGCGCGCAGGAGCGGGCGACCATCGACGACCAGGGTGTGGAGATAGATCCCGGTCAGGTAATAGCGAGTCTCTTCCGTCGAAATGGCGAAACGGGTGCGGTCGATGAGGCGAGTCAGGCCCTCGGTATCGACTTCGACGCGACCGGAGAGGCCCTCGGGCGGCATCACCGGGAAATCGCCCGCGGGAAGGACCGGTAAGTTTACCTTATAGCGGCCGGCGCGCACCTGGAGGCGGGGATCGTCGCCGGTGTAACTCAAGGAGACCTCCGACCCCTCCGGCAGCTTGCGCACGATCTCATAGAGGGTGTGCGCCGGCGCGGTGATCTGGCCCGGGCTTTCGACGTGAGCTTCGGCCGCGTCGATGATCTCCATGTCGAGGTCGGTGGCCGAAAAGGCGAGCCCCGTATCGCCCGCGGTCAGCAGCACGTTGGAGAGGATCGGTATGGTGTTGCGACGTTCGACGACGCTTTGAACGTGGCCAAGAGCCTTCAGCAAAGCGGCCCGTTCGATCGTCAGCTTCATGTGCGTGTCCGTCTGCGGCGGGCGGGGCGAATCCCCTTAACCCGCGCGTGAAAGGGACTTGGCAGACTAGCGGATTTGTGGCGAGGCGCAAAAGCCCCGCGCTTCCAAACGTTGAACGGATCTAGCTGGCGCGCGAGTGAGCGCCGGCGTCTTCCAAATGGGTCTCGTCGCCGACCGTCGGCGCGCCCGTCGAATTCTTCGCGGCGACGATCACCATCGCGGGGCGGACATTGCGACCGAAGAGCTCGTATCCCGATTGCATGACCTGGACCACCTCGCCCGGGCCGACCGCGTCCGAGGTCTGCTCCATCATCGCCTGGTGCTGGTGGGGATCGAATTTCTCGCCTGGCGCTGGCTGGATGCGCTTGAGACCATTGCGCTCGAAAGCCGTCAGCAAGGCTTTTTCCGTCATCTCCAGACCCACCGCCAGGTTCCGCGCGGGGCCGTCCTCCGAGTCCTTGGGCGCATGCTCGAGCGCGCGGGCCAGATTATCGGCGACGCCAAGCAGATCCTTGGCGAACTTCGAAATCGCATAGGCGCGGGCGTCGTTGACCTCGCGCTCCGCCCGCCGTTTGGTGTTCTCAGCTTCGGCGGCGTAGCGCATCGCCTGATCCTTCAGGCTGACGATCTCGGCGCGCAGGATGGCGACGCCGCCGTCCTCTTCCCCCTCGACGCCTTCGATTTCCGGGTCCGTCTGGTCATCGTGACCGTTCATGTCGCTCATGTTCTTCGCTTCATCCATCCATCAGTCGCCCAAGCGCCTTGGCGGTGTAGTCCACCAAGGGAATGATCCGGGCGTAGTTCAGCCGCGCCGGTCCGATGACGCCGATCGCGCCGAGGACCTTCTGTTGGCCCGACATATAGGGCGCCGCGATCACAGCGGAACCCGACAGGGAGAATAGCCTCGTCTCCGCGCCGATGAAAATGCGCACGCCTTCGGCGTCGCGGACGTCGTCCAGGAGGCCGATCAGCTGCTCCTTCTGTTCCAGATCGTCGAACAGCATGCGCACGCGTTCAAGATCGAAGGCGGGGCCCGCATTGCCCAACAGGTTGGCGCGGCCGCGCACGATCAGTGAGCGGGAGGATCCCTCGCCGCCGCTCCAGGCCGCCAGACCATCCTCGACGAGCTTCGCCGCCGCCTTGTCCAGTTCGCGGCGCGCGCGGCTCAGCTCGGTGACGATATCGACCTTGGCTTCTCCCAGGGTCTTCCCCCGCAGGCGGGCGTTGAGAAAATTCGAGGCCTCCTGCAGGGCGGCGGGGGTCACGCCGGCGGGTCGGCGCATCAGGCGGTTCTCGACCAGCCCGTCTTCAAAGACCATGATCGCCAGCGCCTGATCGGCGCCCAGCGAGACAAACTCGACATGTTTGACGCCGGCGTCCCGGACCGGTGAGACGACGATCCCGGCGCCGCCCGCCAGGCCGGAAAGAATGGCGCTCGCCTCGTTCAGCGCCTCGTCGAAGTTGCGGCCGTGGGCCGAAAGTCGCGCCTCGATATTGCGCCGATCCTCGGCGCCGACGTCACCGACTTCGAGCAGGCCATCGACGAAGAGCCGGAGACCGGCGTGGGTCGGCAATCGTCCGGCGCTGATATGCGGCGCGCCGAGCAGGCCCAGCTCCGCCAGATCCTGCATGGTGTTGCGGATCGAGGCCGGCGAAAGCTGAACGCCGCCCCGCGCAATCGTCCGCGACCCCACGGGATCGCCGGTTTCCAGATAAGTCTCCACGATCCGCCGGAAAATGTCTCGCGCGCGGGCGTCCAGCTCCGAGAGGGAAGCGCCGGACGCGGGGATCAGTCCTGAGAAAGCGTTTGTCATACGACTTTGGCGCGGTTGGAATGAAGTCCAGTCGGCGACCACCCGCACGGAGACATCGGCGAAATCCTAAGCTTCGAATAGCCGCTATGTTAATCGCATCGCACGGATCGTCACGCCATCATTCAGACGCTTCGAACTCACGATGGCCAAGGGCCGGCATGGAAGCGACGCGGCGGCCCGCGATTGATTTCAGGCATGGACGGGAACCCGTCCACCGAGGATAAGCGCGCGCCGTTCTCGCATTAAGAATTTCAAGGATCCGTCCGCCTATGCGCCCCTCTCAACGTATGCCCGACGCCCTGCGCGCCGTAACTCTGGAGACGGGGGTCAACCGCTACGCCGAGGGGTCGTGCCTGGTCTCGTTCGGCCACACCCGCGTTCTGTGCACCGCGAGCCTGGAAGAGGGCGTACCGCCGTTCCTACGTGGACGCGGTCAGGGCTGGGTCACCGCGGAGTACGGGATGCTGCCGCGCGCGACGCACACCCGGGGTCGGCGCGAGGCGGCTCAGGGCAAGCAATCGGGTCGCACTCAGGAGATTCAGCGTCTTGTCGGCCGATCGATGCGGGCGGTGGTGGACATGAAGGCGCTCGGCGAGCGCCAGATCACCCTCGATTGCGATGTGGTCCAGGCCGACGGCGGCACCCGAACCGCGGCGATAACGGGGGGGTGGGTCGCACTCAAACTGGCGACGAAATATCTGCTGAGCGAAGGGGTGATCGCGCGCGATCCGATCCTCGACCACGTCGCGGCGATATCCTGCGGCATCCACGGCGGAACGCCGGTGTTGGACCTCGACTACGAGGAAGACAGTAACGCCGAGGCCGACGCCAACTTCGTCCTGACCGGCGCGGGAGACATCGTCGAGATCCAGGCCACGGGGGAGAAGCGCGGGTTCACGCGGGACGAATTCGAGTCACTCTTCGCCTTGGCGCGGGACGGCATCGCCGGCCTGATCGACATGCAGAAGGCGGCGGTGGGCTAGCGCGGAGGCTCTGACGGATAATGGACGTCATAAGCGGACAATACGAAAGACCGAGTCGGGTGGACAGCGGACAATCGAGTCCACCATTGTAGCGTATGGAGACGCTCAAAAACGCCCACTCTCCGTTTTCGGTACGCCCGGCGTTTCGCTGCCCCTGCTGTCTCCATGTGACACTGCATGAGCGAGGAAGTTACGAAATCTGCCCCGTCTGCTTCTGGGAAGACGATGGGCAAGATGACCATGACGCCGATGATGTGCGTGGTGGTCCCAATCGCTCACTTTCATTGACCCACGCTCGCAAGAACTTCGAAGCGCTTGGTGCTTCAGAAGCACGGCGGGCCAGATTTGTCAGGTTTCCGTCAGCCGATGAAGCCCTCAATAGGCGAGTGTCACTGGAAAATCTTGTCTGGATCGAATAGAGCCTTGAGTCTACTTGGGTAGTTTCTTGCCGTAAGTTTCGCGATTAGTCGCATACATTGATTTAGATCAAAGGGAGAGCCGTCGTGCTTACGCCAGCGGTCGAAGCGCGATTGGCGACCCTGATGGCTCATCCTCGTTTCGGCGAGGCCATCGGCTACGTGACGCGTGAAGACCTGGCTTTGTTTGCCTCCCTGCCCACTTCGCGCCAGTGGTTGCTCAAAGACCTCTACGCACTGTCACTCGCCCTGGCCGCGATCATGCTCCAGTTTCTCAATGGTCAGGTGACGACCGCGGACCTCAGCGGAGCCGCCACGGCGGGGACCTGCAGCGCCAATCGCGCGCGTGGGTTCGTCGAGAAGGCGAGGGCCCTTGGTCTGATCAGCTTCTCTCCCGATGAGAGGATCTGGACAATTCGCCCGCTGACGCTCAACCCGTCGCTCACGACGACGGTTCTCGACATGACCAAGATTTCACTCCGTGGCGCCTCGATGATCATCCCGGAACTCCGCGACCTGGCGTCACAAATCGATGTAAACCATGGCTTCCACCAACTCCTCGCGGCGGGGGCGATGATGTCCATCGCAGGGTCCGAACTGTTCGAGGAGGAGCCGCAGATTACCTTTTTCACCGGACGCGTTGGTGGCGGTCGGTTCCTCGAATCGATGACCGCCGCTCGGTCACACACCCCGGCGAACCGCGAGAAAGCCTTTGCGCTCGGAAGGTCGAAGTTGGCGGCGGCCATGGGCGTCTCTCGAATCCACCTAAACCGACTTCTCGCTGACGCCGAGGAGAGGGCCTACGTGAAGGTTCAGGCGGAAGGGATCACGTTATCGACCGACTGCTCTCACGCGTACGATCACTTCATGGCGCGTCTCTTCGAGATCGCATTTCAGGCGGCCACCTTGGCGGGGCTCATTCCCCTACGCGCGTGATGTCCGAATACCTATCGAGGGTCGATCAGGCGCAGCTTACCCAAACGTATATTTTTGAGTTGCTTTGCGCATGTTCCAACCTCGCGCAGCTTCAGGAAACCGCGTCCGCTGGGGAGGCGGGTATTCGGGAGCTGAAATGAACAATTTTCCCTTGCCGGCCACCGCCGCTATCGCGCTCACGCTCGCCGTCGGATCCTCGGCGAGCGGCGCACACGCCGACACCCTGCTCTCGGACAAGACGAGCGCCGTCTATGACATCGGCTTCCTCTCGAACATATTCACCCATTTGAACGCCTGCGGATGCGGTCCCGCCGACAGCGCCGGGATAGTGGACAGCTTTACCCTGTCGTCGGAATCCCGCCTGACCAGCATCAACGCCGCGCTTGTGGCCATCCAGCAGAATCCCGTCTCCACCTTCACGGGATTTGGCGACGCACAAGGCTATCAGGTCAATATTTACAGCTCTCAGGCGAAGGCTGTCGCGGGCCTCACCGGCGATGTCTATAGCCTGGCGCTTGCGCCCGGCGCGGTCAGCTTCGGCCCGGCCTTGAACCTCAACGTTCCGGCCTTCGAGACCCTGGACGGATCGACGCTCGCCACCTTGCCGGTGGACAAGATTCTCGGCCCGGGCACGTACTATCTATCGGTCATCGGCATCGACGATCCGGATCAGAACGAGTCGATTGGAGTAGGCATGGGAGGGTCCGGCATGGCGTTCTTGACCAATCCGGGTGGGGACTTCGGTCTGCCGGGCCATCGCCTCGATATTGGCGAGAACGCCGGCTACGCGGTGTTCGGCATCGCTGGTGTTCCGGAACCGGCGACCTGGGCGGTCATGATCGTCGGCATGGGCCTCGCGGGGGCTGCTCTGCGGAGACGCAACGTGCGGCTTACCGCCGCCTGAATCTGGCGTGCCCGGGCGCGAAGGGGTAAGCGCCCGGGGCCCAGGGTCGCCTCGATGGTCCTCAGCCTCAGAGACGACAGCGGCTTCCCAGCTGTCCGCTTTGGGTCGTTAGCAGCTGCAAGGCTGGCGTCCACAACCAGACGTTCAGGCCAAGTCGGGAACGTCCGCTCCGCGGAGCTAAGCCGACATCCGCTGATGACGCACTAGAGTCGGCGACGCAGGGGAACTTCGTTGCACACCCTTGTGAGATGGCGCGCCTGATGCGCATTGGTGATGGATGACTTCCAGCGGGACACGCCAATGAAACGCGCCATACTTGCGGTCCTTGTCGCGGCAGCGGCTTCCAGCCTCATGCCCGCGACAGCGTTCGCCGTGGAGCACGAGAATACCGCCGCGGCGATCCGCGCCGCCAGCGCGGCCGAGGTCAGCGCCATTTTAGCGGGGGATGAGAGCAAGCTCACCAGCTTGTGGGCCGAGACGTTCGTCGTCACCAATCCGTTCAACAAGTTGGTCACCAAGCCTCAGGTTTTCGAACTGATGCGATCCGGCGTCTTCCGATTTTCGTCGCTGGAGCGCGATATCGACTACCTCCACGCCTATGGCGACGTCGCTGTGGTGGCGGGGTCGGAAACGGGAGTTTGGGCGGGCAAGTCGCCGATGACCGGGAAGCTTTCGCACTTCAGATTCACGTCTATATGGCGCCGAACACCGAGCGGGTGGGTGGAGGTCGCGCGACACGCGAACCTCGTGCCAAACGTCGATCCGCGCTCCCCATAGGCGCCGCCGAGCCACCCTCGTCCTTGGCCGCGCCGCGCACGGAATTCGGTGACTCCGTGGGAGACGATTTCAACTTTGAGGTCGCGGCGTGAAATGCCAAGCTCGCGGCCATGCTTACGCTAACAATTGCCCGTTTCGATGTTGACCCAGACGTGGTCACAGACATCCTCTGTCTGACTCCAACATCTCCGCGGGCCGATGGGCCCGTGTGCAGCCCTCTGATAAGCTCAAAATACAAGGGAGCTAGTGTATGAACACGAGCGCGCCGGAGACGATAGTCGCGCGGTTTGAGGCGGCTTGGAACGCTCACGACATGGCGGCCTTATCGCAGCTGTTTCACCCTGATGCCACATTCGTCAATCGCTTCGCTACTTACTGGCGGGGCTTGGAAGCGATTGTCGAAGGTCATCGTGCAATTCACGAGGGTGTCTATAGCGACAGCGTGATCGCGCTAGACCCGCCCGACGTTGATCACCTGTCAGCCGATCTTGCCGTGCTGCACGTCTGGTCGCGGCTGCAAACCGGCTCGGCCCACCCCCGCGGCGCTCATGCAGTCGATACACTGATGCTTATGATCGCCGAACGTCATGCCGGTCACTGGCGCATCCGGGCCGCTGAGAACGTGACATACGCAGATCCCCGCACGGGCAGGGAGCTGCTGCGAGGCTCTTAAACGCCCCGCAAACCAGAGTTTGGGCGGGCAAGTCGCCGATGACCGGCAAGGTTTCGCACTTCAGGTTCACGTCTGTATGGCGGCGGGGGCCGAGTGGGTGGGTGGAGGTCGCGCGGCACGCGAACATCGTGCCAAACGTCGATCCGCGCTCCCCATAACGGACGCGGGCTTCGTCGCGGATGGGTGGAAATCGGACTCAACGGCGGATCAAAGCGCGTACGAAAACATCACGACAGGCTCGGCTACGGCGCCAATCCGCTCGTAGAGGGCGCGAGCGGCCGTGTTGTCGACGTCAGTCACGATCCAAGCTTGACGGCACCCGAACGCCTTGCCCCAAGCAAACACTTCTTCAACAAGGGTTAGCGCAACACCCCGTCGTTGGTACAGTGTAGATACCCCTAGGTTGTCGATGTAGACGTCCGGCGCTTGATCAGGATGGCTGTGAACATAGGCTGCGATCTGTCCAATAACCTGCTGTCTGCAAACTGCAACTATCATCAGATGCCCGGGCGAATCCAAATAGGTCTCAAGCTGTTTGGAGTCGATATCCTCGTCGAACACATCATCCGCGATAGTGTTGAGGAGCCCCGCGGTATCTCTGGTCAGTCGGTGAGTTGTGATCACATCTGGCATCGCTGGGGGCCTTCTACGCAGGGGCGACCGCGGTTTTTAGGCGTTCTGTCACCGGCAACCGGAACCCGGCGAGGGGCCGCAACGTGCCGGGTTCTCCCGTTGGCCGCCGGCCTCGGTGCGGACCCCGCCCCATCTGTCGGAGCACGGCCCGGTCGCCATCCGTTTCGCTCCCGCCAGGAGATCATTCGACAAGTTCAATCCCGTCATCCTCTTCCGCGGGACCGGGTTCGAACTCCACCAGGTCTCCGGGCTGGCAGTCCAATTCGCGGCAAAGCGCGGCAAGGGTCGAGAAACGCAGCGCGCGGGCCTTGCCGGTCTTCAGGATCGAGAGATTGGCGATGGTCACCCCGACGCGGTCGGCGAGTTCCGTCAGCGACATCCGCCGTTGCACGAGCAGCCGATCGAGGCGGATGCGGATCGGCATGGCTCAGATCGTCAGCTCCGCCTCGCCGCGAAGGCGCGCCCCCTCGCGGAAGACTTCGGCGAGAACGACGATGACCAGAATGGCGAACCATGCCGTCAGGCTGATGCCGCCATCCCAATGCATTTCCGCGTGACCGCGAAAAATCGCATCCACGACGGCGGCGGCGAGGTAACGGCCGATCTCCAGAACGGCCATGATCCCGGCGATCACGCGAAGACGGCGGACATTGTCGGGATGGAAAGGGTCTCCGGCGATCAGGGTCTGGAAGATGCGCCGCAGGCGGCCGACGATGGCGATGGCTCCGGCGAAATAGAGGTCGCCGGCGATGAGGACGGCCGCGGCGGCGGGGCCAAGCCAGTGGCCCTGAAGGTGGAGGCGATCGATGATCGCGGCGCCCCTGAAGACCTCCGGCTCGAAGCTCAGCAGCAGCACCGCGATCGCCGCAAGGGTGAGAAAGCCCGCGGCGATCCACAGCACGAGGTTGACGACGTCCAGGATGACCTTGAGGAAGCTCGACACCGAGCCCGGCCCCAGGGCGCGCATGATGCGCGGACGCTCAGGGAGTGTCGGAATGGGCCTCGATCTCCTAAGAAGGCGGCGCGCGCCCGGTTCAAGGCCGGGCGCTGACCGGAATGGCTTAGCCCGCGAAGGAGCCGACGAGAAGGGCGACGGCGACGAGGGGCAGACCGCCCAGGACGGCGGTGTTGAAAAGACCGAGAGCGACTTTGTCGAAGGTCTTGATGACGGTGGTGATGGCCATGATGATGATTCCTTAGTTTTGTGCGGTTGCGAAGATAATCGTCCGAGGTGCCCGGTGCGCCTCTCGACGTGGCGGCCTTGAACGTGATCTCTGTATCGGACTTTATCGTTTTTCGATCAAGTTAAACATCGTTTATCAATATTACACTTTTGCAATGCAGCATTTGGCGCGGCCGTTGGACAGGCCTATCGTAGGCGCATGGCTCTCCAACTCGCCCCCGGCGCGCGCCTCGTCGCCGCCACGCATAATCCGGGAAAGGCGCGCGAACTCGCCGCGCTGATGGATGGACGTTTCGAGGTGATCGCCGCGGCGACGCTCGGCCTCGCCGAGCCGGACGAGCCGGAAACGACCTTCGTCGGTAACGCCGTGGTCAAGGCGCGCGCGGCGGCGGACGCCAGCGGTCTGATCGCCATCGCCGACGATTCCGGACTTTGCGTCACGGCGCTGGACGGCGCGCCCGGGATTTTCTCCGCTCGCTGGAGCGGTCCGGGCCGAGACTTCTTCCACGCGATGAGCCTTGTCGAAAAACGCCTCGAGGAAACGGGGTTGGACGACCGCTCGGCCTGGTTCGTCTGCGCCCTGGCCGTCGCCTGGCCGCATGGACCGGTCGTGGCTGTAGAGGGCCGGGTAGACGGCGCCCTGACTTTCCCGCCGCGCGGGCGCAACGGATTCGGCTACGACCCGATCTTCACGCCCGAAGGCGGCGCGCTCACCTTCGGCGAGATGACCCCCGTCGAAAAGGACCGGGTGAACCACCGCGCCAGGGCCTTCGCAGCGCTGAAAGCGGCGCTGTTTTGAGCGGGGCGCTCGGCCTCTATGTCCATTGGCCCTACTGCGCGCGGATCTGTCCGTACTGCGATTTCAATGTCGTGCGCGAACGTGGCCGCGTGGCGGAACAGGCCGCGCTGGCCGAGGCCATCGTCGACGACCTCGCGGCGCACGCCCGGCTGACCGGGCCCAGGCGCCTCGGGTCGATTTTCTTCGGCGGCGGGACCCCCTCGTTGATGTCGACCGAAGCGGTTGCGCGGATCATCGCGGCGGCGACGCAGCATTGGGCTCCCGCCCCCGATCTCGAAATCACCCTCGAGGCCAACCCCACCGACGCCGAGGCCGCGCGGTTCGCGGATCTGGCGGCGGTCGGCGTCCAGCGGCTCTCGCTAGGCGTGCAATCCTTCGATGACCAGGCGCTGAAGTTCCTTGGCCGCAACCACGACGCGCGGGCCGCGCGGCGGGCTATCGAGGTCGCGGCGAGAGCATTTCAGCGGCTCTCCATCGACCTGATCTATGCCTTGCCGAATCAGACGGCCGCAGACTGGAAAGCCGAACTCGACGCCGTGATCGCGACGGGTTGCGAGCATGTCTCCGCCTATCAGCTGAGTATCGAGCCGGGCGCCGCCTTCCATCGCGCGGTCCGTCGCGGCGGATTCGTCCCCGCCTCGGCCGATATCGCCGCCGACCTGTACGAGACGACGCAAGCGGTCCTCGGCGATGCGGGATACGAGGCCTACGAGGTCTCCAATCATGCGCGGGGCCTCGCGGCGCGGTCGCTGCACAACCTGATCTATTGGCGCGGCGGGGACTATGTGGGGGTCGGACCCGGCGCCCACGGCCGCCTGATGCTGGGCGGCGAGCGGCTCGCCACCGTCGCGCCCGACTCTGTCGCCGACTATATCGCCCTGGTCCGCGAGACCGGCTTCGGCTCCCGCCGCGAGACCCTCGACAAGGCCGACGCGGCCATCGAGCGCTTGCTCATGGGCCTGCGCACCAGCGAGGGAGTCGCGCTCTGTGCGTTGCGCGATCTGCGGATTCAGCCGGAGACCCTGAAGAGTCTCGAGGAATTCCTCGCCGTGATCGATGGCCGCCTCGTCGCCACGGAACGGGGGCGTCTCGTCCTCGATCGCGTCGTGAGCGAATTGACGTGAGGGCCGCCGCCGAGCTCGCCCCCGGCCTCTACATCGTCGCGACGCCGATCGGCAATCTGCGCGACATCACGCTGCGCGCCCTCGACGTCCTCGGCGCCGCCGACCTCGTACTCTGCGAAGACACCCGCGTCGGCGGCAAGCTGCTTGCCGCCCATGGCGTCAAGGCCAAGCTCCTGCGCTACGACGAACACGCCGCCGAGCGCGCGCGGCCGCAGATCCTCGCGACCCTGGCGGCGGGCGGACGGGTGGCTCTCACGTCTGACGCCGGCACCCCGCTGGTCTCCGACCCCGGCTACCGCTTGGTGCGCGAGGCGCTGGAGGCGGGGGCGGCGGTGTTTCCCATCCCCGGCGCTTCGGCGACCCTTTCGGCCCTGATGATCGGCGGACTGCCCACCGACCGCTTTCTCTTCGCCGGCTTCCCGCCGCCGAAGTCCGCCGGGCGCCGTGCTCTGTTCGAGGAACTCGCGCCCATCCGCGCGACGCTGGTTTTCTTCGAGGGCGGTTCGCGCCTCGCCGTCTGTCTGGCCGACATGGCTGATGTCTTTGGACCGCGAGAGGCGGCCGTGGCGCGGGAACTCACCAAGCTTCACGAGACCGTTGTCCGGGGCCCGTTGCCGGCGCTAGCGGCCGATCCGCGCCTCGATTCACCCAAAGGCGAGATGGTCATCCTCGTCGGGGCTGGGTCGGTCGAGCCGGCCTCGCCGGAGCGGATCGACGCGGCGCTCGGCGAAGCCCTGACCCGCGCCGCGCCGGGGGCGGCTGCGGCCGAGGTCGCCAAGGCGCTCGGCCTCTCGCGTCAGGACCTCTACGCCCGCGCTCTCACCCTGCGCGGCGGCGGATGACGCAAACCCGGTCGCGGCGAGGCGCGGCGGCCCGCAAATCGGGACGCGCGGCGGAGGTGTTCTGCGCGCTCTGGTTGATGGCCAAGGGGTATCGCCTCCTTGGCTTTCGCCTGCGCACGCCCCAGGGGGAGATTGATCTCCTCGCCGCCAAGGGTGGTGTCGTCGCGGTGGTCGAGGTCAAGCGCCGCCGCAATTTGGAGACAGCTCTGGATTCCGTGACTTGGCGTCAGCGCGAGCGCCTGCGCCGGGCGGCCCAATCCTTGGTCGCTCGCCGCCCCGCCTTTCGGGAGGCTTCGATTCGTCTCGACCTGATCGCTCTCGCGCCCGGCCGCTGGCCGCGCCATATTCGCGACGCCTGGCGGGATGAATAGCCCGCGCCGAACTCCAAGGATCCCATGCCCCTCAAGGTCGCCGTCCAGATGGATCCTCCCGAGGGGATCAACGTCGCCACCGACACCACCTTCATGCTGATGATGGAGGCCCAGGCCCGGGGCCACTCTTTGTGGGTCTATCCGCCCGAGCGCCTGGCCATGGAGGACGGCCGGGTCTCCGCGCGGGGGCGCACCATCAGCCTCCGTGACGTTGAAGGCGACCACGCCACCCTGGGCGAAATCGAGCGCCGGGACCTCTCCGCCTTCGATGTCGTCCTGATGCGGCAGGACCCGCCCTTCGACATGGCCTATGTGACCGCCACTCACCTCCTCGAGGTGGTCCATCCCCGGACTCTCGTCGTCAACGATCCGGCGGAGGTGCGCAACGCGCCGGAGAAACTGTTCGTGACCGGCTTTCCCGGCCTGCAGCCGCCGACCCTGATCACCAGCGATCCGGTGGCCATCGAGGATTTCCGCGCGCGGCACGGCGACATGGTGCTCAAGCCGCTCTACGGCGGCGGGGGCAGCGGCGTCGTCCGCCTCACCGCCGACGATCCCAACCTCGACGCCCTTCTGGAACTTCACGTCATGATCGGGCGAGAGCCGGTCATCGCCCAGAAGTTCATCCCCGCGGTCTCCAAGGGCGACAAGCGAATCCTGTTGGTGGACGGGGAACCCATCGGGGCGATCAACCGCATCCCCGCGGAAGGCCAGGTCCGCTCGAACCTCGCCAAAGGCGGCCGGGCCGAGGCGGTCGATCTCACCGCGCGAGATCGCGAAATCTGCGCGACCATCGGCCCGGCGCTGAAGGCCAAGGGCTTGCTCTTCGTCGGCATCGATGTGATCGGGGATTTTCTGACCGAGATCAACGTCACCTCGCCCACCGGCGCCCAGCAGCTGAAACGCTTCGGCGGCGCGGACGCGGCGGTGGCGCTGTGGAACAGGATCGAGGCGATTCGCGAGAACTGATTGTCAATCGACCCCTTGCCTTCCTATTCAGTTCCTGTTTTGTTCAGCAAACAGACCGAACAATTTGCCTTCGCTCTGTGGATAAGTCTGAATCGGCGGGACATTTTACGATGGCGGCGCGGGTAGTTTCGGTGGCGTTCGAGGGCGTCGAAGCGCGCCGGGTGGACGTGGAGGTTCAGCGTGTCGGCAACGGCGGCGGGCCAAACACCTTCGTTGTCGTGGGCCTCGCCGACAAGGCGGTAGGCGAGGCGCGGGAGCGGGTGCGCGCCGCCTTCGCGGGTCTCGGGCTCGCTCTTCCCTTGGGCCGCCTCGTCGCCAATCTCGCCCCGGCGGACCTTCCCAAGGAGGGTAACCACTTTGACCTGCCCATCGCCCTGGCCCTGATGGCGACCATGGGAATCATTCCCCAGGACGCCCTCGACGGCTGGGCGGCGATCGGCGAACTCAACCTCAATGGCGAGATCGCCCCGGTGGCCGGCGCGCTTCCGGCCGCGATGGCCGCCGGCGCCATGGGTCTCGGACTCATCTGCCCGGAGGCTTGCGGTCCTGAAGCGGCCTGGGCCGGCGAAACGCGTATCCTCGGCCCTCGGTCGCTGATCGCTCTGGTCAACCATTTCCGAGGCTCCCAAATTCTGAGCGCGCCAAAGCCTGGCCCGATGATCGAGGGCGCGCGCGGGCCGGACCTGCGCGACGTCAAGGGCCAGGAGAACGCCAAGCGCGCTCTGGAAATCGCCGCCGCCGGCGGTCACAACCTGCTTTATCTCGGGCCGCCGGGCTCGGGGAAGTCGATGCTGGCCCAGAGGTTGTCCGGCATCCTGCCGCCGCTGACGGCCACCGAATTGCTGGAGACCTCCCTGGTCCAGTCCATCGCGGGACTTATCGCCAAGGGCGCGCTTACCCGGGCCCGGCCTTTCCGCAGCCCCCACCATTCCGCCAGCATGGCCGCGCTCACGGGCGGCGGCATCCGCGTCAAGCCAGGCGAAGTCTCCTTGGCGCACAACGGGGTGCTGTTCCTGGACGAACTGCCCGAGTTCGCGGCGCAGGCGCTGGATTCCCTTCGCCAGCCTCTGGAAACCGGAGAGGTCACGGTCGCCAGGGCCAACGCCCACGTCCGCTATCCGGCCCGCGTGCAGTTGGTGGCCGCGATGAATCCCTGCCGGTGCGGGCAAGGCGGGCTGGGTCGAGGTGCGTGCGGGAAGGCGCCGCGCTGTCAACAATCCTACCAGGGCCGGGTTTCGGGGCCGCTCATGGACCGTATCGATCTTGTCGTCGAAGTGCCGCCGGTCACTGCCGCGGACCTCACACTGCCGCCGCCCGCCGAGGGCAGCGCGGAGGTCGCCGCGCGCGTGGCCGCCGCCCGGTCCCTGCAGGCCGCCCGCGCTGAAGCGGCGCCCGAGGATGCCGGGGCCGCGCCGCTCAACGCGCGGGCGGAGGGCGGCTGGCTGGAGACTATCTGCGCCCTCGACGCGCCGGCCAAGGCGCTGATGGCCCGCGCCGCCGAAGCCAACGCCCTCACCGCGCGGGGTTGGACACGGACGCTGCGTCTCGCCCGAACCATCGCCGATCTGGAGGGGGCCGGGAGCGTCCGCCGGGTCCATGTCGCCGAGGCCTTGATTTATCGCCGCGTCCTCCCGGGCGCGGACAGCGTCCCGATGTCGAGAGAGAAGGTGTTCGCAACGCATTGAGCAGGCTTTGCAATATGCATCGTTTCCGGTGCGAGGAGGCGCCACGGCCGCCCGCCGAGGCGACGGGGCTGCTTGCTCCTAAAGCCTTATCCCCCGACGGCCTCAATCAGTAATCGCGGCCAGGATTTGGCCCCCGCCGGGTCGCTGCACGAGGATGGCGGTTTTCAGCGCGGGGTCATCGGACGGCACGGCGAAACGCGTCGCGGCGCCGTTCCAGCGACCGATCTTTACCAGGGCGTGGACGATGTTCCGCTGCGGCAGGGTCTTGCCGCCGTTCTCGCCCGCCTTGATCGGGACCTCGACAGTGTTGGGATCGTAGCGGACCAGCCAGACGTCAGCGGCGCCGGCGCCGGGCACGGCCGACACGACCACGCTCGCGCCGCGCAGGCTCAGAGCGGGTCCGCCCACGCCGCGATCATGGCTCGCGATCAGCGCCGCCAGCCGCTCTGGATCGGCGCCCACGCCCGTGGCGCGGCCATTGACCACCACCGCGGGCGTCCCGAGACCGCCCCGAGGGTCCAGACGGCGGACGTAGGCGATTTGCCTTCTGGTGAAGGCGGGCTGGGCGAAGGTGTCCTTCCACCCCCGGCGGTCGAAAAGCGTGACGGCGAAATCGAGGGCCAGCACATCGGGGCGTCTGGCGAGCGCGGCGAAGTTGGCTTCGGCGGGCGGACAGGCCGAGCAGCCCTGGCTCTGGAAGAGTTCGAGCACCAGGGGATGGGCCGCGTCGGCGGCGCAGGCGGTGCCCGCCATGAGCAAGGCGGCAAATGGGGCGAGGACGGCGGCGCGACGCATAGGATCAGATTGAACGAGGTCGCGGAGGAATTCCAGGCGCGCTGACGCCCGGGGCCGCACCCTGTTGAAGCGCGTAGCCTTAGGCCGCCGCCCCGAACTTGGTCGCGAGACCGGACAGCGCCGCGTCGATCGAGGGATCTTTGCCGCCGCCGGACGCCAGGCGCGCGGCCAGCACCGCTTCGGTGGCTTGGGCGGCCATTTCCGCCGCCGCGCCTTTGACCTCGCTCGCGGCCTGGGCTTCGGCCTGGGCGATCTTGCGTTCGGCCAGGACGCCGCGGCGCTTGATGTCTTCATCGAGCTTGACCGCCGCCTCGGCGCGCAGACGCCCGGCGTCGGCCTGGGCGGAGCGCATCATCTCGGCGGCCGCTTTTTCGGTCTCACCGCGCTGAACCTTGACCTCCGCCAACAGGGTCTCGGCTTCCTGCCGAAGCCGTTGGGCCTCGTCCAGTTGGGCCTGGACCTTGGCCCCCGCGTCATCGAGAGCCTTGGCCACCAGCTTGGGCACGCCCACGCGCACCATGATGATCGCGAAGACCACCACGGCCAGAAGGACCCAGAATTCGGCGTCGGCGGGATTGGTGAGGAAGCCCACGGTCTCGCTCCTTAAGCGTTCGCCGGCGCGGGAGACGCCAAAGCGCGCTCGACCTCGTCGGCGCCGGCCGCCGCGCCGGTTAGCTTGGCGACCATGGCCTGAGCGGTGTCGACGGCGATGGCGCGCACATGGCTCATGGCCTCGGCGCGAGCGGCGGCGATCCGCGCTTCGGCCTCGGCGACGGACGCCTGAAGCTTGGTGTCTTCCGCCTCGCGGCTCGCGTTGGCCGCCGCCTTGGATTGCTCCGCCGCTTCGGCCGCGAGGCGTTGCGCCTTGGCCCGGGCCGCGGTCATCTCGCCCTTGGCCTCATCGGCCTGATCCTGCGCGCTCTGACGCAACCGCCGGGCCTCGGCGATGTCGGCGGCGATCTTGTCTTCGCGCGCGGAGACGCCGCTCGACAGCCGGGGCACGATGACCCGGTGGAAGAGCGCGAACATCACGACGAAGATCACCAGCAGCCAGACGATCTGTCCGGGCCACTGGGCGATGTCGAACTGCGGCAGGCCGCCGCCGCCTGCCGGGGCGGCGGGCGGATTGGTGGCGGCTTGAGCCACGGCGGCTTGGGCGGCGGCGTTCATTAGGCCGTCTTCAGGTGAAGAGGATGAGGAAGCCCATCACGAGGCCGAAGATCCCCATCGATTCGGCGAGGGCCATGCCGATGAACAGCCACACCCGCTCGCTCGCCGCGGCGGAGGGGTTGCGCATGGCGGCTTGCAGATAGTTGCCGAAGAGGATGCCCAGGCCGATACCGGCGCCGATCAGGCCGGTCATCGCGAGGCCGGCGCCGATGTGCCGGGCGGAAGCCAAATCCATTGTGGTCTAAGTCCTTTTTGGGTTTCGAGAGTGGTTGTCAGTGGCCGTGATCGAGGTTCACGACTTCGTTGAGATAGACGCAGGTCAGGGCCGCGAAGACGAAGGCCTGCAGAAAGGCGACGACGAACTCCAGGGTGAGCAGGGCGACGATCATCGCGAAGGACACGCCCGATCCGAGGAAGCCCAGCTTGGCGAGGCCGGGGCCCGTGGCCGCGAAGGCGCCCATGGCGACGACGAAACTGGCGAACATATAGGTCACGACATGGCCGCCCAGCATGTTGCCGAACAGACGCATAGCCAGGGTCACCGGGCGGATGACGAAGCTGATGATCTCGATCACGCTGATGAACAGCGCGATGGGAAAGGCGAGACCCGACGGCCAGAATAGCTTGAAGAAGCCGAGACCGTTACGCAGGAAGCCGACGACGATCACCGTGCCGAAGGTCATCACCGCAAGCGTGCCAGTGACCGCAAGTTGCGACGTCGGGGTGAAGCCGCCCGGCGTCAGCCCGAGCAGGTTCATGAAGGCGATGAACAGGAATAGAGTGAAGACAAAGGGGAGGAAGCCGCGACCACGCTCGCCGATGATCGGCGTCGTCAGCATGCCCTCGATCGCGGTGTAGAACATCTCGGCCATGGCCTGGCCCCGTCCCGGCACCACGGCGCGTTTGGCCGTGGCGAGGAAGAAGACGCTGACCAGGGTCGCGGCCAGCAGCATGAACATGACGGAATTGGTGATCGACAGGTCGAGCAGACCCAGACCGGGCACCGGAATGGGGGGCAGGGCCACGACCTTGTGGACCAGGAATTGTTCCATGGGCTGGATGTCGGCCATAGATCGTCGTCTAACCCTTAGTCCTCATCGTCATCCGGAACCGGCGACGCCGGCCCCAACTTCTTCTCCGACCGCGCGCCGGCGCGCGACGCCGTCCGGATCGCCGCGAAGATCGAGATCCCCGAGCCGACCGCAATCCCGATCACCAAGCCCCAGGGGGTGGTGTGCAGGAAGTGATCGACCAGCCAGCCAAGGCCGACGCCGCCGAACACGCCGCCGAGAATCTGCCCGAGCAGCCGATACGCATCGGCCGCGCCGCCCCATCCCGAAGACACGGACTTTTGGCGAGACGACTCGAAAGCCGCCAGGTCGCGGTCCAGAGCTTGATGACGTTTCGAGGAAACGCCTGGATCAGGCTCTAAACTTCGACCCGGCCGCCGGAGCGGATCAGGCCTCTCGCCCGGCGCGGGGTCCATGATCGAAGAGACTCCGCGCGCCAGACAATTCGCGCGCTTCCCCTATCGAGAGCGAGGCGGCCCGTCAAGGAAGAGGGACGGCGCGGTTACGTCCTGGGCCGCGGCGCCTCCCGCGCCTCGAAGGTCCCGGCCGGGGATGGCGCGAGGAGGCCGACCGGGTCGCCGCCTTCAAGCCAGGTCCGCCAATCGCGTCGCTCCAGCACCGCGATCTGCCGACTGTGGATCGGCGCCACGTCCGGCCCGGGCGGCGTGGTCAACATAGAAAAGGCCTCGCCTCCGCCGCCGGTGACCCCGACTATGCAGAACCACGCTTCCCCGGTCTTGGTGAAACGCCAGCGGGTCTTGGGACTCTTCGCCCCGGTAAACTCATAGAAGTGCGACGCCGGGATCAGACACCGCCCCCGTTCGAACCGGCGGCCCTCGGATCGCATGTTGATCACCACCGGCGCCTTGGGCCGGGACGGTGGCAGCCCCCAGGCCAGCATGTCGAGCCTGGGTCCGTCGTCGCCCAGGCGGATCACCGGCGCGCGCTCGGTGGGCCATATCTCGTCGCGCGGTTCGAGATTGGGGATGCCGCCGGAAACATCCAGCGGCGCGCCGAGGTCCTCGAACGCCTCGACGAAGAGGCGAAAGGGGATGTCTATGCCGTAGTCGTTGCACATGGGCCGAGCAGCTTTGTCTTGATCGCCGTAAGTCAGGCCTCACCACGAAGGGAAAGGTCTGCGACCGCCGCCCATCGGACGTCATCTTTAGAATACGCCCACGTCCGCCTCCAAGCGTGCGGTCGGGGGGTTCTGGAGCCCTGGAGCCCCCGACCGGCACAAGGGCCAGCCGGGGAGAGCGCGGGTGTCCGTGGCCTCGCGGCCACCCTAGTCCTACTCCGCCGCTTGTTTCGGCGTGTAGCCGAGCACGGCCTTGACCTCGAGGTATTCGGCGAAGCCGAAGTCGCCCCATTCCCGGCCGTTGCCGCTCATCTTGTAGCCGCCGAAGGGGGCCATCATGTCGCCGCCGCCGCCGTTGATCGAGACCTGGCCGGCGCGCAGCTTGGAGGCGACGTCGCGGATCTTCGCCATGTCGGTCCCGGAGATGTAGGCGGCCAGGCCGTATTCGGTGTCGTTGCCGACCTGGATCGCCTCATCGACGCTGTCGTACCCCATGATCGAGACCACCGGACCGAAGATCTCCTCCTTGGCGATGGTCATATCGTTGGTGACGTTGGCGAAGACGGTAGGCTTCACATAGAAGCCCTTGTCCAGGCCATCCGGTCGTCCGTCCCCGCCGGCGACAAGCGTGGCGCCCTCGGCGATGCCGGCCTTGATCAGGCGCTGGATCTTGTCCCACTGGGTCTTGTTGACCACCGGGCCCAGCTGAGCATTGCCGTTGGGGTCGCCCACCGTCGTGCTTTCGGCCGCTTCACGGGCGATGACGATGGCCTCGTCCATCTTGCCGGCCGGGACCAGCATGCGGGTCGGCGCGTTGCAGGACTGCCCGCTGTTCTGCATCACATGCTTGACGCCGCCGCCGACGGCGCTGGCCATGTCGGCATCCTCGAGGATGATGTTGGGGCTCTTGCCGCCCAGCTCCTGCGCGACGCGCTTGACCGTCGGGGCGGCGGCCTTGGCGACCTCGATCCCCGCGCGGGTGGAGCCGGTGAAGGAGACCATGTCGACGCCGGGATGGCTGGAGATCGCCGCGCCGACCTCGGCGCCCGTGCCGTTGATCATGTTGAAGACGCCGGCCGGAACCCCCGCGGCGTGCATGATCTCGGTCCAGAGATAGGCGGAAAACGGCGCTTCTTCCGAGGGCTTCAGCACCATGGTGCAGCCGGTGGCCAGGGCCGGGATCACCTTGCAGGCGATCTGGTTGATTGGCCAGTTCCACGGCGTGATCATGCCGCAGACGCCGATCGGCTCCTTCACGATCCGCGTCTGGCCGCGATCTTCCTCGAACTGGAAGGTCTTCAGAACCGCGATTCCGGTGGCGATGTGCCCGAGGCCTATCGGCGCCTGGGCGCGCTGGGCCAGGCTGGCGGGGGCGCCCATTTCCTCGGTGATGGCGTTGGCCATGTCGCCGAAGCGCTTCTGATATTCGGCCTGGATGCGTTCCAGAAGG
This sequence comes from Caulobacterales bacterium, assembly GCA_038231315.1. Taxonomy (GTDB): domain Bacteria; phylum Pseudomonadota; class Alphaproteobacteria; order Caulobacterales; family Caulobacteraceae; genus Acaudatibacter. The sequence continues at coordinate 90,507 of JBBRLN010000001.1, forward strand.
TCTATGCGATCTTCGCGGCTGGTCTGCGAATAGGTGACGAAAGCCTTTTGGGCGGCCTTGACCGCCTTGTCGACGTCGGCGGCGGTTCCGGCGGAGATGTGGCCGCAGACCTCTTCGGTGGCGGGATTGATCACGTCCATGGACTTGGGGGCGATCGGATCGACCCATTGGCCGTCGATATAGAATTTCATGTATTCGCGCATGGTCGTGAGACTCCCTGGGATCTGTGGCGTGGCGAGACGGACCTCTTCGCGGATCGCGAGGTCTCTTCGGCCGCCATATTAGTGAACGGGGATCAGGTGGGGAAGGGCCGGCGAGGATGTTTCGCGCGCGCGTGGGCGGTTGCCACGCGGGACAGCGTTGCTTAGAGCCTCGGGCCGATCATCGCCCTGATCGCCGAGGAGCCCTCCGTGGAAGCCATCGCCGTCATTCTGCTGTTCGTCATCGTGCTGGGCGTGCTCAACCGCATCGAGTTCGGCAGCTTCGATTGAGCGCGCCGGGGCCTGTGAGCGAGGCGCCCTGGGCCCTCGTCACGGGGTCCGGACGTCGGATCGGCCGGGCCCTGGCGCTGGCCTGCGCGCGGGCCGGATACGACGTGGTCGTTCATGCTCGCGGGCCGGAAGCGCCGGACGAGACGCTCGCCGATATCCGGGCGTTGGGACGGAAAGCGGTCGTCGCCTTCGCCGATCTGACCAAGCCGAGCGAGCTGGAAATCCTCGCCGCCGCCGCGCCTGGACCTCTCACCCTGCTGGTCAACTGCGCCTCGCTGTTCGAGGACGACCGCATCGAAACTCTCGAGACCGTGCGGTGGGACGCCACCCTCGCGACCAACCTTCGCGCCCCCATGCTGTTGGCCAAAGCCTTCGCCGCCGCCCTACCGAGGGATCGCGAGGGGCTGATCGTCAACGTGATCGACCAGCGCGTCTGGCGGCTGAACCCGCAATTCTTCAGCTACACCGTCAGCAAGGCGGGACTGTGGGCGGCGACCCAGACCCTGGCCCAGGCGCTGGCGCCGCGCATCCGGGTCAACGCGATCGGACCGGGGCCGACCCTGGCCTCGGTGCACCAATCCCCGGAGGCGTTCGTCGCCGAGGCCGCGGCGGTTCCGCTCGGCCACGCGGTGGGACTGGACGAGATCGCCGGCGCGCTCACCTATCTGATCGCCGCGCGTTCGGTGACCGGCCAGATGATCGCGGTGGACGCCGGCCAGCATCTGGCCTGGCGGACGCCGGATGTCGGTGAATGAGCGCGCCGCCCCGCGCCACGACCACGGTCTTCGTGCGCGGCCTCGCGATCGCCGCGCGGATCGGTGTCTATGAGCACGAGGAGGGCCGCGACCAGCCGCTTCATGTCGACGCCGATCTCGAAATCGAGACCGACGGCTGGAGCCGCCTCTCGGACACCGTGAACTATGAGCGCGTCGGGGTTCACGCCCGCGCCATAGCGTCGGCCGGCCACATCGGCCTGGTGGAGACCTTCGCCCACCGCCTGGCGGTCGCCTGCCTGGGCGAGCCCAAGGTCATCCGGGTGCGGGTCCGGGTCGAGAAGCCCCTCGCCCTCGCGCCCGACGCCGCCGCGGCGGGCGTGGAGATCGAGCTGCGCCGCCCTTGACCGTTTAAGCGAACGCCTTCTGCCGCCGCACCTTCATCGCATAATCGTCCATCAGCGAGAGGGAGATGTTGCCCGGCTTGAAGTCGTACTCGCCGATCTGGCGCACAGGCGTCACCTCCGCCGCGCTGCCGACGATGAAGCATTCGGAGAAGGTGGCGAGCTCGTCTGGCAGGATGTGGCGGACGACGACCTCGAAGCCGCGCTGGCGGGCGATGTCGATCACGGTCTGACGGGTGATGCCGTTGAGGAAGCAGTCTGGTTCGGGGGTGTGGATCACGCCGTCGCGGATGAAGAAGACGTTGGCGCCGGTGGCCTCGGCGACATAGCCGCGATGGTCCAGCATCATGGCGTCGGCGAAGCCGTCGCGCTCGGCGGCGTGTTTGGAGATGGTGCAGATCATGTAGAGCCCCGCCGCCTTGGACGCGGTCGGCGCGGTTTCCGGCGAGGGACGGCGGTATTTGGCCCAGGTCAGGGCGATGCCCTTCGCCTTCTCTTCCGGGCGGAAATAGCTCGGCCATTCCCAGGCGGCGATGGCGACGTGGATCTTGGTGTCCTGCGCGGAGACGCCGATCGTCTCCGCGCCGCGCCAGGCGATCGGGCGAATGTAGCAGTCGGTCAGGCCGTTCTTCGCGCAGACCTGATTGCAGGCGTCGTCGATCTGTTCCACCGTGAAGGGGATCTCGAAGTCCAGGATGCGCGCCGAATTGAACAGCCGCTCGGTGTGGGCGCGGAGGGCGAAAATCTCGCCGCCATACATCCGCTCGCCTTCGAAGACCGCGGAGGCGTAGTGGAGACCGTGGGTGAGGACGTGAACCTTCGCTTCACGCCAGGGCGTGAAGGCGCCATCCATCCATATCCAGCCGTCACGATCGTCGTAAGGAATGAGCGCCATTGGGCCCGAACCCCTTCCAGAATGAGAAGCGCGCTTTAGACGCCGCCCGCCCGCGCGCGTCAAACGAAAGGCTCGGGGGATCGCGATGAGTCATGGGTCCGAGCGACACCTTCTGGTGGTGGACGACGACGACCGCATCCGCGAGTTGTTGCGAGAGTTTCTGAAGCGTGCCGGCTTCAAGGTCAGCGTGGCGGCGGACGCGGCGGCGGCGCGGCGACTGCTGGAGGTGGTCGATTTCGATCTCCTGGTATTGGATGTGATGATGCCGGGCGAGGACGGCTTCAGCCTGGCCCGTTGGTTGCGCGACCGGGCGCTTTCGCCGCCGGTGCTGATGCTGACCGCTCGGGACGCGCCGGACGATCGGATCACGGGCCTGACCCTCGGCGCCGACGACTATCTCGCCAAGCCCTTCGAGCCGCGGGAACTTGCGCTGCGGATCGAGGCGATCCTGCGCCGGGTGGCCGCGCAGCCTCCGGCGGCCCCGACGGTCTGCCTGGGCGGCCGCCGCTTCAACGCCGCGCGGGGGGAGCTGGGAGACGATGACGGCGCGGTGAGGCTGACCGAAGCGGAGACCCGGTTGTTGGCCACCCTCGCCGCCCGGGCGAACATAGCCGTGGGGCGGGACGAGTTGGCCGGCGATCCCGCCGACGGCGCGGGCCGGGCGATCGACATCCAGGTCACCCGCCTGCGCCGGAAGATCGAGGAAGACCCGGCCAATCCGCGCTATCTGCGCACCGTGCGCGGACGCGGCTACATGCTGACGCCCGACTGAGGCGCGGCGAATGGCGCGCCCTTCCCGGCCCTGGCCCTCGGCGATCTGGCGGCCGATCAAGCGGCGCCTTCCGACCTCGCTGTTCGGGCGCAGTCTGCTGATCATCGTCCTGCCGGTGGTCATCATGCAGATGGCGGTTACCTATGTTTTCTTCGAAGCGCATTGGCAGACGGTGAACAGCCACCTGACACAGGGTCTGGCCGGGGACGTCGCGCTGATCGCCCAGGCCTATGACGCCGACCCGTCACCCGCCAATCTGGCGGCGCTGGAAGACCGGGCGCAGAAGACTCTCGACCTTTCCGTGACCTTGCAGCCGGGCCCGAACCTGCCGGGCGGCAGCCGCGCCTCGCTGTTCGTGGCCGTGGACCGCTCCCTGCGTCACGCGCTGGCGGACAGGATCGACATGCCCTTCTGGTTCGATACGGCGCGCTATCCGGCCTATGTCGATGTCCGGGTGAAGACGCCGCGCGGCGTCCTGCGCTTCATCGCGCCGAAGGACCGCGTGTTCGCGACGCGCGGGCACATCTTCCTGCTCTGGTTGACCGTGGCGACCTTGCTGCTGACCGCCGTCGCGGTGGTCTTCATCCGCAATCAAGTGCGGGCCATCGAGCGACTGGCCACGGCGGCCGAAGCCTTCGGCAAGGGGATCGATGTTTCGTTCCGCCCCCATGGCGCGCGCGAGGTGCGTCAGGCGGCTCGCGCTTTCCTGGCCATGAAAAGCCGGATCGAGCGCCACGTCGATCAGCGCGCCAGCCTCCTGGCCGCCGTCAGCCACGATCTGCGCACGCCCCTGACCCGGCTGAAGCTGGAGCTCGCCCTGGCCGAACCTGGAACCCGGACCGAGGCGATGAAGCGCGACCTCGCCGACATGGAACATATGATCGACGAATACCTCGCCTTCGCCCGCGGCGAGGAGGGCGAGGGCGTGGCGACGATCGACCTTCCAGCCCTGCTGCGCGAGATCGCCCTGGGCGCCGTTCGCGCCGGCGCCGAGGTCAAGATCGCCGCGCCGGCCGACCTGACGGCGCGGGCGCGGCCCGGCGCGTTGAAACGCGCGCTGTCCAACCTGGTGATGAACGCCGCGGTTCATGGCGAGCGGGTGGAGATCAGTGCGCTCGCCCTGGCGGAAGGCGGTGTGGAAATCCGCGTCGATGACGACGGACCCGGCATCCCCGAGCACCGCCTGGAGGAGGCCCTGGCCCCGTTCAGCCGCCTCGACGCATCGCGCAATCAGAACGAAAAGGGTGTCGGTCTGGGCTTGGCCATCGCCCAGGACGTCGCGCGCGGACACGGCGGCGACCTGACTCTCGGCCGCTCGCCAAAGGGGGGGCTGCGGGCGACCCTGCGCCTGCCCTGATCAGGTGAAATATCGCGCCGGCGTCTGCCCATAAGCGTCGCGGAAGGCCGCGACGAACGCGCTGGGGGTCCTGTACCCCGCGGAAGCGGCGACCGCCTTCACCGGCTGGCCGCCAGCGAGCAAACGCAGGCTGTGCAGGAGGCGCCCCTGCCGGCCCCAGTTGGCCACGCTCATCCCGGTCTCGCTCACGAACCGCCGCTCCAGGGTGCGCGGACTGAGGCCGACCGCCGCCGCGAGATTTCGCGTGCCGCCCGGATGGTCGCCGGCGGCGAGCATGGCCGCGGCCTGGCACACCGCCTCGCTTTTCGGCGCGGGCAGGTCGAAGGGCGGTCGCTCGACGACGGCGAGTTCGCTGATGATGATCCGCGCCATCGCATCCTGCGTCAGCTCGCGCTCGTCGAGGATGCCGATAGTCACCGCGCGCACGATAAGTTCGCGAAGGAGCGGCGACACCGCGAAGACCGCGCACGAAGGGGGAAGTCCGCTCGCAAGGTCGCCGCGCAAGTAGAGCGTCCTCAGTTTGGCCGGGCCCGCGAACCGGATCTGGTGCTCGACTCCGGCCGGCGCCCAGATCGCCCATCGCGGCGGCGCGACCCAGGATCCGCTCTCCGTCCACACCGTCATCACCCCGGCCTCGCAATAGATCAGCTGACCCCAGTCGTGCGCGTGCCGACCGGTGTCGTCGCGCGGGCCCATCCGGGCGCCGAGGGTGCGGACCAGCATGAACGGCTCGTCGGAAGCGGTGCGGCGGGTTTGCGACATCGATTGTCGATCTAGCGTGATTGCGCCATCGCCCTACGTCGCGCATCTTCGCCGCCATGGCAAACAACCTCGCCTCCTTCGCCATCCACGTCGACGACATCGATCGCGCACGCCGGTTCTACGAGGCGGTGTTCGGCTGGACCTTCGAGCCCTGGGGCCCGCCGGGATTTTACCTCATACACACCGGCGATGAGTCGGACCCGGGCATCCAGGGGCTGATGCACAAACGCCAGACGCCGCGCGTTGGAACCGGGCTCAATGGCGTCGAAGCGACCTTCAAGGTCGACGACCTCGATGCGGTGCTGAGCGCGGTCCAAGCCAACGGCGGCAAGGTAACAATGCAAAAGGCCCACATCCCCACCGTCGGCGTCCTGATCCGCTTCGACGATCCGGAGGGCAACGACATCGGCGCGATGGCCTACGAGACGGCGCCGGCGACAAGGTAGGCAGATCGAGCCGGATACGCGCGACACATCGTTCGCACGGCCGACTTTATTCCACGGCCTTCAGGATCGTCTCGACAGCGGCCATGCGTGTGCGCACGTCCGACAGGTTGGCTTCCATGGCGCCCAGGCTCGTCGCGATCCGCGACTGGGCCACTGATGCGCCTTCCGCGAGATGGCGATAGGCGTCGTCGTTGGCCAGCCGCGCCCTCGCCTGCTGGATGAGGGCGAAGTAGCGCATCCCGAAGACGACCAGAATCGTCGCCAACGGCAGAGCCAGGGTCAATAGGTAGAGCGTTGTGGTCATTGGGATCCTCTAGGTCTTAAGGTTTGGCGGGGAGTGTCTGGGCCGCGTCGGCGACGGTCTCCGGCGTGAGGCAAAGCGCGAATTCGGCGACTTCGAAATAGTTGAGCGCCTTGCCGTCCTGAGACAACTCCAGCTTGCTGGTCACCAGCCCGGCGTCCTCCAGCTTCTGCAGGTGCAAATGCAGGAGGGGCCGGCTGATACCGATCTCGCGCGCCAGCTGGCTGACATAGTTGCGGCCGCCGCGGGCGAGCGCCGCGACGACCCGCATACGGTGCGGGCTGGCCAAGGCGGCCAGGGTCGCCAGAAGCTGGTCACCGTCCGGAGCGGCGCCGATATTCGATTTCATATGTAAGAAATATCTGACGTGTGTCAGGCTGTCAATCGGATTCGCCCCGGCGGCGCCGCGTTTGTCGATCTCGTCGGCGGGACACCAGATTGAAGCGAGGCGACCTCCTCGCCATCGCTTTGCCTCGCGACTTCGGTAAGCCAAGACCGGCCCTCGTTATCCAGTCGGACCGGTTTGACGACGTGGAGACGGTGACTGTCCGGCTTGTAATGACCGCGGGAACGGACGCGCCCCTCGTCCGCCTCGCCATCCAGCCGGATGAGCGCAATGGATTCCGTCAGCCTTCCTGGATCATGATCGACAAGGCGATGACGGTCCGACGGGAGAAGCTCGGTCCGGTCTTCGGGAGCCTGGACGACCGGATGATGGTCTCGATCAACCGCTCACTCGCGGTGTTTCTGGGATTTGCTTGAGTGGTGGGTCTCGCGCAAACAGGTATCTACATTCCAAGGTTCTGAACAATCATGCTTTCCTCGCCGCCTCCAGAAGCGCCCGCTGCAATCGCTCCGGCTCCCGTGCCACCCGCAACGTCCGAGATCGCCGCCCCGGTCTACCAGCGCCGATGGCTTCGGTATCCAAGGGGAGAAGACGTTGATGCGGTCTTTCCGCAACGGGAGCGTTACAGCGGCGTGAATGCACGGGTCGTGCTCACGTGCGAGACCCAAGCCGACGGCATCTTGCCAGCATGCGCGGTCACGAGCGAAACGCCGCCAGGACGAGGTTTTGGCTTGGCGGCATTGCGGCTGGCCGCCAAATTCCGGCTGCGACCACCACTTCCAACCGAGGTGGGGTATCCCTCGACAATCGACGTACCGATAAGATTTCAGGGCCGCTGACCCCAATCTGTTCGCGGCTTTGAGACGCCGCCCGTCCGCGCGATGATGCGCGCCGGCATGACCCAAGCGATTCGCATCCTCGGCCTCGATCCGGGCCTTCGCCGCACCGGGTGGGGCGTGGTGGCGGTGGAGGGGGCGCGGCTGACGCACATCGCCCATGGCGTCGTGGCTCCGAGGGACACGCTTCCGCTCTCCGACCGGCTGCTGTTCCTGTTCGAGGCGATCGTCGAGATCATCGCCCTTCACGGCCCGCACGAGGCAGCGGTGGAGGAGACCTTCATGACCGCCAACGGCTCGTCCACGCTCAAGCTCGGCCACGCCCGGGCGGCGGTCATGATCGCGCCGGCGCGCGCGGGACTGATCGTCGCCGAATACGCCGCCAAGGTGGTCAAGAAGGCAGTGGTGGGAACGGGCGGCGCCGACAAGGCCCAGGTCGCCTTCATGATCGCGCGCCTGCTGCCGACGTCAGGCTCGCCCACCGCCGACGCCGCCGACGCGCTCGCCGTGGCCATCGCCCACGCTCACGCCCGCACCGCCCGCCATCTGGGGCGCGCCGCGTGATCGGCCGCCTGCGCGGGCTGGTGGCTGAGGTCGGCGAGGAGGACGCCCTCATCGATGTCGGCGGCGTCGGCTATGTCGTCCGCTGTGGCGCGCGCACGCTTGGACGACTGCCGGCGCCGGGCGAAGAGGCCCTGATCCACGTCGAGACGCAGTGGTCGGAGGCGACGGGGACGCGTCTCTATGGCTTCCTGGCGCGGGAGGAGCGGCAGGCCTTCGTCATGTTGCAGGCCATCCAAGGCGTCGGGCCCAAGGCGGCGCTGGGCGTGCTCGACGTCCTGCCGCCGGCGGAACTGGCAAACGCCGTGGCGCGGGAGGATCGCGCGGCGGTGGCGCGCGCCAACGGTGTGGGTCCGAAACTGGCGCAGCGCATCGTGATCGAACTCAAGGGCAAGCCGCTGTCGGGGCCGATCCTGTCCGGCGGGGTCGCGCCGATGTCCGCCGAACCGCCTTCCGGACCCGGCGGAGCGGTCGCCGCCCTGCTCGGGCTCGGCATTCCGGAAGTCTCCGCGCGGCGGGTGGTGGATCAGGCGGCGCTGCGCCTTGGCGAGGAGGCCGGTGAAGCGGCGCTGATCAAGGCCGCCCTGCGCGAGCTGGACCGATGACCCGCATCGTCTCGGGAGACGCGGCCCCATTGGAGGCGACCGACAAGGCGCTGCGGCCGCAAATCCTCGCCGAGTTCGTCGGCCAGGAGCAGGCCAAGGGCAATCTGCGTGTCTTCATCCAGGCCGCGCGCGACCGCGGCGAGGCGCTGGACCACGTCCTGCTGTTCGGGCCGCCGGGCCTGGGCAAGACCACCTTGGCGCAGATCGTGGCGCGGGAGCTGGGGGTGAACTTCCGCTCGACCTCCGGCCCGGTGCTGGCCAAGGCCGGCGACCTCGCCGCCATCCTGACCAATCTTGAGCCTAACGACGTCCTCTTCATTGACGAGATCCACCGCCTCGCCTCGAACGTCGAGGAGATCCTTTATCCGGCGATGGAGGATCACGCCCTCGATCTCATGATCGGCGAGGGGCCGTCGGCGCGTTCGGTGCGGATCGACCTTTCGCCCTTCACCCTGGTGGCGGCCACCACGCGCGCGGGATTGCTGGCCAATCCGCTCCGCGACCGCTTCGGCATCCCGATCCGTCTCGAGTTCTACACCGCCGCCGAACTTCAGCGCGTGCTGGCCCAGGCGGCGCGAAAGATGGGGCTCGACCTCGCAGAGGACGGGGCCGCCGAGATCGCCGGCCGGGCGCGCGGCACGCCGAGGGTAGCCGGCCGCCTGCTGCGCCGGGTACGCGATTTCGCCGCCGCCGAGGGCGCGACAACCATCGACCGCGCCTGCGCCGCGCGGGGGCTCGACCGGCTGGAGGTCGACGCCGTGGGCTTGGATTCCCTCGACCGACGCTATCTCACCGCCCTGATCGAGCACTACGGCGGCGGCCCGGCGGGGGTGGAGACCCTCAGCTACGCCATCGCCGAGGCGCGAGACGCCGTGGAGGATGTCATCGAGCCGTTCCTGCTCCAACAGGGTTTCATCCAGCGTACGCCCCGAGGCCGTATGGCCTGCGCCAAGGCCTACCGCCATCTGGGCTTGACGCCGCCTTCCAGCGAGCCGCCACAGGTGTCTCTGTTCGGCGCCGACTGAGGCGCCGCGCCGGCTGGCGGTAAGGACGTGGCCGGCGCCGGTCCGCCTTAATTGTCGGGTGAAATCAGTTGAAGCGTTGGAAAGTAGGTTCGGTACCGCGCCGCGTCCCTGGTAAGTAAACGATAGCCCGCGATGGCGGCATGAGCGCCAACGAAGAAATCGGGCAGAGGCGAGCGGCGCTCGCCGCCTCGCCGACGGTATGATCTGAACGCCTTGCCCGCCATGAAGGCGGCCTCAAAGGGAATCGCCTCCCTCTCGAAAAGATCTCTCGGGAGAGCTTGTTCGAGATCTTCTATCCGGGAATATCCCACCGAGACCTCTGCGTAGATGATGGGATTGATGACGATGCGGCTTTCCTCGGCAGCCCTGTCGAGGGCCGCCGCCGACCACTCGAACCAAACGGAATTCTCGGCCGCGAGGTCGATAAGGACGTTACTATCGACGAGGACAGCGCTCAATCTTCTCCCCGCGTCATGGCCATGATCTCTTCAGTCGTGAACTTCAGATTGGCTGTTCCTCTTAGATGGGCGACGATGCGGGCGCCTCTCGACGACGGGCGCCTTTGTTTCGCGGGTCTCAGCCTTACAAATTTGCCATCGAAGTCAAAGTCGACATCGGTGTTTGGCATCAACCCCGCGCTTTCCCGGAGAGCCGCCGGGATCGTGACCTGACCTTTCGACGTTATGCGCATTAGCCATCCTCTTACAGGTAAGAGTAGGAATAAGCGGGTCACGCCTCCGGTTCAAGCGCCACACTTTCACCACCGCCCCGCGCCAATCGCGGACGCCGTTCCGACCCCCAAAGGCCGATACCCATGGATCCAACCGGCGCCGTCTCGCCCGCCAGCTTCGATGTCGTGCATCTCTTCCTTCACGCCGACTGGGTCGTGCGCGGAGTCATGGTGGTTTTGGCGCTCGCCTCGCTTTGGTCGTGGGCGGTGATCATCGACAAGACATTCCGCTTCATCGGCATTAACGGCGAGGCTGACCGCTTCGAGGATCAGGTGGGCTCCGGTCAACCGCTGGAGGAAGTCGCGGCGGCCGCGGGCGAGCGTCCGCGCCATGCGCTGCCGCGAATGTTGCAGGCCGCGCTGCGGGAGTGGCGCGACACGCGGAGCAGAGGCTCATTGTCGGGCGAACAGACCGACACCCAGTCCGCGTTTCTGGTTCAGCGGATCGACCGGGTGCTCGATTCTGCGGTGGCGCGGGAAAGTCAGCGGGTGGAGGCGGGGCTCGGGACCCTGGCCATCGTCGCCACGGCCTCGCCTTTCGTCGGCCTGTTCGGAACCGTGTGGGGAATCATGAACGCGTTCCAGTCGATTGCGATCGCCAAGAACACCAGCTTGGCCGTCGTCGCGCCGTCGATCGCACAGGCCCTTTTCGCCACCGCGATCGGTCTGGCGACGGCGATCCCGGCCTATGTGGCCTACAACAAGTTCTCGACGGACGCGGCCAAATACGCCGCGCGGCTCGAGGGCTTCGCCGACGATCTGGTCACCGCGATCCAGCGGCGGCTCTCCGAGCGGAGCTAAGCGGCGTGGCGCTCTCCACCCACGACGCCTTCAGCGCTGGCCGCCGACGCGGCCGCGCGCGCCGGGCCAGGCGCGCGGCTCTGGCCGAGATCAATGTGACGCCCCTGGTCGACGTGATGCTGGTGCTGCTGATCATCTTCATGATCTCCGCGCCGCTCCTGACGGCGGCCGTGCCGTTGCAATTGCCCAAGACCGAGGCCGGCGCCGCGCCCGCCCGGGAAAAGCCCATCACCGTCTCGGTGCGCGCCGAGGGCCAGGTCTATATCGACGAGGAAGAGACGCCCTTCGCCGAGTTGACGCCCGCGCTGCGCGCCCGCGCCGGGCCTGGATATTCAGGTCCGATCTATGTACGGGCCGACGGTCGCGCGCCCTATGAGATCGTGGCGCGGGTGATGGCCAGTCTGTCGTCGTCCGGCTTCTCCAGCATCGATCTGATCACCGACACCGGCGGACCCTCATCGCGCGGCGGCCCGGGCGGAGTCCATGGCGGCGGCTGATCGATCGGTCCGCGCGCGGTCCCTCGCCGCCGCCGCCGCGCTACACCTCGTCGTCTTCGCGGCCCTCATGCTGGCGGTGAAGCCGGATGTGATTCCGACGGGGGACGCGGTCCCCGTCACCCTGGTTTCGCAAGGCCCGCGCGAACCCACGAGGGCCGAGCCGTCTCCGACGCCCCGGCCGGCGCGGGTCGAGGCGCCGATCGTGAGCGCTCCGCCGCCCCTCGCGGTCTCACAGGCGCGGCACGAACCGCCCCCGCCGGCGCCGTCAAAACCACGGCTGAAACCGCCCCCGAAACCCATGGTGAAGCCGGCGGCGAACGCCCTCGCCAGGCCCATCGAACGACCGGAAGCGACCACGCCCACCGCCAGACCGGCGCGCCCGCAAAAGGCCGCCGCCGACCGCTCGCTCGATCTCGACGCGCTGCAAGCCACGCTCGCCGCTCCGTCCCGCCGCGCCCCGCCACGCCCGAGTCTTGCGGAGCGTGGTCCCGCGCAGGTCGAGTCCGCGCCCCACCCCTCCGCCGCGCCCGGCGTCAGCCGCGCGGAGAAGGCCGGCCTGGCTCAGCTGCTCAATCGTCTGTGGAATCCGAACTGCGGCGTCGAGGGCGGCGACACCGTGCTCGTCTCGGTCACCTTCACCGTCGGCTACGACGGCCGGCTGATCGGGCGGGTGAGCGCGGGCGGCGAGGAGCATGCGGCCGATCCCGTCGTTCAGGCCGCCGCCCGACGCGCCATCGACGCGGTCCACGCGGTGGAGCCCTACTCGCCGACCTATCGCGGCGCCCAATTCCGAATCAACTTCGATGCCAAGAAAGCTTGCGCGGACGGGTAGGAGATACTGCATGCGGTCCTTGAATTTCGTCCTACCCGCCATCGCGGCGCTGCTGATCTCCCTCGTAACCGCGCAGGCGAGGGCCGAAATCGTCATCGACGTCGACAAGGGCGCGACCCAGCCTGTGCCGATCGCCCTCCCCGCGTTCAGCGGCGACTCCCCGGCGGCCGAAATCGCCAAGGTCGTGGCGTCCGATCTGAAGAGTTCGGGCCTGTTCCGCCCCCTCGACGGGGTCAGGTTCCCGTCCGGCGTGAACGTTGAGGCGCAGCCGGACTTCGCGGGCTGGAAGGGCGTCGGCGCGCAAGGCTTGCTTGTCGGGAAGGTGACCACGCGCGACGGTCGGCTGATGGCCGATGTCCGGCTGTGGGACGTTTATGCGGGCGAAGGGCTCGTCGGAACGGAGTTCACCTCCACTCCCGCCAACTGGCGCCGCGTCGCTCACAAGATCGCCGACGCGGTCTATGAAAAATTGACAGGGCAAAAGGGCTATTTCGACACCCGCATGGTCTTCGTGGCCGAGAGCGGGTCAAAGGCCAAGCCGGTCCGCCGTCTGGAAATCATGGATCAGGACGGCGCAAATCCGAGCTATCTGACGGACGGCTCGGCCCTGGTGTTCACGCCGCGGTTCTCGGCGAACAGCCAGGAAATCACCTACATGGCGCTGCGGCCGAGCGGCTCGACGATCTATCTTCTGAACATCGACACCGGGCGCCAGGAGGCCTTGGGGCATTTTCCCGGAATGGTCTTCGCCCCGCGGTTTTCGCAGGATGGACGCAACGTCGCCTTTTCAGTCGAAACCCGGGGAAATAGCGACATCTATGTGATGAGACTGGCGAACCACGCGATCGCAAGGCTGACCACCGATCCCGCGATCGACACCTCACCCTCATTCTCGCCGGACGGCGGTCGGATCGTGTTCAATTCGGATCGCGGCGGCTCTCCGCAACTCTATGTGATGAGCGGTTCCGGCGGCGAGCCGCAACGCATCTCGTTCGGATCGGGGCGTTATACGACGCCGGTGTGGAGCCCGGACGGCAAGCTCATCGCCTTTACCAAACAGGAGGGCGGGGAATTCCACATCGGCGTGATGCGCCCCGACGGTTCGCAGGAGCGGCTGTTGACCTCCAGCCGCCTCGACGAGGGCCCGACCTGGGCGCCCAACAGCCGAACCCTGCTCTTCTCTCGGGACACCGGGGCCGGGGCGCGGCTTTGGATCGTGGACATTTCCGGGCGCGCGGCCCAACCCGCGCCGTTCGCGCTTTCGGCCTCGGACCCGGCGTGGTCGGCGCTTTTGCCCTAACTCGGACTGCCCACGGTGCGTCGTTAGGCGGCTGGAGCCTCGCCGACTGGTCACGTGGAAGCGGCTGAAGGCCCTGCCACCCTGGTGGCGAAGCGGCGTTTAGTCGCGGCGTGACCATTTCTATCGACACATCCGGGGCCAGAATTTACAATCTTAGCTGTAATTTGCAGTTCCGACTTTTCCGGTTTACAGTCGCCTCGGGGGTCTGGTGAGAACAATTCTAGGTCTTGTCGCCGCGTTGGCGATCGGCGGCGAGGCCCGGGCCTTGACCGCGTTCAGCGTCGGCGCGGTCGCTGGCCAGGATCCGGGCTACGCCGGACAGACCCTCCTCGCCAGCTTCGACGCGCCCAACATCGCGGGTGTGACGGAGACGGACAGTGGAGCGGTTGGCTCCGTCGCTCTATTCACTGGAACACACCCCGATATCGCCGCCGCGCCGATTGGCGACACCACGCGCTATGAGGCGCTCCAGGTTGGCGGCGTGGCGAAGTTCGACTTCTCGGCCTATGCCCCCGGCGTCAGCACACTGTCCTTCTTCGTCGGCTCGATCGACGCCTACAACTGGTTTTCTGTTAAAACCAACGCCCGGACCTACTATTACAATGGTCGTGGCTTCCTGGTGTCGGACGGCAATCAATTCTCCTCATCGACAAATCGCCGCGTCTATTTTCAGTTCGCGCCGGGAGAGACCCTGCAGACTCTGACGCTGCGCTCGACGGGTATCGCCTTCGAGTACGACACGCTGGCGGCCGCCCCCCGTTCGGGCGGACGCTTGCAGTTGAATGGACCCTCGGGCTTCCCGCTCGGCTCGGACGCCCTTACGCCCTACGCCGTTCCCGAGCCGGCGACCTGGGCGATGATGCTGTCGGGTTTGGCCATGATCGGGGCGGGCGTCCGCCGCCGGAGCGCGCTGGCCAGCTGACCGCCCCGCGCGCTAAGGCCGATCGGATCGGCGGTCGGACGCCCGCCTCGCAACAGCCAAGATTACGCGCTCTAAGCCGAGGGCGCGGCGCGAATTTTCACGCCGGAACGCGATCCCTCTCGCAGGTTCGGATTGATCAGGATGTTGCAGACGTCTTCCCTACGCCGCCTCGCTTTGGTCGCGCTCGTCGTGATCGGCGCGAGCGCCTGCGCTTCGCGGCCGAAGCCTCTCGGTCCCGCAGCGACATCGGGGGGGCCGCCGGCGCCGCCGCCTCGCCCCGAGGCGGGCGATCGCGACCGACTGGGCCCGGTCGGCGAGTCCGGTCTGCCGGATGGCCAGGGGCCCGGATCGGCGCACGACTTCATCATTCACGCCGGCGATCTGGTCTACTTTGATTTCGATCGCTTCGAAGTGCGCAACGAAGCCCGCGCGGTGCTCGACACCCAGGCGGGGTGGCTCAGTCGATATCCCGGCGTGCGGGTGCGGATCGAAGGCAATACCGACCAGCGCGGGACGCGCGAGTACAATTTCGCCCTCGGCGCGCGACGCGCCAACGCCGTGCGCGAGTATCTGGTGGAGCGGGGGATCGCGGCGGAGCGGATCGACACCGTGTCTTACGGCAAGGAGCATCCGACCGACCTCGGCTCGGACGATCATGCCGATTCGATCAACCGCAACGCCCGCACCGTCGTCATCGGCGGAGCGCGCTGAGCCGTGGACAGGCTACGCTCCCTGGGCGCGGCCGCCTTTGCCGCCCTCTCGCTCTGCGCGACGCCGTTGCTGGCCCAAACTCCCCTCGACGATCCGCTGGACGATCATTCAGTCAAGCGGCTCGACCGCATGGAAAAGGTGATGCGCGAACTACGGGCCATCGTCTTCCAGGGCCGCGATACGGGCCATCCCGTGGTGATCGAGCCGGCAGACACCGACACGCGGCTTTCCGGACTTGCCGACCGTCTGAGCGACGCTCAGCAAGCCCTGGCGAAACTGAATGGCGAGATGGAAGTCGTCCGTCACGATCTCGACGAATCGCGCCGGCAGCTTTCCGACATGGCGGCGGCGAACGCCGGCCTGCAGGCCAGGATCGCCGCGTTGCAGGCCCCTCCGGCGCCACCGGCGCCGGGCGCCGAGGTCGAGCCGCCGCCCCCGCCGAGCGAACCCGCGCCCCAGACCTCGGCGAGCCAACTCGGCGCCGCGGAAGCCGCCTACAACGCCGGCGATCTGGCGGGCGCGGAACCGGCTTTTCGCGATTATGTCGAACGCTATGGCGAGGGCCCACGTGGGCCCGAAGCGCGCTTCTATCTCGCCAAGACGCTGATGGCGCGTCGCGCCTGGGCCGAGGCGGCGACGGCGGAAATCGGGGCGATCCGCGGCTGGCCGAGAACGCGCTGGGCGCCCGAGGGCGTGACCGATCTGGCCCGTGATCTTGTGGCGCTGAATAAGCCGGCCGAGGCCTGTCAGGCGCTCGACGAGCTGGCGCGTCGCTATCCCAAGGCGGGTCCAACCGTACTGCGCGACGCCGCCACCCTTCGCGTGAAAGCCAAGTGCGGCTGACGACAAAGGCCGAAGCCGAAGCCGCCTGGCGCGATGTCGCCGCGGCGGTCGAAGCGAGTCTGGACGCCCGACTGCGCCGCGGGATCGCCGCGCCGATCGTTGTCGCCTTTTCCGGCGGCGGGGATTCTCTCGCCTTGCTGCTCGCTGCGTCGCATTGGACGCGCGCGGCGGGCCGATCGTTGATCGCGATGACCGTCGATCACGGCCTGTCGCCCTCCTCGACCGCCTGGAGCCAATGGTGCGGCGACCGCGCGGCGCGCCTGGGCGTGGGGCACCGCGCCCTGAAGTGGGAGGGCCCCCGGCCCAGCGCCGGTCTTTCGGCGGCGGCGCGGGCGGCGCGACACGGGCTTCTGGCGGACGCCGCGCGCGAAGCCGGGGCTTCGGTGATCTTGACCGGCCATACCGCCGATGATCGGCTGGAAGCGCGGGCGATGCGCGCGGACGGCGGCTCGGTCACCGAGCCGCGCCCCTGGACGCCGTCCCCGGTCTGGCCCGCGGGTCGCGGCGTCTTCATCCTGCGTCCTTTACTGACCCTTCGCCGGACAGCGATCCGGCAGGGGCTCGCGGCGCTCGGCGAAACCTGGATCGACGATCCCGCCAATCTCGACCCCGCGTCTCCCCGCGCCCGCGCCCGCGTGCGGATCGCGTGGAGCGAAGTTCCTACACCGGCGGCGACGGCGCCCACCCCCGAACTTCGGCGCCTCTTTGCGGCGAGCGTTTTCGGCTGGGGCGGAGATATCGCTATTCCGGTCTTCGCCGTGAGAGCGGCCTCGGAGAGCCAGCGCGGCGCCTATTTCGGGGCGGCGCTCCTCAGCGTGGCGGGCGCCACGACCCCGCCGAGGGGGGACCAGCTTAGACATCTCATCGCGAGAGTCGTGAGCGGCGAGGCGATGATCGCCACCCTGGCCGGGGCTCGCGTCGAAAGCGACGGCGAGACCGCGCGCTTCATGCGCGACGACGGCGCTCTCTCGTCGAGCGACAGGCGCGTGGGCGACCCGGTGTTCGACGGGCGGTTCGAGATCGAGACGGCGTCCGGCATGGCCGTCGTGGCGTTGAAGGGACGGATGGCGCGCCTCCCGCCCTCCCAGCGCGAAACGATCCGCACGCTGCCGCCGGCCGCGCGCCGCGCGCTTCCCGCGACGATCGGGAAAGACGGCGAAGTTTCCTGCCCCCTGCTATCCGCCGACCCCCAAATCCTCGCCCGTTCCCTGGTCGCCGATCGCCTCGCCGGAGCTATCGGATTGGTAAACGACGAAGCGACGATCTTGTGCGTTGGCGAAACCGATCAGAGAGTCCTAAATAAAGCTGAGACTGTGGAAAGACCTGTTCATGAACATGCGTAACCTCGCCATCTGGGGCGCCATCGTCCTGGTGTTGGTAGCCGTCTTCGGCGTGATGAATCTGGGAGGCCATGGCGGTCCGTCCAGCGCGATCACCTATTCCGAGCTTCTGAGCCGGGTCGACAGCGGCGAGATCAAATCGGCCAAGATCCATGGTCAGACCATCGAGGTTCAGGACCGGCAAAATCACACGCTGGTCGCCACCGGTCCGATGGAGACCGGAGATCTGCAGAAGCGCCTCGAGTCGCATGGCGCGGCCTTCTCCTTCGAGACGCCGGGCGCCGGTCTGCTACCGACCATCCTGGTCAATCTGCTTCCGATCGTTCTGCTGATCGGGGTGTGGTTCTTCTTCATGCGCCAGATGCAGGGCGGCGCGCGCGGCGCCATGGGTTTCGGCAAATCCAAGGCCAAGATGCTGACGGAGAACAAGAACCGTATCACCTTCGATGACGTCGCCGGCGTGGACGAGGCCAAGGCCGATCTCTCGGAGATCGTCGACTTCCTCAAGGATCCCGGCAAGTTCCAGAAACTGGGCGGCAAGATTCCGCGTGGCGCCCTGATGGTCGGCCCTCCGGGCACCGGCAAGACCCTGCTCGGCCGCGCCGTGGCGGGCGAGGCGGGCGTGCCTTTCTTTTATATTTCGGGTTCGGACTTCGTTGAGATGTTCGTCGGCGTTGGCGCGAGCCGGGTGCGTGACATGTTCGAGCAGGCGAAGAAGAATTCACCCTGCATCATCTTCATCGACGAGATCGACGCGGTCGGCCGCCATCGCGGCGCGGGCCTGGGCGGCGGCAACGACGAGCGTGAGCAGACCCTGAACCAGCTGCTCGTTGAAATGGACGGCTTCGATCCGAACGAGAGCATCATCGTCATCGCCTCGACGAACAGGCCGGACGTGCTCGACCCCGCTCTGCTGCGGCCGGGCCGCTTCGACCGTCAGGTGGTGGTGCCCAATCCCGATGTGACCGGCCGCGAGAAGATCCTTCGCGTCCACATGCGCAACGTACCCCTGGCGTCCGACGTGGACGTGCGGGTGATCGCGCGTGGCTGTCCGGGTTTCTCCGGCGCCGACCTCGCGAATCTGGTGAACGAAGCGGCGCTGATGGCCGCGCGCAAGAACCGCCGCATGGTCGTCCAGCAGGACTTCGAGGACGCCAAGGACAAGGTCATGATGGGCGCCGAGCGCAAGTCCATGGTCATGACCGACGCCGAGAAGCGCAACACCGCCTATCATGAAGGCGGCCACGCCCTGGTCGCCCTCTCGGTGCCCTCCGCCGACCCGGTGCATAAGGCGACGATCATCCCCCGCGGCCTTGCGCTCGGCATGGTGATGCAGTTGCCCGAAGGCGACCGCTATTCCATGAACTACGAGCAGATGACTTCGCGTCTGGCGATCATGATGGGCGGCCGCGTCGCCGAGGAATTGATCCTGGGCAAGAACATGATCACATCCGGCGCCTCGAGCGATATCTCCGCGGCGACGGGGCTGGCGCGAAACATGGTCACGCGATGGGGCTATTCCGACGCCCTGGGCCTGGTCTCCTATGGCGACAATCAGGAAGAGGTCTTTCTCGGCCACTCCGTCGCCCGCACGCAGAATGTGTCGGAGGAGACCTCCAAGACGATCGACCTCGAGGTCCGCCGCCTCGTTCAAGGCGGTTACGACGAGGCGCGCCGCATCCTGACCGAACGCCTCGAGGATCTGCACACCCTGGCCAAGGCCCTGCTCGAGTTCGAAACCCTCAGCGGCGAGGAGATCATCAACGTGGTCAAGGGCGTTCGCCCGGTCCGGGATGAGGCCGAAGCCAAGGCCGCCCCGCCGCCCCGGGTCTCCGTGCCGCTGGCGCCGCGACCGGAGGCTGGATTGGCCTGAGCCCATGACGATGCTCGTGATGGGCATCGTCAACGCGACGCCGGATAGTTTCTCCGACGGCGGCGCCTATGATCCGAGCGCTCGCGCGCTGACGCTCCAGGCCGATGGCGCCGACTGGATCGACGTCGGCGGCGAATCGACCCGGCCCGGGGCCGCGCCGGTCGCCGAGGCGGAGGAGCAGGCCCGGGTCGTCCCGGTGATCCGGGCGCTAGCCGCCCGGGGCGCCACCCGTATTTCCATCGACACAAGAAAGCCCGCCGTCGCCCGCGCCGCGGTGGCGGCCGGCGCGGCGATGTGGAACGACGTCTCCGCCCTAACCGCGCCGGGAGCGGCCGAGACCTGTGCCGAGCTGGCCTGCGACGTCGTGCTCATGCACATGCGCGGCGAACCCCGCACCATGCAGATCGAACCGACCTACGACGATGTGGCGAAGGAGGTTGTCGACTATCTCGCCGCCCGCGCCGAAGCCGCGATGGCCGCCGGCGTCTTGCGCGGCCGAATATGGCTCGATCCCGGCATTGGCTTCGGCAAGACGGCGACGCACAATCTTATCCTGCTGGCGCGGCTGGACGGTCTGGTCGCGCTCGGCTTTCCCGTGGTCGTCGGGGCCAGTCGCAAGGCTTTCATGCGCGCCGTCGCGCCCTTTGCGGAGCGCGCGGAGGACCGCATCGGCGGCTCGCTCGCCATCGCCCTCGTCGCCGCGCTGGCGGGCGTGGCGATGATCCGCGTTCACGATGTCCGCGAAACTCGACAGGCGCTCGCCATGGCCAAGGCGATCGAGGCCGCGCGTGCCTGAAGGTCTTGGCCGCGTCCTGGTCATCGCCGGCTCCGACAGCGGCGGCGGCGCGGGGGTGCAGGCGGACATCAAGACGATCACCGCTTTGGGCGGCTACGCGGCGAGCGCCATCACCGCGATCACGGTGCAGAACACCCTCGGCGTCCACGCCGTCCATGCCCTGTCGGCGGCCCTGATCGAGGCCCAGGCGCGCGCGGTGCTGGACGACATCGGCGCTGACGCGATCAAGACGGGCATGCTGGGCGACGAGAAAGGCGTCGAGGCGGTCGCTCGCCTCCTGGCGGACTATCCCGATCTTCCGGCCGTAATCGACCCGGTGATGGTGGCCAAGGGCGGCCAATCGCTCCTGACCGACAATGCGCTTTCGGCGTTGCTAACGCGTCTGGTCCCTCGCGCGACCCTGCTGACGCCCAACGCCCCCGAGGCCTCGGCGCTCACCGGGATGCCGGTCGAGACGACCGAGGATATGCTCGAGGCGGGCCGCGCCCTCCGACGGGCCGGCGCCGCCGCCGTGCTCATGAAGGGTGGCCATATCGCCGGCGCCACCGTGATCGACATCCTGTTGAGCGGACAGGGAGAGACGCGCTTCGCCTCGCCACGCGTGACAGGCCGGCACACCCACGGCACGGGCTGCACGCTCGCCTCCGCGTGCGCCGCGGGGATCGCGCGCGGCCTGCCGCTGGAGCAAGCCGTCGCCCGCGCCCACGCCTACACCGCCGAAGCCATCCGCCGCGCGCCCGGCTTCGGGGCCGGCCATGGCCCCATCGATCACGCCTGGCCGGTCCGGCGCGACTAGGCTGTCACGGTGCTTGGGCTAAGCCGGTATCGTTGCTAAGGCCACCGCGCGTCACACCCATTCTCCCCGCCGACGTGTCAGGATCACGCCCCATGCGCCAATGGACCATCGACGCCTTCGCGAGCCGGCCCTTCATGGGCAATCAGGCCTGCGTCGTGGAGCCGTTCGACGCGTGGCCGGACGCGGGGTGGATGCAGTCGCTGGCGGCGGAGAACAATCAGGCCGAGACCGCCTATCTTTTGAAGACCGGCGACGTCGGGCGGTTCGGCTTGCGCTGGTTCACCCCGACGGTGGAAGCCCCGCTCTGCGGTCACGCGACCCTGGCCAGTGGCCATGCCCTCTTCACCGAGATGGGTTTCGCCGCCGACCGTGTGACCTTCGACACCCTGTCGGGGCCCTTGACGGTAGCGCGGGCGGCCAGCGGCTATGAGATGGATTTTCCCGCCGATATGCCGGTTCGCGTTCCAGTCCCCTCCGGCCTCGCCGAGGCGCTGGGCGCCGAGCCGTTGGAGGTCTGGACCGCGCAGTATCTCGTCGCCGTCCTCGCCGACGAGAGCGCCATCCGTGGCTTGGCGCCGAACATCGCGGCCTTGAAGGACATGTCCAGCGGAGCGACGCGGCGCCGCGGCAATGTCGCGGTCACCGCTGCGGCCGCAACGGGTCAACCTTACGATGTGGTGAGTCGCTTCTTCGCCCCCGGGTCCGGCATCCAGGAGGATCCAGCCACCGGCTCGCTCCATTGCGTCCTCGCGCCGCTTTTCCATGAGAAGCTCGGCCGCCCGACGCTGCGGTACCATCAAGCCTACCCCGGCCGCGGCGCGGATATCGAATGCGAACTGGCGGGCGATCGCGTGATGATCAGGGGCCAGGCCACGACGGTCATGGAGTCGCGACTGCGCCTGTAAATTTGCCGCGCGTGCGAAAGGCGGTGGATTTCTCGGCCGCGCCGCCCTATCTTTCTTGGTCACGCCCGGCCGCAAGGCCGGGCGCCGCCGTTTCTGGAAGCCATGACATGACCGCCGTCCTCTTTCCCCAAGCCACCGCCGTCTGGCTGATCGACAACTCGTCGCTGACCTTCGATCAGATCGCCGATTTCTGCGTCTTGCATCCCCTCGAGGTAAAGGGCATCGCCGACGGCGAGGTCGCGCGCGATGTTCGCGGCGCCGATCCGATCGCCAACAATCAGCTGACGCGCGAAGAACTCAGTGCCGGTCAGGCCGATCCCAATTATCGGATGAAGGCCCACGAAAGCCGCTACGCCGAACACGCCGCGGCGCCGAAGAAGAGCTCGAAGTACACCCCGGTCTCGCGTCGGCAGGATCGACCGGACGCCATCGCCTGGTTCGTGCGCAACCATCCGGAGGTCACCGACGCCCAGCTCGCCAAGGCGTTGGCGACGACGAAATCGACCATCGACCAGGTCCGTAACCGGACACACTGGAATTCCACCAACATCAAGCCGGTGGATCCGGTCTCGCTGGGCCTGATGGGTCAGTTGGAATTGGACGCCTTGGTGAAGGTTGCCTCGGACAAGAAGAACCGTGACGACGCACGCAAGGCCGCGGCCAATCCGGCCGGCGCATCCCTGACGACCTCGGACGTCGAGGGCGCGCTAGAGACCGCGAACCTCGGCGCCGAGTAGCCGCCCGTCGGGAATCTCTAGTGCGGTCTGGACTCCAGGCTGGCCATTTCTTCCTTGAGCCTCAATTTCTGTCGCTTCATCTCGCCCAGGCGAATGGCGTCGGCGATGGGGCGGCTGACCTCGTCTTCGATCGCGCGTTCGAGGGTGTCGCGCCGTTTGCCGAGTTCGCGGATCCGGGCTTCGATGGCCATGGTAGCAAATCTCCTCGCGTTGAAGTCACACGATGACTGAACACCCGAGCGAGCGATCTGTCCGATCACACTTTCTTGCACGGGCGAATTTGCCGCGATCGCGCAAGAACGCGGCGTGGTAGCCCAGGACATGGGCGCCGGTCGCGATGAGCCTTTGGTGGTGGGGATTTCCGGCGCGTCGGGGATCATCCATGGCGTGCGCATCCTCGATGCGTGCAGGGAACTCGGGGTCGAGACGCATCTGATTGTCAGTCGCGCCGCAGTGACGACGCTGGCCGAGGAGACTGATATTTCCCTCGAGGCGCTGAACGCCAAGGCTAGCGTGGTCCATCGCATCGGCGACGTGGGCGCGACGGTGGCGTCGGGATCGTTCCGAACACGGGGCATGGTCGTGGCGCCCTGCTCGGTGCGCAGCATGAGCGAGATCGCGAGCGGCGTGACCTCCACCCTGCTCACCCGCGCCGCCGACGTGACGCTGAAGGAGCATCGCCGCCTGGTGCTGATGGTCCGCGAGACGCCGCTTCATCTGGGCCATTTGCGCACGATGGCGGCGCTGACCGAGATGGGCGCGGTGATCGCGCCGCCGCTTGCGGCTTTTTACGCCAGGCCCCGCGATATCGAAGAGATGGTTGATCAGACGGTGGGCCGGGTGCTCGACCTCTTCGGTCTGTCGTGGGCGCGAACTCGTCGATGGACCGGGGCCGGCCTTTGAGCCTTTGGGCCCGGGCGCAGGCGCTGTGGGGCCGACCGGACGTTCGCCGAGCCTGTCTGACGCTTCAGGACGACTACGGACAGTGTGCGCCCCTCTTGTTGTGGCGCGTCTGGGCTTTTGAGCGCGAACTTGAGATCGATGCCGTCGGTGTCGACGCCGCCGCGGCGATCGCACAGACCTGGACCCAATCGGTCATCGAGCCGCTTCGGATCGGGCGTCGGCGACTGGAGGCGAGGGGCGACGATCCGGCGCTGCGCGATCGCGTCCTTAAAAACGAAATCGACGCCGAGCACGCCCTGCTGGGCGCCCTGGAAGCCGCGACGACCAGGGCTAGCGGGCGCCCGTCCGCGCCGACCCTCGCCGATGCGCTTCTGGAGGTGTGCGCGGTCTGGGGCAAACCCCTGGGCGTCGGCGCCCTCGACGAGCTTCTCCGCGCCATCTCCCGATCGGAACCCGCCGATGTCGGATGACGAAGCCTCAAACGACGAGAACGACGACATCCAGCTCAGACGCGTGCTCGCCGAACTGCGACTGTCCCATCAAGACCTGGACGCTGCGGTCGCGGCCCTCATCGCCATGCCCCGCCCCGATCAACTTCAGATCGCGCGGTTGAAGAAGCGCAAACTGATCCTTCGCGATCAGATCGCGAGACTGGAAAACGCGCTGACGCCCGACCTTATCGCCTGAGGCGAGCGCGGTCGCTTGCCCGTCCGGCGGGGATCGCCCATATCGCGCGCCATGAACCAGGACGAGATGATGGGTATCGTCGCCGAGGCGCGCCGCGCCGGAGCCGACGCCGCCGAAGTAGCCTTCGCCCAACGCGCGGCCCTTTCGGTCAGTGTGCGCATGGGCGAACTCGAAGAGGTCGAGCGCGAGGAATCGCGCGATCTCGGCATTCGCGTGCTGATCGGCAGGCGTCAGGCTTCGGTGTCGGGTTCGGACATCTCGGCCGAAGGCCGCGCCAAGCTCGTCGAGCGGGTGGTCGCCATGGCCGCCATCGCCGCGGAGGATCCCTATGCCGGCCTTCCAGCCGAGGACCGTCTGGCGCGGCGAGCCCACGCCGACCTCGATCTCTATGACGCCGCCGACCCAGAACCGGAAGAACTCGAACGCGACGCGATCGAGGTCGAGGACGCCATGCGGGCCGTCGGCGGGGTGACCAATTCGAACGGCGCTTCGGGAACCTGGTCCAACTCGATCTGGCGCCTGGCCACCAGCCAGGGATTCTTCGGCGAACATCGCGGCAGCGTCTTCTCGCTTTCCGCCCAGGCGATCGCCGGCGAGGGCTCGGGCATGGAGCAGGGCTACGAAGGCCAGGCCGCGCGCTGGCGGTCGGATCTGCCCGGCAAGGCCTGGATCGGCGCCGAGGCGGGTCGCCGGGCGGTGGCCAGTCTCGGCGCGCGCAAGATCGACTCCACCACCGCGCCGGTGGTGTTCGAGGCGCGGATGGCCGCCTCGCTTCTCGGCCCGCTCATCGGCGCGATTTCCGGCCCCTCGGTGGCGCGCGGCGTCTCGTTTCTGAAGGACAAGCTTGGCCAGGCGATCTTCGCCAAGGGTGTCGGCGTTGTCGACGATCCTCACCGACCGCGCGGACTGGGCTCCTCCCCGTTCGACGACGAAGGCGTGGTCAACAAGCCGATGCGCCTGATCGACGATGGCGTCCTCACCACCTGGCTGCTCAATTCCAGTTCCGCGCGTCAGCTCAAACTCGCCTCCACCGGCCACGCGTCGCGGGGCTTGGCCGGCCCGCCGGGAGTGGGGCCCGCCAACCTGGTGCTGGAGCCGGGAAGCCTCGATCAGGCCGGGTTGATGAAGGCGGCGGGAACCGGCGTTCTGATCACCTCGACCTTTGGACCCTCGATCAATTCCAACACCGGCGACTGGTCGGTGGGCTGTTCCGGCCACTGGTTCGAGAGCGGCGAGATCGCTTATCCGGTGACCGAGATCACCGTCGCCGGCAATCTGCTGGACATCTACAAGCGCTTGGTGCCCGGATCGGATCTGGAGGTCCGCGGCTCCGCCGATGCGCCCTCCATCCTGATCGACGCCCTGGCCATAGCGGGGAAATAACGACGATGGCGGCTCCCCAACTGCTTCACTTGGTGATCGGCGGCGAACTGAAGGACGTCACCGGCCTGGAATTTCGCGATCTGTCGAAGGTCGACCTGGTGGGGGCCTATCCCAACTATGAAGCCGCCCACCGCGCGTGGCTCAGCAAGGCGCAGGCCACCGTCGACAACGCCCACATGCGCTATTTCATCATCCACGCGCACAGGCTGCTCGATCCGTCGAAGGCAGAGGATTAGCGGCCGGGGCGAAGCGCACGATTGAGCAGGGACTCGCCCTTCTCCCCTCGCCGGAGAAGGACGATGGTTGGCGCTGGACCACCTTGAACACCCGGTCCCGCCCGTGCGCCAAGCTTGCGAGCGAAAGCCCATCGGTCGAAGAGGATGGCATGATGAGACACCCCGCCGAGGTTCTGCTTCGTTGCGACGACCTGGCGCCGGCGCTGGTGTTTTTCATCGGCGAGCTCGGCTTTCGTATCGAGACCATCTTCCCGGCCGACGATCCCCGGGTCGCGAGCCTGTCGGGTCACGGCCTGCGGCTGCGGCTCGAGCCCGGCCACGGCGATCCTGGCGTGATCCGGATGGCGGGAGAAGCGCGGGCGCTGACGGCGCCGAACGGGACGCGCATTGAGTTCGTCGATCCCGATCCGCGTCTGGAGGTCCCGCCCCTTGCGCCGGCGTTCGTCGTCACGCGAGCGAGCGACGGGCCGAAAGCCGGCGAAGGCCGGGCGGGCATGCTCTATCGCGACCTGATCCCCAGCCGGCTGGGCGGGCGGTTCATCGCCTCGCACATCGCGATACCCGAGGGCGGCCCGGTCGCCGACTGGGTGCATTTTCATAAGATCCGCTTTCAAATGATCTTCTGTCGGCGCGGTTGGGCGCGGCTCGTCTACGAGGACCAGGGACCGCCGTTTCTGCTATCCGCCGGCGACTGCGTCCTGCAACCGCCGCGCATTCGCCACCGGGTATTGGAAAGTTCGGCCGGGTTGGAGGTGGTGGAGATCGGCTGCCCGGCGCTGCACGAAACACTCGCCGACCATGACATGACCCTGCCGACGGCCACGCTTGCCCCGGCGCGGGATTTCGGCGGACAGCGGTTCCTGCATCACGTGGCGGCTGAAACGCCTTGGACGCCGCTGGGGGAGACCGGCTTTGAGCAGCGGGAGACCGGCATGGCGCTCGCGACGGACGGCCTCGCCGACGTCCGGGTGATCCGGCCCGCGGGCGCGCGCGGTTTCGCCGCCGTTCCGCACAAGGGCGAATTCTTCTTCGGTTTCGTGCTGGAGGGGTCGGTCGTCTTGAACCATGCCGGTGACCACGCCCTGGCCGCCTGCGACGCCTTCGTGATCCCGGCGGGGGGAGACTGGGGACTGAGCGAGGCGTCCGCCGACCTGGCCCTGCTGGAAGTGATGCTGCCGGCCGGCGCCTCCGCATCGTGAACGACGCGGGCCGCGAAGACGCGATCGTCGCGCGCGAAGCGGGGCTGAGCAAAGCCCTGACGCGGGGTCAGATCACCATGATCGGGCTGGGCGGCGCCATCGGCACCGGCCTCTTCATGGGCTCCGGCATCGCCATCGGATACGCCGGACCGGCGGTGGTGATCAGCTACGCCATCGCCGCCTTCGTCGCGGTGGTGATGGTTCTCAGTCTTTCGGAGATGGCGGTGCTGCATCCGGCGGCGGGCTCCTTCGGAGTCTATGCCGAGACCTATCTGAACCCTTGGGCCGGTTTTACGGTGCGCTACACCTATTGGATCGCGCAGGTGATCGCGGTCGGCGGCGAGGCGGTGGCCGCCGGGACCTATATGACGTTCTGGCCGCTTGGCGTTCCGGTCTGGATCTGGTCGCTGGCGTTCGCGGTGATCCTGCTCTTCGTCAACTCGCGGTCGGTCAAGAATTTCGGGAGCTTCGAATACTGGTTCGCCTTCATCAAGGTCACCGCCATCGTGGGCTTCATCGTCCTGGGCGGGGCGGCGATCTTCGGGGTCGGCCAGCCGGCGGTGGGCTTCCACAATCTCACGGGCCTGCCCGGCGGTTTCATGCCCCACGGCTGGCATGGCGTCTGGATGGGCGTGATCGTCGGCATATTCTCGTTCGTGGGCATCGAGCTGATCGCGGTGACCGCGGCGGAAACGCCGGACCCGAAGACCGCGATCCCCGCCGCCCTGCGCTCGATGGCCATGCGCCTCGCGCTGTTCTACCTGCTGGCGCTGACCATCGTCGTCAGCTTCGTCCCCTGGACCGAGACAGGCGCCAAGGTGGTGGCGCAGAGCCCGTTCGTGCGGGTCTTCGCCCATACCGGCATTCCGTACGCGGCGCCGATCATGAACTTCGTGGTGCTCAGCGCGGCGCTCTCCAGCATGAACACCGACATCTATCTGGGCGCGCGGATGCTGTTCTCGCTCTCGCGGGGAGGCTACGCGCCGCGCATTTTCGGTAGGCTGAGCCCAGCCGGCGCGCCGGTGACCGCCATCCTCTTCACCGGCCTCTTCATCCTGGCGGCGACGATGATCTCGCGCTTCACGCCGCTCGCCTACAACTATCTGTTCGGGGTCGCCCTGTTCGGGGCGATCTTCGTATGGATGGTGATCCTCGTCAGTCACTTCGCCTTCCGCCGGCGGCATCGCGGGGAGGATCTTCCGGTCAAGATGCCGTTCTTCCCGGCGCCGCAGATCGCCGGGCTCTCCCTGCTGGCCGCGATTTTGGCGACCATGGGGCTTAGCGCGGATTTTCAGGTTTCCTGGATCGTCGGCGTCCCATGGCTGTTTCTACTCAGCGCGGCCTATTTTCTCTGGAAACGGAGACGCAAGGCGGACTGACGAATAAACGCCGACCTCCGCCCCAATACTGAGCTATCCCGCCTTCAATGACGGTTCCGCCCAAGCCCGTTCACTCCCGTCTCAGCCACCGCTCCGTCACCTGCGTCCCCCACCAACCCGCCTTGAAGTCCGCCTTGATCGCCACGGGATCGTAAGCCGGGGTTTGCACCCAGTCGGCGAAACTCTGCCCCGCCGGCTCGCCCTCCGCCAGATAGCGCTCGAAGATGTAGTCCAACACCCCGGTCAGGCCCGCGCGGACGTGGAGGTATTTTGGGGAGAGTTGCGCCAGGGATTCGCGGATCGGTTTGCCCTGGCGGAAATGCTTGTAGAACACCGCCATGATCCCCGCGCGATCGGCGCCGGATTTGCAGTGCATCAATGCCGGATAGCGGATGGTCTCGAACAGGTCCCGCGCCGCCAGCACCTTTTCCGCCGTCGGCACGTCGCGGGAGGCGATGACGAAATCGACCAGTTCCAGGCCGTGCCGCCGACAGGCCTCGACCTCCAGGGCGCGGAAGCTGGTGTTCATCCCGCCGCGCAGATTGATGATGGTCTTTATTCCGGCGGCCTTCCACGCCTTGAGCTGAAAGGGCCACGGCTGATTGGTGCGCACCAGCTCGTCGCTGATCCAGTGGGCGTTGCGGAAGCCCAGCCGCAGATAGGCATGGTCCTTCCACAGATAGTCGAGGATCGCGCGCCGCCGCCCGCGCCGGGTCGAAAGGTCGAAATCGGTCAAGGAGTCAGGACTTGAAGAAGGCTTCGGCGGCGGCGCGTCCCTTGGTCTTGCGGGCGAGCTGGGCCTTCACCCGCTCGATTTCCGCTTCCAGCGCCTCTATCCGTTCGCCCAGTTCGTCCGCGCCGAAGAGTTCGAGATCCTCGCGGCCCAGTTCGACAAGGCCCTGACCGCGCTGGCGCCGCGCTTCGGCCGGTTCGTCGGTCATCGGGTTCTCGGCGCTCCTATGCCGTCGGCGGTCGAGCCGCTATCTGATCGCCAGGCGCGGCGCGCGCAAGACGAAGGACGTTTCGAATGATGATGACCGCGATCGAAATCGAGGGCGGCAAGGGCGCGGCGGAGGCTCTCAAGCCCACCCAAATCGCGAGGCCGGAACCCGGCGAGGGGCAGATCCTGATCGCGGTCAAGGCGGCGGGGGTCAATCGGCCGGACATCATCCAGCGCGCGGGCTTCTACCCGCCGCCGCCTGGCGCGCCGGCCACTCTGGGCCTGGAGGTCGCCGGGGAGGTCGCGGTCGCCGCCGGTCGCTGGAAGGTGGGCGACAAGGTCTGCGCTCTGCTGGGCGGCGGCGGCTACGCCGAGTACGCTGCCTGCGACGCGCGCCACGCCCTGCCGATGCCGGGCGAGATGACGTTCATCGAGGCGGCGTCACTGCCTGAGACCCTTTTCACCGTCTACGCCAACGTCTTCGAGCACGGCGCGTTGAAGGCCGGCGAGACCTTGATGGTCCACGGCGCGACCTCCGGCATCGGCGTCGCCGCGATCCAGATGGCCAAGGCCGCCGGCGCCAAGGTGATCGCCACCGCGCGAGGCCAGGACAAGGCGGCTCAGGCGGCAAAGCTCGGCGCGGACCTCGCCATCGACACCAAGGCGCTCGATTTCGAGACCGAGGCGAAGACCTGGGGCGGCGCGGACGTCATCCTGGATATGGTCGGTGGCGACTATTTCCCGAAGAATCTGGAGGCGCTGAATGTCGGCGGCCGTCTGGTCCAGATCGCCAGCCTGGGCGGGGCCGTGGTCGAGCTGCCGATCATGAAGATGATGCAGAAGCGCCTGGTGATCACCGGCTCGACCCTGCGCCCGCGTTCCGCCGATGAAAAGGCGCGGCTGGCCGGCGAGATCGAGCGGGTGGTCTGGCCCTGGATCGCGGCGGGAAAGATCAAGCCGATCGTCGACCGCGTCTTTCCCCTCGCCGAAGCCGCCGCCGCCCATGCCTATCTGGAAGCCGGCGCGCACCTGGGGAAGGTGATGCTGGAGGTCTAACCGCTCTGGACCTTCGCGCCGCGCGCGGCTACAGACCCCGCCCTTTCCCGCGATAGGCGTTCGATCCGCCGCCGGGCCTGAACGAGCGAGACCATGCCCAAACCTCACGCGCGCCGTCGCGGCCCCGCCGGGCCGAGCCAACGCCAATTGCGCGCCGGCGAACTGGTGCGCCACGCCCTGGTGGACATCTTGCGCGCCGAAACCTTCGTCGACCCCGTCCTCGCCGACACTTCGATCACCATCGGCGAGGTGCGGGTCAGTCCGGACCTGAAACAGGCCCTCTGTTTCGTCGAACCCCTGGGCGGCGTGCGCGCCGACGCGGTGATCGAGGCGTTGAACCGCGCCGCCAAGTTCCTGCGCGGGCGGCTGGGAAACGCCATCGAGATGAAGTTCACGCCCGAGCTCAAGTTCGTCCACGACGACAGCTTCGAAACCGCCGCGCACATCTCCAAACTTCTCGACGATCCCCGAGTGAAGCGGGATGTTGAAGCGGTCGAGGCCGAGGAGCCTTAAGATGGCCCGCCGCCGCAAGGGCGATCCGGTCTCCGGCTGGATCTGCCTCGACAAGCCTCACGACCTTGGCTCGACCCAGGCGGTTGGGCGGGTGCGTCGCGCCTTCAACGCCCAGAAGGCCGGCCACGCGGGCACTCTCGATCCCCTGGCCACGGGGGTGCTGCCGATCGCGCTGGGCGAGGCGACCAAGACGGTTCCCTTCCTGATGGACGCCGACAAGGTCTATCGCTTCACCGTCGCCTGGGGCGTGGAGACCGCGACCTTCGACCGCGAGGGCGCGGTGACCGCGACGTCCGATGTCCGCCCCGAACCCGCCGCCGTCGCCGAGGCGCTGGACGGGTTCGTCGGCGAGATCGATCAGATTCCCCCGAACTATTCCGCCGTGAGGGTCGATGGCGCCCGGGCCTACGATCTGGCGCGCGAGGGCGTCGAGATGGATCTGAAGTCCCGCCGGGTCGTCATCCACCAGGCGCGCGTCATCGAGACGCCGGACGCGGGTCATTCGGTCATCGAGATCGAATGCGGCAAGGGAACCTATGTCCGCGCCCTGGCCCGCGATCTCGCGACCGCGCTCGGCGCCCGCGCCCACGTCTCCGATCTGCGCCGGACCCGCGTGGGGGCCTTCCACGCCGCGAATGCGATAACTCTGGAAAAACTGGAACAGCTCTGCTATGAGGGCCCGCCTCTGGAGGTTCTGCTTCCGGTCGAGACCGCCCTGGACGACATCCCGGAGCTGGCCGTGACCACCGAAGACGCCTTCAGGCTGACGCAGGGACGTTCGATCGTCCTGCTCCCCCGGCAGGTTGAAACCTTGAGGGCGAGGCTAGGCGCCTCCCGCGTGGTTTCCGCCCGTGAAGGAAGCAGGATCGTCGCGCTCTGCGAGATGCGGGCGGGACGGCTCGATCCCACGCGCGTCTTCCATCTCACCTGAGCGGAAAGAAATACTTTCGATGTCGGTAACCGCCGTACGTAAAACTGAGATCATCCACAGCCACGCCCGATCCGAAGGCGACACCGGTTCGGCGGAGGTCCAGGTCGCGATCCTCTCCGAACGGATCGCCAACCTGACCGAACACTTCAAGACGCACAAGAAGGACCACCATTCGCGCCGCGGCCTGCTCAACATGGTCTCACAGCGGCGGTCTCTTCTCGATCACCTCAAGACAACCGACGAGAGCCGCTACACGGCCCTGATCGGCACGCTCGGCCTGCGCCGCTAAGCGGCCACGCCAGCGCCTATCGGAGCGCGGGCATCCTGCCCGCAATCCACTCTCGACCGCTCGCACGGCATCCTGCCGGCAAGCGCAAAGGGCGGGCTGGAAGCCCGCGCTCCCCCAAGGAATCCGCCTTCGGGGATATCCAGAAAGCTATACCTCACATGTTCGATATTCGACGCAAATCCCTGGAATGGGGTGGCCGCAAGCTGACCCTCGAAACCGGCCGCATCGCGCGCCAAGCCGACGGCGCGGTCCTCGCGACCTACGGCGAGACCATGGTCCTGGCGACGGCCGTCTACGCCAAGTCCGCCAAGCCCGGTCAGGACTTCTTCCCCCTGACCGTGAACTATCAGGAAAAATTCTACGCCTCCGGCAAGATCCCGGGCAGCTTCCCTCGCCGCGAAGGCGCGCCGTCTCAGAAGGAAACCCTGACCTCGCGCCTGATCGACCGTCCGATCCGTCCGCTGTTCGTCAAGGGCTTCAAGAACGAGGTGCAGGTCGTCTGCACGGTGCTCGCCCATGACCTCGAGAACGATCCCGACATCGTCGCCCTGATCGCCGGTTCGGCGGCTCTGGTGCTCTCCGGAGCGCCCTTCATGGGTCCGATCGGCGGCGTCCGCGTCGGCATGATCGACGGCGAGTACGTCCTCAACCCCACGCTCGACCAGATGAAGCAGAGCAAGATGGACCTCGTCGTGGCCTCCACCAGCGACGCGGTGATGATGGTCGAGTCCGAGATCCAGGAGCTGAGCGAGGACGACGTCCTGAAGGGCGTCATGTTCGGTCACGCCGCGATACAACCGGTGATCGACGCCATCGTTGAGCTGGCCGAACACTCCGCCAAGGAGCCCTTCGAGTTCTCGCCGGACGACACCGACGCGGTGAAGGCCCAGATCAAGGGCGTCATCGGCCAAGACCTCGCCGCCGCCTACAAGATCGTCGCCAAGGGCGCCCGGCAGGACGCGGTCCACGCCGCCAAGGCCAAGGCGCTGGCGCAGTTCGCCAAGTCCGACGCCAACCCCGATGGGACTGACGCGGCCAAGCTCGGCGGCGTGTTCAAGGAACTCGAAGCCGACGTCGTCCGCCGCAACATCCTCGACACCGGCGTGCGCATCGACGGCCGCTCGGTCGATACCGTCCGCCAGATCGTCTCGGAAGTCGGCGTTCTGCCCCGCGCTCACGGTTCGGCGCTGTTCACCCGCGGCGAGACCCAGGCTCTGGTGGTCGCCACCCTCGGCACCGGCGACGACGAGCAGATGATCGATGCGCTCGAAGGCAAGTACTACGAGAAGTTCATGCTGCACTATAATTTCCCGCCGTTTTCGGTCGGGGAAACGGGCCGCATGGGCGCGCCGGGCCGCCGCGAAGTCGGCCACGGCAAGCTGGCTTGGCGGGCGATCCGTCCGATGCTGCCGAGCGCGGAGGACTTTCCCTACACCCTGCGTCTGGTCTCGGAGATCACCGAGTCGAACGGCTCTTCGTCCATGGCCTCGGTCTGCGGGTCTTCGCTGGCGCTGATGGACGCCGGCGTGCCCTTGAAGAAGCCGGTCTCCGGCATCGCCATGGGCCTGATCCTGGAGAGCGACGGTTTCGCGGTGCTCTCCGACATCCTGGGTGACGAAGACCACCTGGGCGACATGGACTTCAAGGTCGCCGGCACCGCCGACGGCATCACCTCGCTGCAGATGGATATCAAGATCGCCGGGATCACCGAGGAGATCATGAAGAAGGCTCTGGAGCAGGCCAAGGGCGGCCGTCTCCACATCCTCGGCGAGATGGCCAAGGCCATTGACGGCGCCCGCGAGGACGTCGGCGAATACGCGCCGAAGATCGAGACGATCACCATTCCGGTCGACAAGATCCGCGACGTGATCGGCACCGGCGGCAAGGTGATCCGCGAGATCGTCGCTGTCACCGGCGCCAAGGTCGATGTCAACGACGAAGGCATGGTGAAGGTCGCGGCCAGCGACGGCGCGAAGATCAAGGCCGCCATCGATTGGATCAAGTCGCTGACCAGCGAACCGGAGGTCGGCCAGATCTATGACGGCAAGGTTGTGAAGGTGGTGGATTTCGGCGCCTTCGTGAATTTTTTCGGCGCCAAGGACGGCCTCGTCCACGTCAGCCAGATCGCCGACAAGCGGGTGGAAAAGGTCTCCGACGTCCTCTCCGAAGGCCAGATGGTGAAGGTGAAACTCCTCGGCTTCGACGATCGCGGCAAGACCCGCCTTTCGATGAAGGTCGTCGACCAGACCACCGGCGAAGAGATCAAGCGGGAGCCGGCCGCCGCCGACGCCTGATCGTCTCCGCCGACAAACAAGACCTGGGGCCGGCGACTTTGTCGCCGGCCCTTTGTCGTTCTAGGGACAGCCCATGGCTCTGACCGTAAGACCTTTCCGCGCCGACGAAGCCGCGGCTCTTGGCGATTTGCGTCTCGAGGCGCTCATCGATCTGCCGATGGCGTTCGCCGAACACGCGGACTCGCCACGCGAAGACTTCAGCAAGGCGATCGCCGACCGCGCGGTGTGGGGCGCCTTCGACGGCGAGCGGCCGCTCGCCATGGCGGGCCTCGTCCAACGGGGCGGCGCCAACATCGCCCACCGCGCGACCATCGTGGCGGTCTATGTGAGCCCCGCCGCACGAGGGATGGGAGCCGGGCAGGCCCTGCTGGAGGCCATCATCGAGGCGGGAAAATCGAACGGGATCGAGGTGTTCGACCTTGCCGTCGGGGACTTCAACGCTCCGGCCCTGGCGCTCTATACCCGGTTGGGTTTCGAGCGCTGCGGTTTCATCCGCAATGCGGTGAAGATCCGCGACGCCTACACCCATGAAATCCAGATGGTGTTGTACGTCTGATCGGCCCGCCAATGGCGGCGCTCTTAGGTTCAGTCGCTCAGACCAAGCACCAGGGCCAGGGCGGCGTTCAGGCTGGCGATCTCGGGCAGGGAAAGCCTCCCGATGAGTGTGCCGATCCTATCCGAACGCACCGTGACCGGCTTGTCGACCATGATCTGCGAGTCGGCGGACAGTCCGTTGGCCGCCTTGGACTTCACATCGACTCGAAAGGCCGATCCCACAATGAGTATCGATGTCATCTGGCAGACGATGACCGAGGCATGCGCTTCTGGCAGCGCGTCGGACTGAACGACAACCGCGGGCCTTGGTTTTCCGTAATCGCAGTTGACCGCGACAGTGACGATGTCACCCCTGCGCATTGTTATCGAATTCGGAGACCGCTTCGATCCACCTCATCGCATCTGCTTCATCTTCGGGATCGAGAGCGGCGACCTGTTCCGCTATGCGTCGTCTTACGGCGGGTGAACGCGCGTCTGGCACGACAAGTCGGACTTCGCGGTAGCCCTGTTCCCGGCGGCGCTCGCGTAACTTCAACATCCGTTCAGCCGGCCGCGCCATAGGGTACGGTACGTAACGCGTGACGGGCCGTCAATACAGCTCAAGTCCGCCGCCAGAACACGCCTTCGCGCGCCACGCAGCGTTGCGGCAGCACCTTCTTGCCTGAGCCTTCCCAGCCCAGACCGAGCATCAAGTTTGCCACCAGCTCCTGTGCGGTCGGGACCGCGGCCGGATTCAGGCGGTAGGCCTCGCCCAGCTTCTCATGCAGCAGCACATCGACTCCCGCCATGGCCGGCAGCCCGTCCAGCGTCGCCTCGATCGCCGCCGAGCGGGCCTCCGGCGAGGCGACGATCTCGCGCAGCCGGTCGAGTAGGGGATGCTCGTCCTCCAAGGTTTCAGGTTCCGCATAGGGCAGGCTCAGGCGTTCGATGGCGCGGGCCAGATGATTGCCCTCCGCGGAATGCAGGGCGCGGGCGCGCTTCCAGATCCGGTGCCGCTCGTTCTGGCTCTGCTCGCGTAGACGCGGGAGGGTCCAGCCGCCGATGTAGACCTCATGCTTCATGGGGGCGGATGTAGGCGAGGCTCGCCGCTTTGCGAAGAGGCCCGGCCCGCTTAAGACGGACTGGGGCGGGAGGCGCGTGGCAGGTGGCGAGTTTCAAATCCGGCGACCTGACGCTGGCCTATGACGACATCCCTTCGGTGGGCGGACGCGGTGAGACCATCGTCCTGGTGCACGGTTTCGCCACCAACGCCGAAGAGAACTGGCGTCGCCTGGGCTGGTTCGGCGCCTTCGAGCGACGCGGAACGCGCGTGTTGGCCATGGATTTGCGCGGCCATGGTCGGAGCGACAAACCCCATGATCGGGGCCTCTATGACGCGGAGGCCATGGCGGCGGACATCCTGACGCTGATGGATCACCTGGATATCGGCCGCGCCGTGCTGATGGGCTATTCGCTGGGGTCGCGTCTCGCGGCCATGGCCGCAACGCGCGTTCCCGAACGCTTCAGCGACCTCATATTGGGCGGCGTCGGCGCCCGCCTGCTCGAGCCAAATCCGATCGAGCCCGGCGCGATGACCATGGCCGAGGCCATGCGCGCGGGCGACCCCGCCGCAATTGGCGACGCCACCCTGCGCGGATTCCGGCAGTTCGCCGAGAACCAGGGCGAGGATCGGCTCGCCCTCGCCGCCTGCTCGGAGGGCCTGGCGGCCTCGAGCGTCTCGCCGACCTTTCCCGCGCTCCGCCTCCCTACCCTCATCGTAACCGGCCAGCGCGACGAAATCGCCGGCGCGCCGGGGGCTCTGGCGGCGGTCATACCCGGCGCCAAGGCCGTGACCCTGCCCGGCTGCGATCATTTCACAGCCATTCCTCACGCCCTGTTCAAGGCCGCCGTGTTCGACTTCCTCGATGGTTGGGAGGAGTGAGCGACGAGCCGGGAGGCGTTTCAGCCAACTCAGCCCTTCGTCGTCTCGCCCACGAACACCACCGGCGTGCCCTTCTTTACCGCCTTGCCTAGCGCGGCGGCGTCCCAATTGGTCAAACGCACGCAGCCGTGGGAAGCGGTCTTGCCGACCTTGGCGGGGTCCGGCGTGCCGTGGATGCCGTACGTCTCTTTCGTGAGGGCGATCCAGGTCGAGCCGACCGGGTTATTGGGGCCCGGTTTTACCGTCATCACCCCTTTGGAAGACGGCCCAAAGGTCAGCTTCTTGGGATCGTAGGTGTAGTCCGGATTGGGCGCGACCGCCTTCACCGCCCATTCGCCGCTCGGCGCCGGGCGCTCGGTGCTGCCAACCGTGGCGGGGAAGGCCGCCAGGACCTTGCCGCCGCCGTCGAGGGCGCGCACCTGATTTGCGGCCTTGTCCACCTCCAACTTTGCCACGCTTGACGGCAAAGGAGCCATTCCCGCTTGCACGACGACGATCGAGGTCCCCGACTTGGTGAAATCAACGTCTGGATTGAGGGCCTTCAGCAGTCCCTCGCTCATATGGAATTTGGCGGCCAGCGCCTGAACCGGATCGGTGTAGCCGAGGGCGGGAAGCTTCGACTGCGCCTCGATCCCGACGGGCAGCGCGCCAATGAAGGGGCCGGCCTCATCCTCGGGGGCGATTGCGTAGGATTGGGTGACGGCGCCCTTGTCCTCGGCGGTCATGGCGGAGAGGGTCTGGGCGTCGAGAGGCCCGCCATCATTCATGCCGTGGACGCGTCGGTAGGCGGCGAGGGCGTTGTTGAGGTTTCCGCCGGGCCGGCCGTCGATCACGCCTGGCGAAAAGTGGGCGCGGTCAAGCAGAACCTCGACCCTGATCAAAAGGGGCGAGGGCTTGGCGGCGACGGGCTTGTCGTTGGAGACTTGGGCGGCTTCGATCGACTGCGCCATAGCCGAGGTCGCGGCCGGCGTTGTCGGGACGGTCGGGGCGTCGGGTGTCGTGGGGTTCGGCGCAACGCTCGTGGTGTCGGGCGCCGGCGTTACGGGCATCGCCGGAGTCGAGCTTGTGGCCGGAACAGCGGCGGCGACGTTCGTTTTGTGCGCGGGAGACTTCAAATCGTCGCATCCGGAAACCCCGATGGCGACCGCGCCGAGAAAGAGGGCCGGGAGAGCTTGACGAGGACGCATGGCTTTTCCTTGTGAGGTTCCATGCGCAAGTCTCAAAGCATACGCTTGTTCCCGAACCGGGGTGTTGCGGCCGGCGCGGCGTTTCTGAGCGTGGCCCTCTTGGCGTCTTCGGCGCACGCCGAGTCTTGCCTCGACGGACCTCTCGGCGATGCGGCGCGCAACGCCGCGACCTTTGACACCCTCGCCGACGCGCCCTTCGGCCGGCCAGAAGTGGGGTGGGCAAGCTACGACGCCTGGATCAGGGCGGATATCGGGACAACCTGTGGCGCGGCCACGCCGGCCTTTGCCCGGGCGCTATCCCGCTGGCGGGCGAGACGCGGTTTGGGCGGCTCCGGCGTCATCGATGCTCAGACACTCGCGGCATTCCGGCAGGTGTGGTCGGCGCGACGGCCTTTCGTCGCGGTGAGCAAGCGGGCCTGTCCGCTCCCGCCCGACGAGAGCACGCTGGCCGTCGCGCGCGCCGACGAATCCTACGGCGGCAAGCGAATTCAGCTTCGACCGGGCGCCTTGACGGCCTATCGCCGGATGGCCGCCGCCGCGCGAGCGGCGGGCGCGACCGCCGGGGGAGCGGATTTGCTGAAGATTTTTTCCGGCTATCGCAGTCCCGCCTACGACGCGGCGCGTTGCGCAACCCAGGGCAACTGCCAGGGCCTGACCAGGGCCAGCTGCTCGCCGCACAGGACCGGCCTCGCCATGGACCTCAACCTCGGCGCCGCGCCGGGGCGCGCGGTGGATTCAGCCGACGACGTCAATCGCCTTTATCTAAGCCGCACCGCGGCCTACCGCTGGCTGGTGCTCAACGCCGGCCGCTACGGCTTCGTCAACTATGTCTTCGAGCCGTGGCACTGGGAGTGGACGGGCGAAGCGCCGTAAAAACTCAATAGCGATAGTGGTCCGGCTTGAACGGGCCATGTTGCGGCACGCTGATGTAGTCCGACTGGTCCTTCGTCATCGTCGTCAGCTTCGCGCCGAGCTTTTCGAGGTGCAGTTGCGCGACCTTCTCGTCGAGGTGCTTGGGCAGCACGTGGACCCCAAGCGCATAGGCTTTGCGGTTCGTCCAAAGTTCGATTTGCGCCAGGGTCTGGTTGGTGAAGCTGGCGCTCATCACGAAGCTGGGGTGGCCCGTGGCGTTGCCGAGATTCACCAGGCGACCTTCCGAGAGGATGATGATCTTCTTGCCGTCCGGGAATTCGACGTGGTGGACTTGCGGCTTGATTTCGTCCCACTTGAAATTGCGCAGGCCGGAGATCTGAATTTCGGAATCGAAGTGACCGATGTTGCAGACGATGGCGTTGTTCTTCATCGCGCGCATGTGATCGACGGTGATGACGTCCTTGTTGCCCGTGGCGGTGACGTAGATGTCGGCGCGGTCCAGCGCGTCTTCGATAGTGCGGACCTCGTAACCTTCCATCGCCGCTTGCAGGGCGCAGATCGGATCGATTTCGGTGACGATCACCCGCGCGCCGCCCTGGCGCAGAGAAGCGGCCGAGCCCTTGCCGACATCGCCATAGCCGCAGACCAGGGCTACCTTGCCGGCCAGCATGACGTCGGTGCCGCGGCGGATGGCGTCCACGAGGCTTTCGCGGCAGCCGTAGAGGTTGTCGAACTTCGACTTGGTGACACTGTCGTTGACGTTGATGGCGGGGAAGGGCAGCTCGCCGCGCTCATGCATCTGATAGAGGCGATGAACACCGGTGGTGGTTTCTTCCGAAACGCCTTTGATCGCCTGGCGGATCGCCGAATAGAAGCCGGGCTTCTCCTTCAGGTAGCGCTTCATGGTCTTGTAGAGCGCCTCTTCCTCTTCGTTCGTCGGATTGTCGAGGATGGACGGGTCCTTCTCCGCCTTCGGCCCGAGCACGCAGAGCAGGGTCGCGTCGCCGCCGTCGTCGAGGATCATGTTCGGATAGCCGCCGTCGCTCCACTCGAAGATCTTGTGGGCGTAGTCCCAGTACTCATCCAAACTTTCGCCCTTGACGGCGAAGACCGGCGTTCCCGTGGCGGCGATCGCCGCGGCGGCGTGATCCTGGGTGGAGAAGATGTTGCAGGAGGCCCAGCGAACTTCCGCGGCCAACGCCTGAAGGGTCTCGATCAGCACGGCGGTCTGGATCGTCATATGCAGCGAACCGGCGATCCGCGCGCCGGCCAAGGGTTTCGAAGCGCCGAATTCCGCCCGGGTCGCCATCAAGCCGGGCATCTCGGTTTCCGCGATATCGATCTCCTTGCGGCCCCAGGGGGCCAAGCCGATATCCGTGATCACATAGTCCGCCATCGCCGGCTCCTGATTTTTGAGTGCGCGACCTCATAGGCGGAAGCGAGATATAAGGAAAGCCTTATATCATTTTCCTTCTTCGAACTTGTCCTCCACCATCCGCGCGAGGGCGGCGACCGCGGCCTCCGCGTCCGGGCCTTCGCCGATGATTTCGATGGTTGCGCCAAGCCCGGCGGCCAGCATCATCAGGCCCATGATCGAAAGGGCGTCCACCGTCTGGTCGTCGCGTCGGACCTTGACTTCGCTCTGGAAGCTGCTCGCCAGCTTGACGAATTTCGCGGACGCGCGGGCATGGAGACCGCGTTCGTTGACGATCTCGACCGCCGCTCGGGCAATCACTTCTCGCCAGCCAACACATAGGAGGCGACGGAGATGTA
Source organism: Caulobacterales bacterium (assembly GCA_038231315.1). Lineage (GTDB taxonomy): Bacteria > Pseudomonadota > Alphaproteobacteria > Caulobacterales > Caulobacteraceae > Acaudatibacter. The sequence continues at coordinate 131,223 of JBBRLN010000001.1, forward strand.
CTTCCGTCCGGCGTCCTGGGCGTGGCTGACGCAGACGCTCAAGGGATCGCGACCGCGAATGCCCGCGAGCTTGATCAGCATGGGCAGATTGAGACCCGCGATCACTTCGCCACCCGTCTGCTCCATCACCGAGATCGCCAGATTGGACGGCGTGCCCCCGAACATGTCGGTGAGGATGATGACGCCCTTGCCGGTATCGACCTGTCGACAGGCGTCGAGGATGTCGCGCCGCCGCCGCTCCATGTCGTCGTCGGCGCCGATGCAAATGGGGATGACCGCCGTCTGCGGACCCACCACATGCTCCATGGCCCGGAGAAATTCCTCGGCCAGGCGTCCGTGGGTCACGATAACGAGGCCGATCATGGCGGAGGGGCCAATAGTTCTGCCTTCACGTCGCTGCGCGGCTCGGTTCGCGGAAGAGCGGCGTCATAGTCCGGTTGCGCGCCGCTTCCAAGGGCCTCGATCACGCGACAGAGTTTCGCAGGCGCGGAGGCTTCAAGTGGCGCGATTTCAATCGTGGGTACGCTCACGCCGAGGATGTCCCGCCAGCGCGGCTCGGGAAGGCGCTCGATCCGCGCGGAAGGCCGGCAGGTCGCCACCAGGGCGATCTCGACATGGTCCAGGCGGTCGAACGAAAGGACGCCGACGCCGCGCAATTCCATAAGCCCCCCGAGCGCGTTCGGGGCGCGGCCGAAGAGCCGGGTTCCGGAGACGAAGAGAAGCGTGCGGTCGTCCGCCACAAGCCGGAATCCAATGTCCATGGCCCTAAGGGCCAGATCGCTCTTGCCGTCACCGGAATTCCCTTCGAGGAGGACCCCCCGCCAACGGCCCCGACATCTGCGGGCGATCAAACCCGCATGGACGATCATGCGAGTGGAAGGGAAACGGTGAAGCGCGCGCCCTTGACCCCAGCGCCCGAGGCCGTCGCACGGTTCTCCGCCCAGATACGGCCGCCGTGGGCCTCCACGATCTGCCGCGCGATCGCCAGTCCCAGACCCGAATTGCCGCCGAAGGCGGCGCCCTTCGGCCTTGAGGTGTAGAAACGCTCGAACACGGTCTCGAGGTTTTCCGGCGGCATGCCGGGCCCTTCATCCTCCACCTTGATCTCCACCTCGCGACCCACGCGCTCGACGCTGACCCGGACCTCGGCGCCTGGCGGGCTGAACGAGCGGGCGTTGTCGATCAGGTTGCGGAAGACCTGGCTGAACGGTCCCTCCCGTCCGCTCACGAAGAGGGGCGCGCCGGTCCCCACGGCGGTAAAGAGGACGCGTGTCTCGCCGCTCTTCGCGGTCGCCAGGTAAAAGCCGCAAATCTCCGACAGCAGGCGAACGACGTCGATGCGCGAAGGCGCTTCGCGAGCCAGCTCGGCGTCCAGGCGCGAGGCGTTGGAGATGTCGGTGATCAGACGCTCCATCCGCTGCACATCGAGATTGAGGATATTTACAAGCCTCGCGCGGGGCGCCGGGTCCTTGACCAGCTCAAGGGTTTCCACGGCCGAGCGGATCGACGTCATCGGGTTGCGCAGTTCATGGGCGACATCCGCCGCGAAGCGTTCGATCGCCTCCATCCGATCAGACAGGGCTGCGGTCATGGCTTCAAGAGAGCGCGTCAGATCGCCCAGCTCGTCGGAACGATTGGCGAGGTCGGGCAGGGCGATGGCCCGCGCCCGCGCCAGGCGAACCCGGTCCGCCGCGCGCGCGAGGCGAAGCACCGGTTCGGCCACCAGCCGCGTCAACAGCAGGGACGAGAACAAGGCGACTCCGATCGCGATCAGGATGAAGGGGACCAGCGAGCGCCGCTCCGCCCCCACGATCCCTTCGACATCGCCGGCCTCCAGGGTCAGTACGCCGAGCACCGCGCGGACGTGCTCGATCGGGATCGACACGGAAACCACGCGGTGACCGGTCTCGTCCGTCCTCACGCCGCTCACCGCCGCGCCCATCGCCGCGCGGGCGATCTCCGCGGAGAGCTGCTGCCTGGCGGCCTGTCTGACCCGGGCCGCCGACGGACCCATCTGAAGGCGGAACGAGAGGCCTCCGGGCGCGCGCGCCGGGGGGAGCGGGCTCGACTCCACGCGGTCGGCAACGTTGTAGGTGTCGGCGAGCATTCGGCCGCCGGCGTCGTAAAGTCGCGCCCGTTGCGATCGGGGGATGAAGAGGGCCTGCAGGACGCCGTTGGCGACGTCGGCGTCGAGCGCGGGTTCCGGCTCGCCCTGCGTCGCGGTCTGGTCGATGACGTTGGCGATGAGTTCGCCCTGCAGGGTGAGACTTTCCAGCCGGGTCTTGATCAGCCCCTGCCGCAATTCGCTGGATATGAGGGTGCCACCGATCAGGATGGCGAGGCCGAGCAAATTCAGGATGACGATCGTTCTGCCTAGGCGCGAGCCTAGCGGGCGGCCGAAGCTTCGCGTTTCAACCCGGCGCGAATTGGCCACGGCGACCGGTTCGTCCAACGTCTTCGAGCGACAGCCGAATCGTCAGGCGGTCAGGATTCGCGGTAGCGATAGCCAACACCATAGAGGGTCTCGATAGCGTCGAATTCCGGATCGACCTCGCGGAATTTCTTGCGCATCCGCTTGATATGACTGTCGATGGTCCGGTCATCGACATAGACCTGATCTTCGTAGGCGGCGTCCATCAGGTTGTCGCGGCTCTTCACGAATCCGGGGCGTTGCGCGAGCGATTGCAGCAGCAGGAATTCGGTGACCGTAAGTTTCACCGGGCGTTCCTCCCACAGGCAGTCATGGCGCGCCGGGTCGAGGGTGAGCCGTCCACGCTTGATCGCCTTGGCCTGACTGTCGCCGCTGGCGATCGCGTCGGTCTCGTCCGGATTGGCCCGCCGCAACACCGCCTTGACCCGCTCGATCAGTAGACGTTGGCTGAAGGGCTTGTGGATGTAATCGTCGGCCCCGAGGTTGAAACCCAGGATTTCGTCGATCTCGTCGTCCTTGGACGTGAGGATGATCACCGGCGTGTTGCTGGTCTGGCGCAGTCGGCGCAGCACTTCCATCCCATCCAGGCGGGGCATCTTCACATCCAGGATCGCGAGGTCGGGCGGGTTGCTTTCGAGGGCGGCCAGCCCCGTCACGCCGTCATGGAAAGCCTCCACGGTGTGCCCATGGCTTTCGAGAGCCAACGCTACCGACGTGACGATGTTCTCGTCGTCGTCGACCAGGGTGATTCGAGCCATATGAGCGTGATCCTGTGTATCGGTCCGCGCGAAAGGTAGCGAGGCGTCAGCAATGTTTCAATCGATAGCGCTCCGAGCCCAGCGCTGAGCGGCTCGCGGGGGCGCGACCCCCGGCACAGACGCGCGCGCCGTCTACGTTCCAAGTCCGTCGGAGACGGTCGTGAGCGCGATGCTCATCGTGTCAGGCGTAGCGGCTAGGCGCCAAATTCCGCAACATCCTTACTCCGCGATCGTAAGCTCGGTTCCGATCGGTCGTTTTTGATCGACTAGCAGCGTGGGGCCTGGCGCGATTGATCATCCAGACCCTCTCGCAGTCTTGCGAGCCCCGCGCCTGGCTTGAGCGGTTGCTGCTGATCCGGGTGAGGGGCCCAGCCGGTCAGGGTGACGATTTCGAATGTCGCGACGATCTTGCCGCCGGGCGCGCCGAAGCGTTGGCCGTAGAGGGCGGCGGTCGCCTCCAGGATCGGGCGGGTCAGGGGTGTCCTGGGCCGATCGAACAAAACACTGGTCTCGCCCATGGCGCGCAGATCGGCCATCAGCTTCAGGGGGTGGTCGTAAAGCACGCGCACCGTGTCGGTATCCGCCACCGGCAAGGCGAACCCCGCGCGCTGCAGGAGCTCGGCGCCATCGCGGGCGTCGATGAAGGGGGAGACGCGGGGGCCGGCGCCGCCGCGAACGCTTGTTTCCGCTTCGGTCAGACTCTGGCGCAGCTCCGTCAGCGTCGCGCCGCCCAGCATGGCGCCGATGAAGAGGCCGTCGGGCCGCAGCGCGCGTCTGATCTGGATCAGGGCGCCGACAAGATCATTGACCCAGTGAAGGCCGAGGCCGGCGAGGACGAGATCGAAACTCTCCGGCGCGAAGGGAAGGCGCTCCTCATCCGCCACGACGCGCGGACCCGATCGACCCGACAACATGGAGGAAGAGAGATCGCTCTCGACGAGCCAGCCGATCTTGTCCTCGCCCGCGAGCGCCCGACACAGCTCGCCGTCCCGCGCGCCGAGGTCCAGGGCGAGAGGAAACCGACGCTTGATCGCCGCGAGCCGTTCAACGAGATCGGCCGCGACCCGGTCCTTGAGGAAGCGCGCGGTGGCGAATCCGCCGGCCGCGCGGTCGAGGCGACGGGCGTGCAGACGTCGATCGAAGATGCGAGGCGCCGCGCTCATGACGGGCGAGCGCTACCCCGCGCGCGCGGCGCATGCAAAACTGCCCTGATGGAACGCAGCTTCGCCCTTCCACCCGCCGCGCGCGCGGTCGCCGGCCATATGCTCGACCTCCTCTTTCCACCACGCCCGCTGGACGAGAGCGAGCGCGACCGGGAGGGCGTGCAGTCGATCGGTTTGACCGCCGGCGCCTGGAGCCGGATCGCCTTCATCGAGGCCCCGTTCTGCGACGGCTGCGGCGCGCCGTTCGAGTTCGACATGGGCCTCGGCGCGCGTTGCGCGGCGTGCCAGTCACGCGCGCCCGCCTTCGATCATGGCCGCGCGGCCTGCGTCTACGATGAGAACGCCCGGGATCTGATCCTAAAATTGAAACATGCCGACCGCACGGATCTCTCAGGCTTGTTCGCCCGTTGGCTGGCCCGCGCCGCGGCCGATATCGCGCCGGAGCTGGATGCGGTAGTCCCTGTTCCGCTGCATCGTTGGCGCCTGATGAGCCGGCGCTACAACCAGGCCGCGGAGATCGCCCGGCCGCTGGCGAAGCTGAAGGGCCTGGCCTATTTTCCCGATGCGATCGTTCGCAAGCGCGCCACCGCCAGCCAAGGCGGGAAGTCCGGACAGGGCCGCCGCCGAAACGTCGCGGGCGTCTTCGAGGTCCCGCCGCGCTGGCGAGGCCGGGTGGCCGGCAAGCGCCTCCTACTCGTCGACGACGTGCTTACGACCGGGGCGACCGCGGAAGGCTGCGCGCGCGCGTTGAAGGCGGCCGGCGCGGCGCGCGTCGATGTCGCGGTGATCGCCCGGGTGAGAGAATTGACCGCCCGTCCTATATGACAGAGGGAAGACGACACGCCGCTCCCCTAAGGTCCACTTTCGCCATGTCCGCCGTCACCATCTACACCCGTCCATTCTGCGGCTTCTGCGCTCACGCCCTCCGGTTGCTGAAAGACAAGGGCGTGGACTTCAGCGAGATCGAGGCCGGGTTCGACGCCGACAAGCGCAAGGAAATGATCCAGCGTTCCGGCGGGCGAACCACCTTCCCGCAGATTTTCGTGGGCGAGAAGCATATCGGTGGTTGCGACGAGCTGGTGGCCCTGGAGGACGCCGGCGAGTTCGACGCCATGCTGAGCGCCCGGGCTTGAAGGTCGCGCTCGTTCAGACGCGCACGCCGGCGACCCTGGACGCCGCGCTGGCGCATATCGAGCCTCTGGTTCGCCACGCCGCGGCCGGCGGCGCGACGCTGATCGTCACGCCGGAATGTTCCAATATCGTCCAGCGTGACCGCAAGCTCCTGCTGCCCGCGCTGGAGACCTCCGAGGACGATCCGGTCGTCCGCGGCCTGCGCGATGTCGCGGCGGAGCTTGGCGTTTGGCTCGTCATCGGATCGGCCCTGGTGAAGGGCGCGGGCGAGAAGGCCGCCAATCGCTGTTTCCTGATCGGCCCCGACCGCGAGGTCGCGGCGACCTATGACAAGCTGCACATGTTCGATGTCGATCTGCCCACCGGCGAGCGCTACCGCGAATCCAGCGCCTACGAGGCCGGCGATCGCGCGGTGACGGCGGAGGCGGCCGGAATGAAGCTCGGCCTCACCATCTGCTACGACATGCGCTTTCCCATGCTTTACCGCGCGCTCGCGATGGCGGGCGCCGAGGTGATGACGATTCCGGCCTGTTTCACCCGTCCAACCGGAGAGGCGCACTGGGAGATCCTGCTGCGAGCCCGCGCGATCGAAACCGGTTCCTTTGTCCTGGCCGCGGCTCAGGGCGGGATGCACGAGGATGGCCGCGGCACCTGGGGCCGCTCGATGATCGTCGGGCCGTGGGGCGACATCCTGGCCTGCGCGACGGACGATGAACCTGGCGTCGTCCACGCCGACATCGATCTGGCCGACGTCGCCAAGGCCCGTTCCGCAATTCCCGTCCTGGGGAACGCGCGGGCGTTTACCGGGCCATGATCAAATATGCGCTGGCCTGCGTCAGCGGTCACGAGTTCGAGGGCTGGTTCAGTGCGTCGGCGGACTACGACGATCAGCGCGCGCGGGGTCTGGTCAGCTGCCCGCTCTGCGCTTCCGCCGAGGTGCGCAAACAGATCATGGCCCCCGCCATCGCCGGCGGCTCGAAGGGAGCCGGAGACCTTACCCCCGCGGTCAAACAGGCGATGATGATGGAAGTCATGGGCAAGGTGCGGCAGCACGTCATGACCAATTTCGACAACGTCGGCGACAAGTTCGCCGCCGAGGCCCGCTCGATTCATGAGGGCAAGTCCGAGGAACGCGGAATCTATGGCCAAGCAACCAAGGACGAGGTGAAGGGCCTCGTCGCCGACGGCGTCCCGGTAGCCCCGCTCCCGCCCGAGCCGCCGAAGAAGGCGGAGATCAACTGACGCCGGCGGGTCGGACGCTTCACGTGCGATATGTCGTGAGCGCCAGCCTGCATCGCAGCTCGCCGGGGTATCGACTGAGCGACCAATTGGTCGACGCCGTCACCGGCCAAGTCGTATCCGACAGGAAACTGGCCGGCCCAGCGGCGAACGGCCCCGTCCCCGAGCAGCCGTTCGTCCTGCTCTTGTTTGAGTCCATCGCCCACTCGATCGAACTCATCGCGCGAGACGCCGAACTGGCGAAGATGGCCGAGCTGAAGAGAGGGTCGGGAAATCACATCGCATCGATGGCCGCCTTGCGCGCGCAGAGCGTTTGGGTTCAATCTGCGGGCAGAAACAGGAGGGCGAAAGTGTTTCCGTTGTCGATGCGCGGCGCCGATGCGCCGTAGTCGGGCGCGACGCCTCGCGCTGGAAGCGGCTTGGCCGTGACGTTCATCGCGGACATTCCATCCGTTCAGGCCGCCGCCCGGTCAAGCGCCTTGGCGATCCAATGCGCCGGCGGCTCAATGACCTACGGCGAACTCGAGCGCCGGGTCGCCAAGGGCGCGGGGATGCTCGCGGCGATGGACGTCGAGACCGGCGACCGGATCGCCTGGCTGGGCCGAAGCCACGAGGCCTTCTTCGAACTCCTGCTCGCCAGCGCACGGGTGGGAAGCTGTCTTGTGCCCATCAACAATCGCCTGGCGATCTCGGAGATCGCCTTCATCATCGACGACTGCGCCGCGGACATCCTTTTCGTCACCGGCGACTTCATGGTCGCGGCCGAGGCGGCGCTGAGCCGGATCGAGAGGCCGATCCGGGTCTTCACGATCGATGCGGCGCGCTCCATGGCCGGCGCGTACGGCCCGCTTCGGGAGGCCGCGACGCCGATGCCGCCCACCGCCACCCGCGCGGAGGATGCGGTCGTCCAACTCTACACGTCCGGCACCACGGGCCTGCCCAAGGGCGTGCCCCTGACCAACGACAACTTCGCGGCCTTCCTCGCGACGGGCCGGACCTTCGAGGGGTTGGATTATGGCCCTGACGACATCCTGGTCACCCCCATGCCGCTTTTCCACGTCGGCGGCGTCAATCCAGGGATCGCGATCCTCGCGAGTGGCGCACGGCTGGTGATGTTGCCGGCGTTCGACCCCGGCGAGGTCCTGAGGACGATCGAGTCGGAGGGGGCGACGCGGATCGGGGGCGTTCCGGCCATGATCGGATTGATGCTTCAGCATCCCGACGCGGCGACCACCGATTTCTCGACCGTGAAGACCCTCCTCTATGGGGGCTCGCCGATCAGCGAGGCGGTGCTCGAGCTGGCCTTCGCAAAGATCGGCTGCGGGGTGATGCAGATGTACGGCATGACCGAGACCACCGCGGCCGGCACGATCTTTACCGTGCGGGACCATAGCGAACGGCGGCTGCGCGCGTGCGGCCGGCCCTGGCCCGACCACGAGGTCCGCATCGCCGACGAGAACGGCGCGGCCGCGTTGGACGGCGAGATCGGCGAAATCCAGATCCGCGGTCCAGGGGTGATGACCGGCTATTGGAACCGCCCGAAAGAGACCGCCGAGACCTTCGCCCCGGGCGGCTGGCTGAAGACCGGAGACGCCGGCTATCGCGACGTGGAGGGCTATTTCTATGTCCACGACCGGGTGAAGGACATGATCGTCAGCGGCGGAGAGAACGTCTATCCGGCGGAGGTCGAAAACGCGATCATGGGCTGTCCGGGCGTGGTGGAGGCGGCCGTGATCGGCGTGCCTGATCCGGTCTGGAGCGAGGCGGTCAAGGCCGTGATCGTCCGCGCCGAGGGATCGACGCTGGAGGCCGAAGCCGTGGTCGCCTGGGTCCGCGCGCGGATCGCTGGCTACAAGACCCCGAAGACCGTCGATTTCATCGACGCCCTGCCGAAGAACGGAACAGGCAAGGTGTTGCGGCGGACGCTCCGAGAACCCTATTGGGCGGGGGTAAGCCGCCGGGTGGGATAGCGTCGACGGCGGCCTGTCCAGACCTTTTCCGCGGGCTCACGCCGCCAGCAGCTTGCGGTCGATCGGCAGGCTTCTCAGCCTAACGCCGGTGGCGGCGAAGATCGCGTTGCACAGCGCCGGGGCCAGGGGCGGCAAGGCGGGTTCGCCCAGACCCGTCGGCGGGTGGTCGGTCTTCAGGAAATAGGCATCCACCGGCGGCGCGTCGTTGATCCGCAACAGCTTGAAGTCGTCGAAATTCGACTGTTGCACCCGGCCCTTGTCGATGGTGATCGCCTGACCCAGAGCGACTCCGAGGCCGTCGAGCATGGCGCCGGTGACCTGGGCCTCAGCGCCCGTCGGATTGATGATCTGACTGCCCACGTCGCCGACCATCCAGATCTGCTCCACCTTGACCGCCCCGGCTTTGGAGACGATGGCCTGGACCACCTCCGCGAAATAGCCGGCGTGGCTGAAGTAGAAGGCGACACCGACGCCTGTCCGCGCGGGCAGGGTCTTGCGGCGACGATCCCAGTCCGATCGCGCGGCGACTTCGCGCAGTACGGCGCCCATCCGTCCGGTGTCGAAACTGGCCTTGCGCGGACCGGCCTGGGTCATCAGGTCCAGGCGGAACTGGACCGGGTCGCGGTCCGCGGCGTGCGCCAGCTCGTCGAGGAAGCCCTGGAAGACGAAGGCGAGGGCGTTGCTGCCAGGCGCCCGCAGATAGCCGGTCGGGACGCCTAGCGGGATCGCCGAACGCTGGTAGTCGAGGTTCTCGATCACGCCGGCGGGAAATTCGACGCGGGTCAACGAGGCGCTGGGGACGTCGGCGTCGCCCTTGCCGAAGGTGACGAAGTGGTCGCGGAAGGCGACGACCTTGCCCGAGGCGTCCAAGCCCCCGGTGAAATAGTGGAAGCCCGCCGGCCGGTAGAAATCGTGTTGGATGTCGTCCGCGCGGTTCCACAGCAGTTTGACCGGCGCGCCGACCGTCTTCGGTATCCACGCCGCCTCGACCATATAGTCCTGAGTGAGCCGGCGGCCGAACCCGCCGCCGCAGCGGGTGATGTTGACCGCGATCGCCGATTCCGGGACGCCCAGGGTCTTGGCGACCAGGGCGCGGCCGGGCTTGGGATTCTGCGTCGGCGCCCAGATCGTCACCTTGCCGTCCTGGACATGGGCGGTGCAGTTCTGCGGCTCCAGCGTGGCGTGGGCCAGGAAGGGATAGGCGTAGGCTGCCTCCACCACATGGGCCGCGCCCGCCAAGGCTTTGTCGGTATCGCCGTCGCTCTGGATGCGCTTGGCGGTCTTGTCCTTGGAGAGTGCGCCAGCCTGTTCGGCGAAACCGGCGCTGCTCTGGGTGGCGGTGGGACCCTCGTCCCATTCGACTTTCAGAGCGTCCCGCGCCTGGTTCACCCGCCACCAATTGTCGCCGACGATGGCCACGCCGCCCAGCAGGCCTTCGAGGTCGGAGCCGCCCTCCACGACGAAGGCCGTCTTGACGCCCGGACGCTGCTTCACCTCGTCGAGATTGGCCGAGCGCACCTTACCGCCGAACACCGGGCATTTGACGAACACGGCGTAGAGCATCCCCGGAACGACGACGTCGATGCCGAAAAGGGGCTCGCCGCGCACCACCCTGGGACTGTCGACGCCGCGGACGGACTTGCCGATGATCCGGAACGTCTTGGGATCCTTCAGCACGACGGTCTTGAGGTCCGGGGCCTTGAGCGTCGCCGCTGTCGCGGCCAAGGCGCCGTAGCGCAGCTTTCGGCCACTCGGTCCATGGACGACCACCCCCGCGGTGGTGGCGCGTTCGCCGGCGAGGACGCCCCAGGTCTGGGCGGCGGCGGCGATCAGCATCGCGCGGCCGCCCGCGCCGACCCGGCGCAAGCCGTCCCAGTTGAGGGGCGTGGCCAGGCTGCCGCCCGCGAACTGACTACCGAATTTGTCCGGATCCAGTGGCGCGTTCTCGATGCGCACGTCCTTCCAGTCGGCGTCCAGCTCCTCGGCGATCAACATGGGCAACATGGTCTTGATGCCCTGGCCGATCTCGGGGTTCTTCGAGGCGATGGTGACGATGCCGTCCGGCGCTATGCGCACGAAGGCGCTGAGCGACGCGCCCGCCGGCTTGCCTTCCGCAAAGGCGCGGCCGCCGAAACTCAGCATCAGCCCACCGCCCGCCGCGGCGCCCGCGGTCAGGATCAGGCCTCGCCGGGAGAGGCTCATCGCCGTGCTCACGCCTTCACCAGTCGGGTGTCCGCCGTGGAAAGGCCGGCGGCATGCTTGATGGCGGCGCGGATGCGCGGATAGGTGCAGCACCGACAGGCGTTGCCCCGCATGGCCGCGTCGATGTCCGCGTCGGTGGGTTTCGGCGTCTTGGCGAGGAGGGCGGTGGCCGACATGATCTGGCCCGCCTGGCAATAACCGCACTGCACCACGTCGGTCTCGATCCACGACGCCTGGACGCGGGCGCCCAGCGCCGTCGCGCCGACGCCCTCGATGGTGGTGACCTTCGCCGGGCCAACCGCGGACACCGGGGTGACGCAGGCGCGCACGGGGCGGCCGTCGAGGTGAACGGTGCAGGCGCCGCACAGCCCCGCCCCGCAACCGAATTTCGAGCCCTTGAGGTCGAGCACGTCGCGCAGCACCCAAAGCAGGGGCATATCGCCCTCCACCTCGGCCCGACGGGTCTCGCCGTTGACGTTCAACGAAATCGTCACGCTTCACTCCCCATTCCGCGACCGTTTGTCATGCCAGCTTGGCCAGCGTCATCATATAGTTGACCTTCGCATCCGACGACCTGTTCCAGGTTCCGGCGAGGGGGTCGAAAGCGAGCCCGAACGGCCCCTCGATCGCGAGACCCAGGTCCTCGGCGAAGACCCGGATTTCCTCCGGCTTGAGGAAGCGGTTCCAATCGTGGGTGCCTGCGGGAACCCAGCGCAGTACATATTCGGCGGCGATCTTACCGAGCGCCAGGGAGGCGGCGGTGCGGTTGAGGGTCGCCAGGATCATCAGGCCGCCCGGCGCGAGCAGACCGGCGGTGTCGCGCAGAAAAGCGCGGGGATCAGCGACGTGCTCGATCACCTCCATGTTGAGGACGACGTCGAAGGTCTCGCCCGCGGCGAGCAGCGCTTCCGCCGTCGTGGCGCGATAGTCGATGTCCAGACCGACGCCGCGCGCATGGGCGGACGCGACGCCGACGGTTTCCGTGGAGGCATCCACGCCCGTGACCGCGAACCCCAACCGGGTCATGGGCTCGCAGAGCAGTCCGCCGCCGCAGCCGACGTCCAGCAGCCGCAACCCGGCGAACGCCCGCCGCGCGGTGTCGTCGCGGCCGAAATGCGCCAGCGCCGTCTCGCGGATAAAGGCGAGCCGCGCCGGGTTTAGCTTGTGCAACGGCGCGAAGGCGCCTCGCGGATCCCACCACTTTGCCGCCAGCGCCGAGAAGCGGGCGACGTCGGCGGGGTCTATGCTGGAGGCGGGGACATCGGCGAGGGTCATGGGGATGTCGCTGAACCCGATGGCGTCCGCCGTCAACGGATCAGACCTATATCGGCGTCGCCCGCGCCCTTGAACCTTGACCATGCCGACGGTATCAACCGCACCCCTTGGATTGAGACCCCTCCGTGTCGCGACTGGTGATGAAGTTCGGCGGCACTTCGGTGGCCGACCTGGAGCGCATCCGCCGCGTTGCGCGGCTCGTGGCGGCGGAAGCGGCGACGCGGCCGGTGGCCGTGGTGGTCTCGGCCATGGCCGGCAAGACCAACGAACTGGTGGCCTGGACCGACGGCGCCGGCGAGGCGGCGGCGAACCTCCAGCTCAGCGATGACGAATACGACACGGTGGTGGCCTCGGGCGAACAGGTCACCGCGGGCCTGCTCGCCATGACGCTGCGCAACATGGGCGTGCCGGCGCGGTCCTGGATGGGATGGCAGATCCCGATCATCACCGACGACGCTCATGGCCGCGCCCGGATCGATGAAATTCCCGCCGAAAATCTCAACGCCGCCATGGACGCGGGGGAGGTCGCGGTGATCGCCGGCTTTCAGGGCGTGACCCGGTCCGGCCGCCTGGCCACCCTGGGCCGGGGCGGCTCGGACACCACCGCGGTCGCCATCGCCGCGGTCGTGAAGGCCGATTGCTGCGACATCTTTACCGACGTGGACGGGGTCTACACCACCGATCCGCGCATCGAGGACAAGGCCCGCCGCCTCGCCAAGATCAGCTATGAGGAGATGCTGGAAATGGCCTCGCTCGGAGCCAAGGTGCTTCACACCCGCTCGGTGGAGATGGCCATGGCCCACGGCGTGCGCCTGCGCGTGCTCTCCAGTTTCACAGAGCCCGGCCACAACGAAGACGGCGGCACTATCGTCTGCGACGAGGAGGAGATCATGGAAAAACGTATCGTCAGCGGCGTGGCTTTCAGCCGGGACGAGGCCAAGATCAGCCTCTTCGGCCTGCCCGACCACCCTGGAGTTTCGTCGGAGATTTTCGGGCGACTCGCCGACGCCAATGTCAACGTCGATATGATCGTCCAGAGCCACGCGCGGAGCGAAGGCGCGGCCAACATGGAGTTCACCGTCGGCAAGCGGGACTCGGGCCGGACGATGGAGGTCATGCGCGCCGCACAGGCCGAGATCGGCTTCGCGGACGTGGCCGTCGACGACAATGTCGCCAAGGTCTCGGTGATCGGCGTTGGAATGCGTAGCCACACCGGCGTCGCCAAGACCATGTTCGCCGCCCTGGCCGCCAAGGGGGTCAACATCCAGGTGATCTCGACATCCGAGATCAAGATCAGCGTCCTGATCGACGCCGCCTATACGGAGCTCGCGGTGCGCGCTTTGCATGGCGCATACAAGCTGGACGCGGTGTGAAACGGTGAGAAGTTCGCCGTAGCTTGCGGATTTCGCGGAAAACCCGCCGCTGTAGGCGCCACGGATCCGTGGCAGTTTTTGGCACCCGAGTTGGACATTCGGCGCGGTTTTCGCGTGGCTTTTCCCATGGACCTCGAGCGTTTTCGCTTGATTGAAGGCCGGGCGTGGCCGCCTCGCGCGGCGCGCGAACTCAGAACTGTCGGTCAGGGAGGGCTGCAGCGGCATGTAGTTTCATTATGCAATCTTTTCAGCGTCGAGTCGACCGTTCGAGCCTTGACGCCGATCGCGTGAATGAACTTCGGGAGCCGCCAACGGCGACCCGCGAACGCGGCGCGCGCGGGTCGCGGTCCCGCCTCGCCGCCGATGCTTCACGACGTTCAATCCGCGACTGGATTTGCGGAAGCGGTGGCGCGCACGAACGGGCGGCGAGGGGCGGAGCAGGTTGATCGTCCGGCACAACGCAAAACGGCGGGACGCGATGTCCCGCCGATTGGCGCGCCTAAACCGGCGATGAGGCGGGTCGGCTAGGCCGTTGCGGACGCCGAATTGCGGCGCGAACGGACGACGCCGCCGATGCCGCCGATGCCAAGCACCATGAGCGCCCATGACGCCGGCTCGGGAACCGAGACGGTGGCGAGCGACACATTGTCGAGCAGCGAACCTCTGCTGGAGGAGGGGCCGCTCTCGATGAAGTTGAGGTAGCCGGCCTGAGTCGTGTGCACCAGGTAGGTATAAACTTGATAGGGCGCGTTGGAGGCCAGGGTGATGCTGGCCACGGTGATGCCGCCCAGCGTAATCGTCGTGGTCTGCGGCGCCGCGCCGCGTTGATTGCCGTTCAGACCGAAGCTGAGCGTGTAATAGTTCGCGCCGAAAGTCGTGTTGGACTGCAGTTCACCAGCGGGCGTGTTGCCATTGCCCGTACTTCCGTCGAGATCGACGCAACGACCACCACCGAGGCAGAGGCCCTTGAAGTTCGAACCGATGAGGTCGGTGGAGGAGAACCGCGTCGTCTTGCCGTGAACGGTCGGAATCGCCAGCGAGGTGAAAGACGAGTCTCCGGACCAGTTCAACTGCATGGCGTCGTTATTGAAATCGTCGGAAAGGACAACGACCGCGTTGGCGGCCCCGGCGAACGCGGTTGTCGCGAGGATCGCGGCGGTGGCGGTGAGGAGTTTCATGACGACCCTTTGAGAGACTGGAACTGAGCTAGACCGTTCGTTCCATCCGCATATACGGGGAGAACGTGAATTACAATCTTACTTTTACGGAAAAGCTCGGCAGTAGACAAATGTCATAGAAGCGCCACGAAATGGCATGCGAACGCCAAAATAAGCGGCGCCGACGACAAAGTCCGATTTAATGCGCGCGCCGACCTTTTATCCAGCCCAAATCCACAACCGCGCGTAAGGCAATTGTTAGGCATTCTCGGGACGAAAATAACTCGGACGCCCTTCGCCGATCCGCGCGGTGACGGCGCGCGAGGCTGCAATGATGGGTTTCTCGTGCCATAGAAAGGGCTCGCGCGCCGTCGCGCGCCGCGGTCTGGCCGACGAAACCCCATGAAACTTCGCTCCGCCGCCTGGTTCGACAACCCGGACAATATCGACATGACCGCGCTCTATCTTGAGCGCTATCTGAATTTCGGCCTGACCCTGGAGGAGTTGCGCGACGGACGACCGATCATAGGGATCGCGCAGACCGGCTCGGATCTCAGCCCCTGCAATCGTCACCATCTCGTTCTGGCGGACCGCGTGCGTGACGGCGTACGCCAAGCCGGTGGTGTGGCCATCGAATTTCCCGTCCATCCCATCCAGGAGACGGGCAAGCGGCCCACGGCCGGGCTCGATCGCAACCTCGCCTACCTCTCTCTCGTCGAGACGCTCTACGGCTATCCGCTGGACGGCGTGGTGCTGACGATCGGCTGCGACAAAACGACGCCAGCGTGCCTGATGGCGGCGGCGACGGTGAATATTCCGGCCATCGCGCTCTCGGTCGGGCCGATGCTCAACGGCTGGCACAAGGGCGAACGCACCGGCTCGGGCACGATCGTCTGGAAGGCCCGGGAGATGCTGGCGGCCGGCGAGATCGATCAGGAGGGCTTCATTCGCCTGGTGTCCTCGTCGGCCCCGTCGGTTGGCTACTGCAACACGATGGGCACGGCGACGACGATGAACAGCCTGGCAGAAGTTCTGGGCATGTCCTTGCCCGGGTCGGCGGCCATTCCCGCGCCTTACCGCGACCGGCAGGAATGCGCCTATCGGACCGGCCTGCGCATCGTCGACATGGTCCGCGAAGACCTCAAGCCTTCCGACATCATGACCCGGGACTCCTTTCTGAACGCCATCGTGGTCAACTCGGCGATCGGCGGTTCCACCAATGCGCCGATCCATCTGGCGGCGATCGCACGTCACCTCGGCGTCGAACTCGACATCCAAGATTGGCAGAGCCACGGCCACCGTGTTCCCCTACTGGTCAATCTGCAGCCGGCGGGCGAGTATCTGGGGGAAGATTACTATCACGCCGGCGGCGTTCCCGTGGTGGTGAAGGCGCTGATGGATCAGGATCTGATCCGCGAGGACGCCCGGACCGCGAACGGCGGGACCATCGGCGACAATTGCCGCGCGGCGAACAACGAGGATGACAAAGTCATCCGGCCTTTCGATCGACCGCTCAAGACCGACGCCGGCTTCATCGTGTTGTCGGGCAATCTCTTCGACTCGGCGATCATGAAGACGAGCGTGATCTCCGACGAATTTCGCGAACGCTATCTCTCCAACCCCGACGACCCCGAAGCCTTCGAGGGGCCGGTGGTCGTCTTCGACGGACCGGAGGACTATCACGCCCGGATCGACGATCCCGCGACGGGGATCACGACGGAAACCCTGCTGGTGATGCGCGGCGCCGGGCCGATCGGCTATCCGGGCGCGGCCGAGGTCGTGAACATGCGCCCGCCGGCCGACCTGCTAAGGGCGGGTGTCCACGCCCTGCCCTGCCTGGGCGACGGGCGGCAGTCGGGCACATCCGGCTCGCCCTCGATCCTCAACGCTTCGCCCGAAGCGGCGGCTGGGGGTGGTCTGGCGGTACTGAAGAGCGGTGACAGAGTGCGGATCGACCTGAAACGCGGGACGGCGGACGTGCTGATTCCGGAGACCGAACTCGCCGCCCGTCGCGAGGCGCTCGAGGCCGGCGGCGGCTACGCCTATCCCGCCTCGCAGACGCCGTGGCAGGCGATGCAGCGCGCGGTGGTCGGGCAGTTGCAGACCGGGGCGATCCTCGAAGGCGCCGAGGCGTTCCAGCGCATCGCGCAGACGCGCGGCATACCCCGCGACAATCATTGAGCCGAGCGACGGCGGGCGCACGGTTTCAGTTGATCGTCACCGCGACCTTCGCCGAGGCGATTCCATTGGCGACCACCACGAGGCTCGAGGCGCCGGTTTCCGCGCCCGCCGGCACGTCGAAATGGGTGGTCACGGCTTGGCCCCCGGTGGCGACCCCCATGGCGCTGTGGTTGTGGGTCCGGGCGTACGCCACGTGGCCCGAGGCGGTGTTGGTGATCCGCACCAGAGGATAGTTTGTCGCCGAACTGAACTCGTCACCATAGGCCGCGGCTTGGCTGAGGCCGTTGAGCTGGGTCCCCGTCAGGGCGTAGCTCTGACCGCGCGCGAGGGTGGTGGGAACCGCGCTGATCGTCGGGGCCCAGGCGGCGGCGGCCGCGCCGGTTGGCGTATAGAGCCGCGCCAGGACGTTGAGGGTCGGCGAGAGCACCAGGACCTGGCCGGACGGCAGGGGCAGAAGGAAGATCGGGGCGCCGGTCTTGCTGATCGGCGCGACCAGAGTTTGGATCAGCGTCGCGCCGTTGAACTCATAGAGCGCGCCGCTGGCGCCGGCGACCAGGACATTGCCGCTGGGCAGCAGGGCGGCGGAGGAGTCGCCGGCGTTGTCGGTGTTGGGGAAATCCGGCCCGCTCGACCAGGAGCCGACCTGTCCCGCCGTCGGCGAGGCGTGATAGACCGCGGTGTGTCCGGCCTGACCCGAGACCGCCGAGCCGGTGGCGAACACCGTCCCGTCCGGACGCAGGATGGCCGGACCGATCTCGCCCGGCGGCAGATAGGTCCCGGCGGGTCCCGGCCCGTAGGTGACGCCCCCAACGGTCTGCATCGGCGCGGGGCCATAGGTCAGTCCCTGTGGATAGTCGGTCGGCGAGGCGAGCAGCGCCGGGGTCGAGCCCGCCGAGAGCCAGGTCTGGGTGGCCGTGGCGTACTGCTCGGAACCCGGCGTGGCGACCATGTCCACGATCAGGATGTCGCCGCTGGGCAGGAGGGTGAAGCCCTCCTCGGCGAAATTATCGACCTTGTTTGTCGAGGCGAACGCGGCCCAGGTCAGGGACGCCGGGTCGAGCGCCCACATCGTTCTGTCGAGCTTGCTCCCGTACAAAAAGCGGCCGTCGGGGAGAACGCTGGAGGGGACATCGCCGATGTAAGGCACGCCCGGCGGCGCGGCGATCATCGTCCAGCCGTTGGCCACCGGATCGTAGACCGCCGACATATTCGTGAGGCCCGAGGGCGCGAAGGGCAGGGCGTAGTTGTCCTGATTATATTCCCCGCCCACGAACAGCACACGCCCATCGGCAAGCACCGCCTGAGCGCCGGCGTAAGGCGCGTAACCGACGGGCGGCGCGGCGAGATGCGTCCAGGTCCCGTTGAGGTAGTCGCCGTTGGCGTCCGGCGTCAGGCGATAGAAATCCCCGGCGCCGGCGCCGACCTGACCTGTCGGATTGGCCTGAACCATCACCGTGCCGTCGGTGAGGAGCAGCGCAAGATAGACCCCGACCGCCGGCTGGTTGAAGAGAGTCTGGACCGTGGGTCCCGTGGGGGTGGGCGCCGGGGCTGGCGTGGGCGTCGGAGCCGGCGCGGGGGCCGAACCGCCGCCCCCGCCACAGGCCGACAGCGCGAGAGAGGCGACCGCCAAGCCGGCGACGAAGCTGGTCGAACGCGCGCGCTTCATGCTGCACTCCTAAAGCGACATGTCTCGGAGGGATCACGTCCACGGTGCTTAGGCAAGATCACGCGCGGGTGACAAGGAAGGCGCACGGACAGGCACAGGGTAGTCCTTTTCGAAAAGAAACTCCGGCGTCTGAACCGTTTTCGTTGTTTCGCGGCTCTCTATCGGCAGGAGATGCACGAAGGGATAGCAAGATGATCTACGTCAAGAACGCGCCGGCGTGGGAACGGATCGTCCGCCGTCTGGCGGCCGCGGCGCCTGACGAACAGGCGCCGACGCGCACGGGGTTCTTCTTGACCCTTGGCCTCCCTCGCGCTGCCCGGCAAACCTGCTAAGAGGCGCCGCAACGTAAGGGAGCGCGCCGACCGCCATCATGCCGATCACTTCGCTCGCCCCTCGCGGTCCGCGCAGTCTGCTCCGGCAGATTCGCGAGGCCCTTGCCGGCGCAGGTCCAGCGCAGGCCAGGCTGGGTGGCGTGGTGCGGATCATCGCCAACTCGATGGTCGCCGAGGTCTGCTCCATCTATCTGCGCCGATCCAACGGCGAAATGGAGCTTTTCGCCACCGAGGGCCTCGATCCGGGGGCGGTCCACGTCACCCAGATGCGGCCGGGCGAGGGCCTGGTGGGTGAGATCATGCGCCTGGGGCGCCCGCTCAACCTGTCGGACGCGCCGCATCATCCGGCCTTCTCGTATCGTCCCGAGACGGGGGAGGACCCGTTTCACGCCTTTCTGGGCGTGCCCCTGCTGCGCGGCGGTCGGGCGATCGGGGTCCTGGCGGTCCAGAACCGGGCCAGCAAGGTGTATGGCGAGGACGAGGTCGAGGATCTCCAGATCATCGCCATGGTGCTCGCCGAGATGGTGGCCACCGGCGACCTGCTCTCCCTGGAGGAACTCAAAGACGTCGAGATCGCGCCGCGTAAACCCGAGCGGCTGAAGGGCGCGAAGTTCGCCGACGGCCTCAGCTTCGGCGTGGCGGTGATGCACGAGGCGCCGGTCGCGGTCTCCCGCTTGCTGGCTGACGATCCGGCGGTGGAGGACGCCCGGCTGACCGCCGCGATCGACGGTCTGCAGCGCCAGATCGACGGCATTCTGGAAGGCCACGACGCGCTGCAGGGCGCGACCTTCGACGTGCTCGAAACCTACAAGATGCTGGCGCACAGTCGCAGCTGGAACCATTCGCTGCATGAGGCGGTGCAGGGCGGCCTCACCGCCGAGGCGGCGGTCGAGCGCGTGCGCTCCGAACACCGCGCCGGGATCGGCCAGGCGCGCGATCCCTATCTGCGCGAGCGGCTGCACGATCTGGAAGACCTCAACGATCGCCTGCTGCGTCACCTCGCCGGCGACGGCGAACGGGCGCGGGAGCTGCCCGACAACGCCATCCTGATCGCGCGGAATTTGGGACCGGCCGACCTGCTGGAATACGACCGCTCCAAGCTGCGCGGCCTGTTGCTGGAAGAGGGCTCTCCGGCCAGCCACGCGGCGATCGTGGCCCGGGCGCTGGATATCCCCTGCGTCGGCCGCCTCGCGGAGCTTCGCGACCGGGTCAGCGAGGGCGATCCGGTGATCGTCGACGCCGAGACCGGAGAAGCCTATCTACGGCCGCGTCCAGACGTGGTGAAGGCGGTGACCGCGCGCATCGGCGTCCGCGCTGAACGACGCGCCGAATTCGCCCGCCTACGCGATACGCCCGCCTTCACCCGCGACGGCGCCAAGATCACCCTGTTGATGAACGCCGGGCTGGCGGTCGATATGGAGACGCTGCCCGAGACCGGCGCCGAGGGGATCGGCCTCTTCCGCACGGAATTCCAGTTCATGGTCTCCGAGGACCTGCCCCGGTTGGAGGCCCAGACCAACCTCTATGCCCGGGTGCTCGAGGCGGCGGGCGAATTGCCGGTAACCTTCCGCACCCTGGATCTCGGCGGCGACAAGGTGCTGCCCTACCTCCAGGCGGAGCGGGAGGACAATCCGGCCCTGGGCTGGCGCGCGGTGCGAATGGGGTTGGATCGCCCGGCCCTGTTGCGCATGCAGTTGCGCGCCCTGGTGGCCGCGTCCGCCGGACGTCCGTTGCGGGTGATGTTCCCCCTGGTCGCCAGCGTGGGTGAGTTTCGCGCGGCGCGGGAGCTGGTGGACGTTGAGATCGCCTGGGCGACCCGCCGCGGTCGTCCGGCGCCGTCGCGACTGGAAGTCGGGGCGATGGTCGAGGCGCCGTCATTGCTCTGGCATCTCGACGCCCTGCTGCCGTTGACCGATTTCGTCTCGGTCGGGACCAACGACCTTATGCAGTACCTCTTCGCCGCCGACCGGGGGAACGCTCGGGTGGCGGATCGCTACGATGTTCTCTCTCCGCCCGCCCTGCGCGCGCTGCAATCGATCCAGCGCGAGTGCGCGGCGACCGGCACCCCGGTTTCGGTTTGCGGCGAGATCGCCGGACGGCCGCTGGAGGCGATGGCCCTGATCGGGTTGGGGTTCGATCGACTGTCCATGCCGCCGGTGGGGATCGGGCCGGTCAAACAGATGGTCCTGTCGTGTGATCGGCACGCCGTGAGGCGGGGCATGGAGGTCTTGCTGCAAGCCTCCTCGACCTCCGTCCGCGAGGGGGTCGAAGCCTTGGCGCGCAAGCTATTTGTCGCAGTGTGAGCCAGTTGATCCACAGGTCCCGGACTGCTACGGGGGTCGTCCATCGGCGGCTGGGGAAGCCGAGGGAAGACAAGCGCTTATGCCGCTCGACGCAAGTGATCTCGAGAATGCGTCCGCCCTCGCCGTTCAGGGGGACGATCTCGCGCGGCTGCGGCCCGTCCGGGTTGTCCTCAATCCTGACGTCAGCCTCGGCGAGGCCCTGCGCGAAGCGCGGTTGAGCCTCGGTCTGGAGATCGAGGATATCGCCCAGGCGACCCGCGTGCGTTCCGGCTACATCGCCAATCTCGAAGCCTTCGAAATCGACGCCTTGCCGGCGCGGCCCTTCGCCATCGGCTACCTTCGCGCCTACGCCCGAGCGCTCGGCGTGGAGCCGGACGCCGTGGTGGCGCGGTTCCTCGAAGAAGCCCCGGAGATCGACGACACCCTCCGCGCGCCCGCCGGCCTGCGCCGGGCCCCTCGACGGCTGGGCCTGATCGGCGCCGCCGCCCTGCTGATCGTCGCCATCGTGGTGGGCTGGAATATCGCGCGGCATGCGCGGACGGAGCCCGCTCATCGCGCGGTCGCCCCTGGCGCAGCCGTGACCTCGGACCCCGTCGAGGGACCGGCCCGTCTCGGCGCGCCCCTGCCGCCGCCGCCGGAGGCGACCTCGCCGCCGGCGTACACCACGCCCGGCCTCGGCGGTTCGCTGGACGACGGACCGGCCCCGGTGATCGGCTCGCGCTTCGTCGCCGCCGGCGCCGTCTATGGCGCGCCAGCGGTATTCCCGGCGACCGATGTCATGCTTCAGGCGCGCCGAACGACGTCGCTGATCGTGCGCGGCCCGGCGGGCGCCGTGCTTTTCGCGCGTGAACTCTCACCCGGCGAGGCCTGGCGCGCGCCGACGGCCGGCTGGGGTCTGACGGTGGATGTCGCCAGCCCCTCGGCGATAGAGGTCTTCCAGGGCGGTGTTTCCCGAGGCGCCCTGGCCGCCGCCCAGACGCCGGTCGCCCGCCTCGCGAGCTGATCGGCCCTGGCCTGGGGCCTCGGTCCGGGGGCGCCCCCACCGAAGGGGCTTGGGAAAAACACGATTCAAGACTATCTTCAGGCTCTCATGACCGCCCAAGATCACACCCACGTTCGCCCCTGGCGCGCGATCGATCGGCGCAAGTCTCGCGTCATCCATGTCGGCAAGGTGCCGGTCGGCGGCGACTCGCCGATCACCGTCCAGTCGATGACCAACACCATCACCGGCGATGCGAACGCGACGATCAACCAGATCAGACAGCTGGAGGAGGCGGGCGCCGATATCGTCCGGGTGTCCTGTCCGGACGAAGACGCCACGGCGGCTCTCTCGACGATCGTCAAGGCGGCCAACGTGCCGATCGTCGCCGACATCCACTTCCACTACAAGCGCGGCATCGAGGCGGCCAAGGCCGGCGCGGCCTGCCTGCGGATCAACCCCGGCAACATCGGCTCGGCCCATCGCGTGCGCGACGTGATCCAGGCCGCGCGGGATTACGGCTGTTCGATGCGCATCGGCGTCAACGCCGGCTCGCTGGAGCGCGATCTGTTGGAAAAGTACGGCGAGCCTTGCCCGCAAGCCATGGTCGAGAGCGCGCTCAACCACGCCCGCATCCTGCAGGACCACGACTTCCACGAGTTCAAGATCAGCGTGAAGGCCTCGGACATCTTCATGACGGTGGCGGCCTATCATTCCCTGGCCGAAGCCATCGATTGCCCGCTGCACCTGGGGGTCACCGAGGCCGGGGCTCTGCGCTCGGGGACGATCAAGTCGTCGATCGGGATGGGCTCCCTGCTCTGGGCCGGTATCGGCGACACCATCCGCGTTTCCCTGGCCGCCGATCCGGTGGAAGAGATCAAGGTCGGCTTCGACATGCTCAAGGCCCTCGGGCTGAGGCATCGGGGCGTCAACATCATCGCCTGCCCGTCCTGCGCGCGACAGGGCTTCAACGTCATCGAGACGGTGAACGCCCTGGAGGCCCGGCTGAAGCATATCGCCGAGCCGATGAGCCTCTCGATCATCGGCTGTGTGGTGAACGGGCCGGGCGAAGCGCTGATGACCGATGTCGGCTTCACCGGCGGCGGCAAGGGCGCGGGCATGGTCTATGTCGCCGGCAAGCCCGACCACAAACAGGACAACGCCGGCATGATCGACCACATCGTCGAACTGGTCGAGGCCAGAGCCGCCGAAATCAAGGCGACCGAGCGCGCGGCCCTGCTCCACGCCGCCGAATAGATGTTGCCCCGTCGGCGGGTGACGGGGTAGTCATTTTCACAACACCAGCGGGAGAGAAACCATGTCAGTCGACGGCACCTGGAAAACCACGATCAATTCGCCGATGGGCGCTCAACAGGGAACGCTCACCATCAATTCGAGCGGGAACACCTTCAACGGCACCATGGACGGCGCGCAAGGCTCACAAGCGGTGTCGGGCGAAGTCGACGGCGACGCCGTGAAGTTCTCCGCCGCCATCACCTCACCGATGCCGATGACGCTGAGCTTCGACCTCAAGGTGGACGGCGACACCATCGGCGGCAACGTCAAGGCCGGCGCTTTCGGCTCCTTCCCCCTGACGGGCTCGCGGGCTTAAATTCCCGAGGCGTTCACCCTCGTCTCCGCCTGGAACGCGGCCAAACGCCGGTTGCAGGCGGCGGGCGTCGACAGTCCGGTTATCGACGCGCGGCTGCTGGTCGAAGCCGCGGCCGGAGCGACACGGGCGGACATCATCGCCGAGCCCCATCGCGCGCTGGACGACGGTCAGGCCGACACCCTCGACGGCTACCTTTCGCGTCGCGAGCGGCGCGAGCCGATCAGCCACATCCTGGGCGTGAAAGGCTTCTGGAAGATCATGCTTCGGGTGACGCCGGGCGTGCTGACGCCCAGGCCCGACAGCGAAACCCTCCTCGACGCCGTGCTCCCGCTGTTCGAGGAACAGCGACGTTTCGCGGTGCTGGACCTCGGCGTCGGCTCGGGCGCCTTGCTGCTGGCGATCCTTGGCGAGCGACCGGCGGCGGTGGGGCTGGGGGTCGATGTCTCGGAAGAGGCTCTTGCCGTGGCCCGGGAGAACGCGGCCAACCTCGGGCTCGCGGGGCGAGTGTCTCTATTGCGCAGTGACTGGACGGCCGGGCTTCAGCCGGAGAGTTTCGACCTCGTAGTTTCCAATCCGCCCTATATCCCGACCGGCGACATTGCCGGCCTCGATCCGGAAGTGCGGGACCACGAGCCGCGCCTAGCGCTGGACGGCGGCCCCGACGGACTGGGCGCCTACCGCGATCTCGCCCCGGCCATCCTGGAGGTCCTGCGCCCCGGCGGCGCCTTCGCGGTCGAATTCGGCGTCGGGCAACGCGAGGCCGTGGAGGACCTCTTTCGAGCCGCGGGCGGGATCGAGCTTCGGGCCGTCCGGGATCTCGGCGATCGGGATCGCGTCATCGTCGGCCGCAAGGCCGCGAACGCGGTTTAAGAAATCACTTCCCCAAAGCCGCGCGGAACCCTAAATAGACCTCGCCGCCGCCGGACCGTGTTCGCGGCGGCCCTCCCACAGGGAGCGTGATCGAGACTGTCCGTTCGGACGGCGCCTCGGTCGATGAGCACTTCGCTCTTCGAGGGTTTTCAAGAGAGACCGCCCGCGCGACGCGGATCGAAACACATCAACGCGACAGGACCGGCGCGCAGCGCAGAGCCTGGAGCCCAAAGCAAGCAGAACGAACGACGATGAGAGATTTCAAGGGCATGAAGCGCCAGCGCAGCCGCAACCGCAATACGGGCGGCGGCGGCGGCGGCGGCGGGAAGCCCCAGCACAACGCCAACCGGGCTTTCGACTCCAATGGCCCCGAGGGCATCAAGGTGCGCGGCGCCGCCCAGAGCGTCTACGAGAAGTACCAGCAACTGGCGCGCGACGCGCAGACCGCGAGCGACCGCGTGCTGGCGGAGAACTACCTGCAGCATGCGGAACACTATTTCCGTTTGCTCCGCGCGATGCAGCCGACCCGGCCGCTTTCCGAGATCGTCGGTCGGGACCAGTTCGTTTCCGGATACGACATCGATTTCGAGGACGAGAGCGGCGCCGAGGCGATGGAAGCCGAGGCGATGCAGGAGCCCGAGGCTCAGGATATCGATCGCGCGCCCCGTCAGGAATATCGGCAGGACAACCGCCAGAACGACTATCGTCGCGACGAACGTCCGCGTGAGGACCGCTATCAAGGCGAGCAGCGAGACAACCGCCAACGCGACGACCGCTACCAGAACGATCGCGGCCAGACCGATCGCGGCCAGAACGATCGCTATCAGGGCGACCGGAATCGCGAAGGCTCTCAGAACGAGCGGCCCCGCAACGAGCGCTATCAGGGCGACCGCAATCAAAACGCCCGCGATCAGGGGGATCGGCCCCTTGGCGACCGCACTCAGGGCGATCGCGCCCAGGGAGACCGCAATCAGGCGGATCGCGGTCAGCGCCCGTGGCGCGAGGACAGGCCGCGCTATGACCGCGACGAGCGTCCGCGCGACGATCGCGCCCCGGCCGCCGAGCGGAGCGTGGCCGAGACCAGCTACCCCGTCGCCGCGCCGACACCCACGCCGTCGATGGAGGTCGCCGAGCCCACCGGCGTCCTGCGCGCCGACGACGGCGAGGTCAGCGCCGCGCCGGCCTTTCTCCAGACCCGCCCGGCCGAGGCGGGGGAAGAGCCTCGCCGTCCGCGCCGCCGCCGCGCGCCCGCCAGCTTCGAACCGCCGGCCGACACCGCCGCCGCGCCGACGGGTGAGGACTAGGCTTCAGCCTGGCTCGACGCCGTTCGCGCGGAAGAAGGCCAGCATCCGCGACCAGCCGTCCTTGGCGTCCGCCTCGTTGTAGGACGCGCGATAGTCGGCGTGGAAGCCGTGCCCGGCGTCGGGATAGACCACGATCTCGCTCTTCGTCTTGCCGGCCGCCGCCAGGGCCGCGCGCATGGCGGGAATGCCCTGGGCCAGATTGTCCTTGGCGCCGTAGAGGCCGAGCACCGGGCAGCGCAGGTCGGCGACATGGTTGACCGGCCAGATATGCCCCGCGTCTTCCGTCTTGTCCGGGGGCGGGACCATCTTGCCGTACCACGCCACCCCGCACTTCAGCGCGGCGAAGCGCTCGCAAGATAGCCAGGTGACCCCGCCGCCATAACAGAAACCCGTGACGGCGACGGCGGAGGTTTTCACGAACGGCTTCGCCTTCAACCAGGCCAGGGTCGCGCCGATATCGCCCATCACCTGCGGATCGCTGGCCTGGGCGACGATCTTCATCACCGCCGCCATGTCCGTGAGCGGCGCGGGGTCGGCCGCCCGGACGAAATAGGCCGGGGCGATCGCGACATAGCCAAGCTTGGCGAGGCGCCGGCAGACGTCCTTGATGTAGTCGTGGATGCCGAAAATCTCGGAAGCGACGATCACCGCGGCGTGACGGCCAACCCTCGCGGGCCTGGCGACATAGGCCGGAAGGGCGAAGCCATCGGCGGGGCGAAGCGTAACGCTCTCCACGATCAGGCCGGCTTCGTCTGTGTGAATCGGCTCGGCGTCGGCGGCGAGGGCCGAGGCCGCATAGCCGCCGAAGAACGCCGCCGCCACGCCGCGCCGCGTGAGGTCGAGATCGCCGGGGAACGAGCCCTCCGGCCGGGTGAGTGTGATCATCGTTGTGGTCTCATGAAGCCGTATCGTCACCGTGTCTCGCGGTTGCGTCGCTGTCAAAGGTCCTTGCAGGGGCGAAATGGCGTTGGCCTCTATCCCCAATCTTCGAGGCGCGGGCGGTCAATGCGCTGGAAGTCGCGCGTGCCATACGGCGTTCCGTCGAGTGGAGCTTCAATCGAAGAAACCCAGCGCCGTGCGGACCTGATCGGCCAGCCTGGCCGTGGCCGCCTAGAGGATAAACCGGCTCAGATCCGCGTTCTTCGCCAGCTCCCCCACACGCGCGTTCACGTAATCCGCGTCGATGGCGATGGTTTCGCCGGAGCGGTCGCCGGCGGTGAAGCTGATTTCTTCGACCACCTTCTCCAGGATGGTCTGCAGCCGCCGGGCACCGATGTTCTCCACCGCGCCGTTGACCGCCTGGGCGGCGTCGGCGAGGGCGTCGATGCTGGCTTCGTCGAAGGTCAGGGTCACACCTTCGGTGGCCAGCAGGGCCTCGGTCTGGCGGATGAGGTTGGCTTCCGGCTCGGTTAGGATGCGGCGCAGGTCATCGCGGGTCAGGGCCTTCAGCTCCACGCGGATCGGAAGACGGCCCTGGAGTTCGGGCAGCAGATCCGACGGCTTGGCGACGTGAAAGGCGCCCGAGGCGATGAAGAGGACGTGGTCGGTCTTCACCGGGCCGTGCTTGGTGGAAACGGTCGTTCCCTCGATCAGGGGCAGCAGGTCGCGCTGAACGCCCTCTCGGGAGACGTCCGCGCCCGCGCGGTCGGAGCGGCTGGCGACCTTGTCGATCTCGTCGATGAAGACGATGCCGGCGTTTTCCGCCAGATCGATGGCCTCGGCGGTCAGGGCCTCCTGATCGACCAGCTTGTCGCTCTCCTCGGCGATCAGCGGCGGCCAGGCCCTGGCGACCGTGGTCTTCTGGGTCTTGGTGCGCCCGCCGAACGCCTTGCCCATGATGTCGCCCAGGTTGAGCATGCCGATCGAGGCGCCCGGCTGACCGGGGATGTCCATCCCCTGGAGTGGGGAGGAGTTGTCGGCGAGGTCGAGCTCGATCTCCTTGTCGTCCAGCTCGCCGGCGCGAAGTTTCTTGCGGAAGGCGTCCTTGGTGGCCGCCGAAGCCCCTGTCCCGACGAGGGCTTCGAGAATGCGGTCCTCCGCGGCCTGGTCGGCCTTGGCTCGGACCCCGGCGCGGCGGCGTTCGCGCACCATGCCGATGGCGATCTCCACGAGGTCGCGCATGATCTGGTCGACGTCGCGGCCGACGTAGCCGACCTCGGTGAACTTGGTCGCCTCGACCTTGAGAAACGGCGCCTGGGCGAGGCGGGCGAGCCGACGCGCGATCTCGGTCTTGCCGACGCCGGTGGGGCCGATCATCAGGATATTCTTCGGCGTGACCTCGTCGCGGAGGTCGTCAGGCAGGCGCCGGCGCCGCCAGCGGTTGCGCAGAGCCACGGCGACGGCGCGCTTGGCCTCGGCGTGGCCGACGACGTAGCGGTCGAGCTCCGAAACGATCTCGCGAGGGGTGAATTCGGCGGTCACGCGGAGACCGTCTCCAGCGTCAGATCGCCGTTGGTGTAGACACAGATGTCCTTGGCGATAGCCATGGCGCGTTTGGCGATATCCTCCGCCGTGAGATCGAAATCGTGCAGGGCCAGGGCGGCGGCGAGGGCGTACTGGCCGCCGGAGCCGATCGCGGCGACGGCGTGTTCCGGCTCCAGCACATCGCCCGTGCCGGTCAGGGTGAAAATCGAGGTCTTGTCGGCGGCGATCAGCATCGCTTCCAGCCGGCGCAGATAGCGGTCGGTCCGCCAGTCCTTGGCAAGATCGACGCAGGAGCGGGCCAGCTGGTCGGGATATTGCTCGAGCTTGGCCTCCAGCCGCTCGATCAGGGTGAAGGCGTCGGCGGTGGCGCCGGCAAAGCCCGCGACGACCTTGCCGCCGGCCAGGGTACGGACCTTGCGGGCGTTGCCCTTCACGATGGTCTGGCCCATGGAGACTTGGCCGTCGCCGACGATCACCGTCGTCCCCGCCTTGCGCACGGCGAGGATGGTGGTGCCGTGCCAGTCGGGAAAATTGCTCGTCATCGAGCGCCATGTGGCGGCCCCGGGCACGGCGCGCAAGGCCGATGACCCAGGGTCAGGCGCGGTTCGCCGACGACGAAGTCGAGCGCTACGCGAGGCACCTGGTCTTGCGCGAGATCGGCGGGCCCGGCCAACAGGCGTTGAAAAAGGCGCGCGTGCTGGTCATCGGCGCGGGCGGGCTCGGATCGCCCGCCGCGCTCTATCTCGCGGCCGCCGGCGTCGGCGCGATCGGCCTGATGGACGCCGACGTGGTCAGCCTATCCAATCTGCAGCGCCAAGTGCTGTACGGCGTCGAGGATATCGGCAAGGCGAAGGTCGAGCGGGCGAAGGCGCGGCTCGCCTCCCTCAACCCCCATATCGCGATCGAGACCCATGCGAGGATGTTCGGGCCGGGCGATGCGGGAATTGTCGCGCGCCATGATCTGGTGATGGATGGAACGGACAGCTTCGCTACTCGCCTGGCCGTCAATGCCGCCTGCGTCGCGGCGGGGACGCCGCTCGTCAGCGGGGCGATCGGACGATGGACCGGCCAGATCGGGGTGTTCGCGGGGCGGCCCTGCTATCGCTGCCTCGTCGATGACGTTCCCGCGGACGAGGAGACTTGCGCCGCGGTGGGCGTGGTCGGCGCCCTGGCCGGAGCGATCGGCTCGATGATGGCTTTGGAGGCGATCAAGGTGATCACCGGGGCGGGCGAGGCGCTGACAGGGCGATTGTTGATCTACGACAGCCTCGCCGGCGAGACGCGCGTGGTCCGCGTCGGGGCTGATCCGAAATGCCCCGTATGCGGATGAACGCTCGTCTGGCCGGGCTTCGATTTGTCCCCAGAGCCTGGACCTTTCAAGCGGGCGGCGCGCTTGAGACCATTGAACAGTCAACCTCACTGGAGACCTGAACCCGTATGGCGCTTGAAGTCACCGTCGGCCCGCCGCGGCTTGCGATCAGCCAGGGTTACGGCGTTCTGATCACCGATCCGGACGGCCAGATCCCCTGGCCGACGGACAAGGGGTTCTACGACTGCGACACCCGGATGATCTCCAGCTGGCAGATCTTTGCCGACGGTCAGCCGTGGAACCTGCTGAACAGCGGCAACATCGCCTACTACGCCAACGAGATCTTTCTCGCCAACGCCGAGCTGAACACCTTCATGGGCAAGGTCCCCGCGGGAACGATAAGCATGACCGTGGGCCGCACCATCGGCGGCGGCATGCATGAGGACATCGACCTCGTCAACCACAACCAGTTTCCGGTGCAATTCAATCTCGAGATCGCGCTGCGCAGCGATTTCGCGGATATCTTCGAGGTCAAGTCCGGCGAGATCGTGCGGCGGGGCCTGATCACCACCGATTGGAGCGCCAAGCGCGCGTCCTTGAAGACCCGTTACGACAACGACAGCTTCCAAAGACAGATCAACTTGCGGATCGTCGAAGCCAGTTGCGACGCGGTCTACGCAAACGGCCGGATCAGTTTTCTGGTCGAACTCCAACCTGGCCAGCAATGGCATGCCTGCCTGCTCTATGACATCACCTCCGGTGTCGAAAAGTCCAAGACGGTAAAGCGCGCGCCACCAACGTGCATCGGCCATCACAAGAGCGGCGAATCCGCCGATCGTCTCGCCGAGTGGCGCAAGTCGGTCTTGAAGGTCGAGACTTCCAACGAGGAATTTTACCGGTTCTATCGCCAGTCCCTCGACGACATGGCGGCCCTGCGCCTGCCGATCGGGGGCCGGAGCCACGCTGAATTTATCCCCGCCGCCGGGGTGCCGTGGTTCCTGGCGCTGTTCGGCCGCGACGCCCTGATCGTCTCGCTGCAAAACGCCATGGTGCATCATGACTTCGCCCGAGGCGCGCTGAAGGTCCTGGGCGACCTCCAGGCCAGGAAACGCGACGATTATCGGGACGCCGAACCGGGCAAAATACTCCACGAGATGCGCCAGGGGGAACTGGCGCATTTCAAGCTTATTCCGCATACGCCGTATTACGGCACGGCGGACGCGACGATTTTGTACCTCATGGTGTTGCAGAAGGCCTGGCGCTGCACCGGCGATCTCGATCTGGTGAAAGAATTTCTTCCGGTGGCGGAACGTTGCCTCGCCTGGATCGACAAGTACGGCGACCGCGACGGCGACGGTTTCCAGGAATACCAGACCCGGTCCCCGGCCGGCATGGAGAACATGGGCTGGAAGGATTCCGGCGAGTCCATGGTCTACACCGACGGCTCCCTGGTCAAAGGCCCCAAGGCGCTCTGCGAACTCCAGGGCTATGTTTACGACGCCTGGCTGCGCATGGCCTTCGTCTACGAAGCGCTGGACAAACCGCGCAAGGCCGCGGCGCTTCGAGCCAAGGCCAAGGCGCTGTTCAACCAGTTCAACGAAGTGTTCTGGGATGAAGAGGCGGGCTTCTACGCCCTCTGTCTGGACGGCCAGAAGAAAAAGGTGATGAGCATCGCTTCGAATCCGGGCCATCTGCTGTGGTCCGGCATCGTGCCTCAAGATCGCGCCGAAAAAGTCGTCCGTCGACTGATGAAGCCGGATATGTGGAGCGGCTGGGGCATCCGCACCCTTTCGGCCGATCACCCGGCATTCAACCCCAATTCTTACCAGAATGGCTCGGTCTGGTCCCACGACAACGCGTTCATCGCGCTTGGATTTCGACGCTACGGCTTCGTCGAGGAGGCGAACCGCATCGCCCGCGACGTCAGCGGCGCGGCCGGTTATTTCGCCTTCCATCAGATGCCCGAACTCTATTCCGGCCTGCAGCGCGACCCGAGCAATTTTCCGGTGCAGTATTTGGGCGCCAACGTTCCGCAGGCGTGGGCCGCGGGGTCGGCCTTCGCGACGCTTCAGATGATCGTCGGCTTTCAACCCGACGCGCCGAACGGCAAAATCTATCTCGACCCCAGACTTCCCGACTGGATGCCGGATCTTAAACTCGCCAACCTCGATCCCGCGCACGGGCCTCTCGACGTCCATTTCTGGCGGGACGGCGCCGAGACACGATGGAAGGTCGCCAAGGGTGACGCGGCTCGGGTCGCGCAGCGCTCATACGCGACGGGCCCAGAACGGCCGGGCTAGACCCGGTCCTTGTGGCCTTCGAAGAACCGCGCCGTGGCGGCGATGCCCTCGCGCAGAGGCGTCGTCGGCGCCCAGCCGAGCGCCTCCTGAGCTTTGACGTCGAGCAGCTTGTGCGGAATGCCCGCGGGCCGGCTGAGATCGTGGTTGAAGCGGCCGCGGTAGCCCAGCACCTCGCCGACGAGGCGATAGTAGTCATTGACGCTATGATCGACGCCAACGCCGACGTTCATGGTCTCCGGCAGCTCTTCCAAACGATCGTGGTAAAGCCAGAGGAAGTCCGCGAGGTCGGCCACGAACATGAACTCCCGCCGCGCCGCGCCGTCACCCCAGATCGCCACCTCGTCCACGCCGGCGGCCATCGCCGCGCTGAGCTTTAAAATGACCGCTGGAACGAGGTGCGAGCGAACGGGGCTGAAGTGATCGTATTCGCCATAGAGGTTCGGCGGGATGATCGTGCGCCAAATCCGATCCGTCGCCGCGCGGCCCAGGGTTTCGGTCAATTTCCAGGCCGCCAGTTTCGCGACGCCATAACCTTCGCTGGTCGGTTCGACGGGCCCCGAGAACAGACATGCCGGGGCTAGCGGAACATCAACCCCCATCGGGTACATGCAGCTGGTCCCAAGGTTGATGAGCCGTCGCGTTCCCGCCTGATGCGCCGCGCGAATGACTCCCAGGCCGATCGCCAGATTGTCGGCCAGAAAACGGCCTGGCGCTTCGATGTTGGCCTGGATGCCGCCGACGATGGCGGCGCAGTGCACGATAAGGTCGGGCGCATGATGGGCTACGTAGTTCGCGGTGGCGACGCCGTCCGTCAGATCCAGTTCCGCCCGCGGGGGCGCCAGAATTTCATGTTCCACCGCCCTGGCGTGGGCGCGAAGGTTGCTCCCGACCATTCCCGCGCCGCCGGTGACGAGAATCTTCATGCCGTCGCCAGAACGAGGGCGTTCATCAGCCTGTCGAGCCCGGCCTCATCCAGGGTGTTGGCGCCGATGTAGAAGCCGCGTCGGTCGATCGTCTCCGCCCCCGGCAAGGGCGGGGCGGGTTCGTGCGCGAGACGGGAGACCACGGGATTGTCGACGAAATTGCCGGCCACGATCGGGCGGGTCTCCACGCCCAATGTTTTGAGCCGCGAGGCGACGACGTCGCGGGGCACCCTCGCGTCGGACGCCAAAGTCAGGCCGTAGCCGAACCAGCTGCTCTCGCCCACCTCGCGCTGCAGACAGAGTTGCGGAAGAGCGTCGAGGCGCTCGGAAAAGCGCGCGGCGGCGTGGCGGCGCGCCGCGACCAGACCGGGCAGACGCCCCAGCTGCTCGATCCCGATCGCGCCGCTGATCTCCATCGGCCGCACGTTGTAGCCGGGCAGGATGAAGCGGAACGCCTCGTGAAACTCCCCCCGCGGATCGGGCTCGACCAGGGTGTTCGGCCAAGGCAGGTGCCGGGTCCAGCCGTGGGAGCGAAGGCTGAGAAGGATATGATAGAGTTCGTCGTCGTCGGTGACGCAGACGCCGCCCTCCATGGTCGAGATGTGGTGGCTGTAGAAGGTGCTGAACGTCCCGATCCGGCCGAACGTGCCCGCGCAACGATCGCCGAACCGCGCGCCCATGGACTCGCAATTATCCTCGATCAAGGTGATCGGGCGCCCGCCGATCAACCGCGTCACCGCATCGTAGTCGTTGGGATTGCCCAGCAGATTGACCGCGAAGATCACGTCCACGTCGTCGTCGATCGCCCGGCCCAAGCCCGCGAGATCGAAGTTCAAGGTTGCCGGGTCGATGTCGACGAAGCGCAGCGTCAGCCCGTATTGGCTGAGCGGGAAATAGGTCGTCGCCCAGGACACGGCGGGAACGATGGCCACTCTTCCCGCGCGCGCGAGCGGTTGGCGGGTGTGGAAAAGCGCGCCGATCGCCAGTAGATTCGCGGACGAGCCGCTGTTGACCATCACCGCGTGACGCGCGCCGAACATCGCCGCGAAGCGCGCCTCGAAGTCGGCGACCTTCGGACCCATGGTGGTTCGTCCGCTCTCGATGACCGCTATGGCCGCCGCCCGCTCAGCGTCGCCCCAGGTGTCGGTGGTCAGCGGATAAAAATACGGTTCGTCGCAACTCATTTCGGGTGGCGGTCAGTCTACCTTGACCATGCGCTTACCGATATTTTCGCCGGCGAGGAGTCCGATAAGGGCTTGGGGAAGGGTTTCCAGCCCGGCCATAACATCCTCGCGGACCTTCAGCGCGCCGGATTCGACCCAGCCCTCGAGCTCGTCGAGGGCCGCCTCCCGCTTCGCGTCGAAGTCGCTGACGATGAAGCCGCGCAGGATCAGGCGCTTGGTCACGATCAGGCCCGGCACGCCGCGCGGACCGGCGGCCGGCGCCGCGCCGTCGTACTGCGAGA
Source organism: Caulobacterales bacterium (assembly GCA_038231315.1). Taxonomy (GTDB): domain Bacteria; phylum Pseudomonadota; class Alphaproteobacteria; order Caulobacterales; family Caulobacteraceae; genus Acaudatibacter. The sequence goes on from JBBRLN010000001.1 coordinate 165,590, forward strand.
CCGCGCCGCAACAGGCGATCCGGCCATGGGTGTTCATGTTGAAGAGGCACGCCTCCAAAACATCGCCGCCGACGTTGTCGAAATAGACGTCGATCCCATCCGGGCAGGCTTCGCGCAATGCATGGCGGATGTTCCCGGCCTTGTAGTCCACCGACCCGTCGAAGCCGAGTTCGCGGGTGAGCAGCGCGCACTTCGCCTCGCCACCCGCGACGCCGACGACCTTGCAGCCCTTGATCTTGGCGATCTGCCCGACGAAGGATCCCACCGCGCCGGCTGCCGCCGATACCACGACGGTTTCACCGGGTTTCGGATTTCCGCACTCCAGCAGGCCGAAATAGGCTGTAAGTCCGGCGACGCCGTAGACGCTGATAAGGTAGGTCAAAGGGTCCTTGCGCGGCAGGCGCGTGAGGTGTTTGGCCCGGAGCGTCGCGTATTCCCGCCAGCCGGTGTCGGCGAACACCAGATCGCCCGCGGCGAGATTCGACGCCCGTGACTCGACCACCTCGGCCAGCGCGCCGCCCGCCATGACATCGCCCGCCTGCAAGGCCGAGCGGTAGGTCGCGCCCTGCATCCAGGCGCGGTTCGCGGCGTCCAGAGAAACGTAGAGCGTCTTGACCAGCACTTCGCCTTCCGCCGGCGAGGGGCGTGGCGCGGTCTCGACACGGAAATGTTCAGCACCAAGCTTGCCCTGAGGCAGGCTCGCCAACACGATCTGTCGATGCGTTTCGGCCATCACGAACCCCTTTGGCAGACGCGCAATGGCGTAGCTTCGCCGGCGATGAAGTCCAAGCGCCAATTCGTCCCAGTGTCAGCCAGGCGTCGCGACATAGACGACGTGGCGTAGCAGCGCATGGTCGCGCTCCAGCCGCGGATGGTCGAAATCGCGCGTCTCGTCGCGGCGCATGCCGATGCGCGTCATCACCGCTTGGGACTTGGCGTTCGACGACGCGGTGAAGGCGACGATTTCAGGCAATCCCAGGCGCAGGAAGCCATCGGCGAGGAGCGCGCGCGCCGCCTCGGCGGCGTAGCCGTGACCCCAGGCGTGGCGAGCGAAGCGCCAGCCGATCTCGACGCCGGGCGCGATCGGCATCTCGTCGCCCAGATCCGCCAGCGCGACGCAGCCCAGGAAGGCGCCGTCGCCGCGCCGCTCCACCGCGAGACCGCCGTAGCCGAGGCGCGCCAGCTCTTCCTCCAGTCGATCGACCGCGGCGAAAGCGGCCTCGCGCGTCTGAGTCCCGGCGAGCCAATAGCCGACCGTCGGGTCCGCCATCATCGCGGCGTAGGGCTCGCGGTCTTCCGGTCGCCACGCGCGAAGGAGAAGGCGTTCGGTGGTCATCATGCCGGGCGAGGGGAGGTGAGCGAACCGTACAAGTCCGGGCGGCGGTCCCTGAAGAAACCCCAGGCCGCCCGGTGGACGCTGAGGAAATCGAGATCGAACGTCGCTGCGGCGACGCCTTCCTCATCTCGCCCCAGGTCGGCGACCAGATCGCCCCGATGGTCGGCCGCGAAGCTGGAGCCATAGAAGCGTTGACCGCCGCCGGGGTAATTGTCCCACGGCTCGAATCCGGTTCGGTTGGCTCCGACGACCGGGATGACGTTCGAGACCGCGTGACCCTGCATGGCCCGGCGCCACGGCAAGGCGGTATCGAGGCTTGGGTCGTGCGGCTCGCTGCCGATGGCGGTGGGATAGAGCAGCACCTCGGCGCCCATCAGGGTCATGGCGCGGGCGGCTTCGGGATACCACTGGTCCCAACACACGCCGACGCCCAGGCGACCGAAGGGGGTTTCCCAGACACGAAAGCCGGTGTCGCCAGGCTTGAAGTAGTATTTCTCCACATAGCCCGGACCGTCGGGGATGTGGCTCTTGCGGTAGATGCCGAGCGGCGCGCCGTCGGGTCCGACCATGACGAGGGTGTTGAAATAGTGCGGACCCTCGCGCTCGAAGATCGAGATCGGCAGCACGACGCCAAGCTCGCCGGCGAGCGGCGCCAGGGCGGTGACGCAAGGGTGAGTGCGCCAGGGATGGGCGTGGGCGAACCAACGCTCTTCCTGGCGAACGCAGAAATAGGGGCCCTGAAAGAGTTCGGGCGGCAGGATCACCTGCGCGCCGCCTGCGGCCGCCTCGCGGATCAGGCCGGCGACCTTGGCGATGCTGGCGTCGATGTCGTCGCCGAAACTGGCCTGCAGCGCCGCGACGCGGATGGCCCGGGCGGTCACGCCGGAACCTGCTGGCTGATGCAATGGAAGGAGCCGCCGCCGGTCAGGAGGGAGGTCGAGGGCAGAGCGATGACCTCCCGGTCGGAAAATGCCGTTTGCAGCGCCGCTTCCGCGAAGCGCGCGGCGAAGCCATCATAGGTCGGCATGATCACCGCGCCGTTGGCGATCAGGAAATTCATGTGCGAGGCGGGGACGACATGATGCTCGTCGTCCTTGATCCGGCCGGGAGAGGGGATGCGTACGACCTTCAGCCTGCGGCCCGCGGCGTCGGTGAAGCCGGCCAGCGCCGCCGCCGCGCGGTCATAGATCGCGGCGTTCGGATCGTCCTCGCCGAAGGCCATCGGGCAGGCGACGACGCCGGGCGCGACGAACCGCGCGAGATTGTCGACGTGGCCGTCGGTGTGATCGTTCATCAGCCCCTGATCCAGCCACAACACCTTGCGTGCGCCGAGGCTGTCCGCCAACGCCCGCTGCGCCTCGCCCTCGCGCCAGCCGCGATTGCGGTTGGGATTGAGCAGACATTGGCGCGTCGTGACGACCGTGCCCGCGCCGTCGTGGTCCAGCGCGCCGCCCTCCAGCACGAAGTCGTGGCAAGTGAGATTTGCGCCCGTATGATCGGCGATCTGACCGGCGACCGCCTCGTCGCCCCGCAGTTGGTACTTGCCACCCCAGCCATTGAAGCGAAACGCCGCGGCCGCGCCTGTCGTGGTGAAGATAGGCCCCGTGTCGCGCAGCCAGATGTCGCCGAAGGTCCCGGAGACGATGTCGACCCCGTCGACGCCGCCGACGAGCGCGCGCGCCGCAGCCAACGCGTCCGCGCCCGCGACCATCAGCTTGACCCCTTCACGCCCCGGTCCAGCCAGCGCCCGCACGAGCGCCGCGACCTCGGCCTGAGCGGGCCCAAGGTCTTCCAGCCACAGCGCGCCGTCGCTGGGGAAGCCCACCCACATCTCACGATGCGGCGCCCATTCGGGGGGGACAAACGGCATAGCTAAACGACGAAGGGCTTCAGGCTCATGCCGAGGGCGCGCATCACCTTCAACACTGTCCCAAATTCGGGGTGACCGCCTGGGCTGAGCGCTCTGTAGAGCGCGGGCCGTGCGAGACCCGTCTCCTGGGAAAGCTGAGACATGCCCTTGGCCTTCGCTACCACCCCGAGGGCGTCGGCGATGATCGATTGATCGCCGCTTTCGAACGCGGACGACAAGTACTCAGCCATCGCTTCCGGCGTATCCAATACTTCCGCCGGATCGAAGGCCCGGGTGGCCAAGGTCATGACTGAACCTCCTCAGCGAGGGCGATCGCCCGCGCGATGTCGCGGCGTTGGCTAGACTTGTCTCCACCACACAGCAGGAGGATCACGGTCTCGCCCTTCCGACAGAAAAAATCCGATATCCCGGACCCGCATCGATCCACAGTTCAGAAACGCCCGCGCCGACGGGTTTGACGTCGCCAAACGCGCCGGTGCTCAGCCGCCGGATGCGTTCCGCTATTCGAGCAGCGCCTCGACGATCGCGAAGTCTTCGCAGCCACGTAGCGAAAATCTCAAGCTGTTGAATATCTAGCAAAGACAGATGTCACTTAAAAGAGACAACACGTGGGCGCTAAAAAGGCAGGGCTTCGTTAGGCAAGCCACGCGCGGATGGCCTCCAGCCCTGCACCGTCGGCTGCCGCATCGAACGGCCGCGCCCCCGCCCAGCCGTACGCCAGCATCGGCGGCAATCGGCGCTTGTCCTCCGGCTCGTCGGCGTAGCGCGGGATGATGTGGGTGTGGAGCAGGGGATCGGCGTTGGCGAGGGTCTCGTAGTTGCTGCGCGCGGCGCCGGTCACCGCCAGCAGGGCGTCACCGGCGCGGATGGCGTCGAGGGAGTAGGCGATGCGCTCGGGCTCGCTGAGCGCGTTCAAGGTCGGGACCATCGGGTCGGCGACGAGGACGCAGTATCCTCGCAACGGCTGGGTCGCTCCGGCCAGTAACCAGCCGGACGGCATCCGCGTGATCACCCGGGGCTCGGTCCCCGCCCTGGCGCCGGCGACCCACTGCTCGATCAGGTTCGCCATCCGTCAGGCGCTCGCCAGAGCCACCTCGAACGCCGCCGTGGTCTTGGCCTTCACCTCGTCGAGCGTGACGCCGTCGGCTAGTTGCGTCAGCCAGGCGCCTCGACCCTTGCGATCGATCTCGAACACCGCGAGATCGGTGATCAGGAGGTCGACAACCCCCGCGCCGGTCAGCGGCAGAGTGCATCGGGACAGGAACTTCGGCGCGCCGGATTTTTCGACATGGTCCATTACCACAACGACGCGGCGGACGCCGGCGACGAGATCCATGGCGCCGCCCATGCCTTTGACCATCTTGCCGGGCACCATCCAATTGGCGAGGTCGCCGTTTTCCGCGACCTGCATCCCGCCCAGGATCGACAGCGCGATATGGCCGCCGCGGATCATCGCGAAGCTGTCCGCGCTGGAGAAATAGGATGACGTTGGTAGCTCGGTGATCGTCTGTTTGCCGGCGTTGATCAAGTCGGCGTCGGCTTCCCCCTCGAAGGGAAAGGGACCCATGCCGAGCATGCCGTTCTCGCTCTGTAGCGTCACGGATATGCCCGCAGGAATATGGTTGGCCACCAAGGTCGGGATGCCGATGCCGAGGTTGACGTAGAAGCCATCGCGCAGTTCCTTCGCCGCGCGGGCCGCCATCTCATCGCGTGTCCAGGCCATCAGGCGTTCTCCGACACGCGCTTGCGGGTGGTTTCCTGCTCGATGCGTTTTTCGAAATGAGCTCCGGCGATCAGGCGTTGGACATAGATACCGGGCGTGTGAATGGCGTCCTTATCCAAGGCGCCGACGGGCACGATCTCTTCCACCTCGGCAAGGGTGGTCTTGCCGGCGGTGGCCATCATCGGATTGAAGTTCCGCGCGGTTTTTCGATAGATTAGATTGCCCTCGGCATCGCCTTTCCACGCCTTGACGATGGCGAGGTCGGCGGTGAGGCCGCACTCCATGACATAGGTCTCCCCATCGAAGTCGCGGAGCTCCTTGCCCTCGGCGACCAGGGTGCCGACGCCAGTCCTGGTGAAAAAGGCGGGGATCCCCGCGCCGCCGGCGCGGATGCGCTCGGCCAGGGTGCCCTGGGGGTTGAACTCCAGTTCGAGTTTCCCGGAGAGGTAGAGCTCGGCGAAAAGCTTGTTTTCCCCGACATAGGAACTGATCATTTTCCTGATCTGGCCGGCGCCCAACAGGACGCCGAGGCCAAAGCCATCCACGCCGCAGTTGTTGGAGATCACGGTCAGATCCTTGACCCCCGCGTCGCGGATCCCGGCGATCAGGTTCTCGGGAATGCCGCACAGGCCGAAACCCCCGGCCATGATGGTCATGCCGTCAAAGAGTAGACCCTCGAGAGCCGAGGCGGCGTCGGGGCGGATTTTGGCGGTCACGCGGCGGTGTCTCCACTGGCAGTCAGGGCGCGAAAGCCATAGGCGGGAAGCGGCGCCCGTTTCAACCGCGCCAAGCGCGATGGAGAGACCTTTGGAATACGCCCCCATGCTCAGCGGCCTGACGCCGATCTCCTGCCTCGATCAGGCGCGGGATCAGGCGGCATTCGCCGCGCGGCTTCTCGCGAGCTTTGAGCGGCATGGATTCGCGATCTTGAGCGACCACGGCCTGGATCAAGGCCGGGTCGACGCCGCCATCGGCGCGGCTCGGGCCTTTTTCGCCCTCCCGGAGGCGGTGAAGCGCCGCTATCTGATCGCGGGGGGCGCCGGGCAGCGCGGCTACACCCCATTCGGAGTCGAAACCGCCAAGGGCGATCGCCATCCCGACCTCAAGGAATTCTGGCATGTCGGACAGCGCGACAATGTCTGGCCGACCGAGGCGCCGGGTTTCGAGGCCAAAACGCTCTGGCTTTATCGCGCCCTAGAAAGCCTCGGCATCCGCCTCATGCGCGCCATCGCCTCGGGCCTCGGCGAGGCCCCGGACGCGTTTGAGGCGGCGGTGACCGGCGGGGACAGCATCCTGCGACTCTTGCACTATCCGCCAGCGTCCTTCGACGGCCCCGCGATCCGCGCCGGCGCTCACGAGGACATCAACGCCATCACTCTATTGCTGGGCGCCGAAGAGGCCGGGCTCGAAATCCTCGATCGTTCGGGTCGCTGGCTTCCCGTGAACCCGCCGCCGGGCGCGGTGGTGGTCAATATCGGCGACATGCTATCGCGCTGGACCAACGACGTCCTGCCCTCGACCACCCATCGCGTCATCAATCCCGCGCCGGAGCGAAGGGGCGTCGCGCGATACTCGACGCCATTCTTCCTGCATTTCCGCCCAGAATTCGAAATCACCACCTTGGCGGGGTGTGTGGGCGTCACTCGGCCGGATCGCTATCCAGAACCGATCACGGCGACGGCCTTCCTTGAGAAGCGGCTAAGAGAGATCGGCTTGAAGTCGTAGCCTGATTTCGCCTCCAGGGCGCGATTCGTCGGCGGGAGGGGCGCCCGTCTTTGGCGGGATCTGCGGAATACCCGCGAAGGGCGCGGACGCGTTGAAAGATCGAAAACGTCCGAGCCTCGCTCCGCTCAACATCCGGCTGAAAAAGCGTCTATCCTTCGGCTCAATGCCTAGTTGGAACGAAGTGCCCGGCCACCAATTTCACGGAGGCCATGCCGCCGACCGGCATCATCTGACGCCACGAGGGGTCGTGCAGGCCCAGGGGCGGCGGCGGAATCGTATAGCATTCCGAGGGTAGGAAGCTGTAAAAACCAGCCCCCTTCAAGCAAAGTCTCGCGCCATCGAGATACCATCGCCCATGATAGTGATGGGGCGTTCTGCTGTCCAGCATAAAGGAACCATCTTTAGCCAGCCACAATTCCGAAGTCTTACCACTTGAATCATATTCAAACACAATAGTATTGCCGAAGGCATCGTCCAGCACCCCTCCCCGCGTTGACGGGGCGAACAGGAAAATTGCAATGGCATAGATCGTTCTACGTAACACAACCCCCTCCAACCTCTCCAACGTTCGCTAAGAGCGGTAAACGGTCATCGCCCCTCAAGGGGGTGCCCAGGACGATCCGGCCGGGCTCTTTGGCATTCGTCTCTATTTGTAGAATACCATTGCGTACAAAAGCGAATATTTTCGAGTCCCAAAATATAACTCTGATTCGTGGCGACGCTTGAGCATCGCCTAGGGTCGTGCATTCGTAGCCGATCGCGTCAAGTCGCCCCCGTTCCGACGCAAGATGGGCGGTCGAGTTTACCGCAGCGAGCATCACAAGCACCGCGTGTGCCCAAGGGCCAATTCGTCCGCTGATATACAGAATATTTCCAGACAAAGCGATGATCAAGGACAGTATCATCCAGACGGCAAATCTGTACCAGAGCGCCAGTAACGCGGTGAAATCCTGGGAATGCGACAGAAAGCCTATGGACAAGTAGAGATACAAAACCACCGTGACGGCCACTGTTACGAGCGCCACGTTCTTTATTGAATTTGATCGTCTCGCAATGTACAATATTATCATATGGAACATGGAAATGATCGTTATTGGGACGATAGCCGATAGAGCTATGCTGATGTAGCCTTGCCAGTCGAGAAAGCGACCGAGAGGATAGAGGCGATCTGTATAGGTTCCCGAATAGACCGATGCAGTGGCCAGCACGACAAATATAGGCTGAGTTACGATAAATTGGCTCACCTTCTGGCCAATATCGGTATCGATGACCTGTTCGTCGGCGCGTTGGTTCATAATTGCCTCTCTGTATACCAGGATCCAGACGCTAAGATCATCATTCGGAGCCAGAACAAGGCAGCATCGCGGCGGGCGGCGCGTTAGCTGAAAACACAGCCTGCCAAGCCACTCCTCGCCACCGTTCCCGACCGCGCGCCGATCTTTCCCGTGCGCGCGCGCACATAGGCGCCGGGATGGGCCGCGCTCCACTTGAGCGGGCTGGGCAGGATGGCCGCGAGGCGGTCGGCCTGAGCCGGCGAGAGGCGGGATGCGGGCTCATGGAAATAGCGCTGAGAAGCCGCCTCCACTCCATAGATCCCCGAGCCGAGTTCGACGGTGTTGAGATAGACCTCCATGATCCGCCGTTTGCCCCAGATCGCCTCGATCAGCACCGTGAAGCCTGCCTCGGCCCCCTTTCGCAGCCAGGACCGCTCCGGCCAAAGAAAGACGTTCTTGGCTGTCTGCTGACTGATGGTCGACCCGCCGCGGATCTTGCCGGGCCTAGTCTCGTTATGGCGGATGGCGGCGTCGATGGCGTGAATGTCGAAGCCATGATGCTCGCAGAATTTGGCGTCTTCCGAGGCGACCACGGCGTGGATCATGGCCGGCGCAATCCGGCTCAGCGGCCGCCAGCGATGGTCGAAACCTCGCCCCTCGATCAGTCGCTCGACCATCAAGACGGTAATCGGAGGCGGTATCCAGCGATAGATCGTAACCCAGATCGGCGGGATGATCACGACGCCCAGAAGGACGATGGCCGTCAGGCGGCCGATCCAAGCCAACAGGCCTCGCCGCCGTCGCGCCGCGCGTCTCGCCAAGGCCTCTCTCCCGCGATACCTCCGCTACGGTTGCGTCGCGCCGGGCGACCGCGTCAAGCTCAGGAGCGGAGCGATGAATGTCAGCGAAGCGGTGAAGACTCGGATGTCGGTGCGGGCCTTCCGTCCCGACCCCGTCCCGGGTGATGTGGTCAAGGCTATCCTGGAAACCGCGCACCGCGCGCCCTCCGGGGGCAATTTGCAGCCTTGGCGCGTTTGCGCCCTCGCCGGCGAGCCTCTGGCGGAACTCAAACGCGTCGTCGCCGGGACGCCGATGGAGGACCCGCAATATCCTGTCTACCCAGAGTCCTTGTGGGATCCGTTCCGCACCCGGCGCTACGAATGCGGCGAGGACCTCTACGCCTCCATCGGGGTCGGGCGTGAGGACAAGGCCGGGCGCTATCGCCAGCTCGCCAAAAACCTCGATTTCTTCGGCGCGCCTGTGGGACTGTTTTTCTGCCTCGACCGTCAGCTGGGTTCGGCGCAGTGGTCGGACGTCGGGATGTTCATGCAGAGCGTGATGCTGCTGGCCACGGAGCGCGGGCTGGACACCTGCGCCCAGGAGTTCTGGGCGCGTTACGCCCGGACGGTGGCGCAGTTCCTGGCCCTGCCGGACGATCACATGGTCTTCAGCGGCATGGCGCTCGGCTACCGCGATCCCGAGGCGCCGATCAATCAATGGCGCACGCGTCGCGACCCCTTCGAGGCGTGGGCGGAGATGCGCGGCTTTAGCTGACGCTTATTCCGCCGGAACGGGGTTTGCCTTGACCTCCCGCGGTGTCACCAGCCGGCCCAACTTCGAAACCAGCCATTTCTCAATGCCATCGACGAACTCGTAGACCACCGGCACGAGCAGCAACGAGAGCACCGTGGAGGTGATGAGGCCGCCGATGACCGCCACGGCCATGGGCTGGCGGAACTCCGATCCCTTGCCCAGGGCGAAGGCGGTCGGAGCCATGCCGGCCATCATGGCCAGCGTCGTCATGACAATCGGGCGCGCGCGCTCGGTGCAGGCTTCGAGGAGCGCCTCGCGCTGGCTCTTGCCCTCGCGTTCCCGTTCGATGGCGTATTCGACCAGCAGGATGGAGTTTTTCGCCGCGAGGCCCATCAGCATCAGAAAGCCGATCAAGGACGGGATCGAAAGCGAGAGGTCGGTCACCAGGAGAAACAGGAAGGCGCCGCCGATCGCCGTCGGCAAGGCCGACAAGATGATCAGGGGTTTGAAGAAACTGCGGAACAGCAGGACCATGACGCCGTACACCAGGCCGACGGCGGCCAGGATGGCGATGGCGAAGCCGCCGAAGAGTTGGGCATAGGCCTTTTCCTGCCCCTCCGAAGCTTTCGCGACGCCGGCCGGCAGATGCTGCATGATCGGGAGCTTGTCGACCCTGACCTGCGCGTCGCCGACCTGGGTGTTTCCCGTGGTGTCGGCGACGGTGGTGATATTCCGCTTGCGGTCGAAGCGGTCGATCTGCGCCGGACCGGCCTGAAAGAAGACGTCCGCAACCGTGCCGAGGGTTGTCTGTCCGCCCCCGGCGGTCGGCAGGCGCAGATCGCGGATGACCGACAGATCGCTGCGATCGGCCTTGGGCAACCGGACGCGGATGGGAATGCGCCGCTCGCCCTGGTCGAGCTTGGAGACGTTGGCGTCGATGTCGCCCACGGTCGCGACGCGCGCGGCGGCGGCAATGGTCTGTGACGACACGCCCAGGCGCGCCGCTTCGTCGGACTTGGGACGCACGACCAGTTCGGCGCCGTTCGGCGGTGTTATGGGCCGGGGATCGGCGAGACCCGGCACGCCGCGCATCTGTCGCTGAAGACTGAGGGCGGCGTCGTCCAGCCCTACCCCGGATTCGCTGGTCAGGATCACCTGGACTTCCGCGGAGCCGAAGCCCTGGGTGTCGAAGGTGACGCGGGCGTCCGGAATTTCGCGCAGGTGCGGACGCAGGCGGTCGCGGATTTCCGCGACCCTGGCTTTGCGGTCTGGTTTGAGGATCGCCACCACGGAGCCCTTGTTGACCCCCGCGCTACTGGAGAAGCCGCCGAAGCCGCCAAAGGCGCCGCCCGCGCCGACCGCGGAAAACACCGACTTGGTCTCCGGCTGGCGGTTGAGGAGCGCCTCGACCCGCGAGACCATCAGGCGCATGTCGCCCACCGTCGACCCTGGGGGACCCTCGAGGTTGACGTTGAGATAGTTGGGATTGCCTTCGGGTTGGACGCCCTTTTTCAGCGGGATGGCGAGCGACATTGAGCCGACGAAGATGACCGTGCCGATCGCCAGGGAAAGCCACATGTGGTCCAGCGCCCACGCCAGCGAGCGTTGATAGTAGCGCGGCAGGGGGGGCCGCGGCCGGCCCGCCTTCGGCTTCAGGAAATAGGCCGCCATCAACGGCGTGAGCAGGCGGGCGACCACCAGGGAAAACAGGACGGACACCGCGACGGTGATCCCGAACTCCTTGAAGAACTGTCCGGGTATGCCCGGCATGAAGCCCACGGGCAGGAAGACCGCGACGATGGAGAAGGTGGTGGCGACGACCGCGAGGCCGATCTGGTCGGCGCCCTCCACGGCCGCCGGAAACGGCCGCATCCCGGTGGAGACCCGTTTTTCGATATTCTCGATCTCGACGATGGCGTCATCGACCAGGATGCCGATCACCAGGGTGAGCGCCAGCAGGGTGATCAGATTCAGGCTGAAGTCAGCCAGCCGCATGAAGGCGAAGGTGGGGATCAGCGAGGCGGGCATGGCCACCGCGGTGATGGCGGTCGCGCGCCAGTCGCGAAGGAAGAGCCAGACCACCAGGGCGGCCAGCAGCATGCCCTCGATCAAGGTGTGTTCGGTGGCCGAGAAACTTGCGCGGGTATTGTCCACTCGCGAGACGATCTTCTCGATGCGCACGCCCGGGTAGGTCTTTTCCAGGCCCTTGATCGCCTGGTCCACATTGTCCTCGGTCGAGACCTCGCTCGCGTCCTTGGTCTTGGCGACCTGAAAGCCCACCACGGGCCGGCCGTTTAGCGAGGCGAAGCCCCGCTCTTCCGCCGCGCCGTCGCCGACGTCCGCGACATCGCTCAAGCGCACGAAACGGCCCGTGGACGTGGGAATGGTCAGGGCGCGGATCTGATCGACGTTGAGCGCCGCGCCGAGCACCCGCATGGTCTGCTCGCGGCCGCCCACGGTCACCCGGCCCCCCGGGGCGTCCTGATTGACCTGGGCCAGGGTGTCGTTGACCTGCGAGGCCGTGACGCCCTCGGCCGCGAGGCGGCTGGGGTTCACCAGGACGTTGATTTCCCGATCGAGGCCGCCGGTTCGATAGACCTGCGAGACGCCCTGCTCGGCCAACAAGGTCCGGGAAATGGTGTTGTCGACAAACCAGGACAGATCGGTCGTCGACATCGACGGGGCGAAGGCGGCGTAGGTGATGATCGGCTCATCGTCGGTATCCGCGCGCTGAACGACGGGAGGATCGATGTCGCGCGGCAGGATGTTGCGCGTTTGGTCCGTCTTGCTGCGGACGTCGTCGGTGGCCTTCTGAAGATCGGTGCCGAGATGAAACTGGATGTCGGTGGTGGAGACGCCCTGGGTGATCGTGGAGGAGATCGCCTCCACATTCGTCACGCCCGCCATGGCGTTCTCGATGGGCCGCGTGATCTGGGTCTCCATCTCCGCCGGCGCGGCGCCGTTGCGGGTGACCTGCACCAGGACCAGGGGAAAGGAGACGTTGGGATAGTATTTGATCGGGAGGGCTTGATACGAGATCAGCCCCGCGAGGGTCGCCGCGATGAAAAGCACCACGACGGGGATTGGATTGTGGATCGCCCAGGACGAGATGCGGAAGCCGCCGGGTTTCCCTCCAAAACCGTGGTCTTCCGGGCCGCCCGTCATGACGCGCGCGCCGGCTTGACCGTATCGCCGGGAACCAGCATCGACGACGCCCGCGAGACCACGTTCGCGCCTACCGGCGGGCCAGACAAGAGCTCGACCCAACCGCCGCCGCGTGTCCCCGCCGTGATCGGAACCCGTGAGATCTTGTCGTCGGCGCCCACCACGAGGACAGAGGCGCCGTCGGCGTCATAGCGCACCGCCGTCTCCGGCACCGCGGAGCCTGAACGCGTGGCGCCCAGGAAAACCGCGCGGGCGAAACCGCCGGCGCGCACATCGGGGCGGACCGGCAGGCTGATTCGCACCCGTCCTAGCTTCGTCGCAGGATCGATGCCCGGACTGACGATGCGCACCTTTCCCGGAACCTCGACGCCATCGGCGAGGGTCACCCGCGCGGGATCGCCGATGCGAATCTTGCCCAGGGCGTCTTCGCTGAGATCCGCCGCAAGCTCCACCTGGCCATCCTTGGCCATGCGGAACCATGGCGTCGTCCCGCCGCCCATGTCACCGGCGCGGACATTTCGCTCGATGACCAGACCGGCGTAGGGCGCGCGGACCGTCATCAGGCTCTCGCGAGTGCGAACGTCGTTGGCCACCGCCAACTGCGCGGAGACCTGGGCGCGGGCCGTCTGGGCGGCGTAGCGACGGGTGTCGATTTCCTCTTGAGAGAGGATGCCTTGCGTATCCAGCCCTTTGACGCGGGCGGCCTCGGCGTCGGCGCGGGTGGCGGCGACGCGCTGCTGCGCGGAAAGGGCGTCCTGCTGCGAGAGCTGCGCGCGCAAAAGGGTGTCGTCCATCACGGCGAGGGGCTGACCGGCCTTTACCCAGGCGCCCTCGTCGACCAGAACGCGGGAGACGCGAAAGCCGGTGATCTGGGAGAAGATCGCGGTGTCCTCGCGCGGAACGAGATTGCCGGAAGCCGACAATCCGCCTTCGATCTCGCGCGGCTCGACCGTGACCACGCTGACGGTGCGGGCCTGCTGTTTGGTCGTCTCGGCGACCTTCTTCTGACAACCGGCGACGCCGGCGACCGCGGCGAGGCTCAGCATCAACGCAATCGGCAACCTGTTCATCTGCATCCAATGGGTTGTCACGGCGCTTTCGCTCCGCCGAGGGGGCCCGCGGGCGTCACGTAAGCCCAGCCGCCGCCGAGCGCCTTATAGGCCGCCACCGTACGCCGCAACGCCTGAACGCGCTCGGCCGTCAGGGCGGCGCGTGTCGCGCGCCACGCGGTTTCCGCGGTAAGGGCCGTGGTCAGGTTGTCGAAACCCAGCCGATAGCGGGTCTCGGCCGCGTCGGACGCGCGTTTGGAGCGTTGTTCGCCCAGGGTCAGGGTGATGACCGCGCGCTTGCCGGCGTCGAGATTGACCAGGGCGTTTTCGGCGTCGCCATAGGCCACCTGGACCGCCTTCTCGTACGCGATGACGGCCTGTTCGGTTCGGGCATCCTCGGCTTTGGCGTCGTAGAGCAGCCTGGGAATGTCGAGTAGCGGCACCGTAACGCCGCCACCAAGGGTCCAGAAACCGAGTTCCGTGGTCTGGCGTGTTGGGATGAGGGAGCCATTGGGGCCGAAACCGACCGAAGGCTGGACGGTTCGCGAGGCGCCGAGGTTGGGCAAAAAGGTGAAGGTCGGAAAGATGGCGAGGTGGCGCAGCTTATCTGTCCCCGCCTCGCTGCGAAGGCGAGCCTCAGCCTCGCGCACGTCGGGCCGGCGCTGCAGGAGATCGCCCGGCACGGCGTCGGGCACGGGGGGCGCATCTTCGGCGAGAGGCGGGATCGGTATGCTCTCGGTCGGATCGACCCCCCTGCCTATCAGGATGAGGAGTTGCCGCCGAATGGCGTGCAGCTGCGCCTCCAGGTTTTCGGCCTGCGCCTTGGCCTGGGCCAGCTCGCCGGCGGTGCGATCCGCGTCGGATTGGGGCGCGAGGCCGATCAAAGCGCGTTTGGCCGCGACATCGCTGAGCGCCGTGTCGATCCGAACGGTCTCGCGCGCGTCGGCGATTTGAATGGCGAAGCCGGCGGCCTGGAAGTAGTCGTCCGCGACGCTGGCGGCGAGGCTGGCGCGCGCGCCCTCGATATTAAATCTCGTCGCGGCCTGATCGGCCTTGGCGACCTTGCGCGCCTGAGCCAGCCGACCGAAAAGGTCCAGCTCCCACGAGACGTTCAGATTGACGTTTTCGGATTCAAAGTCGCCGCCGATCGGCAACAGAGAATTCTGTTGTTGGCCGATGTTGACCTCATGCTCCCGGCTCGCGTTGGCGGCGATGTGGCCTTGAGGCAGGGTTTGGGCGACCAAGCTGTTCCTGGCGGCCCGCGCCTCCAGTATTCTGGCGGCGGCGGTTTTTGCGTCGGGACCGGTCCTGAACGCTTCGTCCTCCAACGCTGTCAGAGCGGGGTCGTGGAAGAGCAGCCACCAATGGTCGAGGGTCGCCGCCGACAGCGTCGGGGCGCTGGCCGGCGCCTCGTAGCGCGTGGGCAAGCGGATGTCCGGCGTGCGATGGTCCGGCGCGCAGGCCCCAAGAATGGCGGCCAGCGCGAGACCTGTCAGGGCGTGGTGCGAACGATGCATGTTTCTTTTTAGAAAAGGCCCCGACGAAGCGCCTGCTTAGCGCTGTTCACATAGGCGCGCCACACTTCGCGCCCGTGATAAGCTTGATTCGACGTTAAACTTTCGTCACCGAGGCGTGGGGCGGGAGAGATGACATGGCCGGACGAATTCGCACCGGGATAGGCGGATGGACCTTTCCACCCTGGCGCGGCGTCTTTTATCCCGATGGGCTGCGACAGGCGGACGAACTGTCGTTCGCCGCCTCGAAGCTCGGCGCGATCGAAATCAACGGCACCTATTACTCGCTCCAAAAGCCCGCGAGTTTCGCCGCTTGGGCCGCCGTGACGCCCGAGGATTTCGTCTTCGCGGTGAAGGCCTCGCGTTTTTGCACCAACCGCCGCGTGTTGGGCGAGGCTGGCGAGGCCATCGAACGTTTCATGACGCAGGGACTGAATGAACTGGGATCCAAGCTGGGACCCATCCTGTGGCAATTCATGGCGACCAAGAAATTCGATCCCGAGGACTTCGAAGCCTTTCTCGCCCTCTTGCCCCGTGACCTCGCCGGTCGGCCGTTGCGGCATTGCGCTGAAGTGCGCCACGCCAGCTTCGCCGTCCCTGAATTCATCGAGCTGGCCCGGAAATACGGCGTCGCGATCTGCGCCTCCGAAAACCCGGACTACCCGCTGATCGCCGACGTCACGGCGGACTTCGTCTACGCCCGCCTGATGAAGGGCCACGACGACATCGAGACAGGCTACGCCGCACCCGACATGGATGCTTGGGCCGGCCGCTTCCGCGCCTATTCGGAAGGCTCGGTCCCCGCTGATCTGACGACAGTTGCAGCCAGCCCCTCATCTAGCCAGCCTCGCGACGTCTTCGCCTTCTTCATCAGCGCCGGAAAGATCCGCGCCCCGGCGGCGGCGATGGCTTTGGCTGAACGGCTGGACCGCAGTTGAAGGCTCATTCCGCAGGGTGAGTCTTGACGGAGTCGCGAACGCACGTCGTGATCACCAGAAAAGGAAACATGCCATGACTCCCGACGACCTGATGTTCCGCGCCGGCCTGATGAAGGGCGAACGCATTCTGATCACCGGCGGCGGTACGGGCCTTGGCAAGGTCATGGCCGAGGCCTGCGCGATGCTGGGGGCCGACGTCTATATCTGCGGACGCCGCGGCGGGGTTCTGGAGGAGACCGCGCGGGAGCTGATGGACGCCCATCCCGCTTCGGCGGGCGCCGGAAAGGTCACGGGGGTCGCCTGCGACATCCGCGTGCCCGAGGCGATCCACGAGATGATGGACGGTATCTGGGCCGACGGCGGGGCGCTGACCGGGCTCGTCAACAACGCCGCCGGCAACTTCATCAGCCGCACCGAGGACCTCTCCCCGCGCGCCTTCGACGCCATCGCCAACATCGTGTTCCGGGGATCGTTCTTCGTCACCCTGGACGCCGGCAAGCGCTGGATTGCCGAGGGTAAGAAGGCGTCGGTGATCTCCATCCTGACCACCTGGATCTGGAACGGCGGCCCCTTCACCGTGCCCTCCGCCATGTCCAAGGCCGGGCTCAACGTCATGGGGCAATCGCTCGCGGTAGAGTGGGGCCCCAAGGGCATCCGCTTCAATTCCATCGCGCCCGGACCCTTCCCGACCGAGGGCATGACCGCGCGGCTCAATCCCACATCGACCGAGCGCGACTACAGCTCTGGAAGCATGCGTTCCAATCCGATGGGGCGGGTGGGTGAGATGCGGGAACTGGCCAACCTCGCGGTCTATCTGCTTCATCCTCTGTCGACCTACGTCAACGGCCAGACCATCGCCATCGACGGCGGGGCGTGGAACGCCGGGGGCGGCGGCTTCACCGGTTTGCGCGACTGGACCGACGAACAGTGGACGCAAGCCCGGGCGGCGATTCAGGGCGCGAACGCTCAGGACAGGGCGAAACGAACCGTATAGAAAGTTGGGCTTGTCCCAAGTCCTCTATCTCAATCCCGGCAAGCGCGAGCAGACCAAGGCGGCCAATCGCCTGGCCATTCTCGACGCCGCTCGAGAGGTCTTCGGCCAGATGGGCTTCGAGGCCGCGACGGTGCGCGATATCATCCGCCGCACCGGTCTGTCGGTAGGGGCGTTCTACAACTACTTCCGCTCCAAGGAGGAAGTCTTCGACGCCCTGGCCGACGAGGGCGCGCGGCGGTTCAAGCCGATTCTCCAGGCCCAGTCGGCGCGGGCCACCGACTTCGAATCCTACCTGCGCGCTGGGGTGCGAGCCTATCTCGATTTCGTCGCTCAGGAGAATACTCAGTGGTTATCGGCGGCGCCAGCCGGGGATGAGCGGCCGCACACCCGCACGACCCCGGAAATGCATGCGGTGTATGAAGAGGTCCGCCGCGTCCTTGCCGGCATCGTGGAACGCGATGTCTCGCTCAAGATCGACGTCGATTACCTTGCCGCCGCGTGCATCGCCCTGGCGCGCGAGATCGGGGATGAAATGCTGAGGCGCAGACCCGTGGACGTGGAAGCGGCGACGAATTTCGTGGTCCAACTCGTGCTGGGCGGTCTCCGGGCCTTGCCCCGCGCCGGAACCTGACGCGTGCGCGCCCTCGTCGTCGATAGCCTAGGCCCGGACTACGCCGGCTGTTCGGTGCGGGAGATCGAGACGCCCGAGCCTCTGCCGGGAGAGGTCCGCATTCGCGTCCGCGCCGCCGCTGTCAATTTTCCCGACCTGCTGATGACGCGCGGGGAATATCAGCACAAGCCGCCCTTGCCCTTCATTCCCGGCCTGGAGCTTTCCGGCGAGATCGAGGCGCTGGGCGAAGGCGTTACGGGCTGGGCCGTCGGCGACGCCGTGGTCGGTGGGGCGCGGATCGGCGGCATCTCCGAATATGCGGTTACGCCGGCGTCGAGCCTCAAGCGCAAGCCCGAGCGGCTGACGTTCGCCCAGGCCTCGGCCTACACCACGGCCTATCTGACGGCCTACGTCGCCCTCGTCCGGCGGGCGCGGGCGCAACCGGGCGAGTGGGTTCTGGTCCACGGCGCGGCGGGCGGTGTCGGCCTCGCCTGTGTCGACCTGGCCAAACAAATGGGCTGCCGGGTGATCGCGGGCTCCGCCTCCGATGACAAGATCGCCATCGTGGCCGCCGACTACGCCCCCGACGCCTGCGTCAACACTTCCCGAGGCTTCCGCGAGGAGGTCAAGGCGATCACCGGCGGGGCCGGCGCGGACGTGATTTATGATCCCGTCGGCGGCGACGTGTTCGACGAGAGCGTCCGCTGCATCGCCTTCGATGGTCGCCTGCTGGTGATCGGCTTCACCTCCGGCCGCATCCCATCGATCTCGGTCAACATGCCCCTGATCAAGGGGTTTTCGGTTATGGGCGTGCGCGCCGGCGAATACGGCCGCAAGTTTCCCGAGCGGGGCCGCGAGAATGTCGAGGCGGTGTGGGCGCTGGCTAACGACGGCGCGATCAAGCCGAGGGTCGACTCCGAGTTCGGGCTCGACGACTGGCGCGAGGCCTTTGACATGCTGGGCGAGCGCCGGGTGGTGGGCAAGGCGGTGATCAGGCCGGACGTCTGAAGCGCTCGCTCCGCTTTCATCGGTCGTCCACTCGCCGTATCTACACGGCAACAGGAGGGTTCTCCCGTCATGACGACCGCCACCGGACGTGTGTTTAGAACCGGGAATAGCGAAGCCATTCGCCTGCCCAAGGATGTCGCGTTTGGCAAGGATATCGAAGTGACGATCGTCCGTTCCGGCGACGTCTTGACGATCTATCTTAAGCGACCCCGTCTTCACGGCCTCGCCGCGGCGTTGGCTGCTCTGCCGGCGCCCGGCGACGTCGAGGTCAGAGATGCAGATTTCTTCCCCAATCGACCTGGCTTGTGACGACTTCGTTTGTCATCGACACCAACATCGCGATCGATCTGCGCGATCAGACTCCGGGCGTCGCCGAGCGCTTGGATGGCGATGTCTGGCTATCGATCGTCAGCCGCTGAACTAGAGGGCGGGACGTATCGGGACGTCAACGAGGCCGAGACAGGAGGCCCACGACCTGCGGCCCTTCTGAGCTTTATCCCGTGTTGCGCCTTCGACGGCCGTGACGCCGACGCTTATCGCGAGATCGTTCGGAGGGCCGGGTTCTCCCGACGCAAGATCGTCGACCGCATGATCGCCGCCCAGGCGATCGCTCGCGAAGCGACACTGGTCACGCGCAATGCAGCGGATTTCCGAGATGTCCCAAGTCTCGATCTACTCGATTGGTGACCAAGGCAGCCTCAGTCGCTGGGGATCGCCCGGACGATATCCGCTCACCAAGCGGACTTGTGTGGCGGGTCGACTGAGAAGGTCGCCTTGGGGGTAAAGAAGTAGCAAGGCAGGCGCGGGACCTTGATGCCCTCCGACGGGTGCGCCCACTGGATCTTGCCGCCGCCGAACTTGGCCAGGCAAGCGAAGCCGGGCATGTGGCGCGGCGCATGATCCGCCGTCCAGGCGGCGTCGAACACCGCGCGTTTTTCCGGATCGATGCCGAGGTCGGCGTATTGCGCCTCCGTCGCCCGTCCGGTCGCGATACGTTCGCGGCAATGGCGTCGCTCCTCTTCGGTTAGGGCGAATAGCCCTGCGTGATCGCACCCAACGCTGCCGCGAAGCGCCCCTGCTACTACGTCGGCGCCCGTTCCCGACGGGGTCTGGCTCTCTGGAAGCGGGTTCGCCGACGGAGCGGCCATCTTGGCCACGGATGGCAGGACGGCGCTGGTGGCGCTTGCCATCGAGACGGCGGCGCCTCGCGACGTCGACGCCGGCGCAACCTTGTTTGGGCGCCGCGCGGGCCGGGGCGGCGCGACCAGTTCCATCTCGATCGGGCGCGCGACGGGCAGATCGGTTTTCGGCGTCGGCGTCGTGACGATGGCGACGAGCGCTAATCCATGGACCAACGCCGAGACGGCGACGGCAAGGGTTCGCGCGGATCGCCGCCGTTGTATTGCTGGACGGCGATCCATCCGACGTTTCCACTTCCAATCGCTCCGCGTGTACCGTCCGATGCAAGCTGGACCGGAGTAGGGCGGTCGTCCCTCACGTTGACACCCGCGCCCTCATCCCCTAACAGCGCGCCTTCATTCGCGCTCCGCCACGCGGCCGGGGCGGACTCTTGCATTGGAGCTTCGTCGTGAAGCGGACTTTTCAACCGTCGCAACTGGTGCGCAGCCGCCGTCACGGCTTCCGCCTGCGGATGTCCACCAAGAACGGCCAGAAGATCATCGCCCGTCGCCGCGCGCGCGGTCGAAAGCGCCTGTCGGCCTAGCCACGAATTCGCCCGCGACATCCCCGCCTGGGGAAGCCGCCCTCCAGATCGAAAGACTGAAGAAACGTCCGGATTTTCTGGCGGCGGCGAAAGCGCGTCATTGCGCGCGGGGCGCGGTGGTCGCCCAGGCGCGGGATAGGGCGGACGACACGCCGCTGATCCGTATCGGATTTACTTGCACCAAGCGGATCGGCAATGCGGTGATCCGCAACCGCGCTAAGCGAAGATTGCGCGAGGCGGCGCGGATCGTCGCGCCCCTTTATGCGAGGCCGGGTTGCGACTATGTGTTCATTGCCCGGAGCGGAACGGCGAAACGGGACTGGGCGGCGCTGGTTGACGATATGAAAAGCGCGCTGATAAGGCTCGCCGCCGATCTTTCGGACCGCCGCGAACAACCGCCCAGCGAGCCTCCAACCCCGGCGATTTCCGACGGCGACCCTCGATCATGAACAGTGACAATCGCAACCTGATCAGCTTCGCGGTGCTCTCGGCCCTGCTGATTTTCGCCTACCAGTTCTTCATCCTCGGACCGCAGACACGGCGCGCCCAGGCGCTTCACGCCCATGCCGAGGCGGCACAGACGGTCACGCCCGGAAGCCTCATCGCCCCGCGCCTCGATCGCGTCGCGGCGCTGGCGCAAAGCCCGCGCGTCAAGATCGACACGCCGGCTCTGACCGGATCGATCGCGCTGAAGGGCGCGCGTCTGGACGATCTCTTTTTAAAAAACTATCGCGTCGATTTGGCGAAGACGTCTCCGCTGGTCGAACTGCTGCGTCCCGAAGGCATGGCGTATGCCTATTTCGCCGAACAAGGTTGGGTCGGCGCCAACCTGACCGACCTGCCGACGCCCAAGTCGCTCTGGATCCAGACCGGCGGCGGGACGCTTTCTCCCGGTCAGCCCGTGGTGTTGACCTATCGCTCGGCCAGTGGCCTCGTCTTCGGCCGCACGATCTCCGTGGACGCCAAGTCAATGTTCACCGTGGTCGACACCGTGGACAACACGGGCGCCGCGCCGGCCAGCCTCGCGCCTTATGTCTCGATCCAACGTCAGGATCTGCCTACCGGCCTTGGCAAGAGCGGCATCGTCCACGAAGGCGCGATCGGCATGCTCGGGTCCGATCACGTCACGCTTCAGGAAGCGAGCTACAAGAAGTGGAAAAAGAAGGGCGATATCGACTGGCCCTCGCGCGGCGGCTGGCTGGGGATCACCGACAAATATTGGATGACGACCTTCATCCCCGATCAGCAAGAGCGGATCGCCGCCAAGGCGCGCGTAACCACGGACCCCACGACGAACATCGATATCTATGAGGCGACCTATAGCGGCGTGTCGCGCGTGATAGCGCCGGGCGCGCGATCGGTGGAAGTCAGC
This sequence comes from Caulobacterales bacterium, assembly GCA_038231315.1. GTDB lineage: Bacteria > Pseudomonadota > Alphaproteobacteria > Caulobacterales > Caulobacteraceae > Acaudatibacter. The sequence continues at coordinate 187,424 of JBBRLN010000001.1, forward strand.
CACCTCTTCACCGGCCCGAAAGTCGTTCCGACGCTGAACGCCTACAAGAAGAGCCTAGGCGTGCCACGGTTCGACGACGCCGTCGACTGGGGCATACTCATCTTTCTCACAAAGCCGATCTTCTACGTCCTCGAATACTTCTATCAGCTCGTCGGCAATTTCGGCGTGGCGATCCTGATGCTGACCGTGGTGATCCGTCTGGTTACCTTCCCCTTGGCCAACAAGGGCTTCGAGATGGGCGTCAAGATGAAGAAGATCCAGCCGGAGCTGCAGGAACTTCAAAAAAAGAACAAGGACAATCCGCAGCAGCAGCAGAAGGATATGATGGCGCTTTATCAGCGCGAGAAGGTCAATCCCGTGACGGGCTGCATACCGGCGCTGTTGCCGATCCCGGTCTTCTATTCTCTGACCAAGCTCTTCACCGTCACGATCGAAATGCGGCAGGCGCCGTTCTTCGGCTGGATCCACGATCTGTCGGCGCGCGACCCGACGACGATCCTCAATCTCTTCGGCCTGATCCCGTGGGACCCCAGCCTCACGCCGCTCGTCGGCGGGGTCTTGGGCGGCATGTTACACATCGGCGTCTGGCCTCTGCTCTACGGCGCCAGCATGCTGCTCTCGACCTCGCTCAGTCCGCAGACCAGCACCGACCCGACCCAGCAGATGATCTTCAAGTTCATGCCGATCATGTTCACCTTCATCATGGCGCAATACGCCGTGGGCCTCCTGATCTATTGGACCTGGAGCAGCGTGATCACCATCGCCCAGCAGTACGTCATGATGCGGCGGTTCAAGGTCGAGAACCCGATCGACAACTTCTTCGCGCGGTTCGGCGCGAAGGCGACGTGACCCTCGTGCGCCTTCTCCCCTTGCGGGAGAAGGTCGCGAAGGGCGGGTGAATCGTGACCGACCCTCTCTTCAGCGAGGACGCTCTCGAAGTTGCGCGCGTGCTCTTCGCGCGCGACTGCGCCTTTTTGATGGGCGCCGTCGCGATGGACGGCCTGCCGCCTGACGATCAGCCGGAGGTCGCTTTCGCCGGCCGCTCCAACGTCGGCAAGTCGTCGTTGATCAACGCTCTGGTCAACCGGCACCGGCTGGCGCGCGCCTCCACGGCCCCGGGCCGCACGCGGGAGATCAATTTCTTCGGCCTCGACGGGCGCCTTCGGTTGGTCGATCTGCCCGGCTATGGCTTCGCCAAGGTCTCGCGGACAACAGCGAAGAAGTTTCAGGACCTCGGCCGGGCGTATCTGCGAGGACGACCCAGCCTGAAGCGGGTCTATCTGCTGATCGACGCGCGACACGGACTGAAACCGCCGGATGCGGAAGCGCTAGACGCCCTGGATCTGGCGGCGGTCTCCTATCAGATCGTCCTGACCAAGGCCGACAAGATCAAGCCGGCGCAAGCCGAAGCCATGGCGGCCTCGACCCTCGCGCGGATCGCGAAGAGGCCGGCGGCGTTTCCGCGCGTGATCGCCACGTCCGCTGAAAAGGGTTATGGCCTCGCCGAACTGCGCGCCGAGATCGCCGCCGCCACCATCGGGTTCGACGTTTGAGATGACGACACCTAGCGAAGAGCCCGGCTGGGCCACCGCCCGGGTTCTGGCCGAGGCCCTGCCTTTTATCCAGGTCCACGACCGCGCGACCGTGGTGATCAAATACGGCGGCCACGCCATGGGCGAGGAGGCGACCGCTCGCGCCTTCGCCGCGGACGCGGTGCTGCTCAAATTGCTGGGGGTCAGGCCCGTGGTCGTCCATGGCGGCGGCCCGCAGATCTCGCGGATGTTGGACCGCGCCGGCGTGAAATCCACCTTTGTCGATGGCCTGCGCGTCACCGACGCCGCGACGATGGAGGTCGCCGAGATGGTCCTCTCCGGGGCGATCAACAAGGAGATCGCCAACTGGATCACCCAGGCCGGGGCGACCGCGGACGTGCGCGGCGTGGGACTCTCCGGCAAGGATGCCGGCTTGATCACCGTCGAGAAGGCGACGCGCACGCGCGTCGATCCCGATTCGATGATCGAGCAGGTGGTCGATCTGGGCTTCGTCGGCGAGCCGACGCGGATTGACCCAAAGCTGGTTCGCGGCCTGATCGACTCGGAGGACGACTACATCCCCGTCGTGGCGCCGATCGGCGTCGCCGAGGACGGTCAGACCTACAACATCAACGCCGACACCGTGGCCGGCGCCTTGGCCGGGGCGCTCAAGGCCAAGCGCATGCTGCTATTGACCGATGTCGCCGGCGTCTTGGACGCGGAGGGGGAGCTTGTCCGGCAACTGAGCGTGGCGGAAGCCCGGGCGATGATCGAGACCGGGATCGCCACCGGCGGAATGATCCCCAAGCTGCAGACCGCGATCGACGCCGTGGAGGCCGGTGTCGAAGCGGTGGTGATCATGGACGGCCGCCGCTCGCACGCCATGCTGGTCGAACTCTTCACCGAGCATGGCGCTGGAACGCTGGTGTGCGCGTGACAACGAACGAGGAAAGCGGCGCCGATCTGCGGCACGTGGACACCTGGCTGTTCGACCTGGACAACACCCTCTATCCGGAAGCCGCCGGGCTTTGGGCGAAAATCGGCGCGCGGATCACCGCATACGTCGCCAATGTGACCGGTCTGGCCACCGACGACGCCTATATCCTGCAAAAGCGGTGGCTGGTCGATCACGGCATCACGCTGTCGGGCCTGATGAGGCACCATGGGACCGATCCGGACCACTATCACGACTATGTCCATGACGTGCCTCTGGACGAACTCGTTCCCGACCCCGCCCTCGCGACCGCCATCGCGCGCCTGCCGGGACGGCGCCTTGTCTTCACCAACGCCGATGAAAAGCATGCCAGACGGGTTCTCGCCCAGCTCGGCATCGACAGCTTGTTTGAGGACATCTTTCACATCGCCTCGGCTGACTACTGGCCGAAACCCAGCCCGGAATCGTTTCAACGCATCGTCGCGGCTCACGGCGTCACGCCGAGCGCGGCCGCGTTTTTCGAAGACAGCGAGCGCAACCTCGCCCCCGCCAAAGCCATCGGTATGACCACCATTCTCGTCGGCGCGCACGCCCCGGCGTCGACGGCGGATTTCGTCGACTTTCGACCGGTCGAGCTGACGCCGTTTCTCGCCGCCGCGCGGATCAAGGACGCCGCCTGAATGACCGAACTCACCCTCGCCGACCTTAGGACCGAAATTGAAGCCGGCTGGGACGCGCGCTCGTTGCTGGACACCGCCACGCGCGGGCCGATCCGCACGGCGGTCGATGAGACCCTGCTGCGTCTCGACACAGGCGCGGCCCGCGTCGCGGAGAAGATGGACGGCGTCTGGGTTGTTCATCAATGGTTGAAGCAGGCGATCTTGCTTTCGTTTCGGCTCAATCCGAATTCCATCATGCGCGCCTCGTCGCTGGGCTCCGACTTCGGCCCGTGGTGGGACAAGGTCCCCGGCAAGTTCGACGGCTGGGACCAGCCGCAGTTTGAAACCGCCGGCTTTCGCGCCGTACCCGGCGCCGTCGTGCGTCGCGGGGCCTTCATCGGCCGCGACGTGGTGCTGATGCCCTCATTCGTGAATGTCGGCGCCCACGTCGGTGAGGGGACCATGGTCGACACCTGGGCGACGGTCGGTTCCTGCGCTCAGATCGGCAAGGGTGTGCATTTGAGCGGCGGCGCGGGGATCGGCGGGGTGCTGGAACCGCTCCAGGCCGCGCCGACGATCATCGAGGACGGCTGCTTCATCGGCGCGAGGTCGGAAGTGGCGGAAGGCGTGATCGTCCGCGAGGGCGCCGTGCTTTCCATGGGTGTCTTTATCAGCGCCTCGACCCGGATCATCGATCGCAAGACCGGGGAGGTCCATCGCGGCGAGGTGCCGGCCTATTCGGTGGTGGTCCCGGGCAGTCAACCGGACCCTCACGGCGGCCCAGGTCTCGCCTGCGCGGTGATCGTCAAGACGGTGGACGCCCGGACGCGTTCGAAGACCAGCATCAACGAGCTATTGCGAGAATGAACGCCGCGCTCAGTCGGTCTGATCGCTAAAGTCGGCTAAAAATCTTGGTAGGAATCCTCAAATGAAACACCGCACCCTCTCCCCCGGCCTCGACGTCTCCGCCATCGGTATCGGGACCATGCCCATGGTGCGCGGCGGCAACATCGTCTACGGCAAAGCGGACGACGACGTCTCGATCCGCACGATCCACGAGGCGATCGATCTGGGCGTCACCTTCTTCGACACCGCCGAGATGTACGGCCCATTCACCAACGAGACCCTCGTGGGCGAGGCGATCAAGGGTCGCCGCGACGGCCTCGTCATCGCCACCAAGTTCGCCATGCGCTGGGACGGCGACAAGCCGGTGGGCCTCGACGGCAGCCCGGCCAACGCCCGCCGCGCCTGCGAGGGCTCGCTGAAGCGGCTCGGCATCGAGACGATCGACCTGTTCTACCAGCACCGCGTCGATGTGAACGTGCCGATCGAGGAGACGGTCGGCGGCATGGCGGATCTCGTGAAGGAAGGTAAGATCCGCCACATCGGCCTCTCCGAAGCGGGCCCCGAGACCCTGCGCCGCGCGGCCAAGATCCATCCCATCGCCGCGCTTCAGAGCGAATATTCGATCTGGGAGCGGGACGTCGAAGCCGAGATCCTTCCCGTCTGCCGGGAGAATGGCATCGGCTTCGTGCCCTACAGCCCGCTCGGGCGTGGTTTCCTCGCCGGCGGCATCCGCAGCCTGAAGGATTTGCCGGCGGACGACTGGCGCCACAATGACCCGCGCTATTCGGACGAGAACATGCCGAAGAACCTGGCCGTCGTCGACGCGGTTGCGGCGGTGGCGAAACGCCATGGCGTTTCCAACGCCCAGATCGCGCTGGCGTGGCTGCTCGCCCAGGGTGACGACATCGTGCCGATCCCAGGTGTAAAGCGGCTGGAGACGATGCGCGACAGTGTTGGCGCGCCCGAGGTCCAGCTGACGACCGATGATCTCGCGGTCATCGACGCCGCCGCGCCGAGCGGGTCCACGGCGGGCCCGCGGTACAGCGCCGCCGGGATGGCGCGGGTGAAACTCTAGGTCCGACGCGCCTAGGCCTCCAGCCGGCTCAACCGGTTGACGTGCCCCATCTTCCTGCCCGCCCGCCCCTCGCCCTTGCCATAGAGCCAGAGGCGACTTTCCGGCTCGCGGGCGAGCTTCGCCCAGCTCCCCGCCTCGCCGCCCAGCAGATTGGTCATTTCGACATGATGGGTCGCCGCGGTGGGTCCGAGCGGCCAGCCCGCGATGGCGCGGATGTGCTGTTCGAACTGATCGACCTCACAGCCGTCCAGGGTCCAGTGGCCGGTGTTGTGCACGCGGGGCGCGAACTCGTTCACCAAGAGTTTGCCGTCGTCACGCTCGAATAGCTCGACGGCCAAGACACCGACGTAACTGAGGGCGCTCATCAGGGTTGCGGCGATCCTTTCCGCTTCGGCCAGCACGCGGGGCGTGGCGCGGGCGGGGGCGCTGGCGCGACGCAGGACGCCGTTCTCGTGATGGCTTTCGGTGAGCGGATAGAGGGCGATCTCACCCCCACGGCCCCGCGCGCCGATCATCGCGACCTCGCGGCGGAAGTCCGCGGGACCCTCCGCGATGGCCGGGCGACCGCCCAGTTCGGCGAAGGCGGCGCCGGCGTCCTTGGGATTGTTGACCCAGACCTGACCCTTGCCGTCATAGCCGCCACGTCGGGTCTTCAGCAGAATTGGCGCGCCCAGTTTCTTCAAGGCGGCCTTGAGGTCCGCCTCGCTGTCCACCACCGCGAACGGCACCGTTGCTAGACCGGCGCCATTGAGGAAGGTCTTCTCCTCCCAGCGATCCTGAGCCACCGCCAGAGACCGCCCGTTGGGCGCGACCTCGGCGCCCAGCTTGGCAAGATGTTCGATCGCCTGGGCGGGCACGTTCTCGAACTCGAAGGTGACGATATCCGAAACCGCGGCCAACTCGGCGAGGGCGGCGGGGTCATCGTAGGCCCCCACGATCTCCCGCGCCCCGACACGGGCGGCCGGGCCCCGCGCCTCGGTGTCCAGGATCGCGGTGTCGAAGCCCAGCCGCGCGGCCGCAAGGGCGAGCATCCGGCCGAGCTGCCCGCCGCCAAGGATTCCGATCGTCGAGCCGGGAGGGAGCGGATAAGTCGGCATCAATCCTCGACGCTTTCCGGCACGTCGGCGGTCTGCGCCGCCCGCATCGCCTCGAGCCGTCCCGCGAGCGCCGGGTCGGAGAGGCCGAGGATTCGCGCCGCCAGCAGGCCAGCGTTTCGCGCTCCGGCCTCGCCGATCGCCAGCGTCGCCACCGGAACGCCGCCCGGCATCTGGACGATGGACAGCAGAGAATCCATCCCGTCCAGCGCCTTGGTCTGGACCGGGACGCCGAGGACCGGCAGATCGGTCATCGCCGCCGTCATGCCGGGCAAATGCGCCGCGCCGCCGGCGCCCGCGATGATCACCTTGAAGCCCTTCGATCGCGCGGTATTGGCGAACGCGTAAAGACGATCGGGGGTGCGGTGGGCCGAAACCACCCGGGTTTCGTGGGCTACACCCAAGCCGTCGAGCGCTTCAGCGGCGTGCTTCATCGTCGGCCAGTCCGAGCGGCTGCCCATGATGATGGCGACGAGGGGCTGAGCGGTCATGCGGCGCTTTCCGATCCTTCCGGCTGGCCGGGAAGCCTTGGTGCTATAGAGAGGGTGAAAAGGGAAGGCGAGAGATGGACTTCGAACTCAGCGAGGACGAGCGGGCGATCGAGGACGCGGCGCGGAGCTTCGCCACCGCCGAACTGGCGCCCCATGCGGCGCGCTGGGACGAGGAGAAGCATTTCCCGGTTGAGACCCTCCGCGCCGCGGCGGCACTGGGCTTCGCGGGCATCTATGTGCGGGAGGATGTCGGCGGCTCGGCATTGGGACGCCTCGACGCCGCCCTGATCTTCGAGGCCCTGGCGGCGGGGGACCCCTCCACGGCGGCCTTCCTCTCGATCCACAACATGGCGTCCTGGATGATCGACCGCTTCGGCGCGGACGACCTGCGCCGGCGCTATCTGCCGCGCCTGACGACCATGGAGCTGATCGCTTCCTATTGCCTGACCGAACCTGGCGCCGGCTCCGACGCCGCCTCGCTGAAGTCCACGGCCCGGCGCGATGGCGGGGACTATGTCCTGAACGGCGCCAAGGCTTTCATCTCCGGCGCGGGAACTTCGGACGTCTATGTCGTCATGGCGCGCTCCGGCGGGGAGGGCGCCGGAGGTATTTCGACATTCGTCGTCGAGAAGGGTGCGCCCGGCCTCTCCTTCGGCGCCCAGGAGCGGAAGATGGGCTGGAACAGCCAGCCCACCGCCATGGTCCACTTCGACAACGTGCGCGTTCCCGCCGCCAACCGCGTGGGCGAGGAGGGGCAGGGCTTCAAGATCGCCATGGCCGGTCTCGACGGCGGCCGGCTCAACATCGCCGCCTGTTCGCTCGGCGGGGCCGGCTACGCGCTGGAGACGGCGCTCGACTACCTGAAGACCCGCAAACAGTTCGGCCGGCCGCTCGCCGAATTCCAGGGTCTGCAGTTCAAGCTTGCCGACATGGCGACAGAGCTGGAGGCCGCGCGCCTGATGGTCCGCCGCGCCGCCGCCGCTCTCGACGCGAAACATCCGAGCGCCACCCGGCTCTGCGCCATGGCGAAACGTTTCGCTACCGACGCCGGCTTCGAGATCGCCAACAACGCGCTACAGCTGCACGGCGGCTACGGTTACCTCAAGGATTATCCCCTGGAGCGCATCGTCCGCGACCTGCGCGTCCACCAGATCCTGGAAGGGACCAACGAAATCATGCGCGTCATCGTCGCGCGGGAGCTATTGAAGGCATGAGCGCGGCCTATCAAAGGCTGCCAGCAGGCATGGATTGGATCGTGGGCGAGCGCATGGGACTCGCGGTATCTCGCGAGACTTCGTTGGCCGTCGCGAACAAACTGACCGCTCTGCGACCGTCCGAGGCGGAATGATGGATCAGCCCGAAGTCATCGTCGCCGTCGAGGGCCGGATCGGTCGGCTGACGCTCAATCGGCCGCAGGCGCTGGGCGCGCTCACGCTGAACATGTGCCGCCTGATGATCGACGCCCTCTTGGCCTGGCGGGAGGATTCCCGCGTCAAGGCAATCCTCATCGACCACGCCGGCGAAAGGGGCTTCAGCGCCGGCGGCGACATCCGCGCCCTGGCCGAGAGCGCGGCGGACGATGGCGCCCTCGCCTTCGAGTTCTTCTATGTGGAATACCAGCTGAATCATCTGATCTTCACCTATCCCAAGCCGGTGATCACCGTGATGGACGGCGTCACCATGGGGGGCGGAGCCGGGATTTCCTGGGGCGCGGCCTACCGCGTCGGCACCGAGCGGACGACCTTCGCCATGCCCGAGACCGGCATCGGTCTTTTTCCCGACGTCGGTGGAAGCTGGTTCCTGCCCCGGCTCCACGGCGGTGCCGGGGCGTGGCTGGCGCTGACCGGGGCGCGGCTCAAGGCGGCGGGGTGCGAAATCCTGGGCATCGTCACCGATGTCCTGCCCGTGGCGTCGCTGCCCGAATTCAAGGCGCGGCTGGCCGACGATCCCGCGGCGGTGGAGACCATTCTCACCGAACTGCAGTCGGACCCCGGCCGCTCCGCGATGATCGAGCACCACGACGACATCGACCGCCTGTTCAAAGCCGACACGGTCGAAGGCGTGGTGGAGGCGCTCGAACGCGACGGTTCCGATTGGGCGATCGCTCAGCGCGCGACCATTGCCGCGAAGTCGCCGACCAGCCTCAAGGTCACGCTGCGCCAGCTCCAGCTCGGCGCCCGGATGACCGCTTTCGCCGAGGTCATGCGGATGGAGATGCGCATCGCCACCCGCCTCGTCCTCGCCCCCGATTTTCGCGAGGGCGTTCGCGCGGTTATCGTGGACAAGGACAACAAGCCTAAGTGGTCTCCCGCCACCCTCGAAGCGGTGAGCGACGAGGCCATCGACACCATCTTCGCCCCGCTTTCCCCCGACAAGGAATGGAAGCCTCTATGAGCTACGACACGATCCTGGTGGAGCAGCGCGGGGCGGTGACCGTGATCACCTTAAATCGCCCGCAAGCGCTGAACGCGCTGAACAGCCAGGTCCTGGCCGATCTGCGGCGGGCCTTCGCCGAATACGACGCCGATCAATCGCAACGCTGCGCGATCCTCAAGGGCAGCGACCGCGCTTTCGCCGCCGGGGCCGACATCAAGGAAATGTCCGAGCAGTCGTTCGCCGACATGTACGGCTCCAACTTCTTCGCCGGCTACTCGCGGATGACGGCGGAGACGCGCAAGCCTTGGATCGCGGCGGTGTCGGGCTATGCGCTGGGCGGCGGGTGCGAACTGGCGATGATGGCCGACTTCATCATCGCCGCCGACAACGCCAAGTTCGGCCAGCCCGAGATCAAGCTGGCGGTGACCCCCGGCATGGGCGGCTCGCAACGTCTGACCCGCGCGGTGGGCAAGGCCAAAGCGATGGAGATGTGCCTCACCGGACGAAACATGGACGCCAACGAGGCCGAAGCCGCGGGCCTCGTCGCGCGGGTCGTTCCCCTGGCAGAGCTGGAAGCGGAGGCGATGAAGACCGCCGAGACCATCGCCGCCATGGCGCCGCTCGCGGCGATGGCGTGCAAGGAGATGGTCAACGCCGCCTTCGAGACCATGCTGGAGCAGGGCCTGAACTTCGAGCGGCGCCTTTTCCACGGTCTGTTCGGCTCGTCCGATCAGAAAGAGGGCATGGCGGCCTTCATCGAAAAGCGGCCCGCCAAATTCAGCTAGGCCGATTTGCCGCCCTGGCCGCCACCGCCTATCGTGCGTGGTCGGACGAGCTTGAGGGCGCGCGCGTGGACGAGGGCGAACTGATCGGCGCGTTTCACGGACCGAACGGCGCACCGGGGGCCGAGTCTTGACCCGCGCTCTCCCGCGCGAGCGTTACGAGATGGACGGCAAACGCGATCGTTGCGGTGAAGGCCAGCACCATCATGAAGCGCCATGGCGCCAGTCTCACCCGGCCCGGCTTCGGCGGCCGCGCGCCCTGCCAGCCGAAGAGCAGCGTCAGCAGCAGGCAGCCACCCGCGAGGGCGGCGGTGATCGGAAAGGTCATGAGCGCTGGTATCACGGTCGCGCGCCCTGGGTCAGGCCATGAGCCGACGTCCGCCTGACCGTCAGCACAATCGCGAGCAGGATTCGCCCGAGGCCCTGCGCCGCACCATCGACGACCTCGCCGAAACCGTCGCGGCCCTCGGTCGCAAGTTGGACGCCGAGGTTGGCGAAACGCGCGCAACCACCCGCCATCTCGCTGAAGACGTGGTCCGAATGGGCGAGGCCCTGGTGCGCCGTATCGAGACCGCCCCCGCGGACCGCCCCGCGCCGATCGCGCCAGCGGCTTCGCGACGTGAGCGTGTCTGGCTTTGGACGTTGATCCTGGCCATCGGCTTGATCCTGGCGGTCCTCGGCGTCACGGCTTTTCCGCGTTAGAGCTTGAGGGCGTTTCGAGGAAACGTCTGAATCACGCTCTCCACTTTGATTCGTAGAGGGGGATTTGGCTTTGAGGCGCTTCCGCCTCAAACCGTGCTGCTCTAGGCGAGCGGCGTGGCCACCAGAACGAGGCAACCATGGATCGACGTCTTTTTTTGACTGGACTTGCCGGCGGCGGCGCCATGGCCGGCTCGGCGTCCGCCGCGAGTGTGCTGCGGGCGGGCAACGACATCTCCCTGCGTTGCATGGGTGACGTTCCCGGTCCACGCTTCCTCGATGGCCGCACCGGCGACGGCAGCGTGGGACTCGCGCCGCAGGCCGACGGTCAATTCACCGGGACCAAGTGGCGGGTCTGGGCCGGCGGCGGCCAAATTCTGTTGCAATGCCAGGGCGCCGCGCCCGGTCCCCGCTGGCTGGATGGTCGAACGGCCAACGGCACGGTGGGACTGGCCCCTCGTAACACGCCGCCGTTTACCGGCACGCGCTGGCGGGTGTTGGCCCTAGATCCCTCGAACGAGAACATCGTCGCCCTGCGGTGCTTGGGTGCGATAGAGGGTCCGCGTTGGCTGGACGGCCGGACGGGCGCCGGGACCGTCGGCCTCGCGCCCAACACCAACCCTCCGTTCAGCGGTACGCGCTGGGAGGCGCGGCTTCACAGCGTCATCATCGATCAGGGGTAGCGTTCTCGGCCTTCGACGCACGCGGCACACAGCGGCCAAGCGACGCCGACCTCTGCTGTCATCGCCGCGACAGTCACCGGTCAGGCGCGGGCCTCGCCAGGCAAAAGCCCACTTGGGAGCACGCCAAGGCGGAACGTGCCTTTGGCCTTCACCCGTACTTGAACACCTCGTCGTCTAGATCGATGGCCGGGAAGTCGTCCTTCTCGGTCCAGTAATCCTGGGTGTGTCGCCATTCGGGCTTGTCGCCGGCTTGGGGCAACAGGTGCTGGCCGCGCATGATGTAGCCGCCGTTGAAGTTCTCCGGGTCGATCCAGGGGCCGAGCGGCATGTTGTGGTCCGCAGGGCGCAAGGCGACCTCGACCCGCTTGGCGCCCTTGTCTTTCATGTGGTTGAGCAGGCCACAGACGAAGTCGGCGATGAGTTCGGTGCGGAGGGTCCAGCTGTTGCGCAGATAGCCGAACACCCAGGCCATATTGGGCACGCCGGTGAACATCATGCCGCGGTAGGTCACGGTCTCGTGGAAAGCCAGCGGCTTGCCGTCGATGACGAAATCGATATCGCCCAGCACATTGAGGTTGAAGCCCGTGGCGGTGGCGACAACGTCGGCCTCCAGCACCTCTCCGGATTTCAGCTTGATGCCCTCGGGCACGAAACAATCGATGTGATCGGTGACCATGCTCGCGGTTCCGGCCTTGATCGCCTGAAGCATGTCGCCGTCGGGTAGGATGGCGATCCGTTGGCGCCAGGGGCGATAGGTCGGCGTAAAGTGCTTGGCCACTGTCTCGGGCCCGACGAAGGCCTCGACGCCGGCCAGCAGCTCCTGGCTGAGCAGTTCCGGATCCTCGAAGCTGCGGCGGGTGATGACATCCATGTCGGTCACCATCTTGCGGCGGACGATGTCGTGGACGAGATGCGGATCGAGGCCGAGCGGGGAAAGCTGGTCAAAGAATTCGTTGCTGTTCGGTTGGGCGATGAAATAGGTCGGCGAACGCTGCAGCACGGTGACGTGGGCCGCCTCCTTGGCCATGACCGGCGCCATGGTCGCCGCCGTCGCGCCCGAACCGATGATGACGACGCGCTTGTCCTTGTAGTCGAGATCCTTGGGCCAGTTCTCCGGATGGGCGATCACGCCCTTGAAGGTCTCCTGTCCCGGCCAGTCGGGGGTGTAGCCTTCCTCGTGCCGGTAATAACCCTGGCACATCCACAGGAAGCTGGCGGTGAAACGAGCCTCCTGGCCCTCGGCGTCTCGCGCGACGATGGTCCAGAGATTATCTCGGCTCGACCAAGTCGCGGTGCGGACCTTGTGACCATAGCGTATGTGCTTCGCGAGATCGTTCTCCTCGATCACCGCGCCCATGTATTTGCGGATCTCCGGGCCCACCGCGATCGGCGGTCCGACCCAGGGCTTGAAGCGATAGCCGAAGGTGTAGAGGTCGCTGTCGGAGCGGATGCCGGGAAAGCGGTGGCTGAGCCAGGTTCCGCCGAAGGACTCCTGCGACTCGAGCACGACGTAGCTTCGATCCGGACATTGCGTCTTTAGATGGTAAGCGCTTCCCACCCCTGAAATCCCGGCCCCGACGATGAGAACGTCGAAATGCTCGACGCGCGCCCGATCGGCGGGTGACGGCGAGGCGTCCGGCGCGGCGGCGGGGCGCCGTTCTTCGGTGGTCACGGAGTCCATCGTCTCTCCTCTAAGAACTGAGCGGGCCTCTTTGAGCCGTTCGCCAAACTCTGCACTAAACGCGACGCGCCACAAGGGGGCGGCGTGGCATTCTACCCGGCCCCCACCCGGTCCCGAAAGCCGTTGACGATGGGATAGCGCCGGTCTCTTCCGAAGGCCCGGGATCCGATTTTGACCCCGGGCGCGGCTTGGCGGCGCTTGTATTCTGAGCTGTAGAGAAGGCGCTGCACCCGCTCCACGGTAGCCGGGTCGTGACCGCGCGCGACGATCTCGTCCAGAGTCGCTTCCTCCTCCACTAGGCCATGGAGGATGGCGTCGAGTTCGGCGTAGGGCGGCAGGCTGTCCTGGTCGGTCTGATCGGGGCGCAGTTCCGCGGACGGAGCTTTGGTCAGGACGCGATCCGGGATCGGCGAGGTCGGCCCGCCATGGATCGCGTTGGCGTTTCGCCAGGCGCAGACGGCGTAGACCTCCTCCTTGTAGAGGTCCTTCAGCACATTGTAGCCGCCGCACATGTCGCCGTAGAGCGTCGCGTAACCGACGGCCATTTCCGACTTGTTGCCGGTGGTCATCAGCATGGCCCCCAGCTTGTTGGACATCGCCATCAGGGTGACGCCGCGAATGCGGGCCTGGAGGTTCTCCTCGGTGATATCCGGCGCGCGGCCCTCGAACACGGGAGCGAGCATACCGGTGAGCGCGTCCAGGGCGGGAGAGATCGCGATCTCGTCGAGGCGCACGCCGCAGCGCCGCGCGCACTCGGCGGCGTCTTCCAGGCTGTCACGGCTGGTGTAGCGCGAGGGGAGCATCACCGCCCTCACATTCTCCGCGCCCAAGGCGTCGCGGGCCACGACGAGACTGATCGCCGAATCGACGCCGCCGGAGAGACCCAGCAGCACGCCCTTGAAGCCGGACTTCCGCACATAGTCGCGCAGGCCCACCACCATCGCGCGATAAAAGGCTTCCGGGGGTTCCGGCCACGCCGCGCGCGGCGCGCTCGCGCAGCTCCAGCCCGCCGCGCCGCGCTCCCACACCGAGAGCGCCAGATCGTCCTCGAACATCGGCATCGTCATCGCCAGTTCGCCGTCCGCGTTAAGGGCGAAGCCGCCGCCGTCGAAGACCAGCTCGTCCTGGCCGCCGACCTGGTTGACATAGACCAGCGGGAGGCCGGTCTCCGCGACCCGCGCCTTGGCGATCTCCATCCGCTCCGCGATGGAAGTCCGCCGATAGGGTGAGCCGTTGGGCGTGAGCAGGATCTCCGCGCCCCCCGCCGCGAGGGTCGCACAGGGGACCGGCCCCCAGATATCCTCGCAGATCGGAACGCCCACCTTGACCCCGCGCAGATCGACCAGGCCGGGCGCGCCGCCCGGCGCGAAGATACGTTTCTCGTCGAACACGCCATAATTCGGCAGGTCCATCTTGAAGGAAATCCCCTTGACCTCGCCGCCGTCGATCAGGGCGACCGCATTGCGCGGGTGGCCGTCGGGATGCGCGCAAGCCAGGGTGACCAGCCCCGCGCAGCCACCCGCGGTTTCGGCGGCCAGCTTGTCCAACGCACGCCGGCAGTCGCGCAGCGCGGCGGGCTTCAGCGCCAAATCCTCCGGCGGATAGCCGATCAGGAACAGTTCGGAGAACAGGGCGACGTCCGCCCCCATCGCCGTCGCGCGCGCCATGAGCTCCTTCGCGAGGCGGGCGTTTGCGTCGATCGCGCCGACCGTCGGATTGGCCTGGACGGCGGCGATGGCGAGGCGATCGGGAGCGGGCATGGCAGCGCTTCTAACCCCCCGCTCTCTCGATGGGGAGGGCGGTTATCTAAGAGCTCAGTCGTCCCGATGCACCCGCTCGCGCCGCTCGTGACGTTCCTGCGCCTCCAGCCCCAGTGTCGCGATGGGCCGGGCCTCCAGTCGCGCCAGGCCGATCGGCTCGCCGGTCTCTTCGCAAAAGCCGTAGTTGCGCTCGTCGATCCGGCGCAGGGCCTCGTCGATCTTGGAGATGACCTTGCGTTGGCGGTCTCGAGTTCGCAGCTCGAGCGAACGGTCCGTCTCGGAGGACGCTCGGTCCGCCAGGTCAGGATGGTTGGCCGTTTCGTGCTGAAGATGGCTCACGGTTTCCCGCGATCCCTTTAGAATCTCTTCCCGCCAATCTAGCAGCTTGCGACGGAAATAGTTGAGCTGGCGATCATTCATGAACGGCTCATCGTCGGTGGGGCGATACCCCGGCGTCGGCGCGGTAGGCGGATGTCGCTCAACCGGCTGATAACCCACGGATGACAGACTCATTTAAGCCTCACGCCGCCGTCCCCCACACCCGCCCTTCGGTGTGAGGCGCGCTTAGCGGAATTCGATCGGGGCGGCAATCGCCACCGTCGCCTTCAGGTATTGATAATTGTTTATATCGTGGGGTCGCCGTATCGGTGTGACACTGAAGGCGGGGACGCAGATCAACCTTAACGCGATTTAAGTGGCGTTGCGGGCGTCCATCAGGCCCTGTGCGGCGTTGATCAAGCACCCCAACGGGAGCCCGCGCCTATGACTCGCATGTTCGAACCTTTCGCCCTCGCCGCGGCGCTCGTCGCCGGCGGCGCCGGTCTGGGCGCCGTGACCGCCGCCCACGCACTCGACGACGTTCGCGTGGTGCCTCGTCAGGTCTCCCTGGGCGGGAGCTGCCCCGGCTGCGATCTCTCGGGCAAAAAGCTGCAGGGCGCGCGCTTCTTCGGCGCGGACTTCGCCAAGGCTTCCCTGGTGGGATCCAACCTGCGCGGCGCGTCATTCACCGGATCGGACTTCAGCGGCGCGAACTTCGCTCATGCCGACCTCACCGGCGCCGGCGCGATGGGCGCGGATTTTTCGCAGTCGAGCTTCGCCGGCGCGACGCTAGTCAGCCTGCGCGGCACGGGGGCGGACTTCCATGACGTCGATCTCAAGGGCAGCCGCCTCGACTTCTCCGACCTCAGCGGTTGCGACCTTCACGGCGTCGATGCCCGAGGGGCCAATTTCGACGGCGCCCGGCTCCTCGGGGCGGACCTGCATGGCGGCCGCTTCGAACAAGCCAGCTTTCGCGGGGCCGATCTGACGGGCGCGGACCTTGCGGGGGGCCATTTCGCCGGCGCCGATTTCAAGGGCGCGATCCTGCGCGGGATCTCCCACAGCGGGGTCGATCTCTCCGAGGCCAAGAACGTCGCCTTCGCGGGACACCTTGTGCCGCCTCTGGCGCCGCGGCCTCCCGAACCCCTACGTCCCCCAGAACCGCCGCGTCACAACTAAGAAAGCCGGGCGCGGACGGAGGGCGCGCTCAGCGGCCGGCTTTCTCCACGATCCCGGACGCACCCTCCCGCGCCGCCAGGGCCTCGGCGACCTCGTCCACCGTGACACCCGCGCCGGCGATCAGCGCCAGCCAATGGTAGACAAGGTCCGCGCTCTCGGCGATCACCCCCGCGCGCCGACCCGCGGCGGCCGCCAGAGCGAGCTCCACCGCCTCCTCGGCCAGTTTCTTGGCGGCAAGCTCGGGGTCGGACAGCAGCCTGGCCGACCAGGAGGCGGCCGGGTCCGCCCCCCTGCGGGATTCGATGGTCGCCGCCAGCTTATCGATCTGATCCCCGAACCGGCTCATACGCTTGGCTCCCACACCGGGCGCACCGGAATGCCCGCCGCACGCATCGCCGCCTTGGCCTCGCCGATCGTGATCTCGCCGAAATGGAAGATCGAGGCGGCCAGCACCGCGTCGGCGTGACCCGTCTTCACCGCATCCACCAGATGCGCCGCCGAACCCGCCCCGCCGCTGGCGATCACCGGCACGGTCGCCGCGTCGCTCACCGCCGCCAGCAGGGCGACATCGTAGCCGTCCTTGGCGCCGTCCCTATCCATCGAGGTCAGCAGTATCTCGCCGGCGCCGCGCGCCACCGCCAGGGTGGCGTAGTCGATCACGTCCAATCCCGTCGCCCTGCGCCCGCCATAGGTGAAGACCTCCCAGCCGTCGCCGCCGCCCTGCCTCCGCTTGGCGTCGATCGCCACCACCGTCGCCTGAGCGCCGAAAGCATCGGCGCAGGCCGCGATGAGGTCGTGGTTTTCCACGGCGGCGGTGTTGATCGAGATCTTGTCCGCCCCGGCGCGTAGCAGGGCGCGGGCGTCCTCGACCGTGCGGATGCCGCCGCCGACCGAGACCGGCATGAAACAGACCTCGGCCGTCCGCGCGATCACGTCCAGCATCGCGCCGCGCCCCTCGTGGCTGGCGGTGATGTCGAGGAACATCAGCTCGTCGGCCCCGGCGGCGTCATACGCCGCGGCCTGCTCAACCGGATCGCCGGCGTCGCGCAGTTCGAGGAACCGCACGCCCTTCACAACGCGTCCGTCCTTGACGTCGAGGCAGGGGATGACGCGGATCTTCAGCATTTTGACGCCACCCTGAGCGCCTCGGCGGGATCGATCGCGCCGTCGTATAGCGCCCGGCCCAACACCGCGCCGCCGATCGGCGTTCCCGCCCGCGCCAACAGGTTGTGAATGTCCATCACCGAGGCGAGGCCCCCCGCCGCGATCACCGGAATGCCCACCGCGTCGGCCACCGCACCGAAGGTCTCGATATTGAAGCCCTGTTTGGCGCCGTCGCGGTCGATGTCGGTGATGATCAGGGCCGAGACGGCGGCGTCCTCAAATCGTTTCGCCACCTCGATGGCGCCCAGACCCGAATCCTCGGTCCAGCCCTGAACCGCCACCTTGCCGCCGCGCACGTCCACGCTGACCGCGATCTTGCCGGGAAAGCGCGCCGCGCAGGTCTTGACCAGCGCCGGCTCACGCACCGCCGCCGTGCCCAGGATCACCCGGCTGACCCCCGCCTCGATCCACGCCTCCACGTTTTCCAGGCTGCGCACCCCGCCGCCCAGCTGAACCGGGATAGAGACCGCCGACAAGATCGCCCTGACAGCCTCGCCGTTGACCGAATGACCGTCCACCGCGCCGTTGAGGTCGATGACGTGCAGCCAGTGGAACCCCGCGTCCGCCCAGGCCTTCGCCTGCGCCGCCGGGCTGGTGTTGAACACCGTCGCGGTGGCCAGGTCGCCGCGCACGACGCGCACGCATTCGCCGTCCTTCAAGTCGATCGCGGGGAAGAGGATCAAGGTCGCCACTCCAGAAAATTCGCGAGGAGTCGCGCGCCTGCGCCCTGAGATTTCTCGGGATGAAACTGCACGCCCGCGATATTGTCCCTTCCCACTGCGGCGACCAAGGACCCGCCGTGATTGGTGGTGGCGACGACCTCGCCCGCGTTCCCGGCCGCCAGCGCATAGGAGTGGGTGAAATACATGTGATCGCCGACCGCGAGGCCCCGAAGAATAGGCGTGTCCAGGCTACCCTCTAGAGAGTTCCAACCCATGTGCGGAACCTTCAACCCCGGCGCCGCCGGCTCCAGCACCCGCACCTCCCCCGCGATCCAGCCCAGCCCCTCGGTGACCCCGAACTCCCGCCCGCGCTCGGCGAGCAGCTGCATTCCCACGCAGATGCCCAGGAACGCCGCGCCGCGCCTCACCGCTTCGGTCATCGCCTCGATCACCCCGGGCCGCGCTTGAAGGGCGGACATGCAGGCCGCGAAGGCCCCGACGCCCGGCAAGACGATGTGGTCCGCGGAGAGAATGAGATCGGGATCGTCGGTCACGAGGATGCGCGGCGGGTGGGCAAGAGCGGAAGCGGCCTTGGCCAAACCCTTCTCGGCCGAGCGCAGATTGCCCGAGCCGTAGTCGATGAGGGCGACAGTCATGACCGCCCTCTCCACAAAGGGAAGGGAGGATGTCTCGCTGCCCTCACAGCACCCCCTTCGTCGAAGGCGCGGCTCCTCCCGTCTTCGGATCGATCTCCACGGCCTCCCGCAACGCCCGCGCCAGCGCCTTGAAGCCGCTCTCGGCGATGTGGTGCGAATTTTCGCCGTACAGCGTCTCGAGGTGCACGCACGCCCCGCAATGCATCGCGAAGGCGTGGTGGAATTCCTTGAAGAGTTCGGTGTCCATCTCTCCCACCGTCGGGCGGACGAAGGCCACCTTCCAGATCAGATAGGGCCGGTTGGAAAGATCGACGGCGCAGCGGGTCAGGGTCTCGTCCATCGGGATATGGGCCGTCCCGAACCGGCGCACGCCCTTGAAGCCGTCCAGCGCCTTGTTGAACGCCTGGCCAATAACGATGCCGGTGTCCTCCACCGTGTGATGCATGTCGATGTGCAGGTCGCCCTTGGTTTCCACCGTCAGGTCGAAGCCGCCGTGCCGGGCGAAGCTCTCGAGCATGTGATCGAAGAAACCGACCCCGGTGCCGATGGTCGAGACGCCGGTCCCGTCGAGGTCCAGCGTGACCTTGATCTGGGTCTCCTTGGTGTCTCGCCCGACCGTCGCGACCCGCGCCATCTAGAGCCCCGCCTTCGTCGCCAGATCGCGCAAGGACGCCTCCGGCCGAGGGCCGTAGTGCGATATCACCTCCGACGCCGCCAGAGCGCCGAGCCTGCCACACGTTTCCAGATCGCGACCCGCGGTGAAGCCGAACAGGAAGCCGGCGGCGTACTGATCGCCGGCGCCCGTCGTGTCGACGACCTTGGCCACCGGCGCGGCCGCGATCGTGTGGTCGCCCACGCCATTCAGCACCACCGACCCCTTGGCCCCCCGCGTGATCGCCGCCGTCGTCACCCGACCGCGAAGCGCCGAAATCGCGGCGTCGAAGTCCGACGTCTCGAACAGGCTGCAAACCTCGACCTCGTTGCCGAACAGGATGTCGACCTGGGAGTCGATGAAGGCGAGCAGGGCGTGGCGATGCCGCTCGACCACGAAGGCGTCCGAAAGCGAAAAGGCGATGGTCCGCCCAGCGCCGTGGCTCAGCGCCGCCGCCTTGGCGAAGGCGCGCCGCGCCTCTTCCGGATCGAACAGATAGCCCTCGAGATAGAGCGCCGCCGCGCTTTCGACCGTCGCGACGTCGACATCGGCCGGCGTGAGGTGCAGGGCCGCGCCGAGGAATGTGCTCATCGTCCGCTCGCCGTCGGCGGTCACATTGATCAGGCAGCGCCCGGTCGCCGGCCCATCGGCCAGGGGCGCGCAGGCAAATTCGGCGCCGATGCCGCGCATCTCCCGCGCATACTCTTCGCCAAGAGTATCGCCGGCCACCTTCCCGACGAAGATCGACCGGCCGCCGAAACTCGCGACCCCCGCCACGGTATTGGCCGCCGAGCCCCCGGAGGTCTTTATCCCGTGAGCCATCCGCTCATAGAGCGCATCGGCGCGATCTTGCTCGATCAGCGTCATCGCTCCCTTGGTGAGCCCCTCGCTGGAGAGAAAGGCCTCGTCCGCCGGCGCGATCACATCGAGCAGGGCGTTGCCGATCGCGGCGACATCGTAGAGGGCGGTCATGAAGGCTCCGGCGCGGGGGATACGCGGCGGGGTTTAGGCGAAGAGGGGGGGAATGTCATGGGGTGGTCGCGCGTCGCGATCGTATCCGCCTCCGACGGACAGGTTCGTCGAATCTCGGAATTTCCTGCGGTGTCAGCAGGGAGCCGACGTCGGCGACAACCCGCCGCCTGATAGGTCGCCTCCCCGGCCTTTCAGTGCAGTTTCACCGTCGGCGCCGGCCCTCGCGTGAAGGCCCCGGCGAGGCTGCGCCAGAGCACGGCGCCGCCGCCGTGCAGCGCCGCCTCGTGCATCTTGTAGAGCGAGCGATAGACCAGGCGGGCGAATAGACCCTCGATGAACAGTCCGCGCCCGACGACGAATCCCATCAGATTGCCCACCGTGCTGTATTGGCCGAGCGACACCAAAGAGCCGAAGTCTTGATAGACGTAGGGTTCCAGCGGCTTGCCCGCGAGGCGACTGCCGATCTGGGTCACCATGTGGTCGCTCATCTGGTGCGCCGCCTGCGCGCGTGGCGGAACGGGTCCCGACCCGTCGGGACGCGGGCAGGAAGCGCAGTCGCCGATGGCGAAAATGTCCGGATCGCGCGTCGTCCGCAGCGTGGGTTCCACCACCAGTTGGCTTGTCCGCGTGGTCTCCAGGCCGTCGATGCCCTGCAGGACGTCCGGCGCCTTCACTCCGGCGGACCACACCACCAGCTCCGAGGGGATGAAGCCGCCATCGGCCAGCACGACGCCGTCCTCGCGCACCTCGGCGACGCGTGCGCGGACGCGCACCTCCACACCCAGGTTGGTCAGGAGCTTGGCGGTGGCCTCGGAAATGCGCTCGGGCAGGGCCGGGAGGATGCGGTCCGCCGCCTCGATGAGCACGATATGGATGTCGCGCGCAGGGTCGATGCGGTCCATGCCATAGGCCACCACCGCGCGGACGGTGCGGTGCAGTTCCGCCGCCAGCTCCGTCCCGGTGGCCCCCGCGCCGATGACGGCGATGTGCAGCTGGCCCGGCCCCACGGGCTGTTCCTGGGCGTTGGCGCGTAGGCAGGCGTTGACGAGACGCTTGTTGAAACGGGAGGCCTGCTCGGGCGTCTCGAGGGGGATCGCGTAGCGTGACGCGCCCGGGGTGCCGAAGTCGTTGGTCACGCTGCCGATGGCCATGACGAGGGTGTCATAGGCCATGGACCGCGCCGGCGTGATCAGCCGACCCTCCTCGTCGAGCATGGCGCCGAGTTTCAATTGTTTCGCCGCCCGGTCCAGGCCGACCACCTCGGCATAGGCATAGTCGAAATGGTGCCACTGGGCCTGGGCGAGGTAGTTCAGCTCATGCTGGGAGCGGCGCAGGCTGCCGGCCGCCACCGAGTGGAGAAGCGGCTTCCACAAATGGGTGCGCGCGTGATCCACCAGGGTGATCCGCGCCCGGCGCCGCTTGCCAAGCGTGTCGCCGAGCTTGGTGACCAGCTCAAGCCCCGCCGCGCCTCCGCCGGCGACGACGATATGGTGCAACGCCGATGCGGACGATTCGGATTTAGGCATGCGACCCCATCGCTCGAACTTAAGCTGTGGCGGCTTTGCGCCCCCTGCGTCACTCGATGCAAGGGGCGCCGGGCGCCGCCTCCCCGCAAGTGGGCGGGGGCGGAGTAGATATCGCTTAATCCTCCCCCGCTCCGTAGAGCGCGGGGGAAGTGGCGCGGCGCTCTTTCCCGCGCCGTGACGGAGGGGGCGCAAAGCCGCCTCCGAGGGCAATCCGACTTTACTCTAACCCTTCACGAACGGTTTCGGCACGCGACCGGAACCCTGCATGGCGAACATCCAGCCGGGATATTCGGGGGTCAGCGCGCTGGCGTCGTCGAGGGTTTTGATTTCGTCGTCGCTCAGCGTCACGTCCGCGGCGGCGAGGTTGTCGTCGAGCTGTTCGACGGTCTTGGCGCCGATGATCACGCTCATCACCGCCGGCTTGGCCAGAAGCCAGGCGAGGGCGATGCGGGCGACCGAAACACCTTTTGTGTCGCCGATCGCGCGCATTGCGGCGATGATCTCCCAGGCGCGGTCCTTGTTCACCGGGGGAAAGTCGAAGCTGGCGCGGCGTCCGCTGTTCGACGCCGCCGCCCCCGGGCCGTACTTGCCCGACAGCAGCCCGCCGGCCAGCGGCGACCAGACCATCAGGCCGAGTTTTTCCTCGCTCAGCATCGGGATCAACTCGCGCTCGAGGTCTCGCCCGGCGATCGAGTAATAGGCCTGGAGGGTCTCGAAGCGCGCATAGTCCCTGGCCGCGCTGACGCCGAGCGCCTTGGCGATCTTCCACGCCGCCCAGTTGCTGACGCCGACGTAGCGGACGAGGCCCTGACTCACCAGGTCGTCGAGGGCGCGCAGGGTCTCCTCCACCGGGGTGACGGTGTCGTTTCCGTGGATTTGATAGAGATCAATATGATCGGTCTGCAGCCTCTCCAGGCTGGCGTGGACGCTATCCATGATGTGCCCGCGGGAGGCGCCGCGATCGTTGGGCGCCGGGCTCATCTCGCCGAAGGTCTTAGTCGCGATGACGACGTCCTGACGGCGCACGCCCAGGTTCTTCAAGGCCTGTCCGACCATCTTCTCGGAGTCGCCGTTGGAATAGACGTCCGCGGTGTCGATGAAGTTGACCCCGGCTTCCAGGGAGCGACCGACGATCGCGTCGGTTTCGGCTTGGCCGAGGCCCGCGATGGCCGCGAAGCGCCCGGGGAGCTCGCCGAAGGTCATCGCGCCCAGGCAGATCTCGGAGACGTAGAGGCCGGTGCGGCCGAGCTGATTGTACTTCATGGCGGCGTTTCCTGAATCTTTCGAGCTGGGTTGCTGGGCTCGAGCGGCGCGGCGGATATCTAGGCGTCAATTCTTCGGCGGCCTATGCTACCGCCTGTTGCATAAGATGGGGACGGCGCGGTGAATGACCATGTGCCGGCGGCCGAACGGCACGCCGAAGATCTCGCCCAGCGCGCGCCCGCGATCGTCATCGTCGCCGAGCGGTGGCTATCCATCGCCATCGCTGGCTTCTTGGTGGTCGCTGCCCTGCTCGCCTTGGGCGTCGCCGGGGTGCGGTTGGTGCAGGGCCTGATCCATCAGGGCCTCGACGCCTTTCTCATCGTCACGGTAGTCGACCACCTGCTGCTCGTCCTCATGCTTGTCGAAATCCTGCACACCGTCCGCCAGTCGATCGAGGCGCGCGAGCTTCAGGCCGAACCCTTCCTTGTGGTGGGCCTGATCGCCACTGTGCGGCGCATTCTGTTGGTGACCCTGGAGACCTCCAACGTCGGCATGACGACCCAGGGTGTGGTGGAAAACTTCTCGCACAACATGATCGAACTCGGCGTACTGGCGGGGCTGACCGCCGTCCTGGTGGCGTCGATCGCGGTGGCGCGTCGCAGTCGGATGATGCGCCCGCAGGCTTAGGCCGGAGCGTCGAGCCGATGTGAGCGCCGCCGAATTCCGCTTGCGCCCGCCCCGGAAAAGAGGTCCAAGCGCTGCGGGCCACGCCCTCCCAACGGGGCGCAGTCCATCTGTAAGGATGGGATAAATGACGATGATGACACCCGCTAAACCGGGCATGCGCCCCGCGCGTCCCGAATTCTCTTCCGGCCCCTGCGCCAAGCGACCGGGCTGGAGTTCCGACAATCTTGGATCCGCCGTTCTCGGGCGCTCGCATCGTTCCAAAGCCGGTAAGACGCGCCTGAAGCTGGCGATCGATCAGACCCGCGCGGTGCTCGAGGTTCCCGCCGACTATTTGATCGGCATCGTTCCAGGGTCGGACACCGGCGCGCTGGAGATGGCGCTGTGGTCGCTGCTGGGCGAGAGACGGGTGCAGCTGCTGGCCTTCGAGTCCTTCGGCAAGGACTGGGTGACGGACGTCACTAAGCAACTGAAGCTGGACGCCGAGGTGCTTGACGCCGCGTATGGCGCGCTGCCCGATCTCGCGAAGGTCGATGGCGAGGCTGATCTCGTCTTCACTTGGAACGGCACCACCTCGGGCGTGCGCGTGCCGAATGCGGATTTCATCGACGCGAACCGCGCGGGCCTTAGCATTTGCGACGCCACCAGCGCCTGTTTCGCCCAGGACCTCGACTGGCCGAAGCTCGATGTCGTCACCTTCTCCTGGCAAAAGGCGTTGGGCGGCGAGGCGGCGCACGGGGTTTTGATCCTGTCGCCCCGCGCGGTGGCGCGGCTTGAAAGCTATTCGCCGCCCTGGCCGATGCCCAAGCTCTTCCGCATGACCAAGGGCGGCAAAATCGTCGCCGACATTTTTGAGGGCGCGACGATCAATACGCCCTCGATGCTCTGTGTGGAGGACTACCTCGACGCTCTGAGATGGGCAGCCTCGATCGGCGGATTGGCCGAGCTTAAGCGTCGGGCCGATCAGAACCTGGGCGTGCTCGAGGCCTGGGTCGCCAAGACGCCCTGGGTGGCCTTCCTCGCCGAGGACAAGGCGTCGCGCTCCAACACCTCGGTCTGTCTCAAGGTCGTGGACAAGGCGATCTCGGCCCTGCCCCTGGATGGTCAGGCGGATTTCGCCAAGAAACTGGCGTCCCTGCTGGAGAAGGAGGGTGTCGCCCTCGACATCGGCGGCTACCGCGACGCGCCGCCGGGCCTGCGCATCTGGTGCGGGGCGACGGTGGAAGCCGACGACCTGCAGGCGCTGACGCCCTGGCTGGACTGGGCCTTCTCGACGGTCTCGGCGGAGATGATCGCCTCCTAGCCTTCTCCCCTTGCGGGAGAAGGTGGCGGCGAAGCCGACGGATGAGGGTCGCGCCCACCCGTCAGCTTCGATTTCGTCCGACCGAAACCGAAAGATCGCGCGACCCCTCATCCGGCCCGCTGCGCGGGCCACCTTCTTCCGCAAGGGGAGAAGGGAAAACCAAGGATCCTCCCATGCCCCGCGTCCTTATCGCCGACCAACTCTCTCCCGCCGCCGTGGATATCTTCCGCCAGCGCGGCGTTGACGCCGACGTCAAGGTCGGACTTTCGAAGGACGAATTGCTCGCCGTCATCGGTGACTACGACGGCTTGGCGGTCCGCTCCGCGACCAAGGCGACCAAGGAGGTCATCGCGGCCGCCAGAAACCTCAAGGTGATCGGACGCGCCGGGATCGGGGTCGACAACGTCGACATCCCCGCCGCCACCGCCGCGGGCATCGTGGTGATGAACACCCCGTTCGGCAATTCGATCACCACGGCCGAACATGCGATCGCCCTGATGTTCGCCTTGGCGCGTCAGCTCCCCGCCGCCGACCAGTCCACCCAGGCGGGAAAGTGGGAGAAGAACCGCTTCATGGGCGTGGAGCTCTACGCCAAGTCCCTGGGGTTGATCGGCGCTGGCAACATCGGCTCAATCGTCGCCGACCGCGCGAACGGGCTGAAGATGAAGGTTATCGCCTATGACCCCTTTCTGTCGGCCGAACGCGCGGTCGAGATCGGGGTGGAGAAGGTGGACCTTCCCGACCTGCTCGCGCGGGCGGACATCATCACTCTGCACACGCCGCTGACCGACAAAACGCGCAACATCCTCTCCGCCCAGGCGCTGGCGGCGACCAAGAAGGGTGTGCTGATCGTCAATTGCGCGCGTGGCGGCCTGGTCGACGAAGAAGCCCTGCGCGCCGGGCTGGAAAACGGCCACATCGGGGGCGCGGCCTTCGACGTCTTTGTCGAGGAGCCGGCCAAGGCCAATGTGCTCTTCGGCGCGCCGAACTTCATCGCCACGCCACATCTGGGCGCCTCGACCGGCGAGGCGCAGGAGAACGTCGCGCTTCAAGTCGCCGAACAGATGAGCGACTACCTGCTCACCGGCGCGGTCGCCAACGCCCTCAACAGCCCCTCGGTCACCGCCGACGAAGCGCCGAAGCTGAAACCCTACATCGCCCTGGCCGAGAAGCTCGGCGCCTTCGCGGGGCAGATGGTGGACGTCGGCATCCGCGGGATCGATATCGCCTTCGAAGGCGAGGTCGCGGGCCTGAACGTCAAGCCGCTGACCGCCGCGGCCCTCGCCGGGGTGATGCGGCCGATGCTGGCGGAGATCAACATGGTTTCCGCGCCCGCCGTGGCGAAAGAGCGGGGGGTCACGGTCTCCGAATCCCGGCAGGAGGTTTCGCCGGTCTACGACAATCTCATGAGGGTCACGGTCCAGACCGAAATGGGCCGCCGCGCCTTCGCCGGCACGGTGGTGGCCGGAAGCCCCCGCATCGTGGAGGTCAAGGGCATGGAGCTCGACGCCGTCTTCGCACCGGCGATGCTCTATGTGAACAACCTCGACAAACCGGGCTTCATCGGCGCGTTGGGGGCGTTGCTCGGCGAGGCAGGCGTGAACATCGCCACTTTCAATCTGGGCCGTGTCGCCGCGGGAGACGACGCCATCGCTTTGGTCGGGATCGATCAATCGCCCAGCGAACCGCTGATCGCCAAGATCCGCGCCCTGCCCCACGTCAAGGAGGTCCGCGCGCTCAATTTCTGAGCGCGATCACGCGACCACGGTGAATCGCGCGGCCGCTGGCGCATAGTGGAATAGATCGCCCTTTGCCGGATAGAGGATGGTTCCCGCATCCGAGCCGTACCCGCCCCACCACGAGAAGGTGGAATTGGTGAGGATCAGGGTGCGCGCCCGGAGCATCAGCGCCATATCGCTCCAGGCGGTCCCGCCGCGGACCGCCTCGATACCCGCGCCGGTGTCGCCGAGCCGTTCGATGGCGAGATCCGGATCGTCGGAGATGAGGGCGATGTCTCTGGTCTCGGCGCCGATGGCCGCCAGATGCGCGAAACACCGTTCGAACCAGTCCGCGCCCGGGACGGCGCGGCGGTCGGCTCGAACCTCTTCCTTGTAGGTTCGGCAATGGATCACCACGGCGCGTTCGGGTCCCCGTCCGGCCTGGTCCAGAAGGAACCGTCGCGCGTGGGTTCGAAAGTCGCCGTGCGCGAGATAGGCCTCGTGCTGCCAATAGCCGTTGAAATACGATCCGCGCGCCGCCAGCGCCGCCAGGCCTCGCGCGTCCGGCGGCGAGGCGGGCTCGCTGACATAGCGCGCTCCCGGCAGCGCCCGCATCGCCGCCGTGACCGCGCGGGAAGACAGCAATCTGCGGCGGGTGAGGGACAGTCCGAGCCGATCGGCCAGAGGCTTAAGCTCGAAATCGTGGCCATAGCGGTCGGCGCCGAACGAGGCGATATCGATCGCCGCCGGCTCGCCGGTCAGGCGCGCTATGGTGTCGGCGAACCCCAGGCAGAAAAGCTGGTTGCCGAGGCCGCCCTGCATCTTCACCGTCCTCATCGCCGAAGGATACGCTCATAGACCAGCCGCGACGGGCCGGCGGCGGTCAGGATGGCGGCGCGGGCGATCATGGCGAGCCAGGCGCGCCACCAGCCGATCCGCCGGATACGCCGCTTGATCCGAAACAGACCAAGCTCGGAAGACAGGTTCCGAGCGCCCGAACGGCGGCGATAGAAGTCCGCGCCGAGGCGCGCCTCCACGAGCGGCGTGGCGAGATTGGCGAGCAGGTAACCCCGTTGGATCATGCCCAGCCAGAGGCCGTAGTCTTCCTTGATCGTAAGGTCGGGGTAGCCGCCGCAGGCGGCGAAGGCGTCGGCGCGGACGAACGCGGTCATGTGATTGATCGGATTGCGCCACCTCGCCCACCGCACAATGGCTTCATGGGTGAGCGGCATCATCTTCGCGCGGCTGCGCCCATCGGGCCAAAATTCGACGATGCCGCCACCTAGCACGGCGATCGTGGGGTTTTCCTCAAGGAATCGCGTTTGTTGCGCGAACCGATCGCGGCGGTTGATGTCGTCGGCGTCGGCCCGCGCGATCCACGGCGTGGTGATCTGCGACATCGCGTGATTGAGATTGTGCTGCAGGCCCTTGGGTCCTGGACTGCGCGTGACTCGCGCACCGCGCGCCCGGCAATCTTCGACCAGGGCCGCGAGCGGGGCAGGGAGGTCGCCATCCTGGGCGATCAGGACCTGGGCTGGGCGCAGACTGGAGGCGGCGATGCTGTCCATCGCGGCCCTGAAGTGAGCCGGATCGTCGCCGGCGTGGACCGGGACGACGCAGGTGAAGGCCAGGCGGCCAGGGGCCGTCGGCGCTGTCAGCGGAGCCATCGGCGCGCCTTTGTGGCCAGGCGCGCGGCGGCATGGGCGACCGGGCCAAGCGCGGGGGGGCGACGCGCGGCCAAGGCGTCGAGTTCGTCCAGGGCCAGGACCACGGGATCGATCCGCGCGGTGATCTGATCGCCGTGGTAGCCTCTCGACGCGACGCTCGCGCCGCGCAGAACGACATGGTCGCCGGTCTTGAGCACGCGGCTATAGAACTCGACATCGGCCAGTTGGACCAAGCGGGGATCGAACCGATGGTCGCCTCGAAAAACAAAGGCCGCTGTCGGGCCGATCCAATTGAGCATCGGCAGGAACCAGGGGCGACCCGGAAGCGCCCTGCCGATCGCCGCCGCGAGCGCATGCCGCGACGACTTGGATCCCCCGCTCACCACGGTCCTGCCGATCACGGCAGTCCTGCTCGGGCGCTCAAAGGCGTCGACGGCGCGGCGCAGATAGCTCGGGTCCGCCAGGATCTCGTCCTGGTGGACCAGCACCCGAATGGCTCCGCGGGCCTCGCCAAGGCCGTGGTTCCAATTGTCCACCGGATTGCCGCTTCGTGGCCCCTCGACAAAGCGAACGCTTTCGCCGCCCATGGCGGACGCGGAGACGAATTCGCGGACGCGGCCGTCGCGGGAATCATCGCTGACGACAAGATCTATCCGAACGCCCCGCTGCGAACGGATCGATGTCAAACAGGCGGCGACGAGCTCGAGGCTTTCGAAGGTCGGGACGACACAGGAAATCTCCGGATCCTCGCTCACGCCCCGGCTCGGCCGTTCGCCCGGGGCGGGACCATGGCCGCCAGGAGGAAGGCCATCAACGTCGCCAAGGTCTCCGTCCGCAGCGGATAGTCGACCCAGGACATCGCGAGCAGGGCGAGGACGGCGACGCCGCAGGCGCGCGCGAGGTTCGACCCACGCTTCCGCCAGGCGATCACCGACGCCCAGGCGATCCAGGCCAGGGCCCCCAACAGCACCGCCGCGCCGAACCAGCCGGTCTCGAGCCAGATCTCAAGGAAATCGTTGTGCGCGTGATTGAAAAAAGCCGGCACGACGAATTGGAGAGGCTCGATCGCCCGGAAAACCCTGTCGAATGTCCCGACGCCGGAGCCGAACGGCAAATGATGCGCCGCCTCGGCCCAGATCAGCGGCCACGCCTTGTAGCGGAATTCCGGCAGGGAGGCCGCGCCGAAGCGGCTGAGGATCGGTGTGAGCGAGAAGATCGCGACGGCCGCCACGGACGTCGACGCCACCGCGGCGGCGGCGGGAAGCATCCACCGCGGCCGCCCAGCGCTTCGGTCCCGCATCAGCACCGCGAGGCTTAACATCAGCACGGGTCCGGCGAGAATTATCCCCGCTCTCGAGCGGTTTGCGCCCAGGGCGACCAGGACCACGAGGAGGAAAGCGCCGGCCACCCAGCGGCCGGCGCCGCGCGCGCTCAGAGCGGCGAAGGCGAGCGGAATCAGGCAAAGCAACAGCGCCGCTTCATGGTTGCGATTGGCGAACCACCCGACCAATGAACCGGGGTTGGTCTCGCCGTAGAGATAGGCCCAGCCGCCATCGGCCTGCGTCATCTGGAGCAGACCAAGCAACAGGCCGAGGATGGTCATGGCGAGAAAGAGCGCGGCGATCCAGCTTCGACGCGCCGGCGTCAGAGCGAGGGCGGCAAGGAACATGGCCAGGGGCGGGAAGAGCGCCGGGACCGCCGCAAGGGTTTTCGCGGGATCGAGGCTCAGCGGCGCGGCCGCGAGGTCGAGGCCCGAAAGCACATAGGCGGTGAACCGCGGCTCCTGGCCTGGCGCTCGCAACCAGACCTGCGGCGGCAAGGGAACCGACTCGGCCAAGAGGATGGCGAACATCGCGGCGAACACCGCCAGAGGCCAGAGCGCCCCTCGCCACTTCCCGTCCTGAACCAGGACCCGCGCGGCCAAGGCGGCGACTGGCAGCGAAGCGAGTTCGCAGACCGTCAACGTTACGCGCGCGTTCCAGCTGGAACCGCCGAAAATGCAGACGACGACCGCCAGAACGCCAGACGCGGCGAAGGCGAGGGCCTCGCGGTCCAGGCGCCAGCGGTCGGTCATGTTCGCCACGCTCGCCATCGCCGCCCCGCCCTTTCGAGCGGGGCGGTTAGCAGCATGGGCTTGATGGAGCAAACACGGTCCTTGCGGGTTGGTCCAAGACGCCGCGGCGGCGTGCTATGATCCGCGCCATGGCTAGGAGGTCAGAGATGAAACCGGTCCGATTGGCGGTCTTGCTTGGCGGCCTCCTCCTTCTTGCCGGCTGCGCCGCGGGCACCTCGGACGCCGATCACGCCGTGGCGAGCGGCTTGGTGTCGCAAGTGGTCCTGGGTTTCTGGCACGGCGTCATCGCGCCCCTGACGTTGCTGGTCGAGGTGGCGCGCTATTTCCTCCCAGGGGTCGTTCCGTGGGCCTGGCGTTTCTATCAGACCGCGTCCAGCGTGCCCTACGACGTCGGGTTCTACATCGGGATCACCAGCGGCCCATCCTTCCTCTTCTCTCGACGCCGACGTTGAGCGATCGCGGGTCAATACCTCGACGAATCCTGCTCAAGCTTGTCGGGGGAGGCTTGGCGGCCGCCCCCATTCCGGCGCTGGCGGTAGCGCGCGAAGGCGCCGCGGTCGCCCCGACCGCCGTCGCGCCCGAGAAAATCTGGACGGAATTCTTCAAGGGCCAGCGCGTCTGGGCCTATGCCGATCGACACGGGCTGAACCCAGGTGAGGTTTTCAACGTCATGGCCGCCGGGGGTCCCGGCCAGCCGATCCGCATGGTCAGGCTCGAGGTGTTCCGCATCGGAGCCGACGGACCCACCCCCGTCTGGCAAAGCCCCTTCGCGGCGGTAGGCTATCGTGGCGCGACCGCCTCCGCCGCCGCGATCGGCCCCGGTTGGCCGCCGACCTGGACCCTGAGCGAAACCAAGGACTGGGCTCCCGGCTGCTACTATGCCGACATCGTCGAACAAACCACGGCGACGCGCGATGTGAAGGCGTTCTTCTGGATTGTGAACAACCCGCGCCGATCGGGGAGGGTGTTGTGTCGCCTGGGCGTCAACACCTATCAGGCCTACAATCCGTGGGGCGGACATAGCCTCTACCCCAACGGCGACGACGAGGCGCGGGGCCTCATGGTCTCCTTCGACCGCCCGACGCCGCCGGACTTCTTCGAATACGACGTGTTCCTCGTTCAATGGCTCGAAGGTCTGGCGGGGCTTGGCGGCGTCGACTACGCCTCCAACTTCGATGTTCATCGCGATCCGGCGATGATCGACGGCTACCAACTGGTCGTCACCGGCGCCCATGACGAATATTGGAGTGACATCGAGTTCGGCGCCTTCGAGCGGCGCATCTTCCAACTCGGCCGCAACACCGCCTTCCTGGGCGCCAACACCGCCTACTGCCAGGTGCGCTACGGCGATCTCAACCGTCCGCCGGCAGGTCGGGAAGAGGGCAGGCAGCTGGTATGCTACAAGACCGCCTTCGATCCGATCGTGGAGCGGGCCGCCGACGCTCATCTGCTCGTGACGGAGAATTTCCGGGAGGCCGGGCGGCGCTCCGAAAGCCAGCTTCTAGGCGGCGCCTATCAGAACTGGTTCGAGCCCACGAGCGATCAGCGCCCGACTTACCGTGTCGCGCGCACCGATCTGCCGTTCTTCACCGGCACCGGCTGGAAGGTCGGAGACGCCGCCGCCGACGTCGTCGGCTATGAATGGGACAACCGTGATCCGGACGGAGACGGCCGCCGCCTGCTGGCGCCAGGAGCGAGCGCCAGGATCGATCCAACGTCGGTCCAGGTTCTCTTCCACGGTCAAGCGCGCGGCGCGGACGGCGAGGCCGGTCTCGCCGAGGCGACGTATTACAAGTCCGCCGCCGGAGCGAAAGTATTCAACGCCGGCGCCGTCCGCTGGGCCTGGGGGCTTGGCAAGAGCGGCTTCGCCAACCCGGCGTTCCAGCGCTTCAACGAGAATTTGATCCGCGGCCTCAGCCGTTGAACCGCCCTATGCGGGGACGAGCATGGGCGTGTTCACGGTTCGCGACCAGCTTCTCTCGGCGAGCTTGCGGTCGATAGCCGCCACGATAAGCTTCGCCGACCACCGGTGCATCGTCAGGGCGTCGGCGACCAAGGGCCCCGCCAAGGGGATAGCGGTGATCACCGTGCGGCTGGTCATCAGCGCGCCGGCGACGATTAAAGTCCCGATGGGGACACGCGCGCGCGCGCCCTGCGTCAGAAGGAAGATCGCCGCGCCGGCGCTGTAGATTTCACCAATTCCTGGGATCCAGCTCAAAACACCGTCGAGACCGATGCCCCAGGGCCCGATTTGAATGATCCCGTCGGACAGACGTCCCAAGCGATCGACGCTCCGTCGGATCGCGAGCAGCTCAGAGTCATCGACCACGTCCACTCTCCCTACACACAAACACACACCTGCTATGGGCAAGATGGGTACGAACCCGCGCGGCGCCAGTGGCGCCGCGATTTTCCGCGCGGTGCGACTGTGAATTGCGAGCGCCTGTCATTAGGTTGGCCTCCATGAAGGATCAGGCCGACGAACCGGCGAAGCGGGCGCCGCCCAGCGCGCGCGGCGGTCGGCGGGACCTCACGAGCGGCCCGATCACCCGGACCCTCCTGCTGTTTTCGCTGCCGCTGCTCGGCGGCAACGCCCTCCAGTCGCTGAACGGCACGGTCAATCAGATCTGGGTCAGCCACATCCTGGGCGAGAATTCGATCACCGCGCTCGGCAACGCGAACATCGTGATGATGCTGATGATCGGGACGATCTTCGGCGTCGGCATGGCCGCCAATATCCTGGTGGCCCAGGCGGTCGGCGGACGGGACATGGCGCTGGTCAAGCGGGTGATGGGGACGGCGACGACCTTCTTCATCGGTCTCGCCCTCGTCGTGGCGGTTCTGGGCGGTTTGTTCTCGCCGCATATCCTCGATCTCATGGGCACCCCGCCGGAAGCGCGCGCCGACGCGATCGTCTATCTGCGCATCGTCTTCGCCTCGACGCCCTTCATGTACTTCTTCATGTTCATGCAGATGGCCCAGCGTGGCGCCGGGGATTCCACCACGCCGTTCTGGTTCCTCGCTCTGGCGATCGTGATCGACATCGCGCTCAACCCGCTGCTCATCATGGGGATCGGACCGTTTCCAAAGCTGGGCATCGCCGGCTCGGCGTTTTCGACCCTGACCGGCCAGGGTGTCAGCCTGATCTGCATGTTGGTCTATCTCTATCGCAGAGGCAGCATCGTACTGCTGCGGCGCGAGGACCTGCGGCTTCTCAAGCCGGACATGGAGATCATGGGCGCCTTGGTCACGCGCGGCCTCCCCATGGGACTTCAGATGCTGGTGATGAGCGGCGCCGCCGTGGTCATGATCAGCTTCGTCAACCGCTACGGCGCCTTGATGAGCGCGGCCTATTCCATCGCCGCGATCATCTGGAGTTACCTGCAGATGCCGACCATGGCGGTCGGCGCTTCGGTGTCCGCCATGGCGGCGCAGAATGTCGGCGCCGGCCGCTGGGACCGCGTCGGCGCGGTGGCGCGTTCGGGGGTGATTTCAGGCCTCGTCATCACCGGCGGGATCGCGCTTCTTCTCTATGTCTTCAACGATCAGGTGCTGGGTATCCTCCTCCCCAGCCATTCGCCGGCGATCCCGCTGGCGCGGCACATCAACAAAATCGTGCTGTGGGGTCTGGTCCTGTTCTCCATCAGCTTCTCACTGTCCGGCGTGGTGCGCTCGACGGGCGCGGTGTGGTGGCCGCTGATTATTCTGACGGTCTCAATGCTCGGCGTGCGGATTCCCTTCGCGGCTCTGCTCACGCCGAAATATGGCGCTGACGCGATCTGGTGGAGCTTCCCGCTCGGCACCATCACCTCGGCGACCCTTACCAGCCTCTACTACAGGTTCGGCGGCTGGCGCCGGTCGCGGATGCTGCGCGACGAGGCCAAGGGTCACGCCGCCGACGGCGGCCTGGCCACCCCGGCGATGGCGCCCCCGCGCGCGGCTTGAGATGAGCGTCCCGCGCATGTCGCCATCCGCCGCCGCGGGGTTGTCGAGCGACCGTCTGAACCGGATCGACCGCTTCCTCACGGAGCGCTACATCGAACCGGGCGCGTTGCCAGGCGCGCTGACCCTGGTCGCGCGCCACGGCGAGATCGCTCATTTCACCACTCTGGGAAAGGCCGATGTCGAGCGGGAAACGCCGCTTTCGACCAACACGATCTTCCGTATCTATTCGATGACCAAGCCGATCACGAGCGTCGCCTTCATGATGCTGGTGGAGGAGGGGGCGATCGCCCTCGACGACCTCATCGAGAGCTACATCCCAGCCTGGAAAGATCTCGGTGTCTTCATCGCGGGCATCCCTCCACAGCACCAGAGTCGGCGTCCGGGCAGGCCGATGCAGGTCGTCGATCTTCTGCGCCACACCTCCGGCCTGACCTACGGCTTCCAGAACCGGACCAATATCGACGCCGCCTATCGCAAGGCGGGTCTGGGCGAGATCGAAACGCGCGGGACGGTGGCCGAGATGGTCGAAAAGCTTGGCCGCCTGCCCCTCGAATTTTCGCCCGGCGAGGCGTGGAACTATTCGGTCTCCACCGATGTGCTCGGTTATCTGATCGAGGTGATCTCGGGCATGCCGTTTCAGGATTTCCTGCGGAGGCGGATATTCGAGCCGCTCGGCATGGTCGACACGGGCTTTCATGTCGAAGCGGCGAAGGCCGATCGCCTCGCCGCCTGCTACACCCGCGCGGCGGGCGGCGGCCTGACCTTGCAGGACGATCCGGCGAAGAGCCCCTACCTCGCGCCGCCGACCTTTTATTCCGGCGGCGGCGGCCTCGTCTCCACGGCGAGCGATTATCTGAAGTTCTGCCGCATGCTGCTCGCCGGCGGCGCGGCGAACAGTCATCGCTTCCTAGGCCGTAAGACCATCGACCTCATGACGCGAAACCACCTGCCGGGAGGCGCGGACCTGACCGTGCTTTCCCGCTCGCTGTTCAGCGAGGCGACCAACGCCGGCATCGGATTTGGTCTCGGCTTCGCGGTCAATCTCGATCCGGCCAGGGTGCTGTTGCCCGGCAGCGTCGGCGAATACTACTGGGGCGGCGCGGCCAGCACGGCGTTCTGGATCGACCCCGTCGAGGATCTGATCGTGATCTTCATGACCCAGCTCATACCGTCCAGCAGCTATCCGATCCGCAGAGAGCTTCGAACGCTGGTCTACTCCGCCCTGGACGACTAAACCCCGTCCCGTCAACGCAACCGATTGCATTGGAGCCCCCCATGCCGGTGACACCCAAGGCCATCGACCATATCGTCATCTTTGGCGCGACCGGCGATCTCGCCGCGCGGATGCTGCTGCCCTCGCTCTATTTCCTCGACCTCGACGGCCTCCTGCCGGAAGACTTGAAAATTATCGGCTCGGCCCGCACTCAAATGGATCACGCCAGTTATGTCCGGCATGTCCACAGTGGATTGAAGGCGCGGCCCGAGGGGTTGGACGAAGCCACCTGGAAGCGGTTCTCTCGCCGCCTCGATTATTGCGCCGCCGACGTGAAGAACAAGGCGGGCCTGAGCGAAATCGCGGCCAAGCTCGGCGAAGACGCGGCCACGATCTTCTTTCTCGCGCTATCGCCGTCCGTGTACGGCGCGACCTGCGCCGGGTTGGGGGCCGCCGGTCTGTCGCACGGCGACAACCGGATCGTGCTTGAAAAACCGCTAGGCCACGACCTCGTCAGCTCCCGCGCGATCAACGAGGAAGTCGCCCAGGCCTTTGCCGAGAACCAGATCTTCCGCATCGATCACTATTTGGGCAAGGAGACGGTGCAGAACCTCGTCGCCCTGCGCTTCGCCAACACCCTGTTCGAACCGCTGTGGAACAATCTGGCGATCGACCACGTCCAGATCACCATTTCCGAAACCGAGGGCGTCGGCGATCGCTGGGGTTACTACGACGAATACGGCGCCCTGCGCGACATGGTGCAGAACCATATGCTTCAACTCCTCTGCCTCGTGGCCATGGAGCCGCCGGCGGATTCCGATCCCGACTCCGTGCGCGACGAGAAGGTGAAGGTTCTCAAGTCGCTTCGCCGGATGACCGCCCGTGACGCGCAGTCCCTCAGCGCGCGGGGCCAATACAAGGCCGGCGTGGTCGGCGGAAAGTCTGTTCCTTCGTACACGGATGAAAAAGGCGGCGAGAGCGCGACCGAGACCTTCGTCGCCCTGCGCGCCGACATCGACAACTGGCGCTGGGCGGGCGTTCCCTTTTTCCTGCGCACCGGAAAACGTCTGCCGGAACGCCGGACGCAGATCGCCATTCAGTTCAAGCCCCTGCCGCACTCGATGTTCGGCGCGGTGGCCAAGGACGACCTCATGGCCAACCGCCTGGTCATCGATCTGCAGCCGGACGAGGATATCACCCTACTGCTGATGAATCGGCGTCCCGGTCTCGTCGGAATGCGCCTCAAAGCCATGCCGCTCAGCCTGTCGCTCGACGACGGCGGCAGGCGGCGGATCGCCTATGAGCGGCTGTTTCTCGACGTGCTGAAGGGCGATCAGGGCCTTTTCGTCCGGCGCGACGAGGTCGAATTGGCGTGGGACTGGGTCGATTCGGTGGAAGGCGCCTGGGCCGAAATCGGCGCGGCGCCGCGGCCCTACGCCGCCGGAAGCTGGGGCCCGCACGGCGCTTTCGCCCTGCTCCAGCGTTCAGGCCGGGAGTGGTTGGACGAATAGGCCTCTTATGATCAAGCTCGAAATCTTCGAGACCCGCGAGGCCCACGCCGACGCCGCCGCCGACGCTATCGCCGAGGCTTTGGCCGCGCCGGGCGACAAGACCTTTCTCGCCACGGGGGGCACGACTCCAGGGCCGGTCTATGACCGCCTCTCGAAGATGGACCTCGATTGGCTCTCGTGCCGGATCGTCCCGACGGACGATCGGTTCGTTGATCCTACTTCGCCGGACAGCAACGAGCCTCTGCTCCGCGGCCGCCTGCTCGTGGGCCAGGCGGCGCAGGCGACGTTCGTCCCCCTGAAGGGCGCGGGCGCGACGGCGGACGAGGACGCCTCGGCGGCGGAGGCCAAGGTACGCGCGGTTCTTCCCGCCCGCGCCGCGCTGCTGGGCATGGGCGCCGATGGCCATTTCTGCTCCCTCTTCCCGAATGACCCCGACCTTGCCGCCCGGCTCGACCCGAACGGCGAACGCCTCGTCGTGGGCGTGGCGATGTCCAGCGAGAAGCCCTTCAAGCCCCGGATCAGCCTGACCGCGCGCGCCATGCTGGAGGCGGCGCTGATCGTCGTCTTCATCACCGGGGACGAGAAGCGCAGGGTGGTGGACGGCGTGCTGGCCGACCCGGCGTCGAAACTGCCGATCGCGGCCATCCTTCGTCAGGGCAGGGTCGCCGCCAGGGTCCTCTGGGCGGCCTAGCCCTCGTAGATCACCTTGCCATCCACCATCGTCAGCACGGCCTTCGCGCCGAGCATCTCCGCGGGCTGGATCTTGGTGAAATCCTTCGAGAACACCGTTAGGTCCGCCTTCTTTCCCACCGCGAGGGTCCCCAGCTCAGCGTCGCGACCGACGGCGCGTGCGGCCGATGAGGTGAAGAGCCGCAACGCATCGGCTCGACTGAGCGCTTCGTCCAGTCCCCAGTCCGGACCGGCGAAACCGTCGAGCGCGTGGCGATAGGCGGCAGCGTAATATTCGATGCGGGGATCGCCCTTTTCCACCGGCGCGTCGGAGCCGCCGCAAACCAGGGCGCCGCCGCGCAGAAGCGTTTTCCAGGCGTAGGCCCCTTTCAGCCGGTCCTCGCCCAGCCGCGCGGGGGCGAAATAAAGATCGCCGATAGCGTGTGAGGGCTGCATCGAGGCGGTGACCCCCATGGCGGCGAAGCGCGGCATGTCCGACGGACTGATGATCTGGGCGTGCTCGATCCGCCAGCGGCGATCGGTACGGCTGCGGCCGAGCACCTCGGTCATCGCGTCCAGCGCGTTGCGATTGCCCAGGTCGCCGATGGCGTGGACCGCGACCTGGCATTCGGCGGCTTTCGCCTGTCGCATATAGCCGATCATCGCGTCTTTCGGCGTGACGATGGAGCCGGTCCAGCCCGGCCTGTCGGAATAGGGCGCCAACAGAGCCGCGCCCCGGGAGCCCAAGGCGCCGTCGGCGTAGAGCTTGATTCCGCGCAGGCGGATACGCCCGGTGGCGTCGACGCTGGGTCCGGTGCGGAAGACCTCCGCCGTTTCACCCACGTCCATGTAGTTGTCCAGGCGCAGGGCGAAATCGCTCGCGGCGGCCAGCCCTCGAACGATGTCGAGATCGCCCTGAGCGACACTCATCGAATGAACGCCGGTCCAGCCGCGCGAAGCGTATAGCTTGCCCGCGCGGATCATCGCTTCGCGGCGCTCGGCGGTCGTGGGCGGGGGCCGGTGGGCGTTGACCAGCGCCATGGCGTTATCGACCAGCAGGCCGGTGGGCTCGCCCTTGACGTCCAAAAGGATCTGGCCGCCGGCGGGTACGACGGTGGACCCGGTGATCCCGCTGAGCGCCAGCGCCCTGCCGTTGGCGACCAGGGCGTGCCCGTCCGCCCGCTGCAGATAAACCGGGCGATCGGAGACGATCGGATCGATATCCGCACGGGTCGGGAAGCGATGCTCCGGCCAATGGGTTTCGATCCATCCGCCGCCGACGATGGCGCCGCTTGGATGGTCCGCCGCCCAAGCCTTCAGCCGTGCCTGAAGCTCGGCGACCGATGCCGTCCCAGTCAGGTCGAGCCGCATTTCGCGCAGGCCGATCTCGGTAAGATGGGCGTGGCAATCGACGAACCCTGGAAAGGCGGTCGCGCCGCCCAGGTCTACCACTTTCGCACCGGGCGCGAACGCTCGCGCAGCGGCGAGCGCGCCGACAAAGGCGATGCGGTCGCCCCGGACCACGACCGCCTCGACGGCCCGCGGATCCCCGCCTCCGGCATAGATCGCGCCGCCCGTGATCAGCATGGCGGGCGCCTCGCCATAGGCGCGCGGCGCGGCGAAGGCCGCGGCGGTCAGGGCGAGGGCGGAGCGGCGGCTGAGCATGCTCATGCGCCGACGAAGACGCCGGGCCGGCGTTCATTCACCGATTTCACGCCCTCGGCGAAATCGGCGGTGGCGCGCAGAATGGTCTGCTCGTCGCGTTCATGGGCGGTGGTCGCCTTGACCGCTTCGGCGAGGCCCGCGCGAAGGGTGGCGCGGGTGCGGCGCACGGCCAGGGGCGCGGCCTCGGCGATTTCCCGCGCGAGGGCGATGGCGGCGTCGCGCAGTTCGGCCATCGCGACCACCTGGTCCACGAGACCCCAAGCCAAGCCCTCCTCCGCCTTGATCCGCCGGCCGGTCAGGCACATCAGCGCCGCACGCTGCTGGCCGATGAGCCGGGGCAGGGTGTGGGTGATGCCAAAGCCGGGGTGGAAACCCAGCTTGACGAAATTGGCGGCGAAGCGGGCCTCCGGCGCGGCGATCCGGAAGTCGGCAAC
Organism: Caulobacterales bacterium; assembly: GCA_038231315.1. Taxonomy (GTDB): domain Bacteria; phylum Pseudomonadota; class Alphaproteobacteria; order Caulobacterales; family Caulobacteraceae; genus Acaudatibacter. The sequence continues at coordinate 227,251 of JBBRLN010000001.1, forward strand.
CAGCGAGAGGCCGAGACCCGCGCCGACGGCCGCGCCCTGCACCGCCGCCACGATCGGCGTCTTCACCGAAAAGAGCCGCACGGCTTGGGCGTAGAGCGGGTCGATCCCCTCCATCCCCTGTCCGCCCACGCCGGTTGGCGAGGCGAGATCGGCGCCGGCGCTGAAGCTTTTCCCCGCCGCGGCCAGCACGACCGCACGGATCGTGTTCGACGCGTCGATCTCTTCCAAGGCGTCGGCCAGATTCCGCATCAGCTCGACGCTGACGAAATTATGCGGCTGTCGGTCGATCTCGAGCAGGGCGACATGACCATCGAGCTTGGCGGAAACTTCGCCGTATTGAGATTTCATCGTCGTCGTCCTCACGGTCTAAAGATTTTTTTGAACCACCAAGACACCAAGGACGCCAAGAGGGTCGGGCCTGTCGCGGCCAACGCGCGCGTCGACCACGATTTTTTTGACGACGAAGTCGTCGTCCTTAGGCGATCGTCGAGCGCAACCCTCTGAGATCTCGCTCCTTGGCGTGCTTGGTGTCTTGGTGGTTCAAAACCTTTTCTTATCTCTTCGAGCCCAACAGATTCCGCGCCACCACCCAGTCGTGGATCTCCGTCGGTCCGTCATAGATCCGCATCGTCCGTATCTTCGAGGCCATCAGCTGTAGCGGCAGCTCCTTGGTCATGCCCATGGCGCCGTGGGCCTGCATGGCGTGATCGACCACGTCCCACGCCATCTCGGTGGCGTAAGCCTTGATCATCGAGATCTCCAGGCGCGTGTCGCGGCCCTGATCGATCTTCCAGGCGGCGTCATAGGTCATCAGGCGCGCGGCGTGGATGCGCGTGGCGGCGTCGGCGACCCATCCTTGGACCACGCCGCGCTGCGACAGCGGCTGGCCGAAGGTCACCCTCTGCGGAGCATAGTCGCAGATCATCTCCAGGGCGCGGGAGGCCATGCCGATCGACCACGCCGCCATTTCCAGCCGCCGTGTCCCAAGCCGTAGCTGCATCGGCGCGAAGCCTTGGCCTTCGACGCCGAGCAGTTTCCAGCCTTCGACCCGGCAGTCCTCCAGAGCGATCTCGTAGGTCACCGCACCGCCGATCATTGGGATCGCGCGCAGGACGTTGAAACCGGGCGTCCCCTTGTCGACGAGGAAGGCCGACATGCCGCCGCGCGCGCCCTTCTCCTTGTCGGTGACCGCCATCAGGATGGTGAAGTCGGCGTCCGCGGCGCGGGAAATCCAGATCTTGCGGCCGTTGATGACCCAATCCTCACCGTCCCGAACAGCGCGAGTCATCATCCCCGCCGGATCGCCGCCCGCGCCCGGCTCGGAGATGCCGATGGCCGAAACCGTCTCGCCGCGAACATAGGGCGCCAGATAGGCCTCGCGCTGACGGTCGGTCACCGTCGCGGCCAGCATGCGCAGGTTCGGCGAGTCCGGCGGCAGGGTGTAGGGCGTGATCGTGCGGCCGAGATGCTCGTTGACCGCGATCATCGCCACATTGGGCAGGTCCGAACCGCCGACATCCTCCGGCGCGTCGAGACCCCAAAGGCCCAGCTTGCGCGAAACCTCGTCTATCCGCGCCTGATCCGCCTTGCCAATGCCCAGACCCTCGCCCCGAGCCTCCCTCGCCAGCACCGCCGGCTCCAGCGGCATCAGCTCATCGGCGACGAAGCGCCCGACGAGGTCGGCCAGCATCCGGTGCTCTTCGGAAAGTTCGAAATCCATTGGCCGTTTCACCTCGTTCGCGGACACTGTAGGCACGGCGCCATCGGGAGCAACACGGAAGACGAACCTTGCCGCAGAACCATCAACTCGCGCGGGAGGCCACCGGTCCCCTCGCGGGCATTCGCGTCATCGATATGACCAGCGTCGTCTTCGGCTCCTATGCGACCCAGATCCTGGGCGATCAGGGCGCGGACGTGATCAAGGTCGAGTTCCCCTCGGGCGCTCGAGCGGGCGACATCATGCGCTGGTCCGGACACGGCCAGCCGGATGGCCCCGACGACCTCGGTCCGATCTTCATGACCATCAACCGCAACAAACGCTCGATCCTGCTCGATCTGCGCAAGGCGGCCGACGCGGAAGCGCTGCGCAAGCTGCTCGCCACCGCCGACGTGCTGGCGACCTCCGTCCGCTACGACGGCTTGACGCGCCTGGGTCTCGACTACGAGCAGGTGAAGGCGATCCGGCCAGGCATCGTCTATGCCCACGCCGCCGGCTACGGCGCCGATGGTCCCTACGCGGGAGAGCCGGCCTATGACGACCTCATCCAATCCGCCTCCGGCCTCGCGGACCTGCTGCCCCGCACCGACGGCGATCCCAGGCCGCGCCTGCTGCCCAGCTTGGTCGCCGACAAGGTGAGCGGCCTCTTCATGGCCCAATCGATCACCGCTGCCCTGTTCCATCGCCAGAAGACCGGCGAGGGTCAGTTCGTCGAGGTGCCGATGATGGAGTGCGTGACCAGCTTCAACCTTGCCGAGCACATGTTCGGCCATGTCTACGATCCGCCGACCGGACAGTGGGGCTACAGTCGCGTGGTCAATCCCGAGCGCAAGCCCTTCGCCACCAAGGACGGCCACATCGGTCTGCTGCCCTACACCGACAAACAATGGGAGGAGTTCTTCGCCGTCGCGGGCGTCGCCGACACCCTGGGCAAGGACCCCCGCTTCACCGACTTCCGCGCGCGGGCCGCGAATATCCGCGAGGTGTACGGCGCGGTGGAGGCGATCACGCGGACCAAGACCACGGCGGAATGGCTGGCCCTCCTGAAGCCGCTCCACATCCCCGTCACCAAGACCAATCGCCTCGACGATCTCAGCGGCGATCCGCACCTCGACGCCGTGGGCCTGTTCCAGCGCTATGAACATCCAGTGGCCGGGCCCTATCTCAGCATGAGGCCGCCGGTGAAGTTCGGCGCGACGCCCTCGAACATCCGGCGTCATCCGCCGAGGCTTGGCGAGCACACGGACGAAGTGCTTGGGGAATTGGGGTTGGGTGATAGGATCGCCGGCGCCTGAGTGCCGACGTAAACGAAAGCGGCGCCGGGCGATTAGGAAACGCGCGGAGGACGCCATGACCAAACACGAATTCGGCCGAGCGGTGCGCCCACAGTTCAAGGCGCGCTATGGAAACTATATTGGCGGGGCGTGGGTCGAACCGTCGTCGGGCCGCTGGTTCGAGAATACCTCCCCGGTGAATGGCCAGGTCCTGTGCGAGATCGCGCGCTCCGACGCAGCGGATGTGGAAAAGGCGCTGGACGCCGCCCACGCCAAGAAGGACGCCTGGGGGCGGACCAGCCCGGCGGAGCGGGCTGTCATCCTCAACGCCATCGCTCAGCGGATGGAGGACAATCTGGCCATGCTCGCCCAGGCCGAGACCTGGGACAACGGCAAGCCGATCCGCGAGACCATGGCCGCCGACCTTCCGCTGGCGGTCGACCACTTCCGCTATTTCGCCGGCTGCATCCGCGCCCAGGAGGGCGGCATCTCTGAGATCGACGCCGACACCGTCGCCTATCACTTCCACGAACCGCTGGGCGTGGTCGGCCAGATCATCCCGTGGAACTTCCCGATCCTGATGGCGGTCTGGAAGCTGGCGCCGGCTCTGGCGGCGGGAAACTGCGTCGTCCTCAAACCGGCGGAGCAGACGCCGGCCTCGATTCTGGTCTGGGCCGAGCTGGTCGGTGACCTCCTGCCGCCGGGCGTGCTCAACATCGTCAGCGGCTTTGGCCTGGAGGCCGGAAAGCCGTTGGCGTCCAGTTCGCGCATCGCCAAGATCGCCTTCACCGGCGAGACCACGACCGGGCGGTTGATCATGCAGTACGCCAGCCAGAACCTGATCCCGGTAACGCTGGAGCTCGGCGGCAAGTCGCCGAACATCTTCTTCGAGGATGTGATGGCCGAGGACGACGACTTCCTCGACAAGGCCATCGAGGGCTTCGTGATGTTCGCCCTCAACCAGGGCGAGGTCTGCACCTGCCCGAGCCGCGCCCTGATCCACGAAAAGATTTACGAGCGCTTCATGGAGCGGGCGCTGAAGCGGGTGGAGACGATCATCCAGGGCGACCCGCTCGACCCGAACACCATGCTCGGCGCCCAGGCCTCTAGCGAGCAGCTGGAGAAGATCCTGAGCTACTTCGAGATCGGCCGTCAGGAAGGGGCGGAGGTCTTGATCGGCGGGACGCGCAACGAACTGCCGGGCGATCTGGCCGGCGGCTATTACGTCAAGCCTACGGTCCTCAAGGGCCATAACAAGATGCGGGTGTTCCAGGAGGAGATCTTCGGGCCGGTCGTTTCGGTGACCACCTTCAAGGACGACGCCGAGGCTCTGGAGATCGCCAACGACACGCTCTACGGCCTCGGCGCCGGGGTCTGGAGCCGCGACGCCAACCGCTGCTACCGCTTCGGCCGGGCGATCAAGGCCGGACGGGTGTGGACCAACTGCTACCACGCCTACCCCGCCCACGCGGCCTTCGGCGGCTACAAGCAGTCGGGCATCGGGCGCGAGAACCACCGCATGATGCTCGACCATTATCAGCAGACCAAGAACATGCTGGTCAGCTACAGCCCCAAGAAACTCGGCTTCTTCTAACCGTGGACCGCGTCTCGGCGACGCCCGCCGCGCTTGCCCTGCTGGCGGAGATCCAAGCCGAGCACGGGCCGGTGCTGTTCCACCAGTCTGGAGGCTGCTGCGATGGATCCTCACCGATGTGCTACCCGGTCGGCGACTTCATTCTCGGCGACGCGGACGTGCGACTGGGCGCGATCGGCGGGGCGGCGGTCTATATTGGCGGGGCGCAGTTCGAGGCTTGGCGTCATACGCAGCTGATCATCGACGTGGTGAAGGGCCGGGGTGGCATGTTCTCCTTGGACAATGGCCGCGAGGTGCGGTTCCTGACGCGATCTCGGGTGCTCTGAAGGCCCGCCGCCTACAGCGCCTTCGCCGCCGTGCGTTCTTCCCTCAGTTGGCTGCGCCGCACCTTGCCGGCGTCGTCGCGAATATTTTCGGTCACGAACTCGTAGCTGCGTGGCTGTTTGTACGTCACCAGAAGCCCGGCGACGTGGGCGCGCAGATCCGCTTCGGTCAGGCCCTCGCGCGGCTGGACGATAGCGTGGATGAGGTTGCCGAGATCCTCGTCCGGCAGGCCGATCACCGCGCTCGACTGCACCAGGGGATGCTCGTCCAGCGCCGCTTCGATTTCCGCCGGATAGACGTTCGAGCCGCCGACCAGGATCATGTCGGCCCGGCGGTCGGCGAGGTAGAGATAACCCTCTTCATCGAACCAGCCGATGTCGCCCAGCGACTCCCAGCCCCCCGGCAGGGTGCGCGGCGCGGCGCCGCGATAGTTGTAGGTCGCCGGCGCGCCTTCCGGCCGGCGCATGAAGATCTCGCCGACCTCGCCGGGGGCCAGAGGGGCGCCGTCGGCGTCGAAGGTCCGCATCTCGCCCGCCGCGACCTTGCCGACGGAGCCTGGGTGCGCCAACCATTCGGCGCCGGTGATGACGGTGACCGCCTGCGCCTCGGTGCCGGCATAGAGCTCCATGATCGTGTCGGCCCCCCACCACTCGATGAAGGCGGCTTTCAGCCAGGGCGGGCATGGCGCGGCGAGGTGCCAGGCGGTGGTTAGGCTCGAGGTGTCGTAGCGGGATTTGACCTCGTCCGACAGCCGCCAGATCCGCCCCATCATCGTCGGGACAAGATAGATCCAGGTCGCCTTCCAGCGGTCGATCGCCTTGAGCGTCTCCTCCGCATCGAACCGCGGCATGACAATCACGTGGGCGCCTTGCGCCAAGCCCAGAAACACCGAGACGAACGGCCCGTTGTGGTAGAGCGGCCCAGGCATGACCTTGGTGTCCTCGGGCGTCGTGCGCCAGGCGCCGGGCGCCGATGGGTCGAACACGCCGGGACCGCCGGAGAGGATGAGCTTCGGCCGCCCGGTCGAGCCGCCGGAGGTCGGCGCCTTCCAGATCGGGGCGATGCGGTCCTCCAGGGGCGCGTCATCGTCGGCCAAGGCCATCAGGGCCGGAACATCGTACCGGGGCCGAGTGCTCGCCGTGGCCAGGCTTTCCCCAGCGATCAGGATCGGCGTCTCCGCGAGCGCCATCACCGCTTCGGCCTCGGCGACCGGCAGGCGGTGGGAAATCGGCTGCGGGGTGGCGCCCACCTTCCACAGGCCGTAGCAGGCCTCGATGAAATCGACGCCGTTTGTCAGGCCGACGGTGACCAGATCGCCTTGCTTCACGCCCGCCGCCTCGAGGCCCCGCGCGATGCGGTCCGTGCGGCGGTTCAACTCCGCCCAGGTCAGGGTGCGGTCGCGATCGGTGACGGCGGGCCGCTCCGGCCGCTCCGCCGCGAGGCGCCTCAGCCGCGCGCCGATGGAAATGACGGGGTCGGTCATGGTCTGGCTCCTTGAACCGCGCCGCCCTGGAACACCAGGAAAGCGCCCGCCGCGATGAGGGCGAAGCCGGCGGCCTGCATCCAGGTGATCTTCTGGCCGAGGTAGAGGAAGGAGAACACCACGAAGACCGTGAGGGTGATCACTTCCTGAATCGCCTTCAACTCCGCCGCCGAATAGACGCCGCTGCCCCAGCGATTGGCCGGCACGGCGAGGCAATATTCGAAAAACGCGATGCCCCAGCTCGCCAGGATCACCAGCCACAGCGGGCGGTCCTTGAACTTCAGGTGCCCATACCAGGCCACCGTCATGAACACGTTCGAACACAGCAAGAGGGCGATCGGTGCGAGACGGGCGGCGAAAGGCGACATCGGCGGTCCGCCTAGGCCCGCCGCGATCCCACCGGGTGGGAGCTGGAGAGGCCGCCGTCGACGACGATGGCTTGGCCGTTGACGTAACTGCTGTCCTCGCTGGCGAGGAAGAGCGCCGCGCCGGCGATCTCCTCGGGTTGGCCGCCGCGCTTCATGGGGTTGAGCTGGCCGATCTTGTCGTCGGTCCCGCGCTCGCGGGCGGATCTGTAGATCGGCGCGGTCATCCCTGTCTCGATCAGGCCGGGACAGATGGCGTTGACCCGCACCCCCGTACCGTAGAGCAGGTTGGCGCTGGTCTGCACCAGGTTGATCACCCCCGCTTTGCTGGCGCTGTAGGGCAGCGGACCGGCGCCCGAACGTATCCCGGCCACCGACGCGGTGCAGATAATCGAACCCTTCCCCGCGGCGCGCATGATCGGGCTGGCGTGCTTGATCATCAGGAAGGGGCCGATCAGGTTGACCCTCAGAACGGTCATCCAGTTGTCGGCGGTGAGGTCTTCCAGCGCGACGTAGCCGCCGGTGATCCCGGCGTTGGCGTGGACGGCGTCAAGGCGGCCCATGCGGTCCACGACGCCGGAAATCAGCGCCGCCATGGTGCTCTCGTCGCCCGCGTCGCCGATGAAGGCTTTCGCCTCGCCGCCCTCGGCTGCGATCATCTCGGCGGTTTCGTGGACGGCTTCGGTCATGTCGAGCAGGGCGACGCTCGCGCCTTCCTTGGCGAACAGACGCGCGGTGGCCCGACCTATCCCGCTCCCCGCGCCGGTGACGATAGTCGCGCGGCCTTCCAGCCGGCCGGCCATCAGGCCGCCGCCGTCGCGGGCGCCGGGGTGGGGGGCAGCGGCAGTCTCGCCAGGGAATAGAACTTGCCCGCCATCTTCGGGATCGCCTCCGAGAGGATGGTCTCGATCGTCCAGCCCTCGGGCTTGCTCACCGTCTCGATCGGGCGGGGCTGGCTGTAGAGGATGATGTTGTCGCCGCTGACGCCGAAGATCTGACCGGTGACGTCTTTGGCGGCGTCGGAGATCAGGGCGACGGAGAAGCGGGCGGGCTGATCGGGGCGGATGCTTTCGGCCATCTGCCGGCGGCGCGCGGCCTGGGCCTCGTCCTTGACCGGCACCGACTGGGTCATTCGCGTCCAGGCGACCGGAGCGATGCAGTTGCAGCGCACGTTCCGGGCCGCGCCCTCCATGGCGATGATCCGCGAGAGGCCGGCGATGCCCATCTTGGCCGCGCCGTAGTTGGTCTGGCCGATATTGCCGATGATGCCGGAAGTGGAGGTGTAGAGCATGTAGGCGCCGTCGTTCTGATTGCGAAAATGCTCGATGGTCGCCCGGCAGACGTTGAAGGTCCCGCGCAGGTGGACCTCGATCACCTTGTCCCAGTCGCCCTCGCTCATCTTGTGGAACATGCCGTCGCGCAGGATGCCGGCCGGATTGATCACCGCGTGGAGGCCGCCGAAGCTGTCCATGGCCTGCTCGACCATGCCCTCGACCGCTTTCATCGAGGTTACGGACTCGGAGTTGAACACCGCCTCGCCGCCGGCGGCGATGATCTCGTTGGCGACCGTCTCGGCCGGTCCCGCGCCGCCCTCGTCGCCACCGGAAAGGCTGCCGCCGAGATCGTTGACCACAACCTTGGCGCCCTCCCGCGCGGCGATCAGGGCGCAGTCGCGGCCGATGCCGTTGCCGCCGCCGGTGACCAGCACGACCTTGCCGTCAAGAACGCCCATGGCGCGTCTCCTCTGATTTTCGTTTTTATTATCAACGATTATTCGAGGCGGTCGGCCTTGCGCAAGGCCGGAAACATCCAGGCCCACAGGCCCGTCGCCGCCAGCGCGCCTACCCCGCCGAACACCGCGGCCCCGACCACGCCCAGCAGCCGCGCCGCGATGCCGCTTTCGAATTCGCCCAGTTCGTTGGACGCGCCGACGAAGAGGTTGGAAACCGCGCCGACCCGGCCGCGCATGGCGTCCGGCGTCTTGAGCTGGATCAGGGCGCCGCGGACGAAAACGCTCAGCATGTCCGCCGCGCCGAGGACGGCGAGGGCCACGACCGAGAGCCAGATGAGGTTCGAGAGCCCGAATACAAGGGTCGCCGCCCCGAAGACGCCGACGCCCGCGAACATCACGATTCCGGCGTGACGAAGGACAGGTCGCCGCGCGAGATAAATGCCGATGGCCGTGGCCCCGATGGCCGGCGCCGCGCGGAGCAGGCCAAAGCCCTCGGCCCCGACGTGCAGCACGTCCCGGGCGAAGGCCGGCAGCAAGGCCGTCGCTCCGCCGAGGATCACCGCCGCGAGGTCGAGGGAGATCGCCCCGAAGATGATCTTGTTGTCCCACACGAAGCGCAGGCCTTCCTTGACCAGTTCGAGCCGGGAACCGGGCTGGGCGACCGGGCGGGTCGATTGCTTGATCAGCCACAGGCAGGCCGCCGCAGCGAGATAGGTCGCTAGCACGGCGGCGTAAGCCGCGCCCGGCGAGATCGCGATCAGCAGGCCGGCCGCGGCAGGGCCGGCGATGGAGCCCGACTGCCAGGCCAGGGAGTTGAAGGCGATCGCCCGGGGCAGCAGTTCGCGCGGCACCAGCATGGGCCCCAGCGCGCTGTTGGCGGGAGAGAAAAAGGCGCGGGAGGTTCCGAACAGGACGGCGACGCCCAGCAGAAGCGGCACGCTGGCTTGGCCGGCGAAGGCCGCCCACACGAGGATGGACACCGCCGCCACCTCGCCCACGTAGCAGATCATCAGCACCCCGCGCCGGTCGTGCCGGTCCGCGGCCTCTCCCGCCGGCAGGGCCAGCAGCAGGAGCGGGATGAAGGTCACCAGCCCGATCAGGCTGACGTTCAAGGCCGAGGCGCCGACGCTCAGGGTGCGGCGGGAGACGGCGTAGATCTGCCAGCCCATGGTCACGCCCTGGATCTGCGAGCCCAGGGTGCCCAGCCAGCGCGAGCACCAGAACAGCACATAGTCCCGCTCGCGCAGCAGGGCGCGGGTGGAGGAAAGGGGCGGGGCGGAATCGGGCATCGGGCCTAGTAGCGGCGGGACCGCCGCCGTGGCAACGCGGGCCGCCGCGCGGCGGCCCGGTTCGTCGACCCGAATCCCTTGCCGCGCGCCTTCTGCTGCAAGGAGAGGATGGAACGGGTTCAGCGGGGGTAGCCCTGTTGCGTCGATCAGGGCGGCGGACGCCCCGCGCGGTCCGCGTAGCCGGGCGGCCGGCATTCGCCTCGGCCGGAATGCCCGGGGATCGGCGGCGTCTCCTTCAGCGCCGATCCGCCGATGCTCCAGATCTTCCAGTCCGCCGAAACGCCGATATCGCCGCTGAATTCGTCCACGGTTTCGCCGAACGCGCCGCGAGGCAAACGGTCGGGCCGGTCGAACTCGACCAGCCGCTCGACGTCATAATCGGTCCGTTCCCGATCAGGCGTCTCTTGGCGAGGGGAGGGGCCGGCGGCCGGCCGGGCGCCCGAGCGCCGCTCCGGCGCCGAAGGCGTCGCGAGGACTTCCGTCCACGGATGAACCGCCGCCGCACCCGCCGGGGCGACGCCTGCGCGGAGGTCGCGCAAGGTTTCGGCGGTGGTCATTTCCAGCCGCAGCGTCAGGCGCAGCGCGCGCGAAACCTTCTGAAAGCCGTCGGCGGCGTCCCTCGCCCCGGCCAACGCCCGCGCCCGGCCGGTCTCCGGCTGCCAGAACTCGTCGGCGAGGATCGCCTCGACGGCGTGCGCCGCCGCCGCGGCCGCGGCCGCATAATGCCGCGACACCGCCATCGCCATGACCGCCAGATCGCCCAACATGGCGAGCTGCCGCTGCGCGAGGGCGATAATGGGGTCGGCCGGGTCGGGAGCGCTAGTGTCGGTCACACATAGATAGTTGCATTCCGCAATATCGTTGTCAAGTGTTCAGAGGGCGCGTCCGAGATCGTCGCCTCGTCATTCCGGGCAGGCCGCAAAGCGGTGGCGCTCGCGGACGGCGCCGCCCCCGTACCGGGACCGACGCCCGTGATCACGGCCAGGGGTTTCAGGCCGCCGATCCCACGCACTCACGCGCCCGGGTTCACGCGAATGCCGCGACTAGCGGGCCATGTAGGCGTCGAGCGTCTGGTTGAAGTGGCGGACGCGGCTTTCCTGATAGCGCGAGAGGGTGACGCCCGGCTTGCGGGTGGCGCGCAGCCCGCGCTGGATGCGCATAAGATTATCGGTGTCCTGGTCGACCAGCATGGCGGCCGATCCCAGCTCGGGAGCATTGGACCACGGCTCGTCTTCGGCCAGCCAGTGAATGGCGGCAGGTTCAGGGTGGCTGCCGTCGGGCGCCTTGGCGAAGAGAAACATGATCTCCATGACGCAGCGCTCGTGATCGTCGCCGTAGGGTCGGAAGCGATAGCAGAGCGGGAGCGAGTAGCCGCCCCAGGGCATCATGTTGGGAAACAGCAGGTATTCGATCAAATCCACCGCCTCGGTGTCGGAGACCCGGGACATGTCGCGCCCGGTCGATCTGGAGATTTTCTCGCGCGCGCGAGCGCGCGATCGGCAAGGGCCGCGCGCGCCGAAGTTCCTTCCGACGTTTCGATGGGCTTGCCGGCGAAGAACGGCGCGTCCCGGCGGAAGTGTTCGATCGTCATCTCGGGCTTGATGTTCGCCAGCGACGGGCTGACGATGCCCTGGACACTGATCATCCGGCTGACGTGCTTCACGCCCGGCCAGACATCGTACTGAGTGTTCTCGTCGTCGTTGTACGACAGCACCTGGGGATGGACGAAGTGGACGTGGTAGGTCTCGTTGAAGGCCTCGAGCGCCAGTTTCCAGTTGCACGGCATGACCTTGGCCACGTGCACGGCCTTGTAGCGATCCTCCAGGGCGAAGGCCTTGAAGTGCTCGGGCAGGATTCCGAGGTGGCTTTCCAGCGACTCGCAGTCGGGATCGAAGTTCACGAAGACGAAGCCGGCCCACACCCCCACCTTGGCTTCCGGCAGGCACGACTTGGCGCGATCGACCTGTGGGAAGTCCCACGCGGCCGGGAGTTCGGTGAGCTTGCCGTCGAGGTTCCAGGTCCAGCCGTGGAACGGGCAGCGGAACTGCTTGACGCTTCCCGCTTTCTTGCGGAGCTGAGTGCCGCGATGCAGGCAGGCGTTGATATAGGCCTTGATCTCGGTCGGCGAGGTGCGGACCACGATCAGGGAGTCGTGGACGATCTCGTAGAGGACGTGGTCGCCGACATCGGGGATCTCCTCGACCCGGCAGGCCAGCTGCCAGGTCTTGCGCCAGACCTTTTCGACCTCCCGGTCGTGCCAGGCCTTCGAGATGTAGCGGTCGATCGAGATGTCGTCCAAGCCCAGGTTCAACGCCGGCGATTCGAGCCTCATGACCTCCGGGGCCGGGTTGCGATCGTTGGCGAAGATCTCTTGCGCGTATGGTCCCGGCTGACCTGTCGCGGTGCGGATGGCGTCCATTTCGAACTCCTGGCGGAACGTCGATAAGTGCTGACATGGACCCTAGGCGAGTCCATGTCACTATGCAACTGGGGTTGGGGGGGTTAAGCCGCGGCCGGAACCGGAGTGAAACCGACGTCTTCCGGGCGAACGGGCTGTTCGCAGTTGGAGCAGGTGAGGAGCGGCAAAAAAGTCTCCCCGCACGCGGCGTGGACCAGTCGGACCGGCGATTTGTATCGCCCGCGCGCCCACTTGTCGGCCCACTCGTGAATGGAGACGATGATGGCGTAGGCGTCGACGCCCTTGGGCGTGAGCCAGTAGCCGGATCGTTGGCTGGGATCGCGACCCTTGCCGAGCAATCCCGCCGCGACCAGCCGTTCCAGACGATCGGACAGAATATTGGACGATATGCCCGTGACCTCCCGAAGTTCGTTGAAGCGACGGATGCGGAAAAAGGCGCAGAGCAGGACTTCGATACCCCACTTGTCGCCGAAGACATCGAGGGTCGGTCCCAATGTCTGAGGTGCGCGCGTCCGGTCCTCGCTGCTGACGATGGATCGGCGATGCCGCCCGGCCTTCTCCGGAGCCTTTCGCATCTGCGCGCGGCTGAGCTTGAGTTCGATATCGCGGGCGCCCGCGCGCCGGCCACAGGCGCGACATCGAACCTGCGCGCGCAACATCGCGCCGCACGTCCGGTGGGTGAAGGCGGTCGTCTGATCCGGGCGGGCCCAGGCCTGCTCCCAGCGATCCATCTGCAGGATGACCGGCAGGAGTTCCTCGCCCATGTTGGTCAGCCGGTAGTCGAAGCGCGGCGGGTGCATGCTGTAGGCCAGCCGTATAACCACGCCATCTTCGCCGAGCACCTTGAGGCGAGAGGCGAGCAGCCGGCTCGCCATCCCGGTCAGCGCCGTGATCTCGGTGAACCGGCGCGCGCCTTGAAATAGCGCCAGCACCACCGACAACGACCATCGGTCGCAGATCAGATCGATCGCCTGGCGGGCCGAGACCAACAGGGCGTTGATGGCGAGCCGATCCGATACGGCCGTGGCGCGACGTTTCATTGCGGAACTGCTCACCTCGACCGAGCCCTACCGCGCCGCGGTGGAAAAATCGAATGCGTCGGACGGCCCACAGCGCGGCCGATTTGAACTGGTTGCGTAGTGAGAGTGATGATGCAAGAGTGCAGGTCGAAGCTAGGCGAACATCGCGAAGGGTTAACGGTCGTGTCGGACACTCACGTGGATATAACGCCGTCGATGGACGTGCTGCGCTCCGAGTGGCTCTTCGCCCTGTATCTGGATATCGGGTTCGACCGGCTGCAGAAGATCGGCGACGCGCCGATCGGCTGGCGCGGCATCTACCCCGTCGATGGCGGTCGATTCGAGGGGCCGAAGCTGAACGGCAAGGTCCTGCCCAACGGCGCCGATTGGGTGGTCCGCCGCAAGGACGGCGCGACGATGCTCGACGTCCGGCTCGGGCTCATGACCGACGACGGCGCCACGATCGCGATGAGCTACACCGGGCTGTTCTGCATCGCCGAGGGCGCCGCCGAACGCTATTGGAAAGGCGAGAGCATCGCCTACGGCGAGTCCTATGTTCGGACGACGCCAAGGTTCGAAACCGCCGATCCGCGTTACGACTGGCTCAACCGCGTGGTCGCCGTGGCCAATGGCGGCCCCCGCGGCTCCTCGCCGACCTATCAGGTCTTCGCCATCCTCTGACGCCTCACGCGCTGCCGTCCGCCGCAACAGTAGGAACGAGAAAGGCGATAAAAATGCCGGATACCCTCGAGGCCAACAAAAAGGCCGTGCTCGAATCGTATGACCTCGCCCTGAACAAGAAGGACGCCGACGCGGCTTTCAAATATCTCGGGCCATCCTACAGGCAGCACAATCCGACCGTCGCCGATGGCTTCGAGGGCTGGCGCGCCATGGTGGCCTGGCTGAAGAAGGATCGGCCGGACTTTAGGGTCGAGGTGAAGCGCGTCATCGCGGAGGGCGACTTCGTCGTGCTCCACGTCCACATGATGGTCGACGCCAACGACCGGGGCCGGGCGGGCGTCGAGATTTTCCGGCTCGAGAACGGCAAGATCGTCGAGCACTGGGATATTCTTCAGGCCATCCCGGAAAAGGTTGCCAACAACAACACGATGTTCTGACGGCGCCGCCTGTCGTCAAAAGTTGATGGGCTGGACCTCAGTCGATGCCGCGTCGCGCCGCATGCGCTTCCCAAGGAACCATCCGGAGCGGAAATCGCCTATGAGCGCTCATGTGCGCGACTCACCTCAGCCCCGAAAGCCCGGCCGACTCCGCGCTCGCCGACGCCTTGATCGCCCGGGCGTTCGGACCGGGGCGCTACGCCAAGACCGCCGAGCGGCTGCGCGAGGGGCGGGGCGGGCGGCTGGACCTGTGCGTCGTGGCGCGGATCGACGGCCGACTGGTTGGATGCGTGCGGCAGTGGCCGGTGCGGGTGGGGGAGGCTGACGCCCTACTGCTCGGGCCGATCGCGGTGGAGGCGGCGTATCGCTCCCACGGCGTGGGCGCGGCCCTGGTGCGCCGGGCGTGCGCGGTCGCCGAGGCGGCGGGGTTTGCCCACATCGTGCTGGTGGGCGATCTGCCCTTCTTCGGGCCCTTGGGGTTTTCAGTCGCCGCGGTCGAACTTCCCGGACCGGCGGACCCTCGGCGGGTGTTGGCGCGGTCGCTGGACGGCGGCGTACTGGCAGGGCGTGCGCGCCCCGGTTAGGTTCGAGGCCATCGAAGGGAGATCCGGCTTTGAAACTCTACTACTCGCCCAATCTCAATCCGCGCGTCGCCGTGGCCGTGGCGCGGCATCTGCACTCGCCGGTGGAGTATGTCGCCGCCAGCCCGCGCGATCCGGCCAACAGCGAAGCGTTCCGCTCGATCAACCCCAACACCCTGGTGCCGGTGTTGGTGGAGGGCGCGCGGCGGATCTGGGAGACCGACGCCATCGCCTGCTATCTGTCGCGCGTGGCGGGATCGGACTTCTGGCGCACCGGCGACGAGGAGCCGGAGATGATCATGTGGCTCAGCTGGGCCGCCCACCACTTCAACGCCGCCGGCGGCGCGCTCTATTTCGAGAAGCTGATCCGGCCGAAATACATGGGCCAGCCGCCCGACGCGCGGACCGTGGCGGAGTCCATGGCCCAGTGGCGAGACCACGCGGCGGTGCTCGACGGCGAGCTTAAGGGACGGGACTGGCTGTTGGGCGAGCGGCTCTCCTACGCCGACTTCCGCGTCGCCTCGGCCCTGGCCTTCGCCGAGGGCGCGGAGCTGCCGCTCGCGGACTATCCCCGCATCGTCCGCTGGAACGCGCGGCTGCTGGCGATCGACGCTTGGCGCGACCCCTTCGCCGGCCTGGGCTGAAAAATCCTCCTCCGAGGGGCGGGAGGGGCCGTTCAGCCCAGTCCCATCGCTGCTCCCGGCCGCCCGACGGTCACCACGCCGTCGCCCGCCGCAATCCTCACATCGCGCCCCGGCCGGTCCACGGTCTCGCCGCCTCGGCGGTTGATCGCGACCACCAGCAGGGCGCCCGCCGTGGCGACCTGGGCTTCGGCGACGGTCTTGCCGGCCAGGGCGCCGCCTTCGCGCGCGATGGTGACGTCAAGCTCGAGCCCGAGATCGCGCAGCACGCCGATCCGCCCCTCGTCGCCGGTGGCGATCGCCTGGTGGGGATAGAGGATCATCGAGGCGATGCGTTCGGCGCTGATGTGGGTGGGGAGGATCACCTGGTCGGCGCCGGCCTGGATCAGCTTCTTCTCGGTGGACGGCGCCTCGCCGCGCGCGATGATCCTCAAGGATGGGTTGAGGCCGCGCGCGCTGAGGGTGATGAAGACATTGGTGGCGTCGTCGGGGAGCACGGTGGCCAGCACCGTCGCCCGCTCGATCCCGGCGGCGCGTAGGGCGTCTTCGTCGGTGGCGTCGGCGGCGATGACGAGATAGCCGGCGGCCTTCGCCTCTTCGATCCGCGCGTCGCGCCGCTCCAGCACCACCAGGGGCGCGCCGCCGGCGGCGAGGTCGCGCGCCAGCATCATGCCGATCCGGCCATAGCCGCAGACCACGACGTGGTTCTTCAAGCGGTGGATATCGCTGGTCATGCGGTTGGCTCCCATCAATTGGCGGATCTGCGAAGCGGTCAGGGCCTGGACGAGCACGCCGGTCAAGACGATCATTCCGGTGCAACCGAAGACGATGGTCGCCATGGTCACGGCGTGCAGATAGGGCGTGTCGATTGGGCGGACCTCGCCGTAGCCCACGGTGTAAACCGTCAGCAGGACCATGTAGAGCGCGTCGCCCAGGCTCCAGCCCGCCATCAAATAGGCCGACATCGAGGTGGCGCCGACGAGCAGCATCGCCGCCACGACGACCAGCAAATTGCGGAATGGCGAACGCCACAGCCAGCCCATCGCGACTATCCCCTTTCCCGACAAGGCCTACAGTAGCGGCGAAGGCAGGAGGTTCGCATGCGTTTTTCCAGGTTCGCCGCTCTGTGCGGCGCGATGAGCATTCTCGCCGCGCCCGCCGTCGCCGCGCCCGCCGTCGCCGCGCCCGCCCTAGCCACGCCCGGGGCCGCGTCCGATCCCTATGCGCCGCTGCGGCTTTACGACGGGGCCTGGAAAGTCGCTTCGAGCGACGGCAAGACGCTGGACCTCGTCAACCGCTGCTCGCGGGCCGGGACCTTCTTCACCTGCGAACAGGCGCTGGACGGCAAGCCGACGGCTCTGGTCGTGTTTCAGCCGGTGGCGAACAAAAACGGTGTCCTGACCTATCGCAACCGGGCCCTGCGCGCGGATGGCGGCGCGGGGAATGGCGGATGGGGCGGCCTGACGATCGACGGCGACGACTGGGTCTATCTCTCCGGCGACGGCGCCGAACGCAGCCGCGTCCTCAACCACTTCACCGGACGCGACCGGATCCATTTCGAGGTGCAGTCCTCCACCGACGGCAAGACCTGGAGGACGACCCTGAGCGGGGAGGAGACGCGGGTGCGGTAGGGAACGGCGCTCTAAGGCTTGAGCGCCGCCGCCAAGAACGCTGTCGCCCTGGGCCAGCCGTCCGCGCGGGCGGCGAGGTTGCCGGGGATGTCGCCGCCGAAGCGCGGGAACTCGGCCAACCGGGGCGAATCGACCGGGACCGGCGGTCCGAACGCCGCGTGCCCCGCGTTCGGATAAGACAGAAGTTTCACCTCATGGCGGAAGCGGGTGGATTTCAGCCGCGCGACCACGGCCTCGCTCATGGGGCACGACGGCCACAAGCCGTCGGCTTGTCCGCAGACCAGCATGACCGGCCCGGCGATCCGCTCGACCGCGATGACGGCGTCCGGGTGTTTGTCGATCCTGGTCAGGCTGAGCGCATACATGTCGTGGATCGATTTCATGAAGTTGGCAGGGTCGAACCCGCCGCTGACGTCATAGGGCAGGAAAGCCGTCGGCTTGCCGCGCTCGCTCCAGGATCCGGATGTGTCGGCGTAGTTTTTCTGATTGATGCCTTGCCAGGCGACGCTCGACGGAACCCCGGCGACGACGACCTTCACCTCCGGATTTTTCGAGGCGATCAGCAACGCCGCCTCGCCGCCTTTAGAGGTCCCGATCAGGCCGATCCGCTTGGGATCGACATCCGGCCGCGCGCGCAGCGTATCGAGGGCCGTCTTGAAATATTCGAGGGGGATGTTGGTCAATTGTTCGGGCAGGCCCGGCGCGGCGAAATAGGCGAGGGCCATGGTGACATAGCCTTCCTTGGCCAGCAGCCGCGCCTCGCCGGTCGAGCCCTCGAGGCCGCCCTCCGACCCGCCGAGGACAAGGACCGCCGGGTGGCGTTTCGCCGGACCGGTCGGCGTATAGACCTCGGCGACGAGGCCATTGGTCGTGACGGCGATCGGCGTCTCCGACGCGAGGGTCGGCAAGGCCGCCGCGCAAAGCGCCAGAACGGAGGCGGCGGTGATGGTTTTGAGTGTCCGTGACATGAAGTTCTCCAGGGGTGATGACGCTCTCAGGAGGCGTGATCGCGCCCGGCGCTTCGAGTGACATTGGTCATGCGGCCCGGGTGATCGTCGGCACTGTCGGCAGGGACGCGGATATCCGACCATCTTGACCGGGGAGCCCATGCTCGCGCTGATGACGGTCAGGAGATTTCGATGAAAGACGATGCGAGGTTGGTCGCCGGAAGGAAGCCGGCACGCTGGTCGCTGATCTGGCTGGCCTATCTGGTGATCTATTTCCTGCCCTGGTTCGGCCGGGCGCCTTCGGCGACGCAGATCGCGGCCTCCCTGATCGGCGTGGCGGTCTTTCTCGGGGTCTATTACGACGCCTATTTCAACGTCCGGCGGTCGGTGATTCCCCATGCGATCGCCATGGCCGCGATCGGCTACGCCCTGGCGTCCTTCGGCGGCGTCTGGACGGTGTTCGATGTCTTTGCCGCCAGCCTTCTCGCCGGCGCTCTAGATCGGCGGCCGGCGATCATCGGCGTCGTGCTGATCGGCCTCGCGCTCGCGCTCTACGCGCTTGTTTTCCACCTGCCGTGGTTCGAGTGGACGCCGGCGGTCTTCTTCGCGGGAATGGCGGCGTTCGGAAACCTGTTCAGCGCGGAGCTGCAGAGGCGCAACAGGCAATTGCTGGAGACGCAGGACGAAGTTCGCGCGCTTTCCGCAGTCGCCGAGCGGGAGCGCATCGCCCGGGATCTCCACGATCTGCTCGGCCACACCCTGACCCTCGTGGCTGTGAAGGCCGATCTCGCCACCCGCCTCGCCGAGCGCGATCCGGCGGCCGCGCGCCGGGAAATGCAGGCCGTGGCCGAGGTCGTGCGGGAAGCCTTGAGCCAGGTGCGCGACGCGGTGACGGGAATGGCCGACCTCTCCTTCGCCGGCGAGGTCGAGCGGGCGCGCGTGGCGCTGGGCGCCGCCAGTGTCGAGGCGCGGGTCGGCGAAACGGCGGCGCCGGGCGATCCGAAGCGCGAGGCGGTGCTGGCCATGGCGCTGCGCGAGGCGGTGACCAACGTCATCCGCCACGCCGAGGCCAAGACCTGTTCGATCGCCTTGGCGTCGCGGCCCAACGGCGACCTGAAGCTGACCGTCGCCGACGACGGACGGGGGGGCGCCTTCGAAGAGGGCTCGGGCCTGCGCGGCATGCGCGCGCGGCTCTTTGCCGCCGGCGGGGCTCTGGAGATCAAGGCTTCGGCGAGCGGCGCCCTGCTGACCGCCACGCTGCCGGCGAGAGCGGCGTGATCCGCGTCGTCGTCGCCGAGGACCAGGCCCTGGTGCTCGACGCCCTGGCCGCGCTGCTCGACCTGGAGGACGATATCGAAGTCGTCGGCCGCGCGCGGGACGGCGCGGCGGCGCTGGAAACCGTGGCGGAGCGCCGGCCCGACGTCCTGGTCTCCGATATCGAAATGCCCGGCCTGACCGGGATCGAGGTCGCCGAGCGCTTGAAGGCGGCGGGGAGCCGGACGCGGGTGGTGATCGTCACCACCTTCGGCCGCGCCGGCTATCTGCGCCGGGCCCTGGACGCCGGGGTGCGCGGCTATCTGCTCAAGGACGGTCCAAGCGCGGTTCTCGCCGAGGCCGTGCGCAAGGTCGCGGCCGGGGGCAAGGCCATAGCGCCGGAGCTCGCCGAAGCGGTCTGGGACGCCGCGCCCGACCCGCTTACCGACCGCGAACGCGCGGTGCTGCGTCTGGCCGAGGCCGGCCAACCCAACAAGGCGATCGGCGAGGCTCTGGGTTTGTCGCCGGGGACGGTGCGCAACTATCTTTCGGAAGCCGCTCAGAAACTGGGCGCCGGCAACCGCTTCGAAGCCGGCCGCATCGCGCGGTCCAACGGTTGGCTCTAGAACAACGGAACCCTCGCCTTGTCAGGGCGATTGTTCGATCGGCCGGCGGAGTGGGCGATGACCAAGACATCTGAGAAGCCCCCCCGGCTGACCGGGTTCGTGGAGGCCGCGATGGTGGCCGCCATCGCCGGCGGGCTGAGTTTCCTCGCGGCCGGCGAGCCCCGCGCCGCTCCGGCCCCTGTCCGTTTGACCGGTCTCTACCGCGGACGCGGCGCGCGCTCTCCCGCCGGCATCCCCGCGCGCGGCTGGCGGGACATCCTGCGGCGGACCTGGACGGGATTCAATGACGACCACATCGTCGTCATCGCCGGCGGGGTGACCTTCAGCGTGCTGCTGTCGATCTTTCCCGCCCTGGCCGCCTTCGTCGCCCTCTATGGTCTGGTGGCGGACGTCGACCGCATTCCGCACCAGCTGCAGATGCTGAGCGCCGTGCTTCCGTCAGCCACCGTGAAGTTCATGGGGGGCGAAATGCTTCGCCTGGCGCACACCAGGCATGGCGGCCTCTCGCTCGCGGCGGTCCTCGGCGTGTTGCTCTCGCTGTGGAGCGCGAACGGGGCGATGAAGGCGCTCTTCATCGGGATGAACGTCGCCTATGAGCGCGATGAGCGGCGCGGGATCGTGAAGCTGAACATTATGACCTTGACCTTCACCCTGGGTCTGGTCGTCTTTCTCGCCCTCACCTTCGCGGCCCTGGCGGCGGACGCGGTCGTCGCGCGGCTGGCGGGACCGGAGGCCGGGGTCCTGGTCGCCTTCGCCCGCTGGCCTCTTCTCCTGGTGGCCTTCGGCTTCGGGCTGGCCCTGCTCTACCGCTACGCGCCTTGCCGGGCGCACACGCGGTGGCGTTGGATCAGCTGGGGGAGCGGCGCGGCCACGGTGTCCTGGCTGACCGCGTCGCTGCTCTTCTCGTTCTACACCTCCCGTTTCTCCCACTACGACAAGACCTATGGCTCGCTGGGCGCCGTGGTCGGCTTGATGGTCTGGATCTGGATTTCCGCCATCGTCGTCCTCACGGGGGCGGAGTTGAACGCCGAGATCGAGCGGCAGGCGGCGCCCGCGGGGTAGGAAGGTTTCGGCCGTCGCGCTAAGGCCGCCGCATGATCCTGGTCCTTCTCTTCTGCGTCGCGGTCTGGGCCGGCGCGCAGAACGCCCTGGCCGGCGGCGGCTCCTTCGTGACCCTGCCGGCCTTGATCCTGAGCGGGCTCGACGCGCGGTCGGCCAACATCGCCTCGACGCTGGCGCTGTTTCCCGGCCAGGTGACGACGGGCTTGGTCGGACGGGCCAATGTGCGCGGCGCGGCGGGCCTTTCGGTGAAGGCCCTGATCGCGATCAGTCTGGCGGGCGGAGTGGTCGGCGCGGGCCTGCTGTTGCTGACGCCATCGAGCTTCTTCGCCAGGCTCGTCCCCTGGCTGGTGATGTTCGCCACCGCGCTCTTCGCTTATGGCAGTTTTTTCCGCAAAGCCGGCGCGGAGGGCGGTCCTTCCCTCGGCCCCGTGGTCGCCAGCGGCCTGCAATTCCTGATCAGCATCTATGGCGGCTATTTCGGCGGCGGGATAGGCTTTCTCATGCTGGCCGCCCTGACCGCCGCGGGCCTCGCGGTGCGCAACGCCGGGGCGACCAAGAACATGCTGGCCTCCGTGATGAACGCCGCGGCGGTGAGCGTCTTTCTCTTCACGCCGCACATCCCCTGGACCCGCGTCGCCGTCGTCGCGGCGGGCGCCATCGTGGGGGGATACGGCGGCGCGCTGCTGCTGAAGCGGGTGAACGAGAAACTGATCCGCGGCGGCGTGGTGGTCCTGGGGATCGCCCTGACCATCGGTCTGTTCGTCATAGGGGCGGGGTAGGGGCGGGGGGGTTTGAATGCCTTCGGGCCAATCCCCAAATAACGGCTCCCTTCAACGTCACGAGCAACGCGATGACACCCGACGAACGGTCTCTTCTCCAGCAATTCCTGGGCGATCTCGTCGCCACGCGGGGTGTGATCAAGGATCCCGAGGCGGACCGGATGATCGCCGACGCCCTGCGTCGGGCGCCGGACGGGGGCTATGTTCTGGTCCAGCACGCGGTGATGTCCGACCAGGCCCTACACGCCGCCCAGGCGCAGGTCGCCCAGCTCCAGGATCAGCTGCGTCAGGTCGCGCCCCAGCAGGCGTCTAGTTTTCTGCCGAGTCCCGGACCCTGGGGTCAGCAAGGCCAGCCGCAGTATCAACCCCAGCAGCGCGGCGGCTTTTTCGGGTCGGGGCCGCTGACGAGCGGTGGCGGTCTGGGTTCCTTCCTGCGCGGGGCGGGGACGACCGCGGCGGGTGTCGTCGGCGGATCGCTGCTGTTTGAGGGACTGCAGGGTCTCTTCGGCGGCGGACGCGGCGGTTTCGGCGGCTTTGGCGGCGGTGGCCTCGGCGGCCAACCGAGCGAGCTGATCAACAACTATTACGACGACGGCGGCGGTCAAGGCGGCGGGGATTTCGGCGGTGGCGACTTCGGTGGCGGCGATGGCGGAGGCTTCGACAACAGCGGCGGCGGCGGGGATTTCTAGGCGTTTCAAGCGAGCGAATCCGCACCTCTTCCGGACCCTTCACTTCAGCAGATAGCGATCGGCATCCGCATTCAACGCAATCGATTGTTGCGTTCGGCCCCTTAGCTGGTAGGGCTACGCCGCCGAGCGAGCAGGGTGACGTCTAAAGTCACCCCAGGGGAGGCGCGTGATGACCGGACCCGCGACCAAGCCGCATCTGTCGTTCTGGCGCATTATCCAGATGAATATCGGCTTCCTCGGCCTGCAGTTCAGCTTCGGGCTGCAGCAGGGCAACATGGCGCCGATCTTCAGCTACCTCGGGGCGCAAGAGGACAAGCTGCCCCTCTTGCAACTGGCCGGGCCGATGACCGGGCTGATCATCCAGCCGATCGTCGGGGCCATGAGCGACCGGACGCTGTCGCGCTGGGGCCGGCGGACGCCGTATTTCGTGACTGGCGCGGTGATGTGCTCGGCGGGCCTTCTGGTGATGCCGTTCAGCACCAGCCTGCTGATGGCGGCCAGCCTGCTCTGGCTGTTGGACGCCGGCAACAACATCACCATGGAGCCCTACCGCGCCTATGTCGGCGACCGGCTGAACTCGGACCAGCACCAGATCGGTTTTCTGATGCAGAGCGCCTTCACCGGTTTGGCGCAGATGCTGTCGTTCCTGGCGCCGTCGTTCCTGGTCTGTGTCCTCGGCATGAACAAGGATGCGGTGGACAGTCACCACATCCCCTACATCACCCACGTCGCCTTTCTCGTGGGCGCGGTGCTCTCGATCAGCACGATCCTATGGTCGGTCCTTCGCGTCCGCGAACTGCCGCTCGCAGACGAGCAGAGAGCCGCGATCGAGGCGGCGCCGAAGACGGTCGGGTCGACCTTGCGGGAGATTTTCGACGCCATCGTTCAGATGCCGCGGCCCATGCGGACGCTGGGCCTCATGAGCCTTTTTCAGTGGTACGGCATGGCGCTTTACTGGGGCTATGTCGTCTATTCGATCTCGCGGTCGGTCTACGGCACGCACGATCCGCGATCGACCGGCTTTCGCGACGCGGTGCTGACCAACGGTCAGATGGCGGCGTTCTACAACTTCATCGCCTTCGTCGCGGCGTTCGCCATGGTGCCGCTCACCAAGCGTTTCGGGCCGCGCCGGATGCACGCCTTATGGCTGATCGCCGCGGGCATCGGGATGCTCGTCTTGCCGCATGTCCACGACAAGCGGCTGTTGTTCGCGCCCGCCATCGGCGTCGGTCTTGGTTGGGGCAGCATCATGGGCAATCCGTATGTGATGCTGACCGGCTGCATTCCCCCCGCGCGGACCGGGGTTTACATGGGGATTTTCAACATGATGATCGTGATTCCCATGCTTCTGGTCGCGGCGACCCTGCCGCTCTATTACGAACCCTTGATGCACGGCGACGCGCGCCACGCGTTGACGCTCGCGGGCGTGATGCTGGTCTTGGCGGCGATGGCGGTGCTGTGGGTGAAGGACAAGGATCTGGCGAACTGAACGCCGCGAGCGCGGATCAGCCCGCCGTGTGAGCGATCCGCTACGACATGCGGCGCTCCGCTACCTCGGAGATGCAAGACACTGGGACGCCGCTCGGGCGTCATTGGGGCCCGGTTCATCTGACGGCGTTTATCCGGGGTCCGCCTCGCGGCGTCGGGCTTGCCGACACCGGTCCTGATAGCGGAGGATCGCGCGGCCCTCCGGATCGTCGCGGCGGGAACGAAAATGACAACGACACGCGCTTCGGGGCAGACAGATCAATGACCGCCATTCCGGCCCGACCGCCGCTGACGATGAAGGACATGGCCGCGCTCGCCGCCGTTTCGGAGTCCACCGTCTCGCGCGCTCTGGCCGACCATCCGTCCATCGCCGTCAAGACCCGGGCGCGGATCCAGGCCCTCGCTCAGCGGCACGGCTATACGGTGAACCCGGTGGCCCGCTCGCTGCGCTCCCGCCACACCGGGACGATCGCCGTCGTCATCCCTCTCTTTCACGACGAGGCGCAGCATCTTTCCGACCCGTTCTTCTCCCTGATTCTCGGTCACCTCGCCGACGCCGTGGCGGCGCGGGGCTTCGACATGCTGCTCTCCAAGGTCTTCGACCGCGACCAGCCCTGGGTCGGACGTGCGGTCGACACCCGCCGCGCCGACGCGGTGATCGTCATCGGCCAGAGCCTCGCCCACGACGCCATCGACGCCGCGGCGCGCCGAGGTACGCCGGTGGTCGCCTGGGGCGCGAAGATGGACCTCGCCGCCTACGCCACGGTGGGTTCGGACAACCGCATGGGCGGCGATATGGCGGCCTCGCATCTCCTCGACGAGGGGCGACGGCGCCTCGCCTTTCTTGGCGATCGTCGGCTATTGGAGATTTCCCAGCGCTTCGAAGGTTTTGTCGAGGCGCACCGCCGCCGGGGACTGGTCTGGGAGCCCGACCTCGTCGTGGACGCGCGTTTCGATCCCGAAGAGGCCTATCAGGACATCCAAGCCTTGGCAGCCGCGGACACCGGCATCGACGGGGTGGTCGCCGCTTCCGATCTGATCGCCATCGCCATGATCCGTGTGCTGGCGGAATCGGGACGCCAGGCGCCGCGGGATGTCGGCGTCGTCGGCTTCGACGACACCCCGGTGGCCGCTCATACCAATCCACCTCTGACGACGATCCGTCAGGATGTGAAACGCGGCGCGGAGTTGCTGGTGGAGTCGGCGCTGCGCCTGGCGGCCGGGGATGCGGCGACCTCGGTGCAGCTGCCCCTGGAACTCGTCGTCAGGGGATCCTCCAGACCAGGCCCGATCACCCCCTCGGAGCCCGCTTAACAAGCAGTACGCAATCGATTTGAGGAATTTTGTTGCAATCGATTGCAGAATGGCTAGGCTCCTATTTCGGCGGCGCGATCAACAGCCGCGGGGAGGACTAGTGATGACTCGGAAAATCCATCTGGCCGGCGGCGTGTCGGCGCTCGTGTTGCTCGCGGCGACCGCGCAGGCGCAAACGGCGCCCGCCGCTGAAAGCCCTGATTCAGGCGGCGTGAACCTCCAGGAGTTGGTGGTCACCGCGACATCGCGGCCCGAGCGCAAGATCGACACCAGCATATCGGTTAGCAGCGACACGGCCGTCGTCATCGCGCAGATCGGTCCGCAGAGCGCCGCCGACCTCGTTCGCTCCATCCCCGGCATCCGCGCCGAGGCCTCCGGCGGCGAAGGCAACGCCAATATCGCCGTGCGCGGCCTGCCGGTCGCCTCGGGCGGCGCCAAATTCGTCCAGTTTCAAGAGGACGGCGTTCCGGTCCTGAACTTCGGCGACATCGCCTTCGCGACGGCGGACCAATTCCTCCGCGTCGACTACAACGTCGATCGCGTCGAGCTCGTGCGTGGCGGTTCGGCCTCGACCGCGGCGACCAATGCCCCGGGCGCGGTCATCAACTTCATCAGCAAGACGGGTCTCAAGGACGGCGGCGCCATCGGTGTCACCGAAGGCCTGGACTACGGCTTTACGCGGGTGGACGCCGACTACGGCGGCCATTTCGGCGGAGGCTGGCGCTTCCACATCGGCGGCTTCTACGACTATGGCACTGGGCCCAAGCCGGTAGGTTACGACGCGCAGAATGGCGGGCAGCTCAAGGCCAACCTGACCAAGGAACTCGACAAGGGCTTCCTGCGCCTCGATGTGAAGTTCCTCTCCGATCATTCCCCGGCCTTCCTGCCCGTGCCCGTGGCGGCGAGCCTGTCGGGCGCCAACCTGCAATTCGGCTCTCTGCCCGGTTTCGACATTCTCAAGGGCGCGTTGCAGACGCCGGCCTTGAACACGATCGTTTCCTACAATCAGAACGGCGTGAAGGAGCTCAACAACATCTCCGACGGCTACCACTCGGTGACCGAGGCGGTGGGCGGAGAGTTCGCCTATGAGCTTGGCTGGGGTGTCAAGCTGGATGACAGGGCGAGGTTCGCCTTCAACTCCGGCGACTTCGTCGGGCCATTTCCCGCCAATGTGAACACGGCGGCCAACGTCACCAGTTCGATCGGCGGAGCCGGCGCGCGGCTTGTCGACGCCAGGACTGGGGCGGCTTACAACGGCATCGCCGTCAATACCGTGTTGTTCAATACGAAGCTCAATAACCTCAACAATTACTCCAACAATCTGACCCTCTCGAAACAGTTCGACGGCGGCGACTACGGCTCCGGCGGCGTGACGCTGGGTTACTTCCTGTCCCAACAAAACGTCAGCCTGAACTGGCATTGGAACGATTATGTTCTGGGCGCCGTGGGTAATCACGCGCCGCTCCTCAACGTCGTCAACGCGGCGGGCGCGCCGCTGACGGCTGGTGGTCTGGTGGCCTATTACGCCACGGCGTTCGGCGGCTGCTGCGTGCGCAACTACGATCTCAAATATACCGTGAACGCGCCGTCGATCGACCTCAACTGGAAGGTCGGCCATCTCGATCTCGACGGCAGTGTCCGATACGACATCCAGCACGCGGGCGGAACCTATGCCCAGTCGGACTATAACGCCGTCACCAATCCCAATGGCCCCCACCTCAACCTCAATCAGGGGCTGATCTCGGACATTGTCCCGCTGGTCGACAACGCCAATCCGACGCTGGACAACTACACCAAACAATATTGGTCCTATTCCGTGGGCGCCAACTACGCCTTCACGCCCAATCTGGCAGTCTTCGCCCGCGCCAGCCGGGGCGGAAGGTTCAATGCCGACCGCGTCGCCGACCAAGCGGTGAACGGCGTCGTGCCGGACTTCGCGGCGCTCAACTTCGTCAAGCAGCAGGAAGGCGGGGTGAAGTTCCTCACCCAATACGTCTCCGGCGCGCTGACGGTGTTTCACAGCACCACCGCCGAACAGGGCACCAACATCAACCAGTCCGGCGTGACGATTATCTCGCGCAACTATCGCGCCTATGGCGCCGAACTCGAGGCTAACGCTCACTATTCGATCTTCAACGTTTATGGCGGCGTCACCTACACCGACGCCAAGATCGTATCGGACGCGCTGACGCCGGCGGACATCGGCAATGCGCCGCAGCGGCAGGCCAAATGGGTCTATCAGGTGCGCCCGACGATCTCGTGGCGGGCGTTCAACGTCGGCGCGAACATCGTCGGAACCTCGAATTCGCTGGCTAACGACGGCAGCCCCTTCGTGCAGCCCGGCTACGTCGTCGTCGGCGGTTTCGCGAGCTACGACATCACCTCGCGCCTCCAGGTCCAGATCCACGCCGACAATCTCTTCAACACAGTAGGGATCACCGAAGTGGACCAGACGCCGAATGCCGCCGGAGCGGGCGCGGCGCGCTCGATCCTGGGGCGCCTCATCACGGCCGGCGTGCGATACCGCTTCTGATCACATCTTGGCGGGCGCCGCAGGCGAACGGCGCCCGGCAAGGTGTAAAGTGACCGGCGCAGACATGACCGTCCCTCCTCCCGCTTCCCGGTGGACCGCTAAACACGTCGCCGGGATCGAGCCCGGCCCGGGAACGGGAGAGCCGCTGCTCACCGGGACCGAGACGCCGATGGTGTCTCCCGGAATGGATTACTGGGACCTTTGGCCGATCCAGACCATCGCGGGAGCCAACGCGTCGATCGGTGGCGGAGAGCTGTGGATGTCGCTCGCCGCGCCGATCCTGCCCGACCCGGTCGAGCGACATGGTCTGGCCCGCATCCATCTGCTCGCCAAGCACGGCGCATGGTGGGACGATCTGGGCCCCGCCTTCCCGTCTGGCTGGTCGCCCGGCAGCCGGGAGTGGTCCGGGTCGGCGATCCTGGAAGACGACGGCCGCCATGTCACCGTTTTCTTCACGGCCGCTGGCCGGCGCGGCGAATCTCGCCTGTCGTACGCGCAACGCATCTTTCAAACCCGCGCGCGTCTGGATCAGGCCGGACCCCGGCCGCGATTGGTCGATTGGTCTTCGCCCCGGGAGGCGGTCGTCAGCGATGGCCGACTTTACGATCTCGCCGATCAAGCCGAAGGCCTGGTCGGCGAGATCAAGGCATTCCGTGATCCGGGCTTCTTTCGCGATCCGCGCGACGGGGCGAGCTACCTGGTTTTCAGCGGCTCCCTTCCCCCGCCGTCCTCGGCGTTCAACGGCGCCATCGGGATCGCAAGAGCCACGAGCCCGGGCCTGGACTCATGGACCTTGGCGCCGCCGATCCTGCACGCCGACGGCCTGAACAACGAGCTGGAGCGCCCGCATTTCATCCACCGCGACGGGGAATATTATCTCTTCTGGTCGACGCAGTTCGAGGTCTTCTCACCGGATGGCCCAAGGGGCCCGACGGGACTGTACGGCGCGGTCGGGCCCTCGGTGTTCGGACCGTTCGAGCCCCTAAACGGAACCGGGCTGGTCCTGGCCAATCCGCCGCAAGCGCCGACCCAGGCCTATAGCTGGCTGGTGTTAGACGATCTGAGCGTCACATCATTCGTCAATCTCGTGGGACCAGCCCCGGCTGTCGCCAGCGCGCAAAGCGCTCGCGCCCGGTTTCGCGGCGGACCGGCGCCCACCCGGCGCATCCGCCTCGACGGATCGCTGGCTTCGGTGATTGGATAGGCCTGATCGTCATGGCGAGGGCCGCGCCCATGGGAAATTCGGGACCCATCAGGCCTCTCCGCGCTTTTCGGGATCGAACCTCCCCCTTGACCCGAACGAGGATTGCGGATTGACCGGGCTCGGTCGCGCCGCCTCTGATGGCGAAAGCGGCGGTCCCGATGGCCGAGACGACGCTAGCCGGAGTTTTTGATGAAGCGCCTCTCCGGCTTGACGCCGATCGTCACCGCCCTGGCGCTTGTCGGCTGCGCGAAGCCGAAGCCGCCTCCGCCGCCGACCGTGATCGTCGCCAAGCCGCTGCGGACCAACCTCGTCGATTGGGACGACTACGTCGGGCGCTTCGAGGCGATCAATTCCGTCGATGTGCGGCCGCGCGTCACCGGCTATCTCCAGTCCATCGGCTTCAAGGACGGCCAGATCGTCCACAAGGGTCAGGTGCTGTTCACGATCGACCCTCGACCCTATCAGGCCGCTTTGACCCAGGCTCACGGTCAGGCGCAGCACGCCCTTGCGGCCCTGAACAACGCCAAGGTCGAGCTTGAGCGGGCCAAGAGCCTCCTCGCCGCGCACGCAATTCCCGAGCAACAGTACGAGACCCGCCTGGCGACCGAACAACAGGCGGAAGCCGACCTGACATCCGCCCGCGGCGCCGAGCAGACCGCGGCGCTCAATGTGAGCTTCACCCGCGTCACGGCGCCCTTGAGCGGACGAATCTCCGACAGACGGGTCGCGCCGGGCAATCTCGTCACCCAGGACAGCACCGTCCTGACCAACATCACGGATCTGGATCCGATCCGCTTCACCTTCGACGGCGCCGAGGCGCTCTATTTGAAATATGAGCGCGAGGCTCAGGCGGGGAGGCGCAAACCCTCGCGCACCTTCCCCAATCCAGTGGAGATACGGCTCCAGGACGAGACCGACTATGTGATCAAGGGTCGAATGGATTTCGTCGATAACGCGCTCGACCCGAATTCCGGCACCATCCGCGGTCGGGCCCTGGTGCCGAACCCAGGGTATATTCTGACCCCCGGGATGTTCGGTCACCTGCGCCTGCTGGGATCGGGCACCTATGTCGGCCTGCTGGTCCCCGACGACGCGGTCGTTTCGCAGCAGAGCGATCAGATCGTCTACGTCGTCGGCGCCGACCGCAAGGTCGCCCAGCGCAAGGTGACGACGGGACCGCTGGTGAACGGCCTTCGCGCCGTGCGCGCCGGTCTGAACCCCGACGACCTCGTGGTGATCGACGGCCTCCAGCGCGCCAAGGTCGGGGTGAAGGTGGTGGCGAAGGCCGGTCGGGTCAGCCCGCCCGATCCCGGCGCCGCGCCAAATCCCGCCGATCTCGCGCCGCCTCCCGCCTCCGCGACCTTCGCCGACCGGGCCCGCTGAGCAACCGACGTGAAGTTCTCCCACTTCATGATCGACCGGCCGGTCTTCGCGGTGGTGATCGCCGTCCTGATCACCCTGCTGGGCGCTCTGGCCTTTCCAAACCTCGGCGCCGCGCAGTATCCGGAGATCGTCCCGCCGACGGTCAACGTCACCCTGAACTATCCCGGCGCCTCGGCCGAGACGATCGCCGAGACCGTGGCCGATCCGATAGAGGCGCAAATCAATGGCGTGCAGGACATGATCTACATGTCCTCCAATTCGACCGGCGACGGCAATCTGCAGATCACGGTCACCTTCAAGCTCGGGACGGATCTCGATAAGGCCCAGGAACTGGTCCAGAACCGCGTTTCCACCGCCTTGCCCAGGCTGCCGCAGGTCGTGCAGCAAACCGGCGTCATCGTGCGCAAGAGCTCTCCCGATATCCTGATGGCCGTGCACATGTACTCGCCCGACGGCTCGCTGGATCAGCAGTATGTCGCCAACTATGTCACCCTGCATGTCCAGCAGCCGCTGCTGCGCGTGCCGGGTGTCGGCGACCTGGGCACCCGCGCGGCGCGCGACTACGCCATTCGTGTCTGGATCGACCCGGACAAGGCCGCCGCGCGCAATCTGACGGTGGAAGAGATCGTCGCCGCTCTGCGCAGCCATAACGTCCAGGTGCCGGCTGGCAATATCGGCGGGCCGCCTTTCGGCAAATCGCCCTCGGCCTATCAACTTCAGATTCAAGCCGACGGCCGCCTCGTCACGCCGCAGCAATTCGCCGACGTCGTCGTCAAGCGTGACGCCCAGAATCGGATCACCCGGATTTCCGACGTCGCGCGGGTGGAACTAGGCGCGCAGAACTACACCACCAACGCCTACCTGGGCTTCGACAAGGACGGCAAGGCGCAGATCGATCAGGCGGCCGCGATCGGCATCCTGGCCCAGCCGGGCGCCAATGCTCTTAGCGCCGCCCAGGGCGTGATCGATGAGATGAAGGTGCTGAAGAAGAGCTTTCCGCCGGGGCTCGATTATCAGATCATCTACAACCCCACGAAGTTCATCAGCCAATCGGTAGCCGAGGTCTACAAGACCCTGTTCGAAGCCCTGGCCCTCGTGGTCGTCGTGGTCCTGGTTTTCCTGCAGAGCTGGCGGGCGGCCATCATCCCCATACTTGCGATCCCCGTATCTCTGGTCGGGACCTTCGCGGTGATGCTTGTGGCCGGGTTCAGTCTGAACAACCTCACCCTGTTCGGCCTGGTGTTGGCCATCGGCATCGTCGTCGACGACGCCATCGTCGTGGTGGAGAACGTCGAGCGCCACCTGGAGGAAGGCAAATCCCCGCGCGAAGCGGCGCACATGACCATGGACGAGGTCGGCGGCGCGCTGATCGCCATCGCCCTCGTTCTGGCGTCGGTCTTCATTCCAGCGGCCTTCATCTCGGGGATCTCCGGGCAGTTCTACCGACAGTTCGCCCTGACCATCGCCACGGCCACGGTGATCTCCCTGATCGTTTCGCTTACCCTGTCGCCGGCGATGGCCGCGCTGTTGCTCAGGGCGAAGCGCAAGCCCGGGGAGTCCGAAACCGGGCCGCGCTGGCGCCGAACGCTGACGGGATGGGGCGAGCGCTTCAACCGCGGCTTCGACAAACTGGCCGGCCGCTACTCCGATCTGACCCAGCGTTTGATCAAGGTCGCGACGATCATGCTCGTGGTCTACGTCGGGCTCATCGCCCTGACCGCCTGGGGGATCGGCGCGACGCCAACCGGCTTCATCCCCGCGCAGGATCAGGGCAATCTGATCATGGCGGCCCAGTTGCCGCCCGGATCCTCGCTCGCGCGGACGGACGCGCTGATGAAGCGGACCATCCGGACCGCCCTGGCGCAGAACGGGATCGTCGGGGCCTCGACCTACGCCGGGGTCGACGCCTCGACCCAGACCACGAGCGCCGCCGCCGGGCAATCCTACCTCGTTGAAGCCCCGTTCGAATATCGCGCCGATCATGGGATCAAGCTGAAAGACACCATAGCCGGCCTGCAGAAATCCCTCGGCGCCACGCCCGGCGCGATGATCCGCATACTGCCGCCGCCGCCCGTGCGAGGCATCGGCACCCAGGGCGGCGTGAAGATGATCATCGAGGATCGCAGCGGCAAACCGGATTATCAACGCCTGGAGAAAGTCGCGCAGAATTTCGTCGCCGCCCTGCACGGCAGTCCCGACGTCGGCGACGCCTTCGCGACGTTCAACACCAAGACGCCGCGCCTTTACGCCCAGATCGATCGTGTGAAATCGGAATATCTAGGCGTGCCGGACTCGCAGGTCTTCGATACCCTGCAAACCTTCCTCGGCTCGAGCTACATCAACGATTTCAACTATCTGAACCATACCTACCAGGTCTTCGCCCAGGCTGACGCGCCGTTCCGTCAGGACGAATCGGAGATCACCCAGCTTCAGACGCGTTCGGCCAACGGCGCGATGATGCCTCTGGCGTCGGTGGTCACGCTGAAGCGGACGACGGGCCCCTATCGCGTTCTGCGCTACCAGCTCTATCCCTCGGCGGAGGTCTCGGCGAACACGCCGGTCGGCCATTCCACCGGCCAGACCATCAAGGCCATGGAGCGCGTCGCCCAGAAGGTGTTGCCGGACGGGTTCGACTACGAATGGACCGAACTGGCCTATCAACAGCGGGCGGCGGGAAACACGGGGACCTTGGTCTTCGTTCTGGCGGTGGTGCTGATCTTCCTCCTGCTCGCCGCGCTTTACGAGAGCGTGACCATGCCGCTGGCGGTGATCCTGATCGTGCCGATGTGTCTTCTGGCCGCGATCACGGGGGTCAACATTATGGGGTTGGACAACAATATCCTGACCCAGATCGGCTTCATCGTCCTGATCGGACTGGCGGCGAAGAACGCCATTCTGATCGTGGAGTTCGCGCGACAGGGCGAACTCGATCACGGTCACGATCCGGAGCGGGCGGCCAGCGACGCGGCGCGCACGCGGCTGCGTCCGATCCTGATGACCTCCTTCGCCTTCATCCTCGGAGTCGTGCCTCTGGCGTTCGCCACCGGCGCGGGGGCGGAATTGCGCCGCGCTCTGGGAGTGGCGGTGTTCTTTGGAATGATCGGCGTGACGGTGTTCGGCCTGATCTTCACGCCGGTCTTCTACGTCGTGACGCGCAAGCTTTCCGCGAGGCTGCCTCAACCGCCGACCGCCGCGCGCAGGCGAGAGAGCGACGAAGTGCGGGCGACGCCGTGACCGGGATCTCGCCGGCGAGAGCCGTGATCGCGACCCTGGGCGCCGTCTCCGTGTTGGCGGCGGGCTGCACGGTGGGACCCAACTACCGCGCGCCGACGCCGCCCACGCCCTCGACCGGCGGATTCAGCGCGACGCTCCCGGCGGCGGTCGGCTCGGGCGATCAACCGCCCCCAAACTGGTGGCGGCTTTACAACGACCCGGCCATCGACGGTCTGGTCCAGGACGCTCTGACGCACAACAAGACCCTCCTCGTCGCCGCCGCGAACCTGGCCCAGGCCCGCGCCGCGCTCTCCCTCGCCAAGGCGGGGCGCTATCCCTCGACGAGCATCGCATCGAACGCGACCTATGGCGTGCGCTCGGTAACCGTCACCAGTTCGCAGTCGAGCGGACAAGGCACACCGTCGCCCACCGCCTACTACTCCGCGGGACTTGACGCTTCCTATGAGATCGATCTCTTCGGCCGGATCCGCCGCGCGGTTCAGGCGGCGCGCGCCGACTACGAGTCGCGGCAAGCCGCCGAGGACGCGACCCGGATCGCGGTGGCCGGCGAGACGACCCGCGCCTATCTCAACGCCTGCGCCTACGCTCAGGAACTGGCGGTGGCGCGGCAGTCTTTGGACGCCGTCAACCAGACCGCCGACCTGGTGGTCACCCAGGCCCGCTACGGCGTCGCTTCCGATTTCGACCTGGCGCGGGCGCGGCAACTGGTGGCCCAGACCCGCGCCACCTTGCCGGGGTACGAGGGGCAGCGCCGCGCGGCCCTGTTTGAACTGGCCGTTCTGACCGGGCGCCCGCCGGAGGAGATTTCCCGCGCCGCGGACGCCTGCAAGGCGCCGCCCAAACTCACCACCGCGATCCCGATCGGCGATGTCCAGGGTCTCTTCAAGCGGCGGCCGGACGTGCGGGAGGCGGAGCGTCATCTGGCCGGGGATTTCGCCAGAATCGGCGTGGAGACCGCCGGTCTCTTTCCCACCGTGTCGATCGGCGCCTCGGTGCTGACTGCTGCGAGGACCTTGTCCGAACTGGGTTCGGCCAACAGTCTGAGCTACGGCGTCGGTCCAGCGCTGAATTGGTCCTTCCCAAACATCCTGGCGGCCCTGGCCCAGGTGCGCGAAGCCCGCGCGACCGCTTCGGCCTCCTATGCAAGCTTTCAGGCCACGGTGCTTCAGGCTCTGCAGGACACCGAGGAGGCGGTGACGAACTACGGCGCGGAACTCGACCGCAACGCTGATCTGGTCACCGCGCGCGACCAGAGCCGGATCGCTTTCAACCTGGCGAACCTGCAATATCGCGCGGGCGCGACGAGTTACCTCGACGTCCTTACCGCCGAGACCAGCCTCGTGCAGGCCGCCGCCGCCCTCGCCGCGTCAGACCAGGCTCTGGCGTCGGATCAGGTCACCCTCTTCAAGGCGCTGGGCGGCGGCTGGGAACAGGCGCCGGACGTGAAACCGCTTCAGCTGAACGACGCGCGGACGGACAGGCCTATTCCGGTTCGGTGAGTGATCGCATGGTCGGCGGCGTCTTGATGCAAGCTGGTGGGACGCAACCGATGGCGCCGCTTCGATCGGGACGCTCCTTATGGTGGGATCGCGTTCTATTCGCGTGCGACGTATTCCGCTTCCGAACACAGCTTGGCGCGAGGCGACACGGTGACCACAATGGGTCTAGGTCGACGATAGTCCCAGCCGCTCCCACTTCTCCGTCACCGCCTTCACCACACCTTCGTCCATGGCGATCTTGCGCCCCCATTCGCGCTTGGTTTCCGGCGGGAGTTTGTTGGTTGCGTCGAGGCCGATCTTCGATCCCAGGCCGCTCTCGGGCGAGGCGAAATCGAGGTAATCGATGGGGGTGTTTTCGATCACGGTGATATCCCGCGCCGGGTCCATGCGGGTGCTGAGCGCCCACATCACGTGCTTCCAGTTCCGCGCGTCGATGTCGTCGTCCACGACGATGACCCATTTGGTGTACATGAACTGGCGCAGGTACGACCACACGCCCATCATCACGCGCTTGGCGTGGCCGGGGTAGGCCTTCTTCATCGAGACCACGGCGATACGATAGCTGCACCCTTCCGGCGGCAGCCAGAAGTCGACGATTTCCGGAAACTGGCCGCGCAGCAGGGGGATGAAAACCTCATTGAGCGCCTCGCCCAGCACGGAAGGCTCATCCGGCGGGCGGCCGGTGTGGGTGGTCAAGTAGATCGGGTCCCGCCGCATGGTGATGGCGGTGACCTGGAAGATCGGGAATGGCTCGACGCTGTTGTAATAGCCGGTGTGGTCGCCGTATGGGCCCTCCTCCGCATAGTCGCTCAAGCGCACCTCGCCCTCGATGACGATCTCGGCGTGGGCCGGGACGAGCAAAGGCTGAGTCTTGGCGGCGACCAGCTCGAGCTTCGCGCCGCGCAGGAGGCCGGCGAACTGGTATTCCGAGAGGGTGTCCGGCACCGGCGTCACCGCCGCCAGTATGGTCCCGGGATCGACGCCGATCACCGCGCAGGCCGGCAGGGCGTCCGGCTTTCCCGCCGCCTTCCACCGCGCGAAGTGCTGGGCGCCGCCGCGATGGGCCAGCCAGCGCATGATCGTGCGGTCGCGGCCGATCACCTGCATGCGATAGATGCCGAGGTTGAAGTCGTCCTCTCGCGAGGTCGACGGCCCCTTGGTGACGATCAGCGGCCAGGTGATCAGCGGCGCGGGCTCGTTCGGCCAACAGGTCTGCACCGGCAGGCGGCCGAGATCGATCTGGTCGCCGGTCAGCACGACCTCCTGACACGGCGCATTGCTTACCGTCTTCGGCCGCATGCCCATCACTGTGCGGGCCAGCGGGATCAGGTCCCACGCCTCTTTCAAACCGCGCGGCGGTTCGGGATTGCGCAGAAAGGCCAGCAGTTCGCCGACCTCGCGCAGCTCCGCGCCGGTGGTCCGGTCGGTCTTGCCCTCCAGCGTCACCCCCATCGCGACACGCTTGACCGTGCCGAAGAGGTTGGCGAGGCAGGGCATGCCTGTCGGTTTGCCGTCGGCGCCGACGGGATTTTCGAACAGCACCGCCGGCCCGCCCTTCGCGAGCAGGCGGGTGCAGATTTCGGTGATCTCGAGCACGGTGGACACCGGCTCCTTCACTCTGACGAGTTCGCCCTCGGCCTCCAACGCGGTGATGAAGTCGCGAAGATTGCGGTAGGCCATCAGATAAGCCGGATCGGGCCGGGGTAGGCCGCGACGGTCTCGTCCGACGTGAGAAGTGTCGCGCCTTCGACCATGGCCTGGGCGATCAGGAGGCGATCAAAGGGGTCCTTGTGAACCCACGGAAGATTGTGAACAGCGGCGGCATGAACGCCCGTGATGAAGAGTTCGCCCAACCCTCTCGCGATGAGCCGGCCCCGGAAGATCGCCGGATCTATGGCGAAGCTTCCGGTATGCCGGCTCGACTTGATGGCGATCTCCCAAATGCTAGCCGCGCTGAAGATGAGGTCGGCGTCTGGTGCGTTTATGATGTCCTGCGTCTCGCTCGACAGTTGGCTTCGCCCAATGGCCTCATCCGTCGACGACGACCAGAGCAGCAGATGGGTGTCGAGCAGGAGTTTCAATCCTTGCCCTCGAACATCGCGATGATCTCGTCCTGCATCATCGTGTTGAAATCATCGGGTACGGTGAATTCGCCCTTCATGAAGCCGAACATGAGAGCCAGGTTATCCTTCGCCGGAGGCTCGAACGGGACGACCTTGACCAGAGGCTTACCTGCCCGAGCGATCACAAAACTCTCTCCCTTCGAAGCCGCCTCGACCAACCGCGAAAGGTGGGTCTTGGCCTCGTGGATATTGACAGTTTTCTGCTGTGACATGCCGTTCCCATAGCGGACTAAGGGAAGTTAGTCCACGTTCCAGGAATCGAACGACCGCGTCCGAAAACCGCGAGACTTGCGCGTCTTTCCGCGCGATGGTCGGCGCATGGAAATGAGCGACGACGCCCGCTATCTGGCCCTGACAACCCGCGACGCCAGGTTCGACGGGCGGTTCTTTACGGGGGTGAAGATGACGGGGATCTATTGCCGGCCGATCTGTCCGGCGCGGACGCCTCTGCGTAAGAACGTCGTTTTCTTCGACTCGGCCGCCGCGGCTCAGGAGGCGGGGTTCCGGCCCTGCTTGCGCTGCCGCCCCGAGTCTTCGCCGGACCTTGGAGCGTGGAAGGGAACCTCGAACACCGTCGCGCGGGCGCTTGCGCTGATCGAAACCGGAGCGCTCGACGCCGAAGATCTCGAGGGGTTGGCGAACCGGCTTGGCGTCGGCGAGCGGCAATTGCGGCGCCTGTTTCGCAAACACCTCGGCGCCTCGCCGGTTGCGGTGGCCCAGACCCGGCGGGTGCTGCTGGCGAAACAACTCATTCACGAGACGAATCTGCCGATGACCGAGGTCGCTCTGGCGTCCGGCTTCGGCAGCGTGCGGCGCTTCAACGAGACATTCCAGGCCCTCTACGACCGGCCGCCCGCGCGACTGCGGCGGAGCAACGGGCCGGAACGCTCGGCGGATGGCGAGTGGGTCAGGCTGCGTCTGCCCTACAAGCCGCCCTACGACTGGGACGGTATCATGAGTTTCCAGCGCGGTCATGTGATCGCCGGGATCGAGAGCGCGGATTCAGAGCGCTACGTCCGCTCGATCGCCATCGGCGACGCGGTCGGCCTTATCGCGGTGAAGCAGGGCGCTGGGGATTTTCTGGAAGTCTCCGTGCGTTTCTCCGACCTTCGCGCACTGCCCTCGATCATCGCCCGCGTGCGCCGAAAATTCGATCTGGCGGCTGATCCGCAGGCGATCAACGCCCACCTTCGGCAAGACGCGATTCTGGCCCCCTTCGTGACGGCGCGTCCGGGCCTGAGGGCGCCGGGGGCTTGGGACGGTTTCGAACTGGCCGTGCGCGCCATCCTGGGACAGCAGATCAGCGTGGCCGCCGCCTGCAAATTGGGGGCGCGACTGACCGTCCTCCATGGCCGCCTCCTGCCGCCCGAGCTGGCGAGCCTGGTTCCAGGCGTGACCCACGTCTTTCCCTCCGCCGCCGATTTGGCCGGCGTCGATCTTGCCGACCTGCCGATGCCCCGATCCCGGTCGCGGGCGCTGGAATCCCTGGCGCGCGCGGTGGCGGCGGACCCGGCGATTCTGACGCCGCGCCGCGATTTGGCCCATGCGATCGAGACCCTCAAAAGCCTGCCCGGCGTCGGCGAATGGACGGCGCAATACATCGCCATGCGCGAGCTTCGCGAGCCGGACGCCTTCCCCGCCGCCGACGTCGCCCTGATGCGCGCGCTGCGTCGACCTGGCGAGGATCGTCCGGACGCCGCTCAGGTTCTGGCCCGGGCCGAGGCCTGGCGGCCCTGGCGCGCCTATGCATGTTTTCACCTCTGGGCTTCGCTCAGCCTCACCGTTGGAGAAACCAATGACTCAAGCTCAAAAGACCGCGGCCAAAGACAAGCCGCCTGAGCGCCTGCTGCTCGACCGGATGGAGACCCCGGTCGGTCGCGCGCTGATCGTCACCGACGAGGACGGCGTGCTGCGCGGTTTCGACTGGCACGGCGACACCGAGCGCCTGCGCCGGCTGATGAAGAAATACTATCCCGCCATCCCCCTGGTGGACGGCAAGGCCCCCGCGGCCACCCGCAAGGCTCTGGAGGACTATTTCGCCGGTGACATCCACGCCATCGACGGCCTCGCCTGGCGCAGCGCGGGGACCGATTTCCAACGCGGCGTCTGGCGCGCGCTCTGCGATATCCCCGCGGGCGAGACCATCAGCTACGGCGAACTGGCCCGGCGCATCGGCAACCCCAAAGCCGTCCGCGCGGTCGGTCTCGCCAACGGCGCCAATCCCAACGGCCTCGTCGCGCCGTGTCACAGGGTGATCGGGGCCGACGGAACCTTGACCGGATACGGCGGCGGCATGCACCGCAAGAAGTGGCTGCTGGAACACGAAGGGGCGGCGTTTCGGGAGTAGGAAGGTTTTTAACCACCAAGGACGCCAAGTTCACCATGGTGTTCTTTCGGCAGCGCCGAATATTGCATGAGCCGATCGTCGGCGAAGCCGTCTTTGAATAAAGACGAGATCTATCCAACGCCGAAAAAATCCTTGGTGAACTTGGTGAACTTGGTGGTCAGATTCTACAGAGCCCGCGACACCGCATAGATCGCCAGCCCCACAACGCCTCCGACCACCGTGCCGTTGATCCGGATGTACTGCAGGTCGCGGCCGACCTGGAGTTCAAGCTTGTCCACCACCTCCCGGGCGTCCCAGCCGGCGACAATCTGGGCGACGAAGGCCCCGATGGCTTCGCGGCGAGGGGACAGGACCCGGCGGGTGGCGACGCGCAGCCAGGTATCGAGGCGGTCGCGGGCGCCGGCGTCTTCCGACAACCAGCGGCCGAGGGCGGCGAGGGCTCTGGCGATCAGATGTTCGGTTAGATCGGGATCGGCGCCGAGGCGGGAGGTCAGTTCGCTCCACAGCGTCGCGAGATGGCCGCGGAGGGCGGGATCGGTGAGGAGGCGGGCCTTCCAGGCCTCGACCCTGGCGATCAACTCCGGATCGTTCGAGAGATCGTCGATAAAGCGCTCGATCGCCGCCTCGATCTCGATGCGCCAGGGATGTTCCGGATCGCGAAGGTCCTGAAGCGCGCTGAGGAGACCCTTGGTGATCCGTTCGGCGAGGATGTCGTCCACGAATTTCGGCAGCCATTTCCAGGCGCGGCCGGAGACCTGGCCCTGGATCAAGCCTTGGCGCTCGGCGGCGAAGTCGCCGGCGGCGGCGATGGCGCGATCGATCAGCCGCCGGGCCGCGGGATCGCGCCAGAGGTAGCCAAGAACGCGTCCCAGCACCGGCGCGGCGGGCCCGGCGTTGGCGAGGCGATGGAGGAGATCGCCGACCAGTCCTCGAACGAGCGCGCCCGACGGCGCGATGTCCGGCGCGAGGGCGGCGAGGCGGGGGCTGAGGTTCGCGACGTTTCCGGGCGCGACCAGCCACTCGGTGAGCCGGCGCGCCGGGCCGAATTCGCGCAACTTGGCGTCGAGGACGCGCGGGGTCAGGAACTCGCCGCCGATGAAGTCGCCCAGCGCCTGCCCGATCCGCGCCTTGTTGCGCGGGATGATCGCGGTGTGCGGGATGGGCAGGCTGAAGGGTCGGCGAAAGAGCGCGGTCACCGCGAACCAGTCGGCGCAGGCCCCGACCATCGCCGCCTCCGCGAAGGCGGCGACGTAGCCGGTCCAGGTCCATGCCGGCGGCGCGAAACGGGTGGCGACGAAGACGCCCGTCATCGCCGCCAGTAGGCCGGTGGCGAGACTCCGCATACGCCGAAGCTCAGCCCGGCGGATCGCTTCGGTCGCCGGGGCGAGGGCTCTCAAACGGAGGCCATCAGACTCGGGTGTCTTCCGGCGCGCGGGTCTCCGCGCTGGTTTTGCGCTTGGCCATGGCCGCCGAAACCTTGTCGGCCGCCGCCTGGATGCGATCGTAGACCCGGTGATCGAGGTCGGCGACGCCCTTGCTGAAAGCCGAATCCGGGCCAAGGCTCTCGTTGATCTTGCGGCCGAAGGACGACAGTTCGTCTTGCATCCGCCGTGTCGCCGCCTCGAAGTCGAAGTTGGCGCGCTCGCCGGTCTTGGCGGCTTCTTCGCCGAGGGCCACACGCGCGGACTGGGCGAGGAATCCGGACCGCGTCATCCCGGACTTCTGGGCCGCCGCGTCGATGCGGCGCAGCAGGCGCTCGCCGATGGAAATGTTCACGCGCGTCGGCGGATCGTCGACCTCGATGTCGATCAGCACCACGACGCCGGGATGGCCGCGGGCCTGAACCTGCTCGATGGACGAGGCCTCCGGCCAGCTCTCGCCATTGTCGGACAGCGCCTTCAGTTTGTCCGCGAGCCTCGTCCGCGCGGCGACGAGGAGGT
This sequence comes from Caulobacterales bacterium, assembly GCA_038231315.1. Classification (GTDB taxonomy): domain Bacteria; phylum Pseudomonadota; class Alphaproteobacteria; order Caulobacterales; family Caulobacteraceae; genus Acaudatibacter. The sequence continues at coordinate 268,860 of JBBRLN010000001.1, forward strand.
CGCTCATGGTCGCGCCGTCGGCGGAACAATCCGGCAGGTCGGGGAAGGTGGCGTGGTAGCCGCCGGTCACGGCGGTTTCGGCGAAGGCGGGAAAGATGATCGTGGTCACGGCGGGCTCCTGAAAACTGCTCCTCCCTTAAGTTGTGTATTTTTGCGCAACCGCAAGTCCCTTTCAACCTCGTCGCCGGCGTCTTAGGTTGGGGCAACGAAATCAAAGGGAGCGCGCGCATGCCTGACGTGACGGCCAACGGGATCCGTATCCACTACGAAAGCCGGGGCGACGAGAGCAACGAGACGATCCTGCTCATCATGGGATTGGGCGCTCAAATGACGCGCTGGTCCGACGAGTTCGTCGATCGTTTCGTGAAGCGTGGCTACCGCGTGGTGCGCTTCGACAATCGCGATGTCGGCCTGTCGGAAAAGCTGGAAGCCGCGGGCTCACCGGACATCCCCGGCATCGTCGCCGCCCTTCACGCGCATGCCAAGCCGCCCGCCGCCTACACTTTGGACGAGATGGCCGCCGACGCCGTCGGCGTGCTGGATGCGCTGGGCATAGCCAAGGCCCACATCGTCGGCGCCTCGATGGGCGGGATGATCGCGCAGTTGGTCGCCGCCGACTATCCCGAGCGGACCCTATCGCTCACGTCGATCTTCTCGACGACAGGCCATCCCGATCTGCCCCGCGCGACGCCGGAGGCCATGGCGGTGCTCAACGCGCGTGGTCCCGCGCCGACCGAAGACATGGAGGGCTATCTCGCCCATTCCGTGCGCTCGGCGAGAACCATCGGCTCGCCCGGCTACCCCTTCGACGAGGCGACTGTCCGCGCCAATTCGAAGCGCGACGCGGAGCGGTCCTACTATCCCGTGGGCTTCCTGCGTCAGTACGCCGCCGTGATGGCCTCGTCCGAGCGGCGCGGAAAGCTCGCCACCATCACCGCCCCCACCGTAGTCATCCACGGCGACGCTGATCCGCTGGTGCCGGTGACCGGCGGACGCGACACCGCCGCCAACATCAAGGGCGCCGACCTGCGCATCATCCCGGGCATGGGCCACGACATCCCGCCGGAGCTTTATGACACCATCATCGACGGCGTGATGAGCGCCGCCGCTCGTTCAAAGGAAACCGTACCCGCATGACCGACAAGACCGTACTCGTGGTGGGCGCCTCGCGGGGCATCGGCCTCGGCCTCGTTAAGGAATTTGCCGCCGACGGCTGGTCCGTGGTCGGCACCGTCCGCGATAAGGCGAAGGCCGCGGAGCTCGCCGCGCTCGCCGACAAATCAGGCGGCAAGATCAAGATCGAGACCGTGGACACCGCCGACTCCAAGTCGGCCGAGAGCCTTCGCGATCGCCTGGCCGGCGAGATGTTCGACGCGGTGATCGTCAACGCCGGGGTCAGCGGTCCGCAGAAGACCCCGCGCAACGTCGAGGACGCGGAGTTCACCGATCTCTTCATCACCAACGCCTTGGCGCCGGTGCGTCTCGCGGAGATGCTGGTCAAGCAGGTGCGGCCGCAGAGCGGCGTCATCGGCCTGATGACCTCGCAACTGGGTAGCGTGGAGGGCGCCGCGGCCGGCGGCATGGAGCTTTATCGGGCCAGCAAGGCGGCGCTGAACTCCTTCACCCGCAGCTTCGCGGCGCGCCACAAGGACAAGGGCATCGCGGTGCTCTCGCTGCACCCAGGCTGGGTCAAGACCGACATGGGCGGTCAAGGCGCGGACATCGATGTCGAGACGAGCACGCGCGGCCTTGTGAACGTCATCGAGCGCGCCGAGACCGACCGCAAAGACGGTTTCTTCAACTACAAGGGCGAGACGCTGCCCTGGTGAGGCGCGGATGAAGATCGAGGGCGCGGTCGCGCTCGTCACCGGCGGCAATCGCGGGATTGGCGAGGCGTTCGTCCGCGCCTTCCTCGCGGCGGGCGCCTCTCGGGTCTATGTCGGGACACGAGAAATCGAAAACGCCGATCACCTCATCGAAGAATTCGATGATCGCGCCGTCGCGGTCGAGTTGGACGTGACGGACGCCGGTCAGGTCGCCGCCGCCGCGGCGCGCTGTGGGGACGTCTCCATCCTGATCAACAACGCCGGCCAGTTCAGCATGTCCCGCCTGATCGCCTCGCCCGACATGGCGGGGTCCAGGGCGGACATGGAGGTCAACTATTTCGCGCCGCTGGCCATGTGCCGCGCCTTCGCGCCGGTCCTCGCCAAACATGCCGATAGCGCGATCGCCAATGTGCTCTCCGCCGGCGGCATCGTCGCGGTGCCGGGGATGGGCGGCTACAGTCCCTCGAAGTTCGCGGCGCGGGCAATGACGACCTGCGTCCGCGCGGAACTGGCCGCTCAGAACACCACGGTCACCGCGCTCATCGTAGGGTCGGTGGACACCCGCATGGCAAGCCATGTTCAAGGCTTCAAGGAAGCGCCGGCGACCATCGCGGCCGCGGGGCTCAAGGCGATCGCCCGAGGGATCGAGGAGGTCGACACCGACTTCATGGCGATCGACGTCCGCGCCCATCTGGCGCGCGATCCCAAGGGCTTGGAAATGGCGATGCGACGCTCTCTCCTGGACGCCGCGCCAAGAACGGGAAGATGACCATGACCGAAGCCGAAACCCTCGAATTCGCCGGCCGCTTCATCGGCGCGATCCAGTCCGGCGACACCGAGACCGTGCGCGCGTCCTACGCGCCGGAGGCGAAGATCTGGCATAACAACGACGGCCTCGAGCAGACCGTCGATGAGAATATGAAGGTGCTCGGCTGGTTCATGCGCAAGATTCCCGACCGCCACTATCGGGTCCTTCGGGTCGAGGCGTTGAAGGACGGCTTTGTCCAGCAGCACGTGCTCGAAGCGACCTTGCCGGACGGCGCGGCCTGGGCGATGCCCGCCTGCGTCGTCGTTAAAATGGAGGGCGGGAAGATCGTCCGCCTCGACGAATATCTGGACAGCGCCCACGCCGCGGCGCTTCGTGCGTTCGGACGATAGGGGAGAGCCATGACCTATATCCTGGGCGGCTGGCAGAGCGACTTCTCGGTCAATTGGGCGCGGCAAGGCATGGAGATCGCCGACGCCTTCGCCGAGGTCGTAAGCCGTGGTCTCGAGGCCACGGGTCTCGACGCCAAGGATATCGAATGCGGCCACGTCGGCAATTTTGTCGGCGATCTTTTCGCCGGGCAGGGGCTGTTGGGCGGCTTCTTCGGCCTCGTCCACCCCGACTTCGACGGCATGCCGACGGCGCGGCACGAGGCGGCGTGCGCGTCCGGCAGCGTGGCGATCCTGGCGGCGGCGGCCGAACTGGAAGCCGGCCGCTATGATCTCGCCTGCGTTCTCGGCATCGAACAGATGCGAAACGTCTCCGGCAAACAGGCGGCGGACAATCTGGCCGCGGCCGCCTGGGCGGGTCACGAATATGTCGACGCCCAGTTCGCCTGGCCCCGCGCTTTTTCCGACCTTACCGAGGAATACGACAAGCGCTTCGGGATCGACGAGGCGCATCTGCGCCGAATTTCGGAGATCAACTTCGCCAACGGGAAGAAGAATCCGAACGCTCAGACCCGAAGCTGGGCCTTCAGCGACAAGAGCTTCACCGCCGACGACGAAGCCAATCCGGTCGTCGAGGGCCGGGTCCGCAAGATGGACTGCGGCCAGGTTACCGACGGGGCCGCCGTGATCTTCCTGGCCTCTCCGCGCCGCGCCGCCGAGTACGCCGCCAAGCGCGGGATCGCCCTGGAGAGCCTGCCGCGCATCAAGGGTTGGGGCCATCGCTCCGCGCCGATTTCCTACGCCGCCAAGGTCCGCGCCAGTGAAGGCCAGCCCTACGTTTTTCCTCAGGTGCGCAGGGCCGTGGAGGACGCGCATCGCCGGGCCGGGGTCTCGGATCTCGACCAGATCGACGCCGTCGAGGTCCATGACTGCTTTGCGATGACCGAATATATGGCGATCGACCATCTCGGCCTGACCGCACCCGGCGAGTCATGGAAGGCCGTGGAGGCCGGCGAGATCGAGGTGGGCGGCGCCCTGCCCATCAACCCTTCCGGCGGCCTGATCGGACTTGGTCACCCCGTCGGCGCGACGGGCGTGCGCATGGCCCTCGACGCCTACAAGCAGGTGACGGGCAAAGCCGGCGACTATCAGGTCGAGGGCGCCACGACCTGCCAGACCCTGAACATCGGGGGCTCGACGACCACGGCGGTCAGTCTGGTCATCGGGGTCTGACGGCGGCATGCCTCGCCGGATCGAGATCTTCCAGACCATCATCGCCGCTTGGAAAGCCAAGGATATCCCGGCGGTGCTCTCCCACATGCACGCCGACATCGTCTGGCACTACGCCGCGGGCGCGGAGCCGCCGATCCGCGGGAGGGCCCAGGCGGAGCGCTTCCTGGCGAGGTTCGGCGCGCGCATCGCGCAGGTGCGGTGGCGAGTATTCGACTATGCCGAAAGCGAGACCCGGCTCTTCGTCGAGGGTGTCGATGAATATGCGACGAACGAGGGCCGCGTGATCATGGCGGCCTATGCCGGCGTGCTGGATTTCGAGGGTGACCTCGTGATCGGCTGGCGAGACTATGTCGATGTCGGCGTCGTGAGCGCCCAGATGGCCGGTCAGCCGATCAGCGAGCAGGTCAGGTTGCTGACGGACCGCGCCGAGGTGATGACCTGAGGCGCGCGTGATGGAAATCGCCCAAATCCTCGGCGTCAACGCCCTCGTTCTGGTCGTGCTGTTCCTGATCCTTTGGCGCGTGGCCGTTTCAATTAGAGACGTCACCTTTATCGACAGCGTCTGGGCCGGCGGGATGGTGGCGCTAGCCATCTCGACTTTCATCCAAAGCGCCGGTCACGAACCGCGCAAGCTGCTCCTCCTGGTCATCTGCGCCGCCTGGGGTCTGCGTCTCGCGGGCTATCTGCTGTGGCGCTGGCGCAAGCAGGGGCCGGATCGGCGCTATGTGCGGATGATGGCCAAGGCGGAGGCGGAGAACGGCTGGGGCTTCGCCGAGGCGACGCTTCGACTGGTCTTCGCGATCCAGGCGCCTCTGCTCTTTATCGTTTGCCTGCCCGTGCAGCTTGGACAAATCTCCGATCATCCGGCCCTGGGCTATCTGGCCTGGACGGGCGCGGTTCTGGCCGTCGTCGGCCTTGCGTTCGAGACCATCGGCGACTGGCAGCTGGTCCGCTTCCGCGCCGATCCCGCCAACGCCGGCAGGGTGCTTCAGACCGGGCTGTGGCGATACACCCGCCATCCCAATTATTTCGGCGACGCCTGCGTCTGGTGGGGGCTGTACCTGATCGCCGCGGAGACGCCGATCGGGCTGTGGGCGCTTCCCGGCCCCGTTCTGCTGACCTGGACCCTGATGAAATGGAGCGGCGCGCCGACGGTGGAATACCGCTTGCGCAAGACTCGGCCCGACTATGTTCGCTATATCGAGACCACGTCCGGCTTTATTCCCCTGCCGCCCAAGCGCGCCGAGCCGCTAAAGGTCGCCCCATGACCACGATCCTGAAACACCCGCCCATCGTCGCCACGCTGGAGCCGAGCAACCACCCCTATCTCAACGGCGCCTGGACCCCCCTGCACGAAGAGGTCGACGCCCTTGATCTGGAGGTCGTGGCAGGCGCGGTTCCTCGCGACCTCGACGGGGTCTATCTGCGCAACACCGAAAATCAGATCCACCAGCCGCTTGGCCGTTTTCACCCCTTCGACGGCGACGGCATGATCCACCAGATCGACTTCCGAGATGGCCGCGCGTCGTACCGCAACCGCTGGGTCCGCACGCGCGGCATGATCGCCGAGCAGGAGGCCAAGGGCTCGCTGTGGGGCGGGCTGATGGACGGCCCCGGAACCTCGTCGCGCCCGGGCTTCGGCGCCCACGGCGGCCTCAAGGATACCGCCAGCACCGACGTCGTGGTGCACGGCGGGCTCGCGCTCTGCACCTTCTATCAATGCGGCGAGGCCTATGCGCTCGATCCCGAGACCCTGGAGCAGCGCGGCGTCGCGCCATGGGCGCCCCTCGACGGCGTTTCGGCCCACGCCAAGGTCGACGAATCGACCGGGGAGCTGATGTTCTTCAACTATTCGACCCACGCGCCGTACATGCACTACGGCGTGGTCGACAAGGACGGGCGGACGACAAGCTACATCCCCGTGCCTCTGCCGGGACCACGCCTGCCGCACGACATGGCGTTCACCGAGCGCTATTCGATCCTCAACGATCTGCCGATGTTCTGGGACGCGGGCCTTTTGGAGCGCGGCATCCACGCGGCCAGGCTGCACGAGGGCATGCCGTCACGCTTCGCGGTCATCCCCCGGCATGGCGCGACCGAGGATATCCGCTGGTTCGAGGCCGCGCCTTGTTACGTCCTGCACTGGCTAAACGCCTTCGAGGACGGCGACGAGGTGGTTCTGGACGGCTACTTCCAGGAAAATCCCTCGCCGCCGCCGATCGAGGGCTATCCGCGCGGGGTCGGCCAGATGATGGCCTATCTCGACGAGGCCAGTTTCCGTCCCAAACTGCACCGCTGGCGCTTCAATCTCGCCGACGGGACGACGCGGGAGGAGCGGCTGTACGACGAGATCGTCGAGTTCGGGATGATCAATCAGCGCTATGCGGGGAAGCCCTACCGCTATGGCTACAGCACGATCGCCAAGCCGGGCTGGTTCTTGTTCGAGGGCTTCGTCAAGCACGACCTCGTGGCGCGAACGTCCGAAGAATTCCGTCTGCCCGAAGGCTGCTACGCCAGCGAGGCGCCGTTCGCCCCGCGCGCCGGAGCGGCCAGCGAGGACGACGGCTATCTGATCACCTTCACCATCGACGAGGCGCGGGGTCTGTCTGAATGCCTGATCCTGGACGCCAAAAACTTCGGGGCCGGACCGGTGGCGCGGATCGCCCTGCCGCACAAGATATGCAGCGGAACGCATTCGGTGTGGGCTGATCGGCGCTTTATCCGGGAGGGGATCAAGGCGTCGACGGACGCGTGACTCCGACGACGCGCTATTTTGAAGAACAGGTTCTGAGAAAGCGGCCTTATCTCACGCTCGCCCTTTGCGAGACGGTCCTTGCAGCGCCATTGTCGGTGGTCCGCCAGGACGACAAGCGCATTCGCCATTGGGGCGCGGTGGAGTTTGATGGCTTGGTTCGATACCTGAGAGTGGTGACACTCGAAGATGGAACGACTATCCACAACGCCTTCTTCGACCGGAACTTTCGCCGGGAGGCCACATGAAGCTCCACTACTATCCGGAGACGGACAGCCTCTATATCGAACTCAAGGCCGCCCCGAGTGTCGAGACGCGCGAAATCGTCGAGGGTCTGAACGTCGATCTCGACGCCGGCGGCGCGGCGGTCGGACTGGACATCGACGGCGCGTCCCGGGTTCTGGACCTTACGACCCTGGAAACCGTGGCTCTGCCGTTCACCCGTTCGCGAGCCGCCTGAACCTGAGATACCTTGTCCTCTTTCGGAGCAACCCATGACCGAAACCACCGACTACGTCCCCCCGAAGGTCTGGACCTGGAACAGGGAAAACGGCGGACGTTTCGCGGCGATCAACCGGCCCATAGCCGGGCCTACGCAAGACAAGGATCTTCCGGTCGGCAAGCACCCGTTCCAGCTCTATTCCCTCGGCACGCCCAATGGCGTGAAGGTTACGGTGATGCTGGAGGAGTTGCTGGCCCTCGGTCACACGGGCGCGGAATACGACGCCTGGCTGATCAATATTGGTCAGGGCGACCAGTTCGGCAGCGGTTTCGTTTCCGTGAACCCCAATTCCAAGATCCCAGCCCTGATGGACCGCTCGGGCCCGACGCCGATCCGGGTGTTCGAGTCCGGCGCGATCCTGATCCATCTGGCGGAGAAATTCGGCGCGTTCCTGCCGACCGATCCCGCGCCCCGCGCCGAGACTCTATCGTGGCTGATGTGGCTGATGGGTTCCGCGCCCTATCTCGGCGGTGGCTTCGGGCACTTCTACGCCTACGCGCCGACCAAGATCGAATACGCCATCGACCGCTTCGCCATGGAGGTGAAGCGCCAGTTGGATGTGCTCGATCGACGGCTGGTGGAGTCGAAGTTCATCGCCGGCGGCGACTACACCATCGCCGACATGGCGATCTGGCCCTGGTACGGCGCGATGGCCAAGGGGCTCCTCTATGAGGGCGGCGAGTTTCTGCAGGTTCAGGACTACAAGCACCTCAATCGCTGGACCGATGAGATCGCCCAGCGTCCCGCGGTGAAACGGGGCAGGATGGTCAATCGGGTGTTCGGCGAACCCAGCAGCCAGCTGCGCGAACGCCATGACGCCGGCGACTTCGACACCAAGACCCAGGACAAGCTGGAGCCGGCGGAAGCGGCTTAAGCGGCGTCCCAGTCGACGGGCTCGACCCGGGTCACGATCAGCCCCCAGCCGATCGCGCCGAGGACGGCGGAGACGGCCGCCGCCGCGAAAGCCAGATCGAACAGGCCGGTGCGATCGACGATGAAGCCGGTGATCAGCGGCGCGACGATGCCGGCGATATTGCCGATGCAGTTCTGCGCGCCAATCCAGGTCCCGGCCGCGCGAGGTCCAGCGAGAGTCTGGCCGACCGCGAAGATGTTGGGCGAGGTGAAGCCGAACGACGCGCCGACCACGAACAGGCTGGCGATCGCGAGCGGCCCATGGGCGGCGACGCATACCACCAGGCCGGCGGCGGCGATCAGGAAGCCGGTCACCAGCATGGTCTTCCGCGCTCGGCTGGCGCTGGCGCCGGACTGGATCCAGCGGTCCGTCCCCCAGCCGACGATCCAGCCGCTGATAGCGTAGACGACATAGATCGCGCCGCTGAGCGTTGCCATCTCGGCCATCGAGAAGCCGCGCGCCTTGACCAGAAACAGCGGCAGCCAGGAGATGACGAAATAAAGGGTGTAATTGCCGGCGAAGTGGCCGAGGCCCGCGCCCCAGAGGGCGCGGCGCGCCAGGATCCGCCTCAAGGATATCGCGGCGTTCTCCGCGGTCGGGCGGCCCTCGGCGCCCGCCGCGCGGGTCGCGGTCAGCCAGGGCCATAGCCACAGGAGCGAGGCCAGGCCAAAGACGATGAAGACCGGCCGCCAACTGTAAGACGCCATCGCCATGCCGCCGGCGTAGGCGCCGAAGGCGGGGCCGAGCGAGAGTCCGAGCGTGACCACGCCATTGGCCATGCCGAGCCGTTCGGGGGCGATCCTCTCGCCGAAGAGTTTCGAGATGCAAGGAAAGGCGGCGCTCTCGCCCAGTCCAAGCGCGAGGCGAAGCGCGATCAGGGCCGCGAAGCCATGGCCGAAACCAAAGCCGATCGTGGCCAGCGACCAGATCGCCACGCCAAGCGCGAGCACGCGATAGGCCCCGAATCGCTGGGAGAGCCAGCCGGTCAGAAGCTGGCAGGGCGTGTAGGTCCAGAAGAACGCCGAAAGCAGAATGCCGATCTGGGTGGCGCTGAGGTGAAGCTCACCCTTCATCAACGGCGCGGCGCTGGGGAGCAGGCCACGATCGACGTAGTTGATGAAGACGGCGAGGCCGAGGAGAGGCACGATGCCGCCGTGGAGGAGGGAGCGCGGGCGAGGACTCTCGATCGTCGCGGCAGTCATTGCGAAAAAGTCCCTCCCTCGTCGAATGGAGGCGGACGCTGCGGCTAAGTCAATGCGCCTCTTCCCAGTTCGCCGCGCCCCGCGCTTCCACCAGCAGCGGCACCGAGATGCTCACCGCCGGTTCCGCCGCCCGCTCCATCACCCGCCGCGCCACCTCGCAGACGGCGTCTGTTTCGGCGACGGGCGCCTCGAAGACGAGTTCGTCGTGGACCTGGAGCAGCATGCGCGCGGTCAGGCCCTCGGCTTTCAGCGCGGCGGGCATGCGCATCATGGCGCGACGCATGATGTCGGCGGCGGCGCCCTGAATCGGGGCGTTGATCGCGGCGCGCTCGGCGAACTGACGGTCGCCCACCGACCGTGAACGGATCATCGGGATGTTGATCTTCCGCCCAAAGAGCGTGGTGACATAGCCCTGCTCGCGCACCAGGGCGCGGGCCTTGTCCATATAGGCGCGGATTCCGGGGAAACGCTCGAAATAGGTCTTGATGTAATCCCCGGCCTCGCTTTGGGGAATGCCGAGCTGGTTCGAGAGACCGAAGGCGCTGATGCCGTAGACGATGCCGAAATTGATCGCCTTGGCGCGGCGCCGGGTCTCCGCCGGCATGCCCTCGATAGGCACGCCGAACATCTCCGAGGCGGTCATGGCGTGGATGTCGAGGCCTTCCGAAAAGGCCCGTTTCAGCTGGGCGATATCGCCGATATGGGCGAGCAGGCGCAACTCGATCTGGCTGTAGTCGGCGCTGATGAGGACGTGTCCCGGCTCGGCGATGAAGGCGGCGCGGATCTTGCGGCCCTCCTCGGTGCGGATCGGGATGTTCTGCAGATTGGGATCGGACGAGGACAACCGGCCCGTCGTGGTCGAGGCCAGGGAAAACGAGGTGTGGACCCGCCCCGTCCGCTGGGAGATCGCGGCGATGAGGTTGTCCGTGTAGGTGCCTTTCAGCTTCGAAAGCTGGCGCCAGTCCAGCAGGACGCGAGGGAGGTCGTGGCTGGCGGCCAGGTCCTCCAGCACGCCGACATCGGTGCTCCAGGCGCCGGTCGCGGTCTTCTTGCCGCCGGAAAGGCCAAGTTCGCCGAACAGCAGGTCGCCAATCTGCTTGGGACTTCCGAGGTTGAACGGCCGTCCCGCGATCTCCTGGGCCCTGGCCTCCAGCTCGACCATGCGGACGGAGAAGTCGTGGCTGAGGTGGCGCAGGCGATCTGGATCGACCCGGATGCCGTGGCATTCCATCTCCGCCAGAACCGGCGGCATGCCGCGCTCGAGGGTCTCGTAGACCGTAAGCAGCCTTTCCCGCGCCAGTCTCGGTCGCAGCAGGTCGTAGAGCCGCAAGGTGACGTCGGCGTCCTCGGCCGCGTAGCAGGTCGCTGGGTCCAGCGGGATATGCTTGAAGCTTTTCTGCGCCTTACCTGAACCCGCCACCTGTTTGAAGCTGATGGGCTGGTGGCCGAGCCATTTGGCGGAAAGCTCGTCCATCCCGTGGCCATGCAGTCCGGCCTCCAGGACATAGGAGATCAGCATGGTATCCTCGATCGGCGCCACCGTGATCCCGTAGCGGGAGAGCACCGCCAGATCGTACTTCGCGTTCTGCGCGACCTTGAGGATCGCCGGGTCCTCGAGAAGCGGCTTCAGCCGCGAAATGGCCTCGTCGAGCGGAACCTGGTCTAGATCCGCCGCCGCCTCCAGCGAAAGGCCTTCCGCCTCGCAGTGGCCGACGGGGATATAGCAGGCTTCCCCCGGCGCGACGGCCAACGAAACGCCGCACAGCCCGGCGTTGGCGGACGACAGCGCATCGGTCTCGGTGTCGAAAGCGACGACACCGGCGGCTCGTGCGCGGGTGATCCAGGCTTCGAGCGTCGCCAGATCGCGGATGCAGACATAGGCCGCGGTGTCGATGGGACGGGCCGGCGCCGGCTCCGGCGCCTTGGCCTCGGGTTTGATCCCGGCCTGTTCGGCCACCCGGCGCGCAAGCGTGCGGAACTCCATGCGCTCCAAAAAGTCCGCGAGCACCGCGGGCTCGGGGTCTCGCACCGCCAGCGTTTCCAGCGCCGCCGGCATCGGGGTCTCGCAGTCGAGGGTCACCAGTTGGCGAGACAGCCGGATCTGGTCGGCGAAATCGATCAGGGTCTGGCGGCGCTTGTCCTGTTTGATCTCACCGGCGCGGGCCAGCAGGGTGTCTAGATCGCCGTATTCGTTGATCAGGGCGGATGCGGTCTTGATCCCGATTCCCGGCGCGCCCGGAATATTGTCCACCGAGTCGCCGCATAGGGCCTGGACGTCGGTCACCTTGTCCGGCGCGACGCCAAACTTCTCGACGACCTGATCGTGGCCGATCTTGAGGTTCTTCATGGTGTCCAGCATCGAGACGCGGGGGCCGACGAGCTGCATCAGATCCTTGTCGGAGGAGACGATGACCACTTCGCCGCCGGCGTCGCGCGCGTGGCAGCAATAGGCGGCGATGACGTCGTCCGCCTCGTAGCCGGGCAACTCCAGGCAAGGCACCCCGAACGCCGCCGTCGCCTCGCGCACCATGGCGAATTGCGGAACGAGGTCTTCCGGCGCCCGCGGGCGATGGGCCTTGTAGTGCTGATAGAGGTCGTTGCGGAACGTCTTCTCGGAATGATCGAAGACCACGGCGAAATGGGTCGGCCCGTTGGCGTCCGCTTTCATCTCCACCAGCAACTTCCACAACATGTTGCAGAAGCCCTGCACCGCGCCCACCGGCAGGCCATCCGACTTCCGGGTCAGAGGCGGCAGGGCATGATAGGCGCGGAAAATAAAGCCCGAGCCATCCACCAAATAGAGGCGTGTGTTGGGGCCGTCCTGAGTGGGATCACGCGGGATGTCGGCGAGGGTCGCGGCTTCGGCGTCGAGGGTGTCGGACATGGCGGATAGAATAGGGCGCCCGAACCGTCCGGTCATCCGTCGTTGGCGGATCGGGCGCCGGTCCGAGTTTTTCTCCTATTGCCTTTCGCACTTGCACAACGGTTCCTATCTTCCGCCAAGAGCGCGAGCCGCCTTGCGGGGATTCAAAGGCCGAATGAAGCAAACGTCTACCCTGGCCATCGCGGTTTTCTGTCTTTCGCTCGCGTCCTGCGGCGGGAAGAAGCCGCAAGGTCCGCCGAACATGGGGCCACCGACGGTGAGCGTGGTGACCGTGGAGCCGCGCGCCGTCACGCTGGAAACCGAACTCGCCGGACGGACCACCGGCTTCGAGACCTCGGACGTCCGACCTCAGGTCAACGGCATTATTCGCGCGCGGCTGTTCACGGAAGGCTCGATCGTCCACGCGGGTCAGGTGCTTTATCAGATCGATCCCGCGCCCTATCGCGCGCAGCTGGATCAGGCTCAGGGCCAGCTGGCCAACGCCCTGGCCACGGTCACAAGCACCCGATTGAAATCCGAACGCTACGCCGATCTCGTCAAAATCACCGCCGTCAGTCGCCAGGACGCCGACGACGCCAAGGCGGCCTTCGCCCAGGCGCTCGCCAACGTGCAACAACAGAAAGCGGCGGTTGAGACCGCGCGGATTAACCTCGGCTACACGCGGGTGACGGCGCCGATCAGCGGCCGGATCGGCGTCTCCAGCTTTACCCCGGGCGCTTTGGTCGCCAACGGTCAGGCCAACGCCTTGACCACGATCCAACGGCTGGACCCGATCTATGTCGATATCAATCAGTCCGCCGCCGATCTTCTGAAGCTGAAAGCCGACGTCGCCGGAGGGGCGGCCAACCCGACAGGCGCGCGGGTGCGTTTGAAACTCGACAACGGCGCCGACTATCCGCTCGATGGCCGCCTGCAGTTGACCGACGTCACGGTGGATCAGAACACTGGCGCGGTGAAGCTTCGCGCGGTCTTCCCCAATCCGCGTGGCGACCTGTTGCCCGGTATGTATGTCCGCGCCGTGGTCAATGAAGGCGTCGATAACCACGCGATCATGGCGCCCCAACAGGCCGTCACGCGCAACGAAAAGGGCGAGCCGACCGCTCTGGTGGTCGACGCCTCGGGAAAGGCCGAAGCGCGGGTCCTTCAGGTCGCCGCGCCGATCGGAAGCGAGTGGCGGGTGATCAGCGGACTGGCCGCCGGGGACCGGCTGATCGTCGAGGGCGGTCAGAACGCCAAGCCGGGGTCGCCGGTGAAGATCGCGCCGCCACGATCGCCGACCCAGCCCGGTTCAACGCCGGCGCCGTCCGGCGCGGCCGCACCGGCCCGGAAATAGCCGTCTGGTGTCGCGGTTCTTCATCGATCGGCCGATCTTCGCCTGGGTCATCGCCCTGGTGATCATGCTCGCCGGCGTTTTGGCGATCAATTCCCTGCCGGTTTCTCAATACCCCACGATCGCGCCGCCGGCCGTGACGATCACGTCCAACTACCCCGGGGCCTCGGCGAGCACCATGGAGACCGCGGTCACCCAGGTGATCGAACAGCAACTGAAGGGGATCGACCACCTTCTCTATTTCTCGTCGACCAGCAGCCTGAACGGTCAATCGGTGATCACCGTCACCTTCGAGCCGGGGACAAATCCCGACATCGCCCAGGTCCAGGTGCAGAACAAGGTGACCCAGGCGACGCCGCTTCTGCCTCAGGAAGTGCAACGCCAGGGTTTGATCGTCGCCAAATCCCAGGCCAGTTTCCTGATGGTGATCGGGCTCTACGCCACGAGTCCGCGATACACCGACATCGATCTGGGCGACTATCTCAACAGCAGTTTCGTCGATCCGCTTTCCAGGCTTCAAGGTGTCGGCGACACCCAGGTCTTCGGCGCCCAGTACGCGATGCGCATCTGGCTCGACCCCTATAAGCTCGACAACTTCAAGTTGATGCCCTCGGACGTTCGCAACGCCGTCCTCGCGCAGAACGTGCAGGTTCCGGCCGGCGAGGTGGGGTCCTCGCCTTCCGTTCCGGGGCAGGAGCTCGACGCTACGGTCAACGCGCAGTCCCGCTTGCGCACCGCTGAGCAGTTCCGCGCCATCATCCTGCGCACCGATGCGAACGGCTCGGTCGTGCGCCTTGGCGATGTCGCGAGGGTCGAGATCGGCGCCGACAACTACGCGCTGTCGGCGAGATACAACGGCTATCCGGCCGCCGGTCTGGCGATCAAGCTCGCGCCCGGATCGAACGCCTTGAGGACCGCCGCGGTGGTCAAGAAACGCGTCGCTGAACTTTCGGCTACGCTCCCGGCGGGGATCTCGGTGGCGATCCCGGTCGACAACACAACCTTCGTGAAGCTTTCGATCAAGGACGTGATCCAGACGCTGGTCATCGCGATCTTCCTGGTCGTGGCCGTGATGTTCGTCTTCCTGCAGAATTGGCGCGCCACCCTGATCCCCGCGATCGCCGTGCCGGTGGTCCTTCTCGGCGTTTTCGGCGTCCTGGCCGTCGTCGGGTCTTCGATCAACACCCTCACGCTGTTCGCCATGGTCCTGGCGATCGGTCTGCTGGTCGACGACGCGATCGTGGTCGTCGAGAACGTCCAGCGCATCATGGAGACCGAAGGCCTCCCACCCAAGGAAGCCACGATCAGGTCCATGGGCGAGATCACCGGCGCCTTGGTCGGCATCGCGACGGTGCTGTCGGCCGTGTTCCTGCCGATGGCCTTCTTCGGCGGTTCGACCGGCGCGATCTATCGCCAATTCTCCATCACCATCGTCTCGGCCATGGTGCTTTCCGTCGTGGTGGCCCTGGTCCTCACCCCAGCCCTATGCGCGACGCTCCTTAAGCCGGTCGAAAAACGCGAGAAAGCCGGTGGTCGAGGCTTTTTCGGATGGTTCAACAAGACGTTCGATCGCGGCGTCGCCGGCTATGACCGGCAACTTCATCGCCTGATCAAACGGCCCTGGCCGACCGCCATTGTCTATCTCGCCATCGTGGCCTTGATGGCCGGCCTTTTCGTCGCCCTTCCCAGCGGCTTTCTGCCGGATGAGGATCAGGGTTCGATCATCACTCTGTTCAACCTTCCCCCCGGAGCCACGCAGTCGCGCACGATCGCGGTGGGGCGTCAGCTGGAGCATCACTATCTCGGCGACGAAAAGGCGAATGTGCGCGGCATGTTCGACGTCGCGGGATTTAGCTTCGCCGGAGCGGGCCAGAACATCGGTATCGCCTTCATCAAGCTGAACGACTGGTCTCAGCGCAAGGGTGTCAAGAACCGCGCGCCGGCGATCGTCGGTCGGGCCATGGGCGCGTTTTCGCAAATCCGCGACGCACGGGTCTTCGCGCTCGTGCCGCCGCCAGTTCAGGAACTGGGCAACGCTTCGGGGTTCGACCTCGAGCTCGAAGATCGCGGAGGCCTGGGTCACGACAAATTCGTCCAGGCGCGGAATCAGCTCCTGGGAATGGCGGCGCAGGATAAGATCCTCGCCGGCGTTCGTCCGAACGGCCAGGAAGACACCCCTCAACTGCAGTTCGATGTCGATCAGGCGCGCGCGGGCGCGTTGGGTCTGGCCCAGGGGGACGTGAACGACGTCATCAGCTCCGGTTCGGGCGGTTCCTACATCAACGATTTCGTCGATCGCGGCCGCGTCAAGCGGGTCTACATCCAAGGCGACGCTCAGTTCCGCACCAGTCCCGAGGATCTGGGGCGCTGGTACGTTCGATCGTCCAACGGAGAGATGGCGCCCTTTTCCGCGTTCGCCTCCAGCCACTGGGACATCGGCCCCACCCGGCTGGAGCGCTACAACGGCATGCCGGCGCTGGATATCCAGGGCCAGGCGGCCCCCGGCAAGAGCTCGGGCGCGGCCATGAACGAAATGCAGAAGCTCATCACCAAACTGCCAAAGGGCATCGGCTACGAGTGGACGGGGCAGTCCTATCAGGAGCGACTTTCCAGCGGAGAGGCGCCGATGCTGTACGGACTTTCGCTGCTGGTGGTCTTCTTCTGTCTCGCCGCCCTCTATGAGAGCTGGGCGATCCCCGTCGCGGTGATGCTGGTGATCCCCCTGGGCGTGGCGGGGGCTCTGCTGGCCGCGACGTTGCGCGGTTTCTACAACGACGTCTATTTCCAGGTGGGATTGCTGACGACGATCGGTCTGTCGTCGAAGAACGCGATCTTGATCGTCGAGTTCGCCATCGACGCGCAGCAAGCCGGCAAGTCCGCAATGGAAGCGGCGCTCGAGGCGGCGCGGCTGCGGTTGCGGCCGATCCTGATGACGTCGCTGGCGTTCATCGCCGGAGTCATGCCCCTCGCGGTATCGACAGGCGCGGGTGCCGGCAGCCAGACCGATATCGGCACGGGCGTGATCGGCGGCATGCTGGCCGCCACCGTCCTCGCGATCTTTTTCGTCCCGATGTTCTTCCTCTTCGTGCGCGGGTTCTTCTGGAAGCGGAAGGAACCTGGTGAAACGCCCGCTTCCCCGCCTGGCGCACCGGCATGATCGGTCGCCTCGCCGCGGTTCTGCTCGCCGCCTCGCTCCTGACCGGCTGCCTGACCCTGGAGCCGGCCTATCACCGGCCCTCCGCGCCCGTGCCGTCGCAATGGCCGACGGGTCCGGCCTATGGCGCTCCCGCTCCCGCGCCGCCGATCAGCGGCTGGCGCGACGTCTTCCTTGACGCCAAGCTCCGGGCGGTCATCGACGAGGCCCTCGTCAACAACCGCGACCTTCGCCTGGCCATCGCCCAGATCGAACAAGCGCGGGCGCAGTACCACGTTCAAGGCGCCGCCCTCTTCCCGACCGTGTCCGCCAGCGCCGGGGCGACCTACGCCCACCAATCCACCTCGGGCTTTGGTCGCGTCGGGTCGTTCGACGAGCATCAGTACACCGCCGAACTCGGCTTCACGTCCTACGAACTCGATCTGTTCGGCCGCGTCCGCAGCCTGAGCAAGGCCGCAAGGGAAGCGTATCTCGCGAGCGAGGCGGCGAGCCGGAGCACGCGGATCACCCTGATCGCCGAGGTCGCCGCGGACTATCTGACCTACGCCGCGGACCTATCGCTTCTGGCGGTCGCGGAGGAGACGGCGACGAGCGGCGCGGCCACGCTGCGGATCGCACAGCAGCGGCTGGACGGCGGGATCGGCACCGGGCTCGATGTCAGCAGCGCCGCCACGGTTGTCGAGCAGGCGAAGTCGGACATCGCGCGCTACACCACTCAGATCGCACAGGATCGCAATGCTCTGGAGTTGGTGGTGGGCGCGCCCGTTGCGGCGGAAAATCTCCCCACGGGTCTCGACGATCGCGCGATGCGTATCGCCCCGGTCCCGGTCGCCTTGACCTCGAACATTCTTCTACGCCGGCCCGACGTGCTTCAGGCCGAACATACCCTGCGCTCGGCCAACGCCAATATCGGCGCGGCGCGGGCGGCTTTCTTTCCTTCCATTTCCCTGACCGGCGACGGCGGGACCACCAGCCCTTCCCTCGGCAAACTCTTCGCGGCGGGAACCGGCATCTATAGTTTCGCGCCCAACATCAGCGTGCCGATCTTCGACGGCGGCAGGAACAAGGGCAACCTCGACTACGCCAGAGCGCAAGACCGCGCGGATATCGCCGCGTACGAAAAGGCGATCCAGACCGCCTTCCGCGAGGTCGCCGACGCCCTGGCCGCGCACGGCACGTTCGCCGAGCGGATCCGCGCCGGCCGCGCCCTGGTCGCCGCGGCCGAAAACAGCCTACGTCTCTCCGAGGCGCTCTATGAACGTGGCTCGGGAAACTACCTCGACGTCCTCACGGCGCAGCGGATATTGTATGCGGCGCGGCAAGCGCTGATCTCCACCATGCTCATCGGCGAAACCAACGGCGTCACCCTCTACAAGGTCCTGGGCGGAGGCTACGCGGAGTAGGCCTCAATGGCCGCCCGGGCCTTCATAGACACCCGGCGCCGCGGATTCCCGCTCCATCGTCTCCGGATCCGCGATGACGAACCGCCGGTCGCAATAGCCGCACTCGACGAAATCGCCTTCGCCCATCTCCAACCACACCCGAGGGTGGCCGAGCGCCCCGCCGACGCCATCGCAGGCGACGCGGCGCGAATGCACGAGGATGATCTCCGCCGGATGCGGATCATGGGTCATGTCCGATCGGGCCGGCATGGGTTCGGATGGACGGGGGGCGTCGGCCATTCGCGGGACCCTTTGCTGTCGAACACGCGAGACGCGCAGGCCGCTTGGTAAGCAGGCCCCGTGGCGGGGTCAATTCGCGCGCGAGGCGACCAGGCTTAGGCGGGCGGTATAGGCGGACCGGCTCTCGCGGGCTCACGTCGGAGCGCGCCGACTTGGCCTTCGACCGCCATGCCTCTAACTGGTGCGCATGGAACTTCCCCAATTCGCGATCGAGGCGCGTGGCCTCGTCAAAGCCTATCCGGCCACCCGGACCACCCCGGCCGTCCAGGCGCTGAACGGCATCGATCTCGCCATTCCCCGGGGTTCGATCTTCGGGCTGCTCGGTCCCAACGGCGCCGGCAAATCGACCTTCATCAACATACTGTCCGGCCTCACCCGCAAGACAGGCGGCGACGTGAAGATCTGGGGCCGCGACATTGACACCGAGACCCGCGCCGCGAAGGCGGCCATCGGCGTGGTGCCCCAGGAAATCTCGATGGACGTCTTCTTCACGCCTCGGGAGTCGCTGGAGGTGCAGGGCGGCCTCTACGGAGTGCCGAAACGCGAGCGACGCACCGACACCCTCCTCGCCGCGGTGGGCCTGACCGAAAAAGCCGACGCCTATGTCCGCCAGCTTTCCGGCGGGATGAAGCGGCGTCTGATGGTGGCCAAGGCCATGGTCCACAATCCGCCGGTTCTGGTGCTGGACGAGCCGACCGCCGGTGTCGATGTCGAACTGCGCCGCCAGTTGTGGAGCTACGTGGGCGAACTGAACGCGCAAGGTGTCACCGTCGTCCTGACCACGCACTATCTGGAAGAGGCCGAGGCGCTCTGCGACACCATCGCCATCATCAATCGAGGCGAGGTGGTGGTCTGCGAACCGACCCGGCAGCTCCTCCGCAGGCTCGATATGCGCACGGTGGTGGTGACCCCCGAGGCGCCTCTGATCGCGCCGCCGACCCTGGAGCCTTTCGAGACGCGCCTGCGCGCGGGCGGCGATTTGGCCGTTTCATTCAAGACCGCGACGTCCAGCGTGGAGCAGGTTCTCGCCGCGGTCAGGTCGGCGGGAGTCCAGATCAAGGATCTGCGCACCGAGGATCCCGACCTGGAAGACGTCTTCGTTTCTCTCACCTCGACCCAAGCGGCGTGATGGCGCGGCGCGAACTTTTCCGCTAAACCGCGCCTCCCGCACCCGTAGCTCAGCTGGATAGAGCGTTGCCCTCCGAAGGCAAAGGTCACAGGTTCGAATCCTGTCGGGTGCGCCATTTTTTGTAATGTTAACAGCTAGATAACGGTCGAGGTCGGGAAGCACACCCGGCCGCCTCCCCGTAGGTCCGCACATGGTCCACACAGGACCGTCACTTGGGCGCGGGGCACCTGTTTGATTACAGAGAAATTTTGCCGCCATCGGCTCCGTCCGCTACCATTTCTTTAAAATGACGAACCAGACGAAGAGAAAGAAGCCGAGCAAACCACAGTTGCCACGGGTTGCGGTCTCATCGGACAAAATCGAAGAGCATTTTGTTGAGCAGCTGCGGCTACTAAAAAAGTCGGCTGCGGAGTTTGACGCAGGGGACAAGGGCGAGTTCAGGCGCATGGCGCTCGCGATGCGCGTCCTTGTTCACAACACCGGTAAGTCTTCTTCACTTATTAAGCAGGTTGGGTTGGCTGACGCAAAATTCGTTTCTTCAGCAAGGGCGCTGCGTGAAGCAAACCTGTTGAGCGAGTTCAGCTTGGCTTATATACGCATTTCAGCAGCTGGAGCGCATCTACTACCCACATTTGGCGACACACCTTTGCCGCCACGGGATATGGCGTTGAATGACTGGTGGAACGAGCCGGTTCTCAGAGATAACCACCGCCACAACTTCACGCGCGCGGACATTATCACGACTGTCGCCAATCAGGACGGGGGTGCGCACGTCGATCCCGAGATAGATGAGGCGTATCACCGCTTAGCAAACGAACACTCAATCGGCATGATAAGCGGCGGGCCCGGTGGCGAAAAACCGCTGGAGCACATCGAAAAAATCTACGTCCGGCAAATTGCGTGGGAGCTAATTGAGAGCCTAGAGCGCGCTTGGAAGACGGTAGTTGGCAATCGGCCACGCCATTGCGGTAGTGGTCGGAAGTACCGCTACTGTCATGGTAAAGGGTGTCCGTAGTCTCCGTGCAAGTCTTGAGGCAAACGTAGCTGCCCCACCTTTTACGGATCGTTGGCGACCCTCCGGCTTGCTTCGCGCGTGGCACTCAGTCCGGTGCGAATGGCTTCAGGGCCGCTCGCACCGTGACCGCAAACATTTCCTGAGACACGCCGTCGTTAATCGAGGCGATGAGTTCGTCGGCGAACTCCGGATCATCCGCTAGTTCCAGATCAAAGCTATTGTCTTGTAGGAAAATAAGCATGGCAGCGAAGCCGGTTCGCTTGTTGCCCTGGATGAAAGGGTGGTTGGCTGCAATTCCGAAAAGCAGGACAACTGCTAGCGATACGACGTCGAAAATCCCGCCATAGTGATAGTGTTGCTGCGGCTTCGCGCAGGCGCTCTGAAGGAGGCCCGGGCGGGCTAAGATGTGAGGCTCTGGCGTTCCAAGCAATATTTCTCGATTTAGCTCGATGACGGCGTCAGCCGTGATCCAGCAGGGCTCATTCGGCAAGACGGGCCAAAATTTTTGGGAAACGCTTTTTCATCGCCGCAACGCGAGCTTTCAAATCCGTATCGCGTTTTTCACACGGCTCATCGGCATGCGGACCCACGGTAGGGGTCGCACCCTCGCCAGGCTCAAACGACGTTGCGTATTCGACGCGTAGCGCATTCATCCCAAAATCCTCCGCTCGTGGCACGCGGGAGACAGATCACCGTGTATCTAAACTCCATAGAAGTTTCATAGGGGTTCCCAAGTCAAGAGGAGTTGACGGCCCGGCTCCCCCTTGACAGAGCGCGAACCCGAGCGTATCGAGCTGGCGCTCAAACGCGGCGAGCGTTAGGCGGCGTTTTATAGATTATAGCAGACTGTCCTTGCAAATCGCAACGGAAAAAATGTGAGCCGATGAACGGTGCGAGGGGTCGCTAGGGAAACTTCGGCGGTGGGTTGAACCCTGGCGCGGGTTCGCCACGGGCCATCGGACAGGCCTGAGACGCTACCATCCAAATGCCGGAACGGGGCGGCATGGCGGCCGGGTCGTCCACGTGCGAACTATCAAACCTCGCCTCCCCACCAAATCCATTCCCCGTATAACTTATGCCGGACTCGATCTTAAAAGTGGTAGTCACGCAATTAAACGCGATGCGCATAAATTGAGAACGATAGTTGGGGCCGCTTGAACTAGGTTGAGCGGCGAAATATTCAGCCCTAATATCCGCCGTTATTTCAGGGTAGGCCGTGCCAATTGGTGTTCCTTCTATAAAATAGACGACACTATCAGTCATTCCCCCAATGACCGCCTCCTGCCATCTTATCCATTTTGTGATCCACGCCGATTTATTTTCTCCCGCCGCAAGCGGAGGGGGAAATACTGCACCCGGTTCAGCATGCGCGGTGCCAACAGTTCCAGAAAGAAGCAGCGCCAAGACCGCGTGAGTGTTCCAACAAGCGCCTCTGGTGCCCGATTCGAAAATCACTTTAGTGCTATCCCAAAACGCCGCGCCGCAAAACCGGCAAACTCAGCCTCCCATGCCTCCGAAGCGTCGCACCACCGTTCCAAAAGCCGCTCGCGATTAGCTCCGCGAGGTCGAGGATGGCGCCCACTTCCTCTTAACCGCGCTTCCGCCTTGTCCTGAGCGAACCGAAGCCGATCTAGCCGATCCGCCGTCTGGCTCTGGTAAGTCAGCCGGTGGAAGCGCCGCGAGGCGAAATAGCCGCCGACACCGCAAAGCACCTCGCAGCGCGCCCATGTGCGCGGGCAAAGGAAATAATAGCGGTGGCCGCCGTACCGGCATTCGTCGGCTTCCAGAGCGACAGTCTGTTCGCGCGGTTCGCCGTCGACCGAGAAATTCAGGATGGCAATGGGATGGTGTTGGTTAGTGAGATCAACCGCAATCCTGATTGAGCCGCTCGGTTGGCCGCGTGACTCCCATTGGAGCGACCCCGACACGCGCTGCCCAGGGAGGAGGTAGCCCCTATGCCGCAGGAAGCGCATATCGACCCGCAGTGAAGCCTCTACAGCCCCTCGATTGCTTGTCCGGTACCGTCCGCTACCCCAGCTTCCCATACTGCCCCCCCACGCTTACAACCGTGAGATTATCCGAAATCGCTTGGCTAAACCGTCTATTTTTTAATGCACCCCAATGGTTATCCCGTCAGGGAACACCACCGGCAGCGGCGTTGCACAGGTCCTTCACCTTGCTGGCCATTTCGAAGTCAGCCGCCCGCATAGCCATCCGCGAGGCCTCGTCGCACTTCCCATCTGCCATGAGCGCCCCGACTTGCTGGCGTTCGTCCTGTTGATGTTTGGCTGCAGCCGACCGAGCGAGGCGACAACCGAAATAGTAGGCATCCAAGACGTTGCACTTCGGCGGGGTCCCAGGACCCTGAACCGTGACGTTCACGTCGGCTGTCTGAGCGCAGACGCAAGAGGCGGTGGAAACAAAAAATGCCCCCAAGCCGAGTAGCACTTGTCTGCACATGAAGTCCCGAAGCCCGCTGCCCTGTAGGCGACGTTAGCGCCCCCTCATATGGTATATCTATATGTGTCGGAAACGAAGGGACCGGGCGCACCGTCTAAATTGCTCTACTTTAGAGGTCGAGGTCCGGTTTGAGGGACCTGAACGCTGCCCCTGTCCCCCCAATCCCGACCGGCTGTCCCTTCTATTCCGACCGGCATTTATCCACGGTTTGCCGTTCCCTCCGCCGGGCGCCACCTTTGGAAAGCGTTGGTCCCCCGCACGTTCGATATGTCGCACTTCCGATCCGTCAGACGCCATTCTCCCGCATGTCGGACCTTCCGGCTAAACGCGCCGGGGGTGACGCACTCGATAAATCCCCTTTGTTCTAGCACCTTCAAAGCCTCCCCGGCGGTGTCCTTATTGATTCGGCAAGCGACCGCGATGTTTCGCAGCGGGGCGGCTATTCGGCCGTTATTGAAACCCGTGTAGCGAAGCAGCAGCTCAATATAGACGGCGCGCTGAGCGGGTGTCAGGGAACGCCAGGCGGCGGTCCTGAGCATGAAATGGGTCAGCCGAATGTGCTGCTCAAACTTCGATCGGCCGCGTGTGTCCTGTTTGTTGGCCATGGCGTCAAACCGGCCGCATAGAATCGCCAGGAAGGCCGCTCGCGAGCGCGGAGGCGTATCGCCTCGGCATTGCAAGCGGGCGGCCCCCAGGACGTTCTAGGCGGCCCTATGGCCCTCCATGGTGACCCCAAAGCCAGGCGGCGGCACTGGCCCTTCGTCGGAGACGATAACGACCACACTGATTAGGACGTACCGGCCAATGGTGGCGTCCCCCGCTCGTTCCCGGCGCGTCTCGATTTCGACGCCCAGGTCGCGAAGGCACATGACGTAGTGCGAGGTCCGCCGCGCCCATCGGAGCGGAGAGGCCTCGCCGGACGTGAAGCCTTGCGACCCCATCCGCACCAAGAGCCGCAGGGTTTCGGCGATCCGACCGGTGACGGCGAAAACCTCCGCCCCTAGCCCTAGCCTGAAGGTGACCTTCGATGTAGCTTCCGACCGTTCGCCAGCAAGCTGAACAGTCTTGGAAGACCCGCCCCGGCTGCAACCGGTGGCGGGTTTTCTCTTTTCAGGGGTCATTGGATCACGCGGCCCCCGATGTGTCGGCTTCGGCGGTGGTCGCAAACTCGCGGCCCGCGAGGAAGGCGTCTAGCTCCGCCTTGCGATAGCGGATCGCCCGTCCAATTCGCACGAAGCGCGGCCCCGCACCGGTCATCCGCCACTTACGCAACGTCACGGGCGAGAGGCCAACATACGTTGCCACGGCTTCGGTATCGAATAGCTCTTCAGTCATGATGTCGTCCTAGGTGGCATGAGCGCCACTCAGACATCAGGCAGTAATTCGCGGTGACTTTCGCGCCGCACGAGCGGGCAGCAAACGCATGCGGATCATGCGTCGTTTGCGTTGGAAGCGCGATTGAATAAGAGGTCCCTTGCCCGACGAAGCGTATCAGCGGACGGGATCGGCGAGAGCGGATAGCGTTCTGTCCAAGGTTTTGCTAGCAGTCTTGCCATTTCCTTTAGTGTTAAATCGTTAATCTGATTTGATAGATCCATCTGGCCAAGTATATTCGAGACTTTTTGAACCTTCGTGATGGGTCTATACCCCGTATCCTCGATGGGCTCTTCCTCGGAGGCCTTCATGATATGGCAACCGTATATATGCCCGCCGTCTGGTCCAATAACCAATCCCGTAACCCAGTCTTGAACATCAAGAAATGTCCAAGCGTCGGGTGGGAAAATGACTATATCAGCGAGCGGGCCGCCAATCCTGCCCGCCGCGACCAGATGGCCGGTCGATATCTGTCGTGCGAGTTCCTCGGATAGCGCCATATAAACCGAGCGCGCTCGGTTCGATGCTGATAAGCTTAAACTATAGTCGTCTTCAAAAGACAGCTCATAAGATTGAGCGGGACTATTCAGGATCGATACGTCATAGACATCAAACCATCGTCCGTCCGGGTATTTAAGCAATATTGTACCGTGAGAAAACTCGCCCTCTAAAAGGATTTTTCTTTCGTAGAGGTCCCCATCGCTGTAAAGCTTGATCGACTTTCGCGGGTCAAACCAAACGGACTCGGGAAACTCCTCGATACGCAAGAGTGCGTCGGCCAATGGCGCCCACTCCCCACCAAACCGCTCGATCTGTCTCAACCGACCGCCCGGCTGTTCATTGCGGTGCCGATTTCAGCTCCGATCCAATCGTTCGCCTTCCGAAGCGGATCATCCGCCAAATGCGCATAGCGGGCGGTGGTCGCCGCGTGACGATGGCCGAGCAAAGCGCCAATAACGGGGAGCCCAAACCCGCCGCCCGCGCCAAAGCTGGCGAAGGTGTGCCGGAAGTCGTGCAACCGCACGTCCGCTAGGTCGGCCCGCTTCCGGGCTGCCTCCCACACCTTGGCAACCCCTTGGTAGTGAGCGCCCCCCTTGCCAGCCGGAAATACAAACTCGCTCCCGGAGACGGGCGCTAGATTGGCAAGGATCGCGGCGGCGGGCGGTGACAGCGCAAGCGCCTTCTGGCCGGTCTTGGACGTTTCGAGCCGCAGCACGCCCCGCTCTAGATCGACCTCGCGCCGTTTCAGCGTGGCAATCTCCGAACGCCGGGCACCGGTGAACGCGAGAAGCCGAATGGTCGCCAATCCGTAGGGGTGTGCGCCCTCCGCTTCCATGGCTTCAAGCACCTTGCCCAGGCGGCCCAGCTCAGCCGGTGACAGGAAGCGGTCGCAGCGCCGATCCGTAAACCGCTTCACACCGCGCACCGGGTTTTCCGCCCGCATCCGCCGATCAACCGCAAATGCGAAAATCGACCCAAGCAAGCCAAGGGTCCGGGTCGCGGTACCTTTGCCGCCCTTCACCACCGCCTTGCCATGGGCGCCCGTCTTTTCGACCACCGCAGTCTTGCCCGCCGCGACGTCGGCTAGGAACCGTTCAATGTCGCCGCGCGCCACATCGGAAAGCCGCTTGCGGCCGAGCAGGGGTTTGATGTGGCGTTCGATCCGCCCGCGATCCGTGACGAGGGTGCTAGCCTTTTTCGTCGCGCATCCTTCGGCAAGGTAAAGGTCGCAAAGGTCCGCAACCGTCATTTCCGCCCGTGCGTTGGAGCGGCCCCCCTGAGGGTCGCCACCGCCCGCAACGTCCGCAAGGGCCAGCCGCGCCATCTCCCGCGCCTTATCAGCTGTGAGGGCACCGTAGCGGCCGATAGTGTGCATCCGCTCCAGCCCGGTCCGACCACCGCCCACCCGGTAGCGGATCACGAAGGTTCGAACACCCGCCTCGCTGACGCGAAGCCCAAAACCCTTCAAATCGGCATCCCAAATCGCGTGGCGTCGCCCGGTGGTCCGCACCGCGTCGCACGTCCGCTTGGTAATCCTTTGGGAAACAGAGGCTTCCGGCATTTCCCAGGTCCACACCGGGTCCGCACCGCAGCGGGAATCGCCGGATACGCCCAGACGCTAGGAATCACGTAAGTCTATGGAATACAAGAGGTCCGACTACGGCCGATTACACCCTAAAACACCCAAAAACGCTTCTCTCTTGCCCTCCGAAGGCAAAGGTCACAGGTTCGAATCCTGTCGGGTGCGCCAAGGTTTTCAGTCAGTTAAGGATGATGCGCGGCGCCGAAGAGGACTGCGCGTCACCGCCCGGTCACCACCGGCGGGGCGAGGGTCCGCGTTTGGCGAGGCGACGGAGGGGGTGAATCGACCCGAAGAAGACCTTCGGTTGGGTCAGTGGCTTGCAATCCATCGGTTCGGACACCGGCGGTGTTCTCTCAACGTCCAGGCGCAGTTCAGCGCCCTTTTTTGGCTTGGCTTTATTTCGGGAAACACCGGGAGATGGACCTTTCCATCTCTAGCCCTGTTCAATCAGATCACGGATCTTGTTCGCCAGCGCCGCCATCACGAAGGGTTTCGTGATCACCTCCATCCCAGGTTCGAGATGGCCGTTACCTATGACAGCGTTTTCGGCAAAGCCGGTGATGAACAGCACTCTGAGTTCGGGCCGACTCAGCCGGGCCGCGTCCGCGATCTGACGTCCGTTGACCCCGCCGGGCAGGCCTACATCGGTAACAAGCAGGTCGATGCGTGTGTCGCTTTGCAGCACCTTCAGGGCGCTGGGCCCATCGGCAGCCTCTATCGCGGTAAAGCCTAGCTCATGCAAAACCTCGACCACCAACATGCGGATCGTGTCCTCGTCGTCCACCACTAGGACCGTCTCACCGTGACCCTCCGCGCCTTTGTGAATCTCAGGCGGCGTATCGTCCTCATTGGCGAGGCCGCCGACGTGGCGGGGCAGATGAAGGCACATCGTGGTGCCCTTGCCGAGTTCGGAATAAATGCGCACCTGTCCGCCGGACTGACGGACGAAGCCGTAGATCATCGATAGTCCAAGGCCAGTACCCTGGCCGAGTGGCTTGGTCGTGAAGAACGGCTCGAAGGCGCGGTCGATCACCTCCGCCGACATTCCGGCGCCGGTGTCGGTAACACAGATTGAGACGTAATCACCCGGGGCCAGCTCGTGCGCCTTGGCGGCGCGCTCATCCAGCCCCTTGTTCGAGGTTTCGATGGTGAGCCGCCCGCCGTCGGGCGCCATTGCGTCGCGCCCATTTAAGCAGAGGTTAAGAAGCGCGTTCTCCAGCTGCGAGGGATCGACCTTGGTCGGCCACAACCCGCTGGCCTCGACCACTTCTAGCTCAACCGAAGGCCCGACGCTGCGGCGGATAAGCTCCTCCATGCCCTGGATGAGCCGATTCACATCGATAGGTTTAGGGTCGAGGGTCTGGCGACGTGAGAAGGCCAGCAGCCGCTGGGTCAGGGCTGCCGCCCGGCGGGCGCTAGACTGCGCGGCGTCGATATAGCGTTCGACGCCGCCGAGGCGGCCCTCCGTCAACCGTCTCTGCAGCAGTTCGAGGCTGCCACTGATGCCTGCGAGAAGATTGTTGAAGTCGTGGGCGA
This sequence comes from Caulobacterales bacterium, assembly GCA_038231315.1. Taxonomy (GTDB): domain Bacteria; phylum Pseudomonadota; class Alphaproteobacteria; order Caulobacterales; family Caulobacteraceae; genus Acaudatibacter. The sequence goes on from JBBRLN010000001.1 coordinate 297,090, forward strand.
TTCCGCCCGTGAGCTGCCCCACGGCCTCCATCTTCTGCGCTTGTCGAAGCGCCGCCTCCGCCTCCCCTAGCCGGGCCTGATCGCGCATCCGGTCGGTGACATCATAGACGAACTGGTAGGCTCCGATCTGTTGACCTTGCTGGTCGCGCAGAACGTTGAACTTCATCTCGAACCATCGCTGTTCGCTTCCGGGCGCGCCGAACTGGTCGACCCATGTAAACTCCTCGCCGGCCAGGGCTCGGCTCCAGACCGCCTTCACCGTCGCGGCCTGCTCGGGTTGGTCAGCCAGAACCTCCAACATATTTTGGCCCGGCCGGGGCCGCTTGCCAAACAGGTTTTCGAACTCGTCGGCGCTGGCCTTGTTTATCGCCAGCCAACGGTAGTCGAGGTCCGCGACCTGCACGAGCGCGTCAGTACCTTCAACGATATCGGCCAGGATCTTGCGCTCGGCCAGCGCCTCCGAGACTTGCCGTTCCAAGTTGTCGTTGAGCTCGCGCAGGCGCGCCTCCGCGGCTTTGCGCTGGGTGATGTCGATGGCCGTGCCGATGATCCGCACGCAGCGACCCTCGTCGTCGAATACCCCACGACCCTTCGCCGCAACCCATCGCACCACGCCGTCATCCTTGCCGACGGTGCGGTATTCAACGTCGTAGAGCGCCCGGATGCCGGGATCGGCCGCCGCTTGATACGCCGCAGTGGTCGCTTCCCGATCCTTGGGGTGAATACCCGCAAAGTAATCATCCATCGAAACAGGTACGTCAGGGGCGATGCCGAACATTGCTTTGACGCTTGCCGGCCAGAAGAGTGCGCCAGTGATCCCGTCGACATCCCACAAGCCGATCTCGGCCGCCTCGGTCGCGAGGCGCAGCTGTTCTTCGCTCCGCCGGAGCGCTGTTTCGGCCCGCACGCGTTCGGTGACGTCACTACCCTCAATGAACACGCCAACGGACTCGCCATCCGCTCCGGCAATCGGCTGGAAGATGAAGTCGACGAAGCGTTCCTCCAGGGGCGCCTTTGGCTCTCTCTGCAGCATGACGCTGGTGGCCTGGCCGATGTGCGGGGCTCTTTCCCGCATCACGCTCGCCAAGATTTCGCCAAAGCCCTGCGCCACGACTTCCGGCAGAGCGTCGGCTAGGGGTCGGCCGACGACAGGACGATGGCCGATCAGTTGGAGGTAAGCGTTGTTCGCTTGAGCATGGATCAGTTCCGGCCCCATCAACACAGCCATGAACCCCGGGGCCTGCATGAAAAGCTCACGCAGGCCCCGCGTCTCGGTCGCCAACGAGTCGTTGAGGGTGGTAATTTCCAACGCCCGCCGGAAGAGGTCGCTCTCACCTCGCGCAGGCGCGCCCGGATCGGCGCCATAGGCGATGGTCTTCAGATTTTGCAGCTCGGTGACATCGACGGCGTTCTGAGCCACGAAGGCCACCTCGCCGTTCTCATCGAAGAGGGGCAGATGGGCGCACGACCAATACTTCATCCTAAAGCCGCCATCGGGCGTGGGGATCGGATAGGCTACAAGGGGAAGGGTCTCAGGAATACCGGTCGCCAGAACCCGGCGCAGCGACTCCTCGATTTGGCGTCCGCCTTCGCCGCTGGGCGGGAAGGCCTCGAAAACATAGCGCCCGACAATTTCGTCGCGGCTGCGTTCCGTACTGGCGCAATAGGCGGAATTGGCTTCGACGTAGATCAGGTCGCGGTCCAGGATCATGTACTGACCCGGCATCGCTTCGAATAGTTGAGGAAAATCTGGCTGCGCCTTGGGGGCACCGGCGATCATGGCTCCGCCCTCCGAACCGACTTTTCTTTTCAATGGTCAAGCTTCCCAGCCTGCCGAAAATGCCCGCCAGACCATCGAGTTCCAGCCTTGATGGCTGGTGAAGCCAGCCGTGCGCGCCAGAGATCCCCATCAGATAGCGGCCCTGTCCAGGGTCTGCCAAGGGCCCAAGACAGACACGAACGGCATTTGACCCTGGCTGCAGATCTCCACCCCTCTGAGCCATTGCGAACGTCCGCTCTCGGGCGGTTCGGTAGAACGGTCAAGGCGACCATGACAGGGGACGTAACGTACTCACCGCTTTGACAAAAATCGCGAGCGTGCTCCAAGGCGCCATACAGACGCCTTTCGAGTCCCGTCAGGACCCAAGCGAATCCGACGAAGCTCGCGAGGTGCGCCTGCGTACCGAAAGCGACTTGGCGGTCTCAAAGGGCTTGCGAACGATGGGAGGAACAGATTTGGAACAGCGACACTCCGCGGTGGCTATCATTCCGTGCACGGACTTGGACGCCAGCGAAGCCTTTTATGAGATGCTCGGGTTCGCGGCTGTTTCGCGCTACGAAATTCATGGCTACCGGATCCTGAAAGATGGCGAGGGGGCGAGCATTCATCTGGCCCGCGTCGCGCCTGGCTGGTTGACCCCCGAGCGGAACGCGCATGGGCTCTATCTCTATGCCGAGAACGTGGAAGACCTTGCCCGGAAGTTAGGTTGTGCTGTCGAACTCAAGCCGTGGGGCCTGCGGGAGTTCGCCCTTTCGGATCCCGATGGAACCTTGGTAAGGGTGGGCTGGTGATCGGCGAACTCTTGGTTCCCGCTGCCTCGGCCGGCGCCCGGTCCGGCCCGATCCACCGAAGAATGGACGTCTTGCCGGCCCGACGCTCAAGCCAACGCGGTAAGACGGCGTCTGGGCAAACGCCAACGGCCCGGTCGACCACGATTTGTCGTAGGGTTCGGCTTCGAGCGCGAATTGACGGGGGACGGTATGGCGAATGTTGAGCTCTTGTCGGTGAGCAAGACGATCGGTCCGTCGCGAATTCTGTCGAATATCAATCTTGAGGTCGCCGACGGCGAGTTCGTCGTATTCGTCGGACCTTCGGGCTGTGGAAAATCGACGTTGTTGCGCGTGGTCGCCGGTCTGGAGAGCGCGTCCAGCGGTGAGGTTCAGATCGGCGGACGCAGGGTCAATGAGACGTCGCCGGCGGCGAGGGGCGTCGCCATGGTGTTCCAGTCGTACGCCCTCTATCCGCACATGACGGTCCGCGAGAACATGGCGTTTTGCCTGAAACTGGCGGGGTGGGAAAAGGACGCCATCGACGCCGCCGTAACCCGCGCGGCAGGCATCCTGGCTATCGAGCCACTGCTTTCGCGCAAACCCGCCGCCCTCTCGGGCGGCCAGCGCCAGCGGGTCGCGATCGGGCGCGCGATCGTGCGTCAACCGGAAGTCTTCCTGTTCGACGAACCGCTTTCCAACCTCGACGCCGCTTTGCGCGTGCGGATGCGCTACGAATTCGCCAAGCTCCACCAGGATTTGAAGACGACGATGATCTATGTCACCCACGATCAGGTGGAGGCGATGACCCTCGCCGATCGGATCGTCGTGCTCTCCGCCGGGCGGATCGAACAGATCGGTGCGCCAATGGAACTCTACGAGCGCCCGGACAACCTTTTCGTGGCCGGCTTCATCGGCTCGCCGAGGATGAACCTGTTGGACGCGGTCGTCGTGGACGGGACCCCGGATGGCGCCAGGGTGCGTCTGACGTCCGGTGAAACGCTGACGGTCGCGGTCGAGGGGGGGAGGGCCCATGCGGGAGATTCCGTGACACTGGGTGTCCGCGCCGAGGATTTCGTCGTCGGGGACAGTCGAAACGCGCTCACCGCGCGGGTGAAGTTCGTCGAACTGCTGGGAGCCGCGACGTTCGCCTACGCCGAGGCCGGCGGCGCGCGCGACGACCTCACCGTCCAACTCTCCGGTCAGGCGACGGTCAAGGCCGGCGATACGCTCACCTTGGGCGTCCGCCCCGAAAGCGGGCACCTCTTCGATGCCGACGGGCGGGCGTTCACCCGCCTGCGACCGGTCGTGAACTAGGCTCAGGGTTCGATAAGACAGGCGCCGTTCGTGGCGATGACCCGCGAATACAGTCGCGCGCTGTCTTTCGGCGTCCGTGTCTGGGTCTCGAAATCGACGTGGACGATGCCGAAACGCTTCGAGTAGCCCAGGGCCCACTCCAGATTATCGAGCAGGGACCACGCCATGTAGCCACGAAGGTTCACTCCCGCCGTGATCGCCGCGCGCGCGGCAAGGAGATGGCTCTTGAGGTAGTCCACGCGAAGCGGGTCCTGCACTCGGCCATTCGTGGCGGTGGGCGGATCGAAGAAAGCTGAACCATTCTCGGTGATATAGAGCGGAATGTCGCCGTAGCGTTCCTTAACCCAGATCAGGGTGTCGGTCAGTCCCTGTGGAAAGACTTCCCAACCGACTTCTGTCCGCGTCGCCCGGGTCTGGCGAACACCGGAGGCGCGGACGGGCCAGCTCGACGGATCATCGCGCGTGACGGAGCGGGTGTAATAGTTGACGCCGACGAAATCGATCGGCTCGCCGATCAGCTTGAAGTCTTCCGCCGGCCAGTCGACCCACGCCGCGCCGAAAATGTCCGCCATCTCCTCGGGATAGCGGCCGAGAAACACCGGATCGAGGTACTGCCGGTTCATATAGGCGTCCGCCCGCCGCACAGCGGCGAGATCGGCGTCGCTATCCGACGCCGGGTATTTGGGCTCGATGTTCACGACCAGGCCGATCTCGTGCTTGCCCAGGGCGCGATAGGCCTGCACCGCCGCGCCGTGAGCGCGCAGCAGATTGTGCGAGGCTATCGGGGTCTCGAAGAGGTTCTTGTGACCGGGCGCGAGGGCGCCGTGGAGGTAGCCGCCATCGGTGACGACCCAGGGCTCATTGAGCGTGGTCCACTTCTTCACGCGACCGTCGAGCTTGCGGGTCATCACCGCGGCATAGTCCGCGAACCAACCAGCGACATCGGGATTGAGCCAGCCGCCGCGGTCGTCCAGCGCCGCCGGGAGGTCCCAGTGGTAGAGCGTGAGCAGGGGCTCGATGTCTTTCTCGAGAAGGGTGTCGACCAGCCGATCGTAGAAATCGAGACCCGCGGCGTTGACCGCGCCCTTGCCGTCGGGGAGCACCCGTTTCCAGGCGACGCTGAAGCGGTAGGCTTGCATGCCCAGTTCCCGCATGAGCGCGACGTCCTGGGGCATCCGTCGATAGTGATCGCAGGCGACCTCGCCGGTGTCGCCGTCCAGCATGACGCCCGGCGTCGCGACGAAACGGTCCCAGATACCCAGTCCGGCGCCGTCGGCGAGGGGGGAGCCTTCGATCTGGTAAGCCGCCGTGGCGCTGCCCCAAAGGAAGCCTTCGGGGAATGCGGTGCTCTCAGCCATGCGTCTCTCCCAACATAGTCATTACCGAACGATGACCTCGCCCGGACCATCCAGATGCAGTGTGCGGCCGCGCCACGCGATCGCTCGGCCGTTGAGGGTCGCGGCCCCGGGCGCGCGCGCCAGCGGCCAAGGGAAATCGAAACCACCGCCGGGGGTCGCCGTGCCGCCGACGTGCAGCACGAGCACGCTTCCATCGTCCTTGGCCGACCAGTCCAACTGTCCATACGGCGTGCGCAAGCGAGCGACGCCGACACCGGACGCCGTCTGAAACCAAGCGGGGGGTAGACCGGCCCCGAGGACGAGGGTCCGCTTGTCCTCGTCATCATAGGCGAACATGTCGAGGGCCGAGCGGATGAAATCGGACGCCACCCACGCATGAGGCAGGTCGCCGATGAACCGAGGCTCGCGGGCGTCGTGGCCGACGACCTCGGCCCAGCCGTTCCACGCCGCCGGTCGGCGACCCTCCAGAAACCACGTCATCAGGGTGAAGGCGCGCTCGCGCTCGCCCAATCGGATGAAGGCGCCGACGTTGCGCAACTCGTAGGGCGTGTAGTCGGTCCACGGCCTTGAGCCGTCTCGCCGCGCCAGGAACGCCTGCCAATAGCGCTCGAACGTCTCGCGCAGCAGCGTTTTGGGAAGCCAGTCCGCCTCGCCGCCCGGTTCCAATGCAATCGTGGTCGAAGTGGGGTCGAAGTCGCCGAGGTCGGCGGCGCCGAAGAGCAGAGGCTCCTTGTAGACATCGGCGGACGCCTTGATCGAGTCGCCGAGATCGCCGCGGAATTCATCGTACGCGCGCTCGAACCGTTTCGCCGCCTCGGGCTTTGCGAGCGCGTCGGCGACGGAGACAGCGTCCCGGTACCCGCGCAGGGCCCAATAATCGTCCCAATAGGAAAACGCCGGCTTGCTTGAATAGCCCTCGTGACTGATCGACGGCGGCATCAGGCCGTAGAGCATCCGTCGCTCCGGCTCCTGGTTGACGGCCGTCCGTTCGGTGAGACGCAGACCATCCATATAGTCGACGGTCTTAATGACTTGTGGCCAGATCTCAGCGAGGAGCGCCCTGTCGCCTGTGTACCGATAGGTTTCCGCCGCCAGGAAGAGGAACTCGCCGCCACTGTCGTTTTCCGGGGTCGGATCGGAACCCCGCGCATCGACGCAGCAAGGGATCTTACCGTTGGCGAAGGGATGCGTCGCGTACCAGCGCAGGTAGGCCGCCGAGACGTCGGAGCGACCCATTCGGTCGAGAGCCTCCGCCATCATCGCGCCGTCGCGGATCCAGGAGCGGTCGTAGGCCCGGGTGCCGGGTTGCAGCAACGGACCATGACGCGACATCAGGATGTGGGCGAGGGAAGTGCGCACCGTATCGACGATGGCCCGGCCCTCGGGCGGTGTGGTGAAGGCGACAGGATCCAGCGTGGCTTTCCAGGCCGCTTCGGCCTCGGTGATCGCCGTCGGGAAGCCCGCGACCAAGGTCGAGGTATCCGTCGTCGGCGACAGCGGCGCGCCCCAACCGAGGACGCGGCGCTCTCCGGGTTTCAGCGTGAGATCATAACTCAGGACGCCCGCGGCCAGCCCGCTCGAGTCGACGACCGTTGCGACGTCCGCCGCCACGCTCAGCATATGCGCCGGGTCGTTTCCCGCGCTGAAGGTCATCGCCCGCTTTCGCGAGGGCGTCCCGATCGGGAAGAGCGCCGCCCTCCCATTGATCGCCACCGAGCTGGAGGAGAGGTCGAGATCGTGGATCTCGCTGACGCCGCCGGCCACGCCAAGGAACTGCCGAGGCCCATTGACCTGGAGCGGGCGGATCGCCAGGCCGAGCTTCAGGCGGATCGGGTGGCGGGCGAGATTGGCCAGCTCATAGCGTCCGTAAAGTCGGCTGGCGCCGGGGACGCCGACCGCGACGGCGGTCACCTTCATCCGCCAGTTCGGGCGTCGCCAACTCACGCTCGGGATGGGCAGATAGCCGCGATCCAAAGCCTGCTCGGGTTTGACGTCCGCCCAGGTAACCAACCCGCCCTCGTCGACGACGAATGGCTCTACCGACGGTCCTCCGCGGTTCGGCTCGATCGCGCCGTCCTCGGAGATCAAGCCGCTTTCCGCACCGTCATCGACGCCGACCAGGGTCCAATAAGGCTGTTCGCCGGAAAACCCACGAGGGAACAGTCCGCGTCTGGCGCTCTTGGCGACCGCTTCGAGGAACCCGTTCAATGTCGCGCCGAAGGCGATGGGCTGGACTTCGACCTTGGCCATAATGCTGCGCGGCGCGGCGCTCGAGAGGTGATCGAAGCGCAGATAGCGGGCGTCGGCGTCGGGCAAACGAAGGAAATCGCTCGCCCCTCCGGCGCCGGCGATTTGTTGCGCAACCCGCCATTCCGCGCCGTCGTCGGACAGCGACAGTCTGTAAGCATCGGGCCGGGCGTCTTTGCCCCAATGAACGACGACACCGCCGAATTCTCTAAGCGCCCCGAGATCCAGCGTGAGGGACGAGGCCGGGTTTCCCACCCAGGCCGTCCCCGCCGAGCCGTCGGGCGCTTGGCCGCCTGGCCCGACAACCGTCAGGGCGAACGGGCCGGTGATTTCGGGCGGCAATCGCTCCAGCGTGAGGTTCGAGATCGCCACCGATCCCTCGCCCCCAATGGGCCCCTTGGCGACGACGAACTCGATGTGCTCCGCGTGATGCAGCACCTTGTCGGCCGTGGGACCCCAGGCGAACTCTAGCGCCCGCCGCCTGATCGTGACCCGCGTCCAGCTGGCGGGCAGGGCGCCCGCGGGAAATACCCGCCACCAGACATTCTGCCCCGTCGCGTCGGTAAGTTTGACCTGGAGGATGTTGTTCGGCTGACTCATCCGGACACGGAAGCTCAGCGCATAGTTGTCGGGCAGGTCGAGCGGGAGGGGGCGGGATGCGACGGCATAGCCCGAGACCGCGCCGAATCTGTAGTTCATTTTCAGGGCCGGGCCCGAAGGTCCCGGATCGGCGGCAAGCGCCGCCTCCACGCCGTCCGATCCCGAGGCGCTCCACGCCGCCGGTTTGGTGAAATCGTCGAGCACGCGCGCTGTCTGCGCGTGCCCCGCCGTCGCCAAGATCAATCCGACGATCACGACGAGGCGCGCGATGATCATCCCTTGACGCTTCCTGCGAGCAGGCCGCGTATGTAATAGCGCTGCAATGCGATGAAGAGCGCGAGCACCGGCAGGATCGTCACGACCGATCCGGCCATCATCAACTCGTTGTCCTGCACGTGCTCGCGAGACAACGACGCCAGGGCCACCGGCAGGGTGTAGAGGCTGTTGTCGGTCAGCACGATCAGCGGCCACATGAAGTCGTTCCAGGTGGCCAGGAAGGTGAAGGTCGCCAGGGTCACCAGAATCGGACGCAGCACCGGCAGGACGATGGCGGTGAAGATCCGCCACTCCCCCGCCCCGTCAACCCGCGCCGCTTCCAGCATCTCGCTCGGGATCGATTGGGCGTACTGGCGGACCAGGAAGATGCCGAAGACCCCCGCGACCGAAGGGATCAGGACGCCGATGTAGCTGTTCACCAGCCCCATCGTCTTGAGCATCAGAAACAACGGCATCATCGCCACCTGGCCCGGTATCACCAGGGCCGCGAGCAGGACCTGGAACAAGCGCTCCCGTCCAACGAACGCCAGTTTCGCGAAGGCGTAGCCGGCCATGACGTTGAAGGTCAGGGCGAGCAGCGTGGCGGCCGTGGCGAGACCCAGGCTGTTCAGGAAAAACCGCGCCATGCCCTGGCGACGGAAGAGTTCGGCGAAATTTCCGAGCGTGAAGTGGCGCGGGAGAAGAGGCGGCGGGAACACGTTCGACTCGCCCGGCGTCATGAACGACACCGAGACCATCCACAGCAGCGGAAAGAGCGCCAGCCCGGCGGCCACGACCAGAAGGCCGTTGACGATGACCGACTGCGGATTGGGTCTCACGCCACGCCCTGCCGCCGCGACAGCAGCAACTGCGCCATGGTGATCGCGAACATCAGCAGAAACAGCATGAACGCGACGGCCGACGCCACGCCCAGGTTCCAGAATTTGAAGCCTTGCTCGTACATGAAATACAGGACGCTGACGGTGCTTTGCAGCGGGCCGCCCTGGGTCATCACATAGGGTTCGGCGAAAAGCTGGAAATAGCCCGCCATGGTCAGGATGGTCACCAGCAGGATCACAGGCCCTAGCGACGGCATGGTGACGTGGCGAAGCTGCTGGAAGGTCGAGGCGCCGTCGATGCGCGCCGCCTCGTAAAGATCCTCGGGAATTGTCTGCAGACCGGCGAGGAGGATCACCATGTTATAACCGAAGTTCTTCCAGACCGCGAAGAGGATGATCGCCGGCATCGCCCAATGGGGATCGCCGAGCCAGTCGATCGGGCGCACCCCGATCCCGCTCAAGGCGTAGTTGATAAGGCCGTATTTCGCGTGAAGCAGATAGCGCCAGATCACCGCCACGGCGACCAGGCTGGTCACCACCGGCGCGAACATCGCGGTGCGGAAAACCGGTTTCCAGCGCGCCGCCTTGGCGTTCAGCAGCAGAGCCGCGCCGAGCGAAGCGCCGACCGACAAGGGCACGCCGACGATCACAAAATACAATGTGTTGCCAAGCGCGCGCCAGAACAGCGGCGTCCTCAGCAGGAGAAGGTAGTTGCCGAGGCCGACGAAGCGGAGGTTCTTCAGGCTCGCCAAAGCATAGATGTCGAAGTCCGTGAAGCTGAGCGCGAGAGCGAGGAAGACCGGGACCGCGAAGAAGACGCCGATCACGCTGACCGCCGGCGCGACGAAGAGCCAGCCTGCCGTGCTCGTTCCAAGCGCCCGCGCCGTCACGCCGCCCGCCCCCGACCGATCATCCAGCGGCGTTTCTCCAGCGTCGCGTCGGCGCGGCGGTCGAGTTCGGCGGCGGCCTCGTCCACGGTGACGACGCCGCGCGCCAGCTGCTCGCCGACCACCGTGACATCGGCGACGATGCGCTCCCATTCGGGGATCTTCGGCGCCGGGGTCAGGCGCTCGAGCTGCTCGCGAAACGCCTTTACGTAGGGGTCGCCTGCCAGGGTTCCAGTGGTCCAGGCGTCGCGGCGCGGCGGCAGATCGCCGGTCAACGCCTCGAACCGCGATTGGCTCTCCGGCGTCGAGAGATGTTCGATCAGGCGCCACGCCGCGTCCTTGTCGCGCGCGCGACTGAAGATCGCCAGGCTCGATCCGCCCGCGAGCGATGCGCCTGGCCCGTTCGGTCCGGGCAGCGGGGCCGTCGTCCACCTACCGGCCAATCCGGGTGGCAGCCGGCGTTTGAACTCGCCGATGTTCCACGGCCCGGTGATGTAGAAGGCGAAGAGGCCGCGGGCGAACTCGCTCCAGACGTTGGCGATCTGACTGGAGGTCGCCGCCGGCGCGAGGCCGCTGGCGAACAGTTCGCGATAGAAGCCGAGCGCGCGCTTGAAACCGGCCGAGCGGAAATTGCCGTAGCCCTCGGCGGTGATCAGCGGTTCCCCCTGCTGCACGCCCAGCGCCAGCAATGGCTCGGGCTCGTTGATCGGCAACAGGATTGCGTAGCGGCTCGGCCCGACCTTCGCCTTGATCGCCCGCATCGACGCCAACCAGGCGCCCCAGGTGACGGGCGGCTCGGCGTAGCCGGCCTCCGCGAGAATGTCCTTGCGATAAAAGAGCAGGCGGGTGTCGACGTACCAGGGAATACCGAACTGGCGCCCCCCCACTTCGTTTGTCGCCCACACCCCTGGAAAATAGGCCGTCGGCGCCACGACGCTTGAGGCCCTGATACGCGCATCCAATGGCGCGATCGCGCCGATCGCCGCGAGTTCGGGTATCCACGTATTACCCACTTGGCCAAGGTCGGGCAGGTCGTCTCCCGCGAATGCGGTAAGCAGCTTCTCGTGCGCCGCGGACCAGGGCAGTTGCTGGACGCGGACAGTGGTCCCTGGATTGGCCGTCTGAAAGGCGGGGATCAGAGACTGCACGACCTCCCCCTCCCGGCCCATCGCCCAGAGTTTCAGTTCGCCGCGAACCTCTGCCCTCCCGCAAGCGGCCAACGGCGCTCCGGCCAGCAGACCCAGGGTCGCGCGCCGCGAAGGGGCCGACCGCTCGAGGGTCATGCCGTCTCGAGCCAGCCGCCGGTGAACCCCGCGCGCTTCAATCCTTGGACGATGTGCGGGTTGGTGCGCATCACCTTCCAGATCAGGCCGCTGCGCCAGTTTTCCAGCAAGGCCAGCATCGGTCCCTGATCGATACCCAGGTAGTCGGGCCCTACCCACCCCTCGCCCTGGATACGGTGGCCCATCCTCGGCGGGACGTCGGCGAAATCGAAGCTCGGATTGAAGGCGTCGATTAAGCCGTACTTGCCATAGATTCGCTCGCCGTAGCGCCGCTTCAACGCCATGGCGGCGGGCGCGCAGATCTCCGGCGCGAACGGCATCGAGCTGATGGCGGCCGTGGGCGCGATCGTGCCGTCGTCGTTCCTGCCCGGCCCCCGCGCGGTGTAGCCGTTGAACCAGCGCGACTGGCCGCGATACGCGTGCCGCAGCGGACCCGGCCCGTCGCAGGCCGTCAGTCCCCAGACGTCCTTGTCATAGCCCTTCCAACCGTACTGATTCTCGATGGCCCAGGCGCGCTGCGCCAGGGTCGCCCGGCGGCTGTTTTCGAAATAGTCGAGGTCCTTTCCGCTCATATAGGCGTCGCGGATCCCCCGGAAATCGATCCAGCAGTGCGGGTACTGATGGATGAACAGCGAGGGGTAGCCCACATGCGGCAGGGGGCCGTGGTTGAGGCCCCAGGTGTTGTCGAAGCCCTGCTGCCAGGCCAGCCAGGCGGCGGGTTCCGCCGGATGGCTGGGCGAACCGAGCGCCAGGATATAAATGATCGCCGCCTCGTTGTACGTCTGCCAGCTCAAGGGGTGGAAGCCGCTTTCCGGGGTCCAGCCCAGGGTGATCGCTGGGGCGTGAGCGGCCGTCGTCGCCCACCGCCAGTCCACCCGCGCATAGATCCGCTCGGCGAGGCGCCGGATCTCGGCCTCGAGCGGATCGTCGCGCGTGAAGTAGGACTGGCAGAACAGCATCCCCGCGATGAGCCACGCTGTGTCGACGGTCGATAGCTCGACCGTCTTGAAGCGCCGGCCACTGTCCATATGCAGGAAGTGATAGAAGAACCCGTTGTAGCCGGCGGCGTCCCGCCGTCCCGGACCCTGGGGCGCTTCGTCGAAAAACCGAAGCGTGAGCGCCACGCGCGCCACCGCTTCCGCTCGGGAGACCCAGCCGCGCTCGACGCCGATCGGATAGGCCGTCAGGGCGAAGCCGACCGCCGCTATGCTGCAGAACGGGGCGCTCGGCCAGCGGTCGGGCGCCAGGCCGTTGGCCGGGTTTGTCGTCTCCCAGAAGAAGCGGAACGTCCGGGCCTGGAGATCATCGAAAAAAGAATGATCCGCGTCGGTGGCGGTCGGCCGCGCGCCGAACGTGGGCGCCGCGCCCATGGTGAGGGTAGCGGACGCGGCGCCGATGAAGGTTCGTCTATGCATGTCCAGTCCGAAAGCCGGGTTCGGCCGGCCCGCCAAGATGCGAGCCGGCCGTAGAGCGTTCGCGTTTCCCTAAAAGCTATAGCGCGCGGAAACCTGAGCGCTGCGCGGGAACCCTGTCGACCCCGTCGGTTCGCCGAAATGCGGATCCTTGGCGAAGTCGACGAAACTACCGTAGTTGTGGAAATTGAACACGTTAAACACATCCGCTCGCAGCTGGATCGTGTGCGAATGATAGATGTGGAAATCCCGGCTGAGCGAAAGATCGACGTCGCGATAGGCGAAGCGGCTGAACAGGAAAGGCCCTCCGGCGGGATAGGCGGCGCCAAGGTGGATGCCGGTCGTCGGGCTGGAGAAGTTTTGATAATCGAAGGTCTGATTGGCGTTGAAAGGTTGGCCCGAACCCAATGTGATCAAGCTTGAGAGTTTGAAGTCAAAGGGTAGCTTCACCGTACCGTTGATCACGATATGATGCTTCTCGGCCGTGGCGTCGTCCGGGTAGAGCGACGGACGGGTGTAATCGAGAGAATAAGCGTCGCCACCCTGCTTGCGTGCGTCGAGATAGGTGTAGGCGATTCCGACTCCCCAACCGGAAGCTTCGGTATAGGGCTTATCTATCGAGACATAGACGCCGGTCGAATAGTAATTCTTGTAGGTGTTGGTCAGGACCACGCCGTACGGAACGTTCGGCTGGGTGATGAGCGTGAAGCTGTTGGGGATCGGCAAACGGTTGGCCCAGACCCAGGTGAACTGGCGATAGCCCAGCACTCGGCTCCCCGTCACCGACGCGGTCCACGCGCCGAATTTGTGCCGCACGCCCAGGCTGAACTGATCGCTGTAGGGCGCTTTGGTGTTGTTGTTGATCAAGTCCAGTTCGCCGCTGCCCTGATTTCCCCCCGTGATCAGACTCTGGAGGCCCGCGGCGGTGAGATAGCTGGGATTGAACGTGATCTTCCCCGGCGTTGGCGTCGGCGCGAATTGGAAGGTGTAATAGGGGAACTGCGAGTGGAACGCTTCCTGGATCGGATTGTCCAACGGCGTGCGGTCGAAATAGCGGCCCGCTCCGCCGAACAGCACCCATGACTGGTCGTTTTCCCGGCTGAAATCGTAGGAAAATCCGGCCCGGGGTTGAAACTCGTCCGTCTCGGGGCTGCGGTTGTGTCCCGTGGCGATGAAGTTCGCGTTGAGATTGTTGATGCCCGGCTGACCGATCAGATAGTTGATGTAGGACGCCTGGTCGGCGGGAAGAACGAAGTTCTTGTTGTAGGCGTTGCTCTCGTAGTCCCAACGTAGGCCGACGTTGATTTGCAACCGCGGCGTGACGTCCCAGTCATCCTGTATGAATACACCGACTTGGGTGTTGTCGAGCTCTGCGATCTTGCCGGTTGGGGAATAGCGAGCCTGGAACGGTGTCAGGTAGCCTCCGGGCTGGTTGGGGTCATAGTCATACTCAGGATTGCCCGAACTGTTTTCCTGAACCTTCTCGTGCAGGAAAGTGACCTTGCCGCCGAGTTTCACGACGTGCCTGCCGTAGAAGTCGATGTTGCTGAAGGTGATGTCGTCCTTGATCGTGAATTCCCGCTGATACTTGTCCTGCAGCTGGGTGGCGCCGCCGATGTCGCCGATGCCGAAATAGTTCTGATTGATCACGCCCAGTTCGACCGGCTTGGGATTGAACGAGTAGGTGCCGTAGTCGAGGATCAGCTCGTTGAGCCACCCGGCGCCGTGATGTTTCCAGTTCAACAGGATGTCTTGAACCGTGTTCAGACGTGACTGACGCGTGTCATAAGACGTCTGGCCGCCGAAGCCGATGATTTCGTTGTCGCGGCGGTGGCTGTAGCTCAAATCGACTCGATCCTGATCGGTCGGAAGAAAGGTGAGTTTTCCGAAATAGACCTTCTCGTCGAACGGCTTGGAAAAGGTGCCGTTATACTGGCCGAAGCCGGGGTGGGTGGGCGTGGCGTTGGCGAAGGTCGGACTAAACGCGACCGATTGATTGCCGTTCTCATGATTGCCTTCATAATTCAGGAAGAAGAACAGTCGGTCCTTGATGATCGGACCACCGAGCGTCGCACCATATTGTTCACGCGAATAGGATGGTTTTGGGCTCCCCTGTTTGGCGGCGAAATACTCCTCCGCCGTCAGATCCTTGTTCGTGTAGAACCCATAGAGCGAACCGTGGAATGCGTTGGTGCCTGATTTGGTCACCGCGGTGACGATCGAGGTCCCACCCTGTTCGTATTCGGCCTTGAAGTTCTGCACGAGGACGCGGAATTCACCGATCGCCTCCTGCGAGAACGGATTGCCGCGGCTGGAATCCTGACCGACCAGGCCGCCCTGCAGGATATTGTTCTTCAGCGAAGCGCCGTCGATGAAGACATTGGTCTGGTTGGGCGGTTGGCCTCCGGAGGAGAATGTCTTCTGGTTCGGATCGGTGGGCGTTTGCACGCCGGCGACGAGCCCCGCGAAATTCAGGAAGTTGCGACTGTTCTGCGGCAGATCCTCGATCTGCTGCGAGGTGATGTTGGCCGCGACCTCGGAGGTGCGGGTTTCCTTCAACGGCCTCGCCACGACCACCAGTTCACCTACCTTGGTGCCGGACCCTTCGGACGCCTCCTGCCCCGCGCCGAGAGCGATATCGAGGCTGGCGGCCTGGCCGATCTGGACGCTTACCAGCTGCGTGCTGGACTTGCCGTTCGAGGTTGCCGTGACCCTGTAGGACCCAGGTTCGACACCCACCAGAATGTATTCGCCCTTGGAATCGGCGTGCACCCGCGACGTCGCGCCGTTCTGCAGGTTGGTCGCCACGATGTCGGCGTTGGGGGCCGGCGCGCCGCCGGTCTCGACCGTGCCGCGGATGGTCGCGGTGGTCGTCTGCGCGTGAAGCGCGCCGCCGGCGAAAAGGGCCGCGGCGGCGCATGAGCCGAGTATCGCTTGGCGGGTCCCGCGTAGGATCATGGTCTTCATTGTGTTTCTCTCCCTCGTTTTTCGGCGCTGGTTCGCGTCGCGTTGTTCCAAGCCGAAGACTGTCGAACCACGAGGCGTGGCTCGATCAATTCCGGTTGCTCGTCGAAGTGGATGTCGGGACCCGGCCCGATGTTTTCGATCAGGCGCTCCACCGCGCGGCCGCCGAGTTTGGCGATGTCGATCCCCGCGGTGGTCAGCGAGGGCCGGATCAGCCGGCTGAGCGGGATGTCGTCGAATCCCGCCAAGGCGATGTCGTCCGGCGCGACCATCCCCGCGTCCGCCAGGGCGTTGAGACAGCCGATGGCCATCATGTCGTTCGCCGCGAAAATCGCATCCGGTCGGTCGGATAGAGCCGCGATCGCGCAGCCGGCGCGGTAGCCGGACTCTTCGCTGAAGTCGCCCTGAAGAACGAGGCCTTCGTGTCCGCCCAGCGCGTCACGGTAGCCCCGCCGACGCTCGCGCGATTCCAGATTGGCGGGGGGGCCGGCGATGTGCGCCACTGTGCGCCCGCCCTCCGCCAGATGTCGGACGACCGCCGTCGCCCCGGCGTAGTTGTCGACGAGAAACGCCGGATGGGGTTTGCCCGTGACTACGCTGTTGATCAGCACGATGGGCATGCCGCTCAGCAGGTTTTCCGAAAGCACGGTGGAATCGACGTGAGGCGACATCACGATCAGGCCGTCCACCCGCCCGCGCATGGATCTGATCGCGGCCGCCGCCTCCGCCGCGTCGCCGTGAGAGTTCGACAACAGCAGATGCAGGCCGCGCGAGCGCGCCGATCCGTCGATGCCGCGAATGATCTCCGAGAAGAATTCGCCGTAGAGATCCGGCAGCAGCACCCCGATCGTCTCGGTCCGCCGGGTGGCCAGGCTGCGCGCGGCGCTGTTGGGGACGTATCGAAGTTCGGTCGCCGCGGCGACGACCCGCGATCGTGTCGCCTCGGTCACGCTGCCCAGTCCGTTGATCGCCCGGGATGCCGAAGCCACGGACACATTGGCCGCGCGCGCCACGTCCCGGATCGTGGCGGTTCTGGAGGGTGGAACAAGGGGATTTGGACGGGGAGCGGCGTTCATCGGCAATCGCCTGCTCGCGACGCCGACCGCAAACGCCAGGAAGAGTCGGCGTTCCATTCCTCCCAGGGCGGCGTCCGCACCATCGCGTTTGATCCTCCCACGCACTTTTCGAGCGCAGTCCGTTAACCGGTTTGAGTGGCGAGTAACCGGTTACAATTTGGTTGTAAAGCAAGAAAAGGCAGGATTGAGCGAAGACCCACGACGCGCTGGCGCAATTCCCGTATGAGGTCGGACCGACGATTCACCGGTATCCGCGAAGCCCATGAACACGGACAGAGAGGCTAACGCTCCACCTCTGTGCAACGCCCGCCGAACCGGCGGCGCGCCGCCTCTGCGGGACGGGTTGGACCCCACGGACTCGCACGGCGCCCAGGCGGTCCAGCGGATCAATACGCCAATCCCGAGACGCTGGTTTGATTGCTGACGCGCCGCCGCCGGTCGAGGCCGTCGTGGTGCGCGCCGCGCGCCTCCCGGACGCGCCCGGCGACGCGGCCTTCGCTATCATTCGGCTCGACGACGACGCCTTGAGATCGACGCCCCGGCTCGACGAGGCGTTGGGAAGCGTCCCGGGGGTCTCCCTCTTCCGGCGCAACTCCAGTCTTGGCGCCAATCCCACGGTTCAGGGCGTCTCGGTGCGCTCGATCGCCGGGTCGGGGGCGGGAAGGGCGCTTGTCATCCTCGATGGCGCGCCGCAAGGCGATCCGTTCGGCGGATGGGTGATTTGGTCTGGCCTTCCATCGCAGAGCATCGGCGCGGTTTCGGTTGTGCGCGGCGCGGGGGCGGGACCCTACGGCGCGGGCGCGCTGACCGGCGTGATCGATCTTTCCTCCCGCGACCTCGCGCCGGGCCAAGTCGCGGGCGAGGGTTCGGTGGGCAATCTAGGCGACAACCAGGGCCAGGTTCTGGGCGCCGTCCGTCTCGGCCACGGCGTTCTCACGACCGCGGCGTCGGGCGAGAGCGCTGACGGCTACATCCCGGTACGCCAGGGGCGCGGCGCGGCGGACACCCGCTTGGATCTCCATGCCTATTCCGGCTCTCTGCGCTGGGTGGGTGAGATCGGCGCGAACGTGCTCTCCCTGCGCCTCGCCGGCTACAACGAAGATCGCGGTTCCGGTCTGGCCGGGGCGGTCTCGCGGATCGACGGCGCCCAGGCCAACGTCGCCCTGACCCGCGCGCCGGCCGGCGGCGACCCTGGCTATCAACTCCGCGCCTGGGTCGATCGCTCGAATCTGGTCAACACCTCGGTGACCGTCGCGACCGGGCGCGCCGCCTCCAGCCTCTCCAATACCCAATACGCCACGCCGGCCACCGGCTATGGCGTCGGCGGCCTGTTGCGCTGGGCGTCCGCCGCCGGGGCCGTCGAGATCGGCGCGGACGCGCGCGGCGCGATCGGCGAGAGCCGTGAGCTCCTGAAATATGTTGCCGGAAACCCGACGCGACGGCGCTTCTCCGGCGGGGAGACCTATTCGGGTGGGGTCTATTTCGAGGCTTCGCGCATTAGGGGTCCGTGGCTGTTGACGGGGGGCGCGCGGATCGATGGATGGGGCGACACCAACTCCCACCGACTGGAGTTCAACGCCGCGACGGGCGCGCCGATCATCGCGCTTCGTCCCGCGGACCGGAGCGGCGCCTTGCCCACGGCGCGCGTCGCCGTTCGGCGAGAGGTTTCCGGCGCTCTTTACGCGCGCGCCGCCGCCTATGTCGGCTTTCGGCCGGCGACCCTGAACGAACTGGATCGCGCGTTCCGCGTCGGCTCCGACATCACCTCGGCCAATCCGGCGCTGAAGCCCGAGCGTCTGGAGGGGGCGGAGGTCGGCGTAGGCGGCTCGGGCGACGTGGTCTGGAGCGCCACGGCGTTCTACAACCGCCTGTCCGACGCGGTGATCAACGCCACGGTCCGCGCGGGGCCGTTCCTCGATCCCGTGGAAGGCTTCATCCCCGCGGGCGGCGCGCTGTTTCAGCGCCGCAACGTCGACCACATCGAGGCCTGGGGTCTCGAAGCGTCGGCGGAGAAGACCTTCGATCGGCTGAAGGCGCGCATCGCCGCCGACTACACCCACGCCCGCGTCGACGGGGGGACCGCGGCGCCGGCGCTCACCGGCCTGCAACCCGCCGAGACCCCCCGCTTCACCGCCACCGCCGGTTTGACCTGGAGCCCCGTCGATCGCCTGACCCTGCTCGCGCAGGCGCGCTACGAGAGCGCCCGTTTCGACGACGATCGCAACACCCGCCGCCTCGCCCCCGGCGGGACCGCCGACCTGCGGGCGGATCTTCGGGTGACGAGATCCGTCGCGGTCTTCGCCGCCGCCGAGAACCTCTTCGACGCGGCGATCCAGACCGGGCGGACAGCCGACAATACGGTGAGCTACGGCCCGCCAAGGACGATGAGGGTGGGCGTGACGCTGCGGCCGTGATCCTTGCTTTTCTTTACCTTGGGGGAAGACGGCGCCGCCGAGGTGAGTTCAGGCTTGCCGTCCCAAAATCGGGCAGCCGCGGGCGAGATTGACCGACAGACGCTTGCGAACGTGACATTGCCCGAAAGACGCCTGAAGACTCCGTCCGCCATGCGCCAGTCTCTTCCCGATCAGCTCCGCGCCTCCGTTCGACTGCTCGGCCGCGTTCTGGGCGACGTCATCCGGCGGGAGGACGGTCAGGTGGTTTTCGACCAGATCGAGGGCATCAGGCAGGCTTCCGTGAGTTTTCACCATCAGGGCGATGTGGAGGCGCCCCGGCTGATGACCGAGCGGCTGGCGCGGCTCGGCCTGGAAGACACGGTCCGGTTCGCCCACTCCTTCGCCTGCTTCCTGCAGATCACCAATATCGCCGAGGACCAAATCCAGCGTCAGCGCGGGCGCGCGGACGGCGATCGGGAGGACAGCCTCGCCGGTGCGCTGCAAAGCCTGGAGGCGGATGGCGTCGGCCGGGATCAAGTGGTCGATCTCTTGCAGCACGCGCTGATCGCACCGGTGCTCACCGCTCATCCAAGCGAAGTCCGCCGCAAGAGCGTGCTCGATCGGCAGGGGGCCATAGCCGCTCTGCTCGACGCCCTCGACGTCGCGCGGACCAGAGCGGAGCGGGACGCGATCGAGCGCGCGCTGATGCGACAGGTTTCGATCTTCTGGCGCACCCGCCTGTTGCGCCCGGTGAAACTCGGCGTCGAGGACGAGATCGACAACGCGGTCTCCTATTTCGCGCGCAGTTTCCTGCCCGCGCTGCCGACCCTGTACGCCCACTGGCTGGATGTGCTGGGTCACCCCGAGCCGCTGAACAGTTTCCTGCGCGTCGGCTCTTGGGTCGGGGGCGACCGGGACGGCAATCCGTTTGTGACCGCGGCGATCCTGCGGCGCGCCATGGCGCGACAATCCCGCGCCGTGCTGACCGACTACCTGGGCCGCGTCCACGCTCTGGGCGCGGAGCTTTCGCTGTCCGGCCGCCTGGCGAAAGTGACGCCGGAGCTGAGCGCCCTAGCAGAGGCGGCGCACGACGTCTCGGCCCACCGGGCGGACGAACCGTATCGCCAGGCCTTGGCGGGCGTCTATGCGCGGCTGTCGGCGACATACAGCCTGCTGACAGGCGAGGCGCCGCTGCGGCCGACGATATCCGAAGCCGAGTCCTACGCCAGTCCCGACGCGCTCAAGCACGATTTGGAGGTCGTCCAGCATTCCCTGGTCGCCAACCACGGGACGAGTTTCGCGGATGGTCCTCTGCCGGACCTGATCCGCGCGGTGGACACTTTCGGCTTCCACCTCGCCCGCCTGGACATGCGGCAGAACTCGGCCGTCCACGCCCGGACGGTGGCGGACCTGCTGAGAGGCGCCGGCGTCGTCGCCGACTACGAGGCCCTGAACGAAGGGGAGCGCCGCGCCTGCCTGATCGCGGAACTTAACCACGGCCGCCTGCTGTGGTCGCCCTTCGCGGCCTATTACGACGAAACCCTCCGCGAGATGGAAGTCCTGCGCGCGGCGGCGGAGGTCAAGCGCCTCTACGGCCGGGACGCGATCCGCGGCTACATCGTCTCCAACACGACATCGGTCTCGGACCTCTTGGAGGTCTATCTGCTTCTGAAGGAGGTCGGCCTCTTCATCCCAGGAGATCCGCCGCGCACCCAGATCTACGCCGAGCCGCTTTTCGAGACGATCGCCGACCTGCGCGCCGCGCCCCAGACCCTCGGCGAGTACCTCGCCCTGCCGCTCGTGAAAGCCCTGGCCGAGCCGATCGGCCTTCAGGAAGTGATGATCGGCTATTCGGACTCCAATAAGGACGGCAGCTACCTCACCTCGACGTGGGAGCTCTATCAGACATCGCGCGCCCTGGGCGCCGTGGCGCGGGACGCCGGACTGCGACTTCAGCTTTTTCACGGCCGGGGCGGCGCGGTCGGCCGCGGTGGCGGGTCCAGCTTCGAGGCCCTGTTGGCCCAACCAGCGGGCACCGTGAACGGCCGCATCCGCATCACCGAGCAGGGCGAGGTCGTCGCCAACAAATACGCCGATCCCGAGCTTGCCCGGCAAAGTCTGGAGACCCTCACCGCCGGGGTCGTCCTCGCTTCGCTTCGCCCCTCCGCCGACTCCGAAGTCGCGGCCCCCGCGGCGAAGGCGATAGACGCGCTGTCGAAGGCGGCCATGCGCTCCTACCGCGCGCTGGTTTTCGAGACCGCGGGCTTCGTCGCCTATTTCTACGGCGCGACGCCGATCGCCGAGATCGCCGACCTCAACATCGGCAGCCGTCCGACATCGCGTCAGACCAAGCGCTCGATCGAAGGTTTGCGCGCGATCCCCTGGGTATTTTCCTGGTCGCAGTCGCGGGTGATCCTGCCCGGCTGGTACGGCTTCGGCTCGGCGGTCGCGGAGGCAGGCGTGCCGCTGAACGAGCTCGCCGAGCTTCATTCACAATGGCGCTTCTTCTCCTCGGCCCTCGCCAATATGGAGATGGTGCTGGCCAAGACGGACATGGACATCGCCCGCCGCTACGCCGGCCTGGTCGAGGACCATATCGCCGCCGACGCGATTTTCGGCCGCATCAAGGCGGAGTGGGAGCGTACGACGGAGGCGTTGCTGACGATCACCGGCCAGTCGACACTATTGGAAAGGAGCCCGGACCTCGCCGCCGTGATCCGCTCCCGCGTGCCCTACATCGACCCGCTCAATCACCTCCAGGTCGAACTGATCGGCCGCCGCCGCGCGGGGGAGGACACCGAAGCGGTGCGCGAGGGTATCCACCTGACCATCAACGGCATCGCCGCCGGCCTGCGAAATACCGGCTGAGCGCTTGGCCTGGACCCGCCGGTACGACGATCCCGAACCCAGCCGGATCAACCGCTGGTTGGCGCAGAGCGGGGTCTGCTCACGCCGCGAGGCCGAGGATTTCATCGCGCGGGGCCTGGTTTCCATCGACGGCGAGCGCGTGGAGGATCCTGGCCGAAAGATCGAGCCCGGCCAGACCCTCGTTCTCGCCGACGCCGAACGCCCGCCCTTCACCGCCATACTGAACAAGCCGGTGGGCATCGTTTCGGCCCAGCCCGAGTCCGGCCAGGTCCCCGGAGTGCGCCTGCTCACCGCCGTTACCCTGGTGGGGGCGAGCGACTTTATCCCCGACCGCGACACCAGCCTCGCGCCCCTCGGTCGCCTCGACATGGACTCCCACGGCCTGCTCTTGCTTTCCAGCGACGGCGTCCTGGCCAAGGCGGTGATCGGGCCGGAGTCGACGCTGGATAAGGAATATATCGTCCAGGTCGCCGGCGCCCTGACACCTAGGATGCTCGATCGTCTTCGGTTCGGCCTGAGCCTGGACGGCCGCCAATTGAAACCCGCCAAGGTGACCCCGGTCGGCGACCAGCGTCTGCGCTTCATCCTACTGGAGGGTCGGAACCGGCAGATTCGCCGCATGTGCGACCTGGTCGGCCTGAGCGTGATCGACCTCCAGCGAATCCGCATCGGGCCTCTCGCGCTGGGAGATCTGCCGGAGGGCCGCTGGCGCGCCTTGACGGCCAGGGAGCGCGAGGCCTTGCTCCGCGCCTCACAGGCTGGGACTCGCCAATCGCCGCGTTCGCCGCCAAGATGACGGTCGCCGCCGACGGGGCGGCGTTCGGGGGCAAAACGAAATGCGCAATCACACAGTCGCGGCTTTGGCCGCGTTCGCCGCCATGGCGGCCATCGGCGCTCGCGCCGAAATCATCCACTATCAAGTCAAGCTGGACGGCGCCGCCGAGACGCCGCCAAAGGTCACCGCCGGCAAGGGCTCGGCCGAGGTCACCCTTGATACCGACAAGCGCATGTTGAGCTGGACGATCGACTACACCGGTCTGAGCGGCCCTGCGACCATGGCCCACTTTCACGGGCCCGCCGGCCCGGGCGTCGCCGCGGGGGTGACGGTCGCCATCCCGGCCCCGCTGGCCAGCCCGATCACGGGCGCGGCGCCGATCAACGACGGCCAGATCGGCGACCTCCGCGCGGGTCTCTGGTATATCAACGTCCACACGGCGAAGAACCCCGGCGGCGAGATTCGCGGTCAGGTGACGAAGGGTCAATAGAGGCGAAAGTCCCTGGCGTTGGCTCGCCGTGGATCACGCCAAGCCCGCGAGGGCCGCCACGACGGCGTCCGGTTGTTCCATCGTCACCATGTGCCCGGCTTCCGGGACGAGGATCAGGCGTGAGCCCGCGATCCCTTTCGAATAAGCTTCGCCATAGACCGGCGGGATCATTCGGTCGCTGTTCCCCCACACGATCACGGTCCTGGCCTTTATCCGATAAAGCCGCTGGGCGAGACCGCGCTCGGGAATCGGGAACAACAGCTTTCCCGCCATGCCGAGCTGGCGGGCGTTGCGGACGAGGTAGTCCTGCAGGAATTTGGGATCGTCGATCTTCAGGCCCGAGGTCATCATCGCCGCCCCGGCTTCCGGATCGTGGAACAGATACTTCGGCATCTCGTAGGGCATGATCGAGAACATGTCCGGGAGCGGATGATCGTTCAGCCAAAGTCCCGCGGGCGCAACCAGGGCGAGGCGCGTCAGGTCGTTCGGCGCCAGGGCCGCCATCTCCGCGGCGATCATGCCGCCCATGGAGTGGCCGACCAGGATCGGGTCCTTCAGGCCCAGGGCCTCGACCACGTCCCAGGTGTGAAGCGTGTAGTCGAGCATGTCGCGCAGATCGGGGCAGTCCTCTGTCTCGCCGTAGCCCGGCAGATAGGGCGCGAAAACGTGATGGCGCTCGGCCAGGGCGGCGAGCAGCGGATCGCCCGCCGTCATGCCGCTGGCGCCATGGAGGAAGACCAGCGGCTCGCCGCCGCCGCCTTCGAGATAGCGCACGGGCGCGTGCCGCGTCTCCAGCGTCTTGGTTTCCAGCATCATTCGGCTCAGGCGTGCGCGGGTTCGGGATGGCGCGCCGGCTGATAGGGCGCGGGCAACGACCCCGAGGTCGCGCGCTTTTCGAGCGGGTGGCACCAGAACCGTTCGTCGCCCTCGCACTCGGGCAGCAGGCCGCGCAGCTTGGGCATGACCTTCTCGGCGAACAGCTTGGTCGAGTACATGCACTTGTCGGCAGGCATGTTCCCGACGTGCATCAGGCAGAAGATATTGCCGACGTTGAGCCCCTTGATCAGGTCCTCCATGCGCTGGCGGACCGTCTCGGGTGAACCGGCGATGACGTGGCCGCCGTCGATCAGGTCCTTCCAGGTCAGCTGGGCATAGCCGCCGCGCGGCGGGGCGTATTGCGAGAGGGCGCCGGTCTGGATCGTCTTGATCGTGCGATAGCCCGGCGCATCGGCGAAGCCCGGGTAGACGTGCAGGCAGCGGTTGTAGAAATAGCTGACGTGCTCGGCGTACAGCCGCTCAGCCTCCTCGTCCGTGTCCGCGACGCAGATCGTCTGGGCGAAGCCGGCGCGATAGGGCGAGGCGTCCGGGGCGTTGCGCTCCGCCACCCGGTCCCAATAGCCCTGCATCAGGGCCTTGGCCCGGATGTAGCCGGAGAAGCTGAGGTAGGAATACGAATAGGTATTGTCGATGCAGAAGTCGTAGGTCTCGACCGAGCCGCCGCCTGGAATATGGATCGGCGGGTGCGGCTGCTGGATCGGGCGCGGCCAGATGTTGACGTGGCCGAGCTTGGTGTAGCGGCCATTGAACGCGAAGGGGTCGCGCTCGGTCCAGGCGCGGATGATCAGCTCGTGCGCCTCGGCGTACTTCTCCCGCGTCAGCGCCGGGATCTGGCCGTAGCAATAGTTGGTGTCCATGGACGTCCCGACCGGAAAACCCGCGACGAGACGTCCGCCGCTGATGCAGTCCAGCATGGCGAACTCCTCGGCCACGCGTACGGGCGGATTGTAGAGCGCGATGGAGTTGCCGAGGACGACGATCGCCGCGTCCTTGGTCCGCCGCGCGAGCCCCGCCGCGATGATATTCGGCGAGGGCATGATGCCATATCCGTTCTGGTGATGCTCGTTCACCCCGATCCCGTCGAAGCCCAGGGTGTCGGCGTATTCCAGCAGGTCCATGTAAGTGTTGTATACCTCGTGGCTCTTGGCCGGGTCGAACAGACGCTGGTCGATGTCGACCCAGACCGAGCGGTTCTTCTCCCGGAAATCGTCCGGCAGATAGGGCCACGGCATCAGGTTGAACCAGGTGAACTTCATGGTCGCGTTCCTAAGGTGGGCGAGGTCTGGCCCCGCTCATTATCGGCGTTCAGGTGAGACTATGCCGCAAGGCGGCGGCGACGCAATCGCCGATCGCGGCGCCGCGCGCGTCCTAATTGGGCTCCAATACGCCTATGAGGTCGGTCTTCAGACCAAGCGCTTCCGCCGCCGCCGCCATACTCGTGTCACGCGTGCAAATCGTAAGGCTGTGCTCCTTGGCTATGGCGAGGTGCAGCGCATCACTCGCTCTGACGGCGACGCCGTTCGTCTCGCAAAACGCGGCGGCCAAGCGAAACTGTGAATCTCTCATCGCAACGATCGTCATTGCTTCCGACCACAGGGCGCGGAACAGAGACTGCGCCGTGGCCCGTTCCGATGGTGTGAGGGCGCCGGTTCGAACCTTTAGCGCGAAGGCCGAAGCGACCTCCGTTGCAATCCATTCGCTCGCTACGAGCTCGCGGTCACCGACGCCCTCCAGCCACACACGGACCGCATCCCGCTGTGGTTCTCGCGTGAAGAGGGTCACAAGCAAGGACGTGTCGAGATAGAGGCTCAATAGCTTTCGTCACGCATGCGGCGAACAAGCTCGCCACTGTCCTGAGGGTCCGCTTTCAGGGTCGCGACAAAGGCGTCGATCGCTTTGAAGTCGATGGGCTTACGAGGGAGCTCGATAGCATCCATCGTTACGATCGGCTTGCCGCGCCGGGTGATACGAACGGTCTCTCCCGTTTCCACCCGCCGGAGGATCTCACTGAGGCGAGCCTTGGCGTCCGCGACGCTGACATCCATTGCGAGCTCCTGACTATGTGGATAGTCATCTACGGCGACGGACGCCTGATTTCAATGGGCCGAAGGATCATTGGCTTATGACCACCTACCGCATCGGCGTCATCGGGCTCGGCCAGCGCATCGCCCACGTCCTGGCGGCGATGAAGGAGGTCGGCTGGACCTTCGGGCTGGGCGGCCATGTCGATCCCGCGCCCATCGGTCTGCCGATCCTGGAGCAGGCCGGCATCTTGCCGGGTCGATCCCTCCCGGATGTCCAAGCCCTGCTGGCCGACGGTCCCTACGATCTGCTGATGATCGGCTCACCCAATCATCTGCACCTTCAGCACCTCAAACTGGCCCTTGCAGCCGGCTGCCCGGTGTTCAGCGAAAAGCCGATCGTACGGACGCCGGACGAAAGCTACGAACTGGCCGCGCTGCTTCGCGCCAAGGAGACGCCGCCGCTCTACATCGGCCTGGTCATGCGTTCGATGCCCATCGTGCGCGAGGTGATCGCCCGGGTCGACCGCGGCGAGCTGGGCGAGCTGATCTCCGTGGACGCCACCGAGCACCTTCATCCCGAGCACGGCGCCTACCTGGCGCGGAACTGGCGGCGCAAGCAGGCCTGGGGCGGCTCCTACCTCCTCGACAAGGTCTGCCACGACTTCGATATCTTTGGACGCATCGCCGGCGGGCGGGCGGCGAAAGTCGCGAGCTTCGGCGGCCGCCGCATCTTCCACGAGGCCCGGGGCGATCCACCCATGACCTACGACGACGGCGCTCCGGCCTACGCCTTGCGTGACGCCGGCTGGGCCGCGGCCAACGACGCCTTCCAATCGGACATGGACGTCACCGACCATCAGGTCGCCATCGTCCACTACGACAGCGGGCTGGCCCTTGCCTTCCACGCCAACAGCCACGTCGCCCTGCAGGAGCGGCGCTGGTACATCGCCGGGACCGAGGGCACGCTGATCGCCGATCTGGTCCGCAACAAATTGATGATCCGCCAGGCCCTATCTCGAGCTCGGCCCGAGCGGATCGATTTCCACACCCGCACCGACGACAACCACAATGGCGCGGACCAGGCGATGGCGACCGACCTCCTCGCCGCCTTGGAAGGCCACGCGGCCTTCCCCGTCACGCCGCGCGACTCCCTCGAAGCCGGGCTGACGGTAATGGCGATCGACGAGGCTCAGGTGAGAGGCGAGACCATTGACTGCCGCCCAATTTGGGAAAGGTTGGACGGCGTGGGGGGCGGATCGATCGAGTCGGCGTCCAAGGTCCAGTGAGCAAGGCTTGGGGAACGCATGCTTCGGTTCGGTCTTTTTGCCGCGGTTCTCGTTGCGGTTCCGGGTGTCGCGGTTCTGGGTAGCGACCTTGAAGGCTTCCGTCGCCTGGGTCGAGAAGTACAATCCGATCGAATGAGCGACGGGCGCGGCCCGAGAAAAGCCTTCGGCTCTTGATCTAGTCGAACCGTCCGTTGGGAGTCCGAGCTTTGGAAATACGCGCTTTTCGGCGTTCGCTTCTCGCGGCCCTGCTTGTCGCCGGAACGGCGGTCGCTAGACCCGCAATCGTCATCACCAACGCCCGTATCCGCCCGCCCCCTCCCGGTGCGCCGACGGCGGCGGGGTACGCGACGATCTCGAACAGCTCACGGTTCCCTGATCGCCTGCTCGGCGGCGCGACGCCGGCCGCGGCCCGGTTCGAAATTCACCAGATGTCCATGGCCGGCGGCGTGATGCGGATGCGTCCGATCGCCGGCGGGCTGCCCATCGGACCCGGCCAGACCTTGAGGCTCTCCGATGGGGGCTATCACTTCATGCTGATCGGTCCCCGGCGACCTTTCAGGCGGGGCGACCGCGTTCCCGCGATCCTGAACTTCGCCCGGGTCGGGCGCGCGCCGGTGACTTTCGTGGTCGGGGCGCCGTGAGGCGGCGTGGTCTCTGGGCCGCCGCGGCCCTGGCGCTTTTCGTGCTTGGCGGCTTGATGGTGTGGCGAGGCTACCAACGTTCGCCCGCCATGGCGGCGTCATCGGGCGAAGCGGACGTCGGCGGTCCGTTCGCCCTGATCGATCAGCACGGCCAGCCCTTCGGCGATCGCGACCTCAAGGGCAGGCCGAGCCTGATCTTTTTCGGCTTCACCTATTGCCCGGAGGTTTGCCCGACCACGCTCAGCCATATGTCGGCCTGGCTGAAAAGCCTGGGACCCGGGGCGGACAAACTGAATGTGGTCTTCGTCAGCATCGACCCGGACCGCGATACGCCGGCCAAGCTGGCGCGCTATCTGTCCGCCTTCGACCCGCGCATTCATGGGCTGACCGGGACCAACGCCCAGATCGACAAGGTCGCGGACGAGTACCGGGTCTACCACAAGAAGATCCCGCTCGAGGGCGGGGGGTACACCATGGACCACTCCGCGGCGATCTATGAGCTGGACGGACAGGGCCGCTTCGTCGGGGTGCTGAGCTATCAGGACCCCGACGCCAAATCGCTGGCGGCGATCAAGGCGCTTATCGGCGCCTGACGCTGGGTGACGTTGGCGCGCCGGGCGTGCTCGGCTAGGGTTCTCCTCAACGAGACGGAGAGGAACCGCGTGACGGCCAGCGGCGTCGAGGAGGGACTGGATCGGCTGGCCCGACGCCGGCTGGGCGCGTCGGGCGCCACGGGTGTTGCGCGGATGTCCGCTGGGGCGACCCAGGAGATCTGGCGCTTCTCCATTGCCGAGGGCGGCGCCGTGACCCCGCTCATTCTGCGCCGGGCGCCGGGCGGCGACCGGATCTCGGACAGCGCCGTGGGGCTCGAGACAGAGGCGGCGCTGATTGAGGCCGCCGGCGGCGTTGGGGTTCCGGTCCCGCCCGTCCGCCACGTCCTGACTCCGGAAGACGGCCTCGGCCACGGCTTCATCATGGGCTTCGTCGAAGGCGAGACCTTGGGGGGCCGCATCGCGCGAGGCGAGGCCCTCGCCGGCGTTCGGCCCGGCCTGGCGCGGCAGTGCGGAGAGATCCTTGCGCGGCTCCATACGATGAACGCCGATGAGTTCCCGAATTTGCGCCAGGCCTCCGCCTCGGACCTCGTCGCGCAGTACCGCGAGACCTATCAGGCCGCCGGCATCCCCCGACCAGTGTTCGACATGACCTTCCGCTGGTTGGACGCCCATTGCCCGCCGCCGCCCGCGACGGCCAAGCTCGTCCACGGCGATTTCAGGAACGGCAACCTCATGATCGGCCCCGACGGCGTCCGCGCGGTCCTGGACTGGGAACTGGCCCACGTCGGCGACCCGATGGCCGACCTCGGCTGGATCTGCGTGAACTCCTGGCGCTTCGGCGTGGCGGCTAAGCCGGTCGGCGGCTTTGGAACCCGCGAGGATCTCTGGGAAGGCTACGAGTCCGCCGGCGGCGCGCCGGTCGACCGCGCCAGCGCCAAATGGTGGGAGGTTTTCGGCTCTCTGCGCTGGGGCGTGATGTGTGCGGCGATGAAGGAGTCGTTCCGCGCCGCCGATCCTTCGGTGGAGCGGGCGGTAATCGCCCGCCGCGCCTCGGAGACCGAGGTCGATCTGATGACTCTGCTGGCCGCCTGATGCAGGACCAGCCCACCCCGCCGGAAATCATCGCCGCCGTCGCCCGCTTCCTCAAGGAGACGGTGGCCGCCGAGACGACCGGCCACACGTCCTTCAACGCCCGCGTCGCCGCCAACGCCCTTGAGATGATGGTCCGCCAGCTGACCCTCGCCCCCGCCGAGGAGGAGGCCGAACACGCGCGGCTGAAAGCCTTGCTAGGTCGGGACGGCGACCTTCCCACCCTCAACGCCGAGCTGGCCCGAAGGCTTGGCGCGGGCATGCTCGACCCCGCCGACGCCGCTGTCGCTGACCACCTCTGGGCCACCACCCTCGCCAAGCTCGCCGTCGATCAACCCAGTTACTGGGGCTATCGCGCGGCGCTGGCCGCCCGCGCCAAGACCGAACCCTAAAAAGGACGCCCCATGGATTTCTCCCTCCCCCCGGAACTCGTCGCCTATCTGGCCGAGCTCGACGCCTTCATCGAAGCGGAGATCAAGCCGCTGGAGAACGCGGACGACAACATCCGCTTCTTCGACCATCGCCGGGAGAATGCCCGCACCGACTGGGACAACGACGGCCTGCCCCGGCCGGAGTGGGAGGCCCTGCTCGCCGTCGCGCGGAAGAAGGCAGACGAGGCGGGCCATCTGCGTTTCGCCTGGCCGGTCTCGATGGGCGGCAAGGGCGGCTCGAACCTCGCCATGGCGGTGATCCGCGACCACCTCGCGGCCAAGGGGCTCGGCCTGCACAACGACCTGCAGAACGAGCACTCCATCGTCGGCAACAACCCCTTCATCCTGATGTTCAAGGAATTCGCCACGCCGGAGCAATTCGCCATGTACGGCGAGCGTCTGCTCAAGGGCGAGATCCGCTCAGGGTTTGGCCTGACCGAGCCCAATCACGGCTCGGACGCCACCTTCATGGAGACCCGCGCGGTGCGCGAGGAGAAGGACGGCAAGCCCGGCTGGCGGATCAACGGCGAGAAGATGTGGACCACCGGCATGCACGTGGCGACCCACATCATGACCTTCGCCCGCACCAACGGAAACGACGGCGACGCCGGCGGCATCACCGTATTCCTGGTTCCCGCCGACGATCCCGGCGTGAAGATCGAGGAGTGGCTGTGGACCTTCAACATGCCCACCGATCACCCCCGGGTAAGCCTGACCAACATCTGGGTGCCGGACGAGGCGATCTGGGGCGTGGAGGGCAGGGGCCTGGGCCTCGGCCAGAGCTTCGTGCACCAGAACCGCATTCGTCAGGCGGCGTCATCGCTCGGCGCGGCGGCGTTTTGCATCGAGGAAAGCGTGAAATACGCCCGCGCCCGCAAGCCTTTCGGCAAGCCGCTGAGCGACAATCAGGCCATCCAGTTCCCGCTGGTCGAGCTCGCCACTCAGGTCGAGATGCTGCGCCTGCTGATCCGCAAGACCGCGTGGGAGATGGACCACATGGAGCACAAGGAAGTCGAGCGCCAGATCAGCGACAAGGTCTCGATGTGCAACTATTGGGCCAACCGCCTGGTCTGCGAAGCCGCCGACCGCGCGATGCAGGTCCACGGCGGCATCGGCTACTCCAGGCATAAGCCCTTCGAGCACATCTACCGCCATCACCGCCGCTATCGCATCACCGAAGGCTCGGAGGAAATCCAGATGCGGAAGGTGGCGGCGTTCCTCTTCGGCTACATGGGGCCCCGCAAGAGAGAGTTCGCCCAAACTTGATGCACGGTCGTTTCGCCCGCTCTTTCGACGGCCGTCCGCTCGTTTCATTGAGTATCTGGCGGCAAATCCTGGGTCCGGGTCCGCGGTTCTCTCGCCAACTTCGCCCAGGTCGCGACGCCCAGGTCGCGACGCTCAGACCGCGCCGCCCCGATTGCGCCATGGCGCGTGAGGTTGGGTTACACCCACTCGGCCAGCCAAGGGCGCCTGGGTGAATCCGCGGATCAAACCGACATCGCCGCCAAATTCAGCGTGCCCTCGACCGTCTCCAGAAACGTCCTTTCCTCGCGCAAGATCAATTTGTGGCTGGCGGCGAAGAGGAAGTTCTGCCTCGCTTCGGGGTCGGTCTTGAGTTTCGCGCGGTAGGTTTCATAGGCGGCGAGGCTTGCGAAGCTGATCAGGCCCCAGGCCACGTCGTTGGTTCCTTCGTGGGGCAGCCAATAGCCGATCAGGTGGCCGCCGCAGCGCGGAATGATCCGGCCCCAGGTCTCGGCGTAGGTCTTGAAGTCGTTCCGCTGGAACGGGTCGATCTGATAGCGGATGAAGACGGTCAGGGTCATGC
The DNA here is from genome assembly GCA_038231315.1 of Caulobacterales bacterium. Taxonomy (GTDB): domain Bacteria; phylum Pseudomonadota; class Alphaproteobacteria; order Caulobacterales; family Caulobacteraceae; genus Acaudatibacter. Next base: position 329,088 of record JBBRLN010000001.1, read on the forward strand.
GCGCTTTTTCCTCGCCTAGCGCACCAGATTGTCCGTCCTGCGGATGAAACCGGCGACGTCGTCGTGGAGGGCCTTGAGCGACTCCTGATGCGCGTAGACCATGTGGCCGGAAGGATAGTAGTGATACTCGATATTGCTCCGCAGGTTCGCCGGGATCGGCAGATGGTGCATCTCGTACCACCCTTCATAGAACGGCGTCGCCAGATCGTAGTATCCGCCGGCGACCATCACCTTCAGGCCGGGGTTGTACTTCATCGCATAGGCCAGGTCCGGCATCACATTGAGCACGCCGGGGACGGGAAACGGCGAACCGGGAGGCTGGTGGGCGAAGGACCAGTCCTTGAAGACATCGATCTCGGGTTTGTAGGTCCGGCCCGCGCCGTAGCCCAAGGACTTGCGCGTGTAGTCATTGAAGGCCGCGACATAGGCGGAGCTGATCGCGGCGGATTGCGGATCGTAGTCGGATTCCTTGGAAAGCGGATCGATGTCCGGCCCGGAGAAGCGGGTGTCGAGGCGGCCGGTGGTCAGGCCCGAGGGATCCTGCAAATTCTTCTCGAACATGCCGCCGTCGATGCGCAGGTCGGCCTTAAGCACATAGGCGAGAGGCAGGCCGGTGTAGGCGGCGAGCTTCGCGGCCACGGCCTGGCGCCGGGCGTCGTCGAGGTCCGCCCCCGCCATCAGCGCCGAGGCGTAGTCGCCGATTGCGAACTGCTCGACGTCTTTCAGGTACGCCTCGAGGTTCGCCGGACGCTCGCCGGCGACGCGGTTGTGATACCACGCCGAGGCGGCGTAGGTCGGCAGGGCGACGACGTAGGCTTGATCCGTACCCGGATTGAGCGTCGGCGAGTCGGCGGAAAGGTCGAAATTCAGGATCTGCGAAAGCAGGATCACGCCATTGAAATCGACGTCGTGGTTGGTCTCCAGATCGTTGACCAGCACCGCGGAACGCGGCGTGCCGTAGCTTTCGCCAAAAAGGTATTTTGGCGAGTTCCAGCGGCCATACTTCGACAGAAAGCCCATGACGAATTCGCCGAAGGCGTGCGCGTCCGCGTCGACGCCCAGAAAGGCCTTTTCCTTGTCCTTGCCGGCGATGCGGGAAAACCCGGTGCCAGGCGCGTCTATGAAGACGAGGTCGCTGGCGTCGAGCAGGCTATAGGCGTTGTCCACCACGCTGTACGGCGCCGCGGGGGTGTGGCTGTCTTCGCGGGTCACGACCCGGCGCGGTCCGAAGGCGCCCATGTGCAGCCACACCGTCGAGGAGCCGGGACCGCCGTTGTAGAGGAAGGTGATCGGTCGATCCGCCGAAGGGGCGCCTTTCTTGAAATAGGCGACGTAGAACATCGCCGCCTCGGCCTTCGGACTGTCGGGCGCGCCCTCCGCCTTCGTGGGCTCCGGTGTGGTGAGCGCGGACTTCTCGACTGGCGTCTGGCGCAACTGGGCCGCCGCGTCGTCCCAGCCCTTGGGGTGAACAACGATGGTCCCGGCGACGGCGTGGTAATCGACGCGCTGGCCCTCGACGGCGACGGAGCCGTCGCTGCCGACGCTCTCGGCGTTGAACAGGACACCGTGGTCGGGCGAGGCGTTGGCGGTTTCGTCAGGTCTCGCATTCAGGGGGGGAGTCAGTTTCGCCGAAGGCTCCGCCGCCCACGCGCCAGGGCCCAGAACGGTCAGGCCGACGGCGAGCAGGAGGGCGGTTTTGTGGTTCATGAGTACAGTCCCGATGCTGCATAAGTCGCCCCGTCATCGCCTGAATTGAGCCATTCGTCCACTGGAACGTGTTGGCGCCAAACGGATTTGCTTCGAAGCTCGATCATCCGCCGAGATCATTCGCGGAGTGGAATTTAGATGTGTCCTGGGAACGTCGTCGGGCCGCGGCCTCGCGCCGCGCTCTTCACTTGCAATCGAATCGGGCGCGTTGCACCAACGCGCGGCCCGAGACTCTTTGGCGCGGCTGAAGCGCGAGGTCCCCGTCCTTGACACCCTTGGCCGCCAATCTCGAGTTTGTCTTCAAGGCCCTCTCGATCAATCGCGCCCGGCTGGCGCAGCGGTTGGAAATCGACAAGTCGGCGATCGGGCGCTGGTTCACCGGCGCTGTACGGCCTTCGCCGGAGAACCTCGCGCGGGTCACCGCCCTGGTTGCCGAGCGGGTCGAGGGCTTTTCGGTCCTGGACTGGGATCGTGATCTTGAAACACTGGCCGCGGTGATGGGCGTGCAGCCACCCGCCGGCGCCAAGCGCGCCGCCCCGCGTTTCGGCGACGGCCTGCCCCTGGTCCTCTTGGAGCAGAGCGCCATCACAACGGCCCTCAGAGGCGGGGCGTACGAGGGCTTTTTCCGCTCCACGCGACCCTATGCCCAGAGGCCCGGCGCCTTCATCCACGATCACGTCATGCTGTGGCGGGATGAGACTGGCCTGTTACGCGTACGGCAGAAGACCGGCGGCGTGTTGGTGGAGGGCTGGGCGCTGTTGCTGCGCGACCAGATATTCATCATCGGCGAGGAACTGACGAGCGGCAGTCTGGTTTTCGCCATCCTCAATGGCGTGAACACCTTGCAGGCGGGTCTGGTCGACGGATTGATCCTCAATTGCGCCCTCGATCAGGGAGCCACCCCGACCGCCTTTCCCGCGATCTTCGAACGAATTGGCGATCTCTCCGGCGATCTCGCAAAGGACAACGACCGTTTCGAGCGGCTCGCGGCGGTTCACCCGGTCGCGCCCGAGGGCAGTCTTTCGCTGGAGATCCGCGCTCACTTGGACCGCGACGCCGGTCCCACGCATCTCGCCGAGGGCGGGGATTGGCTCATGCGTCTGCCCCGCGCGCGCTCCATGGCCCGCGGCCTGATTCCCTAGAGCACGAGTTGGAGCGTGGTCCGACCGTAAGACCGGATTCCACTTTTACGGAACACGCTCTGAGCCTTTGGGTCGGCGTGCATCGATCTGCACCGAAACGTATCGTTGCCGCGCCTTCGCGCGCGTCATCCCCAGCCCTAGTTTGCCCGCCAGACCGGGGGGCCGCCGAGCGATCCGGACCGATTTGAACCGATCGGTTGGACTCGTCTTAGCCCCGCGGGCGCTTGCCGCTCGCGGGGCTATCCCGAACCTTCCCATCGAAAAAACGCGGTCGCCGCGCTAATCGATAACGTTGCATAACGTAAAGTTTCCTTGTAAGCCGGACGTCCCTCGCGGATGGTCCATGAGGTTCGTAGCCTCGAGGAAACAATCGGTGTCCGCCATAGAAATCATCACCGCGACGGGAAGCGCGATATCCGCCGCCTTAACCGGCCTCGCGGCTCTGATCTGGGCGCTGCGCCGCCGTCGTTGACTGGAACGGGTTGCGTGATATTGCATCTCGCGAAGCTAACCCAGTCTAGGCGGGCCGCCGAGCGCGCATGGCCTGGGCGATCGTTCCGTCGTCCAGCCAGTCCAGTTCGCCGCCCACCGGAACCCCGCGCGCCAACATGGTGACCTGAACACCCGTCCCGCGAAGGCGATCGGCGATGTAATGGGCGGTGGTCTGACCATCGACGGTGGCGGGCAGGGCGAGGACGACTTCGCGCACGCCATCCTCTCCCGCGCGGCTGACGAGGGGGCCGACGCGCAATGCTTCCGGTCCAACGCCGTCGAGGGCGGAAAGCAGCCCGCCCAGCACGTGATACCGTCCCCGAAAGGCGTTGGCCCGCTCCATGGCCCACAGCGCCCCGACCTCCTCCACCACGCAGATCAGCGTCGCGTCCCGGCTTACGTCCGCGCAGATCGCGCAGGGGTCGCGGGTGTCGAGGGATCCGCAGACGGCGCACACCCGCACCCGCTCGGCCGCCTCGGCCAGGGCCTCGCTCAGGGGTCCCAGCAATTGCTCCCGCCGCTTGAGCAAAGCCAAGGTGGCCCGCCGCGCGGATCGCGGTCCCAGCCCCGGCAGCTTGGCCAGCAGAGCGATCAGCCGCTCGATCTCGGGTCCGGCGGAGGCGGCCATCAGAGTTGTGCAAAGGTCTCGGCGATCGCCCGCAGCCAGCCCTTGATCGGCGCTTTGTCGCCCGGCGTGACGCCGTTACGCACCACGATGACGTCCCGGTCCGGGACTAGTACGATGTATTGACCCTCATGACCGTTCGCGGAGAAGGAGCCTGGGCCTGCGAGGTCCAGCCACCAGTGCGCGCCGTACGGGCCGTCGATCTCGGGCGGTCCCGGCTGTGGCAGGCGCGGCGTTCGGGCGTAGTCGATCCAGTCTGCGGGGAGCAGGCGGCGATCTTCCCAGATCCCGCCGCGCAAATAGAGCAGACCGAACCTGGCGAAGTCCCGCGGCGTGCAGAAGCAATAGGACGAGCCAATGAAGGTTCCCGCCGCGTCGAAACTGGGGTCCGCGCTTGTCATCCCCAGCGGATTGAACAGGCGCTCGCGCATGAAGGCCTTGAACGTCTCGCCTCGCGCGCCGACGGCGTCCGCGATAAGGGCGGCAACGATATTGGTCGTCCCGCTCGAGTAAGAGTGCATGGTGTCCGGCGCGTGGGCGAGCGGAAAGGCGGAGGCGAAAGCGGCCATGTCGGCTTGGCCGGCGCCGAACAGCATCTCGATGACGTCCGAGGCCTCGCCGGGGACATAGACTTCGACGAACTTCAGTCCGCTGGCCATGCGCAACAACTGATCCACCGTGATCGCGCCGCGCGGATCGCCCGGCGTCCGCCAGCCCAAGACGTTAGCGGGCGCGTGGATATCGAGCTTGCCATCCATCGCCGCGAAGCCCGCCAAGGCGTGGGTGATGCTCTTGGCCATCGACCAGGAGCGGGTGGTGACATCGGGGCCGAATCCGACGCCGTAACGCTCCAGCACCAGACGACCGCCCTGGACGACAACCAGGGCTTGGTGGGCTCCGAGCGTTTCCAGCGCCTCGGGCGCGAAACCGCGGTCCACGAGGGCGTGCAGCGGGTGGTCGGCGGGCAGCGCCGCCGTGGGCCATACCCTTGTCGGCCAGGGAACCCCCTCCGGCTGCGCGGGGAGCGGCGTCAGCGGCCGTAGATCCATAAGCGCTTCCCTCTCGCCTCTATCGGCCCCCACAACGGGGCCCGACGCTCATGAAGCGCGCCGCGCCATCGCGTGATCAATACGCCATCCCCTGCGCCACCGCCTTCAATCTTTCGATGGCGGCGAGCCTGTCGTCGGTGAAATCGTGGTCGATCCACCAGGTTTCGACCTCGCGCAGGATGCGTCCGACCAGGGGTCCGGCCGGGACGCCGGCGGCCTGGACATCGTCGCCGGTGATCGGGAAGGTCGGGCGCGGCCAGCTATCGATCATCGGCAGTAGCGCGCGCCACTGGGTGGTCGCGGCGGGGCGGTGCGAGGCGGCCCAGCTCAGCATCACCTGGTCGCGCAGGGCCTGGGCGCCTTCCCTCCAGATTGCGCGGCGCACCTCGCGCGGGCTCATCCAGGAGACCACCTTCAGCCCGCCCAAGGCGCCGATCAGGCGATCACGGTCCGCGTTGGAGAGGCGAAGATGCGTCGCCGCCGCGCGCGCGGAGCCGTCGTCGTCGTGCAGCAGGGCGCCCAGACGCAGAAGCGGATCGCAGGTGAAGAGTTGTTCTGTCTCGATGGCGATCAGGGCCTCGAAACGCTTGAGCCCGTCGGCCTGGGGCAGGACTTCGCCCAGGACGCCGGTCATCGCCATCAGGCGCACCGCTTCGCGCGGATCGTCGGCGGCAAGGAGTTTCAGCAGTTCCTTCGCCACGCGCTCGGCGGAAAGGTCGCTCACGGTTTCACGCGCGGCTTCACAGGCCCTGAGCGCCTTCGCGTTCGGCGCGCCGCGTCCGTACCAGGCCACGAAACGGAAGAAGCGCAGGATCCGAAGCGCGTCCTCCGCGATCCGCGTCGCCGGGTCGCCCACGAAGACGACGGCGCCGGAGTCGATATCCTTCACGCCGGAGCCGGTGGGATCGAACACCGTCCCGCTCTCGTCGGCATAGAGCGCGTTCATGCGGAAATCCCGTCGGGCGGCGTCGGCCGCCCAGTCGTCGGTGAATTTGACCACCGCGCGGCGGCCATCGGTCTCGAGATCCCGGCGCAGAGTGGTGATCTCGAGGGTCCTACCCTGGGTGGCGGCCGTGACGGTGCCGTGTTCGATCCCCGTGGGTATCGCCCTGATGGCGGCGCTCTCCAGCGCCCTGGTGACCGCTTCGGGCGCCAGCGTGGTGGCGATGTCGATGTCGATCACCTGTCGGCCGAGCAAGCCGTCGCGGACGCAGCCGCCCACGAACATCGCGCACCCTTCGCCACCCGCGGCGGTCAGGGCCGCGATCACCGCGCGTGTCGCCGGGTGGGTCATCCAGGGTTGAGGCTTGAGGCGCCGGGTCATCGCCTTTCGAAGTGTCCCGGTTGGACCGTGCCGTCGGCGTGCGTTTCGGCGGGGACGTAACGGCCGTGATCGGCGCCGTGCGGCAGGACGGCCTCGCCGACCAGGGAGAGGATCGCCAAGGTCGCGCCGGTGGCGACCAGCCAGGTCCACGGCGTCGATCCCATCGGCCGTCCCGTGCGCCGCGCCACCTCACGCCAGAGCGCATAGGCTGCGAACGGCGCCAGGAAAAACAGCACGCGGATGAAGATAACCCTAGCCAATCGCGGCTCCATAGAGCCGGTCATAGAGCGCGCGCAGGATCCCGGCGGTGGCCCCCCAGATCATCCTGTCCCTCCAGGTCACCGCGTAGAAGCGCCGCAGGTCCCCCGCGGGGGTCCGGCCCTCGCGCTCCTCGTGATTGGCGGGGTCCATCAGGAAGCCGAACGGGGTCTCGAAGATGTCGGCCACCTCTCCCGGATTGGCCTTCAGGGTGAAGCCCGGCCTGACGAAGCCCACGACGGGGGCGATCCTGTAGCCCGTTCCCGTGCGGTAGAAGGTCGATAGACCCGCCAGGCTGACGAGGGACGGATCGAGGCCGATCTCTTCATGCGCTTCTCGCAGAGCACAGGCCCAAGGCGTCTCGTCGCCATCCACCCGGCCTCCTGGCAGAGCGACCTGGCCCGAGTGCTGGCGCAGGGTGTCGGCGCGCCGGGTCAGGATGACCGACAGTCCTTCCGGCCGCTCGACCAGGGCGATGAGGACGGCGGCGGGCGTGACGGCGGTCGTCCCGTTCGCGTCGCTGGCCCTCCAGTCCGCATTGAGATCGAAGTCGGAGCGATGCGCGGCGCTCTCCGCCGCGCCGGCGTCCAGAGGATCGAGATGAGCCTCGACCCAGGCCCGCAACTCGGCGGGCGAGGCGTGCGGCGTCACGAAGCAAGAGCCTCCGCCTTGCCGAGGCTGAACACCGCCCCCGACGAGGAGATCATCAGCTCGCCCTCGACATTCTCCTCGGCGATCTCGACCAGTTCGTAGAAGACCGAACGCGCGATGAGCGCCTCCAGACCGCGCCTGACCATCAGATATGGTCGCGGTTCGCCCGTCTTCGGATCGGTCACCACGCGAATGGGATGCTCGGCGTCGGCGTCCACAAGGTCGCCGACGTTGGTGCTGAAGCGCAGGGTGTCGCCCGCGCGCTCGACGGCGACCGCGACAAAAGGCGCATCCTCCACGGCGATCCGCAGTTTCTCCACCGGTGTGACGAGGTGATAGCCGTCCGAGTCCAGACGCAGCACGGTGGAGAACAGCCGCACCAGGGCCTCGCGCCCTATGGGCGATCCCTCATGGACCCACTGTCCGTTGGCGCGGATCACGATATCGATCTCGCCGCAGTGCTCCGGGTGCCACAGATGCACCGGCGGCAACCCCCGGCCCGGGGCCTGCGCCTTCGCGACGGCGGCGATGGACTCCAGGCCTGGCGCGGAAGACGAGTTCATCGCGGGAAGTTAGGCGGTGGGGGCGTTTGGCTCAAGCGCGGCCTAAAATCGCACCGCAGTCCCTGAAGCGTGTTCCGTAAAAGTGGAATCCGGTTTTACGGTCGGAACACGCTCCAACTGTGCTCTAGGCCGCCGCCTCCGCCGACCATCGCAGCCTCGGCTTGCGCGCCGCCAGGGTCTCGTCCAGCCGTTTGAGCGGGGCGTGGAAGGGCGCGCCGGTGAAGCGCTCGGTGTCGCCGGCCTTCACGGCGGCGGCGAGCTCCAGGATCGTATCGCAAAACCGATCCAGTTCCCCACGGCTCTCTGTCTCGGTGGGTTCGATGAGCATGGCGCCGTGGACAACAAGGGGAAAATACATCGTCATCGGATGGAAGCCCGCGTCGATCATCGCCTTGGCGAAGTCCAGCGTGGTGACGCCGGAGCCCTCCAGCCAGGTGTCGTCGAACAGGGCCTCGTGCATGCATGGGCCATCGGGGAAGGCCGGCGTCATCACCCCCGAAAGCCGCGCCTTGACGTAGTTGGCGTTGAGCACCGCGTCCTCGGCGACCTGACGCAGGCCGTCGGCGCCGTGGCTCATCATGTAGGCGAGGGCGCGGACATACATCCCCATCTGGCCCTGAAAGGCGCTCATCCGGCCGAACGAGCCCTCCGCCGCGCCGACCGGCTCTTCGATCAGGTCGAAGCCGCCGTCCCCGTGAACCAGCCAGGGCGTCGGCGCGTACGGCGCCAGTTCGGCGCTCAGCACCACCGGACCCGCGCCCGGACCGCCGCCGCCGTGCGGGGTGGAGAAGGTCTTGTGCAGGTTGATGTGCATGGCGTCGACGCCGAGGTCGCCCGGCCGCACTCGCCCGACGATGGCGTTGAAGTTGGCCCCGTCGCAGTAGAAGTACGCGCCCGCCGCGTGGGTGAGGCGGGCGATCTCGATCACATCGGGTTCGAACAGACCGCAGGTGTTGGGATTGGTCACCATCACCGCCGCGACGTCCGGGCCGAGCTTGGCTTCGAGGTCGGCGAGATCGACATGGCCGGACTCCGTCTGGGCGATTTCCCGCACCTCATAGCCCGCGAGGGCCGCCGTGGCCGGGTTGGTGCCGTGCGCGGACGTCGGCGCCAGCACCACGCGGCGCGCGTCGCCCCGGGCTAAATGCGCCGCGCGGATCGCCAGCAGGCCGCAAAGCTCGCCGTGGGCGCCGGCCTTGGGCGTCAGGGCCACCGCCGGCATGCCGGTCAGCGTTTTCAGCCAATGCGCCAGCGTATCCATCACGCTGAGCGCGCCCTGCACGGTGGAGATCGGCTGCAGCGGATGCAGGTCGATGAAGCCCGGCAGGCGCGCCAGTTTCTCGTCCAGACGCGGATTGTGCTTCATCGTGCAGGAGCCCAGCGGATAGAGCGCCAGATCGATGGCGTGGTTCTTCTGAGACAGTCGGACATAGTGGCGAACGGTCTCGGGTTCCGACAGCCCCGGCAGGCGCAACGGCAGGGTGCGGGTCAGCCCGGCGAGGTCCGCGGTGTCGGTCGCCTCATCCGGAAAATCGACGCCGGTCTTGGTCCAGCCGCCCAGTTCGAAGATCAGCGGTTCGTCCTGCAAAAGGCCGCGACCTGGATAGGCCGGCGTCAACGAGGCGCTTTCCTCGGGCCGGGTCTGGCGGCCGACATTGAGCATGGTCACGCGGCGATCTCCCCGTTCAGGTTCGCGTCGAGGGCGGCGGCGAAGGCGGCGATGTCGCCCGCCGTGGTGGTTTCGGTGGCGCAGACGAGCAGGACATCGTCCAGGCCGGCGTCGGGATCGAGACGCGCATAGGGAACACCGGCGATGATGTCCTTCCTCGCCAGCGCCTCCACCACGGCGGCGGCGTCCGTGGGCAGGCGTATGGCGAATTCGTTGAACAGCCGCGGGGTGAGGACCTCCACGCCGGGGACGGCGGCGAGCGCCTTCTTGAGAGAAAGGGTCCGCGCGTGGTTGATCTGGGCCAGCGTCCGCAGCCCTGTCCCGCCCAACAGCGACATGTGGATGGTGAAAGCGAGGGCGCAGAGACCCGAATTGGTGCAGATGTTGCTGGTCGCCTTGTCGCGGCGGATGTGCTGTTCGCGCGTGGACAGGGTCAGCACGAAGCCGCGCCGGCCCTCGGCGTCCACGGTCTGGCCGCAGAGGCGACCGGGGATCTGCCGTGTCAGCTTCTCGGTGCAGGCGAAAAGGCCGACATAAGGTCCGCCGAAGTTGAGGCCATTGCCGATCGACTGGCCCTCGGCGACCGCGATGTCCGCGCCCATCTCCCCGGGAGACTTCAGGAGGCCTAGCGAGACCGTTTCGGTCGTGACAACGATCATCAGTGCGCCGGCGGCGTGGGCGGCTTGAGCGATGGGCGTGACGTCGGTCACCGTGCCGAAGACGTTCGGCGTCTGGACGACGACGCAGGCGGTGTCCGGCCCGATGGCGGCGATGACCGCCGCCTCGTCGTCGATGGCCGCGGAAAGACGATGGGTCTCCACGCCGGCCGCGACCGCCAGGGTGTGCGCCGCCTCGGCGTAATGCGGATGCAGGCCGCCCGAGAGCACCGCGCCGCTGCGCTTCGTCGCCCGCGAGGCCATCAGCACGGCCTCGGCGCAACCGGTCGAACCGTCGTACATCGAGGCGTTGGCCACCGGCAGGCCGAGCAGTTCGGCGACCTGGGTCTGGAACTCGAACAGCGTCTGCAACGTGCCCTGGGCGATCTCGGGCTGATAGGGCGTGTAGCTGGTCAGGAATTCCGAGCGCTGGATCAGGTGATCCACGGTCGCCGGCACGTGGTGGCGATAGGCGCCGGCGCCGCAAAAAAACGGCCCCGTCCCCGCCGCGCGATTCTTCGCGGCAAGGGCGGAGAGCGCGCGCTCGACCTCCAGTTCGCCGGCGTGCGGCGGCAGATCGACGGGCTTTGCCAAGCGCGCGGAAGCGGGCACGTCGATGAAGAGATCGTCGATGGTCGCCGCGCCGATGACGGCGAGCATCGCGGCGCGATCATCGGGAGTGAGGGGAAGGTAGCGCATGCTCAGAGCGTCGCCAGGAAGGCTTCGTAGGCCGCGCGGTCCATAAGCGCCTCGACCTGCGCGGGATCCTTGATCTTGATCTTCACGAACCAGCCGCCACCCTCGGGCGCGTCGTTCACCGTCTCCGGATTGTCGGAGAGATCGGGGTTGGCGGCGGCGACCTCGCCACTGATCGGCGCGTAGACGTCCGAGGCGGCCTTGACGCTCTCCACCACGGCCAAGGCGTCGCCCGCGCCGACCGTCTTGCCGGCCTCGGGCAGTTCGACGAAGACCACGTCGCCCAGTTGGTCGGCGGCGTAGGCGGTGATGCCGATGGTGGCGACATCGCCCTGAAGATCGACCCACTCGTGGTCCTTGGTGAAGCGCATGACGGATCCTCTAGAGAGCGGGTTTACGGAAGTAGCGGTGGGGAACGAAGGGCATGGCGACGATTTCGGCGGCCTGCGAACGTCCGCGGACGAGGACGGTCAGGGCGGTTCCGGACGCGACGAAAGCGGGCGGGACGAAACCCATGGCGATGGGGGCGGCCAGGCTGGGCGCGAAACCACCGCTGGTGACGACGCCGATCTCACGACCCGCGTCGTCGGCGATGACGGCGCCTTCCCGCGCCGGCGCGCCGGTGACCTTCAGTCCGACCCGCACCCGCTTCGGCGCGTGGGCGATCTCTTCCGCGACACGCTCCGCGCCGGGGAAATCCCGCGCCTTCAATCGCCGCTTCGAGACCGCGAACGCGAGGCCCGCTTCGATGGGGGACACCGTGGCGTCGGCGTCGTGGCCATAGAGCGGCAGGCCGGCCTCGAGACGGAGTGAATCGCGAGCGCCCAGACCGATGGCCTGAACCCGCGAATCCGCAAGCAGCCTCAACCACAGCGCCTCGGCGACGGCGGCGGGGGCGAGAATCTCGTAGCCGTCCTCGCCGGTGTAGCCACTCCGCGCCACGAGGATGTCGGTCCCGTCGAATGCGGCGCGCGCGAAGGTCATGAAACCGAGATCGCCGGCGGCGGGAACCAGGGCCGCCATGACGGCCGCGGCCTCCGGACCCTGCAACGCGACCAGCGCGCCGCCCGGACCCTCCGACGTGTCGGCGCGGCCGAGGCGCGCGGCCGAGCCGGCGGCCCCGGCGATCGCGGCGAAATCGTCCTCCTTCGTTCCCGCGTTGACGACGAGATAGAGCTTGCCCTGTTCGGCCGGACCGCTGGGGCGGCCGATCATCAGGTCATCGAGAATCCCGCCGTCTTGGTTGAGCAGCAGCGTGTAGCGGATCTGCCCTGGTTTCAGGCCGCGGATATCGCCGCAGACCAGGGGTTCGATCAGGCCGGCCACCGCGCGATGATCGGCGTCGCCGTCGCCGCTGGGCGAGGTCAGCTCCAGAAACGCCGGTCCCATGTGCGAGACGTCGAACAGCCCGGCGTGTTGGCGAGTCCAGAGGTGCTCCTTGAGGATGCCCAATGGATATTGCACCGGCATCGCATAGCCGGCGAAGGGGACCATCTTGCCGCCCAGCGCGAGGTGCGCGGCGTTCAGCGGCGTGGTCTTCAGGGTCTCGGGGGCATCCATGACGGGCCGAGCGGACTCCACGGGCGCGACGCGCCGGCGGACGGCCCGCCGGCATCATCGACGCCCCCGCTGTCCTTGAGGCCTGAGAGATTCCGAAGCGGCGACGCGCTCCTTGCTCCTTCGGCGCACGCCCGCGCGAATCGGCGAAGGCGCGCTTTCCAGCGTATGGTCCTGGCCCCGCGCGGTCCTTTTGCCTGAGCGTTTCCGGGGCGGTTGCGCCTTCGGCGCCGGGCTCGAACACCCGGCCTCTCCCGCGAGAGTCGATCCGCTCACTGCGGGAGGGTGGCTGGAGAGTCAAGCCGCCGAGCGGGGTCGGCGCACCCGCGCGCGGGCGTGCCACCGGATTGCTCGGCGAACAGGCATGGTCGCGGGCCCGGCGCCGCCGTCGTCGGCGTCAGGCGGTCATAGACGTCCGCCGAGCTGGCAAGGCGGCGCTCGCGTCCCGCTCGGCATGTCGCTCCAACGCCGGCCAGCCGCCCAGCGCCAACAAGCCGCAGGCGAAGGCGAACACGCAATCCAGGGCCGCCGTCCGCAACGGATAGTCCGCCGTCGAGTGCGCCATCAAAAGCAGGATGACCGACCCGCCGACGAGGGCCGCGGCCCTAACCCGCGCGGCGCTCCGGCCGATGAGCGCCGACAAGATCGCCCATGCCCACCAGACGACGAAGGCGACGGCGATGGTGACGCCGAGCGCCCCGGTTTCCACCCAGATTTCCAGCCAGTCGTTGTGCGCGTGATTGAGATAGACCACCCTGACCAGGGAGCGCGGTTCGAAAAACCGATAGGCCGCCGCGAAGGTCTCGAGGCCCGATCCCCAGGGAAAAAACGTCTCGCCGGCTCGGGCGATGGCCGCCGCGGCCCGAACGCGAAGGTCCGCGCCCAGAGGAACCTGGAAGCGCGACACGACCGCTTCGCCGGCGAATATGGCCACCAGGGCCGCGCTGAAGGCGCTCGCCAGCAGCAGCGCCAGCGCGCCCCGCCGGCCGGACCGGCTCTCGCTGCTCACGGCGATCGCCAGACCGCCCGCGATCATGGCGGGGCCCACGAGAAGGACGCCCGCGCGCGAGCGTGTGATCCCTATGCCCACCACGAGCGCGATCTCGATCGCCACCGCGATGAATAGGCCCGCGCCTCGCGGCGCCCTCTTCACATGATCGAAGGCGTCGATCCAAAGGGGCGTGAACGCCACCGACACGACGAGCAGGGCGGCCTGATGATTGCGGTTGGCGAAAAACCCGACCGCCGAGTCACTGTTCGTCTCCGCGTAGAATCTCAAGGGGCTCAGGGTCCCGCCGAGGGACTGCATCAATCCGAACGCCACCGCGATCACCGCGAACACCGGAACGCATAGAGCGATCGCCCGTCGCTCGGCGGGCTGGAGGGTTAGGGTGGCGAGAAACATCGCCAGCGGAGGCAGCGTCGCGAGGAGGGCGTCGAAGGTGTCGTAGGGCGCGAGGCTGATCGGCATCCAGGCCGGCGCTAGGCCTGCGATCGTCCGATCGACGGCGAACCCGGCGTGACCAGGCAGGGAGGCCCATATCGCGGGCGGCAACGGGATCAGCTGCGCGACCGGCGTCGAGACGATCATGAGCGCCACCAGGACGCCGGCCAGGGCAACGCGATTGAGACGCGCCGTCGGCAGTCTCAGGAGCGCGCCGCCCAGAAGCGGCAGGCTGGCGATCCGGGCCACCGCGCTCGACAACGCGCCGCCGTGGGTCGCGCCGCCGAATAGCAGATCGATCAAGAGCACGCCCAGGGTCAGGGCCGCGAAGATCGGCGCTTCGCCGACGCTCCGCCTGGCCGGGATCGAGCGAAGGCTCATCTATGCCCTCGGGCGCACAAGGTCGCTCCAGGCGCTGGCGAGGTGGTAGAGCGAGCTGGCCGGCGCGGCTTCGACCACGAAGTCGCCTTCCGGGCTCAGGTGATCGCGCCAGAGGGGCGGATCAGGGATCAGGTAACGGCGCAGCGCGCCCATCGCGGCGTCGGTCTGCCCCGGCGCGCCGAACCGGCGGGCGGCGCGAAGCCACTCGGTCTGCGGCCATAGACGGGCGTTGCCATCCAGCACCATGCCGTCGTCGCGCAGGGCGTTGACAGCGACACCGCGCGTTGGATCCACGCCCCGGACGCCGTTGTCGAACAGCCGGCGCGTGAACCGATCGTTGGGGCCGCGGCCCCGCCCGAGGCTCGACCAATGATCCAGGAGCCAGGCCCACTCGAACTGATGACCGGGCTCGAACATGCGTCCAGCTTCGCCGCGCGCCGGCTCCCAGGCTTCGTCCAAGACCTCCGGCATCGACCCGCGGGGCGATCGCTCGCGCCAGCCCAAGGCCGCCTCGCCGATGGCGTCCGCGAATCCCCCCCACGAAGCGGGGTCCAGCGCCGTCCAGGCCAAGGCCGCCTCGAAAAGATGCATGTTGGCGTTGGATTGAAATCGTTGGCCGCGCACTTCGCGATAGACTCCCCGGTCGTTGCGGCGCGGCTCGAGGGCGTCACGCAGGCGATCCGCCCGGCGCGCCCAATCCGCGCCAGCAAGGCCGCAGGCGGCGGCTTCGGCGAAGGCCAGCAGAACGAAGGCCTGGTCGTAGGTCGTCGCCACGTCGTCGAGCCCATCGCCGCTTTCATCGCAGAGGCCGCGATACAGGCCGCCGGGCATCGCGTAGCGGCGCTCGATGTAGTCGAGGCCGTGGGCGGCGGCCTCGCGCCAAGGCCCGCGCCAGCCTGCCCTACCCGCGCGCGCGAAAACGAAGGCCTGCCGAGCCTGCACCCGCAATCGACGGGGTTCGGCGGTGGGCCGACCATCCAGATCGATCCGCTCGTGAAAGCCGCCGCGCTCGTGATCCGCCCCGACTTCCCACCAGAAGGGAAGCGCGCCCTCGCGCATCCAATCGTCGAACCAGGCGACGGCGTCGGTGGAGGGCGCGGCGATGTCGTGGGCGGTTGAAGCGGGAAGCCCGCCGGCGGCTGCGCTCCCCATCGATCTCATTCCTACGAAGGCTTCGCCCAGGTCGAGAGCGACGCTTTAGCTGGCCTGGGCCGATGAATCACCCAGTGACTTTGCATTGTCCACCTTCCGGGGCGCGTCCGGCGCCTCGGCGGGAAACACGCCGGGCGCGGCAGGTGAGGGATTGCGGTGATTTCATCGCGCGCGAAGCGTAGCCTCCGGGCGATGGACGCGATTCCCCTCTCCCTCTTCCCGGCGTTGGAGCCAAAGGCCGCCTCGCCGGTGATGGCGCAGTATTTCGAGGCCAAGGCGGCGCAACCCGACGCCTTGATCTTCTTTCGCATGGGGGATTTCTACGAGCTGTTCTTCGACGACGCGGTGAAGGCGGCGACGGCGATCGGGATCGCGCTCACCCATCGCGGCACTCACCAGGACAAGCCCATCCCCATGGCCGGCGTGCCGGTCCACGCCGCCGAAGCCTATCTCGCCAAGCTGATCCGCGCCGGCTTCAAGGTCGCGGTCTGTGAGCAGATGGAGACCCCCGCGGCGGCCAAGGCGCGGGGCGGCAAGGCGGTGCTGCGCCGAGAGATCGTTCGGGTCGTCACGCCGGGAACGCTCACGGAGGACGGCCTTCTCGAGGCGCGCGGCGCGAACCGGCTCGTCGCGGTCGCCTTGAAGGGCGACCAGGCGGCGGTGGCCAGTGTCGAGGTCTCCACCGGAGATGTCGATTGCCTCTTGACGGACCTGGACAATCTGGCGGCGACCCTGACCGCGCTGCGTCCCTCGGAAATCCTCTGCACCGAGCGTCTGTTCGCCGAACCCCGCGCCCGCGCAGCGGTGGAAGGCGCGGGGGGTCTGGTCCAGCCGATGGCCGGCGCCCTGTCGGAGCCGACGGCCGCGTCGACCCGGCTGAAGCGGCTCTACGGCGTCGAGACCCTGGACGTCTTCGGCGATCTGTCGGGGGCGGAGATCGCCGCCCTCGGCCTCGTGGCCGCACACCTGGATGTCACCCAGGGCGGCAAGGCGCCCGCCCTGAGACCGCCCCGTCGTGGCGGCGACTCCGAGACGATGACCATCGATCCGGCGACCCGGTCCAGTCTGGAGATCGACCGTTCCAGCGCCGGAACCCGCGAGGGCTCCCTGCTGGCGGCGATCGACCGCACCGTCGGCGCGCCCGGCGCCAGGCTGCTCGCGGCCCGGCTGGCCAGGCCGTTGCTCGACCCCCGAGCGATCGACGCGAGATTGGACGGCGTCGATGCGTTCCTGACCCGGCGGGACCTCCGGCGCGATCTGCGTGGCGCCCTGCGCGGCGTCGGCGACATGGCCCGGGCGGTGACGCGGCTCTCGCTGGGCCGCGGCGGCCCGCGGGATCTGGGGCGCCTGCGCGACGGCCTGACCGCCGCGGGCGAGATCGCCGGGCTGCTGTGGCGCGCCGCGGAACCCCTCGATCCGTGGCCGGCCGAGATCGCGCGGGCGCTCAGCGCCCTGACCCTGGACGAGGCCGCAAGCGCCTTTTGCGACGCGCTCGCCGCCGGTCTCGCCGACGACCTTCCGGCGCTGGCCCGCGACGGCGGCCTCGTGGCCGCCGGCTGCTCCGCGGAAATCGACGAGGCGCGCGGTCTGCGCGACGAGAGTCGCAAGGTCATCGCCGCCCTGGAGGCCCGCCTGGCGGTTCAGAGCGGCGTCGCCCTGAAGATCCGCTACAACGCCGTTCTCGGCTATTTCGTGGAGACCTCGCCGAAGAACGCCGAGAGCCTGCTTTCGCCGGCCAACGCCGGAGTTTTCATCCATCGCCAGACCCTGGCCAACCAAGCGCGCTTCACCACCCTGGAACTCGCCGAACTCGACGCCCGCATCTCCCGCGCCGCCGCTCAGGTCCTGGAGCTGGAACTGGCGATGTTCGAGCGCTGGCGTTCGGAGGCTCAGATGTTGGCCCCCGCGATCTTCGACGCCGCCGAGGCGGTGGCCGTGCTGGATGTCGCCTCGGCCGGCGCGGAGTGGGCGGAAGACGTGCGGGCGTGCCGTCCTGTACTCGAAGCCTCGACGGTCTTTCACGCGACGGGCGCGCGCCACGCGGTGGTCGAGGCGGCGGTGCGACGCGCTGGCGGCGCCTTCACGCCCAACGACTGCTGTCTCGACGCGGAGGGCGTCGCCGGCGCGCGGCTTACCATCGTCACCGGGCCCAACATGGCCGGCAAATCGACCTTCCTGCGCCAGAACGCCCTGCTGGCGGTGATGGCCCAGGCCGGCTGTTTCGTGCCCGCCGCCTCGCTCACCCTGGGCGTCGTCGACCGCCTTTTCAGCCGCGTGGGCGCGGGGGACGATCTGGCGCGGGGCCGCTCCACTTTCATGACCGAGATGATCGAGACCGCCGCGATCCTGCTCCAGGCGACGCCGCGATCCCTGGTGGTGCTGGACGAGATCGGCCGCGGCACGGCGACCTGGGACGGCCTCGCCATCGCCTGGGCCTGCGCCGAGGCCTTGCACGACACCAATCGCTGCCGGGCCCTCTTCGCCACCCACTATCATGAGCTCGCGGCCCTGGAGACGCGGCTGGGCCATGTCGGCAACCTCTCCTTGCGCGCCAAGGAGTGGAACGGCGATCTGGTCTTTCTTCACGAGGCCGTGGCCGGACCCGCGGACAAATCCTACGGCGTCCAGGTCGCGAAGCTGGCCGGCGTCCCGGTCTCGGTGGTCGCGCGGGCTCGCCAGGTACTGGACCGGCTGGAGCAGGACGGCGCGGCGCATACCGGCTTGGCCGAGATGCCGCTCTTCTTCGAACCCGCGCCGCGCGAGCCGTCAGCGCTGGAGGCGAGCGTCGCGGCGCTGGACATCGACGGCATGAGCCCACGCGAGGCGATGGACGCGCTGTATCGGCTGAAGCGGTTGGCTGATCGGGAAGGCTAGAGACGCGCCACCAGCGGTTCCGCAGGGCCGTTCAAGGCCGGCCGGAAGTGTAAGCTGGTCCGGCGCGCGACGCGGCGCTGCAGGCCTGGTCACGCCACGGCCCTCGCCAACTCCACCGGCCCGGGTGCTATAGTACGCCCATGCCGCCGCGCCTGCGCCCGACCCGGATCGAACACGTCGTCGATGGCTATCGCCTGCGCTCGCAGCTTTCCAACGCCGCGCTGGACGCTCCCGGCGACGGCCAGGAACAGCGGCGCCGCGCGATCGCACTGCTCAAGGCCGCGCTTTCACGCGGTCGCCTGATCGCCAAGGAACGGCTGGAGAACGGCGCGGGCGGGGTGGAGACGGCGCGCCTGCTCTGCGCGGTGACCGACGAGGTTATCGGCGCGCTGTGGGACTTCACCACCGTCCACATCTTCCGCGCCCGCAATCCGACCCAGGGCGAGCGCATCGCCCTGATGGCCGTCGGCGGCTATGGCCGGGGCGAACTGGCGCCGTTCTCGGACATCGATCTGCTGTTCGTGCGGCCCTACAAGGAGACCGCTCATACCGAGAGCGTAATCGAATACATGCTCTATGCCCTGTGGGATCTGGGCTTCAAGGTCGGCCACGCCTCGCGCACCGTGCCGGAATGCATCAAGCTTTCCCGGGCGGATATGACGATCCGCACCTCCATCCTCGAAGCGCGCTTCCTCGTCGGCGAACGCACCCTGGCCGATGACCTGGGCAAGCGGTTCCGCGAAGAGGTGGTGAAGGGAACCGGCGCCGAATTCGTCGCCGCCAAGTTGAAGGAACGCGACGAACGCCACACCCGGGCCGGCGCGAGCCGCTTCATGGTCGAGCCCAACGTGAAGGAGGGCAAGGGCGGCCTGCGCGATCTGCACACCCTGTTCTGGATCGCGCAATATCTGCATCCCACCGATGGCGTGGAGGGCGCGATGCGCATGGGCGTCTTCGACGGCCGCGAGGTCCGCGCCTTCGTCCGCTCGTTCGATTTCCTGGAGGCCGTGCGCGCCCATCTGCATTTCGCCACCGGGCGGCCCGAAGAGCGGCTGACCTTCGACGTCCAGCCCGAGATCGCCCGCCGGATGGGCTATCATGATCGCCCCAGGGGCGGCGACAACACCCCCGCGGTCGAGCGCTTCATGCGGCGCTATTTCCTGATCGCCAAGGAGGTCGGGCTGCTGACCCGCGCCTTCTCGGCCAAGCTCGAGGCGGAGCATCTCAAGTCCGCGCCGCGGGGGATTTCGCGCTTCCTTCCGGGCAGGGCCACGCGTCAGGCGCTGGCGGAACCGGGCTTTATTCTCGACGCCGGCCGACTGTCGATCAGCGGCCCCGGCACCTTCGACGAGGACCCGGTCAATCTCTTAAGGCTGTTCCGGATCGCGGACGCCCGCGATGTCGATCTGCATCCCGACGCCCTGACCTGGGCGACGCGGAAGCTTGGCCTGCTGACCTACAAGGTGCGGCGCGACCCGGTGGCCGCGGCCGTCTTCCTCGATATCCTCGCCGGCGCGAAGAAGCCGGGCCGCACGCTCGAGCTGATGAACGAGGCTGGGGTCCTGGGAAAGTTCATCCCTGAGTTCGGCCACGTCGTCGCCCAGATGCAGTTCAACATGTACCACTCCTATACCGTGGACGAGCACACGCTGCGCGCGGTGGCGATCATCAACGACATCGACGCCGGCCGCTTCGCCGAGGACCACCCTCTGGCGACCACGATCATGCCTTTGATCGGCGACAAGCAGGTTCTTTTCCTGGCCATGCTGCTGCACGACACCGGCAAGGGCCTGGC
This sequence comes from Caulobacterales bacterium, assembly GCA_038231315.1. Classification (GTDB taxonomy): domain Bacteria; phylum Pseudomonadota; class Alphaproteobacteria; order Caulobacterales; family Caulobacteraceae; genus Acaudatibacter. The sequence continues at coordinate 349,123 of JBBRLN010000001.1, forward strand.
GGGTGGCCAGGAGATCGCCGGCGCCCGCACCGCGCGTCAGGCCTGCGAGCGGCTGGGGTTGGAGCGGCGCCGGGTCGATCTGGTGGCCTGGTTGGTGGAGCACCACTTGGTCATGAGCGACTATGCCCAGAAGCGCGATGTCGGCGATCCGGCGACCGTCGCCGCCTTTGCCGCGATCGTCGAGACTCCGGAGCGGCTGCGGCTGCTCCTGGTCCTCACCATCGCCGACATCCGCGCCGTGGGTCCCGGCGTGTGGAACGCCTGGAAGGGTCAGCTCCTGCGCGAGCTCTACGCCGCGACCGAGGCCCTTTTCCGGGGCGGCCGGAGCAGCGATCCGACCGGCGTCGCTCGCCGCCGTCAGGAGGCTCTCGCTTATGAGGCCCGCGCCACCCTGGTTGCGGAGGATCCCGAGGCGATGGCCTGGGCCGGCGCCCTGGAAGACACCTATTTCGCGACGATGTCCGCCGCCGAGCAACGTGCCCACTACGCCCTCGCCAAGCGGGCGCTCGCGCAAGGCGGCGCGGCGGCCGAGGCGCGCTGGCCCACGGCCATGGCCACCGAGGTTCTGGTCGCCGCCCAGGACCGTCAGGGTCTCTTCGCCGACCTGGCGCTGACCATCGCGACCCTGGGCGGCAACGTCCTGAGCGCGCGAATCTTCACCTCCCGCGACGGATCGGCCTTGGATATCTTTCAGGTGCAAGACGTCTCCGGGCGTCCCTTCGCGGAGGGCAATCCCCGCCTCGCGGACCGTCTCGCCGCGGCGCTGGAGGAGGCCGCGCGGGGGAGGCTGGCGCCCTTCAACGCCCTCAAGTTCGACCTGGGCCGCGCCTCGGCCTTCGCCATCACCGCCTCGGTCGCCGTGGACAACGAAGCCTCCAGCGGCGCCACGGTGATCGAGACCTCCGGCCGCGACCGCCCCGGCCTCCTCGCCGCCCTGGCCCGCACCCTCTCCGACGCCGGACTGTCGATCCAATCGGCCCATATCGACAACTACGGCGAGCGCGCGGTGGACGCCTTCTATGTGGTGGACGCCAAGGGGGCCAAGCTGGAAGCCGCCGGCGACATCGGCGCCGTACGCCGCAAACTGGTCGCCGTGCTGGATGTCGACGAGGTCGCCGCCGCGCCGAGACGGCTGTCGAGGGCGAGGGCGAGTTCGGCGCGCTAAAGGCTGACCTTCCGCTTCCCGCCTGTTAGAGGCACGCCATGAGCGAGCCCGCCACCCACCTCCGCCGCGTCTTTTCCGGCGTGCAGCCGTCCGGCGACCTGCATCTGGGCAACTACCTCGGCGCCCTGGTGAAGTTCGTCGCCCTGCAGGACCAGATGGAGTGCATTTATTGCGTGGTCGATCTCCATGCCCTCACCGCCTGGCAGGACCCGGCGAGGTTGGCCGCCCAGACCCGCGAGATCGCCGCCGCCTATGTCGCCGCGGGGGTCGATCCGAAAAAGGCGATCATCTTCCCGCAGTCGGCGGTGCGCGAACACGCGGAGTTGGCCTGGCTGTTGAACTGCGTGGCCCGCGTCGGCTGGCTCGACCGCATGACCCAGTTCAAGGAGAAGAGCGGCAAGGACAAGGAAGGCGTCAGCGTCGGCCTCTATGCCTATCCGGTGCTCCAGGCCGCCGATATCCTGCTCTATCACGCCACCCACGTCCCTGTGGGCGACGACCAGCGTCAGCACCTGGAACTGACCCGCGACATCGCCGCGAAGTTCAACCACGACTTCGACGCGCCGAATTTCTTCCCACTTTGCGAGGGGCTGATCGAGGGCGCCGGCGCGCGGGTGATGTCTCTGCGCGACGGGCTGGCCAAGATGTCGAAGTCCGATCCCTCGGACCAGTCGCGGATCAACCTCACCGATGACGCCGACGCCATTCTCTCCAAGATCAAGAAGGCCAAGACCGATCCGGCGCCCCTGCCGGAGAGCGTCGAGGGCTTGAAAGGCCGGCCGGAGGTGGAGAACCTCGTGGGCATCTATGGCGCGGTGACGGGAGAGACGGCGGCCCAGGTCCTGACCCGCTTCGCCGGCAAGGGCTTTGGCGTCTTCAAACCCGCGCTGGCCGAGGCCCTGATCGAAAAGCTGGCGCCGATCTCGGCGGAGATGCGCCGGCTGATGACCGATCCGACCGAGATCGACGGCATCCTCCGGGACGGCGCTGACCGCGCGCGGGCGATCGCTCAGCCGATCATGGCCCAGACGCGGCGCATCGTCGGGCTGTGGCCGCGCGCGTGAGGTTGCGGGCGGGCGCGCGCTTCGCCATTTAGCGGAACGAGGGAGATCCGATGTTCATCCAGACCGAAGCCACCCCGAACCCCAGCGTCCTGAAGTTCCTCCCCGGCCGTGAGGTGATGACGGGCGGCACGCGGGAATTCCACGACGGCGGCGAGGCTCAGGCGTCCCCCCTGGCGCGCGATCTCTTCCACATCGCCGGCGTCAGCCGCGTCTTCTTCGGCGGCGATTTCCTCACCGTGCGCAAGGATGACGACCACGACTGGTCGCATCTGAAAGCCCCGATCCTGGCGGCGATCATGGACCATTTCACCTCCGGCCAGGCCCTGATCGCGGGCGAGGAGAGCGGACACGATGATCGGGTCTATGAGGGCGACGCCGCCCAGATCGTGGTCGAGATCAAGGAACTGCTGGATAGCCGCATCCGCCCCGCCGTGGCCCAGGATGGCGGCGATATCCTTTTTTCGCACTACGAACCGGATAACGGCACGGTCTGGCTGCACATGCGCGGCGCGTGCGCCGGTTGCCCATCGTCATCGGCGACCCTGAAGGCGGGGGTCGAGAACATGCTCCGCCACTATGTGCCGGAAGTCACCCGCGTCGAGCAGGCGCTCTGAGGGTTTCCCCATGTCGGATGTCTTGTCCGGGTCGGTTCTCGACCAGCTCTTTCGCTTGGCCCGCACCCGCAACGGCTGGACGCCCGAGGCCGTCTCCGACGAGCGGATCCGCGAGATCTATGACATCGCCAAATGGGGACCCACCGCCGCCAACGGCAGTCCGGCGCGCTTCGTCTTCGTCAAAAGCCTCGAGGCCAAGGAGAAACTGGTCGCGCTCGCGGGCGGTAACAACAAGGCCAAGATCATGGCGGCCCCCGTCACGGTGATCATCGGCTACGATCTCGACTATCCCGAGACCCTGCCCAGGCTCTTCCCCCACGTGCCAAACATGAAGGACCATTTCACCGATCCGGTCGAAACCGAGAGGGGGGCTCTGCGCAACAGTTCGCTGCAGGGCGCCTATCTGATGATCGCCGCCCGGGCCCTGGGCCTCGACTGCGGACCGATGTCCGGCTTCGACAACGCCGGCGTGGACGCCGCGTTCTTCGCGGGGACCCGAGTGAAGTCGAACTTCATCTGTTCCATCGGCCACGGCACGGAAGAGAACCTTTTCCCGAGACTGCCGCGCCATTCCTTCGAAGACGCTTGCAAGATCGTCTGACGAGACCACGTTGATCGTCCTCGGCCTGGACACCTGCCTGGGGGCCTGTTCCGTCGCGCTCCTCCGGAACGGCGAGGTGATCGCCATCGCTTCCGAGCCGATGACGAGGGGACACCAGGAGCGGCTCGCCCCGATGACGCGTGACCTCATGGCGGGGGCGGGGACGCCCTTCTCATCGCTCGACCGGATCGGCGTCACGGTCGGACCGGGCTCCTTCACCGGCCTTCGCATCGGTCTCGCCTTCGCCAAGGGTCTGGCGCTCGCGCTCGATCGGCCCTGCATCGGGATCGGGACGCTGGAGGCGCTGGCCGCCGGCCGACAGGGCGACGGGGTGACCGCGGTCGTGATCGACGCTGGGCGCGGCAATCTTTACCTGCAGATTTTCGAAAACGCGCTCGCCCTGACCGCGCCCGACATCCTTCCGGTCGATACGGCGGTCGCGCGCCTGATCGAGATCGCCGGAGGCCGCGAGACCGTCCTCGTGGGTCCGGGGGCCCATCTGTTGAACCTCGCGGCGCCCGGCGCGCGCCTTCTCGAGATTGCCATCCCCGCGCCCGAGGTCGTGGCGCGATTGGCCGCCTCGCGGGAGCCCGCGCCGCCGAGTCCCCTTTATCTGCGTCCGCCCGACGCCGTGCCCAAGGCCGCGAGGCCGGCGCCGTGAACGCCATCCGCCCGGCGCGCGCGGACGACGTTCCCGCCATGGCGGCGCTCCACGCCACGGCCTTCGCCGATGGCTGGGACGCCGAGGTGCTGAGGGCCTTTCTGACCGCCCCCGGCGCCTTTGGGCTGATCGCCGAGGACGAGCACGTCGCGGGGTTCGTGCTCTGCCGCGCGATCGCGGGAGAGGCGGAGATCCTGACCCTGGCCGTGGCGCCGTCGCGTCGCCGCGAGGGCGTCGGCGCGAGATTGCTTGCGGCGGCGGCGCGGGAGGCGGTGAACGGAGCCGAAGCGCTCTTTCTCGAAGTGGCGGATGACAACGACGCCGCCCTCGCGCTCTACCGCGGAGCGGGGTTCGCCGAGGTCGGGCGCCGCCGCGCCTACTATTCCAGCCCGACCGGCGCGATTGACGCCCTGATCCTGCGCCGCGACCTTAACAGATGACCCCGCGCGCCTTATGATCGCGCTCTCGTGCACGGCCGGAAGGGGCCAACGGAGCAGCGCCTTGGAACGTCTGGAGCAGTTGTGCATCGACAAGGGACTGCGCATGACCGAACAGCGCAGGACGATCGCGCGCGTGCTCTCGACAGCCAGCGATCACCCCGACGTGGAGGAGCTGCATCGCCGCGCTCACGCCGTCGACCCGCACATCTCCATCGCCACGGTCTATCGCACCGTGCGCCTCTTCGAAGAGTCCGGCATCCTGACCAAGCATGACTTTCGCGACGGCCGCTCCCGCTATGAGGAGGCCAGCGAGAGCCACCACGATCACCTCATCGACATGAAAAACGGCAAGGTCGTGGAGTTCGTCGACGACGAGATCGAGGCGTTACAGAACGCGATCGCCCGGCGGCTTGGCTATCGCCTGGTGGATCATCGGCTGGAACTCTACGGCGTGCCGTCGGATGAGTGAGCCGGCGGCGGCGGCCAAGCGGCTCTTCATCAAGAGCTACGGCTGTCAGATGAACGTCTACGACAGCGAACGGATGGCTGACGTCCTGCGCCCGCTCGGCTACGCCCTGACCGAACGCTCGGAGGAGGCGGACCTCGTCATTCTCAACACCTGCCACATCCGCGAGCGGGCGACGGAAAAGGTCTATTCCGAACTCGGCCGCGCCAAGGCGGTGAAGGCCGAGCGCGCCGCGGCCGGAAACGCGACGATGATCGCCGTCGCGGGCTGCGTCGCCCAGGCCCAAGGCGCCGAGATCATGCGACGCCAACCCGCGGTGGATCTCGTGGTGGGTCCGCAGAGCTATCATCGCCTGCCCGAGATGATCGCCCGCGCCCATCGCTCCGCGGGCGAGCGTCTGGCCGCCGATTTCGAGGCCGACGCCAAGTTCGACGCCTTGCCGACGACCCGCGCGCCCGGCGGCGTCAGCGCGTTCCTGACGGTGCAGGAGGGATGCGACCGCTTCTGCACCTTCTGCGTGGTGCCCTATACGCGCGGCGCGGAATATTCCCGGCCGGCGCGGGACATCCTAATCGAGGCGCGGGCGCTGGCCGCCGCCGGGGTCCGCGAGGTCACCCTGCTGGGCCAGAACGTCAATGCCTATGTCCACGACGGCGTCGGGCTCGCGGGCCTGATCCGGCAGGTCGCGGCGATCCCTGGCCTTGCGCGCATTCGCTACACCACCAGCCACCCCGCCGACATGGGCCAAGACCTGATTGCGGCGCATGGCGAGGTCGCGGCGCTGATGCCATACCTTCATCTTCCAGTTCAGTCGGGTTCCGACCGCGTGCTCAAGGCGATGAACCGCGCCCACACGACATCGAGCTATCTGCGGACCCTCGAGCGTCTTCGCGCGGCGCGACCGGATCTCGCCCTTTCCAGCGACTTCATCGTCGGCTTCCCCGGCGAGACCGACGCCGACTTCGAGGAGACCATGGCGCTTGTCCGCGAGGTCCGCTTCGCCAGCGCCTTCTCGTTCAAATATTCCCGGCGTCCGGGCACGCCGGCCTCGGCGATGAGCGGCCAGATCGACGAGGCGGTGAAGAGCGAGCGCCTCGCCCGCCTGCAGGCCTTGCTTGAGAGCCAGCAACGCGACTTCAACGCCGACATGAGGGGGCGCGTCCTCGACATCTTGGTGGAAAAGCCCGGCCGCCACGCGGGTCAGGTCATCGGTCGCAGTCCCTACCTCCAGGCCGTCCATTTCGTCGGCGGCGCGGACCTGATCGGACGGATCGTTCCGGTGGAGATCGAGACCTCCGCGCACATGAGTCTGGGCGGCGTCCGCGCGCGGGCGCTGGCTTGAGCCGAGGCCTCTCCGAGTTCCTGCCCCTCGACGAAGCGTCCGTGCGCGCGGTGTCAGGCGCGGGCGGCCGACACGCCGCGCTGATCGAGGACGCCTTTCACGTCCTGATCGAGACCCCCGGCGGCGGCGTCTCGCTCAATGGCGACACCGCGGGCCGCCGCGCCGCGAAACACACCATCGAGACCCTAACGACACGGATCGCCGCCGGACAGGAAGTCGCCGCCGCGGATGTTCGCGTCGCCATCGGGCAGGCCAAGTCCGGCGGAGCGTCCGCGCCCGCGGGTGTTCGGCGCGGCGCGGTCGCGCCCAAGACCGCCGCCCAGGCGCGCTACTTCGAGGCCCTGGCCGGCCACGATCTCGTCTTTGGCCTGGGACCCGCCGGCACCGGCAAGACCTTTCTCGCCGTCGCCCATGGCGCGGGCCTGCTGCGCTCGGGCGAGGTAGAACGGCTGGTCGTCACCCGGCCGGCGGTGGAGGCGGGGGAGCGGCTCGGCTTCCTGCCCGGCGACCTCAATGAGAAGGTCGATCCCTACATGGCGCCGGTTTGGGAGGCGATGACCGCGATCCTCGGCGCCGAGGCCCTGCGTCGCCGTCGCGAGCGCGGCGAAATCGAAGTCGCGCCGATCGCCTTCATGCGCGGCCGCACGCTGTCCAACGCCTTCGTCATCGTCGACGAGGCTCAGAACACGACGCGGCTGCAGATGAAGATGGTCCTGACGCGTATCGGCGAGGGCTCGCGCATGGCGGTGACCGGCGATCCCAGCCAGGTCGATCTGGTCAACCCGCGGGATTCCGGCCTCGCCCACGCGGTCTCCATCCTGGACGGCGTCGAGGGTGTCGCCGTCTCGCGCTTCACCGCCGTCGATATCGTTCGTCATCCCCTGGTGGGCCGGATCGTCGCCGCCTATGACGCCGACACGGCGAGCGAGCGGTTGTGAACAAGATCGACGTCCAGATCGAAACGCCCGATTGGCGCCGCGACGTTATCGGCGTGCGTGACCTCGTCCGCCGCGCCGCGCGCCTGGCCGCCGGATCGGGCGACGACTGCGGCCTGACCGTCCTGCTCACCAGCGACACCGTGGTCCGTGACCTCAACACCCGCTTCCGCGACAAGGACGCGGCTACCAACGTCCTCGCCTTTCCGGCCGTCGAGGGTTGCGGCTGCCTTGGCGATATCGCCCTCGCCCACGATGTCTGCGCGCTCGAGGCGGCGGAACAGGGCAAGTCCCTGGCCGATCATCTGCGCCATCTGGTGATCCACGGCGTTCTGCATCTCAGAGGGTACGACCATCTGACCGAAGCCAAGGCGACCGAGATGGAGGGCCTCGAGCGCCGTCTTCTCGCGCGGCTCGGCGTGGACGATCCGTACATAGCCGAGTTGGTCCATGGATAACGGCCGCCCCAGAGGCCTCGCCGCGATCCTGGCGATGATCGGCCTCGCCCCCGAGCGCGAAGACGACGGCGACTCCGACAAGGCCGCGGCGGCCCTGCGTGAACAGGCCGAGGTCTTTCAGACCATGACCGTCGGCGATGTGATGACGCCGCGCGCCGACATCGAGGCGGTGGACATCTCGGAGCCTTTCGACGCCGTCGTCGCCGCCTTCGCGGTGAGCGAACATTCCCGCCTGCCAGTCTTTCGCGAAAGCCTGGACGACCCTGTCGGCTTCGTCCACCTGCGCGATGTCTTCAAGTTGCTCGCCGACCCCGCCCGCCGCCGCGCCAACGGCGAGGAACTTCCCCGCCTGAAACGCGAGACCCTCTTCGTCCCGGCGTCCATGCGCGCGGCGGACCTCATGGTGCGGATGCAGTCCAGCCGCGTCCACCTCGCCATGGTCATCGACGAGTTCGGCGGCGTCGACGGCCTCGTCACCCTGGAGGACGTCATCGAGGCGGTCGTCGGTGAAATCGACGACGAGCACGACAAGGCCACCGCCACCCAGATCGTCGCCCGCGCCGGCGGTATCTTCGAGGTCGATGGCCGCGTGCCTCTCGAAGAGCTGGAGGCGGCGCTGCACCGGCCTCTCGCCACGCCCGATCTCGAAGAGGATATCGACACCGCCGCCGGCCTCGTCACCGCCTTGGCGGGCCGCGTGCCTCAGCGGGGCGAGGTCATCGCTCATCCCGGCGGCCTGGAGTTCGAGGTCACCGACGCCGATCCCCGGCGCGTCAAGCGGCTGCGCGTTCGTCCGACGCCGACACCCTTGGCGCCATGACGCAATCCGCCCTGTTCCGCGCCGAATCCGGGCCACGAAAGGCGTTGGGCGGCGCGCGAGGGGAGCTGTTCTTTTTGGTCCATCGCCGCTGGATAGAGCGCGGGGGCGCCCTGCTCGCCGGCCTTCTGGAGGCGTCGGCCCAGCCGCCGTGGGGCTTCGTCCCGGGTCTCCTCGGCTATGGCCTGATGTTCGTTCTGGTCGATCGGAGCCGCGATAGGCGGACCGCCTTCATCAGGGCCTGGCAGGTCGGCGTCGCCTATTTCGTGGTTTCGCTATGGTGGCTGGCCGAGCCATTTCAGGTGGACGCCAAGGATCAGGGCTGGATGGCCCCCTTCGCGGTGATCTTCATGGCCATGTTCATGGCCGCGTTCTGGGGCGCGGCCGGCGCGGCGTTTCGCGCCTTGAAGGGGCCGACCGCCCTGCGGGTGCTGCTTTTCGCCGCGGCCCTTTCCGCCTTCGAGTGGCTGCGCGGCCACGTCCTGACGGGCTTTCCCTGGGATCCGCCCGGGAGCAGCTGGGTGGCCGGGGGCGCGATGTCGCAGAGCGCCGCGCTCGTGGGAATCTATGGTTTGAGCTGGCTCACCGTCGCGGTCGCCGCCGCGCCCTTCGTCGTCCGCGAGGGCCGGGGGGGCCTCGTGATGGCCGGCGCCGGCGTCGCGGTGGCGATCGCCATGCTCGTCTTCGGCGCCGTGAGGCTCGCCCAGCCGCCCCCACCGCCGCCGGGTCCGCTGGTGCGCATCGTCCAGGCCGACGTGCGGCAGGAGACCAAGTACGACACTCGGGCTTTCAGCGGCATCGTCGAGCGCTACGCCCGCCTGACCGCCCTGTCGGGCGCCCGGCGACCGGACATCGTCATCTGGCCGGAAGGCGCGATCCCGGCGGCGATGGAGGACTATCTGGCGCCGAACACATGGACCCGCGACGCCGTCGTCGGCGCGCTCGGCCCCGGCCAGACCCTGATCCTCGGCGGCTACCGCTACGGCCAGGGCCCGCGCGAGAAGGCCTCCGTCTTCAACAGCCTCGCGGTGCTCCGGTCCGGCGCGCATGGCCTCGTTGTCGAAGCGCTGTACGACAAATACCGCCTGGTGCCGTTCGGCGAGTTCATGCCGATGGACGGGCTGGCGTCGCGTCTCGGGATCAAGACGCTCGTCCATGTCGGCGACGGTTTCGCGGGTGGTCCCCGCCCGGCCCCGCTGGCCGTCCCGGGATTGCCGGTGCTGCAGCCCTTGATCTGTTACGAGGCGCTCTATTCCGGCTTCACGCGCGCAGGAGCCTTGCGGAGCGGTAAGCGCGCGGCGTGGATCGTCAATATCTCGAACGACGCCTGGTTCGGCACGGGTCTTGGACCGCGACAGCATCTCAACCTCGCCAGCTATCGCGCGATCGAGGAGGGCTTGCCCATGGTCCGCGCCACGCCCACCGGCGTGTCGGGCGTGATCGACGCGCGCGGCAGGCTTGTTCCGGGTGAACATCTCGGCGAGGGCGCTTTCGGCGTGATCGACGCGCCCCTTCCGGCGCCGCTGCGGCCAACCCCGTTCGACCTGTGGGGTGACGGCGCCTTTTTCGCCATGCTCGCCCTATCCCTGGTCGGCGCCAAGCTTCCACTCCGGCTGTCTCGCGCTTTTTGAGCGGACGGGATTCGCCCTGGGCTCAACCCGCAGCGACGCACGGTTTTCCCGTTTTTCCCGAGGCTTCCGAGTACCCGTGCCTTCCGCGAGCGTTCTTCCTGCATGGCGTGAGACCGGGCGGCGGGCGCCCATGAAGTCAGCGCGCAATAAAAAATGGCGCGTCCGGCGAAAGAGGCATGGACACCTTTCGGACGGCGGTCTAACAAATTTTTGACGTTCCGCGACGCGGACGGCCGGGGGGCCATCGTCGAATCCCTTCCCCTGTCGAAAGGCGCCCTCGTGAATAAAAGTCTCTTGTCCCGCTCTCTCGCATCGACCCTCCTCGCCGGCTCGTTTGCCGCGCTGATGGGATCTCCGGCCCTGGCCTATGATGGCAGCGGCTCCGGCTATTACGCCTATGACGGTGGTGCGACGTATCTGAACGGCGCCCTCGATTCGGGCCTTTCGACCCTCAGCCCCGGGACCACGGTCGGGCCGAGCTTCGACGGCATCTCACAAGTCGACGTCCGCGCGCTGAACAACAATTTCAGCTTCATCCCCCCCGACACCATGGGCGCCGTGGGCGCCACCCAATTCCTCGAAACCAGCAATGGCGCCTATGCGATCTTCGACAAGACCACCGGCGCGCGGCAGTCGATCGTCTCGATGACCGCGTTCTGGCAAGCGGCCGGGCAAGCCGGTTCTCAAGGCGATTCGCGGGTGCTCTTCGACGCGCGTTCGCAACGCTGGATCGTGACCGCCTTCGCCGTGCCTGACGGCAACGGCAACCTGCCGACATTGGAGATCGCGGTCTCAAACGACTCGAACGCGCTCCACGGTTTCAAATCGACGACGTTCACGGGCTATTCGCCGCCGGGCAGCGCGCCGATCGCCGATTATCCGACCCTCGCGATCGACGGCAAGGCGATCTACATCGGCACGAACGATTTCGACCTCAACAACACGACCCAGCAGTTCACCGGGACGACGCTCAACGTCATCAATCGCAATGACCTCTTCGGACCGGGCGCTCCCACGACGACGAGCCTCAAGCAGTTCTTCACACCCTGCTCCAGCACCGTCTGCGTCGATCGCGGCTTCGCGATTCAGGGCGTCAACCAACTTGGCAGCGACACCGGCAAAATTCTCGCCACCGCCGCCACCGACTTCGGTCAGATCCGCTACAACGTGAACAATCCGGGTCAGGCTTCGGCGACGGAAACCGGCGTCGTCACTCTGGACAACTCGGCGTACGATCCCAACTCCCCCGGACGCCAACCCGACACCCTCACGGGCGGCACGACGAGCCGGCGGGTGATCGACACCTCCGACGACCGCACCTCCAGCGCGGTTTGGGAGCAGCACGGCAAGATCTATTCGACCCAGACCATCACGCCGACCGGCACCGGTCATACCTCGGTGCGCTGGTCGATCGTCGATGCCGCCACCAACCACGTCATCGCCGAAGGCTATATCGGCAATAACAACGACGGCTTCGACTATTATCAGGGGACGATCACGGTCAACGATTCCGGCCAGGTCGTCATCGGCTACAACCGTTCGGGCTACGCCGTGGGCGTCGGCAATATCTCCGACCTCGCCAACGCCTACAATCCGGACAAGGCCACCGGCGGTCTGACCCTTCTCCAGACCTATTTGTTGCACGTCAGCCCGATCGACGATTACCACAACGGCAGCACTCAATTCAGCCCGCCGTCAGGGCGCCAACGGTGGGGCGACTACGCCCAGGTCACCCTCGATCCGAACAACCGCGAGAGTTTCTGGGTGATCGGCGAATACGCGCTGGGCTATCTGCCCAGCCCCACGGGCAGCTTCTCGCGTTGGGGGACCTGGATTTCGGACATCACACTCTCCCCCGTGCCGGAACCGGGGACCTGGGCGCTCATGCTCACGGGCTTTGGCCTTATCGGCGGCGCGGCGCGGCGTCGCAGAGGGTCCGCGCTCGCGGTCTGATTGTCGTCGGCCTTTCGAAGTCATGGCTATGGGATAGGCGGAGCGTTCAAGCTCCGCCTATCGCCATTTCTCCTTTCGCGGATATCGCGTTGAGACTACCGGCGGCCGACGGATGACGGTTCAAATCCGGTGCGCTTGGCGCCCGGCATGAACCGATGACCACTCGACTTTTCGGTTGCGTCTGCGGCCAAGTCCATAGTTCGGCGGAGGGGATGGGGTTCGCCGGCGGCGGCCAGCTCTCCGTTCCCGTTCCCTTTTACGTGATCGAACATCCCGATGGCGTCGCCCTGTTCGACTGCGGACTCCACGCGAATATCGCCGACCCCGACGACGGCTTCCGCAAAATCCTCCAGCGCCAAGGCATGGACGTCTCCTTCGACGCCGAGGATATCGTGACCCGTCATCTGGAGCGTCTCGACATCGATCCGGCGCGGGTGCGCTATGTCGTGCTTTCCCACCTTCACTTCGACCACGCCGGCGGCCTGCATCAGATTCCCAACGCCACGGTGGTGGCGCAGAAGGCGGAGTGGGAAGCCGGTCTCGATCCGGAGCGGGGCCCGCACCTGGGACTCGCCCGGCGGTTCTTCGACCTCGGCCACGAGGTGCTCCTGATCGACGGCGAACACGACGTCTTCGGCGACGGCGCCGTGACATGTCTGCCGAGCCCCGGCCACACGCCCGGCCACCAGTCCGTCCGGGTGCGGAGCGCCCAGGGCGACCATATCCTCCTGAGCGACGCCTGCTACGCCGCCGAAATCGTTCGCACACGGAAGTTTCCAGCATTTTCCGACGCCGCCGCGATGAATGCGTCGCTGGATCGACTGATGGCGTTGCGCGACGCGGAGACGGTCATGGTCTTCGGCCACGACAAAAATCAGTGGGAAGATGGGGCGGTTCTCTCCAGCCTCCGCGACTGAAGGCGTACGCAGAGGCGCTCAGTCTAAATCGCCGCCTTGTATTTGGTTTGGCTTGCCGTGATCTTTTCGTGGAGGGTTATCAGGCCGGTGATATTGGCCTTGTTGATGCCGAACTCGCCCTGTCCGTTTTGCACGAAGCGTTCAACCGTTTCCATCACGATGACCCGCAAATGGTCGCGCACGATCTCGAACAGATAAACCCCCTGGGCGACGCCGGTCCCGATAGCGTCGAGATAGTTGACGATCAGGATGGCGTCCTGGCGGATGACGCTGACGTCTGGAAAGCGGGGCAAGACGCCATTCCTTCGCGCTTCCCACAGCCGCTTTTTGCATTCGCGTAGAACGGGATCGTATGAATAGCGTTCGCAGGCTTCGATCGTGCGCCACTGTTTCTCGCGATCGCCCACGATCTTCAGCTGGCGGGCCTGGTCGTCCAGCTGCTTGCGAAGCGCGGACAGCTGGCTCCAGGCGATGACGGCCAGCGCCGCCGTGGCGAGCGCGGTCGCGATGCCGCCGATCGCGATCAGCGCCTCGGCGAGGGTCATGACCGGTTCACGGCAGTCGCGTCGTCAACGGTCGGCGATCTATCCCGCGGGAAAGCCACGCTAGAAGTCGGTTTCAGCCCGAGCCATCACTTCGATCCTTAAAAATCAGGAGTCCGCAGTTAGGCGCGGCGGAGGGGGTGCGCAAGCACCGCGCTCGCCGCCTAACCATCCAGGAACGCGCCCACGTTTACCGTGATCTCGCATTTGTAGTCGGCCGCGCCGTCATTGGAGCAGTAGTCCGTTCCAAAGAGATCGTGAGCGATCTTGCCCGTCGAGCGCCAGGTTCGGCCGTCGGATGTCCACTGCGCGTCGTGCGCGGCGCTCCAGCCCGCCAGTTCGTCCCAAAACGCCCGGGCCGGCGCGCCCGAGCAGGTGAAGCGGAGAAGATGGGCGCCCTTCGCGCTGGTGCGATCAAAGGTCTGAGCGGTCGCCGCCTGAGCCAGGCAGGCGGCGTAGATTGCGCCCCGCGCGGGCGCCGGCGTCCCCGCTATGCGCGCGAGATCGGGCGCGGGCGCGGCGGAGGCGGAGGCCGCCAACGCCGCCGAAACGCTGATCGCCAGCGCAAGTCGGGTCATGAGCGAAATGGCGGGATCCTCCATGACGCCGACGTCGCGCGGCGCCGCCACAAATATAGGCCGCAACGCGATCGCCCGGCAAACCCGGATCCTATGCCGGCGGATCGATCGGGAGGGAGCCGGGCGCTGGATGTCGTCGACGACCGACCGATCATATCCCACGGAAATAGCTGGCGAAGAGCGTCAAAAAATCGCATAATGCAATGTCATGGCTCTTCCACATCTCACCCAGAAACGTATCCCGGCGTCGCGGCGCGCGGATACCGCCCGCGTCGGCGCTACGTCGCCTCTCTTCGCATCCGCCGTCGCACAAAAGCGCCGCTTGATCGACGCGCAAAGTGCACTTTCAGATGCCAAAAGCTGCCATGGCCTCTTCCGCCGCCACGTGATATTTCCATTTTGCAATCAACGCGCTGTGGCCGACACCTCAGTCTCCGCCGGTCAGATCCCGCCGCGCCTTCTCCAATTCCTCGGCATAGCGCCGCGTGGCGTAGGCCTCGGAGACGATTCCCAGCACCTCGCCATTGTCGTCCACCACCGCGAGCTCGTCGCTGGCGGTGCGGTCGAATAGGCCCATGATGTCCTTGATGGTCATCTCCGGGCTGAGCGTCTGGGCCTGGTTGAACGCGAACCGGCCCACCGCGCCGGCGGTGTCGTGATCGGCGAAGACCTGGCTGACCTGAAGGATGCCGGCATAGCGCCCGGTGTCGTCGAGGGCGACGACACGGCGGGCCGATCCGAGGGGGAAGCGACGGCGAAACTCGTCGATGGAGGCCGAGGCGGCGATGGTCGGGGCGCCCGCGCGCATCATCCGCCCCGCGGTGAGGGTTCGCAGCCAGCCGACGTCATGAGCGCTGCGGATCGTCTCGCCGCGAAGGTGCAGGCGCCAGGTGGAAAACGAATAGCCGAAGGTTTCGCGCACAAACAGGCTGGCGATGATCGAGGCGGTGACCGTGGCCGCCGTCAGGCCGAAGTCCCCCGTGGTCTCCAGCACCAGAAAGCTCATGGTGAACGGCCCGCCGATGATCGCCACGGCGAGCGCGCCCATTCCCACCAGAGCGCCGGCGGTGGGGTCGATTCCGGTGTCGATTCCCGCCGCGTAGAGGCTGATGATGAACAGCCGACCGATCAGCGAGCCCAAATAAAGCGAAGCGAAGAAGAGCCCGCCGCGAAAGCCAAAGCCCAAGGCCACCGCCGAAGCCGTGGTCTTGGCCAGGATCAGCACCGCCAGGGCCCCGGCCGAAAGGTCCCCCGCGAACTCCAGATGCATGGCGCCATGGCCCGCGGAAAGCGTCTCGGGAAGCTGCCAGGCGATCGCCGCCAAGACCGCGCCCCCGACGGCGGGGCGCAGCCAGACAGGTCCCGGCAGGCGGGCGGCCAGCCTGTCGGTCAGGGCGACCAGCCTCATCATCCCCACGCCATAGAGGGCGCAGATCAGGCCGAGGGCGGCGAAGATCAGATAGTGGCTGATCGTCAGGGTGTCGGTGACCGTCGAATGCAGGACGATGGGATCGATGCGCAGGACCCGCGTCACCAGGGCGCCCGCCAGGGCCGCGCCCACGACCGGAGCGATGTTGGCCAGGGTGTAGGAGCCGATGATGATCTCGAAGGCGTAGAAGGCCCCGGTCAGGGGCGCGCCGAAGGCCGCCGCGATCCCCGCGCCCGCGCCCGCGCCGACGAAGGCGCGCAGGTCGCTGCGCCGCAAGTTCAGCGTCGCGCCCGCCAGCGAGGCCGCATAGGCCCCCAGTTGGGCGTAGGCCGCCTCCAGCCCCACCGAGGCGCCGACGCCGTTGGAAACCAGGCTCTGCAGACCGACGAACAGGCTGTCGCGCGCGCTCATATGGCCGCCGCGCAGGGCGTTGGCCTCGACCGGGTCGACGATCGGATTGGGCCGCCGCTTGGCCCAGGCCCAGCTCATCAGCCCCACGACGAGCCCGCCGACCGGCAGGATAATCAGCAGGGCGCGATCGAGCTTCGAGACCGCCGAGAGCCGGGTATTGAGATCGAGTCCGTAGAGCAGGATCTGCAATCGCCGCGCCCCCTGGCTGACCGCCAGCGCCGCCACCCCGGCTACCGCGCCGACACCCACCGCGACCACCACCAACCAAAGCTCGCTGGCCCGGATGCGCCCGCGCAGGGCCAGGAGGCCGAGCACGGCAAGACGGCGCAGGCGGCTTGGCCGCGCGCGCGGATCCTCGGTCCCCTCCGGAATCGCCCCGGCGGTCATCCGAAGATCCCCGCCGCGCCGCGGAGCACGACATGGCCGTCCCGCCGGGCCTGGGCCGCCACTGTGGGACCGGCCGCCGCCGCCCGTCCGCTCTCGGCGATCCATCGCCCGGCGCGAAGCGGCACTGCGACTACCATGACCCACAATAGGGCGGCGCGCCGTGTCGGGGAAGGATAGGCGGATTGCTCCCGCCAGCCGCTCTGGCCCACGGGGGAGCGCTTCGTCCTTTCGCAACGTCGAAGCCCGGTGGTCTCTCCGGCCTTGCGGGCGCGCCGGGCGACGACGCATAGTCCCGCCAAAGCAACTTTAAGGGAGCCCGCCGCATGGCGATCGATTTCGAAATTCCGGCCGAGGCCAAGGCCGTGCGCGAAAAGGTCCGCCAATGGGTCCAGGACGAGTGCATCCCCGCCGAGAAAACCCTCGCCGACGGCGCCGACTACAAGACCCTGCTCGGCGAACTGCGCGGTAAGGCTCGCGCCAAGGGCCTGTGGCTGCCCTTCATCCCGGAGGAATACGGCGGCATGGGCCTCGGCCCGCTCGCCAACGCGCTCGTCCAGATGGAGCTTGGCCAGAGCCACCTCGGCGCCCTTTCGATGAACAGCCAGGGCCCCGACGACGCCACCATGCTGACTCTGCTGGCCCATGGCACCCCGTTTCAGAAGGAGAAGTACCTCAAGCCGCTGCTGAACGGCGAAAAGCGGGTCTGCTACTCGATGACCGAAAAGGCCGCCGGCGCCGACGCCACGGGCATGCAGACCCGCGCGGTCAAGGACGGCAACGAGAACTACGTCATGAACGGCGAGAAGTGGTTCACCTCCGCCGCCAGCGCCGCCGACCTCGCCATGGTGATGGCGATGACCGATCCCGACGCCCCGCGCCACCAGCGCTACTCCACCTTCATCGTCGAGCTGCCAAACCCCGGCTACAAGATCAAGCGCGACGTGCCGACCATGGCCCTGGAAGGACCCCTCTCGCACATCATGGGCGGCGGCCATTCGGAAATCGAGATCACCGATCTCGTCGTTCCGGCGGAAAACATCGTCGGCGGCGAAGGCAACGGCTTCAACATGGGCCAGCACCGCCTGGCCTACGGCCGCCTGCGCCACGGCATGCACAACGTCGCCATGGCCCAGCGCGCTCTCGACATGGCCACCGCCCGCGTCACCCAACGCTCGACCTTCGGCAAGAAACTGTCGGAGCGTCAGGGCGTGCAGTGGATGCTCGCCGATTGCGCCTCCGAGCTCTACATGGCCCGGCTGATGCTGCTGCACATCGCCTACAAGGCGGAGAAGGGCATGGACCTGAGGCAGGAGAACTCCATCGCCAAGGTCTTCCTCGCCCACATGGTGCACAAGGTGGTCGACACCGCGATCCAGCTTCACGGCGCGCTCGGCTACAGCCGCGATACACCTCTCGCCGCCTGGTACACCCATATCCGCTCGCAGCGGCTGGTCGACGGGCCGGACGAGGTCCACCGCTGGACGGTGGGCCGCAACGTGATCAAGGCCTACGAGGCGCACGGGACAACGGCCTCGGCGGCGGGTGGCGACCTGCTCTAATCCGTTTCGGTCCGCCGCATGTCTCGCTCTTGTCGGCAGGGCGGAGGCTCCTATCTGGTCGGGTCGGAGCTCAAGGAGGCGACCATGCTCACACCCACGGCCGACAACGCGGCGGTCCTCTTCCTCGACCTTCAGGACGAGATCCTGAAGAACAGCCAGACCGTCTCGCAGAAGCATCTAAAGCGGACGGCGGGGGTTCTGGCGAAGCTGGCCGCTCTACATCGGCTGCCGGCCTTCCTGTCCGCCGTGCCGCCAGGCGGCGCGTTCATCGACGAGGTGCTCGAAGCCATTTCCGGAGCCGAGCCTCGGATGCGGACGCAAACCACCGCCTTCGCCGATCAGGGACTCGTCGAGGCGCTCCAAGCGTCCGGGCGCAAGATCCTGATCCTGTCGGGCGTCGCCAGTGAGATCGTCGTTCAGCGCACGGCGCTCGACGCCTTGGCGGCCGGTTTCGAGGTTCAGGTCCTGGTCGACGCCTGCGGCGGCGTCGACGCCCGGACCGAGGCGGCGGCATGGCGGCGGGTCGTGCAGGCTGGCGGGGTGACGAGCTCCGTCGTCACCTTCGCCGCCGAAATGACCGGCGATTTCACGACGCCGACGGGGCAAGCCACGCTCGGTCTCGCCTACGAGGCGATGGGAGCCTGAGCCAAGTGGGTGGCGCTCTCGCGTCCCAGGCGATCATCGCCGCGATGATCACGCCGGCCTTGCTGATCATGGCCTCGGGATCGCTGATCGCCAGCGCGCTGCTGCGGATGGGCCGGGTCGTCGATCGGGTGCGCAAGCTGGCCGAGGAGGACAAGCCGATATCGCCCGAGGAGCTGGCGAGTCACGAGCGCCGGGCTATGCTCGCCGAGCAAGCCATGCGCCTCTTCTTCACCGCGGTGGCGGTGTTCGTGGCCGCCGGCGCGGCGATCGGGGCCGACCGCCTGATCGGGGGGCCCTCGCCTGGCTGCCGATCGGCCTGACGCTGCTGGGCATGCTGCTGCTGGTGGCGGGAAGCGCGCTGATGCTGCGGGAGTGCGGATTGGCGTCGCGTCAGATTCGGGGCGAGATCGCGCGCCTCGGCCGGCGCACATGAAGCCTTGCCGTGGGTACGGTAAGGCTTATCTGATCCGGCACGCCTAACCGGCTGTCTTTTGTAAGCGTAACCCCGCCCTTCGCCTCCGATCAAAGGATCGCCCATGTCCAAGACTTCAGCCGCCGCGCTTTTCGCCGGCCTTCTGTTCGCCGGCGCCGCGCTCGCCGCGCCGCCGCAGTCCGGCAAATACACCCTCGAACCCAATCACGCCCAGGTGATGTTTGGCGTCAGCCACTTCGGTTACTCGAACTATTATGGCCAGTTCCCCGGATCGACCGGAACCCTGACCTTCGATGGCGCCGACCCCGCCAAGAGCCAGCTTGACGTGACCATTCCCGTCGCCAGCGTCCTCACCGCGAGCCCCAAGCTCAATGACGAACTCAAGAGCGCCGATTGGTTCGACGCCGGCAAATACCCGGCGATGACCTTCCACTCGACCAAGATCACCGTGACCGGCGCCACCACCGCCGATGTCGCGGGCGACCTGACCATGCACGGCGTGACCAAGCCGGTCGTGCTCAAGGCGACCTTCCGCCGTGAAGGAGTCTTCCCGATGAACCACAAATACATGATCGGCTTCGACGCCGTGGGTCATCTCAAGCGCACCGATTTCGGGGTCAGCAAGTACGCTCAGTTCGGCTTGGCCGACGACGTCGACCTGATCATCAGCGCGCCGTTCGAGAAGGTTTCCTGACGCAGGAGGACGGCGGAGCGGCCAGGCCGCTCCGCACCTTCGGCCGCATTCGCGGACGACCCGTCAAGCCGCGTCAGGCGGCCCTGATGGAGACATTGCTGCCGAAGGTCGCGGCACCTGAAATCCCCTTCGACCCTCTCGCGCTCATGTCGTCCGCGCGAGAGGTCTGGCTGGAGATCGGCTTTGGCGGCGGCGAGCACCTGATCGCTCAGGCGGCGAGACGGCCAGCCGTTCTTATGATCGGTGCCGAGCCCTTCATCAACGGCGTCGCGAGCGCTTTGCGCCATCTGGACGAAGCCGGGATCGACAACGTCCGACTGCATCCCGGCGACGCCCGCGAACTGATGGCCTTGATGCCCGACCGGTCATTGGACCGCCTGTTCATCCTCTTCCCCGACCCGTGGCCAAAGCTGCGACATCACAAACGCCGGCTGTTCGACGCCGCCTTCCTGGCCGAGGCGGCTCGCCTGTTGAAGCCCGGCGGCCGCATCCGCTTCGCCACCGACTGGGCCGACTACGCCGACCAGGTGCTCGCCGTGGCCGCGCCGAGCCCGGACATCGCCTGGACCGCCGAAGCCGCCGACGACTGGCGAATCCCCCCGACCGATCACATCACGACGCGCTACGAGGAAAAGCGCCTGGGCGACTGCTCGCCGATCTGGCTGGAGTTTGGAAAGCTGGGGGTGGGATCCGCGATGGCCCGCGGCTTTCAAGCAGCCGGCGGCGCCGAACTGATCGATGTTCCAGATCGGACGCCGCGCGAACCCAGCGATTTCCGCGGAAGCGCTTGGAACCAATCATAGACGCCGCCTCGCCTTTTTCCGCCATTTCCCTCACAACCGCCGTCCCATGAAATTCCTCGACCAGTGCAAGATCTACATCCGCTCCGGAGACGGCGGCGGGGGGGCGGTCTCGTTTCGACGGGAGAAGTTCGTCGAATACGGCGGTCCTGACGGCGGTGACGGCGGCCGCGGCGGGGATGTCTGGATCGAGGCGGTGGAGGGACTGAACACCCTGATCGACTATCGCTACCAGCAGCATTTCAAAGGCAAGACCGGCGGCCACGGCATGGGGCGCAACCGCCATGGCGCCAATGGGGAAGACGTGGTGCTGAAGGTTCCTGTCGGAACCGAAGTGCTGGAGGAGGACCGGGAGACCCTTATCGCGGATCTCGCCGAGGAAGGCATGCGCGTCCTCTTGGCGAGGGGCGGCAACGGCGGCTTCGGCAACGCCTATTTCAAGGGACCCATCAACCAGGCCCCGCGCCGGGCCAACCCCGGGCTGGAGGGGGTGGAGCACACGATCTGGCTGCGGCTCAAACTGATCGCCGATGTCGGGCTCGTGGGATTGCCGAACGCGGGCAAGTCCACCCTTTTGGCCCACGTCTCCGCCGCGACGCCGAAGATCGCCGACTATCCTTTCACCACCCTGACGCCGAACCTCGGCGTGGTCGATCTTTCCGCGAACCAGAGGTTCGTCATCGCCGATGTGCCTGGGCTGATCGAGGGCGCTTCCGAGGGCCTCGGCCTCGGCGTGCGCTTCCTGGGGCACCTGGAACGGACCTCGGTCTTGATCCACCTCATCGACGCCACCGCCGAGGACCCGGTGGAAGCCTGGCGCGTAATTCGCGGCGAGCTGGCGGCCTATGGCGAAGGGGTCGAGGACAAGCCGGAACTGATCGCGCTCAACAAGGTCGACGCCCTCGATCCGGCGACGCGCAAGACCAAAGCCGCCGCCCTGAGGAAGGCCTCCGGCGTCAAACCGTTTCTGGTTTCCGGCGTGTCCGGCGAAGGAGTTCGTGACCTGCTCAACGCCGCCCACGTGAAGATCGTGGCCGCGAAAACACCGACGCGCGAGGACGCCGACATCTCGGACTGGCGGCCTTGAGCGCGGTCCGGGCGGCGCGGCGCCTGGTCATCAAGATCGGTTCGGCCCTGCTGATCGACGAAGAGAGCGGGGCGGTCGATCGGGCGTGGCTCGCAAGTCTCGGCGCCGATCTCGCGCGGCTGGCGGGGGAGGGGCGCAAGCTCGTGATCGTCTCCTCCGGCGCGGTGGCCCTGGGCCGCGGACGGCTGGGCCTTCGCGGCCGCGTCCTCACGCTTACCGAGAAACAGGCGGCGGCGGCGGCCGGACAATCGCATCTGATGCGGGCCTGGGAAGAGGCGCTGGAACCCGCGGGTCTGATCACGGCGCAGGTGCTCCTGACCCCGGACGACACCGAGGTGCGAAGGCGTTTCCTCAACGCCCGCGCGACGATGGGCGCCTTGCTGGCCATGAACGCCGTGCCGGTGGTCAACGAGAACGACACCGTCGCCACCGAGGAACTGCGCTACGGCGACAACGACCGCCTCGCCGCGCGAGTGGCGCAGATGACCGGGGCGGACCTGCTGATCCTGCTGTCGGATGTCGACGGGCTTTACAGCGCCGACCCGGGCGTCGATCCAGCGGCGCGGCGCCTTCCCCACATCGCGGCGATCACCCCGGAGATCGAGGCGATGGCCGGCGCGGCGGGCGCCGGGGGCGTGGGCAGCGGGGGCATGGTGACGAAACTCGCCGCCGCCAGGATCGCCGCGGCCGCGGGCTGCGCCACGATGATCGCGCTCGGCCGCCGCGCCTCCCCTCTCGCGGCGCTCGAAGCCGGGGCGCGGCACACCCTGATCGACGCCGTCGGCGCCCCGGCCGCCGCCTACAAGGCTTGGATCGCCGGAGCGCTGACGCCGCAGGGTTCCATTGTCGCCGACGACGGCGCCGTCCGCGCGCTCCTGGCGGGCCGCAGCCTGCTCTGCGCCGGGGTGCGCGCCGTGGACGGCCGCTTCGGCAAGGGCGACGCGGTGGTGGTCAGGGACCTCACCGGCCGAGAGATCGCGCGGGGTCTTTCCCGCTACGACGCCGACGACGCTCGGGCGGCGGTGGGGCTGCGCTCGGCGGACATCGAGACCCTGCTCGGCGGCGCGCCAGGTCCCCTGATCCACGCCGACGACCTCGCGGTCGATCGCCGCCACGGACTGGGCGTCTGACGCGGATGTGGCGCGCCGGCGACGTGGCGCGCGCTCCCCTGGCCGGCAATCCCGAGGCGCGGCGCCTCGGGTTTCACCTGGCGCCCGGCATGAAGGTCGGCCTCTATGGCGGCTCCTTCGATCCGGCGCACGCGGGCCACGCGCACGTGGCGGAAACCGCCCTGAAGCGGCTCGGTCTCGACCGGGTGATCTGGCTGGTTTCGCCGCAAAATCCCCTGAAGCCGATCGGAGCCGAGAGCTCCCTGGCCGCCCGATGCGAAAGCGCGTGGCTTCAGGCCAGGGGGCCTCGCATGATCGTCACCGACGCCGAGACGGGCTTCGCCGGTCGAGGGCCTCGCTACACTATCGACACGGTTCGCTGGTTCCAGAGCCGTTTTCCGGACGTGCGCTTCGTCTGGATCATGGGCGCCGACAATCTGGCTCAGTTTCACCGCTGGAAGGGTTGGGCGGCGCTGATGCGCGAGGTCCCGATCGCCGTGATCTCAAGGCCTGGCGTGGCGGTGCGCAGCCGCTTCGCTCCGGCGTCGCGCCGTTTCGCCGGGGCGCGCCTCGCCCAGTCCGCCGCCCGGCGGCTGCCGTTCGCCAAGCCCCCCGCCTGGATTTATCTCACGGCCCCCTTCCAAGCGATCTCATCCACGGCTCTGCGCAATTCCGCCGCGTCGCGTCCTGTGCTAGGGTGAGGCTTGCGTCGTCCACAAGGAGTTACCTCTGAGCCCTTCCGCCGCGCCCGAGGCGCCCACGCACGAAACCTCATTCGGCGACGCCTCTCGGCAGACTTCGCCGATCGAGGCAATGGTCCTGAAACGCCTCGATGATGAAAAAGCGCAGGACATCGTCTTCATCGACCTTACCGATAAGAGTTCCGTCGCGGACGGCCTGATCATCGCGTCCGGCCGCTCGCACCGCCATGTCGGGGCCATCGCCGACCATCTGCTGCGGGCGCTCAAGGACGGCGGTCACGGCCGCGCGCGGGTGGAGGGCTTGCCTAGCTGCGACTGGGTCTTGATCGACGCCGGCGATATCGTCGTCCACCTCTTCCGGCCCGAGGTGCGCAGCTATTACAATATCGAGAAGATCTGGTCGGTCGGTTCGGCCCACACCGTGGACTCGGCCGCCCGCTGAAGATCGCGATCCTTTGCGTCGGTCGCTTGGGCGCGACGCCCGAGGGCAAGCTGGCCCTCGACTACGCCGCCCGCGCCTCGGCGAGCGGCCGGGTGCTGGGTCTGGGACCGGTGGACATCGTCGAGGTTGAAGGACGAAAACCCGGCAAGGGCGCGGAAGCGGCGGCCTTGCTGGCCAGGCAGGACGGCGCGCGCCTGATCGCCTGCGACGAACATGGTCCAGGGCGGACGTCGCGGGACTTCGCCGCTTGGCTAGCCGCTCTACGCGACGGGGGCGAGCGGCGGCTCGCCTTCGTGATCGGTGGCGCGGATGGCCTCGGTGAAGCGGTGCTGACCGCCGCGCGAGACCGCCTCGCCCTCGGGCAGCAAACTTGGCCCCACGGCCTAGTCAGGGCGATGCTGGCCGAGCAGGTCTACCGCGCGGTGACGATCCTGGCGGGCGGGCCGTATCACCGGGATTGAACCACGAGCGGCCTCGCGTCCCTCAAAACCAACCGCGCCACTTGAACCACACCAGCGGCAGGATCGCGCTGAGCACGATCATCGCCAGGGCGTAGGGGTAGCCGAATGTCCAGTGCAGTTCGGGAATGATCTTGAAATTCATGCCGTAGATGCTGGCGATCAGGGTCGGGGGGATGCCCATGATCGAGACGATCGTCAGGATCTTGAAGACCTCGTTCTGGGCGATGCCGATCATGCCCACCAAGGCGTCCAGGAGGAACTGCACCTTTTCGGCAAGGTGATTGCTGTAGTCGTTCAGCGAGACAATGTCGTCGTGGAGGCTGGCGAAGCGCGAGAGCGGCCTTTCGCCCGGCCAGTTGGCTGTCCTCTGGTTGACGAACCCGACGATCCTGCCCAGGCCCAGCAGGGCGTCCCGGATGTTGGAGGCTTGAGCGCCCGCGTGGCCCGCCTCGCGCATCTGATCGCGCAAACCGCCCCTGGCGCGGTCGGCCCGTTTGTCGGCGACCTTCGCGCTGAAGACCTTGTCGGAAAGATCGGCCAGGGTCCCCGAAATATGCTCCAGGGTGTCGGCCAGCCGATCGACCATCTCCTCGGCCAGGCTCGCGAAAAACTCGAGGCTCGAGCGCGCGCTATCGGCGTGGCGGCAGGCTTTGGCGGCGTCTTCGAACGAGGGCAGGTGGGTATAGCGTATCGTGGCCATGTGACGGGGGGTCAGAACAAACCCGATCGGGGCCACCTGGCTTGGTCCGCCGTTGTCTCGGAAGAACGTGGGCATGCTCATGGTCAGGACCGTCGGAGTCGCCCGAAGCCGGCTCGAGCTTTCGATCTCCTCCAGGGCTTTGCGATCGGGCAGCGGCGCGCCGATTTCCCTCGACGCCTTCTCGACCTCTTCCGGCGTCGGGTCGAAGAGATCGAACCATACCGGCTGGGAATCGGGAAACACATTGAGCATGGCTGTCAGACTCCGGATGCGACGGCGTTCAATCGCGCATAGGCGCCGCCCTTGGCGACCAACTCCCCATGCCGGCCTTCCTCCACCACCCGGCCGTCCTGGAAGACCAGGATTCGGTCGGCGCCGCGGATCGTGGAGAGGCGGTGGGCGATCAGTATGGTGGTGCGGCCGGCCATCACCGCCTCGGTCGCGGCCTGAACCTCCATCTCGGTCTCGACATCGAGTGACGAGGTCGCCTCGTCCAGCACCAGAATCGGGGCGTCGGCCAGAAGGGCTCTGGCGATCGCCACACGCTGACGCTCACCTCCCGAGAGCTTGACGCCGCGTTCGCCGACCAAGGTGTCGTAGCCGCGGGGCAGGGCCTCGATGAAGGCGTGGGCGCGAGCCCGCTTGGCGGCCAGCACGATCTCATCGGTCGTCGCACCCGGCCGGGAATAGGCGATGTTCTCTGCGATGGTGCGATGAAAGAGCGCCGGGTCCTGCGGGACGACCGCGATCGCCCGACGCAGACTGACCTGGGTCACCGCGGCGATGTCCTGGCCGTCGATGAGGATGCGACCGCCGTTCAGGTCATAGAGACGCTGGATGAGCTTCACGAAGGTCGACTTGCCCGACCCGGTGGGTCCGACGAGGGCCAATCGCTCTCCCGGCCGAATGGTCAGGGAAAAGTTTGAGTAGATCATCGCCTGCCCGTCGCCATAGGCGAAAGCGACGTTCTCGAAGACGATCGCCCCGTCCTCGCCGACAAATTCATGGGCGCCGGGGATATCCAACACCTGAGGCGCCGTGCGCGCGTAACCCGCCACATCCTCGATGTCGGCCAGACCCTTCTGCATCATGCGGATGTTGTCGCCGATGTTGCGCAGATAGCCGCTCATCAAGAGAAACGAGGTGATGACGAAGGCGACGTCCCCAGCGCTCGCCAGGCCCTTGGTCCAACGCAGGATCATCAGGCCGGCGAGACCGCCTTGAAGCGCGCTCAGGAGGACGTTCTGCACCAGCCAGACGTCGGTGTAGCGGTTCCAGGTGATATTGGTCGCGCGCCGCCAGTCGCCGGTGACGATGTCGATCCGCGCCGCCTCGCGCGCCTCCGCGCCGAAGCCCTTGACCGTGGGATTGGAGGCGATGGAGTCCGACAGCGCGCCGCCGATGCGGGAATCCAGCGCCACGGATCGCCGCTGAGCGCGGCGAACGTAGAGGGTCGACAGAACGACGTTCGAGACGATGTAGAGCGCCACCATCGCGAGGGAAAACGCGCCGACGACCGGCCAGCGCAAGATCATCTGCGCCGAGAGACCGACCAGCACGATCAAGGCCGGTCCGATGAAGACGACGACGGAGTCGGCAACCACATCATACCCCCACATCGCCCGCGAAAGCCGTCGAACGGTGGCGCCGGCGAAGGTGTCGCCATGCCATGCCGAGGAAAAGGCCTGGACGCGATCGAAACCCTCGTTGGTCATTTCCTGCATGGTCGACGTGGCCAACGGGATGAAGAACCGCATCGCCGTGTTGCGGAACAACGAAGACGCCAGGTAGACGCCGACGAAGAAGGCGCAGGCGAGCCAGGCCGCCCGGGCATGGCTGGGCCCGCTGATGGCGACATTGACCAGGGCCTGGGACGCGCGCGGGACCATCAGCTCGCAGCCGATCGCCAGCAGGGTGAGCGCGACGGTGGCCACCATCAACCACGGACGTCTGCGCCAATAGCCGCCGATGAAGCCCAGCACCTGCGCATTGGACAGCAGGCGCCGACGCCCAGCCTCGGAGTCTTCATACTGTTCCAGGGAGGGGCTGTCGGCCATGGCCTTCCCTTAGAGGCCTTGCCTTGACGCGCAAAGCCGGGATCAGTCCGCAGCCGTGACAGCACCCCTACCCGACGCGGCGCCTTCCAATTGGGTCGATCGCCATGCGCCCCCGCGGGTCAGGCCCTGGCTGCGCCTTGCCAGGCTGGACCGGCCGACGGGGATCTGGCTGCTCATGCTGCCCGGTTGGCAAGGGATCGCCCTCGCCGCCGCCAGCGCGGGACAGTGGCCGAGCCCGCGGCTGCTCGCTCTCTTCGCCATCGGCGCGACCCTGATGCGAGCGGCGGGGTGCGCCTTCAACGATATCGTCGATCGCGACTTCGACGCGCGGGTGGCGCGAACGGCGAGCCGGCCGATCCCAGCTGGAGAGATCAGCGTTCGCGGCGCGATCCTCTTTCTGGTGGCGTGCAGCTTGGCCGGCTTCGCCATCCTGCTCAGCCTCAACCTGCTCAGTCTGGAGCTGGGCGTCGCCTCCCTGGCGCTCGTGGCGGCCTATCCGTTCATGAAGCGGATCACATGGTGGCCGCAGGTGTGGCTTGGCCTGACGTTCAACTGGGGCGCCTTGATGGGGTACGCCGCCGCTCTCGGCGGCCCCCCGGCGGCGATTCTACTCGGTCTCGTCGTCGGCGCCGGCGCGGCGGGAACCGAGCTTTCCCTCTTCACGCGCGGTCTGCCGGCCGCGGCGCTTGTTCTCTATGCTTCGGGAGTGTTCTGGACCCTCGGCTACGACACCATCTACGCCGTTCAGGATCTGGAGGACGACGCCCTGGTCGGCGTAAAGTCCTCCGCCCGCCGCCTGGGCAGCGCCGCGCCCCGCGCCGTGTTGGGACTTTACGGGACCTGCGCGGTTCTCGCTCTCATCGCCGGATGGCTCGCCGGCCTCGGGCCACTCTTCTTCGCCGCCGTCACGCTCTACGCGATGCATCTTGGCCGTCAGGCGATCGGCTTGCGCATGGACGACGGCGCGGGGGCTTTGCGTCTATTCAAGTCCAACACCGGCGCGGGGGTCCTGCTTTTCGCCGGCATCGTCGCTGGAATGTGGCGATAGGGGTTCCGCCCCGGCCATCCGCCGGGGCGGAGAGGCGTCTGTCAGTGCGACATCGCGCCTTCGCTCTTCATCGCGTCCGGGTGCATCGCCATGAATTTGGAGCAGGATTTGCTCTTCATCATCGCGTCGTGGCTCATCGCCCCGCAGGACTTCATCATCTTCATGTCGTGATGGGACATCTTCATGGAGTCGGATTTCATGGCGTCGGACCTCATGGCGTCGTCGGCCGCGAAGCTCGAGCCGGCGAATACCGCCAGAGCAGCGAAGGCCAGGGCGGTGGATTTCAGGTGGGTCATTGGGGCGTCTCCGAAGTGATCTTGACAGGGTTTCTGCATCGACGACTTTCGCTCAGGATCGAGGCGGAGTTACGCGCGCTCCGGACTTCAACACCGGTTGCGAGACTTTCGGGTGACGGCGCCGAGTAAGTCTCGTGCCCCCAGACGGCGGCTGCTCCAGCGAGCTTTCGGGGAAAAGCGGAAAGCGGCCAAGATTTCCGGAGACGCGAGACTTTCGGTAACCTTTGATGCGAACTCACGAATTCGCCGGGAGGTTCAAGCCAATGTCGAACTCCCCCCGCGATCAACCCATCACGGCCCGCCAGTGGCACGACAGCTTCGCCGCGCCCGTGGTTTCGCTCTCAAGACCCGTGGTCGGCGCGCGCGTCTCACGTTTCACCAATACCGGCCAGGAGTCGAACCAACCGGCCTTGGCCGATCACATCCTCTGTCTGCACCTGGGCGGCCCCAAACGGGTTCGCCGGTCCCTGGGTGTCCCGACCAGGGATTTCGCCGTGGAAGAGCGGGCGCTGACCATCATGCCGGCGGGGCAAAGCAATCGCTGGCTCACGACCGGGCCGATCGACTTCGCCCATTTGACGCTTGAGACCGCTCAGTTGGATCGGATCGCCGAGGAGGAATTCGACCTCGCGCCGCGCACGTGGGAGCTCGCCGATCGGGTCGGCCTGCGCGACCCCCTGATCGAGCGCCTGTTCGGGGATCTCCTGATCACCGCCGCGCGCCAAGGCCGGGCCGACCGGCTCTATCCTCAGAGTTTGATGACGGTCCTGGCGACACGGCTGGTCGGTGAACACGCGATCGGGCCCCACCGCGGGCTCACGCGGACCGTCCACCGCGGCGGCCTCGCCGATTGGCGCCTCAAACGCGTGATCGAGTTCATGCGAGAGAAGATGGCGGAGGATATCGATCTCGAGGATCTGACCGCCGTTTCCGGCCTCAGCCGGGCGCAATTCTTCCGGGCGTTCAAACAATCGACGGGTGCCAGCCCGCATAAATATCTGACCACGATGCGAATGGAGCGGGTCGGCGAAATGATGCGGTTGTCGCGCATGACGGTCGAACAGGCGGTGGTCGCGGCCGGCTTGAAAACAGGATCACGCTTCAACGCCGCGTTCCGCCGACGCTATGGCGCCAATCCGCAAAAGATCGGCTGGAAATGACAGGCGGCGGGTCGCTTTCGACGCCGGGAAGGGCCCCAACCCCGTGGTGGCCGAGCCTCTCCGCGGCGACAAAGACGCCGTGAACGCTGACGGGCAGGGCGACATCGGCGCGCCACGTGCAAACCGGGCCATCGGCGACACGGCGGGCGTCGAAGACATGCAGTTCGGTCGCCCTGCCCAAAGCGCTCGTTATCGATCCGCCAGTCCCATCACAAAGGCGATGGCCAGCGATCGTAACGCGTTACGGGCATTGTTGTCAGATCGCAGCGCCTGGAGCGTTTTTCAGCGATCGGTCGTCAGCGCTGACGGGCACTCCGCCCGTTGCCTTTTCCGAACCCTCCGTGCTAACAGGCGCGCGGCTTGCGGCGGGTGGTTTTTCGCCTCCGCTCGGGCGCCCCCATGGCCCCAATCGAGCTTTCCTCGAACCCTTGTCGGAGCAGTCCGGCGAGGGATCGGCCTTTAACCCGGACGGTCTTCAAGACGTGGCTGACGATTCCAGTTCGACGGATGTGGGCGCGCGCTACGCGCAGGCCCTGTTCGATCTCGCCGTCGAAACCAACGCTCTGGACGCCATCGAGGCGGACCTCAAGAGCCTGAAGGCCATGCGCGCCGACAGTAAGGATTTGCGCGACGTGCTGGTCTCGCCGCGTGTTTCGGGCGAGGACAAGGGCAAGGCCCTGGCCGCGCTGGCGGACAAGGCCGGCTTTCACGACACCACCCGCAAATTCCTCGGCCTGCTGGCCGCCAACGGCCGGACCCCGGCGGTCGGCGAGATCACCCAGGCGTTCGAGCGCCTCTCCGCCAAACGCCGGGGCCTGGTTTCGGCTCAAGTGACCACCGCCGTCGCGTTGACCGACGCACAGATCGACAGCCTCAAATCCGCCCTGCGCCAGTCGCTCGGCAAAGACCCGCAGATCGAGACCAAGGTCGACCCCGCCATCCTGGGCGGCCTCAAGGTCCGCGTCGGTTCCCGCCTTTACGATGCTTCGCTGAAGTCGAAGCTCGATTCCCTGAAATTCGCCCTGAAGAGAGCTTGAGAAGACACCCCGCATGGACATTCGCGCCGCTGAAATATCGGACATTCTCAAGGGCCAGATCGCCAACTTCGGCGTCGAGGCTGACGTCTCGGACGTCGGCCAGGTGCTGTCGGTCGGCGACGGCATCGCCCGCGTCTTCGGTCTCGACCGCGTCGAGGCCGGCGAAATGGTGGAGTTCCCCTCCGCCGGCGTGAAGGGCATGGCCCTCAACCTCGAGCGCGACAATGTCGGCATCGTTATCTTCGGCTCCGACGCCCAGATCTCGGAAGGCGACGAAGTCCGCCGTTTGGGCGAGATCGTGGACGTGCCGGTCGGCAAGGGGCTGCTCGGCCGCGTCGTCAACCCGTTGGGCGAACCCATCGACGGCAAGGGTCCTCTGACCGACGTCGCCGAACGCCGCCGCGTGGACGTCAAGGCGCCCGGCATCATCCCGCGCAAGTCGGTGCACGAGCCCGTGCAGACCGGCCTCAAGATCATCGACGCCCTGGTGCCGATCGGCCGGGGTCAGCGCGAACTGATCATCGGCGACCGCCAGACCGGCAAGACCGCCGTGGCCATCGACGCCATCCTCAACCAGAAGCTGATCAACGCCGGCGACGACGACAAGGCCAAGCTGTTCTGCGTCTATGTCGCCATCGGCCAGAAGCGCTCGACGGTCGCCCAGATCGTCAAGACCCTCGAAGAGCGCGGGGCCCTCGACTACACCATCATCGTCGCCGCCACGGCCTCGGACCCGGCGCCGCTGCAGTTCCTCAGCGCCTTTTCCGGTTGCGCCATGGGCGAGTGGTTCCGCGACAACGGCATGCACGCCTTGATCATCTATGACGACCTGTCGAAACAGGCCGTGGCCTATCGCCAGATGAGTCTGCTGCTGCGCCGTCCGCCGGGACGCGAGGCCTATCCGGGCGACGTCTTCTATCTGCACTCCCGACTGCTGGAGCGCGCGGCGAAGCTGAACGAGGATTTCGGGTCCGGTTCGCTGACCGCCCTGCCACTGATCGAGACCCAGGCCAACGACGTCTCGGCCTATATCCCGACCAATGTGATCTCGATCACCGACGGCCAGATCTTCCTGGAAACCGACCTCTTCTATCAGGGCATCCGCCCGGCGATGAACGTCGGCGTCTCGGTGTCGCGCGTGGGCTCATCGGCGCAGATCAAGGCGATGAAGACCGCGGTGGGTCCGCTGAAGAGCGAGCTGGCGCAGTACCGGGAAATGGCGGCGTTCGCCAAGTTCGGCTCCGACCTCGACGCCTCGACCCAGAAGCTGCTCGCGCGGGGCGAGCGCCTCACCGAACTCCTGAAGCAGCCGCAATACGCGCCGCTCCAGGCCGAGGAGCAGGTCGCGGTGCTCTACGCCGGCACCCGCGGCTATCTCGACGGGATCAAGACCAGCGACGTCCAGCGCTTCCAAAGCGAACTGCTCAACCGTCTGCGCGGCGACCAGGGCGAGGGCGTGCTCGAAGGGGTGCGCACCGGCAAGGCGCTGACGCCCGAACTCGAAGGCAAGCTGAAAAGCGTGCTCGACGCGGTGGCCAAGTCGTTTGGCTAGCCTAAAGGACCTCCGCAATCGGATCGCGTCGGTCACGGCCACGCAGAAGATCACCAAGGCGATGCAGATGGTCGCCGCGGCGAAGCTGCGCCGCGCCCGCGACTCGGCGGAAAACGCGCGGCCCTATGCGGAGCGCATGGCCGCCGTCATCGCCAATCTCGCCGCGGGCGTCTCTGGCGACAGCGCGCCCAAGATGCTGGCCGGCACCGGCTCACAACAGAAGGAGCTGGTGATCGTGGCCACCGCCGACCGGGGGCTTTCCGGCGGTTTCAATTCGTCCATTGTCCGCGCGGCGCGGGACCATATCACTTCCGCGATCGCCGCCGGCAAACAGGTCTCGATCCTCACCGTCGGCCGTAAGGCGCACGACCAGCTCCGTCGCCAGTTCGGCGAACGCTCGATTGGCAATCTCGAGGCGGGGTCGGCGCCGAACCTCGATAAGGCGAGGGAGGTCGCGGACATGGTGACCCGGCGCTTCGAAGCGGGAGACGCCGACGTCGTCACCTTGTTCTACAACCGCTTCGCCTCGGTGGTCAGCCAGGTGCCGACCAAGCAGCAACTCATCCCGGCCCAGGTCGCCGGCGCCGCGCCGACCATCGATCTCAAGGGCGCGGCCTACGAGTACGAGCCGGATGAAGAGACCATCCTCGCCGAGCTTCTGCCGCGCAACATCACCACGCAGATCCTCGCCGCCATGCTCGAAAACCAAGCCGGTTTCTTCGCCGCCCAGATGGCCGCGATGGACAACGCCACCCGCAACGCCGGCGACATGATCGCCAGCCTCACCCTCATCAAGAACCGCACCCGCCAGGCGCAGATCACCAAGGAGCTGATCGAGATCATCTCCGGCGCCGAAGCGCTCTAGACTAAAGGACGCACCCCATGACCATGACCGCGGAATTCACCCCGCCCTCCGCCGAGCCCAAGACCATGCCGCCGATGCCGCAGGGCGTCGCCACCGGCAAGATCGTCCAGATCATCGGCGCCGTCGTCGATGTCGAGTTCGATGGCCACCTGCCGGCCATCCTGTCGGCGCTGGAGACCACCAACACCGACCAGCGCACCAACAAGCCGTTCCGTCTCGTGCTCGAGGTCGCCCAGCACCTCGGCGAGAACACCGTGCGCACGATCGCCATGGACACCACCGAGGGTCTTACCCGCGGCCACCCCGTCACCGACACCGGCGGCCCGATCATGGTCCCGGTCGGACCTGGCTGTCTCGGCCGGATCATGAACGTCATCGGTGAGCCGGTGGATGAGGCTGGCCCGATCCCGCACAACCGCACGGCCTCGATCCACCGCGAGGCGCCCGCCTTCGCCGACCAGGTGACCTCGGCCGAGATCCTGGTCACCGGGATCAAGGTCATCGACCTGCTCTGCCCCTACACAAAGGGTGGCAAGATCGGCCTGTTCGGCGGCGCCGGCGTCGGCAAGACCGTGACGATGCAGGAACTGATCAACAACATCGCCAAGGCCTACGGCGGCTATTCGGTGCTGGCCGGCGTCGGCGAGCGCACGCGCGAGGGCAACGATCTCTACTACGAGATGATCGAGTCCAAGGTGAACGTGAACCCGAAGGAAAACGGCGGCTCCACCGAGGGATCGCGCTGCGCGCTCGTGTATGGCCAGATGAACGAGCCGCCGGGAGCGCGCGCCCGCGTCGCCCTGTCCGGCCTCGCCCAGGCGGAATATTTCCGCGACGAGGAGGGCAAGGACGTGCTGCTCTTCATCGACAACATCTTCCGCTTCACCCAGGCGGGTTCGGAAATGTCGGCCCTGCTCGGCCGCATCCCCTCCGCCGTGGGCTATCAGCCGACGCTGGCCACCGAGATGGGCAATCTGCAAGAGCGCATCACCTCGACCAACAAGGGCTCGATCACCTCGGTCCAGGCCATCTTCGTTCCCGCCGACGACCTTACCGACCCGGCTCCCGCGGCCTCCTTCGCCCACTTGGACGCCACCACCGTGCTGTCGCGCGACATCGCCGCACAGGCGATCTTCCCGGCGATCGACCCGCTGGATTCCACCTCGCGGATCATGGACCCCCTGGTCATCGGCGAGGAGCATTACACTGTCGCCCGCCGGGTCCAGGAGATCCTGCAGCAGTACAAGGCGCTGAAGGACATCATCGCCATCCTGGGCATGGACGAGCTCTCCGAAGAGGACAAGCTGACGGTGGCCCGCGCCCGCAAACTGCAGCGCTTCTTCGCCCAGCCCTTCTTCGTCGCCGAGGCCTTCACCAACCTCCCGGGCGTGTTCGTGTCGCTGGAAGACACCATCCGCTCGTTCAAGGCGGTGTGCGACGGCGAATACGACCACCTTCCCGAAGTCGCCTTCTACAACGTCGGCGCGATCGAGGACGCGGTGGCCAAGGCCGAGAAGCTGGCGTCGGAAAACTAGTCGTGGCCGACAAGCTCCACTTCGCCCTGGTCTCGCCGGAGCGCGAACTGTTCAGCGGCGAGGTCGATCAGGTCGACGCGCCGGGGTCAGAAGGCGACTTCGGCGTGCTCGCCGGTCACGCACCATTCATGACCACCCTGAAAGAAGGGCGCGTGAAGGTTTACAACGACGGCGCGACCCGTGTTTACGATGTTCTGGGTGGCTTCGCCGACGTGACCCCGCTCGGCCTGACCATCCTGGCCGAGCGCGCCGATGAAGTGACTGTTTGAGCGCGACCAGCGCGAACCGATTTGGGAGAGAGACCGATATGCGCGCCCCCCTCGTCAGCCTGATCGCACTCGGCTTGGCCGCGCCGGCGGTGTTCGCCCAAACCACGCCGACCCCTCCGACGCCGGTCGCGCCCGCCGCCGCGCCGACGACCAACGCTCCGGTTGCGTCTGCTCCCACGCAGACCGCTCCCGCCTCGACCGCGCCGCCGGCGACCGCGCCTTCGACGGCGTCAACGCCGATGACGCCGACGCCAACGACTGCGCCGCCGGCTGCAGCCGCGCCGGCGCCCGCGCCTTCGACGGCGTCGACCCCAACGACCGCGCCGCCGGCTGCAGCCGCGTCGCCGACGGAAGTCGCCGCCGCGCCGCCGGTCCCCCCGCCCGCGCCGACGGATCCCACCGCGATCGCCGTCATCGGCACCATCGAAAGCGTCTGCGCGCCTGCGGTCGTCGGCGGCAATCTGGACAAGCTCAGCAAAAGCGCGGGTTATCGCAAGTCAGGCGACAACTATGTGATGCGCAAGGGAAACTTCCAGCTCACCGTGCTGGCGGCTGGTTCCAACCCAACGACCTGCCATATCGATATCCTGAGCCCGGTCGACCCTGAGGCCCCGGCCAAACCCCTGGTGGTCGCCCTGCACAACTGGGCCGCCGTGACGCGCGGCTACAGCCTCTATCGCAACGACAAGAACGTCGCGGGTTCGCAGGAGCTGACGACGCGCTCCTGGGAATTGACCGAAAACGGTAAGAACTCCGCCCTGGTCCTCACCACCTTCCGCAAGGCCGACGGCACGCCCAGCGGAAGTCGCGAGACCTCGCAGGTTCTCTTCAGCATCATTCCCGCGCCCGCGAGCTAGAGCTTGATGGCGTTTAGGCAGAACGTCTGAACCACGCTCGACGCTTTTGACCTTCGTTGGCCCGCTTTCGTCGACCGACGTCGCCGGGGTCGTCGGCGTCTCGATGATGCTGGGCGCCTATGCCGCGGCCCAGCTGGGCAGGCTCGATCCCGTGCGAACGCCCTCGCTGCTGCTGAACCTCGTCGGTTCGTGCCTCGTGCTGCTTTCGCTCACCACGAAATTCAACCTCGCCGCCTTTCTGATGGAGGCGAGTTGGGCGGCGGTGGCCCTGTTCGGGCTCGTGCGCGTCGTGATCAGGCGGCGTCGCGGGCGCTGAGTTTCTGGATCCAATCGAGACAGATCTGGGCGACTTGCTCCCAGCCAGGCTCGCCGGGCAGCCAGTGGCCCATGTCCGGCATCACGACCGTCTGACCATCCAGACGTCGCGCAACGGCGTCCACCGTGACGGGCGGGTTGATCGGATCATCCGCGCCGACGATGGCCAGCACCGGCGCGCGCGCCGCCTCTCCGCTGACGCGCGTCGTCATGAAGGGGTCGAGCCACCAGTTCAGGGTTTCCCACAGGGCTCTTCCACTCTCCGGCCCCATGCGGGCGAAGGTCTCGCGGCGATCGATTTTGGGCAGCCGATCGAAAAGATAGCGCCGCGCGGATGGGTAGTCGGGGTCGACGGCAAGCGCCCAGTAGGGGCCGAGCGCGAAGAGGCTGACCGCCGAGATCGCCTCGTTCAAGCTCGAACCATGCACGCCCCAGGGCGGCGACGGCGCCAGCAGGATCAGGCCCGCGATCTTGGCGCGCGCCGCCGCCATCTGGGCGACGAGACCGCCCATGGAGTGACCGACCAGGATCGGCGCCTCGTTCTGTCGTGCGCAGAGTTCGGCGATTGCGGCGGCGTATTGGCTCATCGAGCGGCCCGCGACCGCCTGACGGGTCGAGCCGGATTCGTGACCGGCGAGATCTGGCGCGAGCACCTCATGGCCGGCGGCCTCGAACGGCTCGCGAAATCTCGAGTAGACCCAGCCGCCGCAGAACGCGCCGTGAACCATAATGATCGGGGTGGCCAAGACATCCTCTCGCGGCAAACAAACACTCTCGCGAAGATGTCCGCGTGATTCCAGACGATTTACGATTTGATCTAACAGACGTCGCCGGGGTCGTCTTCCCCCTGACTGCCAAGCTTTGTCAGGCGAAACGCGCGAAGGCCTCGATCACCTGACGATAGATGTCCCGCTTGAAGGCCACGACCCCCGCGAGGGCTTCCTCGAAGGTCGCCCAGCGCCAGGCGTCGAACTCCACCTCGTCATGGCCGCCGAGATCGAATTCGGCATCGTCGCCGACGAAACGGTAGGCGAACCAGAGCTGCTTCTGTCCGACCCAGCGCTCCGCGATCCGCGTGCGCCTGTGTCCCGGCGGAAAATCATAGGCCAGCCATTCCCGCGTCTCGCCGAGGTAAACGACGGACGTCGCGCCGGTCTCCTCGCGCAGCTCTCTCAGCGCCGCTTGCGCCGTCGTCTCGCGCGGATCGACGCCGCCCTGTGGAAACTGCCAGTTGAAAGGTCCGGGCGTGTCCGCGCGTCGGCCGAGCCAGACCCGGCCCTCTCCGTTGAAAAGCACGACCCCGACATTGGGCCTGTGCCGCGAAAGGTCCACGCGCCGAGAGTGCTAGTTGGATTTCGGCGTCGGGGTCGGCGTGGCCGCGCCGGGCTTGATCGTCGCGCCATGGCCCGCGCGGACTGCGGCGGCCTCTGCCAGGGTCGCGACGGGCGGCGCAATCTTCGGCGTCGCCTCGACGGAGCCGTACTTCAGCACGTCGTAGGCGCGGGCGAGCTGAAAATCGCCCTTCTTCTGGTCGAAGTCCTTGGGCGGCGCCTCGGCGGGCTTGTGCGCGCCCTTGCGCTCCTTGCCGTCGGAGGCGTCGAGGGCATTGTGGAAGCTCGCCTCGCTGAAGAGGAAGGCTTCGTTCGCCGCCTGTTCGGCCTGTTCGCGGGTCTCGGCGACTTCGAGGTCCGGTTCGATCCCCGTCTTTTGGATCGAGCGACCGGAGGGTGTGTAATAGCGCGCGGTCGTCACCTTCACCGCGCCGTCGAGGCCGCCGCGCAATGGGATGACCGTCTGCACCGAACCCTTGCCGAAACTGGTCAGGCCGACAAGGGACGCGCGATGTCGGTCCTGCAGCGCGCCGGCGACAATCTCCGCGGCGGAGGCGGTGCCGCCGTTGATAATCACCACCAGGGGGAGGTTGCCGATTTTCACGCCGGCCTTGGCGTTGTAGCGCTCGATGCTCTTGGCGTCGCGACCGCGCTGCGAGACGATCTCGCCGCCGTCGAGGAACAGGTTCGAAACGCCGACCGCCTGGTCAAGCAGACCGCCTGGATTGTTGCGCAGATCGAGCACCAGGCCTTTCAGGTGCGGGTCCTTCGCCTGCAGGGACAGGATCGCCGCCCGGGTCTCGTCCGTCGCTTTCTCGTTGAACCCGGCGAGGCGGATATAGCCGTAGTCACCTTCGAGCTTGGAGGTGGCGGACTTGGGCTGGATGATCTCTCGCGTCAGCTTGACCTCGAAAGGGTCGGCCTTTTCGCGGGCGATGGTCAGGGTGACCGTTTCGCCGACCTTGCCGCGCATCTGCTTGACGGCGTCGCTGACCGTCTGGCCGAGCACGCTTTTGCCGTTGACCGCGGTGATGTAGTCGCCGGCCTTCAATCCCGCGCGCGCCGCCGGGCCGCCATCGATGGGCGAAATAACCTTGATCACCGCCTCGTCGCTGGTGATCTCGATGCCGAGGCCGCCATATTCCCCCCGCGTCGTGTCCTCCATCTCCTGGAAGTCGGCGGGGTCGAGATAGTCGGAATGGGGGTCGAGGGAGCCGAGCATGCCTTTCAGCGCCGCCTCGATCAGCTTCTTGTCGTCCACCGGCGTGACGTACTGCCGCTCCACGGTGTCGAGTACGTTGCCGAAAAGCTCGAGC
Organism: Caulobacterales bacterium; assembly: GCA_038231315.1. Lineage (GTDB taxonomy): Bacteria > Pseudomonadota > Alphaproteobacteria > Caulobacterales > Caulobacteraceae > Acaudatibacter. The sequence continues at coordinate 387,803 of JBBRLN010000001.1, forward strand.
ATCCGGTAGGTCTGGGCGTGAGACTCGGTGTTTGCGGAGGCCGGCGCGCCCACATAGGCCATGGTCCCGGCGCCGAGCACGAAGGCGGAAACCCCGATCAGCAGATATTTGCGCATGGTCGAAAGATTTCCCCTTGCGGCGCGCCGAAATTGTGGCGTCGGCGTCCGTTGCTGCCGTTAAAGCGCGTTGGCGAGCGCTTTGCGGGTTTCTGCGGCGCGCCGAGCGCCCATCGTCCTTTCCCACGCCAGAGCATGGACCGCCATATCTTGCAGGGAAAAGCGAGGTTTCCAACCCAGTATCGTCTCGGCGCGGCCGATGTCCGCTATCACCTGCGCCACATCGCCCCATCGCCGTGGCCCGATCTCGACGTCGAGCGCCGCGCCTCGCGCCTCGGAGACCGCCGCTATGACTTCGCGCACCGAATAGCCGGTCCCGCACCCGAGATTGATCACCTCGACGGTCCCCCCACCGCGCTCGAGCGCCAAAAGATGGGCCCGGGCCAGATCGTGGACGTGAACATAGTCGCGCAGGCCGGTGCCGTCCGGAGTGGGCCAGTCGTCGCCATGGATGGTCAACCGCGCGCGCGCGCCGGCGGCGACTTCGCAGGCCACCTTGAAGAGATGCGTGGCCGCCTGGCCGCGCTGACCGGTTCTCCCCGCCGGGTCGGCGCCGGCCACGTTGAAATAGCGCAGGCTCGTCGCGCGCATCCCGGTGGCCTCGGCGACATCGCGCAGGATGGTTTCCGCCATCAGCTTCGAGCGGCCATAGGGCGATATCGGTGCGCTGCGCGCGTTCTCCGCCACGGCGCCGCTCGCGTCGCCATAGACCGCCGCCGTCGAGGAGAAGACGAACCGCGCGACGCCGCTGTTCCGGCACGCTTCAAGCAAAGCGATCACCGCCGCGACGTTGTTGGCGTAGTAGCGCAACGGCGCCTGAACCGATTCCGGCGCGATCGCCGAGGCGGCGAAGTGGATGATCTCCGTCACGCCGTAGCGGCGGATCAGCGATTTCATCGCCGCGCTATCGGCGACGCCGGCTTCGTGGAAGACGGCGCCCATTGGCGCCGCCGCCCGATCGCCAGTGCTCAGATCGTCGACGATCACCACCTCGCGGCCGGCGTCGAGGGCCAGCTGCGCGGTCTGCGATCCGATATAGCCGGCGCCGCCGGTGACGAGCAGAGTCATGTCTCCGCGACTAGCAAGCGCAGACGATCGCGCAAAGCGTCATCGCTGACGCGGGCGCCGGCCACAACGACGCAGCCCAGACCAAGCCAGGCCGCCATGGCCCTCAATCGGTCGCTCAGCGCCTCGATCGCGTGCGGCGGCGCGGACGCTTCCAGGTGGGTGGCCTGGACCCGCAGCGCCCCGGCCTGTCGGTCCGATTTCAGATCCACCCGCGCGACCAGGGTGTCGCCCAGCAGAAACGGCAGGACATAGTAGCCGTGTTCGCGCTTGTGGGCGGGCGTGTAGATCTCGATCCGATAGCGCAGGCCAAACAGCCGCTCGGTCCGCTCCCGCCGCCAGATCAGGTTGTCGAACGGCGACAGCAGCGCCGAGGCGGCCACGCGGCGCGGCGTCCGCGCGTCCCTGGCGAGATAGGCCGGCCGATCCCAACCGCGCACGGTCGCCGGGATTAGATCTCCCGCCTCGGTCAGTTCGGCGATGCGATCCTTGAACCCGGCCACCGGGAGGCGGAAATAGTCGCGCAGGTCGCCCTCGGTCGCCACGCCCATGGCGCGGGCGGAGATGTGGATCAGTTGGCGCTGAGCCTCCGCCTCGGTGGGCGTGGGAAGAGTCAGGATCGCACGCGGCAGAACGCGCTCGGTGAGATCGTAGACCCGCTCGAATCCGCGCCGGGTCTTGGTGGTGATCTGGCCCGTCCAGAAAAGCCACTCCAGCGCCCGTTTGCCATGGCTCCAGTTCCACCACCCCGCCTGGCGGGGCGCATCGGCGAAATCTCCTCCCGTCAGCGGACCCTCGCGTTCGATCCGCTCCAGCACGGTGTCGATGTAGTTGCGCCGCTCCCGGCCGAAAGCCGCGATGCCGCTCCAGGTTTCGCCGGCCCGGGCGCGTTCCATCCGCCAGCGGAACAGGGGCTGGGCGGTGAGCGGCAGGAAGGAGGCCTCGTGCCCCCAGTATTCGAAAAGGAAGGGTTTCTTCCCCCACGCCGCCTGCTCCAACATCTCGCGGGGGTAATGTCCCAGCCGGGCGAACGGCGGCAGATAGTGGCTGCGGGCAAGCACGTTCACCGAATCGATCTGGATCACGCCCAAGGCGTCGATCAGCTGTTGCAGCCGCCGCCTCGTGGGCGCGCGGGCCGGCGGCGCGGCCAGACCCTGGGCGGCGATGGCGATCCGCCGGGCCTGGGCCGCCGAAAGAACGACCGGGTCAGGCAACGGCGGCCTGATCCGGATGCGTCACATAGTGGTCCAGTTCCGCCAGCAGCCGCGACCAGGCCGCCTCGGTGGCGACGGTCCATTCATCGCCGACGACCTCGCGGACAGTGGTCGCGACAGTCGTGAAGAAGACGCCGAAGACCTCGGGGGGCACGCCATAGCCCTCGTGGGTGACCACCTCGCACTGGATCAGAGTGTTGGCGAAGGCGCGGGGACCTTGGAAATCGAGGATCGCTTCGATCACCCGCATCAGCATCTCACCCTTGACCGCGCCATCGGCGTCGCGAACGAACAGCGCTTCCATCTCCGGGTTTTCCCGGAACAGTCGCGCATAGACGAGCGCGGTGATGTCGCCGCCGACCTCTCCGGCGCGTTCCAGACTATCGGCGATCGGATCCACGATGCGCTCGCAGCGGGCGCTACTTCGCCAGCCGCCCGTCGGTCAGGGCCGCCTCCTCGAAGCTGAACAGCACTTCGGGGTCGGGGGGCGGAACCGTGGCGGCGATCTCGCCGGGGGCAAGGGTATGCAACAGATGGCGGATGACGCTCAGGCGCGCGCGCTTCTTGTGGTCGGCGCGGACGCAAATCCAGGGCGAAATCGCGGTGTGGGTGCGGACGAGCATTTCGTCGCGCGCCTTCGAGTAGTCCTTCCACTTTTTCTGAGCCACCTTGTCGAGCGGGCTGGTCTTGAGCGTCTTGAGCGGATCGTCGCGCCGAGCCTGAAGGCGCGCCGCCTGTTCGTCCTTGGTTATGTCGAGCCACAGCTTAACCAGCCGGATGTTCGCCTCCTGAAGCATCCGTTCGAACGCGGGGACGTCGCGCAGGAAGTCCTCCTGCTCCTCGGCGGTGCAATAGCCCATGACCGGCTCGACCCCCGCCCGATTGTACCAGGAGCGGTTGAAGATCACGAGTTCGCACGCCGCGGGGAGGTGTCTGACGTAGCGTTGGAAATACCATTGTGACCGCTCGCGGTCAGACGGCTTGGGCAGGGAAATGATCCGCGTGTTGCGCGGCGCGAGATGCTCGGTGATCCGGGCGATCGAACCATCCTTGCCGGCGCCGTCGCGGCCTTCGAAGATGATCAGGGCCTTGGCGCCCCTTGCGACCATCCATTCCTGATATTTCACCAAGCCGATTTGGAGATCGCGCAACTCGTCCGCGTAGTCGTCCTTTGCCATGCGCGATCTTAGCCACGCGATCGGCGCCCTGGCCATAGCGCGCGTTGACTTGAACCTCCGCACCGCCTCTATCCCCTGCAAGAGCCGATCGCCATCGGCCGCGAGGAGACACGATCCGTGACTGAATGGACCTATGCCGACGTCTGGGAATCCGTGGCCGACGCGATCCCCGATCGGCCGGCGCAGATCCACGGCCCGCGGAAGATATCCTGGAGGACCTTCGACCATCGCGCCGACGCCCTGGCGCGGCGACTGCTGGACGCGGGTCTGGGGCGTCAGGCGAAGGTCGCCGCCTATCTCTTCAACGCGCCGGAATATCTCGAGACCTATTTCGCGGCGTTCAAGGCCGGCCTCGCGCCGGTCAACACTAACTATCGCTATGTCGAAGGTGAGCTGATCTATCTTTTCGACAACGCCGACGCCGAGGCGGTGATCTTTCACGCCTCCTTCACCCCCACCGTCGAGGCGATCCGCGCGAGATTGCCGCGCGTTAAACTCTGGATCGCCGTGGCCGAACCCGGCCATCCGGCGCCCGACTTCGCGGAAGACTACGAGGCCATCGTCGCGCGGCTCACCGATCGCGTTCGCGCGCCCTGGGGTCGGTCGGGCGACGATCTCCTGATCCTCTACACCGGCGGCACGACCGGCATGCCGAAAGGCGTGATGTGGCGTCAGGACGACCTCTTCAACGTCCTGGGCGCGGGGGGAAACCTTCTGTTGGAGATTCCGCCCCTGAGCGCCGCCGACGAAGCGGGGGCCCGCGCCGCCGGGGGCGATCCCGGCGTCATGATCGCGGCGGCGCCGCTCATGCACGGCACGGCGCAGTTCACCGCGCTCATGACGCTGACGACAGGGGGCGCGGTCGCCTCGCTGCCCTCGCGCAGTTTCGAGGCGCGGGAGTTCTGGACCGAGGTCGAGCGGCTGGGGGCGACCTCGGCCGCGATCGTCGGCCTCGCCTTCGCCGCGCCGCTGCTGGACACGCTCGACGCCGAACCCGGTCGCTGGGACCTATCGACGCTCAAACGCCTGGGGTCGTCCGGCACGGTGTGGAGTCACGAGAACAAGCTCGGCCTCCTGCGGCATCTGCCCGGCTGCGCGATCTTCGACAGCCTGGGCTCGTCCGAGGCGGTTGGGCTCGGCGCCTCGATGTCTCAGGCCGGCGCGACCGCCGAGACGGCGAAGTTCATGGTCGGCGTCAACGCCGCGGTGTTCACCGAGGATGGCCGTCGCGTGGCGCCGGGCTCCGGGGAGCGCGGACAGGTCGCCACCAGCGGCTTCCTGCCCCTTGGCTACTACAAGGACGAGATCAAGACGGCGCGGACGTTCAAGACCTTCGAGGGTCGCCGCTGGTCGGTTCCCGGCGACTTCGCCACGGTGGAGGCCGACGGTTCCCTGAAGCTCCTCGGGCGCGGTTCCCAGGTCATAAACACCGGCGGCGAAAAGGTTTTTCCAGAGGAGGTCGAGGAGGCGATCAAGCTCTATCCAGGGGTGCGCGACGCGGCGGTCGTCGGGCTGCCGGACCCGAGGTTCGGCGAGCGGATCTGCGCCGTCGTCGACTTTCCCGGCGACCACGCGCCGTCTCTCGCTCAGGTCGGCGCCCACGTCCGCGAGCGCCTCGCCGCCTACAAGGCGCCGCGCGATCTCGTGCTGGCCGCGATCGTTCGCGCGCCCAATGGAAAACTCGACTATAAGGCGGTGCGGGAACTCGCGCTCGCGCGACTGGCGGCCAGCTGACCGCGCCTTGCGGGCGCCACGAAATGCGAGCCTAGACGAAGACAACAATTTCAATCGCGCCGACACCCTAATGTCGCGCCTCAAGGAAAACTCCGACCATGCCCAGATCTTTCCGCGCGGCGACGCTCGCCGCCGCAACCGCATTGGCCAGCGCGAGCTTCGCGCGCGCCGCAACCGCCGACGCTCCGCCGTCCGTCGCCGCGCCGACTCATATCGGGTCCTGGGGCTTCGGCCTGGCCGGCCGAGACCTCTCGGTCGCGCCGGGCGCGGATTTCTTCGGCTACGCCAACGGGAGCTATCTGAAGACTCTGCGCATCCCCCCCGACCGCAGCCGCTTCGGTTCGTTCGACGCATTGAGCGAGCTGTCGCAGAACCGCGTCCGCGCCGTGCTGGTGGAAGCGTCCGAGACGCCCTCCGCCACAGGCGACGAGGCCAAGATCGGCGCGGCCTACAAGGCTTTCATGGACGAGGCGCGGATCGAGGCGCTCGACGCCAAGCCTCTCGCGACCACCTTGGCGGAAATCCACGGCGCCGACACCCGGGAAAAACTGGCCGCCCTGATGGGTCGCGCCGAGCAAAGCTACTATGGCGCTTTCTTCGACCTTTCCGAACAGCCCGACGCCAAGGCCCCAACGCGCTACGCGATCTATGTCAGCCAGAGCGGCCTCGGCCTCCCGGATCGCGACTACTATCTGAAGCCGGCCTTCGCGCCGCAAAAGGCCAAATACCAGGCCTATATCTCGCAGATGCTGACCGCGGCCGGCTGGCCCGATCCGGAGGCGCGGGCCGCCGACATCGTCGCCATGGAAAGTCGTATCGCCGAAGCGAGCTGGACCAAGGTGGAGGAGCGCGATCCGGTCAAGAGTTACAACCCCATGAGCACGGCCGAACTTGCGGCGCTCGCGCCCGGTTTTCCCTGGCGACCGTTCCTGGACCAGGCGAAGCTTCCCGGAGTCGGCGCGGTCGTCGTCGGCGAGAAGAGCGCCTTCCCCAAGATCGCCGCCATTTTCGCCGAGACCCCGATCGCGACCCTGCAAGCCTGGCAAGCGTTCACCGTGGTCGACGGGGCCGCGCCCTATCTCTCCCACCGTTTCGCGGACGCCCATTTCGAGTTCCGCGACAAAACCCTCGGCGGTCAGGCGGAGCAGAAGCCGCGATGGAAGCGGGCCGTCAACACGATCGACCGGGGCATGGGTGAAGCGGTCGGCCGGGTCTATGTCGCGAAATATTTCACGCCCGAGGCCAAGGCGAAGATGGAAGGCTTGATCGGCGACCTGCGGGTCGCGCTGGCGGCCCGGATACAGCGTCTCGAGTGGATGTCCGCGCCGACGAAGGCCAAGGCGTTGGAGAAGCTGTCCATGCTGACCGTCAAGGTCGGCTATCCGGTGAAATGGCGCGATTATTCCGCTCTCGAGGTGAGTTCCGACGATCTCTTCGGCGACGTCCAACGCGCCGGCGCCTTCGAGTGGGCGCGCGAGATCAAGCGCTTGAACGACCCGGTCGACCGCACCGAGTGGGGCATGACCCCGCAGACCGTCAACGCCTATTACAACCCGCTACAAAACGAGATCGTCTTTCCCGCGGCCATACTGCAGCCGCCGTTCTTCGACCCGCTCGCCGACATGGCGGTCAATTTCGGCGGTGTCGGCGGGGTGATCGGTCACGAAATGACCCACGGCTTCGACGACGAGGGTCGGCAGTTCGACGGTCACGGCGTGCTCACCGACTGGTGGACGCCGGAGGACGCCGCGAAGTTCACCGTCCAGACCAAGCGCCTTGGCGGCCAGTACGATAGTTTCGAGCCGGTGAAGGGCGCGCACGTCAACGGCGACCTGACCATGGGCGAGAACATCGCCGATCTTGGCGGCCTGCTGCTTGGTCTGGACGCCTATCATCTGTCGCTGAAGGGCAAGCCGGCGCCGGTCATCGACGGCCTGACCGGCGATCAGCGAGTCTTCCTGGGTTGGGCTCAGGTCTGGCGCTCGGCGGCGAAGGAGGATTTCAAGCGCAAGCTTCTGGTCACCGATCCGCACTCGCCGCCGGAAGCGCGCGTGAACGGCGTCGTCCACAACATCGACGCTTGGTATGCCGCCTTCAATGTGAAGCCGGGCGACGCGCTCTATGTCGCCCCGGAACAGCGGGTGCGGATCTGGTAGGTCCGGCCAACAACAAGGGCCGCCACTCTTTCGAGTGACGGCCCCAGATGTCGCTGATCGCCAGCGGACGTCTCCTCCCAGAGACGGTTGCGGAACCCCCGACCGGAGGGCGCCGTGCGAGAATCCCGCCTAACACTTGGGCAACGACCGCAATATTTTGTCAAGCGCCACTATGAGGCTTGCGCGCTAAAAATCGCACAACCGGGCGCGAAGACGCTCCGCGGCCGGACTAATCGACTCGAAGACGAAATCGGGCTGGCTGACGCTGACCGGTCCGACCCCCGCGCGGGCCAGAGCGTGGCTGGCGGCGAAAAGGTCGCCGTCGCCGACCAGCACCCCACCTTGGCCCATCTGCTCGCCAGATACGGCGAAGGGCGCCACCGCCTCCCGCGCGACCGCGTCGAAGCTCGGCGGCCAGGCCAGGCTGGCGATCGACTTCCCCCGCGCCCGCGCCGCGACGATGGAAAGCAGGCGCCGGCAGGCGTCGAGCCGTCCCTCGTCCCACTGCGCGGTCAGTCCGGCGGCGATATGGGCCTCACTGCTCAGGATGAGGCCGTCGTCCAGAACCTTGAGGCCATTTGCCGCGAGGGTCGCCCCGGTCGTGGTGATATCGACGACCAGCTCTGCGGCGCCGGCGGCGGGCGCCCCCTCCGTCGCCCCCCCGGACTCCGCCAGCCGATAGTCCGCGATGCCGTGACGGGCGAAGAAGCGTCGCGTCTGCAGAAGATATTTCGTCGCCACGCGCAGTCTTCGGCCTGTCCGCGCGAGATAGAGGTGCGCGACATCGTCGACGTCCGCCATGGTGTCGACGTCGATCCAGCTCTTGGGCGCCGCGACCACCAGATCCGCCCGGCCGAAGCCGAGGGCGGTCAGCAGCATGACCCGCTCGTCCATCGCCTCGCCGGCTTCGCGCAGAAGATCCTCCCCGGTGACCCCGAGGTGGGTTTCGCCCGCGAGCAACCCGGCGGCGATGTCGGAGGCCGAGGCCAGGCGAACCTGGATCTCGGGAAAACCGTCGAGCGTCGCGCTATATCCCCGAACCCCGCCGGCCATGCGCAGGCGAAGGCCGGCATCGGCCAGCCAGGCGTCCACCTGATCCTTCAGGCGCCCCTTCGACGGCAGGGCCAGTATCAAGGGTTCGCCGGTCACCGCGCGCCCGCCCAGGCTCGACCCGGTCGAACCATGCAGCCCACCGCGCCCGTGGAAATCCGCTGTCCCAGCTTGGCCGCGAGGCCGTCGTAACGGCCGCCGGCCGCCACCGGCTGTTCGTCGCCCAGGGCCGCGCTGCGCACTTCGAAGAGGGCGCCGTCATAGTACCCGAAGGCCCGGCCGAAGGCGGCGGAGAAGCGCACCCGATCGAGCGGCGCCCCCGCCTTTTCGAGGGCGGTCATCCGCTGCTCCCACGCCTCCCGCGCGCCCCGCAAGGCGCCGCCGCCGGACCCGACCAGGGCCTCGGCGGCCGCCAGGGCCCGGTCCGGCGAATCCGCGATGGCCAGGAAGCGCTCGATCATATCTGCCTGGTCCGGGCTGAGCCGGGGCGAGGCGTCGAGCGCCGCGCGTTCGGCCAGGCGATGGACGATCTCCGCCGGCCCGCGTCCGCCGACCGGCTCGATTCCCGCCAGACCCCAGATGTCTTCCAGAACCTCCGCGGCGGCGGTCTCGGAGAGGCCGGAGAGGAGCAAGGCCAGGCGCTCCCCGCCCCGGGATCGTCGCTCGCGCGCGATGTCCACCGCCTCGACCTCCGCGCGCAGCCGGCGGGGGCTGGAGAAGGCGCGCTTGAGGCGCGTGGCGAGGGGCGCGGCGAGATCGAGCGCGTCGATGAAGGCGCCGAAGAGGCCGACGTCGCCCATCAGAAGCGTAAGGTCTTCCCGTCCTCCCGCCGCGGCCGAGCGCCAGGCGAGCGCGGCCATTTCGGCGTCCAGCAGCACCGGGTCGCCGCCTTCGAAGACCTCCAAACCGATCTGCGGAAACTCTTCCGAACGATCCGTTCCGGGCGGCGCGACGCGAAAGGCGTGGCCGCGATAGTAATATCGTCCCGCGTCGCGACCGCTTTCCAGGTGGGCCTGGAGCGCGGCCAGCGTGAAGTCGGTGCGCAGGCACGACTCCAAAGTTCCGCCGCCCTGAACGATGAAAAGTCGCTCGCGCAAGCCCTCGCCCGCCAGATCGAGGAGGAGACCGAGGGGCTGAACCACCGGCGGGTCGATGGGATGGGCCGCGATCGCTCGAATCGGCTCGCGGATCGCGGCGAAAGCCTCCGGCGGGATCGAGGGTTCCAGCCTCACGCCGAGCCCTTCCGATCCAGAGCGTCCACGATGCGCCTGACCGACGCGACCAGCTCGGTCCGAGGCACGGTGAATTGTCCCGGACGTTCGGCGCGCCACGCCTCGTTATCGCCGACGCCGGCGGCCAGCTCGCGGCCGAGATCGAGATCCTTGATCGTCACGGTCCCCGCGTCGAACTCGTCGCCGCCGACGATGACCGCGGCCGGCGCGCCGCGACGGTCGGCGTATTTCATCTGCGGCCGCATGCCCGAGGTTCCGAGATAGACTTCGGCGGCGACGCTCGCGGCGCGCAGCTCAGCGGCCATGGTGAAATAGGCGTCCATCCGGGCCTGATCGAGGGCGAGGATGACGACCGGGCCGCGCGCGCGTTCAGCGGTTCCCGCGCCCCCCAACGCGATGACGGCGGCCAGGCGCGAAACGCCGAAGGAAAATCCCGTGGCCGGCGTCGTCTGCCCGGTGAACCGCGCGACGAGGTCGTCGTATCGTCCGCCGCCGCCGATGGAGCCGTAGCGCGAAGCCTCTTCGCCGCCGCTCAGACCGACCCCGGTGAGTTGCGCCTCGAACACCGCGCCGGTGTAATATTCGAGGCCCCGGACCACCGAGGGGTCGAAAGCCGCGCGATCTTCCGCCACCCCGAGCGCCGTCAGGGCCGCGCCGATGCGGTCGAGTTCCGCGAGTCCTTCGTCCCCGACCGGTGATCCGCCGATCACTTCGGATAGGCGGGCCAGGGTTGCGGCGCGGGTCGCCCGTCCAGCCTCGACGAAGGCCATGACGGAATCGATCCCGGCGCCGTCCAGCCCGGAGCCCTTGGTGAAGGCGCCGGATTCGTCCTTTCGGCCGGCGCCCAGCAAGGCGCGCGTCCCGCCCGCGCCCAGGCGGTCCAGCTTATCCACCGCGCGCAGCACCGAGAGTTTCTGGCCGGGGTCGCTCACGCCCGCCACGGTGAGCAGGCCGTCGAGCAGCTTGCGGTTGTTGATCTTGACGACATAGGCCTCGGGCGAGAGACCGGCGGCGGCATAGCCTTCAACGGCCATGGCGATGATCTCGGCGTCCGCTTCGGGCCGCGCCGATCCCACGGTGTCGGCGTCGCACTGGATGAACTGCCGGGCCCGTCCGGGGCCAGGCTTTTCGTTGCGCCATACCGGCCCGTAGGCGTAGCGGCGAAAAGGCTTCGGCAGCGTCTCCCAATTCTCGGCGGCGAACCTGGCCAGCGGCGCGGTCAGGTCATAGCGCAGGGCCATCCACTGCTCGTCGTCGTCCTGCAGCGCGAAGACCCCTTCGTTGGGTCGGTCGGCGTCGGGGAGGAATTTTCCGAGCGCGTCGGCATATTCGAAGGCGCCGGTGTCCAGAAGCTCGAAGCCATACGACTGATAGACCTCCGAGACCGCCTCCAGGATGCGGCGCTCGGCGCGCAGGGCGTCGGCTCGGCGGTCGGCGAAACCGCGCGGCGCGCGCGCGATCGGTCTTGGAGCCGCGGTCGAAGTTTCGGGGGAATCCATGCGGCGCCGCTTAACGGACCGTGGCGGCGTGGTCCAGCGCGGCCACTACGGTCGCGGGGGTCAGGAGCTGGGGCAGGACGTGCGGCGGGCCGCCGGCGGCGTCATAGACGAGATAGAGCGGCACCCCGATGACCCCCTGGTCCGCCAGCGCCGAGGCGATCGCCGCGTCGCGGTTGGTCCAGTCGGCGACGAGGTAGGCCGCCTTGGTCGCCGCGAAGGCCTTGGCCACGGCGGGGCTGGAAAAGGCCCCGCGTTCGTTGACCTGGCAGGTCACGCACCAGGCCGCGGTGAAATTGACGAAGATCGGCCGACCGGTCGCCTGGAGCTCGGCGACCTTGCCCGGCGACCATGGCTCGGCCGTCACGGCTCCGGCGCTGGTCATTACCTCGCCGGCCGCCATGTGCGGCGCGAAAGGTTGCGCGGCCACCGCCACGACCCCGGCGACAAGCGAGGCGGCCGCCAAACCTCCCGTGACGAAGCCCCGGCCACCCGCCGCCCGCCGACGTTGGGCGAACCCGAACAACCAGACGCAAAGTGCGAGGAGCACCCCGGCCGCCAATACCCGGCCCAGACCCTCGGAATCGGTCTGCTGCGCCAGGACCCAGAGCAGCCAAGCCGCCGCCGCATACATCGGGAACGCGAGGACGTGTCGAAAGGTCTCCATCCAGGCCCCGGGTCTCGGCAGGCGGCGCAGGATCGCGGGGCTGAAGGCGATCAGGGTGAACGGCGCGGCGAAGCCCAGGGCGAGACCGACAAACACCGCCAGGGCCACGACGGGCGGCTGGGTCAGGGCATATCCCAGAGCCGGCCCCATGAAGGGCGCGGTGCAAGGCGCCGCGACAACAACCGCGAGAACCCCGGTGAAGGCCGATCCGATCAGCCCGCCGCGCGACGCCAGGCCCGCGCCGAGCCCTTGGACCGAAGTCCCGATCTCGAACACGCCGGACAGGTTCAGGGCCGAACCCAGCATCACCAGGGCCAGCGCCGCGACAATGATCGGCGATTGAAGCTGGAACCCCCAACCCACCGCCTCTCCGGCCGCCCGCGCCGCGATCAGGGCGAGGGCCAGAGCGATGAAGGTCGCCAGGACGCCGCCGAGAAAGGCGAGGGCCTGCAGCCGCACCCCTTTCGCCTCGCCGCCGTGCCCGGCCAAAGCCGCCGCCTTGATCGAAAGTATCGGAAAGACGCAGGGCATCAGATTGAGAATAAGCCCGCCGAGAAAGGCCAGGGCGATCGCGCTCGGCAAGCCCGCGCCTGCGCCGGCCGGCTTCGCGATCCGCGGCGGCCCCAGGCCATGGGCCTCCATGGGGGCCGGGCTGTCGGTGGCGGAAATCTCATAGGCCTTGCCGTCGGCGACCAGCACGCCTTCCAACGGGGGCAGATCGCCGCCCTTGGCGAGCTCGCCCACCGGCATGAGGGCCAGGGTCAAGCCACCGCGTCCCCGATCGATGGTCTGGGGCTTGGCGTGGTCGATGAGCTTGTCGGAAAAGGGATAGAAATAGACGTCGCGATCCGCCGCGCCCGCCAGCGGCGCGCCGACCACGGCGAGCATGACCATGCTCTTTTGACGCCGATAACTTGCGGTCAACACGCCGGATTTCGGTTCGGAGGCGAGGGTCTGGGCGATCTTCCCGCCCCAGGCCGGATCCGCCGCGCCGGGCCGCGCCGTCACCGCGACTGGCAGGGTCACCGTCGCTTGATCGGGCACGCAGACGTCCGCGCAGACCAGGAACTGCACCACGGCGGAAAGCGTGACCGTCTGGCCGACCGGCGCGTCGGCGGGAACCCGAAGCGTCACCGGCAGTATGACGCCGCCTTCGTAGCCATAGTTCATGATGGGCCCGACGGGCAGGCGCTTGGGCGCGGGCCAGGCGATCGGGCCCGCCGACCAACCGGACGGGAGCGTCCAGGTGATCGTCGTCGCCTCTCCGGCGTCTCCGGGATTGCGCCAGTAGCTGTGCCAGCCTTTGTCGAAGGTCTGCGCCACGGCGACCTGGAATGTCGCGCCTGGCGCGGCGCTGGCGGTCGCGGCGACGAGCTGCGTCGTCGCGTGCGGGCTGACGACCGGCGCGGCGGCGATGGGCGCCGCGAAGGCGAAAGCCGCTAGAAGGGCGAAAAGGCGGATCATCGCGTTCCTGTTAAGCTTATGGCGCGATCTCGTCTTCCCCAAACGGCGTTCGAGCGCGACCCTCGGGAGCGTCTCCGCGCGCGGCGGCCGAAAGGTTTCGCGGTCTCCGCGGAAAACGCGGCTTCCCCGCCGCGCCGGATCTCCCCAGGTTGAGTGTCGTTCCCAGGGAAGCGGCGACGATGGCCGCTATGGCGAGGAACTGCACCGGGGTCAGGGCCTCGTGAAGGACGAACCAGCCCATCACGGCGGCGACGGCGGGGGCGAGGCTGAGCAGGGTGCCGAAGGCTCGCACCGGAAGTCGGGTGAGGGCGAACATCTCCAGGTTATAGGGAACGACGCTGGCCATCAGGCCGACCGCCAGTCCGGGAGCCAGGACCGAGGGGGCGAAGAGTTTCCAGCCGGCGCCCGCCACGCCGAATGGGATCACCACGACCGCGGCGAACAGCATGCCTATTCCCGTCGCCGAACGTCCCTTAGCCTTGCCGGCCCTTTGGCCGAAGACGATGTAGCCGGCCCAGCACGCTCCCGCCGCGAGCATGTAGGCGAGGCCGACGGGATCGAGAGGGTGGGATTGTCGCCAGATCGGCAGCAAGAGGCCGAGGCCCGCCGCGGCCAGGCCAACCCAAAGGAAATCCAACGGACGGCGGGACGACAGGATCGCGACGCTCAAGGGTCCGACGAACTCGACCGCCACGCCGACGCCGAGCGGGAGCGTGCGCAAGGCGAGGTAGAAGGTCAGATTCATCAGGCCGAGCGCCGCGCCATAGGCCGCCAGTATCGGCCACGCTTCCCGCGTCGGCGGATTGCGCCAGGGTCGCCATATGACCGTGAGGAAAATCGCCGCGATGGCTACCCTCAGGCTCGTCGTTCCCGCCGCGCCGACCGCCGGGAAGAGGCTTTTGGCGAACGCGGTGCCGAATTGCGTCGAGACCATCGCGCACAGCATCGCCGCCACGGCCGGCGCGGCGGCGCCGGCGTCGAGGCGAGAAGACGAGGCGGCGGCGGTCATCGGCGGAGATTGACTAGGCGCGGCAGGCCGAAGCGGCGTGGGCGCCGACGACCACCGGCCGCAGGGGCGGAGCGAAGATCGCGAAATAGCCGATGCCGCCTTTCAAGGGGGCGAGGCTGATCGTGCGATAACCGGCGGCGTTGAGCTCACAGGTCAGGAGTTTCGGCGGCGTGCCGTGGTTCTGCGTCGGTCTGTCCAGCTCCTCGATGCCCAATTGTCCGCCTGGACGGAAGGCCGGGGCGAGGTGGGCGAGGAGGGCGTAGGGCCGCCGGATCTCGTGGTACATGTGCACCATGATCGCCCGGTCGATCGAGCCGGGCGCCAGTTTCGGATCACCGGGATCGCCCGCCACAACGCGAACATTGCGGACACGCCGCGTGGCGAGTGTCCCGCGCAGCGTCGCGAGATAGGACGCGGTGACGTCCTCGGCGACGACCAGGCCCGTCGGTCCGACCACCTTGGACAATCTCAGGGTGTCATAGCCGTCCCCCGCGCCGATGTCGGCGACGCTCATGCCCGAGCGGATGCCCAGCCGGGCCGCGATCTGCCCGGCCTCGTCCGCCGCGTCACGGGTGGCGGCGTCGCCCCAGGTCGGGCTGACGATGTCCGCCACGGGCCGTTGGACGGCCGGAAAGTCCGCCGTGGCGGCGGCGAGGCCGGCGAGACCGAGGAAGGCGAGGGGGAGGCTGAGCATCCCCTCCGTCTAGACCGCTCACGCCGCCTGGGCCATCTCCGCGACGTGCGGCCAGGTGGTCTTTATCATGCTGGGCCGCGCGTTCATGCGGTCGAGCCAGCCGACAAGGGCGCCGCGCGGGGCGCCCAGCACCTCCCATTCCGGCGTCTCGACAAAGAAATCCACGTTCGGCGCCAGCAACAGGTCGGCGAGCGAGACCGCCGGCCCCGCGAAATACGCCTGTCCTTCAAGCAGTTTCTCCAGCTCCCGAAACACCACGTCGGCCCTGGGCATGACCGCCGCGATCGCCGCCTCGTCGGGGACCAGCCCCATGAGTCGAGGGCCGACGATTCGCTGGAAGCCGATCACGTTGGCGACGCCGTTGAAGAGGTAGCAGTCGTTGACGTTCATCGCCTGATCCATCCGGCCCGCGAGTTGGGGATCGCTGGGCGTGAGCGGCGGGGTTGGCAGGACGCGGTCGATGTAGCGCAGGATCGCCTGGGTCTCGTAGAGCTTGAACTCGCCGTGCTCCAGAACGGGCACCTTACCGAAGGGGTGGCGCGAGATGTGCGGCTCGGACTGGAACGTCCCCGGCGCGACCGGAGCGAAACGATAGCGCGCGCCCTTCTCCTCGAGCGCGGCGAGAACGGCGCGGCCGTAGGGGCTGCCGGGGACGCCGTGGACGATGAAGTCGGTCATGAGATCTCCGTTGGTCAGGATTGATTGGCGCGGTTGCTGTAGTCCTGGAGGCGTGAAGCCCAGCCTCCGCCGAGGGACGCGGCGAGCCGCTCGGCGTCGGCGCCGAACTTTTCCAGGTCGCGGTGTTCGAGGGTGACCACGGCGCCCCCATCGAGTCCGTCGGAGAAGGTCAGCTCAACCTCGGTCTGGAAGTTTGGATCATAGTGGAACTGGCTGTCGAGCCGCCAGGCCAACAGCAGTCGGCGCGGCGGTTCCCAAGCCAGAACGTCGCCCCATTGCGTCTCCGCGCCGTCCTTGTCGCGCTCGAACCAGCGGCCGCCCACGCGCGGCTCCATCACGACATCGACGAGGGGCTGCTTGCCGGTCCCTCGCCCCATGGGCCACCACGCGCCCATGCGCGCGGTGAACAGCGCGAAGGCCTCGGCGGGCGGGGTTTTTACTTCCACGGTCCGGACAATGGGCTGGATGGTCATTCGTTGGATTCCTTGTCTTTCTGTTGATCGACGACGTCGCTGAACCCCGCGAGGGCGCTGGCCCAGTGCGCATCCAGCCAGTCCCGCATGGCGGCGATACCGCGCGGATCGAGGCGATAGATGCGCCGTGTCCCCTCGGAGATTTCAGTCACCAGACCGGCCTCCTTGAGCACGCGGAGGTGTTGCGAGACGGCGGGGCGGGAGACGGGAAGGCCCCGCGCGAGGTCGCCCACGGCCGAGGGTTGTTTCGACAGCCGCTCCAGAATCGTCCGCCGCG
This sequence comes from Caulobacterales bacterium, assembly GCA_038231315.1. Classification (GTDB taxonomy): domain Bacteria; phylum Pseudomonadota; class Alphaproteobacteria; order Caulobacterales; family Caulobacteraceae; genus Acaudatibacter. The sequence continues at coordinate 404,306 of JBBRLN010000001.1, forward strand.
TGGGGTCGCCAAGAGCGGAAAAGCTGTCTGCCGACGCGAGTGCGTTAGTCATGACTTACCGTTAGTCCATACTTACGGTACCTGTCAACAGCCTTGCCCGTCGCCTAATTTCAGTGGTCGGCTCTCTCGGGTCGGAGGCTTGGCGCGCGGCCGGGCCGCCGACAGAGAGACGCCTGTCTATCGCGAGGGGGCGGCGAAGCCGTACTGGCGGAATACCGCCGCCGCGCTCGGCCCCTCTAGATATTTCAGGAACGCCGCGCCAGACTTCGCGCCGACGACCCGCGCGGCGGGATAGACGATCCTCGGGTGGCTGGAGTCGGGGAACAGGCTGACGATCCTGACCTTCGGCTCGATCCTGGCGTCGGTGTCGTAGACGATCCCCAGCGGCGTCTCGCCGCGCGCGACGTAGGCGAGGGCGGCGCGCACGTTTTCGGCGCGGGCGAGATGGTCTTTCACGCTCGGCCAGACACCGAGTCTCTCCAGCGCGGCCTGACCGTAGCGACCGGCGGGGACATCGGCTCCGGCGATGGCGAGGCGGCCGTCCGCGCCGAGGGCGGCGGCGATGGGCATGCCCTTGCGGATCGGAAGCTTCAGCTTCGAATCCGTCGGCGCCACGAGGGCGAGATGGTTGGTGAGAAGGTCTCGTCTGCTCGAAGTGACGATGAGGTTCTTTTTCGCCAGTTCGTCCATCCAATCGGCGTCGGCGGAGATGAAGATGTCGGCGGGCGCGCCGCTCTCGATCTGGCGGGCGATGGCCGAGGACGCGGCGTAGGAGACCTTGACCTCGCCTCCCGTTGCGGCCGTGTAGGCGTGGGCCACATCGTCCAGCGCGTTCTTCAGCGAAGCCGCCGCGAAGACGGTCACCGGAGTGGGGCCGGCGCGGGCGCTATTGGCGAAAAACAGCGAGACCATGGCGGCCAGGATCGCGCGGCGGATGGGCATCGGCTATCTCCACGGGTTTCGCCGAGCCGTTAGCAGGCGCATCACGGAGTTTCCATGTCTGACGCGCTCATCGTCGGCGGCGGCCACAACGGCCTTGTCTGCGCCTTCTACCTCGCCCGCGCGGGCTTGAAGGTGACGGTGCTGGAGCGGCGCGGCGTCGTCGGCGGCGCGGCGGTGACCGAGGAATTCCATCCCGGCTTCCGCAACTCCACCGCCAGCTACACCGTCAGCCTGCTCAACCCCCGCGTGATCGCGGAAATGGACCTCGCGCGCCATGGTCTGCATGTGGTTGAGCGCAAGATCGCCAATTTCCTGCCGCTGAACGATCGCGAATACCTTCTCACCGGCGGCGGCCGGACCCATGCCGAAGTGGCGAAGTTCTCCACGCGCGACGCCGAGCGGCTCGGCGATTACGCGACCCGGCTGGAGGCCATCGCCGATGTCCTGCGCGCGCTCGTTCTGGAAACACCGCCCAATGTCTCGGCGACCGGTTTCCTCGCCGCGCTGCCGGAGATGCTCAAGGGCGCGGGCCTCGCGCGGCGGCTGGCGCGGCTGGACGAAACCGGCCGACGGGATCTGCTCGCGCTTTTCTCGCAATCGGCGGGGGACTGGCTGGACGGCTGGTTCGAGAGCGAGCCGATCAAGGCGGTGCTGGGCTTCGACGGCGTCGTCGGCAACTACGCCAGTCCCTACACGCCGGGATCGGCCTATGTGTTGCTGCATCACGTCTTTGGCGAGGTGAACGGCAAGAAGGGCGCCTGGGGCCACGCCATCGGCGGCATGGGCGCGATCACCCAGGCCATGGCCGCCGCCTGCGCGGAGCTCGGGGTCGAGATTGTCACCGAGGCGGCGGTGAGTGAGGTCCTCGTCGAAAAAGGCCGGGCGGTCGGGGCCGTCACGACGGATGGCGTGGCGCGGCGGGCCAAGGTGGTCGTCTCCAACCTGCACCCCAAGCTGCTGTTCCAGACCCTGCTCGATCCGTCACGGCTGCCGGCCGATTTCAACGAGCGGATCGCGCGGCATCGCAGCGGATCCGGCACCTTTCGGATGAATGTCGCGCTTTCCGAACTGCCGCGGTTCGCCTGCCTGCCGGAACCGGGCGAGCACATGACCGCCGGAATCATCATGGCGCCCAGCCTCGGCTACATGGAGCGCGCCTATGCCGACGCGCGGGCCTCTGGCTGGTCCAAGGCGCCGATCGTGGAGATGCTGATACCATCCACGCTCGACGATACGCTCGCCCCGCCGGGACGGCACGTCGCCAGCCTGTTCTGCCAGCACGTCGCGCCGGCTTTGTCCGACGCTCGCTCGTGGGACGATCATCGCGACGAGGTGGCCGATCTGATGATCGCGACCGTCGATGCCTTCGCGCCAGGCTTCAAGGCCTCGGTCCTCGGTCGCCGCGCCCTGACGCCGCTCGATCTGGAGCGCACCTTCGGCCTCGTCGGCGGCGACATCTTTCACGGCAAGCTGGAGCTGGATCAACTGTTCTCCGCGCGGCCGGTCCTCGGTCATGGCGACTACCGGACCCCCATTCCGGGCCTCTATATGTGCGGCGCGGGGACCCACCCCGGCGGTGGTGTCACCGGAGCGCCCGGGCGTAACGCCGCGCGCGAAATCCTGAAAGACATGAACCGCAGAGCTGCCTCCGGGATGCGATGAACTGAAAAGAACGGAAACGCGGTCTATAACCACAGTATTGATCGTCTATTCGTCGTGCATTTTTTCTTTATACGCGGATTGGCCCAGCGCGTGTTTGATTTTGCTTGCGTGCAGTGCAGCATCGGCCTATAAAGCTCTTTGTCCGGCCGACGTGTACAGGCTGGACCCGCGCCGCTGCCCGCCATGGATCGATGATCCGGGGGGCCGCCGCGCTGTTTAAAGGGGGCGCATTGGCCCTTGTAGCAAAGGCACGTTTTCTCGTTGTTTTTCCCATTCCAGCCGCGCGATCTCGCGCGCGCGCCCGTTCGCCTCGCCGTTTCCGTGGCGACCATCGGCGCAATATGCGGCGCTGGCGCCTTCCTCGCCCTGCCCAAGCCGCCGACCGTGGCGACGGATGCGGTTCCGAGGGCTTCGCCCATGGTCATCGTCTCGACCGCGCCGACGTCCGCGCCGCTCCCGGTCGCGCGGCCCGCGGACCTCAATTGCCTTGCCAAGGCGGTCTACTACGAGGCCCGGGGCGAGAGCGCCGAGGGCCAGGCGGCCGTGGCTCAGGTCGTGCTTAACCGCACTCATCGGCCGAACTATCCGGCGAACGTTTGTGGCGTCGTCTTCCAGGGCGTCCAGGATCACGGCTGCCAGTTCAGCTTCGTCTGCAATGGCGCCATGCATCGGCCGCTCGAGCCGGCGGCGTGGACGCGGGCGCGGCAGGTGGCGTCGAACGCTCTCTCCGGCCACGTGATGCGAGCCGTCGGCGAAGCGGTGAGTTTCCATGTCGCGCCCCTGGGCGAGGGCCGCTTCGGCGCCATCGCGCGGATCGGCAGCCACGTCTTCTTCACGCCGGGCGAGGTTAGAGCGGCTTCCGCGTCCAGGCCGACGCGCCTGCCGCGCTTCGCCGCTCAAGCCGCCGAGGCGCCGGCGGAGGCGGTTTCGGCCACGGCGGTCGCCCATGACGCCGTCGCCGTGGTCACCGAAGTCGTCGCCGCCAACACCGACACGTCGCCGACCCTGCACGTCCGCTAGGCGGCCCGCGCCATCCGGCGCAACGCCTGCGGCGGCAGACCGAACGCCCGGATAAAGGCGCGGCGCATCCGCTCCGGATCGGCGAATCCCGTGAGTCTCGCGATATGATCAAGGTCGCGCGACGAGGCCTCGACGCATTCCCGCGCCGCCTCCAGGCGCAGGCGTTCGACCGCCTTGGCCGGCGTGACGCCGGTCGCCTTGCCGAAGGCGCGCGAGAAGTTGCGCGGACTCATCGCCACGCGTTCGGCGAGATGTTCGACGGTGAGCGGCTCCGCCAGATTCTCGCGCGCCCATTCGAGGAGGGCCGCGAAGCGCGGCGCGCCCGAATCGAGCTGCAACAGGGCGGAGAACTGCGACTGGCCGCCTGGCCTGCGGTGATAGACGACGAGCTGCTGCGCCGTGCGCAAAGCGATGGCCTCGCCGAGATCGTCCCCGATCAGGGCCAGGGCGAGGTCGATGCCGGCGGTGATGCCGGCCGAGGTCCAGATGTCGCCATCGCGCACCCAGATACGATCGGCATCCACCTTCACATTTGGAAATCGCGCCGCGAACGCAGGGGCGTTGCGCCAGTGCGTCGTCGCGCGGCGACCATCGAGGAGGCCGGCGGCCGCCAGGACATAGGCCCCGGTGCACACGCTGGCGATCCGCCGGCAAGCCGCGGCGCGGCGGACAAACGCGGTCAACCTCTCGTCCAGCATGGCGGTGCGCGAACCCTCGCCGCCCACCACGATCACAGTATCCACCCCGTCCACGGCGCCGAGCGGTCCGGCGATCATTCTCGCGCCGGATGAACTTTCGATTTCCCCAGGCTCCGGCGCGCGAAAATCGAGGCTGTAGGCGCCCGGGCTGAAACGCGCCGCGATCTCGAACGCGCCGATTGGCCCGGCGGCGTCGATGATCTGGAAGCCCGGAAAAAGGATGAAGGCGATGCGGCGGGTCATGGCTGGAAACGCCGGAACAATGGCATTTGAGACAGGAACGCGCCAGCGCAGATTGTCGCTTTCCGTCGAATTCCTGGAAGCCATCGCATGACCTCACCAGCGCTCACCATCGTCTTCGCCCTCTATCCCGGCGTTACCCACCTCGACTTCACCGGGCCCCACCAGGTCTTCTCGCGGCTGCCCGACGTGAAGATCCTCGCGGCGAGCGAGGCCGGCCTGCCGATCGGCGCCGATGGCCTGACCTTCGCCAACCTGACCCGGCTCGAAGACGTGGCCGCCTGTGACGTTCTCTGCGTGCCGGGCGGTTTCGGCACGACGGCGGCGATGGAGGACGCGGCCTATATGGCGCAGATCAAACGTCTCGCGGCGGGCGCGCGCTACGTCACCTCGGTCTGCACCGGTTCCCTGATCCTGGGCGCGGCCGGGCTTTTGCGGGGCAAGCGCGCCGCCTGTCACTGGGCTTCACGCGACCTTCTGCCTCTGTTCGGCGCAATTCCGGACGACGCGCGGGTGGTGAGAGACGGCAACGTCTTCACTGGCGGCGGCGTCACGGCGGGTATCGATTTCGCCCTGACCCTCGCCGAGGAGATCGCGGGTCGCGAGACCGCCGAGCTGATCCAGCTCTATCTCGAATACGCCCCTGCCCCGCCCTTCGACGCGGGCCGGCCGGAGACGGCGCCCCCTGAGGTTTTGGAGCGCGCTCTGGCGTTGATGAAACGCGGAGCGGCCGGGCGGCGGGAAGTCGCGGAACGGGTCGCGGCGGCGATGTAGCCTTTTCGGAGCGCGGGCGCTCCAAGGTCAGACCACGTCCAACCCGATATCCAGCACCGGCGCGGAATGGGTCAGGGCGCCGACGCTGATGAGATCCACGCCGGTTTCGGCGATGGCGCGGACGGTGCGCAGGTTGACGCCGCCTGAGGCTTCGAGAACCACGCGATGGTCGGCGAGGCGGACGGCTTCGTGCAGATCCTCCAGGCTGAAGTTGTCGAGCATGACGATGTCCGGCCGTTCAGCCAACGCTTCGTGGAGCTGCGCGAGCGTGTCGACTTCGACTTCAATCTTGACCATGTGGCCGACGTGGGCGCGGGCGCGGCGCACCGCCTCGCCGACACCGCCGCAGGCCGCGACGTGGTTGTCCTTGATCAGGACCGCGTCGTCGAGGCCGAAGCGATGGTTGGCCCCGCCGCCGCAGCGCACGGCGTACTTCTCCAGCATGCGCAGGCCGGGCGTTGTCTTGCGCGTGTCGATGATCCTGGCGCGGGTGTGGGTGATGTGTTCGACATAGGTCGCCGTCAGCGAGGCGACGCCGGACAGGCGGCCGAGCAGGTTTAGGGCGACGCGTTCGGCGGACAGGATCGACCGCGCATTGCCGTTGACGCTGGCCAGGACTGAACCGGGCTCGACACGATCACCGTCCGCCAGCACCGCCTCGAACGTCGCGTCCGGGTCGAGCGCCGCGAAGGCGAGGCGCGCGCAATCCAGGCCGGCGATCGCGCCCGGCTGGCGGCTTGCGAAGGCGACGGACAGGGTTGCGTCGGCGTCGATGCACGCGGCGGAGGTTATGTCGCCGGCTCCGCCGAGGTCCTCCGCCAGGGCGGCGCGGACGATCGGCTCGATCAGGACGTCGGGTAGTCGGTCCATCAGGCCGCGCGGGCGGCGGCGCGGGCGTCGAGGCGATAGTGGCCGCCGACACTTTCCCGCCGGGCCAGCGCGGCTTCGACGATCAAGCCCGCGGTGACCAGCGGCAGGCTGGCGCCGGACGTCGCGGCCATGTCGCGAATTATCTGGGCCGCGTGCTCGAGGCCTGCGCCGTCGCGGACGACGCCGACCTGATCCATCATCAGAGTGCGCAGGTTCGCCGTGGCGGTTTCGTCGGTCTCGTTGAACGGCGTCGCGGTCAACGGACCGGTCGGGATCGCGCGCTCCTTCGCCGCCGCCTCCCCCGCGCGCTTGCCGAACACCGCCGCTTCGACCAGGGAGTTCGAGGCAAGCCGGTTGGCGCCGTGGACGCCGGTGGAGGCGACCTCGCCCGCCGCGTAGAGGCCGGGCAGCGATGTCGCGCCATGCGCATCCGTGGCGACGCCGCCCATGTGATAGTGCGCGGCGGGTCGGACCGCGATCGGCTGGCGGCGCGGGTCGATGCCGGCGGCCATGCACAGGGCGAAGACGGCCGGGAAATGCTCCGGGAAGTCCTCTCCGATCGCCGCGCGGGCATCGAGGAAGGCGCCGCGACCGGCGCGCAGTTCGGCGGCGATGGCTCTGGCGACCACGTCGCGCGGGGCGAGATCGCCGGCGGCGTCGTAGCGCCGCATGAACGGCTTGCCGTTTCGCCCGACCAGCGTCGCGCCGTCGCCGCGCAGGGCTTCGGTGGCGAGCGGCGCCGGGTCGGCGGCGATGTCGATGGCGGTTGGATGGAACTGGACGAACTCGGCGCCGTCGATCCGCGCGCCCGCGAGAGCGGCCATGGCGAGACCTTCGCCGCGCGCCGCCGCCGGATTGGTGGTGACGGCGTAGAGGCCGCCAACGCCGCCCGTGGCGAGCAGGGTGGCCGGAGCGACGATCTCGCGGATCGCGCCGCCCTGTTCGGCGACGACGCCGCAGACCCTGCCGCTATCGTCTTGAAGCAGCGACTTTACCCGCACGCCTTCGCGCACCTCGATGCGCGGCGCGGCGCGGACGGCGGCGATGACCGCCTTCATGATCGCCAGCCCCGCGCCGTCGCCGCCGACCTTGGCGACGCGGGCGCGGGAGTGGGCGGCTTCGAGACCCTGGACAAAGGCCCCGTCGTCGGCGCGGTCGAACGGCGCGCCCAGCTCGGCGAGGCGGCGCACGGCGTCGGGGGCCTCACGGGTGAGGATATCGACGGCGGCGGGGTCGCACAGGCCATCGCCGGCGGCGAGGGTGTCGGCGGCGTGAAGCTCGGGCGTATCGCCGGCTCGAAGCGCCGCCGCCATGCCGCCCTGCGCCCAGGATGAGGCGCAGCCGTCGCCGATCGGCGCGGCGCTCAGGACCAACACTCGTCTTGGCACCGTGGCCAAGGCAGCGCTCAGGCCGGCGAGGCCCGCCCCGACCACCACCACGCCATCGAAGGTCTCGCGGGGATGGTCCATCAGATCAGCTCGACATCGACGTGGTGGCGCGCCTTGACCAGGTCGTAGCGCGCGGCCACGGCGGGGGGCGGCAGGTCGATCATGCGCTGCACGGCCAGCCGCGCGCGACCGGTGATGGCGGGATCGACGATGACTTCGAAACGACCGTGCAGCAGGGCGTCGTGAATGCCCTCCAGCGTGATCCGTTTCATGTGCGGGCACAGGTTGCACGGCCGCACGAACTCGGTGTCCGGCGCGTCGCAGGCGACGTTGTCGGCCATGGAGCATTCGGTGATCAGGACCACCTGGCGCGGCTTGCGGGTCATCACATAATCGGTCATCGCTGCGGTCGAGCCGGCGAAGTCGGACGCCTCCAGCACCTCGGTCGGGCATTCGGGGTGAGCGAGGATCTCCGCGTTCGGCCAGGCTTCGCGGATCTCGGCGATGTCGGCGGCGGTGAAGCGCTCGTGGACCTCGCAGCGGCCCTGCCAGGCGATGATCTTGATGCCGGTCTGCCGGGCGACATTCCGGGCGAGGAATTCGTCGGGCAACAGGATCACGCGATCGACGCCCCACTCGGCGGCGACGGCCTCCACCACCTGGACGGCGTTGGCGCTGGTGCAGCAGATATCGGTCTCCGCCTTCACGGCCGCGGTGGTATTGACGTAGGTGACGACAGGCAGACCGGGATACCGTTGCTTGATCAGCCGCACGTCCGCCGCCGTGATCGAGGCGGCGAGGGAGCAACCGGCTTCCAGACTGGGGATCAGCACCGTCTTTTCCGGCGACAGCACCTTGGAGGTCTCCGCCATGAAATGGACGCCGGCTTGCACGATGACCCGCGCGTCGCACCGCGCCGCTTCGCGCGCCAGACCCAGGCTGTCGCCGACGAAATCGCCGACGCCGTGAAAAATCTCCGGAGTCATGTAGTTATGGGCCAGGATCACCGCGTTCTTCTCGCGCTTGAGCCGGTTGATCTCCGCGATCAGCGGGGCCTGGAGACGCCATTCGATGGGGGTGACGTGAGCGCCGATCTTGGACCACAGCGCCGTGGTGGCGGCGTCGACCTCGGTCGTGAAAGGAAAAGAGCCGTCAGCCATGTCGCCGCCCTTTTGCTCAAAGTGAGCATTTCCTGGACCGATCGAGGGCGCCGAGTTCCCTTCGGCCACCTTGTCCGGGAGGGCTTATGCTAAAAGTGAGCATAAGTCCCAGGACGCATATACGCCTCGCGCGGACGATGCGAAAGGGGGATTCATCGATATGTCATCTAATCGTGATGGCGGCGGTTCTGTCGATGGCCGGATGCGTCGGCGGGTCGGACAAACCGGTGGTCCCGGCCGACACGGAAAGGGCGGCGGCGAGAGCTGGTTTTCCCCTGTCCTCTCAGATCGCTGTCGAGCAAGGCATGGGCGCGGGGGCCGCGGAGACCGCGCGGCGCTTCGAGGCTCGGACGCCCTCGGCGATCGAGGAGCGCCCCGAGGGCTGGGCTGACCTCGATCTCTCCGCTCCGCCGGACCTTGGACTGGGCTCGCTCACGTTCGAGGAAGCGCAGCGGATGAATGCGTTCCTGCCGTCATCCGACGGCCAGGTCGCCGCGGCGCCCTTCGTGCTCAAGGCCTCGTCGGCGGAAAAGACCCGGGCCCTGCTCTGCCTCACTCAAGCGGTCTACTATGAAGCAGCGTTGGAGCCGACGGTCGGCCAGGAGGCGGTCGCCCAGACGGTCATCAATCGCGTCCGGCACCCGGCCTTTCCAAAATCGATCTGCGGGGTGGTGTTCCAAGGGTCCAGCCAGATCACCGGCTGTCAATTTTCCTTCACCTGCGACGGCTCACGCATGCGGCCGCCCATCGAGCCGTTCTGGAGCCGGGCCAAGGCGGTCGCAGAGCGCGCGCTGAACGGCTACGTCATGAGCCCCACCGGCCTTTCGACCCACTATCACGCCGACTATGTCTTTCCCCGCTGGGGTCCGGAGATGGTGAAGATCCGCCAGTTCGGCGCGCAGATCTTCTATCGCTATCCGGGACCGCTCGGTCAGCCGCAGAGCTATCGCGGACGCTATGGCGGCGGCGAGCTTCGCGTCTCCATGATCGGCCCGTCCCCCCAGGCGATCCAGGCTTACCGCGCCGCCAACGGAACCATCCCGCCCGCCGCGCCCGGCAGCGAGACCTACACGGTTGTCGATGCGCGCACCGGCAAGGTCATCAGCAACGCGCGCTTCGCCAAGAACCAACCCACGCCCGAGGAGATAAGCCGCATCAACAGCGTCCTGGCGGAGATGGCGGGGGGCGAAAAGCAGTAGAGATAGGGCGATTCACGAAGCGAGCGGGGCGGGGCGTTTTTTCGGAAAGATCGCGCGGCGCCCGACCCCGGACCTAGTGCCGCTTCGTCTCGACCCTTCCCCGAAAGGGGAGGGAGATCTGAGTGTAGTTTTCAGACCTTCGCGAAATAGGTCTCGGCGGCAGCGGGGAAGGCGCCCTCCCGCACGTCGCTCGCATAGTCTCGCACGGCGCGCGCGATCTCCTCGCGTAGCGCGCCATAGCGGCGCACGAACTTGGGGGTCCAATCAAAAAGCCCGAGCATGTCCTCGGTCACCAGGATCTGGCCGTCGCAACCGGTCCCGGCGCCGATGCCGATGGTGGGGATCGAGACCTCGGCGGTTATCCGCGCCGCCAGTTCCTCCGCCACGCCCTCGATCACCAGGGCGAAGGCGCCGGCCTTGGCCGCCGCCAGGGCTTCGGCGAGGATACAGTCGGCTTCCCCGGACTTGCTTCCCCTGGCGCGAAAACCGCCCTCGGCCAACACCGCTTGAGGCTTCAAACCGACGTGGCCCATGACGGGCACGCCGCGCCGGGTGAGGTAGGCGATGGTTTCGGCGACGTGCCGCCCGCTTTCCAACTTCACGGCCTGGGCGCCGGTCTCCTTGAGCATCCGCACCGCGTTGGCGTAGGCCTCCTGCGGCGCCGCCTCGTATGAGCCGAAGGGCATGTCGACGACCACCAGGGCGCGGCGGCTCCCGCGCATCACCGCCTGGCCGTGGAGAATCATCATCTCCATCGTGACGCCGATGGTGTTGGGCAGGCCGTGCAACACCATGCCCACGGAATCGCCGACGAGGAGGATATCGCAGACCTCGTCGAGGATCTCGGCCATGGGCGCGGTGTAGGCCGTCAGACAGACGATCGGCGAACGGCCCTTGCACGCGGCTATCTTGCGCGCGGTGAGGCGCGGCGCGTCGGTGGCGGCGTGAACGGACATCAGATCTCGCGGATCGCCCGCGTGACCAGAAGGCCGACAGCCAGGAGGGCGAGGGCGGCGGACATCAACAGCGTTTCCGAACCGCCCGCGCCGAGGCCAGCCAAGGTGTCGTGCACCATCGGCGATCGGGCGAGGGGCGAATTTTCCAAGTGGCCAGCCAGGACCGAGGTCACGGCGGTCGATTGGGCCTGAACCCTCGCCAGGCCGCCGAAGAGGCCCGAGCTCAACATCTGCGCGCCGCCGATGACGCCGCCGATCAGGCCGAGGCCGCCGATGACCACACGCCGGAGCGTCCAGGCGCGATCCAGCCGGCGGGTGACCCGCGCCGCGAACAGCCTGGAATCCGGCAACGGCGGCGCGTCGGCGAACCAAGCTTCCAGGTCGCTCTCGAAAATGCGCTCAGCCATGGATGCCGGCCTCCACCGGGACTCGCGGGGCGAGGTGTGCGCGAAGTTTGTCCAAACCACGTTTGACATGGGATTTGACTGTTCCCAGAGGCAGATTCAAGGCGCTCGCCGCCTCGGCGTGCGAAAGCCCCGCGCCATAGCAGAGCGAAACGCAGAGACGTTCAACCCCGGTCAGCCGGCTCAGCGCTCCATCGAGATCGATCCGGTCGCCTGGGCTCGCGGCGGGTCCGGAATCGAGGGGCTCCGGGGTCTCCGCCGTCAGGTCGATGCGCTTGTCGCGCTTCCATCGTCTCAGATAGAGCCGGGCGGCGATGCGGCGAACCCAGGCGACGAAGGTGCCCTCGCCGCGAAACTCCGCGATCTGTTCGAACGCGGCGAGAAAGGCGTCCTGAGCCAGATCGTCGGCCAGCGCGGCCTCGGCGCCCATTCGCCGCAGCAGGCTCCGGACGGAGGAGCCGTGCCGGCGGACCAGTTCTCCGAACGCGGGGCGGTCGCCCGCCGCGGCGAGCGCCGCAAGGTCCAGATCGTGGGCCGAAGCCACGACGATGGCCGGATCAGCCATCTTGCAACCCTCCCACCCCGGGCTCGCGCTCAGGCCGTGCGCGTTTTGCGGCGGGTCGCCCAGAGTACGAGATAGGCCAACCCGATCAGGCCGGGGATGGCGCCGACGCCGGCGGTCGAACCTCCGGAGATATAGGCGGCCTGATCATCGACGCTCATGAGACCGTACCAAAGGCCATAACCCAGTCCGACGAACCCAAGGCCAATGGCGATCAAGACCACGGCGCGCCGCAGGTCGCGTTCGGGGGTGCTCATCGCGCTTACCGGCGTGTGGTTCTGCAATGCCTCGATCAACTCCGGCGGCACCGGCTGACCCTTCTCATACGCGACACGCAGGGTTTCATGCATCCGCTCGCGATCCTTGTGGCGCAGATAGATCGGAACAAGAATGACCGCGCCCAGGAACAGCCAGAAAAAAGCGCCCATCAGGAAGCCAAAGAAATCGTGCATGATCGTGCCTCGAATGTTTCGCGCGACAGGCGGTGCGCCCGTCCTTCGCTAGGGAAGAGGCTTGGACGCGCCTCAACGGATGCGCTGCGATGCGTGAAATCTTCGTAAGGAAGCTTTTCGCCCCCCTCTCTCGGATCTACTTGAGACCGGTGGAGGTAAGGCTTCCTCACACGTCCAGCGAGTAGCCCGCCGATCTTACGGTGCGAATCGGGTCGCCCGCCGGAGAATGCCCGAGCGCCCGGCGCAGGCGGCCAATGTGGACGTCGACAGTGCGCGTCTCGACGTAGACGTCCGAACCCCAGACCGCGTTGAGCAGTTGCTCGCGGGTGAACACCCGGCCCGGGTACTGCATGAAATGGTCCAACAGGCGGAACTCGGTGGGCCCAAGGTGGATGTCCTCGCCCCCACGCTTCACGCGGTGGGCGACCCGGTCGATGACGATGTCGCCCTGGCGCACGCGGTCCTCCGCGAGGCCCGGGCGAATCCGGCGCAGCACCGCGCGCACCCGTGCGCAGAGCTCCGTCATCGAGAACGGCTTGACGACATAGTCGTCCGCGCCGGTGTCCAGGCCGCGAATGCGGTCCGTCTCCTCGCCGCGCGCCGTGAGCATGATGATCGGAAGATTGCGGGTAGCGCTTCGCTGGCGGAGGCGCCGGCAGACCTCGATCCCCGAAACGGTCGGCAGCATCCAGTCCAGGACCACCAGATCGGGCTGTTTCTCGTCGATGATCACAAGGGCTTCCTCGCCGTCGGCGCACAGGCGAACCGCGTAGCCTTCTTTGTCCAGGTTGTACTGCAGGAGCGTGGACAGCGCCTCCTCGTCCTCCACGACGAGGATGAAGGGGCGCGGCGCCGCGGTGGCGTCTAGCTTCATGGCTGAGTCAAAAAGTCCGTCTTCGGCCGCTCGTCGGCGAGTTCGACCCCGGTGATCTCATAGTGCAGGATCTCGGCGATATTGGTGGCGTGATCGCCGATGCGCTCCAGGTTCTTGGCGACGAAAAGCAGGTGCGCGCAGGCGCCGATCGTCCGGGGATCTCCCATCATGTAGGTCAGGAGCTCGCGGAAGATCGCGTCATAGTGTTCGTCGATCTCGTGGTCGTGGCTCCAGACCTCGATCGCGCCTTCGACTTCGCGGGCGGCGAGGGCGTCCAGCACGTCCTTCAAGCGCGTGGTGACCAGTTCGCCCATGCGCTCGATCGAGCTGGTCAGGGGCGTCACCGGCTCCGATTCGGCGAGCACCATGGCCCGCTTGGCGATGTTCTTGGCCAGGTCGCCGCAGCGCTCGAGATTGCTCGCGATCTTCATCGACGCGACGGTGCGGCGCAGATCGTCGGCCACGGGTTGGCGCAAGGCGATGAGGCGTATGGCCTTGCGCTCGATCTCCATCTCCAGGCCGTCCAGCTTGGCGTCCCGGGCGATCACGCTCTCGGCGATGGCGACGTCGCGTCGGGCGATGGCCCGCACCCCGTCAGCCACCGCCGCTTCCGCCAGACCGCCCATGCGGGCGAGTTCGGCGGTGATGGCGTCCAGATCGTCGTCGTAGGCTCTGACCGTGTGTTCCATGGCGGGGGCTCCGGGGCGCGCGTTCAGCCGAACCGGCCGGTGATGTAGTCGGAAGCGCGCTTGGTGACCGGCTTGGTGAACATGCCGGCCGTCTCGCCGAATTCGACCAGTTCGCCCAGGTACATGAAGCCCGTGTAGTTCGACAGCCGCGCCGCCTGACCGAGGTTATGGGTGACGATGATGATGGTGTAGTCGTTCTTGAGTTGGGTCACCGTCTCCTCCAGCTTGGCGCTGGAGATCGGGTCGAGGGCCGAGGTCGGCTCGTCGAGCAACAGAACCTCCGGGCGCACCGCGATGCAGCGGGCCACGCAAAGACGCTGCTGCTGGCCGCCGGACAGGCCGAGCCCCGAGGTGTTCAGCTTGTCCTTGACCTCGTCCCATAGGGCCGCGCGCTTTAGCGAGTCCTCGACCCGGTCGGCCATGTCGGCCTTGCCAAGGGTCTCGTATAGTTTCACGCCGAAGGCGACGTTGTCATGGATCGACATCGGGAAGGGTGTCGGCTTCTGGAACACCATGCCGATGCGGGCGCGGAGCATCGAGATGTCTTCTTTCGAGGTCAGGATGTCCTGGCCGTCCATCATGATGGCCCCGGTGGCGCGCTGACCCGGATAAAGGGCGTACATCCGGTTCAGGGTGCGCAGCAGGGTCGACTTGCCGCAGCCGGAAGGACCGATGAGCGCGGTTACCGCCTTCTCCTTGAACGGGATGGATACGCCCTTCAGGGCATGAGTCTTGCCGTAGTAGAAATCGAGATTCCTGACATCGATGCGCACGGACGCGGGCTCGAGCGTCGCGATGGAGGCGGCGCCCACGGCGACCGGCGCTTCGCTCATAGTGACGACGTCGCTCATGAGCGTTTCTGCTCCTTCGATACCGCGCGGGCGATGATGGTGACCCCGAGGACGGAGGCGGCGATGAGAAGGGCGCCGGCCCAGGCGAGTCTGTTAAGATCGGGATAGGGCGTCAGGGCGTCGTTGAAGATCACCACCGGCAGACTGGCCATCGGGTGGTTCATGGCGACCAGCATGTGCTTCCAGTCCATGAACTGGTTGCCCAGCGCGGTGAAGAGCAGGGGCGCCGTCTCGCCGCTGATCCGGGCGAAGGCGAGCAGGGCGCCGGTAAGGAGGCCGCTTGTGGAGCCACGCCAAAGGATTTGACGGATGACGTGCCAGACCGGCGCGCCCAAGGCGACGCCGGATTCGCGCAGGGCGATCGGCTGCAGCTTCAGCACATCCTCGGTCGTGCGCGTGATGACGGGCGCGGCGAGCAGGGCCAGCGCCACGGCGCCGGCGTACCCCGAGAAGGAGCCGAAGGGCCTGACCAGGATATAATAGACAAACAACCCGATCAGGATCGACGGGGCCGAGAGCAGAACATCGTTGAGGAAGCGGACCACCGAGCCATAGCGGCTGGTCCCCGCGTATTCCGCGAGCCATGTCCCGGCGAAGAGACCGATGAAGATGGCGAGCACCATCCCCAGACCGGACATCAGGATCGATCCAATGATCGCGTTGCGCAGCCCGCCCGGCGAACCCGCCGCGGGCGTGTCCATGGTGAACACCTTTAGGTTCAGGCCCTGCACGCCCTGGCTGACGAGCGACCAGAGGATCAGCGTCAGGGCGATCAGGGCGATCGCGGTGACGGCGAAACAGAAGCCGATGAAGACGACGTTTGTCGCCTGGCGGACCCGGATCTTGGCGGCCGAGATCGCCATCAATGCTTAGCCTGTTCGCGCAGCAGCAGGCGCGCGAGCGCCAGCACGGCAAAGGTGATCACGAAGAGCACGAGGCCCAGCGCGATCAGCGCGGCGGATTGCATGCCGCTCGCCTCGTTGAATTCGTTGGCGATGGTCGAGGCGATGGTCGATCCGGCGTCGAACAGGCCATGGGGGAAGCCGTGGGAATTGCCGATGATGAAGGTCACCGCCATCGTCTCGCCCAGCGCGCGCCCGAGACCCAGCATCACCGCGCCGATCGCGCCCCGGCGAACGTAGGGCAGGGTGACGTTCCAGGCGACTTCGCGGGTGGTGGCGCCCAGGCCATAGGCGCTCTCGCGAACCTGGGCCGGCACCGTCAAAAGGAGTTCACGCAAGGTCGCGGCCATGAACGGCAGGATCATGATCGCCAGGATGATCGAGGCGGCGAGAATGCCCGATCCGTTGGGGATGCCGGAAAAGAGCTTTTCCCAGACGCTGCCGGCCGGCGCGCCGCTCATCAGAGGGGTCTCGACCTTGGCCGCGAAGAACGGCGCGAAGACGAAAAGTCCCCACATGCCGTAGACGATGGATGGAATGCCGGCCAGCAACTCGACCGCCGTCCCGATGGGCCGTCGCAGGATCGTCGGACACATCTCCACCAGGAAAAAGGCGACGCCGCCGGCGATGGGGAGGGAAAACAGCAAGGCCAGGGCCGAGGTGATCAGCGTGCCGACGATCGGCCCCGCCGCGCCATAGACCTCCTTGACCGGATCCCAGGTGACGTTGGTCAGAAAGCCAAAGCCGAACTTGGCCAGCGCCGGCCAGCCGCCGATCACCAGGGAAATAAGAACGCCGCCGAGCGACGCCAGTAGAGCGGTCGCCGCGCCAAAGCAGAGTCCCTCGAAGACAGGTTCGAGCCCCGAGCCTCGAGGCTTGACCCGTCCTGTCCGCGAGGGCGAGACGGCCTCGCGTTCCGCCGTTGCGATGTCGGCGATGGTCATGGGACGCTCGAGATTCCGTGCGAGGGTTTTCAAACAAGGCGGGGAGGTCGACGCGACGCCGGCCCTCCCCAAATCCAAGTGGCTCTTACTTGTAGACCGCCGCGCCGCTCGAACCCTTGATCTTCGACCAGGACGCCCGGACCAGATTTTTCACGCTCTCGGGCAGGGGCACATAGTCGAGGGATTCGGCTTGCGGATTGCCGTTCTTGTACGCCCAGTCGAAGAAAGCCAGGACGTCGTGACCGGTCTCGGGATTGGTTTGTTTGGTGTGCATCAGGATGAATGTCGCCCCGGTGATCGGCCAGGCGTCCGCGCCGGGCTGCTCAAGGAGGAGCAAGTAGAAGCCGGGCGCGGTTGACCACTTGGCGCCCGCGGCCGCGGCGGCGAAGTTCGCGGCGGTCGGTTCGACGAACTTGCCCGCCTTGTTCTGCATCTGGGCGTAGATCATGTGGTTCTGCTTGGCGTAGGCGTATTCGACGTAGCCGATGGCCCCTGGCGTCTGTTTGACGAAGGCGGCGACGCCGTCGTTGCCCTTGCCGCCGATGCCGACGGGCCAGTTCACCGAATCGCTCGCCCCTGGGCCGTCGGCCCAATGCGCCGCTTTCAGCGAGAGATAGCTCGTGAAGAGGAAGGTCGTGCCCGAGCCGTCGGAGCGGTGCACCACCGTGATCGGCAGGTTCGGCAGCTTCACGCCCGGATTAAAGGAGGCGATGACCGGGTCGTTCCACTTCGTGCGGATGCCGCGATAGATGTCCGACAAAATCGCGCCCGTTATCTTGATCTCGCCTGGACGGATGCCCGGCAGGTTCATCACGGGAACGACGCCGCCGACCACGGTCGGGAATTGCACCAGGCCATTGGTCTTCTGATCTTCCGGCTTGAGCGGCTTGTCGGACGCGCCGAAATCCACCGTGCCGGCCTCGATCTGCTTGATCCCGCCGCCCGAACCGATCGCTTGATAGTTCAGGGCGTTGCCGGTCTGCGCCTTATAGGCTTCGGCCCACTTGGCGTAAACGGGAGCGGGGAAGGTGGCGCCCGCGCCCGAGATATTGGCCGCCAAGGCGGTCACGCCGCTGGCGATGGCGCACACAGCCGCGATCGCGCCGACGATGGATTTGTTCATTGGTGTCTCCTGGAGCCGAGCGGCCCATCGCTCGTTGCAGCCGTCCCTAGCGGGACTCCATATAGCTTTTGTGACAGCGCGCCGAGTCCCGGTGGCATTTGAGACACAGTCGGAAACTCTCGCCGACGACTTCCCGTCCCCGCGCCGACCTTCGCAAGACCGTTACAAACCACTGTTACCCGACCCCCGCCGAACCGAATCCCGGCGGCCAAGGGGAACTATCCTAATGACCATCAAGCTCTCGCTGTTGAGCGGCGCCGCTCTCGGCGTGCTTCTCGCCACGGGCGCCGGTTCGGCCGACGCCAAGACCCGCCACCATCACGCCGTCGCCAAGGCCGCCGGGCCGAGCGTCCAGAGCGAGATCGCCGAGCTCCGCGCCGAGGTGGAGGCGCTGAAGGCCCGCAGCGACGCTCAGAACGCCAACCAGTCCCAGGCCCAGGCGCAACTTGCCACGGTTCAGCAGCAGCTCGCCGACACCCAAGCCCTCGCCAGCGCCCAGCAAACCAAGCTGGACGAGCAGATCCAGACCCTTCCCGGCGTCGTCGACACCAAGATCGCCGCAGCCGCGCCCAAGACCGACAAGCTCTACATCAAGGGCGTGACGCTCGCGTTCGGCGGCTTCGTGGCGGCGGAATCCATCACCCGCTCGCGCAACGAACAGGCCGACGTCGCCTCCAGCTTCAGCGGCATCCCTTTCCCCAACAGCGTGCTCGGCCGCACTTCGGAAACGCGCCTCACCGCGCGTCAGAGCCGCTTCACCGGCCTCGTCCAGGGCCAGATCGACCCGACCTTGCTCGCCTCGGCCTATGCGGAGGTCGATTTCCTCGGCGCCGCCCAGACCGCCAACTCCAACGAGACCAACTCGTACAACCCGCGCCTGCGCGTCTTCTACACTACCGTCGACAAGGAGACCGCTTTTGGCGGCCTGCACCTCCTGGCCGGCCAGTCGTGGTCGCTGGCCACGCTCAACAGCAAGGGCATCACCCCGCGCAGCGAGGTTCTTCCGCCGGTGATCGACGCCCAGTACGTGCCGGGCTTCGTCTTCACCCGCCAGCCCCAGGTTCGTTTCACCGCCGACTACAACAATGAGTTCTGGTTCGCCGCCTCCATCGAAAATCCGCAGACCACGTATTTCAACAACGGCAAGTACCTGCCGACCATCGCGCCCAACCAGCCAATCACCGTCTTCACCAACGGCGCGGCGGGATCAGGCTTCAACTCGGCCAACACCCTTTCGGTCAACCGCTACCCCGACGTGATCGGCAAGGTGGCGTTCGAGAAGAACATCGACGGCCACCAGTTCCACCTCGAAGGCTTCGGCATCTATCGCGACTTCTACGCCCGGGTGAACCAGGGCAATGGCCCCGGTAACGTCAGCGTCGCGGCGGGCGGCTTCGGCGGCGGCATGACCCTGCAGGTCATTCCCAAGGTGCTGGATATCCAGGCCTCCGGCCTGATCGGCCGCGGCATCGGCCGTTACGGCGCGAGCCAGCTGCCGGACGCGACCTTCGGACCCGACGGCTCCCTCCACCCGGTCCGCGAGGCCGCCGTCCTCTTCGGCGGCACCTTCCACTACGGCAAGGCGCTGGACGTCTATGTCTTCGGCGGCGAGGAGCGGGCACGTCAGACCGCCTACTCCGTGGGCACGGTGTACAACGGCCTCGGCAACCCGAACTACGACAACACCGGGTGCGAGACCGAGGGCGCGACCAACTGCGTCGGCAACACCCACTATGTCGATCAAATCACAGCCGGCTTCTGGGATCGCCCCTATGTCGGCAAGTTCGGCCGCCTGCAGTTCGGCGTGCAATACTCCTACACCGAACGCCACGCCTTCCCCGGCTTCGGCACCGCCGGCGCCCTGGGCAATCCCGCCCCGATCGCCCGCGAGAACATGCTGCTCACCAGCATCCGCTACTACCCGTTCTGATCGGGCCTGTCTGAGAACGATCAAGGGGCGGCGGCGCGAGCCGTCGCCCTTTTTCGTCGATCTTCAGCGGTTCCGCCGCCAAACCACCGTGGCGAGCAGCGTCGCGAAGCCGAGCCAGCCGGTGAGGGGAAGAGCGGTGGCCGCGGCGGTGCGGTCGGTGCGCGCGGCGACGGTGGCGTAACTCCCGGCGGCGACGACCATCCCCGCCGCCGTCACCGCGCTGAGCTTCAGATCCCGCTTGCCGAAGAACAGCGCGTTCCACCCCGCGATCAAGAGGTTGTTGAGCCCCCACATCCCCACCGCCAGATCGCGGTCGGGTGCGCTTGGGCGTCGCAGCAGGCGATAGCCGCCATACGACAGCACCAGCTGGATCACGGCCCAGGTCCCACCAAACACCGCGTCCGGCGGCGTGAAGCCGGGCTTGTCCAGCTCGCGGTACCAGACCTTGATCTCCGGATGAGACGGGCTGGGTGCGAACCGCCGCCCGGACCACGCCGTGATCGCCAGCAACCCGCCGACCACCGCCAAGGCCCCGACGGGCGATAGGCCCCGACCACTGCTCGTCTCGACCGTCATGGAAAAAATCGCCGCGCCCCGTGGGTGATCCCCTTACACCAGCAAACGGCGCGGGGCGCCAAACGATCCGGGGTTTAAGGCGCCTTATCCGGCGATTGACGCCGCATGGGGCAGAGCGGGATAGAAAGGCGCCCACCCGCGAACTTCAAAGGCGCCCCATGAAACACGTCCCCTTCGGCCGCTGCGGACTGCGCGTCTCGCGCCTGTGCCTGGGCACCATGACCTTCGGCCTGCAGTGCGACGACGCTGCGAGCCGCGCCATCATGGACACGGCGGCCGAGGGCGGCGTCGACTTCTTCGACACCGCCGACGTCTATCCCCTGGGCGGCGACGGCAGATCAGTCGGGCGCACCGAGGAGATCGTCGGCGACTGGCTCCAGGGCAAGCGCCACGACTTCGTCCTGGCCACCAAATGCGTCGGCGTGATGGGTCCCAAGCCGTGGGATCGCGGCATGTCGCGCAAGCACATCGTCGAGGCCATCGAGGCCTCGCTGAGGCGGCTGAAGACCGACTACGTCGACCTTTACCAACTCCACGGCTACGACCCGTCCACCCCGATCGACGAGGCGCTGGAGGCCCTCCACCACATCGTGCAAAGCGGCAAGGCGCGCTACGTCGGCCTCTCACTGGCCGGCCCACCGCGTCGCCCGGGGTATCGGCCGCACTGAGGTCAAGGGCCTGGCCCGGATCGCCTCGGCCCAGCCGCGCTACAACCTGCTGTTCCGCGCCTTCGAGCGCGACCTGCTGCCCCTATGCCAGGAGGAAGGCGTCGCGGTGATCCCCTACAACCCCCTGGCCGGAGGCCTGCTGACCGGCAAGCACCAGCCCGCCGCCCCACCCCCGGACGGAGGCCGCTTCAAGCTGGGCGGCGCCGGCGCCATGTACCAGCAACGCTACTGGCACGACCGCCAGTTCGAAACCATCGAGGCCCTGCGCGCCGTCGCCGCCGAGGCCGGCATAACCCTGGCGACCCTCGCCGTGGCCTGGGTCCTCGCCAACCCCGCCATCACCGCCCCGATCATCGGGGCGAGCAAGCCGGAGCAACTGGCCGACAGCCTGGCCGCCGCCGAAACCCCGATGTCCGCCGAGCTGAAGACCCGGCTGGACGAGATGACCCACGGCTGGCGAGCGGTGGACGAGGAGCGCTAGCCCCTAATCCTCCTTCTTCGCCTTCGCCAGCCGAGCCTCAGCCTCCCGCGTCGAGGCGGCCTTCATCAGCGCGGTCCAATCGTCCGGCGGATCGCCCCCGTCGAGCATGGAGCGAAACACGGCGTAGGCGTCGGCCTTCGAGCCATAGGTCCGCAAGTTGGTCTCGTCATTGACCCAGGCAAAGATGATGATTTTCGCCGCGCTGTCATAGCGGAAGAACAGCCGAAATCGTCCCCCGCCGAATTTGGCGCGGAACCAGTGCTTGCGCTTTGCGCCCAGCGTCGCGCCCTGACGGTATTCCGGCCGCGACGGATCACCGGGGATGGTCTCCAGCACAAGCTTACGCAGCGCGGTCAACAGCTTGGCGTTGGCTCTTTTCCCCTGTTCCAGCGAGCGTTTCGACTCCTCTGCTTCCACCGCCGCGGTCAGTCTCTCGAGCTGATCGAGGAAAAGGGGGTGGGTAAAGACCTCCCAGCCGTTGACGACGACCATACCTAGAGAGCGATCGGACCGTCGATCCGTTCACCCAGATCGATGGGCCCGTCGCCCGTCAGCGCTGCGATACGCGCGACAAGGGCGGGAGACAGCGCCGCGATCGCTTCGGGGCGCCGCTCCATGTCCCTCGCCAGAAAATCGAGAAATCCGCCGATCGCGGGATCCCGCTCGTCGATGTCCGCACGATGTACGCTCACGCCGTTATCGTCGACCCGAAAAGCGATCCGTCCGCCGTAGTCGACGCCCAGCGCCCGGCGCACCGCCTTGGGAATCGTGGTCTGACCCTTGGCGGTGATCCGGCTGGTTTCTTCGGGGCTTGCCGCCATGCTGGTCTCCTGCAACGCGCAAAGTAAGGAATTCGCCTTACATGATCAAGAGGCATAGGCGAGTCGGCCACGCGCGACGGGCATCGCCGACGGTTGCGGTTGTGGGGGATAGCTATGCTGATACAGTTCACCTCGCAGGGAGAGTAAGTGATCAAGAACAACACTATCCGATCGCCGCGCCCATCTACGGACGGCATGTTTGGCAAAGGTTGCGGTGCCGATGTGCGTTTCAGAGGGGTGAGGTCCGGTTATCGGTGGCTTTGCAGCGGCCCCAGCAGTCCGCGTGGCGGCGTCGGCAAAGCTGGCGAAAATGCTGCGCACGCAAATCCAGGACTTGCTGCCGGGTTCGATGGCGGATGATTGAGCCCGTGGTAAGGTTTGGGTCGGCCGGGCCAGGGTCGCGGGGGACCGCTCGCGATTTCGTCGGGTAAGCATCCGCAAATCTAAATTGAGGGAGCGGAGACGCCGTCTGCTTGGACTGATTGCAAACGGATGTCTTCTGGTTTTGAAGTACTTTGTGTTTTATGGGATGATATCAATGTGTAGCGACGCGGTGCGGGATACCCCAGCACATGATTCCAGATTTCGGCAGTCACGGTCTAATTTTCGTACAGTATCTGCCAACACGCTGGACGGCTTTGCCGGCGAACCTGTTAAAGCACTAAACCAGATACAAAGCCGCGTACTCTTGCTTGACCTCAACAATTTCGCGAGCTTTCCGACCCTTGCAATTGGAATCCTTATCGCGGCACTGCGAAATGGAGGATACGATGCAAATTTGATCGTACCGCTAGCGCATGACGTGCCCGCAAGCGAGCGCGAGCGTGCCGAGGATATCAGACATCACGTTATGCGGCGAGCGCACCTGTCGACGCTGCCGACATTCCGGCGCGTCCGCGACGCTCTTCGGGCAACGAGGTACTGGTGGATTCGCCGACCACATCGCCGCGTGCTGCGGGAGATCGGGCGCGCCCTCGCTAAAAAGCCAGACGTTTTGCTCTTGTCGGCCTACCTGCAGCACTACGAAACGGTATCGGAAATCGGCAAGCTGGCGCGCCGTTCCGGGACGCCTATGCTGCTCGGCGGCCCCGCTTTCAATTTGCCCGAGGCTGCGGATGCATGGCGCACAATCCCAGGTTTGACCGCGATTGTTGGCGGGGAAGTCGACATCGTGTTGCCGAAGATCGTGGCGGCCGCAATAGATCGGCGCGATTTGCTTCAATTCGACGGCATCGTTCTGCCGGACGGGAGCCGTAGTGATGCCGCACCACCACTACGGACACTTGACCTGTCGCCCGTGCCGGATTTCTCCGATTTTCCCTGGGATCGCTACCCGGTGCGCATCGTACCAATTATGGCTGGACGCGGCTGCCAGTGGGCGCGCTGCGTTTTCTGTAGTGATGTCGTCTCGGCCAACGGCCGAACCTACCGTACCCGCTCCATCGACTCAGTTATGCATGAGATGAGGGAACAGTCAGGTAGATATGTTACCCAAAACTTCCTTTTCCTTGACCTTAAGCTTAATTCAAATCCCCGCGCTTTTCCGTGGTATCGCGGAGCAGGTACAAAGCGCGGTTCCTGGAGCTCAATGGATCGGTACAGTTCATGTAGACGGGCGACAGGACAATGGCCTGTCAAGAAGTGACCTGCGCGTAGCTGCTGCGTCAGGAATGAGGCGCGTCAGCTTTGGTTTGGAATCAGGCAGCCAGAGAATGCTCGACCTTATGGACAAGGGATCCACCGTGGAGGGAAATTCTGAGTTCATCCGAATGGCGAGCGCGGCCGGCATATCTGTTCGCTGCACGATGTTTAAAGGATTCCCTGGAGAAACCCCCGACGATCTCGAAATGACCGCAGATTTCCTTGAGTTCCATCGTCCCTGGCTCGATCGGGTTCGCTTTAACGATTTCTCCATTCAGGAGAATACACCGATATGGAACTCAGTCTTTTCCGATCCCACAATGTATCCCGGTATCCGCGTCACCAGCAAGAACTCTCGGCAAGCGACCGCCCGCTACGTCAACCTGGAAACCGGAACGACGGCCTACCGCCGCGCAAAAAAACGCGCGCTGGCTGCGTTATTCGCGATAAACCGTCGAGACTTGCGACCGGAAGCTCAGATGTTCGACGGCTTGATGTAATTCTAGTGCTATTTGACAGCATGATCGGGTCAGACCCCGTGCGGCGACGCCTTCGGCGTCTGTCACTGGGCGAGCGACGGGACGAAGCGTTTGCCTTCCTGCGTGAGTATGCCCGCGAGGTGGGCTTGACCGAGGCCTGCTACCGAGAGCGTTCTCGCCAAATCGGAGCCAGTCTGCGGACGAACGGGCACTACGACCATACCTCAGAAGAGTTGACGTTCGGAGCGCGAATAGCTTGGCGCAATCACGGCCGCTGCATCGGTCGTCTGTGGTGGAAGTCTCTTGAGGTCGTCGATTGCCGGCACGTGGTTGAGCCCGGCGCTATAGCGGCGCGGCTCTTCGCTCATATGCGTTACGCGTTCGCGAGTGGACGCGTTCGCTCTGTGCTAACCGTTTTCGCGCCGGTGATCGAAGATCGCGTGCCGGCGACAATTGAGAGCTCTCAAGCACTGCAATACGCTGGCTATTTTGCGCCGGGGGGCAAAGTCGTTGGCGACCGGCGCAATGTTGAAACAACCCGGATCGCCCTGGCGCTTGGTTGGAGGCCGCCGGAACCGCATACTCCATTCGACATTCTGCCGCTTTTCATTCGCGACGCGACAGGACGGCGTCATCTATTTTCGGTACCCAACGATCTGATTCATGAAGTCCTGATCGCCCATCCGGACCTCCCCGAAATCGCTGGACTTGGTATGCGGTGGTACGCTGTACCCACTGTGAGCAACATGGTGCTTACGATTGGAGGAATTGAGTATCCCTGCGCACCGTTTAACGGTCATTACATGGCAACAGAGATCGCCTCTCGAAACCTGACCGATCCTCGACGCTATGACCTCTTGCCTCAGGTGGTAAACGCTATTCGACCCGTGGATGCCCCAGCCTCAGATTCGCTATGGTTGGATCGTGCGCTTACCGAACTTAACCGCGCGGTGCTGTGGAGTTTCGAACGAGACGGTATAGCGATCACCGATCATCACGAGGCAAGTCGGTGCTATATGGAATTCGTCAAGCGTGAGCAGGCCGCAGGACGCGTGCCATCGGGCGATTGGTCTTGGATCGTGCCGCCGCAAGCCGGCTCGGCGTGCCCTGTTTTCCACCTACCAATGGTGGACAAGCAGGGCGTTCCTAATTTCTACCTCAGCCGCGCGGTCGATGGCGGAATGCTACAGCTTGACCGTAGCCATGAGAGACGTGGTCGCTGGCTCAGGCTGCACGATCGGATGAAAGCGCGATGGCGCAAATGGCGGCGCCACCGAGATGGGCTGTGGCGGTGAAGGCGGGAAACTTTGCAGATGTTACCATTATCATTCCCCACCGAAATGATCTCGAGGGGTTGACGCGAACGCTCGACGCGATTGCCGAACTCGATCTTGGAATGTTGACAGTTGAAACGCTGGTGGCTGACAACCGGTCCGACTGCGGCATATGTGAAGTCGAGTTGGTCGTCGAGCGACATTCGGCATGCGGCGCCCGGCTCATAAAGGCTCCTATCCTTGGAGCGGGCCCAGCGCGAAATTCTGCCGCTGCCGAAGCTCGAGGCAGGGTTATCGCGTTCATAGATTGTGACTGTGTCCCCTCACGTGATTGGCTGAACAAAGGGGTGAGTGCTCTGGCCACCGCGCCCGTTGCCGGCGGGCCGGTACACGTCACTTGGGAGGGCGTTGTTACGCCACCCGTAGCGTTCGATTTATTGTTTGGCTTCAACGTAGAGCGAAGCTTTGAACATCACCAACACTTGTTGACGGGCAATCTATGGGTGCGTTCGGAGGTCTTTTCCGACGTCGGCGAATTCCACTCCGGTATCTCAGAGGATATCGAGTGGTGCCATCGCGCGGCAGCGCGCGGAAACCAGTTGATATACGTTCCTGAGCTAGTTGTGTTCCACCGTGCGTTAGCTGATGAAGAACGGCTGATGGCGCGTTGGGAGCGAGTAACAGCTAAGTTATTTGCTTACCAACGAAATAAAGATTGGAGCATGCTTACCTGGGTGATCTACTGTATAACAGTAGCCGCTTCCGTCTTACCCCACGGTTTCCGCGTATTGGTTGATCCGCGGATCAACGGGATCTCACTGCGAATGCAGACCTTGTTGCAACTCTGTCGGATCCGAATTAACCGAGCATTTTACGGACTACTTCTCCTCCGACACGTGTTGTCGAGAAGTTCATTCCAGCCATAGTATCCAATTCAAACATCATTATTTGTGTTCGATGACTGTGAAGTATAATAAATATACAATATTCATAGTGGGACCGACCCGTTCGGGAACCGAACTAATTAGATCTATGCTCAACCGCCACCCGGAAATCTACATCGCGGCCGAAACTCATTACTTTGATGATCTACGGCCGAGAGTGGGCGGAGCTAAAATACTTGAGCCAGCCGATCGCGCGAGGGTGAGCGGCTATTTCAATGCCCTCATCGAACGCCCCTACGGCTTTGGTGCGGTCAAGTCAGCCTCGGCTACACACCCTGATGAATTTAATGAAGCTGCCACCGCGGACGAGATGTTCGCGGTGTTCTGCCGTCAGCGGGCGGCGGAACACGGCAAGATCATCTGGGGGGAAAAGACGCCCCGCCACATATTTTGTGCGGCCGAGATTTACTCTGTCTTTCCTGAGGCGCGACTTGTCGCGATGGTTCGCGACCCGCGAGCTGTCGTGGCCTCCTACCGCGACTGGCGCCAGAAAAAGTCTGATCCAGAGTTATGGCACGACGATTCCATCCGCCGGGAAGCGCGCCGGGTAAGGGCCTCGTACAGTCTTACCATGAATTCCCTTCTCTGGATGGCCGCCGTGCAGGCAGCCGAGCAGCTTACTGAACAGTTCGGGAGCGACCGTGTCCACCTCCTGAATTACGAGACCTTAGTCGCCAACACGGACCGCAGTTTGCGCGAACTCTGCGCATGGCTTGACCTCGATTTTGCGCGACCGATGGCAGAGGTTGAAGTCGTTAACAGCACCTATCTTCCAGATGGGATGGCAGGCCTGCAGGCGAGCCCGTTAGACCGCTGGGCGCATGTCCTCAGCTCCAACGAGATCGGCTACGTTCAGTGGCTGACACAACGAGTTGCGAAGCGTCATGGCTATGAATCCTGCAACTTGACTGTTCAGGCAGGATTCGCCGCGAGCCAATTGCTAGCTAGTCCGTTCCATGGGATTAGGGCGCTCCTTGCAAATCGTGAGCGTGTTGTGTCGCTACCAAGAGCTGTTGTCGCCCGCCTGCGCGGGCTACTGAATCCTTAATGATAGACATCTGAGCCGCATCAAGGCCGAGCCGACATTTGTGCCTAAGGAAATTACGTCGATGCTACACTAGAGCGATAGGAAGGTCGGTGAGGCCGCGCCTTTGTATTTAAGTCTCAAACTCTGGATCGCGCAAACACCGCCTCAATCTCGGCTGGCGTCGCGAAACACCCCTCCCACGCCTGACGCAAGCCTTCGAGAACCGCGTCGATGTGCTCCGGCGCGATATCCTCCGCCAGCTCCACCTTCGCCGCCGAGACACAACGTGCGCGCACGATTTCGTTCTGCGCCGCGTCTGGCAGAGATTGGACACCCTCGAGGGCTCGATTTAGCAACGCGTCCATGGGCCCTTCCTGGGCGGCGGGCGAGGTATGCGTCGAACCGGTTTTGGAAACGCCGTGACGCGATAGCGCTTCCCGACCCCAACCACTCTTGACAGGAACATCTCAAAATGCAACTATCTACCGGTGAACGCTGACGCCGCCCCCTTCGACCCCACCCTCGATATCGCCAACAGCCAGCTCGGAATGCTGAGCGAGCTGGCGAACATGGCGATGGTCGTCTCCCGCTCCTATGCTGCGGCCTCCATCGCCGCGGCGCGGGCGGTGGAGGAGATATTGGCGGACGAGTTCTGGCAGCCGGAGACGGGGCGGGCCCGCGCTCTGGCCGGGGCCAAGGACGCTGCGGACGGGTTCCAGAAGGCGGCGCGGACTCTGCGCCTGACCCTCAGATTGCAAATGACCGTGGCCGAGACGGTGCGGGATATCCACGCCGGAGTCTTGCGGTCGCCGTCGATCGACGCCGGCGAGAGATCGTCGTGCGGGATGGCAGGTTCGGTCTTGTCCCAGCGGGGCGCGCGCCCCCGCGAAAACCGCTCGGACGACGAGGCACGGGAATTCGACTGGGTGGATTGCGAGCTGCGTTTCGACCGGGAACGCCCCGACCGTCTGCCGCAAGGCGGCTTTGGCGGAACGGTGGAACGCCTCGGCGCCAACATCGGCGTCGCGATGGATTCGCGGCGCTGGGGCGTCAATGCCGGGGACGTCGAATGCGAGGGTCCCGGGTCCCTGGCGCCTGACAGGGAGGTTTATGAACCGCCGCGCCCGCCCTTCCGATCCTCGGCTGATCTCGTTGAAACGACATCCCGGGCCGCCGCCTCCTGACCAGTCGGATGTGTAGCCGGGCCCTCGACGTCCGGCGGATGACAACTTGGGCACGCGGCGATTTTCTTTTCGGGCGCGGGCTGCGATACCGGTGAAAACACCGCACCGGAGACGTTCCCCCCATGGCCCTGCCCCCCATCCTCCGTGACCGTCTCCGCCTCCCGGTCATCGCTTCCCCCCTGTTCATCGTCTCCGGGCCGGACCTGGTGATCGCCCAGTGCAAGGCGGGGGTGGTGGGGTCGTTTCCTTCGCTCAACGCGCGGCCGATTTCTCAGCTCGACGAGTGGCTGGCGCGGATCGTCGAGGAGTTGGCGGATTGGGACAAGGCGCATCCGGAGGCGCCGTCCGCGCCGTTCGCGGTCAACCAGATAGTGCACAAGACCAACAACCGGCTCGAGGAAGATGTCGAGCTGTGCGCCAAGTACAAGGTGCCGGTGATCATCACCTCGCTGGGCGCGCGGGAGGACGTCAACACCGCCGTCCACGGCTGGGGCGGCATCGTGATGCACGACGTCATCACCAACGCCTTCGCCCACAAGGCGATCGACAAGGGCGCCGACGGCCTGATCCCGGTGGCCGCGGGCGCCGGCGGCCACGCCAGCAAGATCTCGCCCTTCGCCATGATCCAGGAGCTGCGCGAGTGGTTCGACGGCCCGATCGCCCTCTCCGGCGCCATCGCCAACGGCGGCGCCATTCTCGCGGCGCAAGCCATGGGCGCGGACCTGGCCTACATCGGCTCGGCCTTCATCGCCACGGCGGAGGCCAACGCGGCGCCCGGCTACAAGGACATGATCGTCGAGCGCGGCGGGGAGGATATCGTCTACACCAACCTCTTCACCGGGGTGCTCGGCAACTATCTGCGGCCCAGCATCGTCGCCGCCGGGCTGGACCCGGACAATCTGCCGACGGCCGATCCCTCGAAGATGAACTTCGCCAGCGGCGGCAACCAGAGCGCCAAGGCCTGGCGGGATATCTGGGGCTGCGGCCAGGGCATCGGGGCGGTGAAGTCGGTGGGCACGGCGGGGGAACTGGTCGCCCGGCTGGCCGCGGAGTACGAGGCGGCGAAGCGCTCGCTGGCGGAGAAGAGCAGCTTCACGGCGGGCGCGCCCCTGGCGTTCGCGGCGGAGTAGGGCGCGCCGTGTCGGCCTGCTCTGCGCATTGCGCGGTGTGGCGAACGGTGATGTTCTCGCCTGAGTAACTTGAGGAGATATCCGAAATGTCGAAAACGATCGCCGCGTTCCTGATCGCCGCCACCCTGGCCGGCGGCCTGGCGTCCTCGGCCGCCGCACGCCCGTATCACCACCATTGGCGCCACTGGCATCACGGCCACATGTGGCGGTATCACCACGGCTGGCGCCACCGTCATCACTGGCGCTAGAGCACGATTCAACAATCGGACGGAACCGTCCGATTGTTGAATCGTGCTCTACGCTTTTTGGGTTGGAGCGCGTTCCGACCGTAAAACCGGATTCCACTTTTACGGAACACGCTCCAGGTCTAGCCCAGCGCCCGCTCCGGGGGCGACGCCGGCGGTGCGGGATCGAGGGTATGGTCCAGGTCCATCAGGGCGCTCTGGTTGACCACGGTCAGTCCGGCGTCCGGCCGGTCGAGGTCGTCGACGATGGTGATCACCGTGGCGAAGGCGATGGCGAGGACGGCGTTGGAGACATCGTTGCGCGCGCCCTTGGCCCCGCCGACGAAGCCCAGATAGCCGAAGGCGACGATCGCCAGGGCGTAGAGCGTGACGGAGACGGCCAAGGGGACCTCGGTCCGATCGGCGGCGATCCGCTCCTGATGGACCTCGTCCAGGGTGTCGAGGGCGGTGACGAACGTGGCGACCGGAATGGACCGTGAGTCCCGCATCATCGCCTCCCGCGCGATGTCCCACAGCGCCCGGCGCAGGTCCGCCGACCGGCCCTCCAGCGTCGTCCGCTCCCGCGGCCGGCCGCCCGGCGCGCCGTATTCGATCCGGGTCTTGAGGTAACGCGTCAGCAGGATGTGCGCGGGACCGGCGTCCTCCGGCGGGAGCAGGGTCGCCCGGCCGATGGCGGCCTCGATGGCCGCGGCCTCGTGGGTCACGGCGGCTTGCCGCGCCTGCCACCGTCCGAGGGAGAGGTTCAGCGTGAAGGCGATCATCAGGGAGAGCAGGCCCAGCAGCACGCTCTGCGCGGCGGGGAGGTGGTCGGCGTTCTCCAGATCGCGCGCGCGGACCCGCCGCCCCAGCCAGCGACCCAGAAAGGTCGCGGCGAGAATCAGGAGCACGAAGAATGGATAGATCGTCCAGGGGCTCATCGGCTTCGCGGGTCCATCGCCTCGGGATCACTATGGTCGGTCATAACCGAGCGGCGCCGGTTTGGCTCCTCTCTTGACCGGACCGCGCCGGTGGGTTGCAACGGTGGCATGACCTCGACGCAGTCTTCCTTCACGCCGCTCGCCATGGGCTTCCCCCCCGCGACCCCTGAAGGCTGGAAAGTTTTGGCGGAAAAAACCTTGAAGGGCGCGACGGTCGAGAGCCTGGCGACGACGACCGAGGGCGTGACGATCCAGCCGCTCTACACGGCCGCGAACGCGGGCGATCCGCCTGCCATTCCGCAGCGCGCGAGCCGCGGGGACGGGCGCGCCTGGGACCTGCGCGCCCCGATCGGCGGCGGCGACGTCGCTCTGGCTCATGAAGGGATCTTGAGCGCCCTGGCGGAGGGCGCCGCCTCGATCCTCATCGATATCGCCGCCCTCGGCGTGAGCGACGCCGCGGCGATGGAAGCGCTGCTGGACGGCGTCCTCACCGACGTCGCGCCGGTGGCTCTGGAGGGCGCGGCCGCGGCGAGCGCCGAGGCGTTATCGGCGGCGGTAAAAGCCTCGCCCTCCGCCCCGCTCGTCTTTCACCTCGATCCGCTAAGCGCGATGGCCCGGGGCGGTGAGGGGGCGGACGAGGCGATCGGGGAATGCGCGGCGGCGGGCTCGCGCCTGGCGACGGTTCATCCCAAGGCCAGTCTCTTTCTCGCGAGCGGCGCCCTCATCCATGAGGCGGGCGGCGAGCCGGCGCTGGAACTCGCCTTCGCCCTCGCCTCGGCCGTGGCCTACGCCCGCGCCCTGGTCGATGCGGGCATGGCCATGGAGGACGCCTTCGCGCGGATCGTGCTTGGCCTCGCGGCGGACAACCGACCCCTGGCCGCCGTGGCCAAGCTGCGCGCGGCGCGGCTGTTGTGGGGACAGCTCACGCAGGCCTGCGGCGCGCCGACTCCGGCCCGGATTGAGGCGCGGTCCTCCCGCCGCATGCTGACGATCGCCGACCCGTGGTCGAACCTCGTCCGACTCACCCAGGCCGGCTTCGCCGCCGCCGTGGGCGGCGCGGACGCCGTTGTGCTCTACCCCCACGACGCGGCGGCGGCGGGGGCGAGCGATGCGCTCGGCGCCCGGCTCGCGCGGAACGCCGGCCTGATTCTGATGGAGGAGGCCCACCTCGGCGCCGTCGCCGATCCCACCGCCGGGGCCTGGGCCTTCGAGGCTCTGACGACGGATCTGGCCCGCGCGGCCTGGGCGCGTTTCCAGGAGATCGAGCGCGCCGGCGGCGCGGCGGCGGCGATCCGGTCCGGTCTGATCGCGGAGGCGGTGGAAACGTCCTCCTCCGATCTGAGCCTGTCTCTCCACGAGCGGCGAAGACGGATCGTCGGCGTCACCGATTTCCGCGCGGAGATTGCGGCGACCGCGGCGGCGCCATCCCAGGGGGGAGCTCTGGCTCCCATCCGGCTGGAGGCCCTCGTGTCATGAGCGTCTTTCCGAACTTCGCCGACCTGTCCTTCGAAACGCCGCCGCCCGGAACGTCCGCAGCCGACGCCGGCGAGGCCTGGGAAACGCCGGAGGGCATCGCGGTCCGGCCGCGCTACGGCCCCGCCGACCGCGCGCCGCTCGACTTCGTCGACGGCTACCCTGGCCTCGCGCCGTTTGTGCGCGGGCCTTACCCGACGATGTATCTGACCAATCCGTGGACTATTCGGCAGTACGCCGGGTTTTCCACCGCCGAGGAGTCCAACGCCTTCTATCGCCGGAACCTCGCGGCGGGACAGATGGGGCTCTCGGTCGCCTTCGACCTTGCCACCCATCGCGGCTACGACTCGGACCACCCGCGCGTGCGCGGCGACGTCGGCATGGCCGGGGTGGCCATCGACAGCATCTTCGACGCCCGGACCCTCTTCAGCGGCATCCCGCTCGACAAGATGAGCGTCTCGATGACCATGAACGGCGCGGTCCTGCCGATCCTCGCGCTCTACATTGTCGCGGCGGAGGAACAGGGCGTGCCGCACGCCGCCCTCTCCGGCACGATCCAGAACGACGTGCTCAAGGAGTTCATGGTCCGCAACACCTACATCTATCCGCCGGACCCTTCGATGCGGATCATCTCGGACATCTTCGCCTACACCGCGAAGGAGATGCCGAAATTCAACAGTATTTCCATCAGCGGTTACCATATCCAGGAAGCCGGGGCGACGCTCGACCTTGAACTCGCCTATACTCTGGCCGACGGGATCGATTACGTTCGCGCGGGCGTCGCCGCCGGCATGACCGTGGACGCCTTCGCGCCCCGCCTGTCGTTCTTCTGGAACGCCGGGATGAACTACTACATGGAGGTCGCCAAGCAACGCGCGGCCCGCCTGCTCTGGGCCAAGCTGATGCGGGACAATTTCGACCCGAAGGACCCCCGCTCCCTCTCCCTGCGCGCCCACACTCAAACGAGCGGCTGGAGCCTCGCGGCGCAGGACGTCTACAACAACGTCGCCCGCACCACGATCGAGGCGATGGCCGCGGTCGCCGGCCAGACCCAGAGCCTGCACACCAACTCCCTCGACGAGGCCCTGGCCCTGCCCACGGACTTCTCCGCCCGGATCGCGCGCAATACCCAGCTCATCCTGCAGATGGAGACCGACCTTACCCGCACCGTCGATCCCTGGGGCGGCAGCTATTTCATGGAGCGCCTTACCCACGATCTGGCGGCGCGGGCGCTCGGCCACATCGCGGAGGTCGAGGCGGCGGGCGGCATGGCCAAGGCGATCGCCGAGGGCCTGCCCAAGCGCCGGATCGAGGCGGCGGCGGCGCGAACCCAGGGCGCCATCGACAGCGGCCGCCAGACGGTGGTCGGGGTCAACAAATACCTCCCCGAGCACATCGACGAGCTTCCCATCCTCAGCGTCGACAACGCCGCGGTGCTCGCCAGCCAGCTGGCGAAGCTGACCCGGCTGAAATCCGAGCGTGACGGCCCCCAGGTGGCGAGCGCTCTCGAAGCCCTGGAGAATGGCGCGCGGAGCGGGGGCAATCTGCTCGCGCTATCGGTCGACGCCGCGCGCGCCCACGCCACGGTGGGTGAGATCAGCTTGGCGCTGGAAAACGTTTTCGGCCGTCACCGGGCGAAACCGGAGGTCGTGCGCGGGGTCTACGCCGAGGCCGTCGGTTCAGGCCCGAAGGTTACGCGCGCGCGCTCGATGATCGCCGCGTTCAAGGAGGCCGACGGCGGCCCGCCCACGATCCTGGTCGCCAAGATGGGCCAGGACGGCCACGATCGCGGCCAAAAGGTCATCGCCACCGGGTTCGACGATCTGGGCTTCAAGGTCGATGTCGGCCCGCTCTTCGCCACCCCCGCCGAAGCGGCGAAGGCGGCCGTGGAGTGCGGGGTCCACGTCATCGGCGCCAGCTCCCTCGCCGCGGGACATCTCACCCTGGTTCCAGAACTGAAAGCGGAACTGGAGAAGCTCGGCCGCTCGGACATCATGATCGTCGTCGGCGGGGTGATCCCGCCGGGAGATTTCGACGCCCTGCGCGCCGCCGGCGCGAGGCTGATCTTCCCGCCTGGAACCGTGGTCTCCGACGCCGCCGTGGCGATCCTGGACGCCCTCAACGACGACCTCGGTTACGCGCAAGCCTCCGCGCCGGCGGCCGCCTGACGCCGAAACCCTGTCGCGGGATTGTCGAGCTTCAGGCGGTGGTCGCCAGGGCCCGCGCCTGGCCGATGAAGTCATAACGTTTCGAACGACCCAGCAACTTCAATTCGGCGTCGAACGCCGCCAGCTCCTCTTCGGTCCAGGTCGCCAGTTGAGCGAAGGTGGTGACGCCACGGGCGACCAGCGCGTCGGCGACGCGCGGGCCGACGCCGCGCAACAGGGTCAATTCGTCGGGCCGCTCGGCCAGGATGGGCTCTGGCGCGGCGTAGGCGGGCGGCGCCTCCGCGGCGGCGACCATGGGCTCCGGCGCAGGGGTGACGGGTTCCGCCTCGGCGACCATCTCCAGAGGAGCTTCCGCTTCGACGGTCATGGGCTCGGGAGCCGCGACCGCAGCGTCGGCCGGCTGAAACAGGGCGGTCGGGATGGTGAAATTCGGAGCTGCCAGCCGGCTCAAGCGCGACATCCACCACCAGGTCGCCCCGACGCCCGCGGCGGCGCCGTAAGCCAGCCACAGGGGGGAGGCCATGCCCATGGACAGCGCGAACGGCTTCATCGCGCGGTCGAAACGGTCGGCGGTCGGGGGGGTGATCATGTCCATGGAGCGGCCTCTCGGGTTATGTTGCATTGCAGCATATCACAGGATCTCCGCGCGCCCAAGCGCCCCGGCTTCGCCCATGGCGGAGGCGACCCATCGCGCGATTTCATCGCAGGCGACTTCGATGCCGGACGGGGGGTCGACGATGGTCACGGCCGAGCCGTTCATCCGCATGGGATCGGAAAGCGGGCGCAGCCGGCTTTGCGCCAGGATCACCCGCGCGCCGGAGCAGGCATCCTCGATCCGGCCGACGAATTGGTCGAAACCGTCCAGGTCCTTGATCGGCGACCACAGCGCCATCACGGCGTTCGGCGATGCACGGCGGATATCGGCGACGAGGCGCGCGGCCTCCACCCCGTCGTCGGGCTTTTCGAACGGCGGATCGACCAGGATGAGGAGGCGTCCGGCGCCCCGGGCGCGGGCTCTCGCGACGCGCCAACCGTCCTCGCGCAGGGCTTCCGCCCCCGCTTGCCGAGGGAGTGCGGCCTTCAGGGCCGCATGATCATCGTCACGCAATTCGCAGGCGATCAGCTTGTCGCGGGCGCGAAGAGAGTCGGCGATCAGCAGCGGCGAGCCGGGATAGAAACGAACCTCGTCGCCACGATTCGCCCGCCGCACCGCCGCCTTGAGCGCATCGAAGACGGGCGGCGCTTCGGTCCGCATCAGCACCCGGACGCCGCCGTCGGCCTCTCCGGTGCGCGAGGCCTCGCCGCCCCTCAGGTCGTGAATCCCCGCCCCGGCGTGGGTGTCGATCACGGTCAGAGGGTCGGGCTTGCTCGTGAGCGCGCCCAGCAGCCGCAACAGGATGGCGTGTTTCATCACGTCGGCGAAATTTCCCGCGTGAAAAGCGTGGCGATAATTCAGCGGTCAGTCTCCCAAGGCGGAACGCCGGATCGCCTATCACGTTGGCTGGCCGGGGGCGTGGTTTGGAGGCGGCGCATGGCGCTCGATATCGGCGTCGATTTCGCCGCTCAACATCACCTCACCTACGTCCACGACCACGACCCCGGCATCCGCCGTGAGGGCAAGCCCGGACAGTTCGACTATATCGACGCCAAGGGCCGCACGGTCCGCGACGCCGCGACGCTCGAGCGCATCCGGACCCTCGCCATCCCGCCAGCGTGGACCGAAGTCGGGATCAGCGCCCATCCCCAAGGCCACATCCAGGCCGTCGGCCGCGACGTCAAGGGGCGCAAGCAATACCGCTATCACGCCGACTGGCGCGCCCACCGCGACGAGGCGAAATATCATCGCGTGCTCGATTTCGGCCGCAGGCTGCCGCGTCTGCGCGCGCGGGTCGAGGCGGACCTGGCCCTCAAGGGCCTGCCCCGCGACAAGGTGCTGGCGGCGGTCGTGCGCCTGTTGGAACTCACCCTCATCCGGGTCGGCAACGACGAATACGCCCGCGCGAACAAGAGCTTCGGCCTGACAACCATGCGCAAGAAGCACCTGCGGCTGGGCGGCGCCGGCGCGGTCTTCGAGTTCCGCGGCAAGAGCGGCGTCATGCACAAGACCGCGTTCCACGACGCGCGCCTCGCCCGCATTCTGCGCGGCTGTCAGAGTCTGCGCGGCCAGCGTCTGTTCAGCTATGTCGACGACGAGGGACGCGTTCACGACATCGGCAGCCACGACGTCAACGCCTATCTGCGCGACGCGATAGGCGAGGACTTCAGCGCCAAGGATTTCCGTACCTGGATGGGCACGCTGTCGGCCGCCCACGCCCTGGCTCTACAGCCACGACCGACCAGCCCGACCAATGCCAAGGCGATCGAGAAGTCCTGCGTCAAGGCGGTCGCCGGCATCCTGGGCAACACGCCGACGGTGTGCCGCGCCTGCTACATCCATCCGGCGGTATTCGCGGCCTACGAGGCGGACGCGCTCGACAAGCGACTGACCGGGGAAGCCCGCGGGGCGGAGCTGGCCCTGCTGAAGTTGCTGGGAGGCCGCGAGGCGGCGTGACCGCCGGGCGCCGCCGATTTGAGTTCGCTAGAACCGCTTCTCGAACTCCACCGCCAGCTTGAGCTGGCTCGACCCCTCGTTCCGCGCCGTCCCCACCGCCGCCAGCCAGCCGGCGTCGACCTCGATCTCGACGGGGGACTTGCCGGGTCGGCCTCTCCATTTCACCTGCGGCCCGACATAGGCCCCCTGCCGGCCCAGGAAGGCATGGTCGTCGCCGAAATCACCAAGGGCCTCGGCGCCCAGGCGCAGGTGGCCGAGCGTTCTCCACGTCGCGGAGAGAGCATAGCCATAGGATGCGAAGCCTTCTCCACGGGGAATACCGATGGGACGCTCGACGATGAGGTTCGCCAAGCCCTGGAACCGGCCCTTGGTCTTGGCCAGCAGGAGTTTGCCCTCGAGCACATCATCCTCGCCGTTCAGACCCTTGGCGTATTCCAGATACAGGCCGGTATCGACGCCCACGGCGGGGATTTGGCCCAGGTAGACGATCGCCTCGACGCCCAGCGCCGCCAGCCGCGTCGATTGACCGGGTTCGCCGTGGATCGCGGCCACCGCCGCGAGTTTGAGATGGTCATTCACCCCATATTCCGTTTCGATGACCGTCGTCGCCGCGCCGCCCAGGGCGCCGCCAAACTCCGAGCCGTGGCGGACCTCCAACTCGGCCGAGCCGTTGAGCACGAAGGGGTCGTACACCCTCTCATCGAGACGGGGATCGGCGCGGGCGACGCCGGCGAGTGCGATCAGGACGAAGAGAATAAACGTCGGGCGTCTCATATTTCATTCTTGCTTTTGCGAAGCATTCTCAATATTGGAGTTGCGTCGGGGTGTCAAACTCGGGATTTTAGGAACCAGTCATGCGTCTCGCTTTCGCCCTTCTCCTCGCGGCCACCGCCACCACGCCCATCGCGGCCTTGGCCGACCCTGTCGTTCTGGTACTGAAGGACCACCGCTTTTCGCCCGCCGAGATAACCGTTCCCGCCGGCGAGCGCGTCGCCTTCGACGTCCGCAATCAGGATGGCTCGGTCGATGAGTTCGACAGTTCGGACCTCAAGGTGGAGGAAGACCTCACGCCTCACGGGCGCGTTGCTTTCGAGGTCGGCCCCCTGAAACCCGGAGTCTACCGCTTCATGGGCGAGGCCCATCCCAAAACGGCGTTGGGGGTTGTCATCGTCCGCTAGCCGCGGCCGGGGCTCGCGCGGGACTTGCGTCGGCGGCCGAACTTCTTCCACTCTATGCCATGCCGGACGCCATCGAAGCCCCGCCGCCGACCCTGAGCCGCTCGCTCGGTTCGGTCGGCGTTATGCTGCTGGCCTTTTCGGCGCTGTCGCCGGTGTTCTCGGTCTACATCGCCGGGGACGCGATCCTCAAGCTGGCGGGGACCGGCGCGGCGCTGGCGATCTTGCTCGGCGGTCTGGCGGCGGCGACGCTCGGGCTGCTCTACGCGGAGGTCGGCGCGGCGTTTCCCGGGGCGGGGGGAATCTACCCCAGCCTTTCGGCCCTGCTGGGGCGGATGGCGGCGTTTCCCTACATCGTCCTGATGCTGCCGATCGCCTTTGGTCAGGTCGGTTTCACCGCGCTCGGTCTCGCGGACTATGCACGGGTCCTTGTTCCGGGTGTCCCCTACCTGCCCATGGCCTGGGCCTCGATCGCGGCGGCCATGGGTGTCGCGCTTCTCAACATCCGCTTCGGCGCGGTGGTGACCGGAGTTTTCCTCGCGGTGGAGACGGTCGCCCTCATCATCCTGGTCGTCGTCGCCGCGTCCCATCCGGTGCGCGGACTGGCCGAGACTCTTAGCCATCCCGCCTTCCTCGACCACGGCGCGATGCGCCCGACGCCCGTCCTGACCATGGCCCTCGCCGTCGTCGCCGGGGTGTGGACCTGCGGCGGCGCTGGCTGGGGGATGTATTTCGCAGAGGAAATGCATGAGGCGCGGCGGAAGATCGGCCGGGTCATCGTCTGGACCGGCTTTCTCGCCAGCCTGACCATCGCCGGACCGATGATCCTGATGGTGCTGAGCGCGCGGGACCTGCCGTCGATCCTGGGCTCGGAGGCGCCGATGGCGACCTTCCTGCGCCAGAGCGCAAGCCCCACTGTGGCCGCCCTCGTCAGCGCCGGCGTCGCCGCGGCGATCTTCAACAGCATGATCGCAACGATCATGGCCTATGGGCGATATCTCTATGCGACGGGACGCGACGGTATCTGGCCGACGCCGATCAGCCGCCTGTTGGCCAGTCTGCACCCGACACTGAAGTCGCCCATCGCCGGGACCGTGGTTCTTGTCATCGGCGGCGCGCTGATTACCCTGATCGGAGAGAAGGCGATCCTGATCCTGGTGTCGGGAAATGTCGCGGACTACCTGCTGATCTCGATCGCGATCTTCCGCGGCCGGCGAAGCGGGCGGACGGGGACGAGTTGGCGCGCGCCGCTTCATCCCGTGGTCCCGATCTTCGGTCTGACGGTGACCGCGCTCTCGATCGTCGCCGACTGGCTGGATTCCGACGCCGGCCGGCCGAGCATCCTGCTCCTGACCGCGCTTTTTCTAGGGGCGTTGGCCTACTATCACTTCCGGCTGAGGCAGGCCTCGAAGGCCTGGACCATAGGGGGAACAACCGAGGCGCCGGCCGAGGTCGCCGGACAGGCGTAGAACGCCTCAGCCCCGCGGCGGGCGAACCCGCATCAATCCCTCCTGCGCGATCGAGGCGACCAGTCGTCCGTCGATGTCGAATACCTCGCCCAGATTGAAACCGCGCGCGCCGGACGCCGACGGACTGGTCTGGGCGAACAGGTGCCAGTCGTTGAACGACGAGGCTCTGTGGAACCAGATCGCGTGATCCAAGCTCGCGGTCTGCAGGCCGGGGGTGCGCCAGTTGACACCGTGCGGCCGCATCCCCGTGGACATGAAGGACATGTCCGAAGCATAGGCCAGGATGACCTGGTTCATCACCGGATCGTCGCCGATCGACTCCACCGCGCGCATCCAGACGTTCTGCACCGCCTCCGACTTTTCCGGCGCGCTCTCGTCGCGCGGATCGAGATGACGCTGCTCGATCTCGCGGTTCCAGGCGTCGCGGGCCGGATTGCGGGGAACATCCTCCGGGCGCGGCACGTCCGGGATTTGGTTCTGGTGCTCGAGCCCCTCTTCGGCGACCTGAAATGAGGTCGCGAGGTTGAAGATCTGCTCACCGTGCTGGATGGCCGTCACTCGCCTTGTCGTGAAGCTCTTGCCGTCCCGGGCGCGATCGACTTCGTAGAGTATAGGTACAGCGGGATCGCCCGGCCGAATGAAGTAGCCGTGCACGGAGTGGCACACCCGATCCTCCACCGTGTGATAGGCCGCCAGCAAGGCTTGAGCGATGACGTGGCCGCCGAAGATGCGCGGGCCGCGCTCCTTGGGCGAGGTTCCGCGGAAGAGGTTCACCTCGATCCGCTCCAGCGCCAGGCTGTCGATCAGTTTGCCCATCGCGGCGCCCCCGGTTCATAAAAAAGCTTGGCGCCTTAGCCTCCGGCGACAGTCCAGTCCAGCGTGCGCGACACCGCCTTGTCCCAATTGGCCCGTTCGGCCGCGCGGCTCTCGGCGCTCATGGCCGGGGTCCAGCGGCCATCTTCCCGCCAGTGGGAGCGCAGGGTTTCGAGGTTCGGCCAAAACCCCACGGCCAGCCCAGCGGCATAGGCGGCGCCCAGGCAGGTCGTCTCCGGAATCGCCGAGCGCACGACCTCGCAATCCAACACATCGGCCTGAAACTGCATGAGCAGCGCGTTCGCCGTCATCCCACCGTCGACCTTGAGCAGGCCCAGGGATTCCCGCCCGACTCTCTTCATGTCGTTGCAGAGCGCCTGCACCACCTCCACCGCCTGCCAGGCCACCGCTTCCAGCGCGGCGCGCGCGATGTGGGCCTTGGTGACGTAACCGGTCAGGCCTACGATCACCCCCCGCGCGTCGGTGCGCCAGCGGGGCGCGAAGAGACCGGAGAAGGCCGGCACGACGTAGCAGCCGCCGTTGTCCTCCACGCTCCGCGCCAGGGCCTCGATCTCCGACGCGGCCTGGATGAAGCCGAGGTTGTCACGCAGCCACTGCACCAGGGACCCGGCGATCGCGATCGACCCCTCCAGGCCGTAGACCGCCGACGCATCGCCGACCTTGTAGGCCACCGTGGTCAGGAGGCCGTGCTTGGAGAGCACGATCTCCGCGCCGGTATTCATCAGCAGGAAGGCCCCGGTGCCATAGGTGCATTTGCCCTCGCCGGGCTCGAAACAAGCTTGGCCGAAGAGCGCCGCCTGCTGGTCGCCGAGCGCGGCGGCGACCTTCACGCCGGCGAGGACACCCCGGGCTTCGCCGTAGACCTCCGACGACGAGCGGATCGCGGGCAGAATGGCGCGGGGGACACCGATCACGGCGAGAAGAGTCTCGTCCCATTCGAGGGTGGCGAGATTCATCAGCATCGTGCGGCTGGCGTTGGTGACCTCGGTGACGTGCTCGCCGGTCAGCTTCCAGATCAGCCAGGTTTCCACCGTGCCGAACATCAGCGCGCCGGCCTCGGCCCGCGCGCGGGCGCCTGGGACATTGTCCAGCAGCCAGCGGATCTTCGGTCCCGAGAAATAGGTCGCGAGGGGAAGACCACAGCGATCGCGCAACCGGTCCATCCCGCCGTCCTTCGCCAAGGCGTGGATCAGATCCGAGGTCCGGGTGTCTTGCCAGACGATGGCATTCGCGATCGGCTCGCCGCTGACGCGGTCCCACAACAGGGTCGTCTCGCGCTGGTTGGTGATCCCCACCGCCGCCAGATCGCCGGGCCCGATCCCCAGCGAAGCCATCGCCTCGCCGATGCAGGCCTCGACATTGCGCCAGATCTCCAGGGCGTCATGCTCGACCCAGCCGGGGCGCGGATAGATCTGCCGATGCTCGCGCGCGGCCCGCCCCGCCACCTGGCCGTCCGCATCGAAGATCATGCAGCGGGAGGAGGTGGTGCCCTGGTCGATGGCGGCGATGTAGCGGGGAGTCATTTGGCGGCCGCTCGCGCAAGCTTTTGATCGAGAGTGACCAACTCGTGCCCAAAAACGCGCGACAGCCAGAGATAGCTCGCGTCATAGGCCGAAAGACCAGCCAGCTTCGCCAGCTCGAGTACACTGTCCGGATCGACAGGTTTCTGCTCGATCTGGAGATCAACGCGACGCTGGAACACTGCCTTGAACCACAATTCATGGCTCGGTTCGGACCGGATTTTCTTGAGGCAGACGCTGGTGAGTTCGTATGAAATGACATCCGGTGCGATGAGCCGATGGCCATCGATGCATCTGGCCACCAACTCCGCTTCTGGCTCGTTGAACAAAAATGCCGCAGCTGCGGAGGCGTCGATGACCTTAACGGCCATCTCGATCTTCGCGGATCATCTGAACCGACTCGCTCGGCGAACTCAACCCCGACCGCCTTACCGCCGCGAGGATGGCGTAGGCATCGACGCCATTGGGCTCAGCCGCCGCGGATTTCACGATGTGGAGCAACTCGCCCTGGAGGGAGCGGTGATCCCGCGCCGCGCGCAACTTCAAGCGCGCCACAACATCCTCGGGCACATTTTTGATCGAAAGGTTCACGGCGCCGGCTCCGGATTGGCTCCAGATCGGCTACCATGCGGCGATGATTCTCGCAAATGATGCAACACAATCCCGCTCGTCGTCGCCACGTTTAGGGAGTCAAACCCGCCCGCCATGGGGATCGAGATCGTGCGCGCGCGCGCAAGGACGTCTACGGGCAGACCATCTCCCTCGCCGCCGAGGAGCACGGCCATAGGGCTTTTAGAGACGAGTCCGGATAACGGTTGAAGTCCCTTTGGACTGAGAGCTGCCACCTCGAACCCCCGTGCATCCAGCATCGCCACCGCATCCTCCCCCGGCGCCAGTCTCGCGAAGGGCACGGTCAGCACGCCGCCGACGGAGACGCGGATCGCCTTGCGGTAGAGCGGATCGCAGCATCCGCCATCGATCAAGACCGCCTCCACCCCAAAGGCTGCGGCGTTGCGGAAGATGCCGCCGATGTTGTCGTGATTGG
Source organism: Caulobacterales bacterium (assembly GCA_038231315.1). Classification (GTDB taxonomy): domain Bacteria; phylum Pseudomonadota; class Alphaproteobacteria; order Caulobacterales; family Caulobacteraceae; genus Acaudatibacter. The sequence continues at coordinate 447,568 of JBBRLN010000001.1, forward strand.
AGATGCCGAACAGGACGATCACGGTCGCCGCTTCGCTCAGGCCGTCCAGCAGCGTCGCGGCGGACGTCGGCGCCGCCCGCGCGCCGAATGCCAGGATGCCCCGGTGAATGGCGAAACCGGCGATCTTGTCCATCACGGCCTGACCGGCGGCGTAGATGGGCGTACCGGCTCCGAAGCGCGCCAGCAGCGGCGTCAGCCGATCGAGACGCTTTTCGGCGATCAGCACCGCGCGCGTCGTATAGAGCGGCGTGCGCGCCAGGACGTTCAGCACCACCTCGCCCTCGGCGATGAAGCCCCCCGCTCGGCCCGCCACGTCGCGTTCGCGCACCTCGCGGAAGACGGCGACGCGGGGATCGTCCGGATCGTCGATGGGCGTGATCGACAGGTTCGCGGAACCCGGCGTCGGCGCTCGTGTTGAATTTTCAAGAGGAGACCTCATGGCCATGACTGACGTCCAACAGACCCCCGAGGGCAAGGCCTACGACAAGAACGATATGGTCCGACAGCCTGGCGGCGGCTCGGGCGGGCCGCGGCCGGCCACCGAGCCGAGGGGCTCCGAACACTCCACCGCCGGGTCGAAGACGGCGACCGACCCGGTAAGCGGCGAGCCAAATCCGGACTGATCGCGAAAGTCTTCGGCGACAGCCGCCAAGGGCGCGAACGCCCCGCCCGCGTCTTCGCCCGCTTGATCGTTCGCTGTCGAGAAGGCAGGGTCGGTCAGACCGCGCGCCAAGCGCGACCGAGATCAGGGAGATCGACACCATGGACGACGCCTCCGCGCCGATGAGCGGCTTCGATACGGCGGCGCTGGAGCGCGCGCCCGACGTTCTGCAAGGCGCGATCGACTCCGGCGACCTCGCGGGCGGCGTCACCCTGATCTGGCGCAAGGGCGAGACGGTGCAGGTCGCGCTTCGCGGCAAGCGCGATCTCGCCAAGGGCCTGCCGATGGCCCGCGATACGCTGTTCCGCATCGCCTCGATGACCAAGCCGGTGACGACGGTCGCGGCCCTGCTGCTGCTGGAGGAGGGCAGGCTGAAGCTGGACGACCCGATTACCAAATGGGCGCCGGAGTTTGCGGGCATGCGCGTGCTCAAGTCCGCCGACGGCCCGGTGGACGACACCGTTCCAGCCACTCGCGACATCACCATCGACGATCTGATGACCCATCGCTCGGGTCTCTCCTACGCCTTCGCCTCCGAGGGGCCGGTGGCCCATGCCTATGACAAGGCCCTCGGCGAGGTCCTCAACATCAACACCGCGCCCGACGCGTGGATGAGGGCTCTTGCCGGCCTGCCGCTGCTCTATCAGCCGGGTGACCGCTTCCAGTACAGCCACGCGACCGACGTCCTGGGTTTCCTCGTCGAACGCATCGCCGGGACAGGTTTCCGCGAGTTCCTCATGGAGCGGATCTTCCAGCCCCTCGGCATGGTCGACACCGATTTCTACATTCCGCCCGACAAGCGAGAGCACGCGGCGGTGGTCTATCGCATGATCGAGGAGACCGGGGCGCTGGAGGAAGTCGTCTTCCGCCGCCACGACGCGCCGCCGGCCTTCTGCGGCGGTGGCGGCGGCCTGATTTCCACGGCCGACGACTATCTCAAGTTCGCCAGGATGCTGCTGAACGGCGGCGAGGTGGACGGCGTGCGCCTCTTGAAGCCCGAGACCGTCGCCCTGATGCGGACCAACCGCCTCACCGACGCCCAGCGCGCGATCCCCTTCATGGGCATGCCGTTCTGGATCGGCCAGGGCTTCGGTTTGGGCCTGTCGGTGATCATGAACGCCGAAGCCCAGGCCTGGATGGGCGCGTCATCGGACGGCGCGTTCGGCTGGCCGGGGGCCTTCGGCACCTGGTGGCAGGCCGATCCGGTGGAGGATATGATCCTGATCTACCTCGTCCAGAACTCCATGCCCCTCGGCCCCGAAGCCATCGCCAACATGGGCGAGAGCACCCGCATGGGCGCGAGGCTGGCCCTGCCGATGTGGCAGAAGGCGGTTTATGGGGCTTTGGGGAAGTAATCGATCGACAAGGGTAAGCCGACAGGAATGCCACGGCGGTCATCGTTCCGGCCACCGAGGGTGGTTATCTCTCGCGCGACCTCGAGACCGGCGCCGTCAGTCAGGGCGGGAGCATTGAGAGGGTCCTCGCAGAGCTACGCGAGGCGGTCGGATCCAGAGAGAGGAAGTCCCCTAGCCCGCCGGTTTGTCCACGTCCTTAGCGGCCGCCTCTTTCGGCGGTTTGGCAAGACGCATGTGGGCGTAGTGGAGTTCGAACATCGCTTGGTCTGCCGGCGCCAGGTTCGGTTCGCCGACCAGGAAACCCATCTGCACGGTTGCGCGAATATACTGCGTTTCGCCGTCGTCCAGTTCGAGTTTGAGCTTGGTCTTGTTCTCGGTGGAAGCGGTGAAGGTGTGCGGGCCGGGATCGACGACCGCCACGAAATAGCTGGCGTTGGTCAGCTTGCCGAGGTCGGCGCCGTTCTCGCGGACCCGATACCAGACGGCGGCGCCGCCGTAGGCCCCGGTGCGGAAGAAGACGACCTGAGATTTGCCGGGCGGCGGCGGCGGAATGTGCCCGGCGCCGGTCGTCGCATGGGGCGCGGGCGCCGCAACCTCGGTCGTCGGCGGAGGTGAGGTCGCGGGTGCGGCGGCGGCCGCCGGAGCGGAGGCTGGTTCCGGCGCGGGTGTAGGCGCGGTTTGGGCGGACGCGGCGCCGGCGAGGAGGCCGACCAGGCCGGCGGCGAGGGGGTGGATGAACGTTCTCATTGTCTGGTATTCCGTGTCGACCAAGCTCGGTCAGGGCGAAGTGTGGTTGTCTAGGGGAGCGATGAGCGTGTTGGCGGCTACCTTGGCGGTGGCGCGGGTGCCGGGTCGATAGTCGATGTTTCCGCCTTGGACGCCCAGGGCGAGTATACCGACATAAGGCGCGGCGGCGACCGCGGCGACGGTCTTGGAACTGTCGTGCCCGGTCCCGGCGAGGTGGAAACTCCTCAAGGGCAAATGGAGCCCAGGGGCTTCGACCCAGCGCGCGGCCAGGATCAACTTGCCAGGTCGCCCGGCGAGCGAACCCGGCGCGGCGTCTATCACCTCGCCCTGCCCCAACGCCCCGGCGCGAACGAGGACGACGCCGTTCAGCACGAGATCCTCCGCGAGCCTGACCCCGAAATGGTCGCCCGACTTCGCGGTCCGGCTGGTCACCAATTCGGTGAGCTCGACCTCCGCCGGTGTTCCAGCAGCGACCATGCAGCAGACGGGCGTCGGTGGAGCGGAAACCGAAGGCGTGGTCTGCGCCCGCGCGCAGATCGCGACAGCGACCGCGCTCACAGAAACCCAGATTGATCTCATGCCTTCCCCGAGAAGCGGTCATGGTCTTGAGGCCGACCGATTCGTCAAACGGTTTAGCCCGATCGCGTACGGATTGGGAAGTCGCGAGGCGCCCGGGACATTACGCCGCCGCCCTCTCCGCGACGTTTAAGCCCAGGCGGATGGCGGTCCCACAAGAGCTTCCCAGCCGCTTATTGGGCTGGGTAGGCTCGACCTCAACTATCCAAAAAGCTCCTTAGCTTCCGGCTGCGGCTGGGGTGTTTCAGCTTCCTCAGCGCCTTGGCCTCGATCTGCCTGATGCGTTCCCGCGTCACGCTGAACTGCTGGCCGACTTCCTCAAGGGTGTGGTCGGTGTTCATGCCGATGCCGAAGCGCATGCGCAGGACGCGTTCCTCGCGCGGCGTCAGCGACGCCAGCACCCGCGTGGTGGTCTCGCGCAGGTTGGACTGGATCGCCGCGTCGATGGGCAGGACGACGTTGGGGTCCTGGATGAAGTCGCCCAGGTGGCTGTCTTCCTCATCCCCGATCGGGGTCTCCAGGCTGATCGGCTCCTTGGCTATCTTCAAGACCTTGCGCACCTTCTCCAGCGGCATGGCCAGCTTCTCGGCCAGTTCCTCCGGCGTCGGCTCGCGGCCGATCTCGTGCAGCATCTGGCGGCTGGTGCGGACGATCTTGTTGATCGTCTCGATCATATGCACCGGGATGCGGATGGTGCGGGCCTGGTCGGCGATGGAGCGGGTGATGGCCTGACGGATCCACCAGGTGGCGTAGGTGGAGAACTTGTAGCCCCGGCGATATTCGAACTTATCGACCGCCTTCATCAGGCCGATGTTGCCCTCCTGGATCAGGTCAAGGAACTGCAGGCCGCGGTTGGTGTATTTCTTGGCGATGGAGATCACCAGGCGCAAATTGGCCTCGACCATCTCCTTCTTGGCCTGACGCGCCTCGCGCTCGCCCTTCTGCACGGTCTGGACGATGCGGCGATAGTCGTCGATCGGCACGCCGGACTCGGTGGCCAGGGTCGCGATCTCGGTGCGGATGCCCGCGATCTGGGCGGCGTCGCCCTCGGCGAACTTCTTCCAGCGCACGCCCAGGCCGGTGACGCTTTCCGTCCAGTTCGGATTCATCTCCGAGCCGAAGTAGGCGCCGATGAATTCGGTCCGCGAGATACCGTAGCTGTCGGCGGCGCGCAGCAGGCGGCCCTCCAGACCCATCAGGCGCTTGTTGATCGTGTAAAGCTGCTCGACCAGGGCTTCGATGCGGTTGTTGTTGAGTTTCAGCGTCTTGAGGTGGCCGACGATGGCGCCGTTGGCGGCGGCGTAGGCTGCGCGGTCGGCCTTCGAGAGATCCTCGCCCCGCAGGCGCGCATCGACCAGTTTCTCCTGCAGGCGGCGGAAGCCTTCGAATTCCACGGCGATGGCATCGAGGGTGGCCATGACCCCTTCGCGCAGCTCGCCTTCCATGGCGCTGATGGTCGGGCCGGCGCCGTCGTCGAAGTCGTCCTCGTCGGCGGCCTCCGCGGCGGCGGCGCGCGTGCCATCCTCGTCATCGACGGGACCGGCCGCGGCGACCTCGGCGTCGTGCGCCTCGGAGGCGATGGCGGCGTCGCTGAGAGCCTGGGCGACCTGGCCGCCATAAGTCTGTTCGAGATCGATCACCTCGCGCAGCAGGATGCGGCCGAGGCCCAGCTCCTCGCGCCAGACCATGATGGCCTCGAAGGTCAGGGCGCTTTCGCAGAGGCCCCGGATCATGGTGTCGCGGCCGGCCTCGATGCGCTTGGCGATGGCGATCTCGCCCTCGCGGGAGAGCAGCTCCACCGAGCCCATTTCCCGCAGATACATCCGCACCGGATCGTCGGTGCGGTCGAAGGCGCTCTGCTTGTCGGCCGCTTCGGCGACGGCGGTCTCGGATGCCGGAGCGACCTCGGTGGACTCGGACGTCTCCTCCTCGGCCTCCACGACATTGATGCCCATTTCGCTGAGCATGCCGAGGGTGTCCTCGATCGCCTCGCTGGTGACCTCCTCGGAGGGCAGCACCTTGTTCAGCTCGTCCATGGTGACGTAGCCGCGGGCCTTGGCCTGTTTGATGAATTTCTTGACCGCGGCGTCGTTCAGGTCGAGCAGCGGCCCGTCCGCCGCGCCGGCGCCCTCGGGGGCGCCCGTGGCGGGTTTCTTAGCGGCCTCGGCGGTGACGGTGGCGGTGCTCATCGATATCTCCAGCCTCGCTCCCCGCCCGCCCAACGACACCTGGCGGCGAAGATCGAGAAAAAGTTTGTCGCGTCAGTCCCGGGGGCGCGGCTCGCCCGGCGGGATCGTCGTGTCTTCGGTCCAGATCGTTCCTGTCTTGATGGCGCGTCGCAAGGCGTCACGCTCCGTCTTGATCGCCATGAACGTGGGTGTGGCGCCGCCTCCCGCCAAGTCGGCGAGGGCGTTTTCTAAAGCCGACATCCGGTTCATCGCCTCATGGACGCGAGACCACCGCGACTTGGCGAGCGCATGCGTGACGTCATTCGCTGTGATGGGCGCGCCCGCATGCGCGGCGGCCCGCTCGACGTCGATCAGCAGATCGCCAAATCCACGGGCGCTGAGATGGCGACGAAGGCCTTTGGAGTCAAGGTGATCGCCGGTCAGACGCAGGCGCACGATCTCACGCGCGAGGCCCTCCAGCGCCGGGTCGCCGAAGCCGCGCGCCTCCAGCGTCTCCAGGTGATCATCGAGGAGCGTCGGGTCGGCGACAGCCGCGGAGGCCAGGACCGCGGCGTTGGGGTCGATCGCCGCGCCGAGACGTTTGGCCGCGGCTCGGGCCAGGGTTCCGGCGGGCATCGGCGGCGGCGGACCGCCGCGCCGCCAGGGTTCGCGCGTCCGCGGCGGGCTCGCCGGCTTGGCGAAGAGGCCGTCGAACCGGCTTTGCAGCGCGTCGCGATAGGCGGCGGCGAGGTCGCCGTCGGCGATCGTCTTGGCCGCCGCGCGCAGGCGCTGCTTCAGGCCCGCGCGCTGTTCGGGCGTGTCCAGCGCCGTGGCGTCGCGCTCCCGGGCGAAGAGCTGATCGACGAAGGCGGTCGTCGCCGCCAGCTGGCCCCTCAGCGCCGCCGCGCCCTGATCGCGCAGGATGTCGTCGGGATCCTTGCCGCCGGTGACCACGGCGAAGCGGAAACTCCGGCCGGCGCCGAGAAAGGGCAGGGCGCGGTCGATCGCCCGGGAGGCCGCCCGAATCCCCGCCGCGTCGCCGTCGAAACACAGCGTGGGCTCCGGGTGCAGCCGCCACAGCGCCTCCATCTGGTTCTCGGTCAGGGAGGTGCCCATCGCCGCCACCGCCGCCACGCCGGCGCGCTGACAGGCGATGACGTCCATATAGCCCTCGACCACCACCAGGGCCGCGTCCTCGCCCCCCGCGTGGAGCAGCTTGCGCGCCTCGGCGAGGCCATAGAGCACGCGGCCCTTGTCGAAGAGTTCGCTGTCCGGCCCGTTGAGGTATTTCGCCCGCGCCGCCGGGTCCATCGCCCGTCCGCCGAAGGAGATCACCCGCCCGCGCCCATCGGCGATGGGAAAGATGATCCGGTCGCGGAAGCGGTCGTAAGGCGCCCCGCCGTCCTCCGGCGCGATCAACAGGCCCGCGGCGACGAGTTCGGCAGGCAAGGCGCCCTTGGCGACGAGATAGTCCTTCAGTTCGGTCCGGCCGCCCGGCGCGAAGCCCAGCCGAAAGGCGGGCCATTGCTCGGGGGGTAGACCGCGCCCCGCCAGATAGTCCCGCGCCGCCTTCCCGACGGGGCGACCAAGCTCCGCCTCGTACCATCTGGCGGCCAGCTCGACCCAGTCGGCCAGACCCTGGCGCTCGCGGGATTTGGCCTCGGAAACCGGGTCGGGATCGGGCAGCGCCAGCCCCGCCTCAGCCGCCAGCCGCTCCACCGCCTCGACGAAACTCAGGCGTTCGGTCTCCTGCAGAAAGCTGATCAGATCGCCATGCTTGCCGGACGAGAAATCGTGGAAGAAACCCTTGTCGTCGTTGACGAAAAACGACGGCGACTTCTCCTTGTTGAACGGCGACAGCCCGACGAACTCCCGCCCCTGACGACGCAGCTTCACCGTCTTGCCGATCGCATCGGAAAGCCGCAGCCGAGATTTGATCTCGTCGAGGAATCGGTTGTCGAAACGCACGGGGACACGTTAGAGCCGGACCGTCACCGAAGGTATTGAAAACCTCGCGGCGCCCCTCGCCCTCCTATACGGACCCGCTCCCCCCACTCCCGCTCATCCCGGCGAACGCCGGGACCCAGATCGTAGGGCGAGCGGCTCGAAGAGCTTGGCCCCTCGCGGGGCGGTGTGGGACACTGCATCGTCTACGTCGAGACCGCGAGCGGCATCCGCCTGATCAGCTTTCGCCGCGCGCACGAGAAGGAGATGCGCCGTCATGAGTGACTGGAACGACAATCCGGAATGGACGCGGGAAACCGAGGCGCGGTCGCGGTCCGCCGAGGAGGTTCACCCGCCCCACGTGGTCGAAGCCCTGGTCAAACGCCGGCCGGGGCGCCCCTCCGGCTCCCTGAAGCAGCGCGTAACCCTGCGCCTGGATCGGGACGCCATCGACCGTCTGCGCGCGGGCGGACCCGGCTGGCAAACCCGGATCAACGACGCGGTGCGGAAGGCGGCCGGGTTGGCGGAGTGAGGTGGACAACTCGCGCGCGCAACGAACGCAACCGCGCGTGCATTGAGGGTGATCGGGTATCGTGTCGACGTATTCAACGTATTCAGAACCGGCCGCCGCCGAGGCGGCGAAGGGTGGTCGGTTTTCACCGAACCCTCTCCTTCTCCTTCTCCTTGGGCGCCGAAACGCGGCGCGTCTTGGCCTCGGCCCTGGGTTTGGGCAGCAGCCGAAACCGCGTTTGGCACCAAGCGAAATCGACGCCGACATCCAACAGGGCGTCGGAACGCCCGCACGGGCAGGCAAATTCCATCACCTCGACGACACGGTAGGTTTCCCCGGCCACTAAAGGCACCGGCCAACCGGTGACGTGGTTCGGGGCGGCATTGACGCACAGAACCAAATCGCCCGGGCCGACAGCGTCGCTCATGGGGTGATCATAGCGTTTCTGAAAACCCGTGGGAACCTCGTCGAGGGCGCCCGGGCGGTTCAACTTAAAGACGTTCGCCGCCCGGGTTGGGACGCGGCGCGGAGTGCTGTCAGACCACCGGCAACTTGTCTCCGGGAGGACGCAGCTAGCCCAAACCCACGTGGTGGTTAGGCCATGACTGCGCGCCACTCCGCTAAGGCGGTCGAGCGTCTCTCCCTGTAGATTTCCCGTCTGACGAGGTGGCGCTCCTGTTGAAAATGGTTGTGGACTGAACTGTGGACCGAGGCGAATTTCTGGAGGGTTTTCATCCTCGGAAATCGCAACATCGCTCGCGCTCGTCGTCGGAAGGGAAGGTGCGAATTTTCTAACCGGTTGTTCAACCAGCGCCCGGTCTCCTGGCGATCGGCGGCGCCGATTTCTTTGAGAGCGGCGCCGTAGGAGCGCAGCCCGTCACTTACGATGGCGCCCGGACGGCCATGGCGCTTCATCGTCTTCTTGATGAATTTCAGGGCCGCGGCCTTGTCTTGCGTCTTGGTGACGAAGGATTCCAGCACCTCGCCCTCATGGTCGACGGCTCGCCACAGGTAGCGCATCTCGCTGTTGATCCTCACGTAGACCTCGTCGAAATGCCATCGCCAGTGGGTGTAGGCGCGCATATGCTGGACCCGCTTGCGGCGGATCTCGCCGGCGAACATCGGGCCGAACCGGTCCCACCACAGCCGCACCGTCTCGTGGCAGATGTCGATGCCCCGCTCGAAGAGCAAATGCTCGACGTTGCGCAGCGAGAGGGGGTAGCGGACGTACATCATCACGACCAGCCGGATCACCTCCGGCGAGCTGTCAAAGTAGCGGAACGGGTCCTTCGCCTCGGCCATTGTCGGGGCTAACGCCATCCATTAGCGCCGCGTGAAGTTTGGGCTGACAGTGCCAGTCGGTGTCCATGAACCCATCGGCACTGTCAAACCAAGTCAATTCGTTAGGGTTTACGAGGTAGATTGTGGGTGTCGTCGGTGGTCTTGGGCGCTGGTCTTGTCCCGCTTTGTCGCTGCGGACCCTGGTGGCTGCTCCAAAATGGGGTGCCGAGGCGGGGAACCGACGCCTAGCGACCCTCTTCGCGAACTTCTGACGTAAAACGCCGCCGACCTCGCGGCCGGCGGCGCTTGTCGGTAGTGGTGTTAGACCGATTAGGCGGCGGTCGCGACCGTCCTGCGGCGAGCGCCGCGCAGCTGTGCGCCGAGACCGCCGACCCCGACCAGCATGAGAGCCCAGGTGGCGGGTTCCGGAACGCTGGTGATGGTCAGGGACAGGCCGGTCGAGTCGTTGAAGAAGCTACCGGCATTGTTCACGCCGTAATCGATGATCGTACCGGCGGGCAGGAACACATTCGAGGCGGCGAAGGCGAAACTGCCGCCCGGGGTTCCGGGATGCATCGCGCCAGGCCCGGTCAACAACGTGGACGACAGCACGAAACCGTTGGCCGCGATGATCACATTCACCCCGCTGGGGTTGGTGTCGAGAAGCTCGTAAAAGCCCGAGATGTTATACCTGCCCGAGGTTGGCGCGGTGAAGCGCACGATCGAGTCCGTCGACGGACCCGGGTGCACATTCAGGACGTTGGTGGGGAACACGACCGTGCCGAAGTTGATCGTGGAGCCGCTCTCGTTTCCGGCGACCAGCGGCACGAGAAGTACGGGCGTCGTAGTCTGCCAGCACTCCGAACCCGTACCGAGGCAGTCTGGCGTCAGGACGGGATAGGGCGTGAAGCTCGAACCGGTCACCCCAGTGCCATAGGAGAATATGCCGGTCGAACTCGCGCTCGAGAAATCGGCGACCGCGTCATAGGTTGTCGCCCTCGCCGCGCCGGCCAGGGCGAGAGCGGAGGCAGCCGCGAGCAGCACGCGTGCATCGGTCATATTTGGGGTCCAATCAGTCTTTGCCCGGGCGAGCGAGGGGCCTCATCGCCCTTTTTATTTAGATTGGAGTTGCCGGCCCTGTCAAGATAACAAGTAGAGACCCATTTAGTACCCTTATAGAGCCCTCGGCTTTGAGGAAGTTATCTCCGAAATCAAAAGAGACGCTTTGGTCGGCAGTCAGTAAAGCCCAGAACAAACATTTGCCTTGACAGTGCAAACGCCAGCAATGCGAGGGCTCGGAAGCGGGACTTCATCTTTACCTCCGGGCCGTTTGCGATGGGGATGGCGTCTGTAGAGGATTGCCCGATCCCTTCAACCGCGCCGAGTCGCCCTCCGCCAGCGCGCCAGGTACCAGCTATCCCGCGCACCCGGTGAATGTCGCGTTTGAGGGTGACCCGACTTGATTAATTTTTGGCTCAGGACGGCTTCAAACCCCGACGTGCTTGGGAGATCGAAGCATTGTCCGTGGCGCCCGAAATTGGCTTACGCTGAGAGAGTTATCCGTCCACGGCGGCGCACGAGGGCGCCCAGCCCGCCGAAACCGAGGAGCATCATCGCCCAGGCCGAGGGTTCAGGCACCGACGACCCTAGACCCTGGTCGGTCGCGACGCCTTGCGAATTGAGCGACGACAAAGCCGTCCACTGCGAAAATCCAGGAATTGTCCCGTTCTGAGCGTCCGCCACCAAGGTAGCGGCCAAACTAGAGGGGCCGCCTGTCACCGAAAATCCGGTACCCGCATATTCGATCGTCCAGATTGCGAGCTGCGTGGCGGAAGAATAATCGAATCCCGTAGAGATATTCGCGTTGCCGAACTTGATCAGCCCGCCGATTTGCGAGATCTGCGCGAGACTTAGGGCCGGCGCGGTAGGCGGTGGAGGGGACCCAAGAAGATACGTGCCCGACCCCTGCAAGAATGTTGCAATATCGACGCACCACGCGTCCAGCGAACCCAAGGCCGTGTTTTGCAAGACGATCTGACCCGAACCGCCCGTCTCATTGACTATTCCAAGGGCGGTGTCGTTGATCGTGACGGTTTGGCTGTTCGTGACACTATAGCCGCTATAGCTAAGGGTTCCGGCGCAGGCCGGAACCGCCGCGAGCGCGGCGAGCAAAACAGCGCCGCCGGACAAGATTGTATCGGCTTTCATCATCGCTCTCCTTGATAACGCGCAAGTATCCAAATGCGAGTTTTATCGATCCCATAGGCCACGGAGGCATGAATATGGCAACAGACGTTTCAGAACTTGACAAGATTTGACATAAATTCACAGAAAATGACAATCGCAGCTTCGGTTGCAGTGTAGCCACTCCCTTAAATTCGCCGCCTCGGGCCGGCGGTCCCGAGTTTGCTGCTGGGAAAGTGTACGAGAGCTGCTACATCGAAAGCACGCCGCGCAATGATGCGCTGGTCTATATGGCGGCCGCCGAGGTCGCCGCCTATCTCAACGAGCTCGCCGATGTCGCGCCGGGGCCGCGCGAGATCGGCTTCACCGGCGGTGAGCCGTTCCTGAACCGCGATCTGGCCGCCATGCTGGAGGACGTGATGTCGAGGGGCCACCGCGCGCTCGTATTGACCAATGCCACGCGCCCGATGCGCCTTCGCGAAACCGACCTCCTGAAACTGCGGGCCCGTCACGGCGCGCGCCTCATGTTGCGCGTGAGCCTGGATCACTACAGCTCGGCGATCCACGAAGCTGAGCGCGGCGGCGGCAGTTGGGCGCCGGCCATCGATGGCCTGCGCTGGTTGTCACGCAACGGTTTCCACGCCACCGTCGCCGGTCGGCACAGCGTCGGTGAATCCGAGTCACGCGCCCGGGCGGGCTACGCCGGGATGTTCGCGGCCGAGGGGCTGCCGCTCGGCGTCGATCCGTCCGATCTCGTGCTCTTTCCCGAAATCGATCCCGAGGCCGATGTGTCGGAGATTACCGACGCCTGCTGGGGTATCCTGGGCGTCCAACCCGCCTCGATGATGTGCGCCACCAGCCGGATGGTGGTCAAACGTAACGGCGCCGGTCGGCCAGCTGTGGTCGCCTGCACCCTGTTGCCCTATGCGCCCGAGTTCGAGATGGGATTCTCCTTGGCGGACGCGTTGGGCGAGGTCAGCCTCAACCACCCGAACTGCGCCCGCTTCTGCGTCCTGGGCGGCGCATCTTGCGGCCATTGAGGCTTGAAACCCAACGACGAACGGCGACCCGTCGGGAATGGCGGTCCTTAAAACGGCTTTTGCTCACAGCTGACAGGGCTGACCCGGCCGTCGCTTCGACGACGGGCGCGGCGCTCGAAAAGCCCGTTGACCAAGAGTCAGGCGGGTATGCGAATGCCGGAGGATCACCGCCCGCAAGCGGACGCGACGAACGTCTCAGACGAGCCAATCCCAGACGAAGCGATCCGCCACGGGGGGGTTCGAATTGGCAGTTGCCGGACGTTAATCGACCGCGGATGCCGGAAACATCATCTGAAGCCGACATCGACCGCACTCCGCCCTTGACGTTGACATCGCAGAATGCAACTATTCACGCGTGACGTCGCAACCCGCCCCTGCTCCCGACCCCACCCTCGCGATCGCCGAGCGCCAGCTCGCCATACTCGGCGAACTGGCGCAGATCGCGATGGCGGCGGCGCGGGCTTTCGGGTCTTCGGCGGTGGCTGCGGCCAAGGCGGAAGAGGCCGTGTTGGCCGAGGAGTATTTCGTCCCCGAGGTCGGCCGGGCGCGGGCGTGCGGGGCCAGGGACGCCGCGGAGTCTTTCCAGAAGGCGTCCCGCGCCGTTCGCCTGACCCTGAAGCTGGAGATGGCCGTCGCCGAGATCGTGCGCGATATCCGTGCGGGCGTCGTCACCCACTCCGCCCCTCGCACATTGCAAACCTGGTCCGGCCCGGCGCCGATGATCGCGGGCGTTCTCCAGGCCGGTGTTCATCCCGCCGGCCGTCATTCCGACCGGGATGCGCGGGACCGCGACCGGCAAAGGGCGGACAGCGAGCCTGTTGTGGAATTCGACCGCCCAGAAATCCTTTCAGGCATCCTTTCCGGCGCGCCGTTCAGGGCGGCCGTGGACGCGCTTTGCGCCGACATCGGCGCGCGAGCGGATTGGGATAGCTGGACGATCATTCCGCCGGATCCGCTCGAAGCGGACAAGGCCGCACCCTTCATGCAGCCCCCGAGCGCGCCAAAAGCGGGGCGATCCCGAGGTGGCAGCCCGGTGGATCGTGAGTTGGCGCTATCGCCCTGAGGGGTCGCGTTTCCGGGTGGGGGCTTTTTATTGAACCACCAAGACGCCAAGGTCACCAAGACGGAAGGTTCGAGGAGCGAGCTATCCGCCCGCCGCGCGCGCGATATTCGCTTGGTTTCTTGACGGCGACGCCGTCGATAACAAATCCGCGACCCCGCCTCGCGCCCGGCACGAGGCGCGCGACCCTGACGCAACCCCTGTCTTTCTCTTGGCGACCTTGGTGTCCTTGGTGGTTGAATCTTCTTCCCCAATCGCCCCCGCGTTGACGCCCGCCGAAGAGCCTCCTACTCACCCGGCCGTTTGCCCGTAAGGATCGCATCCATGCCGAACGACCTCCCCCCCGGCTCTACTGGCGTGCTGGCCCTGGCCGACGGGACGATCCTGCCCGGAATCGGCTGCGGCTTCGTCGGCGAGGCGCTGGGCGAGGTCTGTTTCAACACCGCCATGACCGGGTATCAGGAGATCCTGACCGACCCGTCCTACATGTCGCAAATCGTCGCCTTCACCTTCCCTCACATCGGCAATGTCGGGGTGAATTTCGAGGATCTGGAGCAGCTTTCCGGCGGGGCGGACCGCGCGGCGGTGGGGGCGGTGTTCCGGGCGCGGCCGACGCCCTCGGCCAATTGGCGCGCGGCGAGCGACCTCACCGATTGGATGATGCGTCGCGGGCTGGTCGGGATTTCGGAAATCGACACCCGGTCGCTGACCCATATCATCCGCGAGACCGGCATGCCGCACGGTGTGGTGGCTCATAATCCGGAAGGCCGCTTCGACATCGAGGCCATGGTCGCGCGCGCGCGGGCCTGGAGCGGGATCGACGGAGCCGATCTGGCCGCTCCGGCGTCGAGCGAAGACGCCAGCGATTGGGGCGAAGGAATGTGGTCGGGCGACATCGGCTACGACCCTGGCGCCGGCGACGGCGGCCATGTGGTGATCATCGACTATGGCGTGAAGCGCAACATCGCGCGCGCTCTGGTGGCCGCGGGCGCCCGCGTCACCATCGTCCCGGCGCGGACCTCGGCCCACGTCGTTCTGGCGCTGAAGCCGGACGGCGTCGTCCTCGCCAACGGTCCGGGCGATCCGGCGGCGACGGCGGTCTGGGCCGCGCCGACCATCCGCGACCTTGTGGCGAGCGGCGTGCCGCTGCTGGGAATCTGCCTCGGCCACCAGATGCTCGCCCTCGCCCTCGGCGCGAAGACGGTGAAGATGGAACAGGGCCACCACGGCGCCAACCATCCGGTGAAGAACCTCGCCACCGGCGCGGTGGAGATTGTCTCGATGAACCATGGCTTCGCCGTGAACCGCGCCAGCCTGCCGGAGACGCTGGAGGAGACCCACGTCTCCCTCTTCGACGGCAGCAACGCCGGGCTGAAACTGAAGGGCCGCCCGGTGTGGTCCGTGCAGCACCACCCCGAAGCCTCCCCCGGTCCCACCGACGCCCTCACCGTCTTCGCCCGCTTCATGGAGGCGATCGCGGTGTCGCGCGCGGAGGCCTAGATTGACCGATCGTCCGCACTGGCGCACCCGGCTGATCCATTCGGAGACCCGGGTTCCCGAGGGTTTTAAGTCCCTGGCGCCCGCCACGCACCGCGCCTCGACCACGGTTTTCGAGCATATCGAGGCGGCGAGCGAGGACTGGAGGCCCGGGACCTGGACCTATGGCCTCTACGGCACGCCGACGACCGTCGAACTGGGTCTGAGGATCGCCGAGCTCGAAGGCGCGAAGCACACCTTCGTGGTGACCGGCGGCCAGGCCGCGCTGGCACTGGTCTACCTCGCCTATTGCACGGCCGGATCGCACGTCCTGCTGCCGCTCAGCGCCTATGGCCCGAGCCGCGCCCTGGCGCGGGGGCTTCTCGCCGGCCTCGGGATCGAGGTCGAGGCCTATGATCCGCTGCTAGGCGGCGACATCGCCGCGCTGATCCGCCCCTCCACCGCGCTGATCTGGTGCGAGAGTCCCGGCTCGGTGACGATGGAGATCCAGGACGTCCCCGCGATCGCCGCCGCCGCGCACGCGCGCGGCGTGTCCGTGGCGCTGGACAACACCTATGCCGCGGGGGTGCTGTTCGACGCCTTCGGCCACGGGGTGGACATCAGCGTGCAGGCCTTGACCAAATACGTCGGCGGTCACAGCGATCTCCTGCTCGGGACCGTCTCGATGGCGGGGGACGAGGCGTTCCAGCGGATCGGCCGGGCGCACGATCAGCTGGGACTCTGCGCCTCGCCCGACGAATGCGCCCTGGCTCTGCGGGGATTGCAGACGCTGGGCGTTCGCCTGGATCGACTGGAGCGCTCGACCCTGGCAGTGGCGGGCTGGTTGCAGGCGCGGCCCGAGGTGGCACTGGTTCTGCATCCCGCCTTCGCCGATTGTCCGGGCCACGAGATCTGGCGCCGGGACTTCAGCGGCTCGGCCAGCGTGTTCTCGATCGTGTTCGACCCGTCATGGGACCGAGCGCGGCTCAACCGCTTCATCAACGCCCTTCGCCTGTTCAAGATCGGCTACAGTTGGGGCGGGGTCACCAGCCTGGCGATGAGCTATCCGAGTCTGTCCGGCCGCGCGGACGCCGATCGGCTGGTGAGGCTGAATGTCGGGCTGGAAGAGCCGGCGGACCTGATCGCCGATCTGGATCGCGCGATCCAGGCCGCGCGCTAGGCGTCGACCGTGGCGGCTTTCTTGGCTTTCGCGACTTTCGGCGCGGCGGGTTTCTTGTTCAGCGCGCGCTTCTCGGCGGCGGCGCCCAGCTTGACCGCGCGGCGTTCGGCGACGGCGGCTTCGAGCGCGGGCAGCAGCTCGGCCGCGTCCGCCTGTTGTTTGGGGCTGCCGCTGGAGCCCAGCCGCTTGGCGTTGTCGAGCAGATTCTTCAGGGCCGAGTCGTCCAGAAGCGGGATCTTTTCCAACAGGCTCATCAGTGCGGCGTCCTCGTCTAAAGCGCGTGAATAGCCGTTCATATCGTCACGCGCACGTCATTTTGTAAGACCGCGCCTCGCCGATTCCATGAGCGCTTGCCGCCGCTCGGCTGATCGGGTATTTAGAGGGATCGAATTCGCTATGGTTTCGGCCGCTCTTCCACGCTTCCTAAGGTAGCCCCGGACCCGCTCCCCCGATCCTTCCCGACTTTGATCTAACAACAAGGGTCCGCGCTGTGCGGCGCCCTTCACTAAAGGACTAAATCTAAATGGCTACCGGTACTGTCAAATGGTTCAACGGCCAAAAAGGCTTCGGCTTCATCCAACCGGATGCAGGCGGCGCCGACGTGTTCGTGCACATCTCCGCGGTTGAACGCGCGGGTCTGGGTTCGTTGCGCGAAGGTCAGAAGATCACCTACGAACTGGAACGTGACGCGAAGAACGGCAAGATGTCCGCCGGCCAACTCCAGGCCTAAGGCTGACAGGCGGGTCCAGAACGGACCCGGCCGTCAACAGAATTCGAAAGGGCCGGCGCGATGCGTCGGCCCTTTTTTCATCGGCGGAACTCCGCGCCCTACGGCATCAGCACCGTGTCGACGACGTGGATCACGCCGTTGGACTGCATCACATTGGCGATCGTCACGGTGGACTCTCTGCCCTTCGCGTCGGTGAGAGTGACCTTTCCGGCTTCCCTGGAGGCAATCAGGGGCTCGCCCTCGACGGTGGTCAGCGTCGCCTTGCCGCCGCCCGACTTGATCGCCGCGACGATGTCCTTGGCGGTCATCCGGCCCGCGACGACGTGGTAGGTCAGGATCTTGACCAACGTCGCCTTGTTTTCGGGTTTGACGAGTGTCTCGACGGTGCCGGGGGGCAGCTTGTCAAAGGCTTCGTTGGTGGGCGCGAAAACGGTGAAGGGGCCCGGTCCGCTCAACGTGTCGACCAGTCCGGCGGCCTTGACCGCGGCGACCAGGGTCGTGTGATCCTTCGAATTGACCGCGTTTTCGACGATGGTTTTCGAGGCGTACATCGGCGCGCCGCCGACCATGGGGTTGCTCATGGCGGCGCTGGCCAGGCCGGCGCTCCCGAGAGCGAAGACCGCCGAAGCGGTCAGAAGCAGAGACTTCGCGCGAAGCATTTGCGCATCCTTTGGTGTTGCGGCGCCTGAAGCGGCGGCAACGCCTAGACGGAACTGAGGCCCGTTTGGATCAGCCGCTGTGCGCGAAATCATGATGAATTCCGCCGCAAATCCATACTCGGCGCCGGAAGTCGAAGGTGCGGCGCGACCGTGCGATGCGGCCGTTTTGGCCGGCGGCGAAGACGGTGTAGCCTCCGAGCCTCCAACCCGAGGCGATGGGAGAGTTCACGATGAAGAACCGCGGGATTTGGGCCACCCGAGGGCTGGTCGCGGTGGCCGTGGTCGCGGCTTCGGCGGCGTTCGCCGCCGAGACTCTGGTCGGGAGCGGCGTCTTGTCGTCCTACGAAGGCCTCGCCCCCGCTCATACGATGCAGACCCAGGCGCTTTGGCGCGGCGATCCCGAGGCGCTGGCCGCCGCCAAAACCGCCAGGATCGCGCCGGTCAAGGTCGCTCCTGCCGCTGCGGGGAAAACCACGGCCGCGGCACGCGCGCTCATCGCGAACGAATTGGCGCGGACGCTCTGCGCGCGTCTCGGAAGCCGTTTTCAGATGGTCTCCTTCCGCTCGCCCGCGGACGTCACCGTGCGAGCGACGATCACCGGCATTCGCGAGACGGGCATCGCGGCGGCGTCGGCCTCGATGGGGATCGGGGTCGTCGCCCGGGTGGTCGGCTCGCCGGTCGCGCCCCGCGCGCCTTTCGGCTTGGGCGGCCTTTCGGCGGAGGCGGAGGCGATGGATCGCTCGGGTGCCCAACGCGCCGCCCTGGTCTGGAAGCGGGGCGCGAACGCTCTGCTGACCCGCGCGCGGGTTTCGCACATCGGCGACGCGTATCAACTGGCGGCCGCCTTCGCCAACGACCTGGCCAAGCTGGTCGTCACCGGGCGCGATCCGCTGAGCGAGGCGTCGCTGCCGCATATGCTGCGCAAGACGCCGCCGAAAGCTTGCGCCATCTACGGTCGGGGTGAGAAGTCAGGCTATCTGAACGGAACCTTCGGTCTCGCGCCGGAGGCCACGGACGAAGACGCGCCGGTCGGTCGCAAGGGAGCCTCGAAGAAGGACGCCTCGCCACGCGACTAGATCGCGGACGAGCGAAGGGGAGGAACATCTCGTGCGGGTCGCCTCGATGCAAAAGCCGCCGGCCTGGTTCACCGTTCTGGCCATCGGCGCCACGATCTGGGGCTTGGCCGGCGGTTACGCCTGCTGGACCCAGCTTACCATGACCGCGGCGCAACTCGCCGCCCTTCCCACCGCCCAACGCGACGCCTTTTCCGCCATGCCGACCGTGATCAAGGGCGCCTACGTGCTTGCGACCGCGGGAGGGCTGGCGGGCGGCGCTCTTCTCCTCCTGCGCCGGCGCGGGGCCCGGACGGCGTTCACCCTGTCTCTCGCCGGCGTGGTGATACAGTTCGGCTGGACCTTTTTGCTCTACCGAGGCGCCAACGCGCTCGGCCCGGATGCGGCGATCTTTCCGGCCATCATCGCGGCGATCGCCGTCGGCGAGATTTGGCTGTCGAGGTTCGCGATGCGACGCGGCTGGCTGCGGTGATCTCGAGTTTTGCAAATCGCCCGACGCGCAGGCCGTTCGAAAGATATTCGGCGACTGCCTTCGCTTGCGCGCTCCGAGCGCCGCCTCTAAACCCGCCCCTTAGCCAAATTCCTTACCTTTCCCGGCCGCGCGTCGCGCGCGGTCGCGTACCCGCGCGAAAGTCTTGTCTTGCCCAAACGCACCGATATCGAGAGCATCCTGATCATCGGCGCGGGGCCGATCGTCATCGGTCAGGCGTGCGAGTTCGACTATTCGGGGGTTCAGGCTTGCAAGGCGCTGCGCGCCGAGGGTTACCGGATCATCCTGGTTAACTCCAATCCCGCGACGATCATGACCGATCCCGAGGTCGCCGACGCCACCTATATCGAGCCGATAACGCCGGACACCGTGGAGCGGATCATCGCCCTGGAGCGGCCCGACGCCCTCCTGCCGACCATGGGCGGCCAGACCGCCCTGAACACCGCCCTGGCGCTCGAGGCCTCCGGCGCTCTGGCGAAATACGGCGTGGAGATGATCGGCGCGCGGGCCGAAGTGATCGAGCGGGCCGAGGACCGTCAGAAATTCCGCGACTGCATGGACGCCATCGGACTGGAAAGCCCGACTTCCCGCGCGGTCCATACCCTGGAGGAGGCGCTGGAGGCGCAGCCGATCGTCGGCCTGCCGGCGATCATCCGCCCGTCCTTCACCCTGGCCGGCACGGGCGGCGGCATCGCCTACAACATGGAGGAGTTCCGCGAGATCGTTGAGCGCGGCCTCGACCTCTCGCCCACCAACGAAGTGCTGATCGAGGAGAGCGTGCTCGGCTGGAAGGAGTACGAGATGGAGGTCGTCCGCGACAAGGCGGACAACTGCATCATCGTCTGCTCGATCGAGAACATCGATCCGATGGGCGTTCACACCGGCGATTCCATCACCGTCGCTCCCGCCCTGACCCTGACGGACAAGGAATATCAGCGGATGCGCTCGGCCTCGATCGCCGTGCTGCGCGCCATCGGGGTCGAGACCGGCGGCTCCAATGTCCAGTTCGCGGTCAATCCCGCCGACGGCCGCATGCTGGTGATCGAGATGAATCCGCGGGTTTCGCGGTCCTCGGCCCTCGCCTCCAAGGCGACGGGCTTTCCCATCGCCAAGGTCGCCGCGCGTCTGGCGGTCGGCTACACCCTGGATGAGCTGACCAACGACATCACCGGCGCGACGCCCGCCTCGTTCGAACCCTCGATCGACTATGTCGTCACCAAGATCCCCCGCTTCGCCTTCGAGAAATTCCCGGGCGCGATCCCCGATCTCAACACCCAGATGAAGTCGGTGGGCGAGGTCATGGCCATCGGCCGCACCTTCGCCGAAAGCCTGCAAAAGGCGTTGCGCGGCCTGGAGACCGGCCTCTCGGGTCTCGATGAGATCGAAATCGAGGGCGTCGACGAAGAAGACGGCGCTCACGGCGCCATCCTCCGCGCTCTGGGCAGGCCGACACCGGACC
This sequence comes from Caulobacterales bacterium, assembly GCA_038231315.1. Taxonomy (GTDB): domain Bacteria; phylum Pseudomonadota; class Alphaproteobacteria; order Caulobacterales; family Caulobacteraceae; genus Acaudatibacter. The sequence goes on from JBBRLN010000001.1 coordinate 468,162, forward strand.
GCCTTCGGGTGATCGCCCAAGCCTTCCGCGAAGGGCTCTCCGTCGAGGAGGTAAACCGCGCCTGTTCCTACGAGCCTTGGTTCCTGCGCCAGATCGCCGATCTGATCGCGACGGAAGCGGAAATTCGCGCCAACGGCCTGCCTAACGATGCGGAGCGCCTGCGTGACCTAAAAGCGATGGGCTTTTCCGACGTTCGCCTAGCTATCCTCACCGGATCAACCGAGGTCGGCGTGCGCGCCCAGCGACACGCCCTGAATGTCCGTCCGGTCTTCAAACGCATCGACAGCTGCGCCGCGGAGTTCGGGGCGATCACGCCGTATATGTATTCGACCTATGAACGCGGCGGTCTGGGGCGACCGGCGCGGTGCGAGTCCGATCCTACCGACGCCCGCAAGGCGGTGATCCTGGGCGGCGGTCCCAACCGGATAGGACAGGGTATCGAGTTCGATTACTGCTGCTGTCACGCCGCCTTCGCCATGGCCGAGATCGGCGTCGAATCGATCATGATCAACTGCAACCCAGAGACGGTCTCCACCGACTACGACACCTCCGACCGGCTGTATTTCGAACCGTTGACCGCCGAGGATGTGCTGGAGGTGCTCCACGTGGAAGGCGCCCGCGGCGATCTCGCGGGCGTCATCGTCCAGTTCGGCGGCCAGACCCCGCTCAAGCTCGCGCCGGCTCTCGAGGCTGCCGGCGTTCCCATTCTCGGCACGTCCGTCGATTCCCTGGATCTCGCCGAAGACCGCGAGCGCTTCCAGGCCCTGCTCAACCACCTCCATATCGCCCAGCCGGAAAACGGCATCGCGCGCTCGACGACGGAAGCGACCGCCATCGCCGCCCGCGTCGGCTATCCGGTGGTGATCCGTCCCTCCCATGTCCTTGGCGGACGAGGCATGGAGATCGTCCGCGACGACGCTCAGCTTGCCCGCTACATGACCGCCGCCGTCCTGGTCACCCCGGACGCCCCGGTGCTGATCGACGCCTACCTCTCCCGCGCCACCGAGGTGGATATCGACGCCCTCTGTGATGGGACGGATGTCTTCGTGGCCGGGGTCCTGGAGCATATCGAGGAAGCGGGGGTTCATTCCGGCGACAGCGCCTGCTCGATGCCGCCGTTTTCCCTCCGTCCCGAGACGATCGCCGAGCTCAAACGTCAAACGTGCGAGATGGCGCTGGCGCTGAACGTCCGGGGGCTGATGAACGTGCAATTCGCCATCGAGGAGCCGCTGTCCGACGCCCCGCGCATTTTCGTCCTGGAGGTCAATCCCCGCGCCAGCCGCACGGCGCCCTTCGTCGCCAAGACGATCGGCCGCCCCATCGCGGCCATCGCCGCCAAGATCATGGCCGGCGAATCCCTGGAGAGCTTCGGACTGATCGATGCCCCCTACGACCATGTCGCCGTGAAGGAAGCCGTGTTCCCCTTCGCCAAATTCCCGGGGGTCGACACCGTGCTCGGCCCCGAGATGCGCTCGACCGGCGAGGTCATGGGCCTCGATTGGAAGCGGGACGGCGAGGCGGACATGGCGCCCGCCTTCGCCCGAGCCTTCGCCAAGAGCCAACTCGCCGGCGGCGTCACCCTGCCCAGAGCCGGCGCGGTCTTCGTTTCGGTCAAGGAGGCCGACAAGCCGTGGATCGAGGAACCCGTCCGCCTGCTGATCGCCCGCGGCTTCCGTGTCCTCGCCACTGAAGGCACCCGCCGCCACCTCGCCGAGATCGGCGTCGCGGCCGAGGGCGTGAGGAAGGTCCTCGAAGGCCGCCCGCACATCGTCGACCAGATGAAGAACGGCGAAGTCCAGCTTGTCTTCAATACGACCGAGGGGAGGCAATCGCTGGAGGACAGCTTCTCTCTCAGGCGAGCGGCTCTCATGATGAAAATCCCCTACTACACCACCGCGGCGGGCGCGTTGGCGGCCGCGCGAGCGGTGGGCGCGATGATCGACGGCACACTGGAGGTGAGAGCGTTGCAGGCGATGGTGTGAGGTCCGGCCTGCTCGTCGGCAATATTTGAGATTGTCTCCCGCTCTCTGCTAAACTCTTGGAAAATCGAGGAGACGAACCATGAAACGCGCACTCACGACCGTCGCGCTCGGCCTGATTTTGGCGGCGTCGACCCTGGCGCACGCGGCCGATCCCGTTCCAGCCCGCGCCGACGCGCTGACCGATCCCGCGATGAAGCGCGCCGAGGTGATCGCGTTCATCGGCATAAAACCCGGCGATAAGGTCGCCGATGTCGTGACCGGGCGGTTCCTCCGCGCGCTCAGCGCGGCGGTGGGTCCGACGGGCAAGGTCTACGCGGTCGAGCCGTCGGAGATCGTCAAGGCCCATCCCGAAGTTATCGGCATGCTCAAGGGCCTCACCGCCGACCCGGCCTACGCCAATATCACCCTGAGCACGCCGCCGATCGACAGTCCCGCCCTGCCGGGCGGCCTGAACGCCGTTTTCATCCGCCAGGACTACCACGACCTGCATGACAAGTTCATGGGACCAGCGGACGTGGCGGCGTTCAACCGCAACGTCTTCGCCGCGCTGAAGCCCGGCGGCGTCTATGTGGTGCTGGACCACGCGGCGGCGGCGGGCTCGGGCCTCCGCGACACCGACACCCTGCACCGCATCGATCCGGCGGCGGTGAAGGCCGAGGTCACGGCGGCGGGCTTCATGTTCGACGGCGAGAGCCAGATCCTGGCCAACTCCGCCGACGATCACACAAAGATGGTGTTCGACCCGGCGATCCGTGGCCACACCGATCAGTTCCTCTACCGGTTCCGCAAACCGCGCTGAGACGGCCAGTGTCCCGACCGCGGAACCGCCCCCGCGGCCCTGAGGCGGCTGGGTCTTGAGGGTCAGATCGGCAGGAGATTGCGCCTGCGGCTGTAGGATAGATAGCCGACGTTCGCGCCTAGGCGGAAGCCGACGCCCGCGCGCATGGGCGCCAGGGTGATGTCGTCCGCGCGCTGATAATTCACGCCCAGGCCGCCGATGAAATAGGCCGATCCCTCGACCCCCGGGAAGCGGCGGTAGATCATATCCGGATACTGCAAATTGTAGACCAGCGTGAAAACGCGCGAGACATTGCCGCCGGCGTCGAAACCGACGGAGGGGCCCTGCCAAAACACCTCCTGGGTGGCGCGATTCTTCATATAGAGCAGGCCCCGGCCATAGCGGAGCCCGACAACGAATGCGCCGGCGCCCTCCTCGCCAGCGATGTATCCGGTGGGGCGGCCATTTTCCTTCAACGTCCGCTCAACGACGGCCCCGGCGCTCTCGGCGGTGACGCCCAGGAAGTCGGAAACCCGATCGACGAGCTCGTCGTCGGTGTAGGTCGGGGCTCTCTGGCTGTTCGGATAGGTCGGCGTCGGTCCGGCGGAGGTCCCGTCCGCGTAGGAGCCGGGCGGCGGGGGAGGGGGAGGAGCCTCCCCATCGCGCCGGGGCGGAGCGTCCTGAGCTCTCGCCAGCGGGGCGAGAGACGCCAGTCCGGCGGCGATCAGCAATCGGCGATCCATGGGCGGTCTCCCGGTCCGCGCGCATCGAAGCGCACCGGATCAATATGCGGGTCAGTGCGTTAACGGCGGCTGAACGGGAACAAGCTTGAGCGGGGGAACGATGGGCGGCACGATCGGACCAGAGGCGCGCAGGACGAAGCTCGAGAAGACCCGGGCGCTCAAGATGGCGCGCTCCGCTCACGCCTATGTTCGGGGGGCCACGGCGGATTTCTATCGCTGGCTGGATGAGTCGGCGGCGGCGCGGCGCCTTCCGGCCGGGCCCGCGGTGTGGATCTGCGGCGATTGCCACCTCGGCAATCTGGGCCCCCTGGCCGACGCCGACGGCAGAGTCGAGGTCCAAATCCGCGATTTGGATCAGACGGTGATCGGCAACCCGGCCCACGACCTCATCCGGCTGGGACTCTCCTTGGCCACCGCGGCGCGGAGCGCCGATCTGCCTGGGGTCATCACCGCGCGGATGGTGGAAGAGATGGTCCGCGGCTACGCCCTGGCGATGGAAGATCCGGGGGAAGCTCACGCTGTGCCGGAATCGGGCGCCATCCGCGCCGTTCGCCGCCGCGCCCTAGGCCGCCATTGGAAGCACCTCGCGCGCGAGCGGCTCGAGGATCTCGAACCCACCATTCCGCGCGGAAAGCGGTTTTGGGATTTGAGCGACGAGGAACGCGAGAGCCTGGAAGCGGTGTTCGCCGACAAGGCGTCCCGTGACTGGCTGCGCGGGCTGGGCGACGCGCGTAGCGACGACCGGGTCAAGCTCCTCGACGCCGCCTACTGGATGAAAGGCTGCAGCTCTCTTGGAACCCAAAGGTTCGCCGCCCTTGTGGAGCTGCGTCACGAGGACCGCCGCCAGTACGCCCTGGTCGATCTGAAGGAGGCCGTCGCCGCCGTCGCCCCCGCCATGCCCGGCGCCGCCATGCCCGAGAATAACGCCGAGCGGGTCGTCGCCGGCGCGCGCGCCTTGTCCCCCAACCTCGGCGAGCGGATGATGGCCGTCACCATCCTCGGGCGACCGATGGTGGCGCGGGAACTCCTGCCGCAGGATCTCAAGATCGAGGCCGATCAGTTCTCGCGCCGAGAGGCCGTCGCCGCCGCGCATTACCTGGCCTATGTCGTCGGCCACGCCCACGCCCGCCAGATGTCGGAGGCCGATCGCGCGCGCTGGAGCCGCGAACTGGAGCGGCATTCGAAGACCCTGGATGCGCCGTCGTGGTTGTGGGCCAGCGTCGTCGAACTGTCGGCGAGCCACGAAGGCGGCTACCTCGAGCATTGCCGGAAGTTCGCCCTGGCGAAGGCGGCCTGAGTTCGTGCGCGCGCGGCGCACGTGAACCGGTCGGCCCGGTTGAGCGTTGTGTAAGCTCACGAAAGGAGTTTTCCCCATGAAGACAACAATACTCACCCTCCTCGGCGCCGTCTCCCTGCTCGGAACCGCAGCCTCGGCTCAGACGGTGAACGATCAGGCCCAGGCCGACTTTCAGGCCAAACAGGCGCAGTACCAGGATCAAAAGGCGCAGTACGAAGACAAGAAGGCCGAATACCAGGACCAGAAGCGCGAATATCACCACGAACTCGCCAAATGGGCGGCGGGTCAGTCCTGGCCGGAGCGCTACTGGGGCGACCGCTACGTCGTAACCGATTGGGGCGTTGTGAAGCTGCGCGATCCGGGGACCGACTATCGCTGGTATCGCGATGACGACGGCAACTATGTCCGCGTGAAGGTCCGCACCCACGTGATCGAGGAAGTCTACGTTCCCTGAGCGAACGCCGAGGCCCCGGCCAGGCGCGTGAGCCGCGCCGGGGCCCTTCGCCGCGATGGCGGCAGAGGCGGCGCGACGGCGTCGTTCCGCGTGTGCTGACAGCGCGCCCTGTCGACCGCGCGACACCCTCATCGGCAATGGCGGACCTCTCGAGGTTGGCCTAGAACATTCAGGCTTCGAATGTCTTGCCGGCGGGGGGCAGCATGGTCGACGAACCGGACGGTGGCGCGGCGTCCACACCTTCCTCGGCGCCCGGCGCGGCGCGGGGGGCGAACGTCGCCAGGCGCGGAGCGGGCGTGGTCCGGTTCCTGCTCGGTGTTCTGGCCGCCCTCATCCTGGGAACCGTGATCGAGAAGGCGACGGAGCTGATCTCGAAGGACACGAGCGGCGTCCAGGAATCCTTCGCGCGGTTCGAGAGAACCGCAGCCGCCTCGGTGCGATCGCTGCAACCGGGCGCCGCCTGGGAGTTGTTTGACGCCAGCATGACCTCGGCGCCCATGCCCTACAGCATCTTCATTCGCGACCACGGCGACCTGCGCCGCGTCATGCACCCCGCTCCACCCCATGAACTCAGCGACATCGAGCGCGAGACCGGGGTCCGCCTCGGCTATTGGGGCGACGAGCGAAACCGCGTGCCCGGAATGTCGGCTTTCGCGCCGGTCCTGGCGCTCGCCGATGTCGTCTGGCATCTGATCACCACCGGGCACTGGGTGGCGCGGATCATGGTGCTCGCCCAGATACTTCTCGGGGCGACGATCACGACGGCGATCCTGATTTGGGCGTCCAAGCGAAAGTGGGGCTTGCCGGGGTTCCTGCCGGTCCCCGTGTTCGCGCTGGGCACGGTGGCGATGGCGAGCGGCTCCGCCTACGCCACCAGCTTCGTCATGACCTCGGCTCAGCACCTGTTCGGCGGGGTGAGCCATATCGCCGGGTTCACGGTCAGTCTGAGCGCGCTGACCGGCGGCTGCGTCAGTTTCTTCCAGAAGTCGGTGGAGTTGACGCTGCACAAGCGGGTGGAGGCCGTGATCGACAAGATCTGACCGTCCGGGCGAGGGTGTTCCAAGGCTCCCGCCGAACCATGCTAGACGCTCCGCATGTCCACGCCGCTCTCCCAAATCCGCAACTTCTCGATCGTCGCCCATATCGACCACGGCAAGTCCACCCTGTCCGATCGCCTGATCCAGGAGACCGGCGGCCTGACCGCGCGGGAGATGAAGGAGCAGGTGCTCGACAACATGGATATCGAGCGCGAGCGCGGTATCACCATCAAGGCCCAGACCGTGCGGCTGAATTACAAGGCCGACGACGGCGAGACCTATGTCCTCAACCTGATGGACACCCCCGGCCACGTCGACTTCGCCTATGAGGTCAGCCGGAGCCTCGCCGCCTGCGAGGGCTCGATCCTGGTGGTGGACGCCAGCCAGGGCGTCGAGGCCCAGACTCTGGCCAACGTCTATCAGGCCATCGAGAACAACCACGAGATCGTGCCGGTCCTCAACAAGATCGACCTGCCCGCCGCCGAGCCGGACCGGGTGCGCCAGCAGATCGAGGACGTCATCGGCATCGACGCTTCGGACGCGGTGGAGTGCTCGGCCAAGTCCGGCCTTGGCATCCATGACGTGCTGGAGGCCATCGTCACTCGGCTCCCGGCCCCAAAGGGCGACGCCGCCGCGCCGCTGAAGGCCCTGCTGGTCGACGCCTGGTACGACGCCTATCTCGGCGTTGTCGTGCTGGTCCGGGTGTTCGACGGGGTGATGAAGGCCGGCGCCCAGGTGCGGATGATGCAGACCGGGCATACCTACAAGATCGACAAGATCGGGGTGTTTCAGCCCAAGGCCGTGGACGTCGCGGCCCTCGGCCCCGGCGAGATCGGCTTTTTCACCGCCCAGATCAAGGATGTCGCCGACGCCGCCGTCGGCGAGACGATCACCGAGGAGCGCCGGCAGACCACTCAGGCCCTGACCGGATTCAAGCCGGTCCAGCCGGTGGTGTTCTGCGGCCTTTTTCCCGTGGACGCCGCCGACTTCGAGGACCTGCGCGCCGCCGTCGGCCGCCTGCGCCTCAACGACGCCAGCTTCACCTATGAGATGGAGACCAGCGCGGCCCTCGGCTTCGGCTTCCGCTGCGGGTTTCTGGGGCTGCTCCACCTGGAGATCATCCAGGAACGGCTGACACGGGAGTTCAACCTCGACCTGATCGCGACCGCGCCCAGCGTCATCTACAAGATCACCCTGACGGACGGCTCGGTGATCGAGCTGCACAATCCCGCGGATATGCCCGACGTGGTGCGTATCGCCTCCATCGCGGAGCCGTGGATCCGCGCCACCATCTTCACCCCGGACGAGTACCTCGGCGCGGTGATCAAGCTGTGCCAGGACCGCCGGGGCGAGCAGAAGGAGCTGAGCTATGTCGGCAGCCGGGCCATGGTGGTCTACGACCTGCCGCTGAACGAGGTAGTGTTCGACTTCTACGACCGGCTGAAGAGCATCAGCAAAGGCTACGCCAGCTTCGACTACGCCATCCAGGACTACCGCACCGGCGACCTGGTGAAGATGTCGATCCTGGTCAACGCCGAGCCGGTCGACGCCCTCTCCATGCTGGTCCACCGCAACCGCGCCGACACGCGCGGCCGGGGCATGGTGGAGAAGATGAAGGAGCTGATCCCGCCCCACCTCTTCGTCATCCCGATCCAGGCGGCGATCGGCGGCAAGATCATCGCCCGCGAAACGGTGCGCGCGCTACGCAAGGACGTGACCGCCAAGTGCTACGGCGGCGACGCCAGCCGCAAGCGCAAGCTGCTGGACAAGCAGAAGGAGGGCAAGAAGAAGATGCGCCAGTTCGGCAAGGTGGACATCCCGCAGGAGGCGTTCATCGCCGCGCTGAAGATGGACGCGGATTAGGTTCACGGAGGGAGGACGGGTTCCGGCTTTGGCGACGCGGGGTGTTCGAGCCGATCGGGCTTGAGGGTTTCGTAGCCTGGCGTCGGAACCTCGATTTTCCAGCCCGTCCAGTCGACCGTGGCGCCGAAATCGGCGCAGATCGTGTCGACGGTTTCCCTGAACGACGCGAGGGGCAGGGTTTCAGGGCGCTCGAATTCGACGAGACGTTCGGTGTTCGTCTCCGCGCGCGTCCAGTCGGTGTCGCGGTCCGTTGAACGGGAGTCGGCGACACCGTCGGCGCAAGGGTTCGAAAGGCGCGGCGTCCCTGCCGGAGCGCCGGCTTGGCTGTGCGTGACGACGCCGGCCCGGATATCCCGCACCATCTCGGCGACTGCCATCTGCAGCTTCATCGTCAGACGCGCGGCGCGGGCGACCTTCTGCAAAGACTCCGCCGCATCCTTGGCCCCGCACGCCCGAGCCCGGCCGACCTCGGGAACGAAATGCTCCTCGACCAGCACCATCTTCTCCGCCTCGGCGGCCGCCACCGCCGAAGACCCGAACGCCCGCGCCGCCACCATCACGATCTCCGCCAACTCGCCGAGCAGGACAAGCTGCCGCTCGGCGACCGCGAGGGTGGGGTCGGTTTCGGGGGTGGGCGTGGATTGCGGTATCACGGCGAAATAGTCGCATATTGCAATGTTTGATGTCAAGTCGGGTTTGATGTGGCATTTCGTGAACACCCAGCCGGAAGATCAGAAGGGCGAAAGGAACGGCCTAGCGTCATGGTCTCGCCGTCGATCGTGCATAGCACCTACCCGGAGTTGGCCTCACGCCGTCTACTTCTCGTCGATGACGAGGCCGACATCGTCATGGGCATGAACCCTGGTGAAGCGCCTTCGCGCGAAGACGGGGTTTCTCCGGCATCGATGGGGAACTGGTCACGCCTGTGCCAAGCCGCCGCTGATTCGGTTGGCGGATCTTGGGCGATATCGGAGATGTTTTTCTGGAGTTCGCACGATCTGGCCGCGCTGAGACGGCGGGTGGGCGATTTTTCGCCGTACCTCGAATTTTGCGCGAAACAGAACTTGGTCATGATTGGCTATCACAAGCCGAAAGTCGTTTTTCAGCCTGGTCTGGCCTGGCTGTCGGATGCGGTGAAATTCTACGGTCTGACGCGGGTCGACACGATCCATTCCTCGCGCAGTCGTCGCCGGCTCATCGAGCATTACCGCATGGCCGACGGCACCGACTGGCTATGCACACCGCATTGGACGGCGTCGTTCGGGTTCTCCGGCGCCGACATGGACGAGATCAAAGTCTACGCGGCCGCCATCTCTTCAAATCGCTAACTGGCTGTCGACGAGCATTGTTCGCTAACCCGCCTCCAAATCTCCGATCAGCACGTCCGCCGAGATATGCCACGTTCTGCTCAGTTGCCGGATCTGATCGAGTGTCAGGTCGCGTTTGCCGTTCAGAATTCCGCGCGCGATCTACGTCAACGCCGCCTTCACCCAACATATCGTGGGGGTGAGCGAGGCGCGCAGCCGCGCGCTGCTGGATCACCTCTACGTCCAGGCCGCCATCCCGGAATACCAGTGCCGCTTCCGCTGGGAGGCCAACGCCATCGCCTTCTGGGACAACCGCGCCAGCCAGCACTATGCCGCGAGCGACTATTGGCCGGCCGTGCGGCGGATGGAGCGGGTGACCGTGGTCGGGACGCGGCCGGTTTAGACGAGGCCCGGACGCGTTCGCCTTTCGGCGCGGCGCCTCGTTCATTGACCGAATTTCAGGCGGACGGGTCGCGGATCGCCGTGGCGGCGTTCGGCTCAAGATTTTCCTCGCCTCCCCGGCGCGAGGGGTATTCAAGTGATCGCTGATCTTACGAGGGAAACGGACGTTTTGACGGATTTGCCGACGGCCACGTGGTTGATTCCCCTGGTCGCGATGTTGGTGGCCGGCCTGGTGGCCGGGTTCGCCGCCGGGCTGTTCGGCATCGGCGGCGGGTTTGTGGTGGTCCCCGCGCTGCTCGCGGTGCTGCCCCTGCTGGGCGGGGTGCATAGCCAGTACGCCCATATCGCCATCGGCACTTCGGCGGCGACGATCATCGTGACCTCCATCCGCTCCCTGCGCGCTCACGCCAAGCGCGGCGCCGTGGAGTGGGAGGTTCTGAAGACCTGGGCGCCCTGGATCGTGCTCGGCGCCGGATTGGGGGTGATCCTCGCCGGCCATATCGACGGCAAGGCGCTGACCCTGATCTTCGCCGGCGGGGTGATGTTGATGAGCCTCAACTTCCTCTTCCCCGGCGTCGGCGACCGGGTGATCTCTCAGGAAATGCCGGCCGGCGCCCTGCGCATGGGCATCGCCGGCGGACTGGGCGGCTTTTCCGCCCTGCTCGGAATCGGCGGCGGCACCATCGCGATAACGGTGATGACCCTCTGCGGGCGGACGATCCACCGGGCCATCGCCACGGCCTCGGGAATCGGCACCCTGATCGCGGTGCCGAGCAGCATCGGTTTCGTTATCATCGGCATGGGCAAACAGGGTTTGCCCTGGGGATCGTTCGGCTATGTCAATCTGCCCGCCGCCCTGGCGATCGCCTCGATGTCGGTCTTGACCGCTCCATTCGGCGTCGCCGCCGCGCACAGTTTGCCTTCGAAGACGCTAAAGCGCATTTTCGGAATCTATCTCGTCTTTATCTCGTTGCTCATGTTCAAGAACGCCCTGAAGATGTGAGCCATCGCGTGTTTCCACGTCCCGCCGATCGCCTCCTTGCCTAAGAAAGACCGCCGCCATGACCACCGAACTCTTGAGTGATGTCGCCCAGGAAGACCTTCTCAGCCGGGGCTATTCCCGGCGCAGCCTGGCCAAGATCGCCAGCGTCTTCAGCATGGGCGCCGCCGCCGCCACCCTCGGCCGGCCGGCGTGGGCCTCCGGCGGCCATCCCGATCCCGCGCCGACCGCGCACACCCGGATCGGCGCCAACGAATGCTGGACCGGACCCTTGTCGCCGGGGCAGGCGGCGGCCGCCGCGACCATCTCCATGGGCAACCGCTACGAGCCGCGCGATCTGCGCGGCGATTTCCTGCGCACCGTCTCCACCGTCGAGAGCGTGCCGGAAGACCATATCGCCCCTTGGCCGGGCTCCAGCGATCCGCTCAGCCGCGCGGTGGTGACCTTCTGCTCGCCGAGCCGCGGTCTCGTCACCGCCAATCCGACCTTCGAACTGGCGGGCCGCACCGCCGAATGGCTGGGCGCGCCGGTGAAGGCCGTGCCGCTCAAGGCCGACTACACCCATGACGTGAAGGCGATGCTGGACGCCGATCCCAACGCCGGGCTCTATTACGTCTGCACCCCGAACAACCCCACCGGCACCATCACGCCGCTCGCGGATATCGAATGGCTGGTGGCCAACAAGCCCAAGGGTTCGCTGGTCCTGGTGGACGAGGCCTACACCCATTTCGCGGGCGTGCCCGTCGCCTCCTACATGGCCGCCCAGGACAAGAACGTCATCGTCCAGCGCACCTTCTCCAAGCTGTTCGGCATGGCCGGGCTTCGCATGGGCTACATCATGGCCAGGCCGGACATCATCGCCAAGATGATGCGCTACGACGGCGGCATGCAGTCCGGCGCGCTTCCGGTCACCTCATTGGCCTGCGCGACGGCCAGCCTCACCGCGGCCAGCCTGATCAAGGCGCGGCGCGAGGAGATGCGGGAGGCGCGCGGCATGACGATCGCCTTCCTCGAGAAGCGCGGCGTGAAGGTTTTCCCGACCAACGCCAACATGTTCATGATCGACTGGAAGACCAAGCCGGCGGGCGTTATGCAGGCTGCCTACCGCAAGAACGACGTCGAGATCGGTCGCTCTTGGCCGATCTGGCCGACCGTCTCGCGGGTCACGGTCGGATCGATGGAGGACATGCGCAACTTCTGCAAGGCCACCGACGCGGTCATCGCCGCGTAACGCGCGCCGCTACCCAAGCGAACTTTCCCCGCCGCATTGCGTTAGTGTCCATCAAGGCGGGGGATTTTCGCGGCGCTTCGACGCGATCCTCCTGCTCGTTCATGGAGGATACCTGAGATGAAGACATTCCTTGTTGCGTCGTTCGCGGCGGTCACCCTTGTCGCGGCCGGCCAGGCTTACGCGATCAGCGATACGACCAAGGGCGCGGCGGCCGGCGCCGTGGGCGGCGCTGTTGTCGCCGGTCCGGCGGGTGCGGTCGTGGGCGGCGTGGGCGGCGCGATGATCGGCCATCATCACAGTCATCACCACCACTATCATCACCACCACCACATGTAGGCGACTACGGGCGGACGGGCAGGTCGCTCGTCCGCCAGCCGCCGCCTAGCGCGGCGATCAGATCGATCGCCGTGGCCAGACGGGTGGCCTCGATCTGAAGTTCCGACGTCCGCGCGTTCAGGGCGTTCGTCTGGGCGACGACCACCGTGGTGAAATCGACTTGCCCGGCGTTGTACTGATTGCGAGCGATCGTCTCATTGGCGACCGCGTCGGAAGCCGCGCTCCGACGCAGGGCCTCCTCGTGGGCCAGGACGCGTTGCGCGGCCAGATCGTCCTCGACCTGTCCGAGAGCGAGCAGAACGGTCTGGCGATAGTTGGCGGCGGTCTGGTCGTAGGTAGCGCGCGCCTCCGCGACCCGCCCGCGACGCGCCCCGAAGTCGAGCAGGGTCTCGGCCGCCGAACCGCCCAGCGAATAGAAGAAACTGGAAGCATTGAAGAGCTTGCCAAGCTCGCTGGCGGCGAAATCGCCTGAACGGGTCAGCGTCAGCGATGGATAGTAGGCCGCGATCTGGACGCCGATCTGGGCATTGGCGGCGGCGACATTGCGCTCCGCCTGGGCGATGTCCGGCCTGCGCTCCAGCAAGGTCGAGGGCACGCCCGCGGGGACGGTGGGCAGCGTCAGCCGCCAGGGGGCGGCGGCAAGGGTCAGTTGGCTCGGCGCTTCGCCGGCCAGAATGGCGATGGCGTGTTCCAGCTTGGCGCGGGTCTGGACAAGGTCGGTGGCCTGGGCTTGTGCGCTCGTGAGCTGACTGCGCGCGGAGAGCAGATCGCTCTTGCCGACCACGCCGACGTTGTACTTGTTCTGCGTGATCTGGAGCGTCTTGGCATAGGCGGCCGTGGTCTCGTCCAGGATGCGAAGCTCTTCATCCTGCTGCCGCAACTGAACATAGTCGAGCGCGAGTTCGGTCTGGGCGGCGAGCCGGGCGTTGGCCAGAGCGCCGGCGCTGGCTTGGGCGGTCGCGCGCGCGCCTTCGATGGTGCGGCGGATCGATCCCCAGAGATCGGGCGCCCAGGAGCCGCCGAGACCGATACGGTACGAGGTTCCTCCGCCCCCCGAACTCGTGGTCACCCCGCCGCCGCTTCCGCTGACCAGGACGCCACTCCCGCCGCCGCTCCCCGAATACGTGACCGAGCCGCTGGCGCTGACCGTTGGAAAGAGCGCGGCGCGATCGACGCGGACGACCGCGGCCGCCTGGCGATAGGCGGCCTCGGCGGCGGCGACAGTCTGGTTGGACACCGCGACCCGCGCCTCCAGCGCATCCAGCGTCGGGTCGCCGAAGGCGATCCACCAATCGGGTCGCTCCGCGGCGTCGGCGGGTCGGGCCTGGACCCAGCCGTCCGCCTCCTTGAAGGTCGGCGTGATCGCCGCCGACGGCCGATGGTAATCGGGACCGACCAGGCAGGCGCTCAGCGATCCGCAGAGCAGGACGGCAAGGCCTAGGTTCGTGCGGTGGTGGCTGAACATCTGGCCCATCCTCAGGCGGTAACCGGTAGGCCGCTCGGCGCGCGCGCCACGCCACGGCGGCGACGGCCGTTCCACCGGTCGAGATAGAGGTAGACGACCGGCGTCGTCAGCAGGGTGATGACCTGACTGACCAGCAGGCCGCCGATGATGGTCACGCCGAGGGGCTGGCGCAGTTCCGAACCCTCGCCGCCGCCGATGGCCAGCGGGATCGCGCCCAGGATGGCGGCGAAGGTGGTCATCATGATCGGCCGAAACCGGGTCAGCGCCGCCTGGCGGATGGCGTCATGTGGCGAGAGGCCCTGGTCCCGCTCAGCGGCGAGGGCGAAGTCGATCATCAAGATGGCGTTCTTCTTCACGATGCCGATCAGCAGGATAACGCCGATTAGAGCGATGATCGTGAACTCGATGTGAAAAACGATCAGGGCGATCACCGCGCCCACTCCCGCGGAGGGCAGGGTCGAAAGCACGGTCAGCGGATGGATGTAGCTCTCATACAATATCCCCAGCACCAGATAGATCGCGACGATGGCCGCGAGGATCAGCAACGGTTCGCTGGCCAGCGACTGCTGGAAAACCTTCGCCGCGCCCTGGAACCCGCCGTGCAGACTGCTGGGCAGACCGATCGCCGCCTCCGCCCTGGCGACCGCGCGGGTGGCGTCGCTCAACGATTTTCCGGGGGCGAGACTGAACGAGATCGTGGTCGCCGGTTCGGTGTCTTGGTGATTGACGGCGGTGGGGGTCGAGCCGTCGGCCCAGCTTGCGATCGCCGATAACGGGGTGATCCGCTCGGGCGTGGTGCTGACGGCGACGCCTTGGGAGGCCGCTCGGCCCGGCGGCGCGGCGGGCCCGGCGACCGCCGTCTGGCCGACCGCGAGGGCGAGGCCCGCGCCCGCGCCGAGCGCGCCCGGCTGGCCGGCGGTATTGCCTCTGGCCGCGGCCGTCGACGTAGCGGCGGTGGTCGTCCCGGTGCTCGTGGCGGTGCTCGCCGCGGCCGAGCCGCTGCTGACGTAGATCTGGTCGAGCGCGGTGGGATCGCTCAGGAACCGCGGCGCCGCCTCCATCACAACCTTGTACTGGTTGGTTTCGCGATAGATCGTCGAGACCTGGCGCTGGCCGAAGGCGTCGTAGAGCGTGCTGTCGATCGCCGTGTTGGTGATGCCGAGGCGGGCGGCGGTGTCGTGGTGGACGGTGACGAAACTCTCCAGGCCGTGGTCTTCCTGGTCGGTGTTGACGTCGGTCAGGGCCGGATCGCTCTTCAGCGCTTCGGCGAGGCGGCCGGCCCATTCGCGCAGCAGCGTCAGGTCGGGCCCTTCGAGAGTGAACTGATAGCTGGCGTTGCCCTGCCGACCGCCGATCCGCAGGTCCTGGTCGGGTGTCAGGAAGACGCTGGCGCCGACGACGCGCGCGAGTTTGGGACGCAGGCGCTGGATGACGGCCATGGAGCCGCCCTGTCGCTCGCCGCGGGGCTTCAGCCCGGCCACCAGAAAGCCGCCGGCCGCGTTGTTGCCCCCGAAAGCGACGACGGTCTGGACCGAGGGATCGCGGCGAATGATGCGCACGAACTGCTTGATGCGCTGCGCGGAGATCGCGAAGGAACTCGACTGGTCGGACTGCAATCCGCCCATCATCTGTCCAGTGTCCTGCTGGGGGAAGAAGCCCTTGGGCGCGATGACGAAGAGATAGCCGGTCAGGACGATGGTCACGGCCAGCACCACCAGCATCAGGGGCCCGGCGTCGAGCACCCAGTCCAGCGCCCGCTCGTAGCGGCCTTGCATCCAGGAAAAGGCGTCTTCCGACCAGCGCGCGATCCGGCCCTGGCGCTCGCGAGGCCGTGGCGGATCGATCAAGAAGGCGCACATCACCGGCGTGGTGGTCAATGAGATCACCAGAGAGACCAGGATCGCCGCCGAAAGCGTCACCGCGAATTCCTGGAACAGCCGACCGACGATCCCGCCCATCAGGAGGATCGGGATGAAAACCGCGATCAGCGAAATGCTGATCGAGAGCACGGTGAAGCCAACCTCCTTGGCGCCGAGGAGCGCGGCCTCGACCCGGCTCATCCCCGCTTCGACATGGCGGGTGACGTTTTCCATCACCACGATGGCGTCGTCGACGACAAAACCCGTCGCCACCGTCAGGGCCATCAGGGAAAGGTTGTCCAGGGAAAATTTCAGCAGGAACATCACCCCGATCGCGCCCAGAAGGGAGACCGTTACCGCGACGCTGGGGATCAGGACCGCCCGGCCGTTGCGCAGGAAGAAGGCGACGACGGCGACCACAAGGGCGACCGAAATCAGGACCGTGCGCTCCACTTCCGCCAGCGAAGCGCGAATGGTGACCGTGCGATCGACCACGACCTTCATGTCGATGTCGGCGGGCAGGATCTGTTGCAGCTTGGGGATGATCGCCTTCACCCGATCGACGGTGTCGATGATGTTCGCGGCGGGCTGTCGGGAAACGACGACCACGATCGCCGGCGCGCCGTTGACGAGGCCGAAATTATGGATGTCGGTCACCCCGTCCACGACCTCGGCGACATCGGCGAGGCGAACGGCGGAGCCGTTGCGGTAGGCGACGACGAGAGGCGCGTAGGCGGCGGCGTTCAACCCCGTGTCGTTGGTGTAGATCTGGAACTGCCGTCCGCTCGAGGTGATCGCGCCCTTGGGCCGGTTGGCGTTGGCCGAGGCGAGAGCGGCGCGGACGTCCTCCAGGCCGATACCCTGGCTGGCGAGCGCGGTCAGATTCAGTTCCACCCGCACCGCGGGCAGGGAGCCGCCGCCCAGGTTGACGTTACCGACGCCCTTGATCTGGCTGATCTGCTGCTGGATCACCGTGGAGGCGACGTCGTAGATCTGCCCGGGCGTACGGGTCTTCGAGGTGAGGGCGAGGATGATGATGGGCGCGTCGGCCGGGTTCTGCTTGCGGTAGGTCGGGTTGGACCGCAGCGTCACCGCCAGATCGACCCTCGCGGCGTTGATCGCGGCCTGCACATCCCGCGCCGCCCCGTCGATATTCCGATTGAGGCCGAACTGCAGGGTAATCTCGGTCTGACCGACCCGGCTGCGCGAGGTCAGCTCGGAGACGTCGGAGATTATTCCCAGTCGTTTTTCCAGGGGAGTCGCGACGCTGGTGGCCATCGTCTGCGGGCTCGCGCCCGGCAGAGACGCCTGAACCTGGATCGTGGGAAAATCGACCTGCGGGAGGGGTGCGACGGGCAGCAGAAAAAAGGCGCCGATGCCGGCCAAGGCGATGCCGATGGTGAGCAGGATCGTCGCGATGGGGCGACGGATGAAGAGCGCCGACGGGTTCAAGGCGCGGCGGGTCCCGGTTGCGGTTCGGCTTCCGACGCTCTCGGGTCCGACTCGCCCTTGCGCCGGCCGCGCCCTAGACGGGCGGCCAGACTGTCGAATCGCAGATAAATCACCGGGGTGGTGAAGAGCGTCAGGGCCTGACTGACGATCAGTCCGCCGACGATGCTGATCCCCAGCGGGTGGCGCAGTTCCGATCCCACCCCCCAACCCAGCATCAGGGGCAAGGCGGCGAAGAGCGCGGCCAGGGTGGTCATGATGATCGGACGGAAACGAAGCAGGGCGGCCTGATGGATCGCCTCGCGGGGAGACTTGCCGTCGTTACGTTCAGCGTCCAGGGCGAAGTCGATCATCATGATCGCGTTCTTCTTGACGATGCCGATCAGCAAAATGATCCCGATGATGCCGATCACTCCCAGATCCTGGCCCGCGATCATCAGGGCCACCAGGGCCCCGGCGCCGGCCGCGGGCAGGGTGGAGAGGATGGTTATCGGGTGGATGAAGCTCTCGTAGAGCACGCCCAGCACGATATAGACCGTCACGATCGCCGCCAGAATCAGCCAGAGTTCGTTGCCGAGGCTCGCCTGGAAGGCGTTGGCGGCGCCGAGGAAGGCGGTGGAGAGGCTGGCGGGCGCGTGAAGCGCGGCCTCGTCCTTCTGGATCGCGTGGACCGCCGCGCCGATGGCGACGCCCGGCGCCGTGTCGAAGGCGATGTTGGCCGCGGGGAATTGCGCGACGTGATTGATCCGCAGAGGCGCCGTGCGTTGTTCGATGTGCGCCACGGCCGACAGCGGTGTCTGTTGACCGCCCGAGGTGGCGAGGTAGATCTTGTCGAGGCCGTTCAAGCCGGTCAGCAGCGTCGGATCGGCCTGCAGAATCACCCGCTCCTGGCTGGATTGCGTGAAGATCGTCGACACGATCCGCTGACCGAACGCCGAATAGAGTGTGTCGTCGATGGTCGCCGCGGTGATTCCCAGGCGGGCGGCGGTGTCGCGGTCGATGTCGATGTAGGCCGACAGGCCCTCGTCCTGCAGATCGGATCCGACATTGCGCAGAAGCGGATTGGCGCGAAGCTTGTTCACGATCCGGTTCGACCAGTCGGCGACCGTGGCGGTGTCCGCGCCCTGGAGCGAGAACTGGTATTGCGTGCGGCTCGACGAGGCGTCGATGGTCAGGTCTTGCACGGGCTGTAGATAGAGCGCGACGCCGGGCACCTTGTTCGCCTCGCGCTCGAGGTCGTCGATGACCCTCGACTGCGATTCCGTGCGATGTCCGAAGGGTTGCAACTGGATCAGCAGGCGACCCGAATTGAGCGTGGTGTTGGCGCCGTCGACCCCGATGAAGCTGGTCAGGCTGGCGACGTCGGGGTTTCGCAGCAGGCGCGCGGCGAGGCGCTGCTGGACGGCCGCCATGTCGCCATAGGAGGTCGATTGGCTGGCCTCGGTGACGCCCTGGATCAGGCCGGTGTCCTGGGTCGGGAAGAGGCCCTTGGGAATGATCAAGAAGAGGATCGCGGTCACCACGAGGGTCGCCACGGCTACGATCAGGGTCGCCACCTGGCGGTCCAGCACCCACAGTAGGGCGCGGTCGTAGCGCGCCACCACGCCGTCGGTCGCCGCCTTGGACGCGCGGCCGAATTTGGTCTCCTCCACCTTGTCGTGGCCGCGCAGCCAGCGCGCCGACAGCGTCGGCACCAGGGTCAGGGAGACCACCGCCGAGATCAGAATGGTCACCGCGAGGGTGATGGCGAATTGACGGAACAGGCGTCCGACGACATCGCCCATGAAGAGCAGGGGGATCAGGACCGCGATCAGGGAAACCGTAAGCGAAATGATCGTGAAGCCGATCTGCCGCGCCCCCTTGAGCGCCGCCTGCATTGGCGTCTCGCCGGCCTCGATGTAGCGCGCGATGTTCTCGATCATGACGATGGCGTCGTCGACGACGAAACCGGTGGCGATGGTCAGGGCCATCAAGGTCAGATTGTTCAGCGAGAAATGCAGCAGATACATCGCGCCGAATGTCCCCACGAGCGACAGCGGCACGGCGACCGAGGCGATGAAGGTCGCCGGCACGCTTCGGAGGAAGACGAAGATCACGGCGACGACCAGGGCGACGCTCAACATCAGTTCGAACTCGACATCGTTGACCGAGGCGCGGATTCCGGTGGTGCGGTCGTTGACGACCTTCACGTCGATGGAGGGCGGCAGGGCGGCGACGAGATCCGGCAGGGACTTCTTGATCTGGTCCACGGTGCTGATGACGTTTGCGCCCGGCTGCCGCTGAACGTTGAGCAGGACCGCCGGGGTCTTGTCGTACCATGCGCCCAGGCGGGTGTTCTCGACGCCCGCAACGATGGAGGCCACGTCCGAAAGTCGGACCGGCGCGCCGTTTCGGTAGGAGACGATCTGGTTCGCGTAGTCGGCGGCGGTGAGAAGCTGATCGTTCGCGTCGATGGAATAGGCTCGCGTGGGTCCGTCGAAATTGCCCTTGGCGCCGTTGGCGTTGGCCGAAGCGATGGCCGTGCTGAGTTGGGACAGCGACAGCCCGTAGGACGCCAGCTGGACCGTGTTGGCCTGAATTCGCACCGCCGGCCTTTGCCCGCCGCTGATCGAGACGAGGCCCACGCCCGCGAGTTGCGAGATTTTTCGCGCCATCTGCTGGTCGGCGATGCTTTCGACGTCGCTCAGCGGCAGGCGTTTCGAGGTGAGCGCCAGGGTCAAGACGGGCGCGTCGGCGGGATTGACCTTGGCGTAGATCGGCGGCGACGGTAGGTCGGTGGGCAGCAGACTGGTCGCCGCATTGATCGCGGCCTGCACTTCCTGTTCGGCGACGTCGAGCGGCAGCGAGAGATCGAACTGCAGCGTGATCGCCGACGAGCCGCTCGAGCTGGTGGAACTCATGCGGCTCAGCTGGCTCATCTGGCCGAATTGGACTTCGAGCGGCGCGGTGACCGTGGTCGTCATCACCTCAGGACTGGCGCCGGGATAGCCGGTCACGACCTGGATCGTCGGGTAGTCGACTTCCGGGAGGGCGGAGAGCGGCAGGAACTTGAACGCCACCAAGCCCGCCAGCAGCAAGGCCAGCATCAAGAGCGACGTGGCGACCGGCCGCTCGATGAAGGGACGCGAGGGACTCATGGTGTTCTAGACTCGCGGGCCGACCGTCATCCCGCCGTGGCCGCACCGCCGCCGCCGCCGCCGTGATGGCGATGGCCGCCGCCGCGACCTCCGGGGCCCCCTCGACCGCCGTAGCCGCCGGCGCCGCCGGGCAGGACCACCGTCCCGCCGTCGCGCAGGCGGTCGCCACCCTCGGTGATCACGGTTTCACCAGCCGCCAGCCCGGAGAGGATAGACACCGTTTCCGCGGTCCCGGGTCCGGTCTTTACGGGCCTGGCCTTCACGGTCTTGTCGGCTTGCAGCACCCAGACATAGTCGCCCTGAGGACCATGGCGGACTGCGGTGGTCGGAACCACCACCTGACGGTCCAGGGTATTCACGAGAAGAACCACGTTGACGAACTGGTTGGGAAAGAGCGCGCCGGTGGGGTTGGCGAACCTCGCCTTGGCCTTGATGGTGCCGGTGGTGGTGTCGATGACGTTGTCCAGCGTGGCCAGCACGCCTTGCGCCAAGACCGTTCCGCCGGCGCGGTCCAGCGCGGTGACCGTCAATCCCGAGCCCAGTCTGGCGTTCACGGCGGCGATATTGTCCTCCGGGAGAGCGAAGACGATGGTGATCGGGTCCAACTGGGTCACGACGGTGACCGGTGTCGTCGAATTGGCCGTGATCTGGTTGCCGGGATCGATCTGCCGAAGTCCCACCCGGCCGCCGATCGGCGAAACGATGCGGGCGAAGGAGAGGTTGAGCTGGGCGTTGGCGACCGCCGCGCGATCGCTGCTGACGAGGCCCTCGTCCTGCGCCACCAGCGCCGCCTGGGTGTCGACCTGTTGGCCGGCGATGGAGTCTTCGCTCTTCAAGGTCCGGTAGCGAGCAAGATCGATCTGGGCGTTTTTCAACAGCGCCTGATCGCGCAAGAGCTGACCCTGCGCCTGCTGAACAGCGACCTGGAAGGGCCGAGGGTCGATCTGCGCCAGAACTTGACCGCGGCGGACGATCTGGCCCTCCTTGAAATCGACCTTGTCGAGTTGGCCGGAAACGCGCGCGTTAACGTTCACCGTGGCGACCGGCGTGACGGTTCCCAGCGCGCTGAGCTGCACCGGAATGGCCCCCACCACCGCCTTGGCGATGCCCACGGTCGTGGGCGTCCGGCCGCCCGGCCCGCCGCCCCCGCCGTGACCCCCGGATCTTCGTCCGGCCGCCGCGCCGCCAGGCCGCCCGGCCCCGCCGCCGCCGTGCGGCGCGCTTTTCGCGCAGAAAGTCAACAGCCCAGCCAGGGCCGCCGCGATGATCAGCAGAATGACGATCCGGATCCACAGCCTCCCGGGGCGACGAACCGCGGCGCCTTGATCGCGGACGCGCGCTGAAGGAAACATCGGCTCGCTCATCCAGGCTCCAGGCTATCACGTAAAGGGCAGCGAAAAACAGCTAACGTCTCTATCGCCAGTTCGTCGCGCGGGCTCCCCCATTCGGACCGAGGCCGCATCAGGATTGTAAAATTGCGTCAATTAGCCTCATTCGACAAATGTTGGTTCATGGCTTTAATGCGGTGAAAACTAGAACTGGGGATGTCAATTGAAAGCGTTGATCACCGGTGGCGGAGGCCAGCTTGCTCTGGAAATCGCGCGCGCCGCGCCGGAGGGCTGGGTGATCTCCGCGCCCTCGCGGCGTGAGCTCGACATCGCCGACCCGATTGCCACGTGCGCGGCGATCGCCGCTCTGGACCCCGATTTGATCTTCAACGCGGCCGCTTACACCGCCGTCGATCGCGCCGAGTGCGAAGCCGATATAGCTTGGCGGGTGAACAGAGACGGCGCCTCCGCCGTCGCCGTCGCCGCCGAACGCGCGGGGGCGAAGTTGATCCATGTGTCGACCGATTTCGTGTTCGACGGCGATTTCGGGCGGCCCTATCAGCCGTCCGCAGAGACGGGCCCTCTTGGGGTCTACGGCGCGTCCAAGCTCGCGGGCGAGGCGGCGGTGCTGGGAGCGGCGCCCAACGCGCTCGTCGTGCGCACCTCCTGGGTCTATTCCGCGTCCGGCTCGAACTTCCTCAAGACGATGCTGCGACTCATGAGCTCGCGCGACGAGGTTCGCGTGGTCTGCGATCAGGTCGGCGCGCCGACGGCGGCGCGGGATCTGGCGGCGGCGCTCTGGCGCATGGCCGCGATGGACGCCAAGGGCGTGCGCCACTTCACCAACTCAGGGGTCGCCTCATGGTTTGACTTCGCTCAGGCGATCGCTGATGACGCGCTCGCCGCTGGGGTTCTCACGCGGCCGTGTAAGGTTACGCCCATCCGCACCGCCGAATATCCCACCCCCGCGCGCCGGCCCAATTTCAGTGTTCTCGACTGTTCGGAGACCTGGGAGGGCCTGGGTGTTCCCGCGCGCCATTGGCGTGCGGCCCTGAGGGACGTTGTCGGCGAGCTGGCCCTAACGCCGGCGTGACGGCCGCGACGGCGGCGTCGCACAACGAGGGCTTAGCGGCCTCGCTCCCGTCGCGCGGTTGGACCGTCGTCGGCATCGTGATCTTCGTCGCTCTCGTCGCTCCGGCGATCTATGGGTTCGTCGCCTTCCATGGCGAGTACTGGAGGATGGAGAAGGCGCGGATCCTGCGCTTCATCGCCTTCAACTGCACCGCGAATTTCCTGGTCATGGTCGGATCGCTCAACATGACCGGCCGGCTCGATCAGCGTCTCTCGAACATCGTGCGGCGTACGGCGATCGTTCACGGCGCTATCGCCTTTTTCACCCTGATCGCCCGGCACTATTATTCGATCCCCATGTTGCTGACGGGCGCGCCGTTGTCGGCGCTCGGCGGCGCGATCGTGATGTTCGTCCGCCAGCGGGCGTCGGCGCCGCGCGTCGGCGTGATCGGCCCTTGGCATTGGATCGCGGAGGATCGCGCGCTGCGTTGCCGTGTGATTACCGAGCCGACCGCGGCGATCGGCGATTTCGCGCTCATCCTGATCACCTTCGAAGGCGCGCTCCCGGCGGTCTGGACGCCCTTGCTGTCGCGCGCGCTTCTGGCGGGCAAACCCGTCCGCCACGTCGCCGAATATCTGGAGGAGGCGAGGGGCGTCGTCTCGATCGAGCATTTCGATCTGGACCATCTCCCCACAGCCGGGCTGGCCACCTATCGAACCCCGAAACGGCTGTTCGACATCGCCTGCGTACTCGCGGCGGCGCCTCTGGCGATCCCGATCACGGTGACCGCCGCGATCGGCGTGAGGCTTTCGATGGGAGGGCCCGTGCTCTTCGTGCAGGATCGCGTCGGTCTCGGCGGGGCGCCGTTCCGGATGTACAAGCTGCGGACCATGCGCCAGCCGGGTGCTGGTGACGCGGTGGCGGCCACCGTCCGCGGCGATCCCCGCATCACGCCGTTTGGCCAGTGGCTTCGCCGTTTCCGCATCGATGAGCTTCCGCAACTCTGGAACGTGCTCATCGGCGACATGAGCCTGATCGGTCCGCGGCCCGAGCAGCCCGCTCTGGCGGAAGCCTATATCCGCGAGGTCCCGGCCTTCGCCTTTCGTCAACTGGTCAGGCCCGGCATCACCGGCTGGGCGCAGGTGCGCGCGGGCTTTGCGGCCGACCTCGGCGAGACCCGGGTAAAGCTCGCCTACGACCTGTTCTATCTCAAGAATTTCGCCTTCGGGCTCGACGTCCAGATATTGGCGCGAACGGTGTGGACCCTGTTGAGCGGCGGCGGGGTCAGGTAGGCGGCGCTAGGCCGGCGGTGGAGGGCTCACACGCCATCCCGCGAACCAGACGGTGGCCGGATCCCGGCGGTCGGCGGGGTCGGCGTCCACCGCCAGCCACTGGCCGTCGCACCCGCTCGCCGGAACCTCGACCTCGAGCCGGACGCTGCGCCAAGCGTCCCCGGGCGATGCGCGGTGCATCGCCAGCGCGTCCGGGGTGTCGGCGCAGCGCAGCGAGACGCCGAGGCGCGGGCGATGCTCGCTCTCCACGCGCTCGCGCCAGGAGAGGGTGAACCGTCCGGCCGGCAAGGCCAGCAGTCGCCTCGGAAGCCGCGCCGGGCCATAGCCATCGTAGTCGACGCGCAGCGCGCCATCCTCGATGGCGCTGGAGCCGCCAGCGCCCTCGGCCTCGCTCCAGCCGAACGGCGCCGGCGCGGCAAGGTCGGAGGGGTCGCCAGGGTCGTGGCGAGGCTTGGCGAACTGGAGCCAATCCTGGGCCGCGAGGCGATACTGTTTCAGCGCGACGAGACGCTCCAGCAGCGGCGAGAGTTCCAGGGGTGTGGCGGGCCACGCGCTTGTCGAAAGCGCCGCAAACACCGCGCCAGCGTCGCGCGGATCGGCGAGCGCGTCTAGCTTGCGCATATAGGCCAGCCGCCACCAGGGATTGTCCGCGAGGCGCGCCACCAGGGCGGGGCGACTGGCGTCATGGCGCGCCGCGGCGGTCAGCAGGCCGAACAGCCGCTCGCGCTCGCGATCGTCGATATCCCGCCTTAGAAGGGCGTCGGCGGCGCGGAACGCCTCGTCGAACCGGCCTCGAGCAACACCATCCGCCATGAGCCAGCGCTCGGTCGGGGAGTCGCGACGGCTCCGCGTGGCGGCGAAATCGAGCAGCTGTCTGGCGCCCGCTCGATTACCGGCGACCGCTCTCGCCAACCCCAGATTGCGTAAGGCCGCCGGGTTCAGGGGATCGGCCGCGATCGCCGCCGCCGCCCGCGCCACCGTGGTGGGCGGTCCCTCGACCCTGGGGGCCGGCCGATTGGCGATCAGCACGAAGGCCGCCAGCGCTAGCACCGCGACAATCAGGCCGAGGTCCAGCGCGATCGACGGCGCCGCGCCGCCGCTAGAACGCACCGAACACGCGGTCGCGGCGTTTTTTCCGCTCCCCGCCGGACGGCGCGCCGGCTTTGGGGTTCGAGCCCGTCAGCAGGGTCGGGTTGTAGTCATAGCCGTAGCCGTAGCCGTACTCTTCCTCGCCGCGGCTCGCCCTGTATCGCGTGAGGACGACGCCGAGAACGTGGGCGCCCGCCATGCCCAGCCGGCGAATGGCGGTGCGCACCTGCGGCCTCGTCGTGCGATTCGCCTCGACCACGAGAAGGGCGCCCTCGACCACCGTGCCGATCATCGGCGCATCGGCGAGGGCCATGATTGGCGGACCGTCGAAGATCACCATGTCGAACAGCGCCGTCGCCTCTTCCACCAGGCTGGTCAGGCGGTCGCCCGCCAGGAGCTCCGCCGGATTGGGCGGAAGAGGGCCGGAAGTAACAAGGACCAGATTGGGAAACGCGGTCACCTGGGCCGCCTCGCGCAGGTCCACCGATCCGGTCAGCAGATTGGTGAGGCCGACGTGCGTCTGGGCGTCCAGCACCCGGTGCAGTGAAGGGTTGCGCAGGTCGGCGTCGATCAGCAACACCCTGAAGCCGAGGCGCGCGACATACTGCGCCAAGGCGGCGGCCGTGGTCGATTTCCCGCCGCCCGGCCAGGGGCTGGTGACCAACAGGGTCTTTGGGAAACCGTTCTTGGTCGAGAACTGCAGGGCGGAGCGCAGGGATTGATAGGCCTCCGCCAGGGGAGAGCGGGAATCGGCCAACGCCTCGGCCGGCGCGACATCCTTTTTCAGCGCCGGCACCGTTCCGAGCAGCGGAAGCTCGAGATCCGCCTCCACATCGTGTGGCGAGCGGACCGCCTGGTCCATGGCGTCCCGTCCGAGAGCAAGGAAGACGCCAAGTCCCAGACCGACCACGCCGGCCAGAAGCATGTTCGAAATCGGCCGAGGCTCCGACGGCGCGGTGGGCGGTACGGCGCGGTCGATGATCGAAATGTTGTTCGCCGCGACCCCCCCGGCGACGCCGACCTCTTTGTAGCGCTGGAGGAGGCCATCATAGAGGGTGCGGTTGGTGTCCACCTCTCTCTGCAGGATGGTGTAGCGGATGCTTCGACCGCGAAGATCGAGCACCGCGCCCTGCTGGGTGTTGACCTGGGATTCCAGCGCCTGCTCGGCGCTCAGGGCGGCGGCGTACTGTCCCCGGATCGATTGTTTGATCGCGCCGGCCTGGGAGTCGATCTGGCGGTTGAGTTCCGCCAGGCGCGCGGCGAGTTGCTTCATCTCCGGGTAGTCGGGTTTGAAGATGCTGAGTTTATCCTGATACTCGGACGCGAGCTTGGCGCGATCCTGGCTGAGTTGCTGGATGGCGGGATTTTGCAGGATCTCGGTCAAGCCGACGCCGCTGGAGGCGCGCGCCTGATCCCAGCGTTGTTCGGCCTTGATGCGATCGGTCCGCGCTTGGGACAAGGCGGCGTTGTAGGCCTGCAGGTTCGCGGCCGGCAGCGACTGTCCGACGCCGGGCTTGTCGGCGTCGCTGGAGCCTGACACCTCCACAATGTGCTGGCGAGCGGCGTAGTCGACCAGGGCCCGCTCGCTCTCCTCGAGCTTCGTCTTGACCTGGGCGAGGCGTTTTTCCAGGAAGTCGCGCGCATAGGACGACGCCTCGTAGCGGCGATCCATGGCCGCCTCGATGAAGTTGTCGGCGTAGGCGTTGGCGATCCGGGCCGAGAGCCTAGGATCGGGACTGCTGAAATCGATCGTGACGAGGCGGGAGCCGCGTTCGGGTGAGACCCCTTCGTGGGCTCGGAGTATGGCGATGGTGGTGTTCGCCCGGCCATGGCCTCGCGCCGCCGTGCCGGCCGCCGTCTTCACCGACTGGTCCTTCATGCGCGCGATGAAGTCGTCGTTGTTCAGGAGGCCCAGCGTCTGGGCCACGCGCTCGGCTAGAGCCCGGCTGCGCAACAGGCCGTATTGGGTCTGGTAGAATTCTTCGCCCAGGTTGTCCTGAGGAGTCGCCTCCTCGCGGGTGACCACCTTTTCCGCCTCGCGGTCGATCTGCAGCGTGGTCTGAGCGGTGTAGAGCGGCCGGGTCAGCAGAGTCACCGCGGCGCCCAGCGCCAGGGCCACCAGAAGCGTCACGAGTATCGTCCAGCGCCGACGGGAAAGCGTCCGCGCATAGGCGGCTAGATTGAGGGCGCCGACGGGAATCTCGGGCGCGAATTGAGCTTCCAGGTTCGTCTTGGCCGGAACGTTGCGCCTTTGGGCGACCGGCGACAGCAGCCGGCGTCGCGCTTCGCCCGGGTCGGCGTCACCGGACTTGGAATGGGAAATTGTGGTCAACCCACCGGCGCCTTCAGCATGAAGAGACGCCTTCTAAAGAAAGGTCAGGATGTAAAGCGCGGGCAGCGCCTCGATCACCCCGTGCCAGATGTTCTTGGATTTCGAACCGTCGACGATGACAATGTCGTTGCCGAGCACTTCCGGATTTTTCGCCCGACCGGCGCCGATGGCCGCCAGATCGAACGTCGCGGCGTGCGGCGCGCCGTCCACGGTGCGGATGATGGTGACGTGATGGAGATTAGCGTTCTTCGCCGCACCCTTGGCCCGGGCAACCGCTTCGAGCAGGCTGGTGCGGCCCTTCATTTCAAAGACACCGGCCTCGTTGACCGCGCCCTCGACGCTGACCTTCTGGCTGACCGCCTCCTCCACCGTGACCGAGACTTGCGGCTCCTGGAGATACTGACCGGCGAGGCGGGCGGCGATTTCTCTGGAAAGTTCGGTGGTGGTCTTGCCCTTCGCCACGACGCTGCCGATCAGCGGCAGGAGGATCTGGCCGGTGGCGTCGACCTGCATCTTCTCCATCGTCAATTCCTTGACCTGGAAGACGGTGATGTTGAGCCGATCGAGCGCGCCGATACGGTAGTCGACCTCGACCGGAGCCGCGGAGAAGGCCGCCATCACGTCGCTGGGAGACGCCGCATCCGCCGGGAGGGCGGCGCCAATGCACAGCACCGCCGCCACGCCCGGCGCGAGGCGCGCGAACCCATGAACTCTCAATCCCGAAAACATGACGCACACCTACACCGTTTTTCGGCCTCATCCGCGAGCCTTTTCCAAATCTGGACGGCGAGGCGGCAGCGACGACAGGCCGCGACGACCCCGGTTTTCCCTAGGCCAAGACCGCTGTCTCGCCATTCTCGCGCGGACGGGGCATAGTGACGCGGACTAGCGATTAGAGGAGTAACGCCGATGTCAGCTTTGATTTTCAGGATCGTCAAACACGATGGGGCGTGGGCGGTCGAGCACGAGGGCCGGTTTTCCAATCGCGCCCGCGACAAGGCCGAAGTCGTCGCCTCCGCGACCAAGCTCGCCCGGGCCGCGGTGGGTCAGGGCCGCGTTGTCCAAGTGCGTATCGAAGGCGAGACAGGGTACTTTTGATGGCGAGCAAGGAGCAGAAGCGCAACAAGGAAACCCGCAAGCCGAAACAGGCCAAGGGCTCGCCCCCCGCGTCCGCCTCACCCTTTGTGGTCACTCAGGGCAAGTCGCCCGCGGGAACGCCGAAGAAGTAGTCGCCCTATCGCCTCAGCCTCCCCCGACCGCAAGTCGGGGGCGAGGCGTTCAAAAGCCCTGCAGCCGCGCGTAACGATCGCGGTGGTAGGATTGACCGCCGTAGGTCGCCTCGGCGGCGCGGGCGCGTTTGAGATAGAGACCGGCGTCGTGGGCGTCGGTCATGCCGATGCCGCCGTGCATCTGAACCATCTCGTTGGAAACAAGGTGCAGCGTGTCGCCCGCCTTGGCCTTGGCCAGGGAGGCGAGCTCCGCGATGTCCGGGGACTTGTTGTCGATCGCCGCAAGCGCCGCCTCGACGCATGAGCGCGTGAGTTCCAGGTCGGTGAACATCTTGGCGGCGCGATGTTGCAGGGCCTGGAACGCGCCGATGACCTGGCCGAACTGCACCCGGGTCTTGAGGTAGTCGAGGGTCGTCTCGAACGCCTGGAGCGAAGCCCCCAACATTTCGGCGGCGAGGCCGGCGCGCGCGCGGTCCAAGGTGGCCTCCAACAGGTCCCAGCCGAGGCCTTCCTCGCCGAGCAAGGCTTCCGCGCCGACCTTCACGTCGTCGAAGGCGACATTGGCGGCGCCGCGCGAGTCGGCGAGCTTCAGAACCTCGCGATTTACGCCTTCGGCGCCGGCCGGAACCAGGAACAGGCTGATCCCGTCGGTGTCCGAGGTGTCGCTGCGAACGCGCGCCGAAACGACCAGCAATCCCGCGGCCATCCCCTCCAGAACGAAGACCTTCTTGCCGGAGATCGTCCAGCCGTCGGCGCTCTTGATGGCCAGGGTCGCCACCTCACTGGGCCGATGGTGCGGGCCCTCGTCAATCGCCAGGGTGGCGACCAGTTCGCCGCTCGCGATCTTAGGCAACCAGGCTTCCTTTTGCGCATCCGAGCCGCCCATGACGATCGCGCTGGCGGCCGCGAGGGCGGTGGAGAGAATGGGCGAGGCGGTAAGCGTGCGACCGGTCTCTTCGAGGATCAGGCCGAGGCCGAGATAGCCGAAGTCCGACCCGCCGTATTCCTCGGGGATGATGACCCCGGTCCAGCCCATCTCCGCCATTTCGGCGAAGGCGGCGGGGTCGTAGCCGAGAGGCATCTTGGCGTCGCGCATCTTGCGAAATGCGGTGACTGGGGATTTGTCACGGGTCCAGGTCCGCGCGGAATCCCGCAGCAGGCTCTGTTCTTCGGTCAGTACGGCCATCGGGTCTCTCTGCTTTTCAGGTCGATCTGGTCGCATCGGGCAGGCCCAGGATGCGCTTGCTGATGATGTTGTTCTGGATTTCCGCCGAGCCGCCGAAGATCGTCCAGGCCTTGCCGCCCAGCCAACCGCGCACGGCGGCGAGTTCATCGGCCTCGAATCCCTCGCCCTCCCAACCCAGGCCCCGGACGCCCATGATCTCCAGGGTGAGCTCGGCCTTCTCCTGACCGATCCGGGTCGAGGAGTTCTTCATGATCGAGGTCACCGCGCCGGGGTTCTGATTGCCTTTCGCCTCGGCGAGGGCGCGTTGCATCGTCAGGGTATGGGCGCGGGCGTCCATCACATGATTGGCGATGCGCGTGCGAAGGTCGCTGTCGGCGATCCGGCCATTAGCGTCGACGCCGACATAGTCCCGGGCGAGATCGGGTAGGGACTTGCCGGCGCCCAGCATCCGGCCGCCGCCCTGGCCGCCGCGCTCGTGCTGCAGCAGGCGCTTGCCGATGCTCCAGCCGCCGTTGAGGGGACCGACCATGTCGTTCTTCTCCACCCGAGCGTCGGTGAAGAAAGTCTCGCAGAACGGTGAATTGCCGGCGATCAGCTTGATGGGCCGGGTTTCGACACCCGGCTGGCGCATATTGATAAGGACGAAACTGATCCCCTCATGTTTCTTTGAGGTGTCCGTGCGGACCAGGCAGAAGCACCAATCCGCCCATTGTGCGCCGCTGGTCCAGATCTTCTGGCCGTTGACCTTCCAGTGATCGCCGGCGTCTTCGCATTTGGTCGACAGGGCGGCGAGGTCCGAGCCCGCCCCCGGTTCGGAATAGCCCTGGCACCAGCGGATCTCGCCCCGGCAGATCGGCGGGATGTGGCGCTGCTTTTGGTCTTCCGTGCCATATTCGAGGAGGGTCGGGCCGAACATGCTCGTCCCCATGCCGGCCATCGGATTGGGCGCGCCGACCGCCGCCAGTTCCTGGCTCAGAACACGGCCTTCGGAAGGATCCAGTCCGCCGCCGCCATAGACCTTCGGCCACGTCGGCGCACCCCAGCCCTTCTCCGCCAGGCGGCGACGCCACAGGTCCAGATCGCCATCGTTGGATCGGCCGCGCATGACCGCGTCGGCCATGACGTCCTCTTTGCCGCGTAGGCTGGGCGGCAGATTGTCTTCGATCCAGGCGCGCGCTTCCTGTCGGAAGCCGGCGACCTCGCCGCCGAAATCAGCCATCAGTGTTTCACCGGGTCCGGCAGGCCGAGCACGCGCTTGGCGACCACATTGATGTTGACCTCCGACGTCCCGCCCTCGATCGAATTGCCCTTGGAGCGCAGCCAACCCCGCGTCGCCAGCTTTTCCCCCGGCTGATAGGCGTCGCCGTCCCAACCCAGTCCCTGGCTCCCCATCGCCTCGATCATAAGTTCCGAGCGCTGCTGGGCCAGCGTTGCGGCGGCGTATTTGATGATCGAGGTCGCCGCGCTGGGTCCCTTCGATTGTTTGGCCTCGGCGGAGACTCGCGAGAGGGTGAGGTAGAAGGCCTGGAAGTCCATTTTGTTTTGCACGATCCGGCCGCGCAGATCGCGATCGGCCAGGGCGCCGTCTTCGTCGACGCCGATGTAGCGTTTGGCGATCTGGCCCAGATCGCCCGCCGTTCCGCCGGCTCCGCCGCCGCCTCCGAAACCGCCGGAGATGTTCTGTCGCTCGTACTGCAGGAGGCGCTTGGCGATCTCCCAGCCGCCGTTGACCCTGCCGACGAGGTTTTCCTTCGGAATTTTCAGGTCGGTGAAGAAGGTCTCGCAGAACGGCGATTCGCCGCTGATCAGCTTGATGGGCCGTGTCTCGACGCCGGGCGAGGCCATGTCGATCAGGACGAAGCTGATCCCCTCGTGTTTCTTCGTCGTGTCGGTGCGGACCAGACAGAAGCACCAGTCGGCCTTGTTGGCGTAGGAAGTCCAGATCTTCTGGCCGTTGATCAGCCAGTGATCTCCAGCGTCCTCGCACCTAGTCTGCAACGCGGCGAGGTCCGACCCGGCGCCCGGTTCCGAATAGCCCTGGCACCAGCGGATCTCGCCATTGACGATCTTCGGCAGATGCTCGCGCTTCTGAGCCTCCGTGGCGTACTCCAGAAGCACCGGTCCCAGCATCCAAACCCCGAACGACGCCAGAGGCTGCTGATAATGGCCGGCGGTCAGGAGTTTGTTCAGCGCGCGGGCCTGTTCGGCGGAGAGGCCGCCGCCGCCGTATTCTTTCGGCCAGGACGGCGCCGTCCAGCCGCGCGAGGCCATGCGTCGCAGCCACACGATTTGCGGGTCTTCGCTGCCTGCAAAAGCGCGGCCGCCCCAGATCGCTTCAGGATCGGTTTTCGGACCCGCGGCGCGGAGTTCGGCCGGATAATTTTCCTCCAGCCACGCCGAGGCCTCGGCGGTAAAAGCGTCGAGGTCTGTTCCACCGAAATCCGCCATGGCCGCGCTCCCATATATGATTGAGGATTACTCTAGCGTCGGGGATCGGAGCCGCAAGGGGGCGACGCTTCGCGAGGGGCGCGCCCGCGCGCCGAAGGTGATAGGATGACCGCGGTTGAGTTGGCCGTTCCAAGGAAATTGATGATTTGGTTGCGCGATCTTCGTCCGGCGCTCCTGGCCGGCGCGCCAAAGGCCTTGGGTTTGCTGACGGCGGCGGCGGGGATCATGCTGCTGGCGTCCGGGGCGACCCCTTCCGACCCGATGCGCTTTGCCTGGCTGGCCCAGCATGCGCCGATCGTTCTGATCGAGATCAGCCATTTTCTCTCCAGCATTCTGGGGCTCATCCTTATCCTACTGGCATTCGGCCTGTCGCGCAGGCTGGACGCGGCCTGGGCCGGGACCTTGGTCGTCCTTGGCGCCGCGGCGGTCATGGCCCTGTTCAAGGGGTTCAATTGGGAAGAGTCCGTCATCCTGCTGGTGCTCGCGGCGCTTGTCGCGCCGGCCCATGAGGCTTTTCCCCGCCGCGCGCGGCTTTCGCGCCTGGAAGTCAGTCCAAGCTGGTTGCTTTCCGCCGCCGCCGCGGTGATCGGCGCCGGACTGGCCGGCTGGTGGTCCTTCCAGAATCTCGACGAGGCCAATGTCTCGGTGCTCAAGGTCATCGCCAATCATGACGCGGAGCGCGCGCTGCGTTCCTCGATCGGCGCGGCGATCGTGTTGCTGGGCTTCGGCGTCTGGCGCCTCCTGGCGACGCCGGCGACGCCGCCCGTGGTCGGAGAGTCCGACTGCGACTTCCATAAGGTGCGCGCCGCCCTCGCCTCGGCGGAGATCGCCGAACCCTGGTCCAATCTCGCGTTGCGCGGAGACAAGCGGTTTCTCTTTTCCGAAAGCGGCGAGACCTTCCTGATGTTCGGCGTTCGAGGTCGCTCGTGGATCGCGCTGGGCGCACCCGTGGGACGTCGGGAGGAGCGGCTGGAGTTGCTTTGGGCATTTCGCGAGCTGGCGGACGCTCACGCCGCGCGGCCGGGGATCTATGGCGTGACGCCGGAGGACCTGCCCGACATCGTCGAGCTCGGCTTCTCGATCCAGAAGGTCGGAGAATCGGCGGCCGTGCCGCTGGACAGTTTTTCCCTGGAAGGCCGCAAGCGCGGCAACCTGCGCCGCAGCTGGCGAAAGACCGGCGAATGCGGCGCGAGCTTCGAGGTGTTTCCGGCGGGGATCGCTCCTTGTCGCTACGAGGAATTGAAGCGGGTCTCCGACGAATGGCTCGCCCATCACGCCGGCGGTGAGAAGACGTTTTCGCTCGGCGGCTTCGAGCCCGCCTACATCGCCGAATTTCCCATCGCGGTGGTCAGGGTCGGCGGCAAGGTCGCGGCGTTCGCCACGCTTTGGACCACCGCCCAACGCACCGCCTTTTCGATCGACCTCATGCGCTACGCCGATGACGCGCCCAAGGATGTGATGGATTTCCTCTTCGTCGAACTGCTGCATTGGGGCCGCGAGAACGGCTATGTCGCCTTCGAATTCGGCATGGCGCCTCTCGCCGGGCTGGAGGATCGCCCGCTGGCGCCGATCATGTCCCGCGTGGGGCGGCTGATGTTCGAGCGCGGCGAGGAGATCTACAACTTCCGCGGCGTCCATCGCTTCAAGGACAAATACGATCCGGTCTGGCAACCGCGCTACATCGCGGCCCCCAACAAGTGGACCATCCCGGTCCTGCTCGCGGACGTCGGCATACTGAGTTCCGGCGGAATGAGCGGGATCAGTCTGCGGTCACGCAAGCCCAAAAGCCGCGCGCCCGAGCCGGCGCACGCCGTCGCCTCGGCCGCTTCGTGAAAAGCCTCTGGAACGAGGCCGACGCTCAAGCGACGGTCGACTATTGGCGGGCGCGCGGCGTCTCCGAAGCCCTCGCGCTGCGGACCTATAGCGCGCGCCTGCTTGGCGCGGAGCCGAAACTCGTCCTGCACGGCGGCGGCAACACCTCGGTCAAGACCACCGGCCGGGACGTTTTCGGCGAAGAGATATCGGTTCTTCACGTCAAGGGCAGCGGCTGGGACCTCGCCACTATCGAGCCGGCCGGCCATCCCGCGGTGCGCCTGGCGCCCCTGCTGCGGCTGCGCGAGCTCAGCGCGCTCGGCGACGAGGCGATGGTCGGCGCCCAACGCCAGAACCTGATGGACGCCGACGCCCCGACGCCGTCGGTGGAGACCCTGCTTCACGCCTTCATTCCCGAGACCTTCATCGACCACACCCACTCCTCGGCGGTGCTGGCCCTGGCCAATCAGCCGGACGCGGCGGCGCTGATGGCGCGGGTTTACGGAAAGCGCGTCGCCTGCGTGCCTTACGTCATGCCCGGCTTCAACCTCGCGCTCGCGGCCGGCGCCGCCTACGACGCCGATCCGGACATTGAAGGCCTGATACTGATCAACCACGGCGTCTTTTCGTTCGGCGCCACGGCGCGCCAGAGCTATGAGCGGATGATCGCGCTGGTGACCGTGGCGGAAGACCATATCGCCGAATGCTGGCGAGCCAGGACGCCGCCGATCGTGAGCCACTCTCGCGCCGACCCCGCGATCGTGCTCCCGTTCCTGCGCGGCGCGCTTGGCGAGGCGGCCGGGCGCGGGTCCTGGCTGCTCGACCTTCGCGGCGGTGAAGCGGAGCGCCGGATCGCCGATCATCCCGCGCTCGGCGATCTGGCCAAGCGCGGCGTGGCGACACCGGACCACGTGATCCGCACCAAGCGAGAACCCCTCGTCCTCCCCGCGCTTTCGAAGGACGCGGAGGGATGGCGCGCGGCGGCGGGCCAGGCTCTCGATCGCTATGTCATCGACTACGGCGAGTATTTCGCGCGGCAGAACGCTCGGGTCGGCGGCGGCAAGCGCGCGCTCGATCCGCTGCCGCGCGTGATCGCGATCCCATCGCTGGGCCTCGTCGGCGTCGGTAAGACCGCGAAGGAGGCGGGGATCGCCGCCGACATCGCCGGCAGCTGGGCGTCGACCCTGCTCGACGCCGAGGCGGTGGGTCGTTTCGCTCCGGTCGGCGAAGACGACACCTTCGACATGGAATACTGGTCTCTCGAACAGGCAAAGCTCGGCAAGACCGCTCGCAAGCGGCTGGAGGGCTGCGTGGTCCTCGTCACCGGCGCCGCCGGCGCCATCGGCGCGGCGACGGCGCGGGCGTTCCACGCGGAGGGCGCGGTGGTCGCGCTGGTCGACCTCGATGGCCCAGCGTGCGAGGCGCAGGTCGCCACGATGGGCGGCGGCGCCTTCGCGGTGGCCTGCGACGTTACCGACGCCCAAGCCGCGAACCTCGCCGTCGCCGCCGTGGCGCGCCGCTTCGGCGGTCTGGATATCCTGGTGTCCAACGCCGGTTCGGCCACGACGGGCGCCCTGAGCGACCTCGGAGACGAGACGTTGCGCGCCAGTTTCGAGGTGAATCTCTTCGCTCATCACAACATGGCGCGCGCGGCGGTCCGCATGTTTCAAGCTCAACGGTTGGGCGGAGTCCTGCTCTTCAACGCCTCGAAACAAGCGCTCAACCCCGGCCCGAACTTTGGAGCCTACGGCGCGGCCAAGGCGGCCCTGCTGGCCTTGATGCGGCAGTATGCGATCGAACACGGCGCGGACGGCGTCCGCTCCAATGCGATCAACCCTGACCGCATTCGGTCCGGCCTGCTCACGCCGGAGATGATCGCCGAGCGCGCCGCGTCGCGGGGCGTGGAGCCGCACGTCTATATGGCCGGCAATCTCCTGGGCGAGGAAGTTACCGCCGAAGACGTGGCCCAGGCCTTCGTCTTCGCCGCGCTGATGCGCCGGACCACCGGCGCCGTCATCACCGTGGACGGGGGAAACGTGGCGGCGATGGTGAGGTAGGGAGACATCCTACGATTCATCCGCCGTGGGCTCGTCCCCACGTGAGTTGGCGGCGACGTAAACCACGGTCTTGTCTCCGCGACCGACCGGTATCGCGACAACGACTATGTCTTCGTCTCGAACCTCGTGGACCAGTCGGTAGCCCACCGCCCGAAGCATGATTTTGCCTCGATTGGGCCACCCCCGCCGCTTTGCGTCCCTTCAAACTGGTCTTGACGAGAGAGCCCCAAAGTTCGCGTCAGGCGAGTGGGCAGCCTGCGAATTGGCCGACCTTGGCCACCGTCAGTGTGCTGAGGTTGAGGCGCATCAGCGTCGCCATGGAATTCGCGCCCTCGCCCGTGAAGAGGTCGATCCGCCCCTTGTGTATCGCTCCGCCCGTGTCGGAGGCGTACCAGAAACCGTCATGGCGACGACCGTCGGGCATCAGCAGGCCTACGGTTTCCTTGATGAAGAGCAAGGAGTGGCGCGGGACGTCCACGCCATCGACCGCCGCGGTGCGCATGGCGACAACCTTACAGCCCAATGAATCGTGCGAGCCCATGCCATGACCGCCATGGTAGAGGGTGGCCTTCAGACCGAAGGTGACCAGGATCGGTTCGACCTTGGCGGCGACTTGAGAAATAATGTCGGCGATAGCGTCGGCGGGTTCGGCCGCTTGGGCGGCGTCGATGGGAAGGATGACCGCGAGGGCGGCCAAGCTGGCCAGGACAAATTTCAACGCAAGGCTCGCAAGCAGTTAATCCGGTAGCAGTTTCATTTTTTAACGTCCTCCTGCCCTCCGAACAAGCCAAACCGGTGGCGCATTTTGTCGCACCCCTTGCATCGAGGGCTTTACACTTAGTCTATCGTTCGACCGATAACTCAAATCACTTAAGCGTATAGTCTAGGTTGAAATATTTTAACGCGGCCTTAGGAATTACAATTGTCATGTCGAGTTCAACGAGCGCTTCGAATGCCTTAAATTGGAGGAACCGTCTCGGGTCGCCATGGCGTGTCGGGCCGCATCTGGCGGTCGTCATTACTTGCGCCACCATCGGATTGGCGGGTCATGCGCGGGCTTGGGGCGCCACGGGTCATCGTCTGATCGGAGTGGCGGCCATGACCGCGCTGCCGCCCGACTTGCCCGCTTTCGTCCTTGCGCCCGAGGCGGCGAACGCGGTCGGCGAGCTGGCGCGGGAGCCGGATCGCTGGAAGGGCGCGGGGAAGATTCACGATTCCGATCGGGACACCGCCCATTTTCTCGATCTGGGCGACGACGGAAAGATTTTCGGCGGTCCGGCCTTGGCCTCCCTCCCGGCTACGCGCGAGGACTATGAAGCGGCGCTGCGCCAAGCGGGTTCCGACAGCTGGAAGGGCGGGTGGCTGCCCTATGCGATCGTCGACGGCTGGCAGCAGTTGACGAAGGATTTCGGCGACTGGCGGATCGACGACTTTGCGGCCAAGTCGGTCAAGGACCCGGCGCATCGCGCCTGGTTCGCCGCCGATCTCGCCCAGCGGCAGGCCCTTGTGCTGCGCGACATCGGCGCTCTGGGGCATTACGTCGGCGACGGCAGTCAGCCGTTGCATGTCTCGATCCACTACAATGGCTGGGGCCAGGGCCCCAACCCGGAAGATTTCACCCAATCGCGGATCCACGCCATGTTCGAGGGCGCCTTCGTTCACGACAACGTCCGTCAGGGCGACGTCACCGCGGCGGTCGGCGCCTTTGCCGATTGTAGCTGTGGAATGATGGACCGTGTGGCCGCTTATCTCGCCAGGACCAATGTTCAGGTCGCCCCGCTCTACCGTCTGCAGAAAGCCGGCGCCTTCGCCGGGGCGGATCCGAGCGGCAAGGCGTTCGTCGTCGCCAGGCTCGCCGCCGGAGCGACGGAGCTTCGGGACCTGATCGCGCTGGCTTGGCGGGCGAGCCTCGACGAACCGGTGGGCTGGCCGGCGATAAAGCCGTCCGACGTCGTCGCGGGCAATTTCGATCCGTACGACTCGATGTATGGCTCCGACTGACGGGGTGCCTTCGATACTCCCGCGTGATGAGAACCCATGACCTCTGCCATCATCATCGACGGTAAGGCCCGCGCCGAACGCCTCAGGGCGAGCGTAGCCGAGGACGCCGCGAAGCTCCTTGCCGAGCACGGGCTCCGCCCTGGCCTCGCCGTGATCCTGGTCGGCGACGATCCGGCCAGCGCGGTCTATGTCCGCTCGAAAGGCGAACAGAGCCGTGAGGCCGGGTTCCATTCGGTGACGCACCGCCTCGCGGGAGAGGCGACTCAGGATGAGGTCGAAGACCTCGTTCGCGCGCTGAACAGCGACCCGGCGATCCACGGCATCCTGGTCCAGATGCCGCTGCCCAAGGGCATGGACGAACAGGCGGTCCTAGGCGCCGTCGATCCCCTGAAGGACGTTGACGGTCTGACGCCGGTCAGCGCCGGGCGCCTCGCCAATGGCCAAGCCGGCCTTGTGCCGTGCACGCCGCGCGGTTGCCTGATCCTCCTCGAAGAGGCGGTTGGAAGTCTTTCCGGAAAGCGCGCGGTGGTGCTGGGTCGCTCCGTTCTGGTCGGCAGGCCCGTGGCGCAACTGCTGCTTCGCGCCGACTGCACGGTGACGATCGCTCACTCACGCACCCGCGACCTCGCCGCGCTCTGTCGCGAGGCCGACATTCTCGTCGCGGCGGTGGGGCGGCCGGAAATGGTGCGCGGCGAATGGATCAGGCCCGGCGCCGCGGTGATCGATGTCGGCATTAACCGCGTCCCGCACGCCGATCCGGTCAAGGCGGCCAAGGGCAAGACGCGACTGGTCGGCGACGTTGCCTTCGGCGAGGTTTCGGCGGTGGCGGGATGGCTGACGCCAGTCCCGGGCGGGGTCGGACCGATGACCGTGGCCTGCCTGCTGCAGAACACCTTGGACGCCGCCAAACAATCCGTCGGCCTGGGCTGACCAAGGGTGAAGAAGCCGCCGTCAAAACCCCGGCCGAAGTCGGCGAAGCCGCGCCGCCAATTCGGCGCCTTGCCCTATCGCGCGGACGGCGCGCTCGAAGTGCTCCTGGTCACCACGCGGGAGACGGGCCGCTGGGTGATCCCCAAGGGCTGGCCGATGGTCGGCAAGTCGCCCCGCGCCGCGGCCGCGCGGGAAGCGCTTGAGGAAGCGGGCGTCGTCGGCAAAGCCGGCCGTCGCCGGCTGGGGGCCTACGTCTACCCCAAGGTGCTCAAGTCAGGCGAGACGGTGGCGTGCCGGGTCTCGGTCTTCCCTTTGGCGGTGACCGAACAGAAGGCGCAATGGCGCGAGCAGGATCAGCGCCAGACGCGCTGGTTCACTCCCGTGGAGGCGGCGGAAATCGTCCTCGAACCCGGCTTGTCGGCGATCATCCGCGACTTCGCGATGGATTGGGAAAAGCGGGCGTCGCCCGTCACGCCCCCTTCGCGCTAACCCAGTCGGCGATCTCGGCGCAGACCTTGGTCACCGCTTGATCGAAGGCCGCCGCGATGGGGCCGATGCGGTTGTCGGAGGCGGCCGCCTTCGCCGTAAAGATCCGTTGGCGATCCAGGGCGGGGTCGTTGGGACTGTCGAGGGCGGCGTAGACCTCGACCGTGGCGGTCGGCGCGCCGCCTTCGTAACGCGCCTCGAAACGACGAACGTCCAGCTTCAGCACATAGGCGGTGGGGGTGATCTCGCCCCGCGCCGCCAGCCGCCCCGCGCCGCCGCGGGTCTCGAAGGTCTGGATGACCGCGGCCTCGAAGAGGTTCGACGCGGCGGAGACCCAGCGTCCGCCGGCGATGTAGGCCACGCGATCGCCGTCGATGGTCAGGATGCGGTCGCCCGCGGTCGAAACCTGAAAGCCCAACGGGGCGAGGCGAACGGCGAAGGTTCCCGCCCGCGGAGCGGCGGCCGGGGCCGTCGCCTCCGCCGCGCCGAAGCGATAGAGCTGCGCCGGCTTCACCTTGGGAAACAGCGAAATGCAACCGCCCAGCGCCGCCGCGATCAGCACGGCGGGCGCCAGCCTTGGAAGGATGCGGAGCCAAGGAGCGATGGTCATGGCTTCATCTCGATTTCCTTGGCCTTCGGTTTGCCGACGAGGCCCTGGGGATTGGTCTGAATGTCGTTGAGCACCCGG
Organism: Caulobacterales bacterium; assembly: GCA_038231315.1. Taxonomy (GTDB): domain Bacteria; phylum Pseudomonadota; class Alphaproteobacteria; order Caulobacterales; family Caulobacteraceae; genus Acaudatibacter. The sequence continues at coordinate 508,452 of JBBRLN010000001.1, forward strand.
TCGAGGTTTTCGGTGGTCCGCTGGAGGCCCCCGATCGCCTGGGTGAGCTCGGGCAGACCGTTGGTGGCGAACTCGGTGGTCGGACCGGAGAGTTTCTGGGTAAGAGACTTCACCGCCTTGAGGGCGTCCTGGGCCTCGCCGGCGGTGGCGCTGAGCTTGGTCAGGGTTTCCTTGGCCGGTCCATTGACCAGAGTGTTGCTTGACTTCGCAAGGTCGCGGATCTGCTCCATCGCTTGGTCGGCGGTCTGCAGCGTCTTCTGCGCATCGGCGATGATCGACTTGCGCTCGCGCAACTCCGCCGTCGTCGCCTGCAGATCGCTGACCATGGCGCTCATCGTCTTGATGTTCTCGTCGGAAAGGACGCGGTTGACGCGGTCTAGCGCCTCGACGGTGCGCTGGAGCACGAAGCCGCCGCCGGCGAGCAGGTCGGAGAGGGCGTCTTTCTGGCTGGCCATGCGGGCGACGGTCCCCTCCGGCACGGTGTCCTTGAGCAACGGCTTGGTTGCGGTGCCGGCGGTGATCTGGACATAGTTGACGCCGGTGATGCCCTGCGGCTCCAAGGTGGCGTAGGAATCCTTGCGGATCGGCACGTCGGAGGTGACGCGGGCGCGGGCGATGACCAGCTGGGGGTTGTGCGGATCGAGGCCGATCTTGGAGACCTCGCCGACCTTGATGCCGTTAAAATGAACCTCGCCGCCCTGGGCCAAGCCGCGCACCGGACCCTGGAAGACGATGTCGTAGAGGTCGTAGTCCTTGCTGAACTTGTTGCCGGCCAGAAGGACGATGAACACGATCAGCGCGACGGAGATCACCGTGGCGATCACGCCGACCAGGGCGTAGTTGGCGTTGCGTTCCATCAGTATGGCCCCTCGCGCCCATCGCCGCCCGACATCCCGGCGGCCTCGCTCTGGGCCGCGGCCCGCCCCCGCGCGCCGTGGAAATAGCTCTTGATCCAGGGTTGGTCGGACTTCTCGAGTTCGCGCACCGGCGCCATGGCGACTATCTTTCTGTCCGCGATCACGGCGACTTGATCGGTTATCTTATAGAGACTGTCCAGATCGTGGGTGATCATGAAAACGGTCAGCTTCAGGGCGTCGGAGAGCTCGTCGATCAAATCGTCGAACGCCGCGGCGCTGATTGGGTCGAGACCGCTGGTCGGCTCGTCCAGAAACAGCAGCTCCGGGTCGAGCGCGAGGGCCCGCGCCAGGCTGGCGCGCTTGACCATGCCGCCGGACAACTCGGACGGCTTCAAGGCTCCGGTCCCGGCCGGCAAGCCGGCCAGGGCGATCTTGAGATCGGCGAGTTCGCTGATTTCCTTGGCGCTGATCGCGGTGTGTTCGCTCATCGGGGCGGAGACATTCTCCTTGACCGTGAGGTTCGACCACAGCGCGCCCTGCTGAAAAAGCACGCCCCATCGCCGCTCGATCGCCGTCCACTGCCGACGGCGCGCATAGCGGATATCCTGGCCGAAGATCTTGACCGAGCCGCCCTGCGGCTCGCGCAGGCCGATGATGGTGTTGAGCAGGACTGACTTGCCCGAACCGGACCCGCCCACCACGCCGACGACGTCGCCACGCTTGATGGTCAGGTCCAGTCCATCGTGGATGATGTTCTCGCCGAATTTGGAGACCAGGCCGCGCACCTCTATCGGCGGCGCCTCCGGGTCGAGGGGATCTTCGGCTTCGATGCTCATACGTTCAGCTTCATGTAGATGAGCGCGAAGATCGCATCGATCAGGATGGCCGCGAAGATCGCCTGTACGACCGCCGAGGTCACCCGCCGACCCAGCGACTCCACGTCGCCGCCGACCGCCATCCCCTGCCGGCATCCGATTCCGGCCACCACCACGGCCATCACCGGCGCCTTGCTCATGCCGATCCAGAAGTGGGTGATGCCGACATTGTCCACGAGGCGTTCATAGAAGGCGGCGGGGCTGAGACCCAGCACGGTGATCGAAACGACAAGACCGCCGGCGAGGCCCGCCAGAGTGGCGATGAAAACCAGAAGGGGGATCGTCGCCAGCAGGGCGAGGAAACGCGGGAAGACCAGAGCGTCGAAGGCGTCGATGCCCAGGACGCTCATGGCGTCGATCTCCTGGTTCATCTTCATCGCCCCGATCTCGGCGGCGAAGGAGGAGGCCGAGCGGCCGGCCAGGAGCAGGGCGACGATGAGGACATTGAACTCGCGCAGTATCGCGATACCTATCAGCTCAACGGCGAAGACCTGGGCCCCGAACTTGGACAGCAGATTTGCGCCGAGCAGGCCGACGACCGCGCCGATGAAGAAGGTCGTGACCGCCACGATCGGTATGGCGTCCAGTCCCGCGCGCTCGGCCAGGGCGAAGACGGCGGGCCAGCGGATGCGCCGGGGATTGACCACCATCCGTCCGATCGCGACGAGCAGGTGGCCGTTGAAGACCATGGTGTCGAAGATATTGACCCCGATATCCACCACGCCCCGGCCCAGCCGGGCGAAAAAGGCCTGGAGCGTCCGTCGCCTGACCTGTGGGGTCGGCTCGGCCTCGGTGGCGCGCTCGACGAGGGCGAAAAGTTTTTTCAGCTCGGGCGACGCGACGATCTTGTCGGAGTCGGCCTTGGCCCCGGTCGCGCGCAGGACGCTCCAGACCCCGGACGTGTCGCAATGGCCGACATCGCTGAGATCGACGGTGACGTCGCGCGCGCCGCCGAGTTCAGCGCTCAGGCGTTGCGGGGCGGCCCCGAGATTGATCGCGGTCCAGTCGCCGGTCAGTCGGGCGCGCTTGGCCCCGCCGTCGCCTTCGATGGTGTATGCCGCGGTTTCAGCCATCCGGTATTCTTCCCTAGAGCAAGCACCGTCAAAGGGAAGGGTTTGATTTGCCGGGCCTTACTTCGCCTCGCGAGACTTCACCGCGTGGGCGATCCGCAGCAGGTTGGCGGCCCCCGGCGAGCCCAGCGGCGGTCCGGCGATGATCAGAACCCGCGCGCCCGGGGCGGCCAGGCCGAGATCGGCGATCATGTGCGCCGCTTCGTCGGTCAGGGCGGCGACCCCGCGCGGTTGACGCGCGACGCGCGGTTCGAGACCCCAGACCAGCGTGAGCCGCCTGGCCACCACAAGGTCGGGGGCGATGGCGAGGACGGGGTGGACGGGCCGCTCCCGCGCCAGGCGCCGCGCGGTCGCTCCGGTGGTGGTGTAGGCGACCAGGGCTCCCGTCGAGCGCGCTTCCGAAGCCTTTCCGGCGGCGGCTATCAGGGCGTCGACATCCTCGTCCTCCGTGCCGTGTTCGGCGCGCATCAGGGCCGGCCACGACGGGTCGGCTTCCACCCGCTCGATAATGCGATCCATCATCGAGATCGCCTCGAGGGGATAGGCGCCCGCCGCCGACTCCGCCGAGAGCATGAGGGCGTCCGCCCCCTCGTAGACCGCGCCCGCGACATCCGAGGCTTCCGCGCGGGTCGGCGACGGCGAGGTGGTCATCGATTCGAGCATCTGGGTGGCGACGATCACCGGGATGCCGCGGCGGCGGGCCGCGCGCACGATGGTCTTCTGCGCGACCGGCACCTCTTCCGGGGCCAGCTCTACGCCGAGGTCGCCGCGCGCCACCATCAGGCCGTCGCTGACGTCGAGGATTGCGTCCAGATCGCGCAGGGCGGCCGGCTTTTCGATCTTGGCGAGGACAGCGGCGCGGCCGGCGACCAACAGGCGCAGATCGGCCATGTCCTGCGCCTGCTGGACGAAGGACAGGGCGATCCAGTCGACGCCGATCCGCAGGGCGTGGTCGAGATCCACCCGGTCCTTGGCGGTGAGCGCGGGAACGGGAATCGTGACGCCCGGGATCGCCAGGCCTTTGTTGTCCGAAAGCGCCTCGCCGGCGATCACCCTCGTCTCGACCCAGCCTTCGCCGACCTCGACCACAGTCAGGCGCACCCGGCCGTCGTCCAACAGCAGGTCGGCGCCGGGATGGAGGACGCGCAGCACCTCCGGGTGAGGCAGCTGGACCCGGCGCGCGTCCCCCGGTGTGGGATCGTTGTCCAGGCGGATGACGTCGCCGGGGGAAACGGCGAGCTTCCCGGCGGTGAACCTGCCCAGGCGGAACTTGGGCCCCTGCAGATCGGCGAGGACGCCCAGCGGCCGCTCGAGGGCATGCTCGGCGGCGCGGACCGCTTCCAGCGCCGCGGTGTGGTCGGCGTGGGCGCCGTGACTGAAATTCAGCCGGAAGACATCGACCCCGGCGGTCGCGCACTTCAACACCATCTCCGGCCCCCGACTGGCGGGTCCCAGAGTGGCGACGATCCGCGTCCGGCGGAGACGGATCAACGCAGGGCCGCCGCCGCCTGATCTATGCGCGCGCTGGCGGCGTCGAGCGCCGCCGCCGTCTTGCCGATGAATAGCGAAGCTTCCTCCCAGCGGCGGCTCTCGATGGCTTCGCGCACCCCGGGCAGGGTCTTCGAACCATAGCCGGTGAGCAGGCCCGGCGCGTAGATCAGGTGCCGATACCACGGCCGTCCGGGCAGTCCGGCGGGGCTGGTGAGGGTCTGCTCGACACCCTGGAGGACGTCGTCGGCCCGCGCCGCGGCGACCGGACCGGGATTGCCGGCCGAGGCGGCGTCGAACGCTTTCGCGCTGGCCGAGAGCCGCGCGACGGCGGCGTCGAGGGGCGAGAAATCGACGGCGGGGACCGGGTCCTCGCGGTCGGGCGGGCCCGACGAGATCGTGGGGTCGGCGGCGAGGCGGAACGCCTTGGTGTCGAGCAGACGATCGACCGTCGCGGCGTGTTCCCGTTGGCTGGCGACGAGGGCCTTCAGCTCCGCGGTCTGGCTGGCGATGCTGGCGGCGAGGTCGCCGAAGCGCATCGGCGTCAGCTGGGCGTCGGCGGCGCGCAACACCAGCCTTCCGGCGGTCTGGGCCAGCACCACGCTGTAGGCGAAGCCGGGATCGCCGAAGCGGTCGTAGTGGTCAAAGCTGTCGTATGCCGAGTGGTAGACCCCGCCGGACTGCCCTTCGCCGCCGAAGCCGAGGTTGATCGCCGCGACCCCGAGATGCTGGACAAAGGGGGTGTAGTCCGATCCGGAACCGAGGTTGTCGAGGGGCAGATCGCCGCCGCCGGCGGCCCGTTTGGCCTGGGCCTTGAGCTCGGCGGAGGCGTCGGGCGCCAGGGCGTCCACCTGGAGTTTGGCCAGGGCCCGCTCGCGGACGCTGACTCCGGTTTCGGGATCGCGTACGTCGGCCGCCACATCGTCCACCAGGGCGCGCAGGCCATAGCTGGCCTCGGCGCCAAGCAGGCCACGCTGGCTGGCGTCGGTGTTGATATATACCACGGCGTGGCTCTGGAGGTCCTTGGCGTGGGTTTCGGCCCATTCGGTGGAGCCGAGCAGGCCCGGCTCCTCGCCGTCCCAGCTGGCGTAGATGATGGTGCGGTCGGGTCGCCAACCGGTCTTTGCCAGGGCGCCGAGGGCCTTGGCCTCCTCCATCTCCGCGGTCTGGCCGGAAAGGGGGTCCTGGGCGCCGAAGACCCAGCCGTCGCGGTGATTGCCGCGCACCACCCACTGGCCCGGCTCCCGCGCGCCCTTCATCGTGGCGATCACGTCGTAGAGCGTGGCCTGGTTCCAGTTCGAGAAGACGACAAGGTGGGTCTTCGCCTCCGGCCCGCCGCCGACGTGATAGGTGATCGGCAGAGCACCGCGCCAGGCATTCGGGGCCACCGGGCCGCCCAAGGCGCGCAGGAAGACCTGGGCGTCGCCCCAGGAGATCGGCACGGCGGGGATTTTCAGGATGGTCTCCGCGGCGGTCCGCGCGAGACGGGGCGCGCCTTCGACCGAACCGTAACCGGGGGTCAGGGGATCGCCCGGCCGCACCGGGAGGTCTTGAATCGAGCCGCGCTGAATGCCGCGTTCCGGCCGGAACGCGCCCTTGGGATAGGCGTCGCCGGCGCCGTAGCCGTCGTCCGCCGGGTCGGAATAGACGATGCAGCCGACCGCGCCGTGCTCCTGCGCCAGCTTCGGTTTCAGGCCCCGCCAGCCGGCGCCATAGCGCGCGATGACGATCTTGCCCTTCACGTTCAGCCCCAGCCGCTGGAGCGCGGCGTAGTCGGCGGGCATGCCGTAATTGACGTAGATCAGCGGCGCGGTGACATCGCCTTCGCCGCCGTAGGCGAAATAGGCGGGGAGCCCGCCCTGCTGATGACCGGAGGTCGAGTCGCCGGGCGCCTCGGGTTCGGTCAGGGTGGCCTTAAAGGATGTCGGCCCGACCAGCTCCAGCGCCTGCGCCTTCGGCGTCGGATAGAGGACGCTGAAGGTCTCGATACGGGCGTCCCAACCCCAGGCCTTGTATTGGGCCAGGGTGTATTCGGCGTTGGCTTTGTCGTGCGGGGATCCGACCTGATTGGGCTGCGAACTCATCAGCCGCATCCGCTCGCGGATGGCGTTGGCGGAAAGCGAGGCGTCGAACCGCGCCTCCAGGGCGCGCTCCGCCCGGGCGCCGTCCGGCGAAAAGCCGATCATCGGGCCGGCGATGCTCGCCGAGGCGGCCAGGACCGCCGCCGAGGACAACAGGACTAGTTTCGCTCGCATCGCAACTCCCTTTCGGCTCTTCCGCTTCTTAGAGGCTCCCGCGACGCGGAACCATCCGCGCGGGATGGGTTTTCGGATTTTCAGGAGGTGAGCCATGCCCCAGGGCGACAAGTCGAAATACACCGACAAGCAGAAGCGCCAAGCCGAGCACATCGAGGCATCGTACGAGGAAAAAGGCCTCTCGGAAAAAGAGGCCGAGGCGCGCGCCTGGGCGACGGTGAACAAGGACGACGGCGGCGGGAAGAAGCCGGGCGGTTCGGGGAGAGCGAAGTCGGCGGCGTAGGCTCCCGCCGGGCTACGGATTGTCGCCCCTCGGCAGGCGCTTGCCCGTAAACTAGCGCGCGGGGTGCGGCGAGAATCCGGGCCGCGACAGCCCGCACCGGAAGAGTTCGCACCAACGCCTTGTTCGAGGACGAAATCACCGTCCCGCGCGCGGGCGATCGGGCAAGCGTCGTGGCATCTTTTGGCATCCGAGCGTGCACATTTCGCGAGAGTTTCGAGGCTTTTCTCGTCGCGCGGGCGAATCAAGACGAGCGCCGTGACGGCGTTCAAGGGCGCGGCGGCGGCCGCTTTGATCGTCAAGGAAACGATGGACGACTCAATGGACATGAAAATCGCATTATGCAATATCTAACGCGACGGGGCAATGCGCGCCGCGCCTTCCCCGAAGAAAAGGCGAAGCGATCAGTCCCCCGAGACCACCCGGCCGCGGGCGGCGGGCCCAGCGCCGTGGCCGCTATTTCGGCGCGCCGGCCGTGGCCGCCGGATTGACGGTGACGTTGTGGAACGAGGCGACCCGCCAGCGGCCGCCCTGATGAACCATCACCTGCTCGAGCCTCGTGGTCAGGGCGCCGTCGATGGCCTCCGCTCCCGGCGGCAGGCTCTTGAAATCGGTGACCCGGGTGAGCGTATCGACGATCGCCACGTCGCTTCCGATCATCTCCAGATTGGCCAGCGACTGGTGCACGGTGCTGCCCTTGTAGATCGTGGAGAAGATCCGCTCATGTTGGCGCCGCATCGGCTCCTGGCCGACTGAAAACATTCCGACGATATTGGTGAATACGACGTTCGGCAGCGCCGCTTCGCAGAATTTCGCGGCGTCTCCCGCCTTCCACGCCGCGTCTTCCGCCGCGATTAGTTCCAGTATGGCGGTCTTGGGATCGGGCTCTGCTCGCGCCACACCAGCCGACGCCACGAGCGCCACGCCGATCATCGCAACATACTCACGTTTCATCCGACCCACCTTCTGAACGCCCAAGACGGGCGAAGAGTATCGCGTCCGCTCCGCACTCACAATTAGCGATGGCGACGCCGGGGTCCATTCACGCCGATCGCGCTTAGCTCGGCGTCACAACATAGCCTACCCGGGGGAAGTGGACGTGCAGGCTTCCCAGGCCATGATCCTCGCGGGCGATCACCACCCGCTCGGGGGTCGCGGCGACGAGGGTTCCAAAGATGGGGTCGCGCCCGTAGTCGTCGGCCGAAACCGACACCGCGGCGCCCGGCGCAAGGCCGAGCGGATCGTCGGGGTCGTGGGCGATCGCGTTGGCGGGGGCGTTCGTCCTGGCGCTGTCCAAAGCTTCGGCTCCCGTCATTTCGCGCCGCGTCCCGTGACCGATCGCGGCGAGGGCGGTCTTCCAGGCCTTCACCCGATCCATGCCTTTCAGCAATTCCCCGGCGATGGGGGGGACGGCGCCCTCGAGGAACCAGACGTTCATATAGGCGGCGGCGTCGGCGAGGCTGGGCCTGTCGCCACGCAGGAACGGGGCGCCGGCGTCGTGCAGCGCTGCCTCGATCCAACCGGCGTGGCCGCGCCATTGGCCGCGCATGGGACCGGCCATCGCCTTCATCGCCTCGACGTCGAAAGGACGGCCGGTGAGCTTCTCGCGGTCTTCGATGAAGGCGCGCGGAACCTTGTCGCCCAGTTCGCCGAAGATGATCGGCACCGTGACCTGGAAGAAAAGCCGGTCCGCCCACAGATTGACCGCCCAGGGCAAGCCGCCCTTGGCGCCATCGCTCGGCGAGCGCCGCTCGATCTCCGCGAGGATGACCTGGCTGTCGCAGAAGATATCCGCCCCGATCTGCATCACCGGCGCGCGGCGATAGCCGCCGGTGAGGGGGACGAGGTCGGGCTTGGGCATCATGTTCGGCGTAAGGACGGAGCGCCAGCCCAGGCCTTTGATCCCGAGCATCAGACGCACCTTTTCCGAGAAGGGCGAGGCCTCGTAGTGATGCAGGATGATTTCGTCCGCTTGCGTTTCCATGCGCCGGATCGTCGGCCAATCGCGGCGGCGAGTCGAGGCGGCGAGTCGAGGCGGGGAGGGCGCGTCGCCCCATCGCGACTGTGGCCGAGCGCTATCGGCGGCTGTATTGGACGCCCGGTGAGCCAGCCGCTGTCCTATCTTTTCGCCGCCCTCCTGATCGGCCTGATCTGCGAGCAGTTGGCGCGGACGATGCGGCTATGGCGTTACAAGAAGCCGTACTACCCGATACTCAACGTGCTGATCGCCTTCGGCCTGGTGCAGGGCCTGGGCGTCGCCTGGACCATCGGCGGACGACAGGAGATCGGCAAGATCGCCCCGGTGCTGTTCATGGCCGGCGCGGTGGTCGGGATCGCCATGGAGGGGGCCAATGAGTATTGGCTTCAGGCCTGGTCCTGGAGCCATCGGCCGATCATCGGCATCACGCGGTCCATCGACAAAGCGGCCTTCGTGGGGGCGATGTGGGGTTTCGCGCCGGTGGCGACGGTAATCATCGCCCATCTCCTGCGGCAATTGTGGAAACTCGCATGACCCGGCCGCCACACCTCAGCTCGATGGACTGGCTGCACGCCGCGGTGCTGCTGACCGGCTCGATCCTGGTCTGCGCCTATTGGATCGCCTTCTTTCACACCGACATCACCATGCCGCACTTCGTGCACCAGGTGCAGAACCCGGCGCTGGTCCAGCTGACGACCGTCTATATGGGCTTCGAATCGGCCTTCCCCTTGGCCGACCTGCTGGTCGCGGTGACGGCGGCTCTGGCGACCTTCTACCTGATCGGCCAGGACGCCAAGGCGGTGCTGTTCGGCCTGGTGGCGAGCGGGGCGCTGGGTTTTCTCGCCCTGCTGGATATCTCGTTCAACCTCTCCCACGGCCTCTACACCCCGCCCTATCTCTTCAAGGACGGCGGCCTGCAGATGGAGGCGATGATCAACATCGGCTGCGTGGCCGGGGCGTCGTGGTCGATCTGGCGGTTCTGGAGTCACCCCCTGCGCCGGGCGGAGGATCGGGCGTCCCAGCTGATGGCGATGTCCCGCGCGGCCGAGGAATTGAACCGCGAGGGATAGCCGGGGCGAATGAGGCGTTCAACTGGCGTTCAGCGCCGCGGATCTAACGGGAGATCATGATGACCTTCGCCAAGCCCCTCGCCGCGCTCGCCCTCGCCGCGAGCGTGCTCACCGCTGTGGCCCCGGCGGCTCACGCCGTCGCCTCCGATCCCGCCGCCCAGCGGATCGAAACCCTCGACACCACGCTGATCGAGGTCATGAAGCAGGCCAAGGCCCTGGGCGCCAAGGGGCGTTTCGCCAGGCTGCAGCCGGTGGTGGAGCAGAGCTTCGACCTGCCGACAATGACCGCCTACGCCGTCGGGCCAAGCTGGGCCGGGTTTTCCGCCGGCGACAAACAGGCCCTGGTCCGCGCCTTCACCCGTCTGACCGCCGCGAGCTACGCCCACAATTTCGATTCATTCGGCGGCGAGCGTTTCGAAGTCGGCGTGGTGGCGCAGCGCGGCGCGGACAAGGTCGTGCAGGCCCGGATCATCCCCACCCACGGCGAGCCGACCAACCTGACCTACCGCATGCGCCAGACGCCCGAGGGCTGGAAGATCATCGATGTCTACTATGGCGCGATCAGCCAGCTCACCACGCGCCGCAGCGACTTCGCCGGCCCGATCGCCGGCGGCGGGGCGAAAGGGCTGCTCAGCCACCTTGACGCGCTGACCGCGAAGCTGGTGGGGTAGAACGACCGCATGGAACGAGGAGCCCGACAATGCGCGTGATGGTATTGGTGAAGGCCACGGCGGACAGCGAAAGGGGCGATATGCCGGCGGCTGAAATGATGGAGGCGATGGGCAAGTTCAACGAGGCGCTGATCGCGGCCGGCATCCTGCGGCCCGAAGACGCCGCCGGCCTCAAGCCCACCGCGCACGCCAAGCGCATCGGCTTCGACGGCCCCGGCCGAACGGTGATCGACGGACCCTTCGCCGCGACCGACGAACTGGTCGCCGGCTACTGGCTGTGGACCGTCAAGGACATGGACGAGGCGGTCGCCTGGGTGAAGCGCTGCCCCAACCCGATGCCGGGCCCCAGCGAAATCGAGATTCGGCCGCTTTACGAGATGAGCGATTTCGAGGGGATTTGAGTTAGCGGCGATCTAGTAGCCACGCCGCCGCCTACCGTTGAGACGCCCCCGGTTAGACGGCCTCGGCGGCGGGTTCGTGCTCAGACTCGTCGAAAACCTCGAGCCCGCCAGGCCGGGGCAGGCTTTCGTCCCCCTTCAAGTGGCGGAGCAAGTAGGTCACGGCGAGCACCATTTCGGTGGCGTCGTAGGGCTTAGGGAAGGACGCGATGGCGGCGGTGCGGGACGAACGCGCCCGGCTCGATTGACCGCTGATGAAGACGACGGGCACCCCAATCTCCTGGAGTTCCCTCGCCAGCCCGATACCGTCGTCGTGGCCCTGGAGTTCGATATTCACCAGGGCGAGAGCCGGCCGATGCTTGATCGCGGCCGACAGCGCCTGGCGGTGGCGGCTCGTCAGGTCCAGAACTTTATAGCCTGCGTCTTCCAGTTCATCACGCAATGTCATCGCGGCCAGGACCGCGTCCTCGACGATGAGGAGAGTCTCGCGGGTCGGGGTTCGGCTTGCGATTTCCATCACGGCCTCCAGTTGGGAAAACGAGCGCTTCTTCGCGCGGTGGGGCGGCCGGCGGCCAGAATAGTCGGTTTCAAGGCATCATCCTTTGTCGACGAGGGCGATAGCGGTTCGAGCGATGGTCACGCGCGTGCCGGGATACGCCGGCCCCACCTCGACGGTCGCGCCGAGCTCCGTGGCCAGCGCCTGCACGATGCTTGTGCCCAGCCCCGTCCGAACATCGCGGCCGTCGGTGGGCGCGCCGACGCCGTTGTCGGTGACGATCAAAGCCCAGTTCGGTCCGGGGAACGTGCATTCGACGGTGATCCTGCCGTGACGCTCGTTCGGGAAGGCGTGCTTCAAGGCGTTGATCACCAACTCCGTCACGATAAGCCCCAGGCTCAACGACACCCGCGCGTCAACGACGCCGCCGTCGCCTGTGACCGCAATGACGATTCGCTCGCGATCGCCGATCATCGAGGCGGAGATGTTTTCGCACAGGCGGGTGAAGTAGGTCCGCACGTCCATGCCACCGTCGCCCACGTCGGCGAGTTGATGCTCAAGAGCGGCGATCGACATGACCCGGTGATGGGCGTCGGCCAAATGGCTCTTCGCCTCCTCCGACTGGGCCTTGCGCGCGTTCTGGAGGAGCAAGCTGGCGACAATCTGCAGGCTGTTCGCGACACGGTGGCGGACCTCCCTGAGCAAGACCAGATTGTGCTTTTCCGCCTCGTACTTTGCCCGTTGGTGCGCGCGAGCCTGGGTGACATCGAAGACCGCCACCAGGACCCGATCGTCGTCGAGATCGAGATACGCGAGTCGCTGCGCGTGGATGACCAGCTGGCGGTCGCCCAGGCCGGGCTGTTGAAAGTCCAGTTCGCAGACATGCGCTGTCGGGGGCCCTGAAAGGGATGCGACGAGCAACGCTTGCAGCTGCGGCCGGCGCCACTCCCCCGCACCCAAGTGGGTAAGGGTATTTCCACGCGCGGTCGTGCAGTCGATGTCGAAGGCTTCGCAGAACGACCGGCTGGCGCCGAGGATGACCAAGTCGCAGTCGAGCAGGACGAGAGGTCCTGGCGACGCCTCCACGACCGCCAAGGTCAGGCTCAGAGCCGCGTCCTCGGACAGTTTGGTGTTGGGTGTGGCCACGGAGGCTCTTCAGGAGGCTGGAGGCTCCCATAGCGAAAGCCATCCCAGGTCGACGTCGTGATGCGCGTAGGTTTTGAAGCTGTGCGGTATCGCACTAAAACCTAACATGCCAGAGGCGGAGCCGTTCCGTCTGGCGGCGTTCATGGGCTTCGCACGCCCGCAATCTTAGATCGTGGCTACTTTGCACTTGAACGACCAGCGGGCGGCAAGGGGCGTCCGCCCGCCGGGCGAGAGTCCACCGCTCTGAGCTTGGCCCGCGCCAGCCTGAGGTGGCTCTGCAGTTCCTATGGGCAATTCATCATTTCGGCCGCCTCGACAGTCGTTGCGCCAAATTGCGACCGGTATTCCCACCAAAGCCGCCGTCCTCGCATGGGAGGCGCTAGTAGGCCACCCAGGTGAAGACCCGAACGGTGTTGTTATCGCTTGCATTCGCACCGCCGCCGTCGAAGTTGTACCGGGAGCCAGCGAAGGTGTTGTAAAGCGTATATTGAACGCCGACCCGGACGTTGAAGCGCGGGCCAAGCGGCGAGCCGCGACCGCCGAACGGGGTGCCGTCGATCTGGAACAGCAGGCCGGAGGTGTTCGGCTTGAAGGTCCGGTCCGAGGCGTAGAGCAGGTTGTCCGCGCTGCCCCAGGTATCGAAGGCCCCGATCGTCCCGCCGATCTCGTCGCGCCAATAGTAGGAGGCGTCGACGCGGACGTCGTCCAGGGTGTCGCTGCCGTTCTGGGCGAGACCGAGGATCTGCGATGCGAAGAGGCGCTGGCGTTCGTGGGTGTAGCGGGCGTTGACCGTGACGACGTCCTTGTTTTTGCGAAACAGTTGGTAGGACGCGTCGAGACCGGTATCGGCGTAGCCATCGGTCACTCCGGTGCTCTGGTCGCGGCCGGGGTAGAGGTCCGACCACAGACCGAAGGCGCCGATCTCGAAATTGCTCGTGCCGAGATTCTTGTTCCAGGCGATCCTCGCGTAAGGCGCCGTGCCGCGGATGCCTCCGGGGCTCGTCGGGTCGATCCCGGCGTGAATGAGGAAGCTGGAACTGGGCGAGCGATAGCCGCCGAACTCGGCGTAGATCTCCGAGTTGATCCAGGTATAGCCGGTGATGCCGATGGTGTTCTGCGCGAGGGCGCCGATGAGGGGCGAGGCGGGGCCGGCGGGCGCCAGGCTGGACGTCGTGTAGGGGAAGGCCCAGGCCGGAACCGTGTTGAAGGCGTCGGTCACCGTCGGCGCGTTATTGATGGTCGCGCCCAGGATCACGCTGGTTCCGCGAAAACTGGTCTTGGTCACCGCGCGGACATCGAGGTTGTCCCAATGGAAGGCGCGGGCCACGCCGTCGTATGTCGCCTGGACGAAGGCGCCGACGTGGGAGCCGAAGCCGCCGGCAAGGAACAGGCTCGCCTGATCGAGGCTGAAGTTGTCATTGTTGGCATAGTGCGGCGGCGGCGGGCCGGGCTGGTCCTTCTGGGTGTGCTCGTACGAGCCGACCGCCATCGCGGAGAAGGGTACATTGAACGTATTGGCGCGCAGGGTGTAGCCGCCGATCTTGAACTCCCGCCCGAACGGCGTGAGCTGCGGACCGAAACCACCGACGTGACATCCGCTGCACGGTTGCCCGGTCTGGACCGCGAAGGCCGGGACGGCGCGCGCGCCGGTCGCGCCGAACATGAGAAGTCCGAGCGCGACGAGGGCGGCCCGGATCGAGCCGGATCGACGCCGTTTGAAGGAATCCACGCTTCGCGCCTACTTGGCGGCGAAGAGAATGCACCACCCAGACGGGCTGATCACCCCGTCCACGGACTGACAGGCCGCCGGTTTCTGGAAGAGGGCGCAGCCGTCACAACGCGCGGAGCCCTTGGGTGTAGCTTGATAGCTGGCTGCCGCCTTGGACATCTTCTTGACGCTGGCCGAAGCCGGGAAGCCGACTGAGGCTACGGCGATCGCGCCGCCGGCGACGAGGGCGACCCGAAGCAGGACGCGGCGGCGCGACTGGATGGATGACGGATGTGAGGGGTTGATCGCCATGGGGCATGGATCTCCGTGCGTTGAAACGCTTGGGAGGAGGCCAAGACCTTAGGGTTGATACCGAACTGTACGCGTCAGGGGCGCGTTGGTTCCGCGGCCTTGAAACTCGTGAACGGCTCGAGGTGACCGACCACGGTGTGCTGCTGGAAGACGTGGCGCCCGATGTGGCCGGGATGCTGGCGGAGGCGTTCTTCAAAGGGATGGCGGGGTCGGCTTAGTGTTCCTGGCCGCGATGGTTCCTGTGGCCGAGTCGCCCGCATGGCGATGGCTCGCGACCGTGTTTAGGCCATTTGGCGGGCTAAGAGAGACGGCATGGGTGCGTCGCGTTGCGGCCACTCGACCGAACGTCCGTAAACGGACGTCGACAACCGTGCATAGTGGTATGAACACCCGACGCGAAGGAAAGAAAGGGGAGGGGGTAATGGCGCTCAAGATCGACGGCCGGTGCCACTGCGGCCGGATCACCTACGAGCCGGAGATCAATCCTAACAACGTGGTCGTATGCCACTGCACAGACTGCCAGACATTTTCCAGCGCGCCTTACCGAGTGAGCGTGCCGGCGCCGATCGAACGGTTCACCTTGCACGGCGAGCCCCGGACCTATCGTAAGCGCGGCGGCAGCGGCCGTGAGGTCGTCCAGAACTTCTGCGGCGACTGCGGAACGCCGATCTACTCGGCGCCCGTGGAAGCCGGGGCGTTCGTCAATCTGCGTCTCGGCGCTGTCCGTCAGCGAGCCGAGCTGGCGCCGAAGCGCCAGGGCTTCTGTCGCTCGGCCATGTCTTGGGCGTTCGATCTCGACGCGGTGGAAAAGTTGCCCGATCCTTCGCCGCCGCCGTAGTCTCACTTTCGGCGCTTTTGTTTCCGCCCGACGGTTCTGAAAGCCGCTGACCCAAAAGCTGACCTTCGGCATCGGCGGGAGGGCCGCGCGGGGGCCTTTTTCGAATAGCGCCGCGGATTGGCTCAAGGCTGCTTCTTCAGCCGGGTCTGGTTGCGGAATTTCCAGGGTGCGTCGGCGGGTTCGAGGGGGGCGACCTCCTCCACCGAGTTCAAGGCGTCGCCGTCGCGAGTCTCGGTGACGCGCAAGCGCGCCGGCTTGTCGTCGTCCCGGGCCGTGGCCTCGTAGGTCAAGGTCCAGTGGGCCATATCGTGAAAAGCGGTGACCGTCACGGCCTGGGTCTCGATCTCCGGCTTTTCCCCCTTGCGGAAGCTGGCGGTGGTCGCGGTCCCGGCCTTGGCGTCGAACAGTGTGGTCGTGGTGATGTAGACGAGGCCGGTCTTGGGACCGTCGTCGAAGGTGGAAACCTGAACCTCGACGGCGCCATCGGGAACCATCCGAAACTCGGCGCTCACCGGCAATTCGTAGAGCTTGTCGGTCTGATAGTCTCGATAGCCCAGAGCGCCCTTCCAACGGCCGGCAAGATCGGCGTGCAGCACCCCCGGGGTCGGCGCGCCCGCGACGGCTACGGCGGCGAGCACGGCGGAGAGGGACATGGCGGGCTCCAGGGTTGGCGGGTGTGGCAGACCTACGGCAAATCTCGCCGATCTTCACCGTGGCTGGCGCGGCGTCCGCGACAAAGCCGCGCGGAAGTTCCGCAAGCGAGCTTCGACACCCGCAGCTCCCGAGCGTCTATTCAATTCGTCCCCTCCCTCTTCGGCGTCCCCATCAGGGCCGGCTGGAAAATCAGCGCGCTGACCAAGGTCCACACGAGCGAGATCATCAGCAGCTTGCCCATGCTGGCCGTGCCTGGATGGCTGCTGGCCCAGAGGCTGCCGAAACCCGTCGCGGTGGCGAGGGCGCTGAAGAAGATGCCTCGGGTGAGGCTGGATTGCAGGAGGTGGCCGTCGCCGCCGCGCCAGGCCATCACGAAATAGATGTGGAACGCCACCCCGATGCCGAAGAGCAGGGGCAGGGCGATGATATTGGCGAAGTTCAGCGCCTGTCCGATGGCGACACAGGTGCCCAGCGTCAGCAGGCCGGTGAGGATGATCGGGGCCATGGTGATAGCCACGTCACGCACCCGGCGCAGGACGGCGAAAAGCAGGATGGTGATCGCCGCGAAGGATAGCGCGCCGCCGACGGCGAAGGCGCCGGCCACGGTGTTCCCGCCCTCCTGAAGATCGAGGGGGGTGCCGGTGACCTCCGGCTCCAGGGCCTTCACATGGGCGATGAAGCGCGAGAGGACGGCGGTGTCGTTCGAGTCTCCCCTGGGAAGGATCGAGACCCGGGCGAGGCCGGCGGGGGTCATCCAGTCGCGCGTGAGGTCGGGGGGCAGGCTGGCCAGGGTGACCGGCTGGGCGGAAAGCGCGGTCGTGGTCTGGCGCAGGAGCGTGGCGAGGCCGGGCAGCAGAACCGCGCCGACCTTTGCGCGGGCGGCCGGCGGCGCGCTCGCGAGCCAATCGAAACCCGCCGCGAGACGCGTGGCGGCGGCCGCGTCGGCGCCGCTGGAGGCCTGGGCGGCGGCGCGCAGGGCGACGGCGGCCTGCTGGAGGGCGGCGATGTCTTCCGCGTCGCTGGGCGGCGGCGCGGTGACGATGGGATCGAGGGTCAGGTCCAGGAGGCTGGCGGCGTCGGCGATGGCGGCGAGCTTGGGCGTCTGATCCTCCGGCACGAAACTCGCCAGGGTCCGAGTCTCGTCGACCGTCGAGAGGCGCGAGATCCTCGCCGCCTTGGCCTCAGCCGCTCGGAGGGAGGGTTCGATCAGCTCCAGGGTGTTCGTCGACTGATTCGGGTCGCGCATCAGGTCGAGCAAGGTGGCGACGGATTCGGCCTTGGCGCTCTTCAGGTGCAGCGGGTTGAAGTCGAAGCGCAGCCAGGGCAGCAGGGCCGCGCAGAGCGCCGCCATGACCAGCGATCCGCCGAGGATCCAGCGGCGGCGGCGCAGGACCACGGCGTCGATCCGCGTGAGCAGTGGGCTCTCGCCCGATTGAAACCCCCCCGCGGGCGGTTTCAGCAAGGCGATCAGGGCCGGCAGCACCGTCAGGTTCAGGAAGAGGGCGATGAACATGCCGACCCCGGCGATGACGCCCAGTTGCGAGACGCCGACATAGTCGGTGGGACCGAAGGCGAGGAAGCCGCTGGCGATGGCGGTGGCGGCGAGGGCGAGGGAGCGGCCCATCCCCGCGCCCGCGGCGTCGATCGCCTGGCGGACGGAGATCGCGCCCTCGTGCTCGCTGCGGAAGCGGACGGAGAACTGAATGCCGAAATCGATCCCCAGGCCGACGAAAAGCGGGATGAAGGCGACGGAGATCACGTTGAAGCGGTGGAAGACGAGAAGGCCCGTCGCCGCCGCGCAGACCAGCCCGATCACCGTGGTGATCAGGATCGCGCCGATCAGCCGCGCCGAGCGCGTCGCGAACCAAAGCATGGCGACGATGGCCCCGATGGCGAGGCTGGCGATCAGGCCGGCGCGCTCGCCCAGCGTGGCGAACTCCTCGTCCTGCAGCGGCACCGGCCCGGTCAAGCGCACGCGCACGCCGTGGGCGGCGTCGAGTTTCAGGCTTTTCGCGGCGGCGCGGACGTAGTCGATCGCGTCGGCTCCCGAGAGCAGCTTGGCGAAATCGAGCGACGGCGTCGCCAGGACGATGAAGCGCCGCTCGCGGATCGGCGGCGGCTTGCCGGTGATCAGCGCGCGCCAGGAGAAGAAGGTCGGTCGGCTGGCCTTCACCCCCTCGATCGCGCCGGCCAGAGCGTTCATCGGCGCGCGGAGCTGGTCCAGCGTCGCCTGACCGGTGCTGACCCCCGTGGCCGCCGTCGCGAGCGTTCCGCTCAGGCCCCGCAGGCTGGGATCGGAGGCGATGGGCCCCAGAAACGGCTGGGCGGCGATCAGTTGCGCCATGTCGGACTGGACCTTGGGCAGGTCTTCATAGAGCAGACCCTCGGCTTGGAAGAAGGGCGAGGCGTCGGGGCGGCGGACGTTGCGGAAGAGGTCGGGTCGGGCCTGAAGCCGGGCGGTGAGCGCGGCGGCGGCGGCCTCCGCGATTTCCGGAGTCGCGCCATCGACCACGGTGACGATCTGATCGCCGTCGGGCTGGAAGAGGCGATTGAAACGCGCCTCGCGCTGGCGCCAGGCCGGGGCCTGCGAAATGAGCTGCTCTGTGTCGCTGGACAGGGAAAACCGCGTGACCGTGAATGTCGTCGCGGCGAGGGCGAGCAACAGGCCGCACGCGACAACCACTATCGGGCGCGCTGCGCAGGCGGCGACCAGCCTCGCCAGCACGTCTCTTCGGGTCGTCATTGAAACAAGGTTGACCTTATGACGCTATGCACGCAACCGCTTTCCTTAGAGGTTTTGAGTGCGCCGACCGTTCATTCTCGTCCTGTCCCTTGCCGCCATCGCGGCGGCGTTGTCGTCGCCCGCCGTCGCCGGACCGCAAAATCCCGATCCGTACGAGCGTTTCAACCGGCGCAATTTCACGCTCAGTCTGAAGCTCGACAAGATCCTGATCTCGCCCCTCGCCCGTCTGACCAAGGGGCTCACCCCCGGACCGATCAGCGGGGCCATCCACAACATCCTGCGGACGCTGAACGAGCCGGTCGTCATCCTCAACAACATCCTTCAGGTCCGGCCGCGCGGCGCGGTGAAATCCGCAGCCCGGCTCGCGGTCAATGTCACCGTCGGCTTGCTGGGCGCGGTCGACGTGGCGAAGAAACTCGGCCTGCCTTTCCGGCCCAACGGTTTTGGCGACACCTTGGGCCGCTATCGCGTCGGACCCGGTCCCTATCTCTTTCTCCCCCTGCTCGGCCCCTCCGATCTGAGGGACCTGCTCGGCACGGGGGTCGACACCTTCACGACGCCGGTTTCCTTCGTGAAATACGCCTACAAGACCGAGGTCGTGGTCACCCTGAACGTCGTGGGCGGCCTCGATACGCGGGCGGAAGCCGAGGGCGATCTGAAAACCTTGTTCGCCGACGCCGCCGATCCCTACGCCACCTTGCGTTCAACCTATCTGCAGGCGCGGCAGGGTCAGATCGACGAGGGCAGGGCGCCGTCGGCCCTGCCGGACATCGGCGGAGTCGATCCGCAACTGGGCGCGCCCGCGACCTCGCGGGGGCCCGCCGTGCTCCCGGAGATTCCGGACGAGCCCGCGCCCGCCGCGGCGCCGCTGTCGGCGCCCCACGCCGCGCTCGACAGTTCAGGCCCTAGGCAGGGTGGGCTCGCGGTTGATCAGGCGGGCGCCTTCGAGGCCCTGCCAGACCAGCAGCGCGGGCACGCCGACGACAAGGTCACGCCCGCGCTTGAGCAGCGACAGGGCGAGGGAGAGATCGGGTCCCAGGCCGAATAAGGGGCCGATCACCGCGTAGCTCGCCTCCTGCACGCCGATGCCCATGGGCGCGATGAAGGCCGCGCTCTTGGCGGCGCCGACGAGACCCTCGAGCGCCAGGATCGCGGGCAGGCCGATATCCAGTCCGGCCAGACGCAGCGCCAGCCACACGCCCGTCGCGCTCGCCGTCCAGGCCAGCAGATGAAACGCGACGCCGGCGGCGATCCGCCAGGGCGCGTCGTAGAGCGCGTGAAGCGCCCGGGTCACCTGGGCGGTCTGGTCCGCGGCCCCGGGCAGGAAACGCGACGCGAAACGGTCGAGCGTCGCGCCACCGCGGCGCTGCAACAAGATGAGGATCACCGATCCGACCGCCGATAGGCCAAGGCCGACGACCACGGCCAGGATGAGGCCTTCGTGAGACGCGTTCGCGCCCCCCAGCCGCATCATCAGCAGGCCAAGGCCGAGACCCGTGAAGCCGAGCTGGGCGATGATCTCCGTGGTGACGTCGACCACGGTGGTGGAATAGGCCGCCGTCGGCGTGATTCCGCGCAGGATCGCCGCCCGGGCGCCGATCACAAAGCCGCCCAGGTGCGAGAACGGCAGCATCTCCGATCCGGCGTCGCGCGCCAGTCTGGCCCAGATGAAGGTCGGCAGTTCGCCCGCCGTGGGCTTCGCGCCCACCGACCACCAGGCGGCGCCCAGCAAAGCGAGGGGAAGCGCCGAATAGACCGTCAGGAAAGCAAGGCCACGCCAGCCGATCGTCTTGAGCGCCGTGTACACCGCGCCAAAGCCGATCCACCCGACAACGGCGGTCGCGATCGCCAGTCCGACGAGCGCGGCGATGACGACGCCGAGTTTCATGACCGGCAAAATGGCAAACTCGGCCGCCCGGCGCAATTGCTCGGCGACACGCCAGGCCGCGCGCGGCCATTGCATGCGAGGCGCGTTTTGGCGCTAGACTGGCGCGGGGCAGAGCGGCGAGCGGGGGCTGAGGTGAACGACGAGGCTATCACGCGGGTCACGCCAAGACGCGGGAGCGGCGCTCTGGCGCGCATCGTCAGGAACCTTGGCGAGTTCGGAACGACGAGAAATGGTCGGGGCTTCCGGTTCTGGGAGCTGCTTTCCATCGTCGGCTTTCTCGGCGGCATGGCGCTGATCGCGGTCTACACCCGCGCGTCGCTGGTGGATTTTGGCATCCTCGGCCTGGTCGGCACCGCCGCGTGGCTGACCGGCGGCGTGCTCGGTTTCCTGTTCGGCGTGCCTAGATTGCGCGCGGGCGTGGACCAGAGCCCGAACGCGCCTCACAGCCAGTTCACCCCCAACACCAATCTCGAACAGATATCTGACTGGCTGACCAAGATCATCGTCGGCGCCACCCTGGTTCAGCTCGGTCCGCTGGCGAAGGCGGTCAGCGGCATCGCGGTGGCGGTCGGCCTTCAACTCCACACCCGGGGCGGAGCGGCGGCCACCGGCGCCGTGATGATCACCTATGCTTCGGGTGGCTTCATGTGGGGCTACCTGTGGTGCAGTCTGCGGATCTTCAAGGAGATGGCGGGCCTCGCCGATCAGGCGAACGGCCCCGCGTTGCGCCAGGCGCCAACGCCT
Organism: Caulobacterales bacterium; assembly: GCA_038231315.1. GTDB lineage: Bacteria > Pseudomonadota > Alphaproteobacteria > Caulobacterales > Caulobacteraceae > Acaudatibacter. Next base: position 529,923 of record JBBRLN010000001.1, read on the forward strand.
CCACACGACAAAGCCAACCCGACCGCCCTCTAGAACGCTATGGACGTCAGTCCCTCGATAACGATATTTGAGCAAAGATTGATATCGAAGTGGTGATTCATGAACGTATCGGTTGGTGAGCGTTGGGAGACCTTCGTCGAGGCCACCCTCAAGGAAGGCCGTTACGGCTCCGCCAGCGAGGTTGTCCGCGAGGGGCTTCGTCTCGTCGAGGAGCGGGAAGCGAAGCTGAGGGACTTGAAGCGCACGATCGAGGCCTCGCTCGCCGGCGGCTATGTGACAGAGACTGAAATCGGCGTGGCCTTAACAAGCAGAGGCGAGGAACTGCGAAGTGCCGGCGTCGCCGAGTGAGGCGAGCGATATTCCGCGCCTCCGTCCGCGCGGATTTGTTGGAAATCTACGATTGGATCGCGGAATCAACGGGCGGCATTTCGGCCGCCAACAGATTTGTGCAGCGGCTTCAGGATCACTGTCACCATCTCGCGGGACTTCCCGGCCTGCTCGGCAGACAGCGACCGGAACTCCGAGATGACCTGCGCAGCGTCGCGGTCGGAAATTATGTGATCTTCTTCCAATATGTCGGCGACCGCTTCGAGGTTGTGAACATCCTCCACGGGCGTAGAGACATCGACGAGCTCTTTCGGGAGGAGGGCTGACGAAGCCCTAGGTCATGAACCGCCGCGCCAGCCGGACCATCGCGGGCACGAACCTCGGTCGCAGCAGGCGGGCGTCGTAGACAGCGAGGCGGCGGTCGTTTTCGGCGAGGCAGATGTCCATCAGCTGCGCGACGCCGATGTCCATTCCGACCGACTTGGCGCCGGTGACGGTGAAGTTGTTGTCCTGGGCGGGGACGCCGTCGAGGTCCTTGGCGATGCCGTTCCGCTCCCAGATCAGGAAGAGCCAGACGCCGATCACCCGCGCCTCGAACCATGGCCGCTTCCACCACGGTATGTTGCGCCGCATCCAGGCGACCCAATTGACGAAGAAAAGGATGTGGCGGCCCTCCTCGCTCATCACCGGCTCGAACGTCGCCACAAGCTCGGCGGGAAAGAAGCCGGAGCGTTTGGCCAGCTCGAAGAGACCGAAGGCGAAGAAGCTGTCGATGCACTCGGAAAAACCGGTGACCATGAAGGCCCATTCGGTATCCCGCGGCGCGACGTACTCGGGCTCCGGAGCCAGGGCGATGCCATAGGCGCGCACGAGGTTTGCAAGGACGTGCTTGTGGCGGCCCTCTTCAAAGGCGTTCAACTCTACGGCGCGGCGCAGCCATTCGTCGTTTTCGACCACGCGCGCATAGGATTTCACCCTCAGACTGGCCTTGCCTTCCGTCTGCACGGCGATGTCCCAGATCGGGAGGTTGACCAGCCGCTCCCGCGCGTCGCTGGAGAGTTCGGGCCAGTCGAGGACGGCAGGTTTGTAGGGGTTGAAGGTCTCGAGCAAGGTTCGGCAGAACAATCGCTTGTGGGCGTCGCTGCCGATCCTGATCCTGCCGTCTATTGGTCGCGAATCCGGGAGCGACCTGGCGAGGTCGGAGGCGGTCCAGTCGGTCATTCGCGAGCCCCCTTCAGCTCAAGGCGCAACCTGTCGAAACCCGCCCAGGCGGGCCCCGGATCCCTCCGCTGTGGCGACGACCTCAGGCGCGGTCAAGGCCAAGAGCTCGTCCCGATAACGGTAGCCCGGCGCGGAGCCCGGATAAGCGTCGGATGTTCCGGGATGCAGATAGATTTCCGACAGGCCCGGCGGAAGGTTCGCGATCAGACCGAGCAGGCGCGGCTTGGTCATCGCGCCGCTCCAGCGCAGGCCGAAGACCTGATCGGGAACGACGATCCCCGCGCGGCGGAATCGCCGTCGCGCGAGCCTGGCCCAGGGCTCGGTCAGCCACGCGCTCGAGTACGATCCCGCCTCGGCCGCGGCGAGCGCGGCGCGCGGCTCTATGGGCAGCCGAGCGGCGCGAAGGCCGTATCGCCGTCCGATCTTCAGGATCAGACCCGCGATCGTGGGGTGCAGGTGGAAATGTTTGTGGGCGTTGACGTGATCGAGGGCCAGGCCCGTGGCCGCGAAAGCGGCGAACTGAGCCTCGATCTCCCGCGCCAACTGACGGCGAACCTTGGGCAGGAAAAACATCGCCGCGCCCGCCCGCGCCATATCCGTTCTAAAATGGCCGTCGCGATCCACCAGATCCGGGATTTCGCCTGGGGGGAGCGTGGGGCGGCCCTCCACCAAGACGAGATGCATACCGACCCCCAGCCGCGGCATTGTCTTGGCCCGAGCGACGGCGTCGTCCGCCGCTGGCGCGCCGACCATGAGGCTGGCCGCGCCGAGCGCGCCCTGTCGATGCGCGATCTCGACCGCCTCGTTCACCGATATATCGGCGCCGAAGTCGTCCGCGGTGATGATCAGGCGGGAGGGAATTTGGGAATAACCTTGCGGGAGTTGTCCTGGCGTTCGTAAACCAGCTTTGCCATGGCTGAACAGAACCTCCCGTCGCACCGATCGAACCCGTGGTTCCTGGCGATCTGGCTTTGCCTGGCGATCGTGACGATCGGCTTCGCCTTCAGCGGCTGGGTCGCGAGGGCGCCTTCGTTCGGGGCGACGACGCCGTGGCGCGCGATCGAGAACGCCGCCTTTCTCAGCCTGCACGCCTTTGGTTTCAGCGAAAGCTATGTCTCGCCGGAAAGGGTAGGCGGGGAGTGGCGGCTGTTGATCGCGCGCTGGCTGGGCGCCCTGCTGTTCATTGGCGTCGCCGGCGCGGCGAGCTTCGCCTTGTTCGAGACCCAGATCGCCGCGCTGCGGGCCGCGTTCATGCGGGGGCACACGCTGATCATCGGCGACCACGAAATGGCCGCCGCGCTCATCGCCGATGGGCTGAGACGAAATCTGAACTTGCTGCACGTCACCGATCACGCGGACCGCATCCATGCCGAGGGCCGCCTGCTGATCTTTCCGCGCGAGCCGGGCGGCGATCCGCTGGAACTGGGCCACGCCGATCGCGCGCGGCGTGTCATCGTGGCCGAGAAGGACCTGGGCGCCTCGGCGGAATTGGCGCTTCAGGCCCGGGGCCGCGCATCGCTGATCGGCATCGATCGCGGCGTCGTGGCCGTGCATCTCGACGATCCCTCCACGGCCGAGCTGATTCATCACGTGGCCGGCGGCATCGATCTCTTCGCGTTCTCCGAGGCTCAGGCGGCGGCGCGCTGCGTGCTGGCGCGGCACCCGCCTTTTCTACTTGCGAGCCGGATCGCGGCGCCGGCGGCGCATGTGCTCATCGTGGGTTTCAACTGGCTGGGCCAGGCCCTGGCGAAGGATCTGGTGCTGACCAGCCTGGTGAGCGACCAGGGCCGGCCGATGATAACGGTGATCGAATCCGATCCCAAGGTCGCGCGCGACTTCCTTCACCGGCACCCGGAATTCCGCGAAATCTGCGATTTCGAGGCCGTGCACGATCTGGAGGATGGCCGCCTCGCGGTCGAAGCGCATGGGCCGCCTGTCTGCGCCGCCTATATCTGCCTCGCCCATTCCGCCGAGGCCCTGGCCGCCGCGGTGACCCTGCGCGAGCGCGCCACGCGATACGAGGCCATGCAGGGACCGATCTTCGTGCGGCTGCGCTCCGGAGGGCTACTGCCGGCGCCGGGAGGGACGGCGGATCTGAAGCCGCTCCAGCTCTATAGTTTCGCTTCCCTGGCCGACGCGGCGACGGGCTCGCGCGCCCTGCTGGACGATCCGGACGCGCCGGCCCGCTCGGTGCACGACGGCTATAGCGGTGTCGGCTCCTGGGCCGGCAAGCCCTGGTCGGAGCTTTCGGAGGAGATGCGGATCAGCAATCGCCGCGTCGTCAGTCATGTGCCGGCCAAACTCGCCAGCCTCGGCTTCGATCTCGAACCGTGGTTGCGGCTCCCCGAAGAGGAACGGCATTGGCCGATGCGCCTGGACCCGGGCGAGCCGCTTTACCGAAACGAAGACGACCGCCGCGCGACGGCGATCCTAGAGCACCGGCGGTGGTCCGCGGACCGGCAGCTCAACGGTTGGCGCCTCGGACAGGCCCGCGACGATCGCCGCAAACACCACCCCGACCTGGTCCCCTTCGACGACCTGCCCGAGGAGGTGAAAGCCCACGACTACCAGATCGCCGACTGGCTGGATCGCTACCTGCCGCGGGCGGCGGGGGGGCTGAAGAGGGCTTAGGGCCTAGTCGCCGAGGAACGCCGGCGGCTCGCGCAGAATCAGGGTGAGGGCGCGGTGAGGTTCATCCTCGTCGGCGATGACCGAAACGCGGAGACGTTGCCGCCAGGCGCGCTCGGCGAGGTGTTCCATGTTGCGCTCGCGACTGTGGAAGGCCCGCTCGCCATCCTCGAGGCCGAGCAGGAAGCCCTCGAAGTCGCCGAAGCGGTCGAAAACGAGCCCGACGATCTTTCCGTCGTATTCGTCGAACGTTTCGTGGTCGTCGCGGTCGCGGCGACGATCGTGATCGTGGTCATGGTCATGGCGGTCACCGTCATCGTCGTCGTCATGACCGCGGCCGCGGCCTTTGGTCGACGGGTAGCCGAGCAGGGAAGGCGGAACGCCGGCGGCGTCGCCGCCGGAGCCGTCCACCCGGCCGGAGACGTATTCGATGTAGCGCTTCAGCACCGGGCGCCAGCGATACTGCGCGGGCATCGCAGCGAGGCGGGCCTTGAGGATGGCCAGGGTGTTTTCCTCCGGCCCGAGCAGCAACGCCTCGGTGGTGACCGGGATCTTGATCTGGAAAGCGCCGGTCACATAGCGCCACTTGAGGGCGGCCTCGACCTCCGCGTTCGGGGCGGCCGTCGTGGCGGGGGTTTCGGGACGCCGCTCGGTGATGATCACCGGGGGTGGCGCCGTCTGGGTGGCCAGGCGTCGAACCAGGATATCGAACACCTGTCCTTTCTTGACGCCGAGCGGCAGGTCCACGGTGAAGAGGCCGGCGAAAGTCTTCCGCGCCGCGGAGGGGATCGGGACGTAGGTGACGCCCTTGGTCACACGGCACGACACGGTATTGGCGTCCGTCGCCGTGAGGGGATGGGCGCCGTAGAGCCGGCTGGCTAGCGCCAGGACGTCGGCCGCCGCGACCTCCGGCCAATAGATATGCGCCATGCTGCCGGCCGGGGTGTCGCCCCAGTCGATCATCAACTCGTCCGGCAGGCCGGTCAGCGCGCCGCCGGCGTCGACGAAGGCCGGGCTCGGCCGCGAGTCGAAGGCCTGCGGAATGCGGTGGGTCGGCTTGGGTCCAGGGTTGCCGGACAGCGTGATCTGGAGGTTGCGCTGCGCCAGCTTGTCGGTGTTGCCCGGATTGGCGGCGGTCCCGCTCTGGTAGAACAGTGGCGCGTTGTCGTAGGCGATCTGGGCGACGAGGCAGTGGTGCGTGCCCGAATAGTGCGCCTGATTCGAGGCGTCGTAGACGTCGAGGAAACAGCCGTAGTAGGCCCAGATCGAATCCCGGCCGGGCGTCGCCGGGATTTCCAGGTTCCGGATATTGGCGTTGGTAACGCTGTTATCATAGTCGTGGGCGCCCGACTTGTCGGTGGCGAAGAAGGGCTGGGTCTGGATCGCGTTGCCCCGTGGATCGTGCGGCAGGCTGGCCGATGAGGGCAGGGGCGTCGCCGGCAACGACGGATAGGCCGGACTGCTCAGATAGGTCGTATTGGGGTCGAAGTCGGTATCGCACGACGGCGCGGTCCACAGCCGGAAGAAGACCCGGACGTTGGCGGCCTGACCGGCGGACCCCTGGGTGTCGCTGGTCATCCTGACCCGGGCGATCGCGAAGTTGTAGTTCTGGGTCTTGGACGCATCCAGCGGCCTCACCGAGGAATCGCCGGTCTCGTAGCCAGTCTGACCCTCGAGGTTGTTGAGCGGGTCCGGCGATCCGGCCGGGACCGGGACCGTGTAGGCGTCGGCGCCGTTGAGATAGCCGATGACGTTCTGAATGTAATCGTAAGGCGTCTGGCTGTTCTGGAACGCAGGGGCGGACGCATCGCCGGGCAGGGCGGATGCGCCCTTGGCCACCGTGCAGACCCGGAGGTCCTGGCTCAGCCACGCGACCGCGTTGTTGTCGGTGGTGTCGATGTTGGAGAAATAGGGGTCGGCCCCGGGGACGAGCTCGAAGTTGACGGTGTCCTGGGAATTGGGCGCCGGCACGGTGACGCCGGCGGTTTTGAAGGTCGCCGTGAGGGCGTACTGGTTGGCGTTGGGCTGAAACGGCGTGACCAGCGGCTTGGCGAAGGTGACGTCGTAGGAAAACCGGATGCGTTGGATCGTGGTGGTGTCGCCGGCGTCCTCATAGACCGGGTTGGGCTTCGTGGGGGTGGCGGGGGTAAGGCTAACAGTGACGCCGGCCAAGTTGGCGAAGGCGCCGGTCGGGTTCGGGATGGTCACCTGGAACGAGTTGAAGGTGTCGATGCTGTAGCCGTCCAGCGCCAGCCAGAACGCGTTGGTGAACAGGCCGTTGTTGTTGTTGATCGCCTCCTTCACCTCGTCGAGCCCGAAAGTATTCTTGTCGATCAGAAATGTAAGCGTGCCCTGCGGGAGGATGCAGGCGTTGTCCGCCGCGCTCCAATACGGCTGAACGCCGACCGTGAGCCCGTTGATTTGGACGCTGACGGTCTGCCCGTTGCATGTGTCGCCAATTTCATCGTTTGTGATCTTGGTGCCATCGCTCTTTGTACCGTCGACGAGCCAAGCGTCGAAGAAGGGATCGGTGCAGGTCTCCACCAATTCATGTGAGAAAATCTTGGCGACACCGAAACCGGAAAGAGTTCCTTCATAGTCGACCCAACAATAGGGAGCCGTTACGCCTTTGTAGGTGAAATCCTGATGCTGACCGACGTCGCCCGACAAGGAATTGGCGAAGCCCGGTGGGGTCATGACGGCGTAGAAGCGATTGTGCCCGTCGGCGGGAACTGGCACGCCCGGGTTAGCGTCCAGGAATTTGGTCAGCATATCCACGACATCGCTGTCGGAATACGAGGCCGCGGGATCGGTGGAGTCGTTGATCCATTTGCCCAGCATGGTTCCGGGACCGGCGCCGTATTGCCGCAGGCCGGTCATATAGGGTCCGGTGACGATGCCGCTGAAGGCCGTATAGTAGGTGTCGCTGGATATCGTCGGCGCGGGAGCGGTGTTGCTCCAATATTTCCCCCAAAAAATCACGGCGACTTCGATGTCGCCGAAAATCTTGCCGTGCCCGTCATTGTGCGTCTTCGTGACGGTGTAGTCGGGGCTCTGTTGGACGTCGCCGCCTAGTAGATCGTCGCCGGCCCCCGCCTCGCGCTGCTTGAGGCGCCGGCCAGTAGTCCTCGCGTACATCGTCATGAGCGTGCCCTCGGCGTATAAAGAACGCGAGACGGCTCGTCGCTAAGAAATCTTATCTTCGCCCGCGTTCCCGTCCGCAAACTACGCGCAAGGGTCGAGCGGGAATAGTGATCGCGTGGGCCAATCGCGCGCCTCAGACGTCACAAACGCGTGTTTGTCTTGAGAAAGCCCCGGAACGACTGTCGGCGCACGGTCTAAACTCAGGCCGCGACGGTCTTGCGCTCTTTGAGGAACTCGAAGAACTCGACGCCCTCGCGCAGACGACGCTTCATCATGTCCGGGCTGCGAACCATTTCGCCGACGATCGAGCCGATCTTGCTCGGTCGGAAGTAGAAGCTTTTGTAGAAGGTCTCGACGCTGGCGAAGATCTCCTCGTGACTGAGGTGCGGGTAGTGCAGCGGGGCGATCTGCACGCCGTGCTCGTCGACCAGTTCGGCGTGGTCGGCGTCGAGCCAGCCGTTCTTCACCGCCTGATTATAAAGGAAGGTGCCGGGGTAGGGCGCGGCCAGCGAAACCTGGATCGTGTGCGGGTTGATCTTCGCCGCCCATTGCGCCGTGGCCTTGAGCGTCTCGCGGGTTTCGCCCGGCAGTCCGGCGATGAACGTGCCGTGGATGGCGATGCCCAGTTCATGGCAATCCTTGGTAAACTTCTCGGCGACCTCGACCAGCATGCCCTTCTTGATGTTGTGCAGGATCTGCTGATTGCCGCTCTCATAGCCCACCAGCAACAGGCGCAGGCCGCCTTCCTTGAGGACCTTCAGGCTCTCGTAGGGCACATTGGCCTTGGCGTTGCACGACCAGGTGACGCCGAGTTTGCCCAGTTCCTTGGCGATGGCTTCGGCGCGCGGCAGGTCGTCGGTGAAGGTGTCGTCGTCGAAGAAGAACTCCTTCACCTGCGGAAAGGCCTTCTTGGCCCAGGCGATCTCCTCGATCACATGGCCGACGCTGCGGGTGCGGTAGCGGTGGCCGCCGACGGTCTGCGGCCACAGGCAGAAGGTGCAGCGCGATTTGCAGCCGCGGCCGGTGTAGATCGAGATGTAGGGGTGTTTCAGATAGCCGATGAAGTAGTTCTCGATTCGCAGGTCGCGCTGATAGACCGGGGTCACGAAGGGCAGGCTGTCCATGTCGTGCAGGATGGCGCGGTCGGGGTTGTGGACCACGACACCCGGCGGGTTGCGATAGCTGAGGCCGGCGATCGTCGCCCAGTCCTTGTCGTCGGCGACATCCTTGATCGTGAAGTCGAACTCGTTGCGGGCGACGAAATCGATCACCGCGCCGTCGCGAAGAGAGCCTTCGGCGTCCACGGCGACCTTGGCCCCGATCATGCCGATCTTCATCGCCGGATTGGCCGCCTTCATCGCCTCGGCGCACTTCACGTCCGAGGCGAAGGACGGGACCGAGGTGTGCAGCACCGCCAGGTCGTAGTCTTTCACGATGGCCAGGACGTCGGCCAGGGTCTGTTTGTGCGGCGGGGCGTCGATCATGCGGCTGTTCTCGACCAGGGCGGCCGGCTGGGCCAGCCAGGTCGGGTACCAGAAAGATTTGATCTCGCGCTTGGCTTGATAGCGCGAACCGGCGCCGCCATCGAAACCATCGAAGGACGGGGCCTGGAGAAAAAGAGTGCGAAGCGACATGGATGAAATCCCTGGCCGTGGTCAGCCCTAGTGATGATGAATGACGCCGCCGTCGCCGACCCGGAACAGGCGTCCTTGCCAGCGCACCGTGTTCACCACGAGGCTGCCAAGAAAGATTCCAAACGATAGCACATCCCGGAGCGGAATCAGCCACCATGACCCGGCGCTCATGCCGGTCGCCCGGTCGATGAGGATTTTCGACCACAGGCGCAAGACGGCGGCCATGACGACGACGCCGACCGAAATCGGCGAAAAACCAAGCGGGATGGCGGCGATCATCGCCAGCGGCAGGGGATGGGTGACCACCGAGCCCGCGTGCCCCGCCGCGTCGATCTGGCGCACCGTCCGCGCCCAGCGCAGCTCGTGGGACACCAGCTCGCGCAAGCTCGACTCGGGCGAATGGTGCACGACCACCATCGGCGGGATCGCGACGGAAAGTCCGAGTTTCCGCACCGCGCGGCCGATCTCGTAATCGTCGGCGAGATGGTCGGCGAAGGCGAGGAAGCCCCCGATGCGCTCCAGCACCTCGGCCCGGATCGCGATGGTCGAGCCGAAGCAAGGATTGGCCATCCCGAGCGCCTTGCCCAACACCGCCGATGGCAGGAACTGATAGTCGATCGCCATGGCCGACAGCTTCGACCACAGCCGACCGTCGTCCAGCCCGACGTAAAGGCAGCTAACCGCGCCGATCCCCGGCTCCGCTAGGGCCCGGGTGACATTCCGCAGATAGTCCGGCTCGACCACGATATCGGCGTCGCTCAGGATCAGCACGCCGTGCCGCGCGAGGGCGGCGATATTGACCAGGTTCGAGGCCTTGCGGTTCACCCCGTGCATCTGGTCTTCGATGACGAGGTCGATGGCTAGGCCGGGATGGCTGGCCTGCAGGTCGCGCACCACGGGGATGGCGCGGTCGTCGGCGTGATGGACGCCGAAGACGATCTGAACCGCGCCGGGGTAGTCCTGGACGCAGAAACTTTGCAGCGCCCCGCGCAGGTGGGCGTGAGCGCCGTGAAGCGGCTTGATAATGGTGACGTCCGGCGTCGGGCCGGACGCGGTATCGGACGTGGCGAACGCGGGCGAGCGCAGATAACGCACGGTGAGCGCCGTCGCGGCCAGGGTGTAGCCGATCCCGACGAGCGCGAGGATTAGAAACGCCCATCCCAGTACGGCGACAGCCAAGCTCAAGCGCGCATTCCGATTCGCCGTTCCGCCCCCGTTTGGCTAGGGCGGATATCGTGGGTCAGGCCGAATTGGGCAAGGGTGGCAGGGGGCGCCCGCCCTCGCCGGTCGGCCAGATCAGGTTACGCCATCGGAGACTGCAATCCCATTGACTCCAGCGCTTCGAATGGTGGCGCACCCGTTCACGCGCTCATCGATTGTCCGCCTGCGCGCGCACGGTCAGCAGGCCTTCCCGGCTGATGCGATAGGGGCCGCCGCCGCGGGAGGCGATCAGCCGGCGCGCTTTGAGCTTGGCGAACAGGCCCACATCGCAGGCGTCGAGGCGGAAGCCTTCGCGGGTGAGGCAGTCGACATGGATGACGCGGCCGTGGGGGTCGCGGTGGTGCTGGATCTTGCCGCCCTGGGCCAACGCGTGGAGCACGCGTTGCTGGGCCTTGGAGATGTTCAAGGGGGATGCTCATTGAAGGAGTCGCATGATTTCGCGATCCCGAACCGCGTCGGCGGATCGGGGGCGGGCGAAACAGAGGCTTAGGCGGGTCGAACCCGCCCAGGGCCTCAGGCGACGGCAATCTCGAGCATCAAAACTCCGGTAGAGCTGACCGGAAGATTGCGCGGGTGGCGACGCTGGTCAAGAGTCGGGCCTGGCCCGCCCGTTTCGCGCGCCGCGGGAGGGCGTATGAACGGTCCCATGAACTCCGTCTGGACCATCGGGTACGAGCGCGCGTCGCGGCCAGCCGTCGTCGGCGCGCTGAGGGACGCCGGCGTCGATATCCTCGTCGACGTGCGCGCGGTCGCCGCGTCGCGCCGCCCAGGTTTCTCGAAGACGGTGCTGGCGAACAGCCTGGCCGAAGCGGGCGTCGACTATCTCCACCTGCGCGACCTCGGCACGCCGAAGGCCGGACGGGAGGCGGCGCGGAGCGGGCGTCACAAGGAGATGCGGGCCATCTTCGCGGCGCACCTCGAGGAGCCGGCGGCGGTGGCGGCCTTCGAGCGGCTGGTCGTCGTCGCGGCGGAACGGCGCGCCTGCCTGCTTTGCTACGAGGCCGATCCGGCCTGTTGCCACCGGGAAGTCCTGGCGGAGCGCCTGGCCGAAGACCGAGGGGTCGCGATCATCAATCTGCGAGTCGCCCTTCCGACAGGTTGACTATCGTGGAGCGGGCGCGGCGCCCGGGGCTAGGGCCGCCCGAGGGCGCCTGGCTTCATCCCGGCGGGGCAGGCGCTGGTCCAGCGGGCGTCGACGTGTTGTTTCATGGTCATCGGCGGGCGGCCCGCGAGGGTGATCGTGCCGGTGTTGTCCATCGAATAGGCGGTCTGGAAGTCGCCCCGCGCGACGATGTGCGAGATGCTGTGCATGCCATTCATCGCGCATGTTCCATCGCCGACGATGGTGGACGCCGAGCGCTGGAAAGTCATCTTGCAGAACCGCGCCATGGGGCCGTTCAGGTCCGGCGCCGCGCCGTCGGTGCAGGTGTGGCGAACGACGGTGCGGCCGCGGCTGTCGGTCATCTTCACCTCCCAATAGCCCGCGCGAGCACGCGGCAGATTCGCCGTGTTCTGCGCCGCGGCGCCCAAGGGGGCGATGGCGACGAGGCTGACGATCAGAAGCGCCAGGGCGGGGATGTTTCGAGGTGTCATGCGCGACCTTTCTCGACGAGGGCTGGCGGCGGATGTCGCGCGGCGGTCAAGTGGTCCACCCCGTTCTCCCGGCCGTATTCTTCCGCACGATCAGTCAACGAAGGCGGCAAGTAAATGAAAATCACCTCCCTCGCCGTCGTCGCGGCGGCGCTCGCGGCGTCCAGTCTTCCGGCCTCGGCGCAGGTCGCGGGGCGTTGGCGCGTGACCGGCAAGGTCTCGTCGTTCGCCTTCATGCTCAACTGCGACTTCAAGCCGGAGGGGCACCGGCTGGGAGGGGTCTGCGTCGACGCCTCGACCAACAGCGCCAAGATCAAGGGCGGCAAATCCCACACCCTCACGTCCGGAAACGTATCCGGCGACAAGGTGATCTGGACCTATCGCTCCAGCTTTCTCTTCACGAATTTCGACGTGATCTACAATGGCGAAGTGGCCGGCGATACGATGAGCGGCGTGATCGACGCGCAAGGTCACAAGGGCAGCTTCACCGCGACCCGCGGCTGAGGCGGCGCACGCTCTGACGTCAAGTCTTCGGGCATGGTCGGCTGAATCTTCGACGGATGGGTCCGGCCGTGCGAAGAGGAAGGGGTGACGACGCGGCGGCCCTTGCGAGAGATAGACCGGGGGCGGCCAGACGCATCACCCCTCGAGCGCTCCATGGGCGGCCTGGGCGCGCTGATGATCACGCTCTCCGGGCTGTCGCCGACGATCGGGGTCTTCGTGGTGGGCTCCGACGTGATCCGCCAGGCGGGGATGGGAACCGCGCTCTGTTTCCTGGCGGCGGCTCTGCTCGGCGTCTTGATGGCCCTGGTCTACGCCGAAGTGGTTTCCGCCTTTCCCGAGACAGGGGCGGAATACACCATCGTCACGCGGACGCTTGGCCCGATGCTGGGCTTCATCGTCCTGGGGCTCGCCCTGGTGAACTTCACGGTGGCGCAGGCTCTTTCGGGCCTGGGGGTCGCCGACTTCCTGGCCGACGTTCTTCCGGGCGTTCCGGCGCGAGGGGTCGCGGTGGCGCTCGTGGTGGGCGTCACATTGCTGGCGGTGCTCAATGTGCGCTTCAACGCCTGGTTGACGGGGTTCTTCCTGACCCTCGAAGTCGGCAGCCTGGCCGTATTGTCGTGGCTCGGCTTCGCCCATGCCCGCAGGGGGCTCGGCGATGTCCTCTTTCATCCCGCGGCCGCGGGCGGCGGGGCGGCGGTCGCGAGTCTGGCGGTGATGGGCGCGGCGGCCGCGGCGGCGGTGTACGCCTTCGACGGCTATGGCGGGGTCTGTTCGCTGGGCGAGGAGGTCCGCGACGCCCCACGGCGGGTCGCCGGCGTGGTGTTCTGGTCGCTGGGCCTGGCGATCCTCTTCCAGATGACGCCGATCATGGCTGTGATGGTGGGCGCGCCGGACGTCGGCGGTCTCGCGGCGAGCGCCGAACCGCTGCCCGCCTTTGTCCGCGCTCTGGGCGGGGCGCAACTGGCCCGCGCGATCGATTTGGCGGTGGCCGTGGCGATCTTCAACGCCATGCTGGCGCTGTCCCTGCTGGCGGCGCGGCAGCTTTACGCCACGGCGCGCGATCGGCTGTGGCCCGACCCCCTCAACCGCGCCTTCACCGCCCTTCACCCGCGTTTCGGCTCGCCGTGGATCGCGGCCCTGACCATGGGCGGCGTCTCTCTGCTCTGGTGTCTGGCGCCGCTGGATTTCCTGGTCACGGTGATCGCCTCGGGCACGGTGGTGACCTATGCCGGCCTGTGCGTGGCGGCGATGCGCGGACGATGGCGCGGACTGACGGCCGGTGGCGTATTCAGGATGCCGCTGTTTCCCGCGGCGCCGCTGCTGGCGCTGCTCGCCCTGGCCGGAATGCTGATCGCCAGTCTGGCCGACCCGAAGGAGGGGCGTCCCGGTCTGGCGGCGACGGCGGTGGTGATCGTGGCCTCGGTCACTATTTATGTTATGCTGCGGCGCACCGGTAGTCGCTGGGCGGATCGCGGCCCGGGCGCGTCGGCGACGACATCGGCCGACACAGAATCGGCCAGGACCTGATATTCAAGAGCCGCGCCGATGACCACGGCGCCCTCTCAACGGAACGAATGGACGCCATGACCGATCTGGCCCTGGACCTGAAGGATCGCCCCAAGGGGGACGCAAAACGCGCGACCATGCGCGTCATCCTGGCCCAGCCGCGCGGTTTCTGCGCCGGCGTGGTGCGGGCGATCGACATCGTCGAGCGGGCGTTGGAGAAGTTCCAGACGCCGATCTATGTCCGCCACGAGATCGTGCACAATCGCCACGTGGTCGACAGCCTGAAGGCGAAGGGCGCGATCTTCGTCGAAGAGCTGTCGGAGGTGCCGGACGGCGCCCATACCGTGTTCAGCGCCCACGGCGTGGCGAAGTCGGTGGTCCAGGCGGCCGCGGCGCGCCACCTGCCGGTGCTGGACGCGACCTGCCCGCTGGTCACCAAGGTCCACAATCAGGCCAAGCGTTATGTGCGCCAGGGCCGCAACATCATCCTGATCGGCCACGCCGGCCACCCGGAGGTGGAGGGCACGATCGGTCAGATCGACGCGCCGACCTATCTGGTCTCGACGGAGGCGGATGTGGCGGCGCTGGACCTGCCCCTCGACATGCCCCTGGCCTATGTCACCCAGACGACCTTGAGCGTCGACGACACCCGCGCGGTGATCGCCTCCCTCACCGCCAGGTTCACCGACATCGTCGGGCCGGATACGTCGGACATCTGCTACGCCACCCAGCATCGCCAGACCGCCGTTCGCGAGATGTGCAGTTTGGCGGACGTCATCCTGGTGGTCGGCGCGAAGAACAGCTCCAACTCCAACCGCTTGTGTGAGATCGGTCGTGAGCATGGCATTCCCAGCTATCTGATCGCCGACGCCTCCGGGCTCGATCCGGCGTGGTTGGAGGGCAAGTCCGCGGTCGGTCTCACCGCCGGCGCCTCGGCCCCCGAAGCCCTGATCCAGGAGGTTATCGAGGCCTTGGCCAAGCTTGGCCCCGTGGTCGTCGAGCCGATGGACGGGGTCGAAGAAAACATCGAGTTTCGCCTGCCGGCGGAACTCCGCAACTAGTCATACTTTCGAGAGGAGGGGAGACATGGGTCTTCCGATACAGGCGGTGTCGCGCATCGGCGCCTACATCGCCAAGCAGCACTTCAGCGGGGTGAAGCGCTATCCGCTGGTCCTGATGCTGGAGCCGTTGTTCCGCTGCAACCTGGCCTGCGCCGGCTGCGGCAAGATCGACTATCCCGACGACATCCTCAACCAGCGCCTGAGCTACGATCAGTGCATGGAGGCGATCGACGACTGCGGCGCGCCGGTGGTCTCCATCGCGGGCGGCGAACCCCTGCTGCACCGAGACATGCCCAAGATCGTGAAGGGCTATCTGGCGAGGAAGAAGTTCGTCATCTTGTGCACCAACGCCCTGCTGTTGACCAAGAAGATCGATCAGTACACGCCGGATCCGATGTTCACCTGGTCGATCCATCTCGATGGCGACAAGGCCATGCACGACAAGTCGGTCTGTCTGGACGGCGTCTACGAGACGGCGGTGGCGGCGATCAAGCTGGCCAAGTCCAAGGGCTTCCGCGTCAGCATCAACTGCACCCTGTTCGACAACGCGGTGCCCGAACGCGTCGCCGCCTTCCTCGACGAGATGAAGGCCATCGGCCTGGACGGCACCACCATCTCTCCCGGCTACGCCTATGAGCGCGCACCGGACCAGGACAGCTTCCTGAACCGCACCAAGACCAAGCAGTTGTTCCGCGACATCTTCGCCCTGGGCGACAACGGCAAAAAATGGTCGTTCACCCAATCGACCATGTTCCTCGACTTCCTGGCGGGCAATCAGGCCTACAAGTGCACGCCCTGGGGCAACCCGACCCGCACCGTGTTCGGCTGGCAGCGGCCCTGCTATCTGGTCGGCGAAGGCTACGCCAAGACCTTCAAGGAGCTGATGGACGACACCGCCTGGGACGACTACGGCGTCGGCAACTACGAGAAGTGCCAGGACTGCATGGTCCATTCGGGCTTCGAGGCCAGCGCCGTCACCGACACCATGAAACACCCCCTGAAGGCGGCGATGGTCAGCCTGCGCGGCGTTAAGACCACCGGACCCATGGCCAAGGATATCCCCCTCGACAAGCAGCGCCCCGCGGACTTCGTCTTCAGCGGTCACGTCGACAAGATGCTCGCGGACATCAAGGCGACGAACCCGAGATCGCGGAAGGTGCAGCGCGAAGTCGTGAACTAGGGGGACGCCGCTCAATCCGGCTTCGTACGGTTTTCCCACCATTCAGCGTATCGGGTGTTTCGCACCATCTTGCGATTCAGATCCGGCGCGCCGTCGCGCCACCAAGGCTCCCCGCGTTCGCCGAGGCCACGCTTCGCGCGATCAACCTCCTCTCTGGCTGTTCGCAGCGCGTTGTCGTCTTTCGCTCGGAGCGCGGCGTTGACCGCTCTGCGCGCCGCCATCAATTCGGTGACCAGCGTGGCTTTTGTTTCGGCGTCGAGCCCCGGGTTCGAGGCTCGCCAGAGCCTTTCCCGCACAACGATATAGCGACCGTCCGGCGTATGCGGCGTCATGTTGGGACTCAGCGTCGCCGCCTGGGCGCCTTGTGTACGCTGGTCATCGGATCGGGCTTGGCGGGCGGCTTCCAACCCCGTGGCGGGGTCATCCGCTGATCGCTCGTGCCCAGCCCCATCGCGCCGGGCCGCTGGCGCTCGAGCCCAGAGGTGTCGATCTCTGTCGCGTCGTCGTCGGCTCGGCCACGCAAGACGCTGATCTGGTCGCGGAGCCGTCCTGCCTCCTCGAAGTCCATGGCGGCCGCGGCCACATCCATGCGTATGCGCAACTGTTCGAGGAGAGCATCCATGGAGGGTGAACGCGCGAGCGTGGCGATGCGCTGCGAGCACGCCCCCTTGGTGGTCCTATCCGAACAATAGGCGCCCGCTCGCCACGTCCACCCGCTTGTCCCCCCGGCGATTGACCTCGGCGGGATCGACCTCGATCACACGCGCGCCCGCCGGCGAGCCCGCGAGTCTCAGGGCCCGCTCTTCGGGGGATTCGGCGTGGATCGCGCCGCCCTCGAACTCGACGCTGTGGTGGATGTGTAGAATGCTTCCATCGGCGTCGTGGACCACATGGGCCCGCTCGCGGGAGGCGGGGACGCCGGGGGTGGCTTGGCTGGCGTTCATTCTCATCCCCACTGAAAGAGAGTGACGGTCCCGGTGGACCTCAGATCGGCGACGATGTGGGCGAGGGTCACCCACAACATCCGCGGGATATAGAGCCTTGGCGTCATGTTCTCCGGAATGATGGCGTTGAGGTTGCCCGGATCGAAGAAAGTCGTGACCTGAGGGTTGCCCTGCCCGTCCAACGCCGCGAACTGGACGATCCCGAAACCGCCCAGGCAGAGGGAGTCGTTCACCTGCATCGCGGGCACGGTGCATTGGACCCAGACGTCCGAGGTTCCCCAGGGATTGGGCACGAACTGCGTGGCGCTGTCGCCGTTCAGCCAACCCGGCGAGAAGATGTTGAGTATGGCCATGACGACGCTCCCCACGTTCGACGGAGAGTCTACATCAGCGCGCCTTGGCGGGAAACCACGGCGCCCCGGGCCGGCTCGCGGCGTGGTCCAGCGCCCAGAAAGCGGAGGCGGCGTCGGACGCGGTGCGCAGCAGAGCGAGCAATTCGCCCGGACGCGCGGCGAGGGCGCCGATCACCGCGCCCACGTTCACCCCGCCATCGCGCCGGAAGCCCGCTTGAGCGGCGCGGGGGAGGTCGGCCTCCGCGCCGTCCGAGACCGCGCGCAGGACCACGAAGGGAAGGCTCGACCGGGCCGCCGCGGTGGCGACGGTGTGGCTCTCCATATCCACCGCGATCGCCCCGGTTGCCCTGTGAAGGGCGGCCTTTTCCGCCGCGCCCGCCACGATGACCTTCGATCCGGCGATCTCGCCCAGAGTGGCTTCCGGAAGAGCGCGGGCGATCCTGCCGGTCCATTCGTCATCGGTCTTCACGCGCGCGTCGCCGCAGCGCACGGCGGCGCCCAAGACAAGGTCGCCTGGCCGCAGCGCCGGATGCAGGGCCCCGCAGAGGCCGAAACTGATGATCCCGGCCGCGCCCTCGGCGAGCGCCTCGTCCAACGACGCGCTTCCGATCAGCACGCGCCCGATATGGCGCGCCGCGCGCGCCTCGCGCGTCATGCCGACGACGACGAGTATCGACGGCGACGCGCTCAAGCGCCGGCCCCGACAGGGCGAGCGGCGCTCCCGACGTTAGAGGGCGATCTCCATGAACAACAGGTGCGGCGCGAGGTCATCGGGATAGTGTCGGTAAGCCGGAATCGGACGAAAGCCCAGCGTTTCATACAGCGAGATGGCTTCGGTGAGGCGGCGCGCGGTGTCCAGTCTCATGGCCTTGAAACCGTCTGCCCGCGCCTGGGCGATCAGTCCCTCGGCGAGAGCGCGGCCGAGGCCGAGACCGCGTCCGCGCGCGCTGACGAACAATCGCTTCATCTCGCAGACGCCGTCCGTGAGCCCGCGTATCGCCCCGGCGCCCACAGGGTCCCCACCCAGGGCGTCCTCGCCGGCCCGGGCGATGAGCAGCCGTCCCGCCGGCGGGCCATAGGTCTGGGCAAGTTGATTCAACTCCGTGTCGAAGGCCTGATGCCCGAAAACGGCCTCGACCAACCACGGCATGTCCGCATAGCGCTCCCGCGCCCATGCCAGATACTCGCGGCAAAGAGTTCCGAACGCCTCATAGTCGGCGGCGGAGGTTGCCAACCTCGGAATGGGCGCCGTCTGTCGAATGAACCCACCTCGGAGCGAAAATTGAGCGCCCGCTCGCGGCCCTTGTCCAACGCGGCCTCGACGCGATTGTCGGGGATAAGCCACACTGCGGCAAGGGCCGAAGCGGGGGACGTGGAGCGGGCGATCAGGCGGCGTCGACGAGCACGATTTCGGCGTCGCTCAAGGCCTTGACGGTCAGGATCGCTTCATCGGCAATCGCCGCGCCGTCGCGAGCGTCGAGGCGCACGCCGTTGACCTCCACGGAACCTTTCGCCGGAACAAGGTAGCCGCGCCGCGCCGCGCCAAGCGGATAGTCGGCCGTCTCCCCGGCTTTGAGCGTCGCGCCGACCACGCGGGAGTTGGTGCGGATGGTCAGCGCATCGATGTCGTCGCCCATGCCCGTGGCCAGAGTGACGAAACGACCGGAGCGCTCGCCCTTGGGAAAGGGTTTCGCGCCCCAAGCCGGCGCCCCGCCGCGGGCGGTGGGCTCGATCCAGATCTGAAAGATCTTCGTCGTCGCGTCCTCGAGATTGTACTCGGAATGGCGGACGCCGGAGCCGGCGCTCATCACTTGAACGTCGCCCGCTTCGGTGCGGCCGCTGTTGCCCAGACTGTCCTTGTGAGTGATCGCGCCCTCGCGGACATAGGTGATGATCTCCATGTCGGCGTGGGGGTGGGGCGGAAAGCCGGTTCCGGCGGCGATGGTGTCATCGTTCCACACCCGTATCGGGCCCCATCCCATGCGGGTCGGCTCGTGGTAGCCGGCAAAGGAGAAATGGTGCTTGGCGTCGAGCCAGCCGTGGTTGGCGCCGCCAAGGCCGGCGAAAGGTCTGCGTTCGATCATTGCGGTCTCCATGGAGCATCCATTGCTCCGATGACTGGCAAGATGGTGCCCATTGCGTTACAAAGAAATAGAAACGATGGCATCGCATCGTTGCCGGAATTTAGCATGCGCCTGCCCGATCTCGAAGCCTGGGCCATCTTCGCCCGGGTGGGCGAGTTGGGGTCGTTCGCCCGAGCGGCGGACGATCTTGGCCTTTCCAAACCGACCGTCTCGAAAGCGATCGGCCGGCTGGAGGCGAGCCTTGGTTTCGCGCTCTTCAACCGCACATCGCGACGTCTCTCCCTGACAGAAAGCGGGCGCGTATCTCTTGAGAGGGCCGCGCTGATCCTCCGCGAAGGCCGGGCTCTGCAGGAGGAGGCCATGGCGCAGTCCACGACGCCGCGGGGGCGGCTGAAGATCAGCGCGCCGCTGTCGTTCGGCGTCGCCTATCTGGGCGAGACCCTTCCGGCGTTCATGGCGGCCTATCCCGCGATCACCCTCGATCTCGCGCTCAGCGATCGTCAGGTGGACGTGGTAGCCGAGGGTTTCGATCTGGCGATCCGGATCGCGCGCCTGGAGGACTCCTCCCTGCTCGCGAGAAGGCTTTGCGATGTGCGGCTGCTTCTGGTGGGCGCTCCGGACTATCTGGATCGCCGCGGCCGGCCGACACACCCGGCCCAACTTAGCGAACATGAGGTGCTCGCCTACACGGGAGGCGCGGCGCCGGGAGTCTGGCGATTCACTCATCCCACGTTTGGCGAGGCGACGGTGGAGCCTCGGGTTCGCGTCTGGAGCGACAACGCCGGCGTGTTGACGCCGTCCCTGGTCGCCGGCCAGGGTCTGGCCCTGCAGCCCGAGTTCCTGGTCTGGCGCGAAGTGCGCGCCGGGACGCTGGAGCACGCGATGACCGATTGGGCGGCGCCGGTCCTGGGCCTGCATCTGGTGATGCCGCCCAGTCCCCTGAGACCCCTTCGAGTGCACGTGCTGGTCGATCATCTGGTCAAGTCTCTGGCTCGGCCTTCGTGGGCGCGATAATCGCCGCTTTTCAGCGATCGATCGGCGTTTTCACGGGGAGCGCACCGTCGCGCCGAACGCCGTTCGAGTAGCGTCCGCCTTGGCCACGATCGCATCGCGCTCCGCCGCCGACATCGCGCCAAGGCCGCGATAGGGCATGGCCATGCGCGGGTTGCGGGCAAGGAGAGCCTCGTGCCGGATCAGGAAATCCCAGTAGAGCGCGTTGAACGGACAGGCGCGCGCGCCCAGCCGATCCTTCACGTCATAGCCGCAGCCGGCGCAGTAGTCGCTCATGCGGTTGATGTAGGCCCCGCTCGCCGCATAGGGCTTCGACCCCACGATCCCGCCGTCCGCGAAAGTCGCCATGCCGTGGGTGTTGGGCAGCTCCACCCACTCATAGGCGTCGGCGTAGACCACCATGTACCAGTCATTGATCGCGTCCGGGTGGACGCCCAGCAGCATGGCGAACTGGCCGGTGACCATCAGGCGCTGGATGTGATGGGCGTAGGCGTGGTCGCGCGTGGTGGCGACGACGTCGGCGACGCAGGCCATGTCGGTCTCCCCCGACCAATAGAACCAGGGCAGCGCCCGATCGGCGCCGAGCGCGTTCAGCCGTTTGTAGTCCGGCCCCCGCAGCCAGTAGATCCCCCGCACATATTCGCGCCAGCCGATGATCTGGCGGATGAAACCTTCCACGGCGTTCAGCGGAGCGCGGCCGGCGCGCCATTCGGCCTCCGCGCGGCGACAGACTTGCAGCGGGTCGAGCAAGCCAAGGTTCATCGCCGCGGAGATGTGGCCGTGCCACATGAACGGCTCGCCGGCCCTCATGAAGTCCTGGTAGTCGCCGAAGAGCGGCAGGCCGTGTTCGAGGAAGTCGGCCAGCACGGTTTCGGCCTCCTCGCGATTGGTAGGGTAGCCGAACCGCTCCAGCGCGCCGAAGTTGTCGGGGAACCGGGCCGCCATCTCGATCAGGGCGTCACGCGTGGCCCTGTTGGGCTCGATCGAGGTCCGCGGGGGCGGAAGCAGTGTCTTGGGCGGACGCTTGCGGTTTTCCGGATCGAAGTTCCAGCGGCCTCCGACAGGCTTGCCGTTCTCCATGAGCAGGCCGGTCAGGCGGCGCATCTCGCGATAGAAAAATTCCATGCGCCATTCCGCTCGGCCCTCCGCCCAGGCTTCGAACCGGGCGCGCGAACAGATGAAGCGGGTGTCCGGTCGCACCTCGATGGGGACCGGCGCGATGTGGGCCAGGTCCTCGAACGCCGCCGCGAGCCGCCATTCTCCAGGCTCGGTGACCACCACGCGGGAGAACGCGCCCGCCTCCAGCGCCCGCAAGACCTCGCCGTTCAGGGAGGCCGCTGCCCGCGGATCGCCTAGCCTGACGTAGCGCACGTCGACGCCGCGCGATCGCAGGCGTTCGGCGAACTGGCGCATGGCGGAGAAGACCAGGACGAACTTCTGCTTGTGGTGGGCGACATAGGTCGCCTCGTCCATCACCTCGGCCATCAGCACGACATCCCTCGCGAGGTCGATGTCGCCGAGGGAGGAGAGTGTGTCGGAGAGTTGGTCCCCGAGGACCAGGCGGAGGGTGGCGTCTACGGCGCTCAATTCAAACCACGAACCGGCGGAGGTTCTGCGCTCTGGGCGCGACACGATCGAAGCGAGGTTTCGCCGGGCGGCCGCGTACCGAGGATCGACATGGCCGGGAGCGCTATCATGACCCCACCGCGGCCTCCAGAGAGCGCGTTCGTTCGGCGGCGGATTTAGCCGGTTTGGCGGGGAGTGGACGTCGGTTGACGGCTTTCCGCGCCGCGCCTTCGCGGGCTGGGAACGCTAGGTTTGGCGTCACCCATCCGGTGTGGAGATCGCGCGTTGCAGCTTAAACGCGCTAACCTGGGAGCGATCTTCCCTCCCGGACGGATCCCATCATGCAAACCACGCTTCTTCAGAGCCTCGGCCTGCTTGTGCGCCACCCTCTGCCGTACCGTTGCATGCGGTCAGCCGCCGGCTTGACGCTTGCGACCCTAAAAGGGCCGGTGCGCTTCGAAAACCAGGATCGCGCGCTGGCGCTCCATGTGCGCCGAACCTCACCCCCGGCGGATTTCCTCATCGTCGCGATTTCCGACGGCATGGGCGGCATGATCGACGGCGGCGGGGCGGCGAGCCTCGCGATCAGTGAGTTCGTCGCCGAGGCGGGCGAAACCCTCCGGGGCGGTTCCGAGCCGCTAACGGACGCGGCCCATCGGGCGAACGAGGCGGTGTTCGCCACCTATGGCGGACTGGGCGGCGCGACGCTGACGGCGGCGGTTTTCGTGAAGGACGGCCCCGCCTTTCTCATCCACAATGGCGACAGCAGGCTCTATGCGCGCCCGCCAGGCGGCGCGCTGGCGCTCCTGACCCGCGACGACACCCCCAACGGCCTCATCGCCGGCGACGACAATGAGTCCGCGATGAGCAGCGAACTGATCCAGTTTGTCGGCATCGGCGCCAGGTTCGCCCCCACGGTGACAGCGATCGACCGCGTCGATGGCGCGACGTGGCTGCTGACCAGCGACGGCGCGCACGACATGCGGCGCAGACAACTCCAGGCGATTTTGGACGCGTGCGTCGATGCGGAGGATACGACCCGCCTCCTGATCGACGCCGCCGACGCGGCCGGCGCCCACGACAATGCGACGGTGGCGGCCGTCCGCCCTGACGCTTTCTGGGGCGGCGAAGGTATCGAAAAGGGCGCGGGCATCACGGCGTGGACGCCAGCCGCCGAGTTGTTTCTGGCCTGACGTCACAATCAGGTCCACGATGGCGTCGGCCAACGGCTCCTCGGCCCCACTGGCGCGAAGATCACAAAATGCTTTCCGCGTGTCGAGGCTCATCGCGTTCATCGTTCCTCGACTATTGCTTAAAACGGCAAAGTTTGAGCAGGGCTTGCTTTGGGGGCGGCGGGCCAAGTGAAACAAGCTAATTCGGGGCCCGCGTTGTCTTCGTCATGATGATCTCGGTGCGCTGGAGCACGCTCATTTCCGGCGGCGGCGGTGCGTCCGTGAAGCCCATGCGGCGGTAGAGGCCGATGGCGACTTCGAGCTTGTTGAACGACTGCAGCCAAAGGGCGGGTGCGTTACGCTCGGCGCAGAACGCCAGGCAGGCCTCGACCAACGCCCGCCCGGCGCCATGGCCACGCGCCGCGTCGGTGACGACGAGCTTGCAGAACTCGAAGCCCGAGGATCCCAGCCCGCACAGAGCGACGCCGCCGACGACCTGCCCATCCAGGTGCGCCAGCATAGCCGCGCCGCCCGTTCGCCCATAGTATGCGGCGGGGTCGGCCATTGCCGCCAGGTCCTCGGCCTGAGGGGTCAGGCCCATGGTGCCGCTCAGCCAGGGAACCCAGATCGAGGCGAGCGCGTCGCGGTGCGCCTCGTCGATCGGCTCGATTTTTAGCGCCATCTTCTTCCCCCCGACACCGTCGTACTCAAGCCACCGCAGCTCTTAAATCTCTCTGATATCGCCGGTGCGAAACAATGATAGCCCGACCGATAGGTCTCGTTTCAAAACAGTCCCATCGTCTTTTTGCACTGCTACGACATAGTACTTTCGAAGATAGCTTCCTGTATACGTTAGAAAAAAACGCGGTCCTCTCCATCTCTTGATCGAGATAACCTTAGCACCCGGCCCTGCTCGCTGTGAAAACCCTTCGTATTCAGCCCGAATGCGACGGACGTCATCGTCATCACCTTTGGAGGATACATAGGCAGCGGCGCCAAGCATGCTGAGAACGACGATGAGAGCGATGACATCGACGACCATTTGGGCTTAGCCGCGCCTTTCCGTCACATCCCCCAACCCACACGCCCGCCGTTACCGCGCGCCAGGTTCCGATATCTCGCCAGCGCCCAGAGCGGGAAGATTTTCGAGTAGCCGTGGTAGCGGAGGTAGAAGACGCGCGGGAAGCCGCCGCCGGTGTAGGTGTCCTCCGGCCACGCCCCATCCCCGCCTTGATGAGCCGTCAGCCAGCCGATGCCGCGCGCCACCGCCGAATCGTCCGCGCGGCCGGCGGCCATCAGGCCGAGAAGCGCCCAGCTGGTCTGGGACGAGGCGCTGGGAGCTTGCTCGTAGCCTTTGTAGTCGAGCTTGTAGCTGTCGCAGCCTTCGCCCCAGCCGCCGTCCTGGTTCTGGATCTCGACCAGCCAGTCGGCGGCCCTCGCCACCATCGGGTCGTCCGGGGCAAATCCAGCGGCGTTGAGGGCGCAGAGGACGGACCACGTCCCGTAGATATAGTTCACGCCCCAGCGGCCGAACCAGCTGCCGTCCGCCAGCTGTTCGCGGCGCAGGTAGCCTAGGGCGGCTTTCATGCGCGGTGTGTCCGGCGCTTCGCCGAGCTGGGCGAGGAAGCTGACGCAGCGGGCGGCGACGTCGGCGGTGGGCGGGTCGAGCAGGGCGCCGTGGTCCGCGAACGGAATGTTGTTGAGGTAGTGATAGGTGTTGTCGGCGTCGAAGGCGCCCCAGCCGCCATTTCGACTCTGTAGGCCCTCGACCCATTCGCGGCCTCGCGCGATCGCTTCGCCGTATCGGCCGACCGGGCCGTCGGCGCGGTCCATGGCCAAGGCGACCACGGCGGTGTCGTCGAGGTCGGGATAGTGGTCGTTGCGGTACTGGAAGGCCCAGCCGCCGGGGCGGACATTCGGCTTGACCTCCGCCCAGTCCCCGGCCACGTCGAGCACCTGCAGCGGTTTCAGCCACTCCAGGCCGCGTGAGACGGCGGCCTCGGCCTCCGGCGCCCCCGCCTCGAGCAGGGCGTGAGCCGCGAGCGCGGTGTCCCACACCGGCGAAAGGCAGGGCTGGCAATAGGCTTCGTCGTCCTTGACGATCAGGAGCTTGTCGATCGAGCCTCGGGCCGTGGCGCGGTGCGGGTGCTCGGGCGGATAGCCCAGCGCGTCGTACATCATCACGCTGTTGGCCATGGCCGGGAAGATGGCCCCCAGACCATCCTCGCCATTCAGCCGTCCGGTGACGAAGGCCTCGGCCTTGGCGATGGCGCCGCGGCGCGGACCCTTGGGCCAGAACGGTTCGAACCAGACCAGGATCTGGTCCAGCGCGCCGAATAGGGTTGTCCACGGCTCCTTCTGATGCGCGCCCTTGGGCAGGCCGCGCAGGGCTTTCGGATCTGCGATGGAGAGCTCATCGATGGTCACGCCGCGCGGGTTCCTGGCGCGGGTCTTCAGGGTGCGCAGGACGAGGAGAGGCGTCACCACCGTCCGCGCCCAGTAAGAAATCTTGGTCAAGTGGATCGGGAACCAGCGCGGCAGGTGCATGATCTCCACGGGGGTCTGGGGTACGGCCTTCCAGCCGATGACCCCGAACATCGCCAGCAGGTATCGCGTGAAGACATTGCAGGCGCCCGCGCCGCCGTGCGCGAGCAGGGCTTCGCGCGCGCGGGCCATGTGGGGCGCGTCGATGTCGTCGCCGATCATCTTGAGCGCGAAATAGGCCTTCACCGTCGCCGAGACGTCCAACGCCCCCGCGTGATAGAGCGGCCAGCCGCCGTGGTCGCCCTGGATGCGGCGCAGGTAGACCCCTATCTTGCGCTCCAGTTCGAGATTGGGCGTCTCGCCGAGGTAATGGACAAGAAGAATGTATTCGGCCGGGATGGTGGCGTCGGCTTCCAGTTCGAAGACCCAGTGACCGTCGGGGCGCTGGCGGGAAAGCAGGGCGGCGGTGGCGCGCTCGATGGCGTCGTCGAGGGCGGGATCGACGGCGGCGAGGCGGCTCAGGTCGAGGGGGGCGGCGTCGTCCATGGGCGCACCTTATCAGGTCGGGGGGAGTCGTTCGATGGCGGCCTATCGTCCTCCTCGCCTGATCATGGAGAGGAAGGATTTAGGTTGAGAGGTGCGTCGCTTTGAGCGCCAACTCCGCCGCCGTGTTTCCCGACCGCACCGATCCCTCGATCGTCGCCGGCAAGCCCGTCCGCGTCCAATCCCCCGCCAGGATAAGGTTCGGCCAGCGCGTCGCGGCGCCGGGGCGCTTGGCGTCCTGCTCGGGCGTGGCGGCGAAGGTGGCGCGGCGCTCTTTGACAATGCGGAAGGGCGGCGTTTCCGGGGCGAGGCCGTGGACACGCACGATATCGCCCCAGAAGGCGGCGGCGAGGTCGTCGCGGTCCCGGTCGACGAGGGCGGCGGCGCCGCTGACGGTGACCGATATCCGGTCGGGAAAGGCGAAGATCCATTCCGCCGTTCCCCCGATGACACCCAGCATGGGCGACAGGCCCGTCGGCGGCGCGATCTTGAAATGGGCGTTGACGATAGGGTTGAAGGCGTCCGGCGCGCTCGTCCCGGGGACGAGCGTCGGCGTCACCCACGGCGGCGTGGCGACGACAACCCTGTCCTCCGGATCGAGGCTGATCGGGCCATCCGCGGTTTCCAGTCCGGTCGCGCGCACGCCGTCGAAGACGATGGCTTGAACCGGTTGGCTGAATCTCACCTCGCTCCTCTGCGCGGCTAGATAGTCCAGCGCGGGATCGACGAAGGCGGCGGCCAGGGTCGGATGGGCGATGCGCGTGGCGTAGGCGCGGCCGCCGCGCGCCAGGGATTCGCGCAAGACCGCGCCGGCCAGGGCCGCCGATCCGCCGCGCGGGTCGGTGTTGAGGGCGCCCAGCAGGAAGGGTTCGATCAACCGCTTCCACAGCGGCCCTTCGCACCTGATCACCTCGTCGATGCGACGGCCATCCTTCGCCAGGGCGAGCGGCGAGAGGGCCAGATATTCGGCCAGGCGCGTCCCGGCGACCCGGCGTTTGGCCGACATGAGCCACCAAGGGATCGGCCCATCGTTCGGCCGGATGCGCCAGCGAGCGTCCCCCAGCGCGCCCTCGCGAAAATCCATGAAGTCGAGCTCGGCGTGCGCCGGCCCCACCATCCGATCCGCCGAGCCGATGGCGCGCAGATAGCCGAAGGCGGCGTGGTTGCCGCTCAAGATGAAGTGATTGCCGTTGTCCAGCACCATGTCGAGCTGGGGATCATGGTAGGAGCGACAGCGCCCGCCCGCCTGGGCCGCGGCCTCCAGAACCGTCGCGCGCACGCCCTTGGCCGCCAGGGCGACAGCGCAGGACAGGCCGGCGAGACCGGCGCCGACGATATAGGCTCGTTTCAAGAGTTGGGCTTCAACCAGCGAGGCCGACGCGCAGGGCGAGCCACGCCATCCGCCGCTTGCGCAGCTTCACGCGTGGCCGGGGCGCGGCCCAGCCGACCCGCTCCATCTTGCGCAGGATCGCGCGATAGACCGCGCTCATCAGGCGCGGCGTGCGCAGGCGACCGACCTTGGCGTGCTTCATTTCCCATTCGGCCTTGCGATAGTGCTCGTGCGCCTTGGCGGCGAGCCAGCGGCAGGCGGCGTCCAGGCGCGGATCGGCGACCACGGTCTTCGGATCGGTCGCGGTGATCCCTGCGGCGGCCAGGGCCTCGGCGGGAAGATAGAGCCGGCCGATCCCGGCGTCCTCGTCCAGATCGCGCAGGACGTTGGTGAACTGCAGGGCGCGGCCGAGATGGTGGGCCAGCTCCCGCCCGGGCTTCTCGTCCATGCCGAAGACGCGCACCGAAAGGCGGCCCACGGCGCTGGCCACCCGGTCGCAATAGAGGTCGAAGGTCGCGAAGTCCGGCGCGCGGATCGGCGCGCCGACATCCATCGTCATGCCGTCGATGATCGCGAGAAAATCCGCCTCGTGAAGAGCGAATTCAACGACCGGCGCGGCCAGAGCGCGGGTGAGGGGGCGAGCCTCGCCGGCATAGAGGGCGTGGAGGTCTTCGCGCCACTGATCGAGGGCCGCGCGTTGCTGATCGGGGTCGCGGCCGGGTTCGTCTGCGATGTCGTCCACCTCGCGGCAAAAGTCGTAGATCGCGTACATCGCCTCGCGCTCTCGCGTCGGCAGGATGCGCAGTGCGGCGTAGAAGGAGCTGCCGGCGACCTTGGCCTCGATATTCGGGGCGTCCGAGTCGTGTTCGGCGGGTTGGGCGGTCATCGTCACCAGCCTATGCCTCAACGCGGCGACGCTGCCGAGAGCCGAGACGCCACACCAGGGTGGAGATCGCGCCCCAGGCCGCCAGGCCGACGGCCGCGTCTCGCGTGTGATGGACCTTGTCGGCTAGAGGGTCGCGGCGTTTCAGGCGGTGGTTGAGGCTTTCGGCCAGGGTCTGGATGACGCCGATTTCCAGCGCGAGGCGGGTGTCCCGCACCATGGCCGCAAGCGGCTTGGCTCTGTTCAACAGGTGGTCGTTGCGCTGGGCGAGGACGCGGATCGTCGCCCGTAGCGCGGGCTTCGACCGCGCGGCGCCGAGAGCCTCGAGCCGGGCTCCGGTCGAGGCCATCACGTCGAGGGGCAGGTAGACGCGGTCCATCTCGCGGTAATCCTTCCCGCAATCTTGAAGGTGGTTGATCACCTGTAGCGCGGCGCAGAGGGCGTCGGACGCCGGCCACGTCGCTTGGCTTTCGCCGTGAACATCGAGAACGAAGCGGCCCACCGGGGCGGCGGAGTAGCGGCAATAGTCCATCAGCTCCGCCCAGTCCGCATAGCGCGTCTTGGTCGCATCCTGGCGAAAGGCGGTCAGCAGGTCTCGGACGTGGCGATCGGTCAGGCCGCGCTGGGCGAGGGCCATGCGGAGGGCGACGGCTTCGGGAACGAGGTCCGCGCCGTCGAGGGTCGCCTCGATTTCGTCCAGACGACGCAGTTTTTCCGCGGCGGTCGTCGCCGGATGATCGGCGATATCGTCGGCCATGCGGGCGACGGCGTAGAAGCGCATCACGATGTCGCGGTGGCGCGGCGTGATGAGCTTGGAGGCGACGGGGAAATTCTCGTCCGCGGCGCCCTTGCCGGAGGATAGGGTCTCGCTCACGCCGCGCGCCCCGCCATGGCCTGGACGCGGCCCTTCCATTGGCCGCCACGACCTCGCCAGACATCCAGCGCGGATTTGAAGGTGAAGGCGGCGTAGACCGCGCCGATGGCGGGCAGGGCCAAGCCCCACAGAGGCGAACGGCGGTAGAAACGCAGCATCGGCTGGAAGGCGATCGTCATCGCTAGCCACGCCAGAAGCCCGAGGAGGCGAGGCGGTCCCTCGGAAAACACCGCAAGGAGCGGCGCGGCGAGGTAAACGATTCCGAGGCCGAGCAAGGTTCCCGCCAGTCGCCACGGTGAATATTTCAGCTGGGCGTAGGCGGAGCGGGAGATCATCCGCCCGATCTCGCCCATCGAGCCATAGGATCGCAAACTTCGCGCCCGCTCGGTGAGACCGAGCCAGATCGGCCCCTGGCGTTTCAACAGCGCGCCCATGGCGCAGTCGTCGATGATCTCGCCGCGTATCGCCGCGATTCCACCGGCGCGCTCCAGCGCCTCGCGGCGGATCAGCATGCAGCCGCCGGCGGCCGCGGCGGTTCCGCGCGCCGGGTCGTTCACCCAGCCAAAGGGAAAGAGCATGTCGAAGAAGAAGACGAAGGCCGGGATCATCAGGCGGTCCGCCCAGGTCTCGATCGCCAGCTTGGCCATGAGCGAGGTGAGCACGAGGCCGCGCGACTCGGCGCGGGAAACCAGCGCGCGGACATTTTCCGGGGCGTGGGCGATGTCGGCGTCGGTCAAGAGCAGGTAGTCCGGCGGCTGCGCGG
This sequence comes from Caulobacterales bacterium, assembly GCA_038231315.1. GTDB lineage: Bacteria > Pseudomonadota > Alphaproteobacteria > Caulobacterales > Caulobacteraceae > Acaudatibacter. Next base: position 559,946 of record JBBRLN010000001.1, read on the forward strand.
CGGTGGTTACACGGGCGACGCCTTGCGAGACCGCCCAGAGTTTACCGGTCCATCCGGCGGGGAGCGGTGAGCCGTTCACGATCTCCACCCGCGCGTCCGTGGGCGCGGCGGCGGCGGTGCCGTCCGTGCTGGCGTCGTCTACCAGCACAATGTGGAGCGAACCGGGATAGTCTTGGACGATCAGACTCCCAATTGAGGCCGCGATGACATCGGCCTCGTTTCGAGCCGGGACCACGGCGGCGACGCTTGGCCAGATGGGAGGAGGGGGACTGTCTTCGCGGTCATCGCGCTCCCGCGCGACCCAGAACAGACCCCGCCCCAGCAAAAGGTAGATCCAGGCGAGCAGCGCCGCAGCCCCGAGGGCGAGGCTCACCGCAGATATCCATGGGCGCGAAACCAGTTCAACGCGTCAGCGATGGCTTCGGCGTAGGGCCGCGCGGCGTAGCCCAGGTCGCGCTCGGCCTTGGCGGAGGAGAAGAACATGTGGTGCGAGGCCATCTTCAGCGCGTCGCTGGTGACGAAGGGCTCTTTTCCCGTGATCCGCGCAACGGCCTCCGCCGCCCAGGCCAGGGGATAGAGCGGCACGCGGGGGAGGGCGAGGGTCGGCGCCTTTCGATCGACCTGTTCGGCGATCACCGCCAACATCTCTCGCAGGCTCGCGTCCTGGCCGCCCAGAATGTAGCGCTCTCCGATCACGCCGCGTTCCATGGCCAGCAGGTGCCCCCGCGCGACGTCGTCGACGTGAACGAGGTTCAGGCCGGTGTCCAAGAAGGCGGGAATCCTGCCCCTCGCCGCCTCGACCAGGACGCGGCCCGTCGGAGTCGGTTTGATGTCGCGGGGACCGATTGGGGTCGAGGGGTTGACGATCACCGCCGGCAGACCCCGCGTTGCGATCATCTCTTCCACCAGGCGCTCGGCGGCGACCTTGCTGCGCTTGTAGACTCCGATCGCCTCGTCTTCCGTGAGGGGTTCGTTCTCATCGGCGGAGCGGTCTCCTTCGCCGGCGCGCAGGGTGGCGACGCTACTGGTGTAGACGATCCGCTCGACGCCCGTCGCCAGCGCCGCCGCCATCACCGTTCGCGCGCCCTCCAGATTGGCGCGGAGGATGTCGTTGGGATCGCGCGCCCAGAGCCGATAGTCGGCGGCGACGTGGTAGAGCCGCGTCACGCCGCTCATCGCCTCGCGCATGGACTCCGCGTCGCGCATGTCGCCGACCACGACCTCGCAATCCACGCCGGCGAGATTGCCGCGCAGGCTCGAGGCGCGGCTGAGCGCGCGGAGGGTCGCTCCCGTTCCCGCAAGCGCGCGCAATACCGCCGACCCGACAAACCCGGTCGCGCCGGTGACGAGGATGGTTTCAGCCATCAAAAGTGAATGATCGTGTCGCTGTACGCGGCGACAGCGGCATCGTGCGTTACGAACCGCATCGGCTCTTCGATCGCTTGGGCGATAAGCAGACGGTCGAAGGGGTCGCGATGCAATCGTGGCAGGTCTTGAACGGCAACGGCGTGTCGCGCCGTGACCGTCAGGATGTGGAAGCCCGCTTCGTCAAACTCATGGACCGCGTCGGCGGAGGAGATCGGCATCGCGCCCATCCCTGAACGGCCCAGCGCGGATTTGATCGAAATCTCCCAGAGAGTCACCACACTTACGAACACGTCGTTTGACGGGCTGTTGATGAGCTGCCTCATTGGCATGGTCAGTCTGTCGTCTTCCATAACAGCCCAGACGGCTACATGCGTATCCAGTAAGACCCTCAAAGCCAGTCGATCTTCGATTCGTCGAACATCTGCTGAATAACGGCGTTTGTCTCATCCGAGTTGTCAAACGGAGCATATTTCCCCTTCGCCAATCCAAGTCTTACGGGTCGGCGACCGGGTTCAAGAGTTGTGATGCGCACCGCCGGCTTCCCGTTACGCGCGATGATGATCTCTTTCTCTCGCCCGCTTTCCACCGCATCGATTAGCTTCGAGAGATTCGTCTTGGCTTCGAGAACGTTGTAGACGGGCACGGAAGACCTCCTGGTCAGACTTGACCAGACTACGCTGCCCCGTCGAGAAGTTCAAGAAGCTCACACATCCGCGAGCGCCGTACCGAACTGCTCCGCGATCCAGTCAACCTGATCCCTTGTGATCACGAGCGGCGGGGCGACGCGGATGGTGTGGTCGTGCGTCTCCTTGCACAGTAGGCCCTGGGCCTGGAGCTTTTGGCAGTAGGCGCGGGCGCCACCGGCTTCCGGGTGTAATTCGACGGCGATCATCAGGCCGCGGCCTCGCACTTCCTTGACAACGTTGCTTCCCAGGCCGCGGAAACCTTCGGTCAGCCTCTCGCCCTGGATCGCGGCGTTCTCGATCATGCCTTCCTCGACCAAGACCTTGAGCGCCATGCGCGCGACGGCGCAGCCGAGGGGATTGCCGCCGAAGGTGCTGCCGTGCTCGCCGGGCTTGAGAACGCCCAGAACTTCTTTGTTCGAGAGCACCGCGGAGACCGGATAGAAGCCGCCCGACAGCGCCTTGCCGATCAGGGTGAGGTCGCCCTCGATACCCTCATGCTCTTCGGCGAGCAGCTTGCCGGTGCGGCCGAGCCCGGTCTGGATCTCATCCAGGATCAGGATCACGTTGTGCCGTGTGCAGATCTCGCGCGCGGCTTTCAGGTAGCCCATGGGCGGAATGATGACGCCGGCTTCGCCCTGGATCGGCTCGACCAGAAAGGCGACGGTGTTGGGCGTGATCGCCGCTTCCAGCGCCTTCGCGTCGCCGAACGGGACGATCTTGAAGCCGCCGCCGAACGGGCCGAAGTTCGTGGTCGAGACCGGGTCGGTGCTGAATCCGACGACGGACAATGTTCGGCCGTGGAAGTTGTCCGAACAGACGATCACCTCCGCCTGGTCGGGCGTCACGCCCTTCACCTCATAGCCCCATTTACGCGAGACCTTGATCGCGCTCTCCACCGCCTCTACGCCGGTGTTCATCGGCAGGACCGCGTGCGAGCCGGTCAGCTTGCAGACCTCCTCGTAGAACAGCCCCAGCTGATCGTTGCGGAAGGCGCGCGAGGTCAGCGTCAGACGAGAGGCCTGATCGACCATGGCCTGCATGATCCTGGGATGGCAGTGGCCCTGATTGACCGCCGAATAGGCGGCGAGGCCGTCGAGATAGCGTTTACCGTGGACGTCCCAGACATAGACCCCCTCGCCGCGCGTGAGGACGACATCGAGGGGCTTGTAGTTCCGCGCGCCGTACTCCGTCTCAAGCGCCAGATAGTCCGTGGCCGGAGCGATGGGGCGTTCAAGTGTGTCGATGGTCACGAGAGGGCTCCTTCGAGCGTATTCAGAGACAAAGCCGCCTTGGCGCGGGCCGATTTGAGATCCGTGCGCAGCGTCATGCAGAACGCCCCGCCGCCGGAGAGGATGAAGGGCGAAAGATCGATGCCCAGCACGGTGTAGCCGAGCGCGGTAAGCCGCTGTCGCAGGGCGATGGGCGGCTGGGCCATGATGATCGTCCGCTCCAGGCTGACCGCGTTCACACAGAAGGCCGCGGCGTCTTCGGCGGTAGCCTCGATGAGAAGGTGGGCCGGGACAAGGTCGTGAAGCCGCCCGCGCGCCCCGGCGGTCAAGGCTGACGGGTAATAGAGGATTTCGCCGCCGCTCAACGGGCAGAAACAGGTGTCCAGATGATAGAACTGTTCGGTGGCCAGAGGCAGTTCGACGACCTGGGCGCCGAAGTAGGCGGCGATGCGCGCTCCCGCGGCGGCGCTGGAGCGCGGCCCGCTGCCGACCCAGAACAGCTGCCGGGCCGCGTCCCAGATGCAGTCGCCGGCGCCTTCGTGGACAACGTCGATCTGCCGGGCTTCGCTCAGGACGCCCTGGGCGACCAGGCGATCGAAGGCGCGCAGGAAATGTGGCTCCTCGCCTGTCCGTTCGGGGTGGCGAAAGCGCGCGACGAGGGCCTTGCCGTCAAGCACAACTCCGGCATTGGCGGGGAAGACGAGGTCCGGGACACCCGGCGCCGCCGGGATCATGGTGACGGTCGCGCCGCTGTCCTCCAGCGCGATGCGCAGGGCGGACGACGCGTTGATCGCGGCTTGACGGTTAGCCGCCGGGTCAGCGTTCCAAGTGTCGGGCCGCATCCAGGGATTGATCGTATAGGCCACGTCGTAGAGCGACGGGTCGGTCATCATGTAGGCGGCTTGGCGAGTCATCGAGGAGGCTCCAGTCGGTGAAGATGCACAAGAAATGCCCGACGCCGCGGTAACCGAACAGCTGACAGTTTCATGATATTCGCGTGCTCCTCTATGCTGATCGTTAGGTTGAGCTGACGATTAGCGAGGCGCCGTGGATGACATCGATCGAAAATTGATCGGAATGCTGCGGCAGGACGCGCGCGCGCCGGTCGCCAGGCTCGCCAAAGCCGTGAACCTGTCGCGAGGCGCCGCGCAGAACCGCATCGACCGCATGATCTCGCGCGGGGTCATCGCCGGCTTCACCGTCCGCGCCCACGACGAAGCGGATCGCGACCGCGTGCGGGCGATCATGGCTATCGCCGTGGAGGGGGAGCGTTCGCGCGCGGTGTTGTTGCGGCTGCGGGATCTGCCCGCGGTCGAACGCGTCCACATGACCAACGGCCGCTGGGACATGATCGCCGAATTGAGCACCGAGAGTCTTTCCGGCTTCAGCGCGGCGCTCGACCAGATCCGCCTCATCGATGGAATATCGGCGACCGAGACCAGCCTGCTGCTCACCACCGTGCGGATGTAGAGCGGACGCTGGAGTGACGGGCGCGTTCCGCCTAAGAGCCTTTGCATGAAGCAATTCCTGACTACCGTCGCCGGCGTTTTTCTCGGCCTCGCGCTCTTTTTCATCGGTGTGCCGATAATGCTCGTCGCCTATGCCGTCGCGGCGTCGCAACCCGCGCCGCTGACCGGGCGCAATGTGCTGCTGCTCGACCTTCGCGGCGGCCTGACCGACCAGGAGCCGCGCGACGCGCTGAACCTTTTCACAGGCAAGTCACAGTCGGTGCTGGGCGTGGAAAAGGCTCTGCGGCGGGCCGCGGATGACGACCGCATCGGAGGTTTGCTGGTGCGCCTGCCGGATGCCGGGACGCCGCCGGCCGCGGCGGATGAGTTGCGAGGCGCCTTCCTGCGCTTCCGCGCCGCTCACAAGCCGATCCTTGCCTTCAGCCAGGGATTTTACGCCCAGGGGATCGTGACGTCGACCTACGAACTGGCGGCCGCGAGCGGCGATATCTGGATGCAGCCGTCATCGCAGTTCCAAGTCACCGGCATCGCCCGTGACGACATCTTCTTCAAGCGCTTTTTCGATCTGCACCAGATCAAGCCGGACTTCCAACAGCGGAACCAATACAAGACGGCGGTCAATCCGTATCTGTACAGCGACTACACGCCGGCTCATCGCGAGTCGGAGCTGTCCTGGATGGGTTCGGTCTACGACACCGCCCTGGCGTCGGCGGCCGCGGATCGCGGACGGCCCGTCAGCCTGATCAAGACCGCGCTCGAAGCGGGTCCCTATTCCGCGGAGGACGCAGCGGCCAAGGGCCTGATCGATCATGTCGGCGACCTCCATGCGGCGGCGGAGACAATCCGCAAACAAGCCGGTGACAACGCCAAGCTGGTCGCCTTCGGCGACTACGAAAAGGCGGGCGGCGACGACGGCGACGGTCCTACCGTGGCGGTGATCGGTCTCGAAGGCGCGATCATGACGGGAACCGGCGGCGGTCCGCCCAACCCCTTCGGCGGCGAGGCGACGGTGCGGTCCGATGACGTCGCCAGGGCCTTTCGCGGCGCGATCGACGACGACGATGTCAAGGCGATCGTATTTCGCGTCTCCTCCCCCGGCGGTTCGGACACGGCTTCAGAGCAAATCTTGAGCGCGGTGCGCGACGCCCGCGCCGCCGGTAAGCCGGTGGTCGTCAGCATGGGGACCTACGGCGCCTCCGGCGGCTATTGGATCGCCTCGGACGCTAACGAGATCGTGGCGGAGCCAAGCACCCTGACCGGGTCGATCGGCGTCTTCGGCGGCAAGTTCGCGCTCGGCGACGCGTTGGCCAGGTTCGGCGTCGATGTTCACGGCCTAAAGGTCGGCGGCGACTACGCCGACGCCCTCGGCGGCGGGGCGCTGATGACCGCGGGCCAGCGCGCGGCCTTTTCGTCGTGGATGGATCATATCTACGACGGCTTCATCGGAAGGGTCAGCGAGGGGCGTCGTCTTCCCCCCGCCCGCGTGCGTGAGATCGCCAATGGTCGGGTCTGGACCGGCGCTCAGGCCAAGGGGCTCAACCTCGTCGATTCCCTCGGCGGCTTTTACGACGCGGTGGAGCGCGCGAAGGCTCTGGCGGGGATCAAGGGATCAGCGAAGCTGGTCGCTTTTGGCGGGGAGACCTCGTCGTTCGACGCCATACGCCGCATGATCGGGGCCTCGATCACCGGCGTCCGCGCGATGGCGGGCGCGGCGGAGATCGCGAACACGCCGGCGACCCGGAGCCTCGGATCGGCGATCGAGGATGCTCGGCTGCGCGCCATGGGGGCGACGGTGCTTGCGCCACGACTGGACTGAACGATTAAATCAGCGGAAGGCCGCAACGTGTAGCCTCATCGCGCCTCGTACCGGCCCTCCCGCGCGTAGTTGCTGAACTTGGTCAGGTCCTCGTTGAAGTGCATGCGCACCACGCCGATCGGGCCGTGACGCTGTTTGCCGATGATGACCTCGGCGACGTTGCGGATCGGGTCCATTTTTTCCTGCCATTCCAGGTGCTCGGCGGTGCCTTCCTTGGGCTCGGTCCGCCCGAGGTAGTAGGCTTCTCGATAGATGAACATCACCACGTCGGCGTCTTGCTCGATGGAGCCAGACTCGCGAAGATCGGCCAGCTGAGGCTTTTTGTCGTCGCGGTTTTCCACCTGGCGCGAAAGCTGGGCGAGGGCGATCACCGGCACGGAAAGCTCCTTGGCCAGGGATTTGAGACCCTGGGTTATCTGGCTGACCTCCTGCACCCGGTTCTCCACCTTTCCCTCGCCGGTGGTGAGAAGCTGTAGATAGTCGATGACGATCAGGTCGAGCCCGCTGGTCCGCTTCAGCCGCCGGCAACGCGCCGCGAGCTTGGCCATGGCGAGACCGCCGGTGTCGTCGAAAAAGAGCGGCATCTCCTGGATTTCCTGGGCGGCGTCGCGGATGCGGCCGAACTCCGCGGCGCTGATTTCGCCTTTCCGGATCTTGTCGGAGGGCACTTCCGTCACTTCCGCCAGCAGGCGCATGGCCAGTTGCTCGGATGACATTTCGAGGGAGAAGAAGGCCACAACCCCGCCGTCCACGGTCTTGCGCCGGCCGTCGGCGGTGGGCTCCCACGCATAGCGACGGGCGACGTTGAAGGCGATGTTGGCCGCCAGCGAACTCTTGCCCATCGAGGGTCGCGCGGCGATGATGATCAGATCCGAGCCGTGCAGGCCGCCAAGCTTCTGGTCCAGATCGATCAGTCCGGTGGAAAGCCCCGAAAGGCCGCCGTCGCGGCTATAGGCTTCCGCCGCCATCTCGACCGCGCCGGTAAGCGCCTGGGCAAATTCGATGAGTCCGCCCGACGCCGCGCCTGTCTCGGCCAGGGTGTAGAGTTGCTGTTCGGCGCTCTCGATCTGGTCGCGGGCCGTGCGGTCGGGATCGCCCGCGGCGGCGTCGGCGGCGATTTCACCGCCGATGCGGATCAGGTCCCGCCGCAGAGAGAGATCGTAGATCACCCGGGCATAATCGCCCGCGTTGGACGCGGCCGGGGCCCGGTCCACCATGTCGGCCAGATAGCGCACCGCGCCCATGTCCAGAAAGGCCGGGTCCCTGGCGAACTGCTCGGCGATCAGAATGGGTTCGGCCAGCTGGCCGCGTTGAACATGCTTTTGGATGGCGTCGAAGAGGCGGCCATGGAATGGCTCGAAGAAGTGTGCGCCGGAAAGCTTGTCGATCAACCGCTCATAGGCGCCGTTGTCGTAGAGCAATATGCCCAACAGCGCCTGCTCAGCCTCCAGATTGGCGGGGGCGTGGGCGATGTCGTTCGCCGGCGGTGTGGAACGGAGATCGAGGAGGGGAGCGAGGGCCATGGAGCACGTTAGCGGCTCTTTGAAAGCGCTTCATTGCGACAACAAGTCTTGCTCACAGGAAAGGGGCATCGGCTGTGGATCGATCCGGGAGACGTCGAGCTGGGTGACGCCCGTTGGGTAAGGAAAGGCCGATCACGCCCATCCGCGGTGAATAGGTTCGAGAGATGACCCCGACCTCGTCGGACTCCAGACTGTTAAGCGTGAGAGGTGCTCGCCCGGGTGCTGGCGTGGGCGATCACTTCGATGGCGATGTCTCGCGCGGGGTGGAAGGGGCGGCGCGGCAGAAGGCGGAGGACGGCTTCAGGGATGCTCTCCACAAGGGTCTTCCAGCTGGGCGCCTGGATGAACAGTCCGCCCAGATCGGCGGATATCGCCGACCAGACCGCGGCGTCGGCGTCCCAGCTCGCCGTCACGATGAGAAGGTCGCGCATTCGCAGGAGTCCTGGGGCTATGTTTTTGGCGATGGCCGGAAACGGCAATCGCCGACGAGGTCCTCGCGGACCCCGCCGACGTCGCCGCCTCGGCCCAGGGGGTTAGCGCGAGGCGACCGCGATTGTGGCGCCGGTCTCGCCCAGCATCGAGGTGACCATGGGCGCGCCCAGCTTGGTGGACGCTTCGGCGCTGGTGTGATCGACGCAGGCCTTGAGCATCTTGCGCTGCCCGAGGTCCGCCGAATCGCGCTCGTCGCCGCCGCAGATTTCGCGCGAGGCTTGGCGGATGCGGGCGGCCATGATCTGGGCGCCCGCGTGGCTCGAGAGGTCCATTCCGGCGTAGTTGATCTTCACCGAAACGGTGTCCGCCGAGGCGCTAGCGAAAGCGGACTGCGCTGTCAGGCCGAGCGCCGCGACGGCGGCGAGACCGAGAAAGCTTTTACGGGTGAACATGATGAAATCTCCTTGGGTTGGTAGCGGTGAATAAGACCGGCTGGAGGACTTGAACCGTTGAGTTCCCGCCCGAACCGTGAGGAGAGGTATGCGCCCCGGCCCGTGAGCCGGAGCGGGGGGATCGCGTGAGGCGCGCGTCAAAAGACCGTCAAAACGCGGATTTTTTCGCCCGATATGGCTGTCGCCGGCGAAATGGACCCTCTATCGTCCCTCGCGGTCGCGTCCAGGGCGACCGGCGCGCAACCAGATGGGGGAGCCCGATGCCGAAGTATCAGACCTTGGTCGCCGAGTTGAACGGGATGTTCAGCCCGGAGCGAATCGAAGAGACCGCCGAGCGCAGGGAAGAGTTCGCGCCAGGCCAACCGTTCGCGAACGTCTTCGAGCGATCGCCACTGCACAGGGTGTTGGGGCGTTACCTCTCCACGGTGCCCTACATATTTACCGAAACGGTGCGGTCGGTGGCTCACCACGCCCTCTCGACCAAACCGCCGACGCCGGTCACCTTTGCCTGGGCGCCCGCCTATGATTTCGAACTGACGCTATGGCAGGCGCCGGACACCGCCGAGACGCGCGGCGGGATCACGGTTCTGGTCAAGAGCCGCTATCCCGACGACGCCCATCCGCTCGCGACAAGCTGAACGGTCTAAGCCTTCAGACGGTCTCCAGGAACCAAACCAGGCTGGGTTTCTCGCGTGGGGCCGCTTTGCGGAACCCGGCTCTGAGGTGTTCTTGCCATTGCGGGTCCTTATAGGGCTGCGCCATCGCGCGCCGGGAGGACCGCGGCAGGGCCCGCGAGGCGGCGTGGGCGATGGCCGCTTCCGCCGTTCGGTCGAGCATGGCCAGGGCGGCGGCCAGAATGCCGTTGGCGCTCAGCCGGCCCATGTTCACCGCGCTTTTCGCCTGCTCGACGGCCTGTTCATAGTCCCGCGCCTGGTAGCAGGCCAGGGCGAGCGTCTCGAGGATCAGCATTGTCTGAGGGTCGAAGGGGCTCAGTCTTAGGCTTCGCGCGATCGGCGCGATCGCCTCGGCGGGCTCCCCGCTGAAAATCAGCACCTGGCCGAGCCGATAGTCGCCATAACTGAAATTGCGGTTGAGCGAGACCGCCCTGCGCGCATCTTCCAGCGCGGCGTCGTGGTCGTGGAGATACAGTGAGGCCCCCGCGGCCGCGAAATAGCCGTGCGCGTCCGTGCCATCGAGACCGATCGCGGTGCGCGCGGCGGCCAGGCTGCGGTGAAGGTCCTTCTCGGGCCGTTCCGAGAGGCCAAGGATGGCCCGTCCGTACAGCACACGGGCAAGGCCAATGTGGCCGAGCGCCAGCTCGGGGTCCCGTGTGATCGCCTCCTCGAATAGGGCCTGGGCCTTGACGTCGTCCTCGTCCGACATCTTGTTGAAATGCCACATGCCGCGATAGAAGCAGTCCAGCGCGTTGAAATCGTTCGTGGTCTTCCGCGACGCGCGAAGCCCCTCGCCGCGCAGGATCGCCGGTTCGATCGCCGCCACGACCTGTTCAGTGATTTCGTCCTGCAGGTCGAAGATGTCCCCGACCTTCCGCGCGTATTTCTCGGCCCAGATGTGCGAGCCGTTGGCGGCGTCGATGATTTGGGCGGTGACACGCAGACTGTCGCCATTGCGCCGAACGCTGCCCTTGAGGATGTAGCGCACCCCCAGTTCCGCGCCGACCCTTCCAGTCCGGAGGTTCGCGTCTCGAAACGCGAAGCTCGAATCCCGGGCGATGACGAAGAACCACCGCGAGCGCGACAGCGCATCGACGATATCGTCGGTGACGGCGTCCACGAAATATTCCTGCTCTGGATCACCGCCCAAATTCTTGAACGGCAGGACCGCGATGGAGGGCTTATCCGGCAACGCCAAGGGCGATCGGCCGTCCCGCGCGCTTCGGCCGCCGGAGGTCTGCGCGCTGGGCGGCACGACGGCGGCCGTCAGGGCCTCCCTCACGACGGGGCCTGGCGCGACGCCGAGGTCCTTGGCCAGGGCGACCTTGAGGGTCTGGAAACGCCGGTGCGCGGCCCCTGTCGCGCCCAGGGCAAGATCCGCGCGGATCGCGGCCGCGACCACGGCCTCGTCCAACCGGTCCCGCTGGAAGTAAGCCTCCGCCAAGGCGCGCGCGGACGTCCATTCGGCGCGGGCTTCGAAATCGCGCAGCCGATCATGCACCGCCGCGGTTATGCGCCTGTCCAGACGCTCGCGGGCCTGGCCGCGCCATTCGTCGAACAGGCCGCCAAGCTCCAGATTGTCCAGCAGGCGTCGGGCGCCGACTTCCCCGAGCGCCGCCTGCGTCTCCGCCGCGTCGTCCAGCGCCGCTTCCAGTACTTCGACGTCGCAGATGACGGCTCCGGGCGTCAGCGAGACGGTTTCGCGTTCGACTTCCAACATATCGAGCGCGGCGGCGGCGAGAACGCCGCGAAGCTCGCGTAGGCAGTCACGCAGACTCGCCCTGGCCTGGGGTTCCCCCCGGTCCGTCCAAAACAGGCCGCGAAGCCGTTCCCGCGTCGCTCTGTTTTCCGGTGCGAGGGCGAGATAGGCCAGCAGCGCCCGCGCGCGCCGATTTGGCACCTCGATGGTGACGCCATCGGCCGTGGACAGACGAAATCCGCCGATCAGCCTCAAGCGCGCGGCTCGTGATCGCGACTCGGCCTCGGTCATGCCCAGACGATCCTCTGTACGGCTCGGGCTTTAGCCGTAAAGCGCTGTTTCGGCTACAAATGGATTTTGACGGGAAAGGCTGGTGGCTTCACCGGCCAGGGATATCACCGGATGGTGCGTCGCCGGGTGTCCGCGCCCTCGGCCACTTCGATGGCGATGTCGCGGGCGGGTCTGAAGAGGCCGCTTGGCAGAAGCCGGCCGACGGCGTCCGGCACGGTTTCGACCAAAGTCCGCCAGCTCGTCGCCTGAAGGAAAAGGCCGCCAAGATCGTTCGCCTCCGCCGACCACAGGCCGGCGTTGTCGTCGTAGCTCGCTGTAACGATGAAAAGTTCACGCATGGCTTTAGCGTCCTCGTACGCGCCTCTCGGAAAACCCGTGGGCGCCGGCGCGACCACGGCGGGTCGCGCCAGCGCCGGGATCGCCCCCCGGTCGAACGCTTGAAACGGTCTCCGCCATCTCGTCGGGTGTAGCGACAACCCTTCGCGGCAGCGGCGTTGAAGGTGCAAATGCCTCCTGAGGCGTGAGCGAAAGCGTGGGTTGAACGTCAATCGATCGTCAATAGAACGTCAAACCGCGGAGCGCGTTTTCTCAAAAAGGCTTGGTCCGTCGAATTGCGCCTCGCTCACCGCCTGTTTCCAGAGCTCGGACATGTGCCCTAGAAACACCTCGCGCCTGGAGGAACCGGCGAAGGCCCGGCCATAGCGAAGCTTCCACAATGAAAGGGGCGAGTCGGGTTCGAGCTTGCGAGCCTGCGCCATGCAGGCGAGGCCGGCGTCCGGGCGGCCCAGCTGCCGGTGGCACACGGCAAGGCCGATGTGAGGCGCGGCATTGTCCGGGGTCATTCTTAGCGCGAGGTGATAGGCTGCGGCGGCCTCGTCCCAGCGTCCGGCGCGAATCTGCGCGCAGGCGCGCCAACCATGAGAGATCCAGATCACCGGGTGGTCGGGTGCGAGGCGCAGTTCCTCGTCATAGTAGGCGATCGCCTCCTCACAGCGATCGAGCAAGGTGCAGGCCATGCCGCAGGCCGCGTGGGCGAACTCGTTGGTGGGGTTTTGATTCACGGCGCGCTGGCCGACTTCCAGGCCTTCGCTCGGGAAGCCCACCATCGAGAACGCCAGAGACGCGCTCGAGAGCACCACCGAACCATCCGGCTCCAGCGCGATGGCGCGTTCGGCGAGCGCGCGGATGCGCGCGACCTCGACAGGGTCGTCCGCCATGGTCTGGTTATAGAGCACCGCTTGGGTCTGGCTGAGCAAGCCGACCGCCGAGCCGTAGTCGGGGGCCAGTTCAACCGCGCGTTTCGCCTCGGCGATCGCGGTGAGAAAGGAGGTCGCGGTCATCTTTCGAAAGGCGGCCATGCTGCGCATGTTCGCCTCCCAGGCGGTGATATCGCCGACCTTGCGCAATGCCCGCTCGATTTCCAGGCGGTGGGCCTGGGTGCGCAAGCGCGCCGCCACCTCCATGACGAGAGCCTCCTGCAGTTCCGCGAGCTGGGCGATCGGGCGGTCGAAACGCTGACTCCAGGCCACGCGGCCGCTGTCGGTTTCCACCAGCTGGGTGCTGACCCGCAGGGTCTCGCCCACCCGGCGAACATTGCCTTCGAGCGCGTAGCGGACCGACAGCTCCCTCGCCATGGACTTGAGGTCGGTCACGCCATCGATGCGGAACCGGGCCGTGGCGGAACTGGCCAGCACCCGGACCTCAACCCCTCGGGAAAGGGCGTCGATGATGTCCTCGACCATACCGAAGGCGAAGACCTCATCCTCCGGCAGCCGCGAGAGGTTTGTGAAGGGGAGCACCGCCAGAGACGGCCGACTGCCCGCGGTCCCTTCTCGGGCGAGTGAGGTGGGCGAGGCGCCGCTCGACGCTGGGCGCTCGTCAGCTCTCGACAGGCGGGCCGCCGTGGTGTTGAGCGCCTCGCGCGCCACCGCGCCCGGCGACACCCCGAGTTCCTTGAACAGCGCCGACTCCAGAAGTTGGAACCGGCGATGGGCGGCCCCGGTCGCGCCCAGAGCGATCTCGGCGCGGATCGCCGTGGCCACAACGGTTTCGTCCAAGCGGTCGCGGGGAAGGTAGGCGTCCGCCAGCATCCGCGCCTTGACCCAGTCGCCCTGGGCTTCGAGCGCGCTCAGCCGGGTTGCCACGGCCGTGGCCACGACGCGGTCGAAGCGCGCCCGGGTCTCCTCGCGCCAGTCCTGGAAAAGGCCGTCGATTTCGAGATCGTCGAGCAGCCGATAGGCGCCCATCGCGTTCAGTCGGGCGAGGAGCGTCTCGACGTCCTCGCGCAAGGCCGCCTCGACCTTATCGCAATCGGTAAGCATCGCGCCTCGCTTGAGGCCCACCGCTTCGCGCTGAATGTCGAGAAGGTCGAGGCCACTCTCGGCAAGCGCGCCGCGCAGATCGAGCAGGCACTGGCGCAGGCTGGCCCGGGCCTGAGTCTCGCCGCGCTCGCTCCAGAGCAGTCCGCAAAGTTGTTCGCGGCTGGCGACGTGATCCGCCGTCAACGCCAGGAAGGCCAGCAATCCGCGGCCCCGACGCACGGGCAGGTCCACCGCAACGCCGGAAGCGGTCTTCAGTCGAAAACGGCCCAGCAAACGAAGGCGGGCTGGTTCGGATGCAGTCGTCGCCTCTTTCATTCCCCGAGTGTCCCCTGACACGCCTGATCTAGGCGGACGAGGGCGGCGGGGCTACGGCCAAATTGTCAAATGAGATCAAGTCTCGGCACGGGGCCGCGCGTGGCGGCCCCGGACCGAATTACGCGTGCTTGGGCGCGTAAAGCGAGCAGTACCCGTTCGGGGAGATTGGACCGGCGACCACCTTGCACTGACCTAGCGCCGTGGCATTGGCGCCCGGGAGGAAATAGAGGCACTTGCTGCACTGCTTCGCGCCATTCGGCTTCTCTTGGTATTTCGCGTTGGCCTTGGGCAGCGTTCCGGCGGCCAGGGCCGAGCCTGATCCCACCAACAGCGGGGTCGCCGCCAAGGCGCCGACGCCGGCGAGGACGGCGCGCCGCGAGGCGGGTCTTTTCATCGTGGACATGTTTTCGTGTACTCCAAAATAGTGGCGAGGCGGCGGTGATATAGCGAATTCGTTCCGAGGTTAAGTGTCCCCGTGAGGGTGAATGTGGCGTGAACCGGATGACCCTGCGGCGCGAAGGGCGCGCGGTTTGCCGGCGGCATCCGGCCGAGCCCGGACCTCCAGCCGCGGACCGCGATCGTGCTTCCAAAAATAGCGGGCTTCGGCGCTCGAAGAGTCGGCTCAGGCGTTGAGCGACAACACGGCGGCCTGGAAAAAGCCCGTGATGACGACGCCAAGCGCGGTAATCGAAGCAACGATCACCGCAACGACGAATATCAATAGAAGACCATATTCCGTGGTCGTCGCACCCGCGCGATCCTTACCAAAGCGAAGAAGCATTGTCAGGACGCGGGAACTATTCATCATCTCGTCCTTCCATTTCATCGCCGATCCTGACCGAACGGCCGTTACCGCCGCGTTCAGAGTAAAGTTGTTTCATCCCGACACCGTGAAAAGAAGTTCACGGCGCCTTCAGGATAAGCTTGGCCGTAGTCCAGCCGATGATTGGCTGTCAATGGCTCCACGCATCGAAAACCAGCGGCTCAAGCTATTCTGGCAATTGGTAAATATTGCAATTCGGTGTTACATGACCGTGGAGGGACCCGGCGCATAGTCTGGCTCTTCGCTTACCCGCGAAAGTCCAACTCAACACCGACGTGTCGGTGGTCAGGCGCAACTCTGTGGTTGGACCGACAATGAAGACCTCCCCAGCGTAGGGATAGGCGTTGGCCTCGCTGTTCCGCAGAACCTCGAAGCCGAAATAGCGCCGGTCGGAGGAGTAGCGAAGTTCGGCGAAGGAGTCCGCGTCCATCGACGCCGCGGTCCAGGTGCGGGACGCGCCGTCCGAAGCGGTGGCCACCACCTTTTGCGCGCCGAAATCGACCGGTCCGGCCTGGGCGCAGACGGCTACCGCTGACAGCAAGGCGACCGCGAACACCCCCTGTGTCAACCCGCAGCCCATTTTGGCGACCATGTCGCGAGGATCGATCCCCCCGGCGGTTTGGTCAACCGCCAAGGCCGTGTCGGCCTGTCGAAACCCGTCGAAGCCCGTGGCGTCGAGACCGCCACCAGCCCCCGCCCGCGCGGGGACGCCCCGCGATCTCCCCAGCGGAACACCGTCGCGGCCGGTCCGTTGTGTCCGCTCAATAGGAGTTCAATTTGTATGACAAACCGTAAACTGTGGCTGACTGGTCTGGGCGGGCTGGCGTTGGCCGCTCTATCGGTGACGGCCGTGGCCGCTATGACAGGAAAGGCCGCCGCGCCTTCTCCCACCGCGCGAGTGGACGCCGACAAGCTCTTCTCCGGACGCTGGGCGGAGATCGGGCGTACGCCCATGAAACTGACCGATGGCTGCGTTGCCGGCGCGACGACCTACACCAAGATCTCCGCCACGCGCGTTAATGTGCGTGATACTTGTCAAGACAAGACGCCCACCGGCAAGGAAAAAGCCATCGGTGGCCCCGGCAAGATCCTCGATCCAGGTATGAATACCAAGCTTCACGTCAGCTATAAGGTGTTCGGGTTTCTCCCTCTAGGGCGGGATTATTGGATCCTCGACCACGGGGAGGACTACAGCTGGTTCATTTCCGCGGATCCGGCGTTCAAAAATCTCTGGATTTACACCCGCGACCCGAGGATCGGCCGTGCTGAAGTCGAGAGACTGGTGTCGCGCGCCAAAGCGCTGGGTTACGACACCAGCAAGCTGGAGTTCCCCGCGCAGCCCTAGAATAACCCCACCGGGTTTCCGCCGCCGACCGGGACGCCGCGTGAGTTCCGGGGCGCCGTGCGGAGCGATCGGGGCGAAGATCCCAGAGGCTAGCTCGGTTTGTAGATCTGGTCGAACAGTCCGCCATCGGCGAAGTGGATCGCCGTGGCCCGCTTCCAGCCGCCGAAGGTCTGATCGATCGTCGCCAACGGCATCTGCCGGAAGCTGGCGGAATACTTCGCCGCCGCGGCCGCTTCACGTGGGCGAAAATGGTGTTTGCCGATGATGTCCTGGGCGAGCGGGCTGTACAGAAAGTTGAGATAGCCGGTCGCCTGGACCCGGGTTTTGTGTCGGTCGACATTCTTGTCGATCAGGGCCACCGGCGGCTCGGCCAGAATGGAGCTCGACGGATAGACGATATCGAAGTTGCGCCCAAATTCGTCGATCGTCAGGTAGGCCTCATTCTCCCATGACAGGAGAACGTCGCCCAGTCCGCGTTGAGCAAACGTCGTGGTGGCGTCCCGGGCGCCCGCGCCGAGCACCGGCACGTTTTTGTACAGCCGACTGATATAATCTTTGGCGGCGGCGTCCCCGCCATGGCGGCGCGCATAGTCGTAGGCCGCCAAATAGCTCCAGCGCGCGCCGCCGGAGCTCTGGGGATTGGAGGTGATCACCCCGACGCCGGGCTTGATCAGGTCCGGCCAGTCCTTGATCTTCCAGGGGTTTCCCTTGCGCACCAAGAACACGATGGTCGAGGTGTAGGGCGTCGAATTGTTGGGGAGGCGCGATTGCCAGTTCGCCGGCAGCAGTTTCGCGCGCGCCGCGATCTCATCGATGTCGCCGGCGAGCGCCAACGTGACGACATCGGCTTGCAGACCGTCGATCACCGAGCGAGCCTGTTTGCCCGATCCGCCATGGCTCTGCTTGATGTCGATGACTTCGCCGGTTCGGGCCTTCCAGTAGGCGCCGAACGCCGCGTTGATGTCTTTGTAGAGCTCGCGCGTGGGATCGTAGCTGACGTTTAGAAGCGTGACCGTCCTGCTCTGCGCCTGGGTCTGGCCGGCCAGCAGCAGCGGCGCGGCGGCCGCGCCGACGCCAAGGGCCGCGCCGGCGGTCACGAGGCCGCGTCGTGTGAAGAGGTTAGAGCTCATGGGTCGTTTCCGTGCGCTGGATCAAAATGCGAATTGCGAGCGGAACGAGACGACGTCCGCGTCCTCGCCGATGGCGCCGCCCGCGGCGTTAAGCCGGGTCACCCGGTCCCACTGATAGTCGAGCAGGAAGTGGACGACGGTGTTGGGGTACCAGTTAAGCCCGAGAGTCGTGATCTTCTGTTCGCCCCCGCGGATACCCCCCGTCGGGGTGACGGAGCCTAGTGCGCCCGCGTGGTCGTTGAGGTTCAGTACGCTATAGCGGGCCGCGACTTCCCAGGCTCCCCAGCCGCCCCGCTTCAGATCGAAGACCTTGGATGGGCGCAGGCCGAGGAAGCCGCCGCTGGCGTTGCTCCAGGCGTGATGCTCGCCCGTGATCGCCCAGGCGCCCTGGACGTACCACCCCGAGAAGGACGGATCGAACGGCGAGACGGCCGGGGCCGCCGCTCCCCGGTTGACGTCGATGCGGTAATACTCGCCGGCCCCGTAGACGTTTTTCCAACTGGCGCCGCCTTCCACCCCATAGGCGGTCAGACCGCGCGAAACGATCGAGCCGGTGTCCACGAGCCGCGTGCCGCTGACCCGCAGTTCCGGGCGTTCCTGCAGCCGGACCGCCCGTCCTGAAACAGGACCGGCGACCGTGTCGGCGGGATCGAGGATGCCCTGGATCGTACCGCCGATATGCACATCGTGGTCGGCCCCGTGGAGAAGGTTGAAGGCGACGCGAGTGGCGAAGCCGGATTGCTGGTCAAATTCCGGTGTCGACGGCACGCCCACCACCTTGCCGGAAAGCAGCCCCGATACGTACCAGCGAGCGCCCCGAGCGGTTACGCCCACGCCGGTGCGGCCGTCGCCCGTCGCGAAGCCGCGGACGAGTTCGGCCACCGCGGGGCGCTCGAGAAAGAGCTCTTCGGTGTTCACCGTGGCGTCTTCGAGCCCCGAAGGCGTCGCCCAAGCTCCCACGCGAAGGCGAACAGGCTCGGTCAAGCCCAGAGGCCTCCAACCCGCATACTCGATGTAGGCCTGGTTGAGGATCGGCGACTCGCCGCCCGTCCCCCCGAACTCGCCCCATATCGCGTAGTTCCAATCCTTGAACGCGGAACCGTCGATACCGAGGCGGGCGCGTCGGAAGTTCGTGCCGGAACCGAGGTCGTTGGCGGCTGTCCGCGGGGTCTCCGAGTAGTGTGCGGCGTCGAACTGAACGACGGAGCGTACGGCGAATTTGAAATTCCCGTCCGCCGAGCTGAAGGTGGGCCGACCCGAGGGGAGGCTGACGGTGGGCTGAGCCGCCTGGGCCTGCCGGATGATTTGCTCGGAACCGGCTGTCTGGGTCTTCAGATCGTTGATCTGTGCTTCCAGCTCGTCATTGCGTTTCTCCAACGCGTCCAGGCGCGCGGCCAGAGCGAGCGCCTGTTCCTGGCTGATGCCGCTTGGTCGCGCCGGCGCGGTGGTGACGGCTTGTGAAAACGCCGCCGGGGCCACGCCGCTCATCAAGGCGGCCAGCGCGGCGACGGTTGCAATTCCGCGCGATTCTTCAGGCGCTAGCATAGTGGGGTCCCCATTTGGGTTTAAGGGATAGTCGAAAAAACTCCTAGTCGCCGAGTAGGAATAATCTTCGCCAGGGTTTAGATTTCTTGATAGGGCCCGGCGCGACCGGGATGGCCGGCCAAGGTGGCGTCAGGATGCTCTCGCAACGCGCGCGATACGCGCTCAAGGCGCTTTTGCGCCTCAGCCGGGGTAAGGACGCCGCTGTCGGGGTCGCCGTCATCGCGCGCGACGAACAGATCCCGGCGAAGTATCTCGAGGCGATCATGGCCGATCTGCGCCGCGCCGGACTTGTCGAGAGCACGCGCGGCCGGTCTGGCGGCTATCGCCTGGCGCGGCCTGCCCACGCGATCAGCTTCGGCGAGGTGATCCGACTAACGGACGGTCCGATAGCCTTGATTTCCTGCGCCAGCCGCAACTTCTACCGCCGCTGCGAGGACTGCCCGGACCAAGCGGCCTGCGCGCTTCACGCGGTGATGGCGGGCGTTCGGGATGAGATGAGCGCGATCCTCGATCGCAGGACGCTGGCCGACGCGGCTTTCATCCTGGGTGAACGCTTTGACCGTCGCTGACTCGTCGGCCGGAGACTTGAGATTGAATGCTATCGGCTGAACGGCGCCGCGCCGTGGGAATTCCACGTCACGGCGTCTGTCAACCCGCGCCTTTAGTCGTCCCGGCCGAAGCTCTCGTGGCTGCCGGCGCCGCCTTCGAGCATGTCGGCGGCGGCGGAGGCGTCGGTGGCGCGGTCTTCGTCGAACTGGCTGGCGATGACGTCTTCACCCTTGGCCTGGCGTTCGGCTTCGTCGGTGCTCCGGGCGATGTTGATGTTCACCGTGACGAGGACCTCCGGATGGAGGCGGACCTTGATCGCATGGACGCCCAGGGTCTTGATCGGCTTGTCGAGCACGACCATCGCGCGGTCGATCTTGCCGCCCTCGGCGCCCACCGCGTCGGCGACGTCGCGACCGCTGACCGAGCCGTAGAGCTGACCGGTGTCGCCGGCCTGGCGGATCATGACATAGCTGGTGCCGTCGAGCTTTTCGCCGGCCTTGGCCGCGCCGGCCTTGGCGGTGGCGTTGCGGCTCTCGATCTCGGCGCGCTGACCCTCGAACACCTTCATATTGGCGCTGGTCGCGCGCAGGGCCTTGGCGCGGGGCAGGAGGAAGTTGCGGGCGAACCCGTCCTTCACGGTGACGGTGTCGCCAAGGGCGCCGAGGCGTTCCACGCGTTCGAGCAGGATGACTTTCATGGCGCTCGCGCTCCCTATTTCACGACGTGGGGGAGCAGGGCGAGGAAGCGGGCGCGCTTGATCGCGCGGGCCAGCTCCCGCTGCTTCAGAGCCGAGACGGCGGTGATGCGGCTGGGCACGATCTTGCCGCGCTCGGAGACATAGCGCTGCAACAGCTTCACGTCCTTGTAGTCGATCTTCGGCGCGTTCTCGCCGCTGAACGGGCAGACCTTGCGCCGGCGCATGAAGTTTCGCCGGCCGCCGCCGCCTTCGGATGTAGAGGTTTCGTCGCTCATGATATCTTCTCTTCGAATGGGGGCGCGGATCAGACGGCTGGAACGTCTTCGAACCGCCGCTCGCGCTCGCGGTCGCGGCGGGCGAGGATGGGGGAGAGTTCAAGGTCCAGCGTCTCGACGCGGATGGTGAGGAAGCGCAGCACGTCCTCGTTGAGGGAAATCTGCCGCTCCATCTCCTTCACCGCCGGAGCGGGCGCGTCGATGGCGAGGAGGGAGTAGTGACCCTTGCGGTTCTTTTTTACGCGATAGGTCAGGTTTCGCAGGCCCCAATACTCGATCTTGCCGATATGGCCGCCGAGAGATTCGATGAGGGCCTTGAGTTCTTCATTGAGGGTCTCGGCCTGGGCGGGCGAGATGTCCTGACGCGCGATCAGCACGTGCTCGTAGGATGGCATGGGTATCCTTTCCGATGAGAAGAGCGGCGTCCCCTCGCGCTCGGAACGGCGCGGCGGAACGATGGATCAGCTTTGCGGCGGCGCGGGTGAACCCCACGCCCTTTGATGGTCCGCGAAGTGACCGCTCTTCATTGCGAAGCGGGCGCTGATAGGGGAAAAGGCGACCGAGGGCAAGGGTCGTCAGCGCGATCCAGTCGATCGTGACGCAAACCCTTCAGGTGGACGCCATGATGAAAATCAAACCCCTCGCTGTGGCTTGGCTTCTCGCGGCGCTCGTCGCGTCCTCGGCGGCGGCTCAAAACACGCCGGACGCCGGTCTGGCGCATAGGCGCGACTTGGCGAGGCGCTATTTCGACGCCGTGCATTTCGACGAGACTATGCGCCGGGTCGTGACTTTGATCGTCCCCGCGATCCTCGCGCAGTACGGAAACGGCGCTTCGGAGCTCCCTCAAGCGTTTCGCGACGCGCTCGCCGACGCGGCGGAAGGATCGTCCAACGACATAGAGCCCAAGTTGAAAGCGCGAGCCGTCGACCTAATCGCCGACAAGTTCAGCGCCGAGGAGCTCGAGCAAATCCTGAAGTTCTACGAAAGCCCGATCGGTCAAAAGATCGTGGCGAAGTCCGCGGAAATGTCGTCCGCGATCGGACCGATGATGGCGGAGCTGATGCCCGAGATGCGGCAGGACATGATGCGTCGGCTGTGCGCGAAGATCGATTGCTCGAAGGTTGCCAAGACTCCGGCCTGAAAATCTGTTTGAGGAGCGGACACGGCCCTCGCGGATCCCTTCAGCATGTCCCTGATCCAGGCGTCCGCGATCTTCCTCGCGTTGATTTCGGCCATCGGCTGGCTGAACCTGAAGTTCGCGCGCCTGCCCTCCAGCGTGGCGATGCTGGGCGCCGGGATCGTCGCGGCCGGGGTGCTGTTGGCGGCGCAAACCTTTATCGGCCCGTTTTGGGGCTTCAACGATGTGCGCTCCATGGTCGGCTCGCTGAATTTCTCGGACACGGTGCTCGATTATCTTCTCGGCCTGCTCCTCTTCGCCAGTGGGATGCAGGTCGATCTTAGGGAACTGCAACGCCGCCGGGTCGCGGTCTGGACCCTCGCGACCGTGGGCGTGCTGGTTTCCACCGCCCTGGTCGGTCTGGGCGTCTGGGAGGCGGCGAGGCTCCTGCACCTGCAACTGACGCTGCCCTGGGCCCTGGCTTTCGGGGCGCTCATCAGCCCCACCGACGCGATCTCCGTGCTTGGAGCGATGCGCAGCGGCGCGGTTTCCAAGCGACTGGGCGCGGTGCTGCAAGGCGAGGCCCTTTTCAACGACGGCGTCGGGGTCGTGGTCTTCACGGCGGCGCTGGTCTTCGCCGTCAGCGGGACGGCGCCGCATCCCGCGCAGACCGCCGGCTCGGTTCTCCTCGAAGCTGGCGGCGGCCTCGTCCTCGGCGCGGCTTCGGCCTGGCTCGTCGCCATGCTGATGCGCGCGATCGACGACTTCGTGGTGGAGGTGACCGCGACGCTGGCGCTGGCGCTGGGCGTGTACGTGAGCGCGGGCCTCCTTCACTTTTCCGGACCGATCGCCGCCGCGGCCGCGGGCATGATCATGGGCGAGTTCGGCATCAAGAGGTCGATGAGCGAGCAGAGCCGCCGCTATGTCGAGGGCTTCTGGGATCTTGTGGATCAGATCCTCAACGCGGTGCTCTTTCTGCTTCTGGGCTTGCAGGTCTTCGTCCTGCCCTTCGAGTTCGACGAGATCGGCCTTTGGGCCGCCGCGACGGTGTTGGCGGTGCTGGCGCGCCTGATCGTCGTCCTGCCATGGGCGGTCTATTTCCGCCTGCGACACGAGGAGCGCGGCGCGGCGCTCGTGCTGACCTGGGGCGGCCTGCGCGGCGCGATCAGCCTGGCCCTGGCTCTTTCGCTTCCGGCTGGCCCATACCGTGACACCGTGCTCGGGATGACCTTTGTCGTCGTGGTCTTTTCCGTGTCGGCCCAGAGCCTGACGTTCACGGCGCTGGCGCGTTGGCTGCGCGGGCGCGGCGCGGAGCCGGCCGCCTAGAGCGCGATGCGATCGGACGCAACGATCCGATCGTTGGATCGTGCTCTACGCTTTTTGAATTGGAGCGTGGTCCGACCGTAAAACCGGATTCCACTTTTACGGAACACGCTCTAGTGGAGCGACTCTAACGTTTGCTTCCCTCGTGCGACGGCGGCGAGGACGCGTTGAGGGTCTGCGGTCCAGGTGAAGGGACGTGGGCTCTGGTTGTGCTCGGCGACGTATAGGTTGATGGCGGTCTGGAGGTCGACCA
>JBBRLN010000002.1:0-444449 GCA_038231315.1 Caulobacterales bacterium
CCTTTCGCTTGACCGCGAATGACCCCGATAGATCGCGAGAGTTTATCCTTTTATTTCAATTACTTGATCGGGGAAGGACGATTGATCGCGATAGCCATAAATGGCCCCGAATCATTCCCACTCGATCGTCCCCGGCGGCTTGCTGGTCACATCGTAGACCACCCGGTTCACCCCCCGCACCTCGTTGACGATCCGCGTCGCGGCGCGGGTCAGCACGCTCCAGGGGAATTCGAAGACGTCGGCGGTCATGCCGTCCGTGCTGGTGACCGCCCTCAGCGCCAGAACGTCTTCGTAGGTCCGGGCGTCGCCCATCACCCCGACCGTTTTCACAGGCAGCAGCACGGCGAAGGCTTGCCAGATGGCGTCGTAGAGGCCCGCTTTGCGGATCTCGTCGAGGTAGATGGCGTCGGCCTGTTGCAGGGTGGCGACCTTTTCGCGCGTCACTTCGCCGGGGATGCGGATGGCGAGGCCGGGGCCGGGGAAGGGGTGGCGGCCGACGAAGGCGGGGGGCAGGCCGAGCTCGACGCCGAGGGCGCGGACCTCGTCCTTGAAGAGCTCGCGCAGGGGTTCGACCAGCTTCAGCTTCATCTGATCGGGTAGGCCGCCGACATTGTGGTGGCTCTTGATCACCGCGCTGGGGCCGCCGGTAGGTGAGACGCTCTCGATAACGTCTGGATAGAGCGTGCCCTGGGCCAGGAACTCGGCGCCCTCGATCTTGGCGGCCTCGCGGTCGAAGATGTCGATAAAGACCCGGCCTATGGTCTTGCGCTTGGCCTCCGGCTCGGAGACCCCGGCCAGGGCGCCCAGGAACTCAGTCCCGGCGTCCACGTGGATCAGGGGGATGTTGTAGTGGTCGCGGAACAGTCTCACGACCTCGGCGGCCTCGTTGTGGCGCAAGAGGCCGGTGTCGACGAAGACGCAGGTGAGCTGGTCGCCGATCGCCTCGTGCAGCAGCACCGCCGCGACTGACGAGTCCACGCCGCCCGAGAGGCCGCAGATCACCCTCCCCTGGCCGACCTGGGCGCGGATGCGGGCGATGGCCTCCTGGCGAAAGGCGGCCATGGTCCAGTCGCCGGTGAGGCCGGCGATGCGGTGGGTGAAGTTGCGCAGGATCAGCGCGCCACGCGGCGTGTGGGCGACCTCGGGGTGGAACTGCACGCCATAAAGCCGCCGGCCCTCGTCGGCGATCACCGCGAAGGGCGAGCCGCTGGAGGTGGCCGCGACCTCAAAGCCCGGCGGCATGGCGGTGATGACGTCGCCGTGGCTCATCCACACCGGCTCGTCGTCGGCCAGGCCCTCGAGCAGGGGGGTCGGCGAGAGCTTGTGGATTTCGGCGCGGCCGAACTCCCGGGCGTGGCCGCCCTCCACCGCGCCGCCGAGCTGGGCGCACATGGTCATCTCGCCGTAGCAGATGCCGAGCACGGGGACGCCAGCATCGAAAACGGACTGTGGCGCGGCGGGGCTGTCCACCTCCCCCGCGCTGGCGGGACCGCCGGAGAGAATGATCGCGGCGGGCTTCAGGGCGGTCATCGCCGCCTCGGCCTTGTCGAACGGATGGATCTCGCAATAGACCCCGCTCTCGCGCAGGCGCCTGGCGATGAGTTGGGTGACCTGGCTTCCGAAGTCCACGATCAGGACAGGGGCATGGCGTGAGGCGTTGTCGGGGCTCGGCATGGCTTCAGTTAGTCGAGAATCGAGGGGAGGTCATCCACGCGCGCGGTGAGACGGAACCGGCGACCGGCCTGAAGCCTTTGTCCGTTCACCTGCCGCTCACACCGCGGGGCGCTCTGTGCGTTTCCGCGACGCGGAAGTCGCGTCGATACGGGAGAAGACTGAATGAAGAGACTTTTAAGCGGCGCCCTGGCGCTAAGCATCCTGGCCGGCGGCGCCTTGGCGCAGGCCACCTATGTTCCCGGACCTCCGGGTGGCTCCACTCATGACCTCTCGCGGCCCTACGCCCCCGGCGACAGCCGCGACGGCGATCGCCAGATGGGCGACCATCGGATAGGCGATGGGCAGGGTGGGGATCGCCAGTACGGCGACCGGCAGTATGGCGACCGCCAGGGCGGCGACCGCCAGGGCGGCGATCGGCAGTATGGCGACCGTCGTGACGGGGACCATCGCGACTGGCGCGACGGAGATCGTCGTTACGATGGCGGCTGGCGGCATGGTCATCGCGCCTGCTCGTGGCGTCATCACCGCCGCGTGTGCGGCTGGGTGCGCTGAGCCTAGCTTAGACACTGAAAAACGGGGGTCGCTTTTCGAGAGGCGACCCCCGTGGCCGCCCGGCGGCGCCGCCGGGCTGTTCAGGCCGATACCCAACGTAGCCCGCGCCCAGGCGAGTGTTTCGGCGATGGCCCCGAGAATCCCTCGGCCGCGACGTCGTCGGCTAATTGGTCTTGGCGCGCAGGACGGCGACGTAGAACCCGTCGTCGCCATCGCTCATCCAGTCCGCCCTGACCGATGTCGTAAGCTCGAGCGCGCCATGGCGCTCCAGAAGGGCGGCGATGCGGTCTTCGTTCTCTTCGGCAAACACCGAACAGGTGACGTAGATCATTCGCCCGCCGGGTCTGACGAACGGCAAGGCGGCGTCCAGCACCGCGTCCTGGTCGGCTAGCCGCCGCGCGAGCTGTTCCGGCGTGAGGCGCCATTTCGTGTCCGGGTGGCGACGCCAGGTCCCCGACCCGGTGCAGGGCGCATCGACGAACACCAGATCCATCTTGCCGGTCAGATCCGCCAGGACATCCGGGTGAATGGGAGAGCGGATCTGGAGATTGCGCACCCCGGCGCGCTGGGCGCGTCGCACCGTGTCGGTCAGGCGTCTGGCGTCGGAGTCGTAGGCGTAGAGCTGGCCGGTATTGGCCATCGCCGCAGCCAGGGCCAGGGTCTTACCGCCACCGCCGGCGCAAAAATCGAGGACCTGCTGGCCGCGGATTTCGCCGGCGTGGGCGGCGGCGCGCTGCGAACCGACATCCTGGATTTCGAACCATCCCTTCTCGAATTCCGGCGCCGTTTCCACGGGCGCCGCCCGATCGCTCGCGGGCGGCGGCGCGATTCGTAAAGCGTCGGGCGCGCCGTCCACGGGCCAAGGATGAAATGGCGCGAGCGCCCTGGCGGCCCTGGCCCTATCGGTTTTCAGCGTATTCACCCGCAGGTCGACGGGCGCGCGCACCGCCAACGCCCTGCCCGCCTCGGCCCGGGCGTCACCAAAAGCCCGCGCCATCATCGGGTCCAACCAGTCGGGGTAGTCGCCGCGAACGGGCGCGGGGGCGTCGACCAGGGAGGGCGGCGCCGCGAGGCGGGCGCGTTCAACTTCGGTGAGGGCGCCTGGGCCGTGCGGATCTTCGGCGGCGACGGCCAGACGGTCGAGCGGCCATTCCCAGAGAACGACCAGCGCCGCGATAGCGGCGGCTCGGTCGCTGTCGTCCGCCATCATCCAGGCGAGGGAGCGGCGCCGACGCAGGACATCCATCACCAGACCGGAGACGAAGGCCCGATCCTTCGCGCCGGCGTAGCGGGCGTCGAGCCCCCACCCCTTCAGGGCAAGTTTGGCCGGGCGGTGACGCGTCGCGATGTCGCCCAGGACGCCGATTGCCGCCGCCAGCCGTCCGCCGTCGCGCATGATCCAGGACTATCCCGCCGAAACCCTTTCGCTACGCGAGGGGTCGGCGAGGTTCAAGCGGCGAGAGAACGCTCAGATGGACGCGAGCGCGCGGCGGCGACGCAGGGTCGCGCCCGCGAGGCCGAAGCCCACCAGCATGACCGCCCAGGTCGCCGGTTCCGGCACGCCGCCGGTCGGGATCAGACCTTGGCCGTTCGGCCCGTAGATCGCATAGACCGGGCTGAGACTGCGCCCGGCGTAGGCGTTGGCGACATAGCCGAGCAGATAGTTTTGCACGGTCGAATTGGGCGCGCTGACGGAATAGGCGGGATATTCGATGTCCCAGATCGCGCCTTGAACGGCGGCAAGCTTGTTCGAGAGATCGGACGCGTCAGTGGCGATCAACTGGCCGCCGAGGTTCGCGAGACCGCCGATTTCCGCAATCTGCGTCGCCGTCAGCAGAGAGCCGCTGACGCCCGAAATCGGGCCGTTGGAATCCACCGTCAAGGCCGCGATATGGTAGACCAGCGGCGGCGCATAGGCGAGTTGAGCGTCGCCCGCGCCGGTGACGATGTCGTGGGCATTGTCGAAGCCGACATTGATGGAATGAAAGAGGTCGACACAGAAGGTGTAGAGCGTGTGCACCTGCGGGCCGGCGCCGAGCGTCGCCGTCAGGTCGAGAGCGGACGAAAATTCGTTGGAGTTCAGCCCAGGGCCCGCGACCGTGATCGTGCCAGGCTGATAGATCCCGCCGGACGTGACGTTCACGGTGGTGGCCGAAACGGCGCTGGCGCCGACAAGCACGGCGGCGCCGGCCGCAAGCGAAATCCCAAGTCCCTTCGCGGGACCGAACTTGTCAAGCATTGTAAACTCCTGTTTCCATTCAGCTTTTAGCGATGGTTACAGGGAAAGCCGCTCGCGGAAAACCGCTTCCGGGGGAAGTTGACAACGCTTTACAAAATAGGGCGGAAATCAGACCGAGGTCGGGTAGTTCGGCGCTTCCCGGGTGATCATCACGTCGTGCACATGACTCTCGCGCAGACCCGCGCCGGTGATCCTGACGAAGCGCGCCACCGCCTGGAACGAGGCGATGTCCTTCGCCCCCAGGTAGCCCATCGCCGCGCGAAGCCCGCCGACGAGTTGATGAATCACCGGGTGGATCGGCCCCTTGTAGGGCGTCTGACCCTCGATACCCTCTGGCACCAGTTTCATCGCGTCCTCGACCTCCTTCTGGAAGTAGCGGTCGGCGCTGCCCCTGGCCATGGCGCCCAACGATCCCATGCCGCGATAAGCCTTGTAGGAGCGGCCCTGATAGAGAAAGACCTCCCCCGGCGCTTCATCCACCCCGGCGAACATCGAGCCCAGCATGGCGCTGGAGGCCCCGACGGCGATGGCCTTGGCCAGATCGCCGGAAAACTTGATCCCGCCATCGGCGATGACCGGGACCCCCGAACCCATCGCGGCGCGGACGGCCTCGGCGATGGCGGTGAATTGCGGCACGCCGACGCCGGCGACGACCCGCGTCGTGCAGATCGATCCCGGCCCGATGCCTACCTTCACCGCGTCCGCCCCGGCGTCGATCAGGGCCCGCGCGCCGTCATAGGTCGCGACATTGCCGGCGACGATCTGGACGCGGTTGGTCTCCCGCGTCAGGCGCCGCACCGCTTCGCCGACCTGGCGGGAGTGGCCGTGGGCGGTGTCGATCACGATCACATCGACACCGGCGTCGATCAGGGCCAGCGAGCGCTCGAAACCCACGTCGCCGACGGTGGACCCGGCGCCGACGAGCAGGCGACCCTTGGAGTCCTTGGCGGCGTGAGGGTGGGCCTCGGCCTTCTCCATGTCCTTGACGGTGATCAGGCCGACGGCGCGGTGGTCGTCATCGACGACGATGAGCCGCTCGATCTTGTGCCGCCGCAGCAGGTCGCGGGCCTCTTCCTGAGAGACTCCCTCGCGCACGGTGATCAGACTGTCCTTGGTCATCAAGGACGCCGCGGTCGCCTCGTCCGAACGCTCGAAACGCATGTCGCGATTGGTGAGAATGCCGCAGAGCTTCCCCGCGCCATCCACCACCGGGAAGCCGGAGATGTGGCGCTTAGCCTTGATCTGGCGGATTTCCTTGAGCGTGGTCTCGGGATTGATCGTGAGCGGATTGATCACCATCCCGCTCTCGTAGCGTTTGACCTCCCGCACCTGATCGGCCTGCTCTTCCACCGTCAGATTGCGGTGAAGGATGCCCATGCCCCCCGACTGCGCCATGGCGATCGCCAGACGGCTTTCGGTAACGGTGTCCATCGCCGAGGACACCAGGGGAATGTTGAGACTGATCTCTCGCGTAAAGCGCGTGGTCGTATCGACCTGAGTCGGCATGACGTCGGACGCGGCGGGTTCGAGCAAAACATCGTCGAAGGTGAGCCCTTCGCGAATCTCCATGAGACTCTCCGTTTTGCGGGGCGGGTATAGGGGCGATGTCCGAAGTGTTAAAGGCCCCGAACGAGGAGTTTGGCCGATGAACTGGAAATTCGCGTTGGCTGTCGCGGCGGGGGGCGCGATCGGATCGCTCGGCCGCTATGGACTGGCGCTGGCCATGGCGCCGCTGAGCCAGTCCCTGCCTTGGGGTACGATCCTGATCAATGTCGCGGGCTCCTTCGCGATCGGGGCCTTCGGAACCCTCACCCTGGCCGAGGGCCGCTTCCCCGCGCCCGAAGCGTGGCGGCTCTTCGTGATGGTGGGCGTCTGCGGCGGCTTCACCACTTTTTCCGCGTTCAGTTTGCAGACCTTCGATCTTTTGCGCGCCGGCGCCGGTGGTCGGGCAACGCTGAATGTCGCGGTCTCGGTCGCGCTCTGCCTCGCGGCGGTGGCGGCTGGCCACTATGCCGCCGCGCGCGTCAACGGCGGCGCCCGCGCGGTGTCGCAGCTGGATATCGAGGAACTCGGATGAGTTTCAGTCGCTGAAACGCAGATGTCCGACCATGATCCCCAACTGATCCTCTTGGCGCACCCCCTGTCGTCATATTGCTGGAAGGTGCTGATCCCGCTCTACGAGAACGACACGCCGTTCGCTTTCGAGATGGTCGGCGGCAGACCGTCCGATGACGCCGCGTTCGTCGAGCATTGGCCGATCGGCAGGATGCCGCTTCTCCGCGACCTGGCCCGCGACACCGTGGTCGCCGAGAGCACGATCATCATCGAGTATCTGCAACGCCACTATCCGGGCGCCGAGGCGCTGATTCCCGACGGCGACCCCGGTCTCGAGGCGCGGCTCTGGGACCGTTTCTTCGACCTCTATGTCCATACGCCCGTTCAGAGGCTGGTGGGGGATCGCATGCGCGCCGCCGACAGCAAGGATCCAGCCGGCGTGGCCGAGGCGAGGGCCATGCTCGACACCGCCTACGCCATGCTCGAGGCGCGGATGGTGAAACGGACCTGGGCGGCGAACGACGCTTTCAGCCTTGCCGACTGCGCCGCGACGCCCGCCCTCTTCTACGCGGCGGCGGTTCATCCCTACGCCCCGTCGCATGCGGCGCTGAAGGACTATTTCGAGCGGCTGATCAGCCGCCCGGCCGCCCGCCGCGCCATCCGCGAGGCCCGGCCTTATTTCCAATATTTCCCTTTCAGCGAAGCGCTCGATCCAAGGTTCGTGAGCGGGGATTTTTGAGTCGAAACGCGGCCGCTGAGCTGCGCGCCGTTTGCACGTTCACGAGCTTGGCGCAAAAAGCGGTTCCGCCCCACCGAGGCCAGGAACGCCGTGCGACGCCTTCTCAAATTTCTCCACACCGTCGGCGCGGTCGGGCTGATGGGCGGGATGGCGGTCGTGGCGGTCGTGCTGCTGGTCGCCTCGCCGTCGATCGGCCCGGCAGCCTACGGCTTCCTGATGGACGCGCTCGCCAAGGTCGCCGCCTGGGTCATCCTGCCATCGATGACCGTTACAGTGGTCGCGGGCCTGCTGTCGGTCGCGGTGACACCAGGCTTCCACGACGCCGGCTGGGTCTGGGCGAAAGCGGCGACGGGTATATTGATCTTCGAGGGCGCCCTGCACGTGGTGGGACCGCTGCAGGAGGAGGCCAAGCGGGGCGCCGGCGCGATTGCGGCCGCCATCGACCCGGCGAGTGTCGCCCGGCTGTTTACGTCGGAGCGTAACACGCTGTGGGTCCTGATCGCCGTTTCCGCCGCCAACATCGCCCTCGGCGTCTGGCGTCCGCGATTTCCGAGGATCCCGTTCTGAGTTTCGCCGCGCCGACGAGAGCGTGTTCCATAAAAGTGGAATCCGGTTTTACGGTCGAAACACGCTCCAACTCTAAAAAGCGTAGAGCACGATTCAAGGATCGGACCGTTCCGTCCGATCGCATCGTGCTCTACGGACCCTTGAAGCCCGTCGCCACCAGATAGAGCTCCGAACTCTCGGGCCGGCTGGCCTTCGGCTTGACGTGGCGGACCTCGGAAAAATTCGCTTTCAGCAGCTTGAGCAGGGCCGCCGTCTCGCCGCCCTGGAAGGCCTTGGAGACGAAAGCGCCGCCTGGCCTCAGGCAACTCACCGCGAAATCCACCGCGATCTCGACGAGGCCGACGATCCGGAGGTGGTCGGTCTGGCGGTGGCCGGTGGTGTTGGGCGCCATGTCCGAGAGTACGAGGTCCGGCGCGCCGCCCAAGAGGGCGATCAGCGCCCCGCCCTGGCCGGGATCGGTGAAGTCGCCCTCGACGATATCAGCGCCCGGAACCGGCTCGGTGGGCAGGAGGTCGATCCCGACGACGCGCGCCGCGCCGCGCTGGACGGCGATTTGCAACCAGCCCCCGGGCGCGCAGCCGAGGTCGATCACCCGCGCGCCCTTGCGGATCAGGCGGAAGCGGTCGTCGATCTCGGCAAGCTTGAAGGCGGCGCGAGAGCGATATCCCTTGGCCTTGGCTTCGGTGACGAAGGGATCGTTGATCTGGCGCTCCAGCCACGCCTGGGAAGACGGCGTCCGCTCCTTGGCGGTCTTGAGCCGCTTTGGCCCGGCGCGCCCGGCGTCCGTGCCCCCCGTCGGCGGACGGACCATGCGCTTGCGCGGCGGCTCGCTCATCGCCGACGCCGGCGGCGTTCGCGGGACATGAGGGAGAGCAGCAAGCCTTCGCGCAGACCCCGATCGGCCACGCGCACGCGCTCGCACGGCCACAGTGATTGCACCGCGTGGAGGATGGCCGCGCCGGCGAGGACAAGGTCCGCGCGATCGGCGCCGATGCACGGCTGCAAGGCCCGTTCGGGAATCGTCATTCCCATCAAGCGCTCGGCCACCGCTTCGCAATCGGCCTTGGTCATCCACAGACCGTCCACCTGCGAGCGGTCGTATTTGGGCAGACGCAGATGCAGACCCGCCAGGCTGGTGATCGCGCCGGAGGTTCCCACAAGATGGGCTTCTCCCGCCCCGAAGGTCTCCCGAAAGGACTCGGCGCCGTCGAACCCCCCGATCCGCCCCGCGACGTCCGCCACCATCGCCTGGAAATTACCGGCGGCGTTGTCGCCCTCCGGGTAGCGTTCGGCAAGGGTCACGACCCCGAGCGGGATCGAATGGGTCGCCCGGATCGGCAGGCGCCAGTGAGCGAGGCGGCGGGGATCGACGTTCAGGCCCGGAGAGGTCAGGTCGATCCAGGAAATCTCGGTGGACCCGCCGCCGACGTCGAGCACGATCGCCGCCTTGGCCTTGCGATCGAGGAGGTCGAGGCAACCGGCGACCGCCAGCTGCGCCTCTTCCAACGGACTGATCAGGTTCAGTTTCAGGCCCGTATCCCGCGCGACCCTGGCGATGAAGGCCTCGCCATTGGATGCGGCGCGGCAGGCCTGGGTGGCCACGGCGCGGACCCGCGTCACGCCCCGGCGACCGATCTTTTCGGCGCAGATCGTCAGCGCGCTCAAGGCGCGCTCCATGGCCGCTTCGCCCAGCCGCCCGCTGTCGTCCACCCCTTCGCCCAGCCGTACGATGCGCGAATAGGCGTCCACGATACGGAAGCCCCGGGGCGAGGGCGTGGCGATCAGGAGACGGCAGTTATTGGTGCCCAGATCCACGGCCGCGAACAGCGGCGCGCCGGCCGCCGCTCTAGAAAAGGCGCGGACCCCGCGGTCCTGGGGCTCCTGCGCGGCCTCGCTCATCGGTTCTCCGGTCCCCCGCCGTCCACCTCCCGCTCTTGGAACGAGGGCGCGATCCTTAGCAAGCGCCGCGCACGGACGAAAGACGAGGGTCTTGATGGCTGCGCGGACTCCTCTAAATTCAAAGTCTCGGTGTCGGGAAAAACCGGAGTCCCATGGGCGCGCGCATCGCCAAGTTCGGAATCGGCCAGGTGGTCAAGCATCGGGTCTTCCCCTTTCGGGGGGTGATCTTCGATGTCGATCCGGTTTTCGCCAACACCGAGGAGTGGTGGCAGGCGATTCCTGAACAGGTTCGCCCGCGAAAGGACCAGCCCTTTTATCATCTGCTGGCGGAAAACACCGACCTATCCACCTACGTCGCCTATGTTTCGGAACAGAATCTGCTGATCGACGAGACGAACGAGCCGGTCCACCACCCCCACACCGCGCTGATCTTCGAAAGATTCCAACCCGGCAAGTACGAACTGAAGCCCAGAGTCACCCACTAGCGACAATCGCGCGCCTCAGTCACGATCCGGACCTCTGCGTTGGCCGTGGAGCGCGAATGTCAGCGCCTCGACGCGGAGCGCCGAGGCCAGGGGTCGGTCGCCACGGGTGGCGTCGAGTTCGGCGAGGAGGCCGGCAAGGGTGAGAGCCCTCGACGCGGCGAACGCTTCAAGAGCGCTCCAGAACTCCGGTTCCAACGCCACGGAGGTCGAATGGCCGGCGAGGGTCAGGGAGCGCTTCCGCAACCTCATCCGCCCATCGATCCGATCCAGGCCAGGAAGCCGGCGTAGTCGGTCACAGGCAGACGCGCGAAATTGTCGGCGAAGTAGCGAAAGCGCGCCGGCGCCAGTTGCGCCTGGCGATCGGCGAGGACGACGCCCGGCCGCGCGGGTTTCACCACCAGGACGCCGTGATCGACGGTGACAAGGCGGAAATCGACGCCTTCCGTTTCAAGTAGCTCGAAGGCCACCTTCCAGCCATCGCCCGTCCAACCGCTGCTCACGATCTGGGGAACGTGTTCCTCGAGCCAGTCGCGGGGCAGACTATCATGAAGGGCGATCCAACCCCCCGGCGCCAGCGCGGCCAAGGCGTTCACGAGGTCGCGGCGCACCTGATCGTAGAGGTGCAAACCGTCGATGAAGATCACCCCGAATCGCGCGGCGGGGTTGGCGGCGAAAAAGGCGTCGCTGGTCATGCGGTGCGTACCGCCGCGGATCGGATCGACCCCGGTCTTGTCCGCCGCCATCACGGCGTCGAAGAGCTCGTTCCCCGCGCAGCCGATCTCCAGATAGTGACCAGCCGGTTGTTCGGCGACGAGGCGATTGACGATCGCGGCCCGGGTATAGGCGATCTTGGCCCAGTCATGATCGAACACGACCTCGCTGCGGTTGGCGGCGTAGGCGCGGATCAAGCGCCGCTCGCGCATCGCCCGGCTGAAACTCGGTCTCTTTCGCCACGATGGCCGCGCGTCCCGCAAATCGAACTCCGTTTCGCCGGCGGGCGAACTTGGCAAGCTACAGCACAGAGGCCATTCTGACAGCCACCGTTTCGCTGACGCGCGGCGGCTTCGGGGGAATAGCCATGTCCACGCCACCTTCCACCCACTCGATGGTGACGATCGCCGCGCCGCTGGGGGTTGAGCGGATCGACGACGCCCTGGCCTTGATACGGGCCATGGGCAATCCGGCGCAGCCGGATATCCAGGCGGCGCTCGACCGCCTGGATATCGACGACGGCATCCATTTCATGAGCCTGCACGCCATCGCGCCCACCAATCCGGCGAGCAAGACCGGCCATCTTGTTCTGGAGATCTCCGCCGACGGCGCCGAGGGCGCGGCTATCGCGCGGGTCGCCGACCGGATCGGAGCGCGCCTGAGGCCGATTTTCGAGCTGTCCACGGCCAAGCCCGGCGCCGATCTCGCAGCCTACTTTTCCCGCCACGCCCTCACCCTGGGCGTAGGCTGGACCGGCCGCACCGGCCTGCCCTTTTGCGGCACGCCGGGCATGAGCGTCGGCCGGATCCGCCGAGAGGCGGTTCTGGGGGACCGTCTCGCGGCCGAGGTGGAACGTCAGGGCGGCGCAATCAGCGCGCTCGACAGGTTGAAGCAGGTTCGGGCGGCGATCGGCGCCGACCCCGACTACGCCTGGGCGCTCGAAACGCCGGAGCCTCCCCCGCCCTCGCCGAACGTGGCCAACCTGATCGGCTCCCTCATCGTCGATTTCGCCAAGGTGTTCCTCTGGCCGCTGGCAATACCCCTCGCCATCGTCGTGATCTACGGCCTGTGGCAAGGCGGCGCGGCGCTCTGGAGCCTGTTCGCGGCGAGGCTGCCGCTCGGCGATACGCTATGGGCCCTCTTGCGCTTCACCGGCGTCGCCTTCAGCTGGAGCTTCGAGGTCTTCCTCGCCTTCGCCATCCCGCTCGTGATCGTGGCGAGCGCGCTCTACTTCAGCCTGCGCGCGAAGGAGACGACCGACCCGGTGGAGACACGCGCGCCCCGCCGCGAGACGCTTCGCGACATGCTGGCGGGCGAGAACCACTACGCCCAGAACCACATGGTTTCGATCGCCCAGCGGAAGCCCGGCCTGACGCGACGGATCACCACCAGACTGGTCTTCTGGGTGATCGGGGCCATGGCGACGCGCAGCTTCGAACCCGGGCATCTGGGCGGTATCGGCACCATCCATTTCGCGCGGTGGGTGATGCTGCCGGGCGGACGCGACTTCGTCTTCTTCTCCAACTTCGGCGGAAGCTGGGAAAGCTATCTGGAGGACTTCATCACCAAGGCCCATGCGGGCCTCACGGCGGTATGGTCCAACAGCGTGGGGTTTCCGGTCACGCGCAACCTGTTCGAACTTGGCGCCACCGACGGCGAGCGGTTCAAGCGTTTTGCCCGGCACAGCATGACGGCGACGCCGTTCTGGTACTCCGCCTATCCCACCCTCACCACCGACAATATTCGCTCCCACGCGGCGGTGCGAAGAGGCCTCGCGGCGGCCAAGACCGACGAGGAGGCGATATCCTGGTTGGCGCAGTTCGGCTCCTCGCAGCGCCCGCTGTCCAAGCTGGAGAGCAACCAGATCCAGAGCCTCGTCTTCGGCGGCCTTGGCTTCATGAAGCACGGCGAGGTCCTGATCGTCGATCTGGGCGCCGATCGCGCGGGCATCGGCGGGTGGCTGAAAACAATTTTGCCGGAGGTAGCCTTCGACGACGGTCGACGCCTCGGGCGCGACGCGGTGATCACTCTGGCGCTGGGCCCCGGCGCGCTCGCGGGCGCGGGCTTGCCGGCGTCGGCCCTGGAGACCTTCCCCGCCGCCTTCCTCGACGGCATGACAGGTCCCGGTCGCGCGCGCATTCTGGGCGACGACGACGCGACCCTCGATCAGTGGTGGTGGGGCGCCGATCGGCAGCACGACGCGGCGCTGTTGATCTACGGCGTCAGCGATGCGGCGGTGGCGGCCCTTTCCGCCAAGGTCCGCGCGTCAGCCGAGGCGCATGGGCACCGCATCGCCGTCGTCCTGCCGTTGCGGCCGGTCCCGGCGGAGGTCCACGAGGTCTTCGGCTTCCTCGACGGCGTGTCCCAGCCGGTGATCCGAGGGACCTATCAGGGTCTGCGAAAACCCGATCCGATCCATCTCGTGGAAGCCGGCGAATTCGTGCTGGGCTATCCCGACAACCGGGGGAACCTGCCGCCGGGGCCGACGATGGACGCCGCCTTCGACCCCGAGAACAGACTGCCGATCCGCTGCGACGGCGGGAGCGCCTTCGCCGGCGACCCCGCCGCGGCCCCGCGCGAGATCGCGCGCAATGGGACCTTCCTGGTGATCCGTCAGCTGGAACAGGACCGCGACGCGTTCTGGGCCTACTGCGAGACGGAGGCGGCAAAGCTGCGCCAGCGGCTTCCCGCGCCCTATGTCATCGACAAGGATTTCATCGGCGCGAAGATGATCGGCCGGTGGCCGAACGGCTCGTCCCTCGTGCGCAATCCGTACCTGCCCTACGGTGCGCCGTCGCTTGCGCCCACCAATCCGATGCGACGGCCGGAAAGCAATCCCGGGGGTCTGGCCACCCCGATCGCCTCGCCTTCGACCCCGGCCAACCTCAAGCCGGCGGGCGCCGATCCTGACGCGGCGGACAACGACTACCTCTTCGGCGCGGAGGATCCTCAGGGCCTGCGCTGCCCCTATGGCGCGCACATCCGCCGGGCCAATCCGCGCGACAGCCTGGATCCCGGGTCGCGCGATCAGATCGACATCTCCAACCGCCACCGCATCATGCGCGTGGGCCGCGGTTACGCGCCGAAAGACGGGCAGAAGCCCGGCCTGCTCTTCATGTGCCTCAACGGCGACCTGGAGCGGCAGTTCGAGTTCGTCCAGCAGACATGGCTCAATAGCGAGACTTTCCATGGCCTGAGCGGCGAACGCGATCCCTTGGCCGGGAACACCGGCGTCTGCTCCGCGGGCTTCACTATTCCGACGCGCGATGGGCCGGTCAGACTGGCCCCGCTCTCCCGCTTCGTGACGCCGAGGGGCGGAGGGTATTTCTTTGTACCGGGCCGCAAGCTGTTGGAGTTCTTGAGCGGGTGACACCGTCTTCCCCAAGCGTACGGCGGCGGGAGAGCGCTTACCCCAGACTAGGCCGTCGGCTCCTCCCTCGCCGCGCCGTTCATCGCGTGGCGTAGCCCGGAGACCGCCTCGTAGACCGCGCGCCTGACCCGGTTTATCCCGCCCAGGGGCCGATGCGCGTCCAGGCCGCGCCAGGGCGTGAAGGACAGGTTTTCTCCGAAGCTGAGCCGTTCGGGATCATCGAAGCTCTGGCGCGGCACGGTGAGGCGGGCGACGGTGACGAAGGGCGACGCCGACTCCTCCCAGGCGATCGTGGGGTCCTCGACCAGCATCCCGGTGACGCGAAGC
This sequence comes from Caulobacterales bacterium, assembly GCA_038231315.1. Lineage (GTDB taxonomy): Bacteria > Pseudomonadota > Alphaproteobacteria > Caulobacterales > Caulobacteraceae > Acaudatibacter. The sequence continues at coordinate 14,619 of JBBRLN010000002.1, forward strand.
TGGATCGCGAAGTCGAACACCGCATCGCCCTGGGCAAGCGACTTGGCCATGTTGTCGTGGAGAAAGTTCGCGCCCGTCCGATCCTCGAACGCGAACGGCGCACCCGTCGGCTTCAGGGTATATTTGCAGGCCTCGCTCTCGCCGAAGAGATAGGGCACCACGCTCCAATACCGGGCGTTCAGCGGGTTGGACATCTTCGTCCGGGTGATCGACATCGCCGCGAACAGTTCGTGCAGCCGCCACTTGAACGGGTTCAGACTGGGCAAGAAGAATTTCAGGGCCTTCGCTCCAGCCACGTTGAAGGCCAAGGCCTGGGCGGCGTCGCGCAGGAAAAAGCGCGGGCCGTTCATCAGGACGAAGTCCTGGCTGCCGGCGCGGCTGCCCTCCACCCCCATCAGCTTGATCCCGACGCCGCGACCGTCGCCGGCCTTGTCGTCGCGCGGCTTGGCGCTGGCGTTGGAAAAACGAAGCCAGGCCTCATAGGTCGCGGGCTTGGCGAAAAGACCCTTTTCGTAGTCGGGCGGCAGGCCGTTCAAGACCTCGAAAAAAGCCTTCACGCAACCGTGGGATTTTGGATGCTCGTCCCGCCGCGCGACGCCGCCGTTCGCCGCCGCGTCTCGCCGCACCATGTTTTCGATGTTGGAGCGGATAGCCGTGATAGCCGCCGCTTCGTTCGAAGGCACGGTCTCGAACGGCGACGTTCCGGGCGCCGCTTCGGGGATCAGAAGGTTCGATTGATCGACAATGCCGTCCATTACGCCCCGCGCGGCAGCTGATCGGCTGATGTGGGAATAGGGAGCCGGCGCCGGGTGGAGTCAACCCTGTGAGGTCGGCCTCGCCTAATGATGAAGCGGAGATCGGTTCAGACTCCGCGCGTATTGCTGAGAACAAGCCCCCTCGATTTCCGTGGCGGCGCGTCGGACTTTGCCCGCGAACGAAACCGCCATCGGCTCGAAGGCCGACGGCGTCGTGGTCCCGGACGGGTCGCGGTCAGGCGGCCAGCGTTTGACGGCGACGGACACTCGCGCCCACGAGACCAAAGCCGACGAGGAGCATCGCCCAGGTCGCGGGCTCCGGCGCCGAGCTATCGTAAGTCAGATGGTTGATGTTCAAGACGGCGTCGGAGCTGGTGATCAGCAGGGTGTTGAACGCCGCCGAGGAACCGAAGCCGATGCCGTCGGGCGTAAGGTAGCCGCTGCCGGTGGACCCGAAGGTGAAGGACGCGCCGTTGCCGAGCAGGAACGTCACTTGTGATCCGTTGAACGTCCCATAGTTGATCGACAGGGATGTGGTGAACACCGGCAAGGTGATGAGAATATTGTCGACACCCGATGAGGCGCCTTGCGACGACAGCACGGCGGGGTCGCCGCTGAACAGCGGTCCGACGTTGAACAAGACCGCGTCGCCAATGGCCGCGCTCTGCGAGAACGTTACACCGCCGTAGACGACCGAAGCATCTCCCGTTCCATAGTCGATGAAGGGAGCCGGCGACGGATCGGGAATATCGACGACGACCGTCGCGGCGTGAGCGGCGACGGCGGCGAGGCTCAGGGCGCCCGCGACGGCCGGCAGGAAGGTGAACTTCATATGCAAACGCCCCTTCTGATCGCACGGCCTTGACGCCGGGATGAGCGTCAACAGCGAGCGAAATGTGTTCTCATTTAGACGGTGTGTCCGAATTAAGTCAAGTCCATGGCGGCGTAATTGCGTCGGTGGGTGTCACTGGTCACCGCCGCGGCGAGCTTCGATTGTGTTGGCGGGCGAGGCGCTCCGCGACGCGCGCTATGTCGCCGCAGCCCCACATAGGGCGCTGGTTCTGGGACTATGGATATTGGTGGGGACGGAGGGACTCGAACCCTCACGGCCTTGCGGCCAACGGATTTTAAGTCCGGTGCGTCTACCGATTCCGCCACGTCCCCGAATGAGCGAGCATAAGCCGTTCATGTCGTGGGCTGAAATGCCGGAAACCGAAGATGACACCGTCCTGTCCGCGTTCGCTTCGAGCCCGACGCGCTACAGGCCGAAAAAGGCCACCGTACCGAGCGCGAGGGCGACACCGCCCGCCTGGGTCACCAGCGGTCGCGCGATCGACAAGGTCTGGCGCCAGTCCGCGGTGCTCAGGAACACCGCGACGATCGGAAGCTCCGCGACGATCAGCAGTTGGAAGATATGCGCGAGCGCGCCCTCGTCCGTGGCGCCCCGATCGGACCCGCTCAGCCCCGAATACAGGGCCACGCCGAACGCCAGGAGCGAAAGGACGACGGGTATCGCGCCCGAAACCCCGTTGATTCTCTCGCGTGGAGCCATCGATCGTAGCCTTTCCAAAGTCGCGCCAAAGATCGATCCCACCGCCCAGCCTAGCGCGGAAAGGTCGTTATCAATCAGTTCGGTCTCGCTGATCATCGCCCGCGCCCAGTCGGATCGGCCGCCCGGCAACTGGCGCGCCGCGGCGCGCGCCGCGCATCGGGCCAGCCGCCGCACCGTCGAGGCGGGAGGCGTCACGTGAGGACTCCGACCAGGGCGGGGACCGGCGAAGCGGCGTTCGCGGCTAAGTTTGATCGCGCCAGCGCCAGGCCGCTGGCCGTCAACCGATAGAGGTGCCTGGGCGGCCGGCCGCCCGCGTCATGCGCGGCCCATTCCGACGCCAGGAGTCCCTGATCGTGCAGCCTCATCAATAGCGGATACAGGGTCCCCGATCTTATCCCCGTCAGCTTTGAAATCTCATAACCATGCCGCCACGCCATCGAATCTGAAAGGAGCGCGGTCAACAGGGAGCGGGTCTGCGGAGAGGGCTTTCGCGAGCGCGGCATGCACTAAGTCTACATATATAGAATTAGAAGTCAAGGCCGGCCGTGGCGGTGGCGTCACGCGGCCTTTTCAGGTTCGACCTTGATCACCCGGGCCGCGCCAAGCCCGCACACCGCTTCGGCGAGCGCGTCCACGGTCTGGGCGACCTCGGCCTCATCCCGACCCCGCACCACCAGGTTGGAGCCGAAGCCGTCCGGCCCGAAGAAGGGATAGCTTCCCAGCGACAGCGCCGGGTGCGCCTTGGCCAGCGCTTCCAGGGGCGCGGCGATGGCCCCCTCGCCGACGCCCTCGACCCGCACCGTACGCGAGATCACCACCCTGCCCGTCCTCAGGCGCGGGCCGACATCCTCCAGCATCCCGCGCATGATCAATGGGACGCCGGCGAGGACGAAGACATTCCCGATCTGGAAGCCCGGCGGCCCCTGGACGGGGTTTTTCACCAGGCTGCCGCCATCGGGGATGCGCGCCATCCGCCGTCTCGCGGCGTTGACGCTCCCGCCCCAGCGCGACTCCAGCATGGCGATGATCTCTGCGTCCTCGTGCAGCGCGACGCCGAACGCCTTGGCGACGCAGTCGGCGGTGATGTCGTCGTGCGTGGGGCCGATCCCGCCGGTGGTGATGACGTAGTCGTAAGTCCCACGCAGCGCATTCAGGGCGTCGATGATATGGCTTTCCAGGTCGCCGACCACCCGCGTCTCCACGAGATCGACGCCGTATTGCGCGAGGTATTTGGCGATGGCGTTGAGGTTGGTGTCCTGGGTGCGGCCGGAGAGAATCTCGTCGCCGATGATCAGGACGGCGGCGGTGACGCGGTCGGAAGCTTCGCCAGAAACCGGCATCTCTCGTTTTTCCTCGACGGCAATGTAGCGGCTGGGCATAGGCCGCCGATGCTGCTCTCGCAACCGATGCAACGCGGCGTTCTGGTCCAACGCTACAAACGCTTTTTCGCCGATGTGGCGCTCGACGACGGCCGCGCCATCACCGCCCATTGCCCCAACCCCGGCGCCATGCTGGGCCTGAATACGCCCGGCCTCGTGGCCTGGGTTTCGCCGGCCGATGGTCCCAAACGCAAACTGCCGTGGACGCTGGAACTGGTCGAGGCGGACGGCGGCCTCGTCGGGATCAACACCCTGCATCCCAATCGCCTGACCGCCGAGGCCCTGGCTGGGGATCGCATCCCCGAGCTCGCCGGCTACGCGGTCCACCGCCGCGAGGTGCGGATGGGCGAGGCGAGCCGGGTGGATTTCGTGCTGGAGGCGCCTGGTCGTCCGCGCTGCTGGCTGGAGGTGAAGAACTGCCACCTGCGCCGCACAGGATCGCTGGCGGAATTCCCGGACTGTGTGGCCGCGCGCTCGTCACGGCATCTGGTGGAGCTCTCCGCCCGCGTCGCGGAGGGCGACCGCGCCGTGCAGCTCTTCGTCATCCAGCGCACCGATTGCGACCGCTTCGCCGCCTGCGCCGAGCTGGATCCGGTCTACGCCGCCGGATTGACCCGCGCCGCGGCGGCGGGCGTTGAAGTTCTGTGCTATGCTTGCGACATAGGTGAAGACGAAATCGTCCTGGCACGGCGCTTGCCGTGGGTGGACGAAGCGAGGGTTTGAGGAGCCGCGATGGCGCTGATCGAAGACACGTTGGAGTCGGAAGTCCGCACCGGCCAGATCAAGATTCATGGACCGGAGGGGTTCGACGGCATGCGCCGCGCCGGCCGGCTGGCGGCGGAGTGCCTGGACCGGCTGACGCCCCACGTGATGGCGGGCGTCACGACGCTTGAGTTGGATCGGATCGCGCGGGAATTCATTCTCGATCACGACGCCCTCCCCGCCTGCCTGTTCTATCGCGGCTACAATCACACGATCTGCACCTCGCTGAACCACGTGGTCTGCCATGGCATTCCCAGCGACCGCGCGCTGCGCGAGGGCGATATCGTCAATATCGACGTCACGGTGATCGTGGACGGCTGGCACGGCGACCACTCGCGAATGTATGCCATCGGCAAGATCTCCCCGGCGGCGAGGCGGCTGATCGACGTGACCTATGAAGCGTTGGCGCGGGGAATCGCCGCGGTGAAGCCCGGCGCGCGGCTGGGCGATGTCGGCCATGCAATCCAATCTTATGTCGAGGCGCAGCGCTGCTCGGTGGTGCGGGACTTTTGCGGCCATGGCCTCGGCCGCGTGTTCCACGACGCGCCGAACATCCTGCACTATGGCCGCGCCGGGACCGGCGATGTGCTGAAGCCAGGCATGTTCTTCACCATCGAACCGATGGTGAACCTCGGTCGCCATCCAGTGAAACTGCTCAACGACGGCTGGACGGCGGTGACGCGCGACAAATCTCTCTCGGCGCAGTGCGAGCATTCCATCGGCGTGACCGAGACGGGGTGCGAGGTCTTTACGGAGTCGCCGGCGGGACTCTTTCAGCCGGGATAGGCGCCGAGGCGAGGCGGCCAAGTCGATCACTCCGGCGCGACGGGAGCGGCCCCGCATCGCGATGCATCAGCGCGCGCGACGGCGCATCCTCCCAGGACTTCGAAATGGTGGTACACGGCGCAACGGCGGGCAACCTTGACGCCGCTCGGTCTGTCCTAGGGGGTTAACTATGAAACTTTCGATCATGTCGCTGGTTCTGGCCGGGGGTTTGACCATGGGCGGGGTGGCGCGCGCCACCGACCTCTTCAACAATCTCTCCGACCCCGTCCTCGGCCACGAGACCACGAGTAATGGCGGTAGTGGGCCGGCCGGCTATCCCGCCTATCTGGCCGAGGCCTTCTACACGGGGTCGTCGAGCTTCCACCTGACCAACGTCGCCTTGAAACTCGCGAGTGGCGGCGGCGGCTCGCCGACGACGAATGTGACGGTGTCTCTGGTCGCCGATATGCCGAACGTGCCGACGCCGATCGATCCATCGCCGGATTTCCCGGGCGCCACGATCGCCACCCTGGGAACCTTGGCGGACACCGCCGTCGCCGGGTCCGACACGATCTACACCTTCGCTGCCAATCAGATCCTGGCGCCAAACAGCATCTACTGGATCAAGCTCGACTCGAACGTCCCCTTCACGGAAACGTTTTGGGCCTATGCGAGCGTCGGCAGCGAACTTTACTACGATGGTATTCAGCCCGGCTACCCGATCAACACCCAGTTCCCCTTCGAGCTTCAGGTCAGTGGCTCTGCCGTGACCTCGGGAACGCCGGAACCCGCCACCTGGGCGATGATGCTGATCGGTTTCGCGGGCGCGGGCGCGGCGTTGCGCGGGCGTACCCGATCAAGCGCGACGATCAGCTGAGGTCGGAAGCCAAAGTTCGGAACCATCAGGTTCGGGAACCATGAACTCTATCCAGCCAGCGCCTTCTCCAGGTTCTCGGCGACCTTGTCCAAGAAGCCTTCGGTGGTCAGCCAGCCCTGGTGGTCGCCGACCAGCAGGGCGAGGTCCTTGGTCATGAACCCGGCTTCGACCGTGTCCACGCAAACCTTCTCCAGGGTCAGGGCGAAGCGGTCGAGTTCCTTGTTGTCGTCCAGCTTGGCCCGGTGGGCGAGGCCCCGCGTCCAGGCGAAGATCGAGGCGATGGAGTTTGTGCTGGTGCTCTCGCCGCGCTGATGCTGGCGGAAGTGTCGGGTCACGGTGCCGTGGGCGGCCTCGGCCTCCACCGTCTTGCCGTCCGGCGTCATCAGGACCGAGGTCATCAGGCCCAGCGAGCCGAAACCCTGGGCGACCTGGTCGGACTGCACGTCGCCATCGTAATTCTTGCACGCCCAGACGAAGCCGCCGGACCATTTCAGCGCCGAGGCGACCATGTCGTCGATCAAACGGTGTTCGTAGGTGATGGCCGCGGTCTTGTAGCGGTCGATGAACTCGGTCTCGTAGATACGTTGGAAGATGTCCTTGAACCGCCCGTCATAGGCTTTCAGGATCGTGTTTTTCGTCGACAGGTAGACAGGATAGTTGCGATTCAGGCCATAGGTCAGGCTGGCCCTGGCGAACTCCTCGATCGACTCGTCGAGGTTGTACATGCCCATGGCGACCCCGCCGCCGGGATAGTCGAAGACGTCGAACTCGAGTTCCTGACCGTCCTCGCCAACCCATTTCATGGTCAACTTCCCCTTGCCGGGCACGACGAAGTCGGTCGCCTTGTACTGGTCGCCGAAGGCGTGGCGGCCGATGATGATCGGCTGGGTCCAGCTCGGGATCAGGCGCGGGACGTTCTTGCACAGGATCGGCTCGCGGAAGACCACGCCGCCCAAGATGTTGCGGATCGTTCCGTTGGGCGACTTCCACATCTTCTTGAGATGAAACTCCTCCACCCGCGCTTCGTCCGGCGTGATGGTCGCGCACTTGATGCCGACGCCGTGACGCTTGATCGCCTCGGCCGCCTCGACCGTCACCCGGTCGTCGGTGGCGTCGCGGTGCTCCATGCCGAGGTCGTAATAGTCGATCTTCAGATCCAGGAACGGCAGGATCAGCTTATCCTTGATCATCTTCCAGATGATCCGGGTCATCTCGTCGCCGTCGAGATCGACGACCGGGTTGGCGACCTTGATCTTGGCCATGCGGCGGGCGGCTCCGGCTTGTGCGCTTAGGGCGTAGAGGGCTGCGCTTCAGGGCTTGGAAGGGTATGTCGCGGCTATAGAGCCTTCGGTCGTCAGGTCAAAGCAGGGCTAGCCGAAAGCGTCGAAAGCCAGGCGTCCGCAATCGGCGATCAGGCGCCGCCGCTCGGCCAAGGTCGCGGTCGAGCCGGCGAGAAAGGCGGCGATGGCGAGCTTTTGGCGGCCCTCGAGCGAGATCACGGCAATGGCGTTGGTCGCGGGCGTGAAACCAAGGTCGGTGCCGGAATCGCCGGTCATCTCGGCCACGGTCGCGCTGGAGGGCAGCGCCGCCGCCAGTCCGCCTTGACCCGCAGCCCGGCCGGACATCAGCCTCAGAAGGAGCCGCGTCGAGGCGGGGGACAACAGGCGGCCGTCGGCGAGCTTGTCGAGAAAACCGAGGGCGGCCGGGGCGGTGATCGTGTCGCGCGGATCGGACAGATAGGCCTGGGCCGCCGCCTCGCGTGTCGCCGCGGGGACCTGGGCGATGGCGGCGTTGAACGCCTCAGGCGTACGCCAGTCGGATCGAAAGCTTGCCAATCCCAGGCGATCAACGCCGATCTCGCGGGCGTACCGATCGATCCGCAGGCCCTCGACCGCCTTGGCCTGCAGCCAGCCGCCCACGGCGCCCGGGCCGCCGATCCGGCCCATGATCACGTCGGCGGCGGAATTGTCCCCGCGCTGCACGGCGAGGGCGATCAGATCGATCGCCGGCAGCGTGAGCGGCGCCCGGAACGCCGCATTGATGGCGCTGGGCGGCGGCGAAAGATCGACATCGCGGATCGCGATCGGCTCGCCCAGCTGCAGCCGCCCCGCGTCGACCTCGCCCAACGCGGCGGCGGCCAGGGGCAGGAACGCCACGCCCGCCAGGGGAAAGCGCCGGTCGCTGTCGGCGGCCCAGACCTGGTCGCCGGCCAGGGACAGCACCGCCAGATTCAACCGCCCCGGCGCGGCGCGGACCGCCAGCGCGGGAAACGCCTCGGTCAGACGCCCGACGTCCAGCAGGCCACGTTTGGCCTCGCTGCGGTTTACGCGCGCGCCGCAAGCCGCCAAGCCACCCGCGCCGGCCATGGCCGCCAGGACATCTCGGCGAAGGATGGACAATCGAAAACCTCGCTGCGGGGAACGGCGGACCTTGCGAATCACGCGGACTGTAGAGCCCCGGCGCGCGCGCCGGGTATAGGAGCTTCATGAACGCTCCCGCCCCCTCGGTGATCCTCGACCACCCGCAGCTCGCCGAGAACATCGGTTCGGTGGCCAGGGTGATGGCCAATTTCGGTCTCGCGGATCTGCGTCTCGTGGCGCCCAGGGACGGCTGGCCGCAGCCGCGCGCCTGGGCGACGTCCTCCGGCGCGCACTGGCCGCTGGAGAGCGCGCGGGTGTTCGAGCGGCTGGAGGACGCCGTCGCCGACCTTACCCTCGTCCTCGCCACGACCGCGCGGCCCCGCGAGGCGGCCCTGCCGGTGATCACCCCGCGCGAAGGGGCGGCGCGGGCGCGGGAGTCCATCGCCAACGACGGCAAGCCCGGCCTGCTCTTCGGCGCCGAACGCGCGGGGTTGCAGGCGGACGACATCGCCCTGTGCCAGGCCATCGTCACGGTCCCCGTGGATGCGCGGTTCCCCTCGCTGAACCTGGCTCAGGCCGTGGCGATCAACGCCTACGAATGGCGGCTCGCCGAGAACGCCGCGCCCTCAGAGAAATTCGTGGGCCTGGAGCCGCCGGCAGACCAGGCCCAGGTCATCGGCTTCTATGACCACCTCGAAACCGAACTCGACGCCGCCGGCTTCTTTCATCCGCCGGAAAAGCGGCCATCGATGGTGAGGAATCTCCGCGCCGCGTTCGGCCGCGCGGGATTGTCGCCGCAGGAGGTTCGCACGATGCGCGGCGTGGTCACCGCGCTGGCGAAGGGGCGCGGCCGGGTGCTGGCGAAGATGGTCGCCAAGATTGACAAAGAGCCTCCTCCGCCCTCATAAGCCCGCCCTTCCACGTCGCCGGTTCTCCGCGCGGCGCGGCGAGCTATTACGGGTGATGCGAGCGCCGCCGTTGAGATCGCGCCTCTTTTGCTGAGGCGCCGGACCGCATCGAGGATGGAAGTGGAACGGCATGTCAAAGCGTCATGCGGCCAAGTACAAGCTTGACCGGCGCATGGGCGAGAATATCTGGGGGCGCCCGAAATCCCCCGTCAACTCGCGCTCCTACGGTCCAGGGCAGCACGGCCAGCGGCGGAAGAACAAGGTCTCCGACTTTGGCCTCCAACTTCGCGCCAAGCAGAAGCTGAAGGGCTATTACGGCAACATCACCGAGAAGCAGTTCTCGAAAACCTATGAGGAGGCTTCCCGCCGCAAGGGTTCCAGCTCGGAGAACCTGATCGGGCTCCTGGAATCCCGGCTGGACGCGGTGGTCTACCGCGCCAAGTTCGTGCCGACCGTTTTCGCGGCGCGCCAGTTCGTCAACCACGGCCACGTCCAGGTGAACGGCAAGCGGGTGAACATCGCCTCCTATCGCGTGAAGATCGGCGACATCGTTTCGGTCTGCGAGCGCTCGCGGAACATGGCCCTGGTGCTGGAAGCCCTGCAACTCGCCGAACGCGACACGCCGGACTACATCGAGGTCGATCCCCGCGCGATGACCGCCAAATTCATCCGCATCCCCGACCTCGCCGAAGTGCCCTATCCGGTGAAGATGGAACCCAACCTCGTCGTGGAATTCTACGCGTCGTAAAGTTTTTAAAGCGCGCGGCCTCGTTGATCTCGATCGAATCCCCGCGTCCCAAGCCGCCCCCAAGCCCTTCATAGCCGGGGTTAGGTCCCGGCTACCCATTGGGCGGATGCGATTTTGGAAATGGTCAAGCGCGCTCGCGACTCTCGCGCGCGGGTGCTACCCACGGGTCCATGATCCGCTTCTCCGACGTCGCGAAATCCTATGACGGTCGCCGCGTCGTGGGGCCGTTGTCGTTCGAGGTGGCGGAGGGGGCGTTCGTGGCCCTGCTCGGCGGATCGGGTTGCGGCAAGACCACCACGCTGAAGATGGTCAACGGCCTGATCGCGCCCAGCGCGGGGCAGGTCGTCGTCGACGGCGGGCCCCCGCGCGTCGAGGCGATCTGGGCGTTGCGGCGGCGGATCGGTTACGTCTTCCAGGAGGTCGGCCTCTTTCCTCACATCACCGTGGCGGAAAACATCGCCGTCGGTCCGAAGCTGGCGGGATGGACCGTAGCGCGCGCCGCCGCGCGGGTGGATGAGCTGCTCGACTTGGTGGCCCTGCCGCGCGAGGTGGGCGCCCGCGCGCCGTCCGCGCTCTCCGGCGGCCAGAGGCAACGCGTCGGCGTGGCGCGCGCGCTCGGCGCGGAACCCAAGGTCATGCTGATGGACGAGCCCTTCGGCGCCCTCGATCCGGCGACGCGGGACGCTCTCGGTCGCGATTACCGCGCCCTGCACGATCGTCTTGGGCTCACCACGATGATGGTCACCCACGACGTCACCGAAGCTCTGCTCCTCGCGGATCGGATCATCGTGATGGACGCCGGCAAGATCGTCGCCGACGGCGCGCCGCGGGAGCTTCTGTCGGACGGCGCGGACCCAAAGACCCGGACCTTGATGCGCACGCCGCTGCGCCAAGCCATGCGGATCGCCGAGGTCGTGGCCGGCTCCTCCCATGGATGAGCGTTTGGCCGCCGCGTGGAAACTGCTGCCGGACTATCTGTCTCAGCACGTCCTGATCAGTCTCTGCGCTCTTGTCCTCGGTTTCGCCATCAGCCTGCCGCTAGCCGTGGCCGCGAGCCGCAGCGCCGCCGTGCGTTGGCCGAGCCTTTTCATCGCCAGCCTGGTCCAGACCATCCCCAGCCTTGCCCTGTTGGCCCTGTTCTATCCCCTACTGCTGGCGCTCTCGACGCTAAGCCAGGGCTGGTTCGGCCACGGCTTTTCCGCCCTCGGCTTCTGGCCGGCCCTGCTCGCCCTGACGCTCTATTCGATGCTGCCGATCCTGCGGAACGGCGTCGCGGGGATCGCCGGCGTCGATCCGGCGGCGGTGGAGGCCGCCAAGGGCATGGGCATGACCGACGCCCAGCGCCTCTTCCGCATCGAACTTCCCCTCGCCGCGCCGGTGATCATGGCGGGGGCGCGGACGGCGGCGGTCTGGACCATCGGCGCGGCGACTCTGGCGACGCCGGTCGGCCAAACCTCGCTCGGCAACTATATCTTCTCCGGCCTGCAGACCGAGAATTGGGTCTATGTCCTGTTCGGCTGCGCGGCCTCGGCGATCCTCGCTCTCGCCACGGACCAGTTGCTTGGCCTGATCGAGTCCGGGTTGGCGAAGCGACAGCCCCCGCGCATCTGGATCGGGGCCGTCGGCCTCGCGGTCGGGGCCGCCCTCGCCCTCTCGCCGCTCCTGGCCGCGCCAAGTCAGGTCGGGGCCTACAAGATCGGCGCAAAGAACTTCTCCGAGCAGTACATCCTGGCCGACCTCATGGCCGATCGCCTGCGCGCGGCGGGCGCATCCGTGACGACCAAGGACGACCTCGGCTCCGCCACCGCCTACCGGGCCCTCGCGGCGGGTGAGATCGACGCCTATGTCGACTATTCGGGAACGCTCTGGGCCAATGTGCTGGGCCGCAAGGACAATCCCGGCCGCGCCGCCGTGCTCGCTGGCCTGACCAGCGAGCTCAAGCGCCGCGACGGCGTAGTCGTTCTGGGCTCGCTCGGCTTCGAGAACGCCTATGTCCTGGCCATGCGTCAGGACCGGGCGCGCGCCCTTCATATCGAGGCAATCGGCGACCTCTCGCGCCAAGCGGCCTCTTTGAGGCTGGGCTCGGATCTCGAATTTCTCTCTCGACCGGAATGGAAGGCGATCGAGAGCGCCTATGGATTGGCCTTCGCCAAAACGACCTCGTATCAGCCGACCTTCATGTACCGCGCCCTCGGGTCCGGCGACGCCGACGCGATCTCCGCTTTTTCCAGCGACGGCCGGATTTCCGCCCAGCATCTGACCGTGCTGAGCGATCCAAAACACGCCCTGCCGCCGTACGACGCCGTCATCCTGATCTCGCCGCGCAAGGCGAACGATCAGCGTCTGCGCGGTGCGCTCCAGCCGCTGATCGGCAAGATCGGCGTCGAGGCGATGCGAGCGGCGAACTATTCCGTCGACCGCGACGAGAACAAGCTGGGCCCAGCCCAGGCCGCGCGCGAGCTCGCCAGGGCTTTGAAATCCAAGACGCCGAACTGATGGCCGCCGTGTTCGCAGGAAGAACGCGACGTCCCGCCGTCGATGCCGACGTCGCGGGGCTGATCGAACGGCTCGAGGACGGCATCGCGATCTGCGACCATCACGGACGGCTGATCGCCTCGAACGGCGCCTGGCGCGCGCGCGTGGGCGCCGAGCCCGCCGCCCTGCGTTGTCTGGACGGGCTGTTCGGCGCCTTTATCCAGGCGACCCGCGAAGGCCGGGCCGATGGCCGGCTCGCGCTGCCGACCGGCGTCGTGTCGGTCAGGGTCGCGACCCTGGGCGAGGAGCATTTCGTCCTTCGCCTGCTCGCGACGCCAACGCACCCTGTAGAGCCGGCCTCGCCGGTTCTCGCCGCGGCGCCCGCTCTTGCCGAAGCTTCGCCCTTCGGCGCGGCGCTGATTGCGTCCGGCGATCCCTTCACCGCGCCGATCACGGACGCCAATGCGCTCTTCGACGAGATCGCGGGGCGATCCCGCTCCGGCGCGCGCGCGCTGGGCGATCTCCTCTCTTCGGCCTCCCGCGCGGAGGCGGCCGCGCGCCACCGCGCCGGCCACGGGGGTTCGATCGAGGTGATCCTGGCGGCGCATCCCGAGCGCACGGCGCACCTTTATCTGGCGGAGACCACCGCCGGCTGGGCAGCGTGGCTGCTGGACGTCACCGAGCAAAAATCGATGCAGCTCCAACTGGCCCAGCGCAACAAGATGGAGGCGATCGGACAGCTCGCCGGCGGGGTGGCCCACGATTTCAACAACCTGCTCACCGCGATCCGCCTGCGCGCGGACGAGCTTCTGCTGCGCCACCCGCTGGGCGATCCGTCCTACGACAACCTGGGCGAAATCCGCGACACCGTGCTGCGCGCCGCCGCCCTGGTGCGTCAGCTCCTGACCTTTTCGCGCAAGGCGACGACCAAGCGCGAGACCATCGATCTGGCCGACGCCCTGATGAATTTTGAAATCCTGCTGCGCCGCCTGCTGCGCGAGGACGTGAAGCTGGAGACGGACTACGGCCGCTCCATTCCCCCTGTCCGCGCCGACCGCGCGCAGCTCGAGAACGCGGTGATGAACCTCGTGGTCAATGCGCGGGACGCGGTGCGCGGGCAGGGCGGCGGGACGGTCCGCCTTCGCTGCGCGGGGATCGACGGCGCCGCCGCCGTCGAACTCGGCTATCCCGGTCCGCCCGCGGAGGCCCTGGCGCTGATCGAAGTCGCCGACGACGGCCCCGGCATCTCGCCGGACGTCGCCGCCCACATCTTCGAGCCGTTCTTCACCACCAAGGGTGTCGGCGAAGGCACCGGCCTCGGCCTCGCCACCGTCTATGGCGTGGTGAAACAGGCGGACGGCTGGATCGCCCATGCCTCGCCGCCCGGCGGTGGCGCGGCGTTCCGGATCTTCCTTCCCCCGGCTCCGCCGGTGCTGGATATCGAAGCGCCCAAGGCCCCCGCCAAGCCGGTGGCGCGCGACCTTTCCGGCGTCGGACGCATTCTCTTCGTCGAGGACGAACCCCTGGTCCGGGGCATCGCCGCGCGGCTGCTGCGTTCGCGGGGCTATGACGTGATCGAGGCGGTGGACGGCGAGGAAGCGCTCGACATCATCAAGGCGGAAGCCGGAAAGATCGACCTGCTGATTTCGGACGTGATCATGCCCGGCATGGACGGCCCCAGCCTGCTCGCCGCCGCTCGGCCGTGGCTCGGCGATGCGCCGGTGATGTTCGTCTCCGGCTACGCAGAGGCGGAATTTTCGCAGGTCTTGGAAGGCGAACCGAATGTCTCCTTCCTGGCGAAGCCATTGGACATCATGACCCTGGCCGAACAGGTCAAACTGCGCCTGCGCGGCCGATGAGCGAGGCGCGGCGCGAGCGGCTGACGGCCCGCGTCCTGCTTTTCGACGCCGCCGACCGCATCCTTCTGCTCAAGGGCCGCCTGCCCTCGGCCCCCGACGCCCCGGGCTGGTGGTTCACCGTCGGCGGCGGCATGGAGCCGGGCGAGAGCGTCCGCGAAGCGGCCCTGCGCGAGATCGCGGAGGAGACCGGCTTCACCAATGTCGCTCTAGGTGACACACTTTTTCAAAGCGACGAAGTCCTGCATGACCGCAAGGGGCGACCGGTGCGCCATCTCTCCACCTTCCTCTTCGCTCGCTGCCCGGGCGGGGAACCAGACCGCGCCGGATGGCAGGCCCTCGAACTCGAATTCATCGACGACATCCGCTGGTGGTCCATCGACGATCTCGCCGTCTGCGGGGAGCCGATCTATCCCCCCGACCTCGTGGTCCGCGCCCGCGCCGCCCTCGCCGCCCACGGTTAAGCTCCGGTTCATCCGCAAGGGCCGAGTGTACCCGGCGTTGCGGCGTGCATCCAATCGCGCACGGCCGCGTTTGCAATCATCACCGGATCGAAAGGTCCGGCATACTGGAGCTCACAATGCTGAAATCACTTCTTCTCGGCGGCCTAGCCGCCGCCGCCTTTATTCCCTCGCTCGCCAGCGCGCAGCAATCCTGCCAGGACGCTCGGCACGATAACCGCGTGGCCGGCACCATCATCGGCGCGGGCCTCGGCGCGCTCCTCGGCAACGCCGTTTCCGAACACGGCGGCAAACCCGGCGGCACCATCATCGGCGGCGTCGGCGGCGCGGTGATCGGCAATCAAATCGCCGGTTCCGGGACCAAATGCGGCGAGAACCGCTATGGCTACTACGACACCGCCGGCCACTGGGTGCCGCGAACCTACACCGCCTACGGCTATTATGACGCAAATGGCCAATGGGTCGCCAATGCGCCCGCCGGCTACGGCGGCGCCGATCCCGACCGCGGATATTCGCAGAACGGCTATCCGCAGAATGGATATGCCCAGAACGGCTATCCCCAGAATGGCTATGCTCAGAACAGCTATGACCGCGGGTATGCGCCGCCCCCGGCGCCCGAGTATGGTCGGGACGCCACTTACACCGATCGCGATCGCGGCCAATCGAACTTCGCCGAGCGCGAGAACCGGATGGATCAGCGTATCCGTCAGGCGATGAGCGACGGCACGCTGAACTACCGTGACGGTCGCCACGACCTGCGCGAACTGAACGACATCCGTCGCACCGAAGCCGCCTATCGCTCGGGCGATGGACGCCTCAACGACGATCAGCGCGCCGATATCGACCATCGCCTGGACGATCTTCACGACCGTCTGCACATGACGGACGACCAGCAACGCGGCTACTAGCGTTCGCTGGACATCCTGAGACCCTTGAGATCCCCGTCCTCGCGAGAGGGCGGGGATCTTGCTGGGCGCTTCGCCGTGCGGCCATGCCCTACGGTCCCCCTGAGTGAACCGCCGCATTTAGTTTGCATACTTTGGCCTGGTCAGGGTTAGGCCTAATGCATCTGTCGCCGCGTCGAGCGCAGTCCACCCTGTCGCCGAGTTGCCTCCCAGACTTTCCTATGGAATACTCGACAAGTATTCATCCGCGCTTAACAATTGGACACAATTCTAAGATAAATTAAAAACTGTTTGACTTGATGGATCGTTCACAAAAGGAGAAATTTGATAGTTTAGAGGGCGATAGATGCAAATTTTTCAAGAAATATTTAATTACGTGTCTCACGATAGCACAGGGGCGTCGCAGCTCGGACTGATTATTCTGGGCGTCATCATTTCGTCTCTGATCCTGACCGCGCGCGACGGCTTCCGCTGAGTGACGAAGCCCAAATAGATCAAGGCCGCTCGATCCCGCGGGCGCGCGCGATAGATACGTCGCGATCCGGGCGATCGTCATACGAAACACCGCATTTCGCGCGCGCCGCTTGCCCGCGCCGCCTTCCGCGGTGAAGGTGCGGGGCTGTAGCGCGGAGATCGACGCATGTGTTTCGAGTCGGCGGTTCGATGACCGCTTTCCCCGTCGCCCCCGGCCCTCGGCTCCTGATCAAAAAGTCGATCGAGCAGATCCAGTTCGAATCCGGAAATCAGCACCTGAAGCGCACGCTCGGCGCGGTGAACCTAGTCCTCCTCGGCATCGGCTGCATCATTGGGGCGGGAATCTATGTGATGACCGGCAACGCGGCGGCGAACTACGCCGGGCCGGCGGTGATCCTGTCGTTCGTCGTGGCGGGTTTCGCCTGCGCCTTCGCGGGCCTCTGCTACGCGGAGCTGGCGTCCAGCATGCCGGTGGCGGGGTCGGCCTACACCTACGCGTACACCTCGCTCGGCGAGGTTTTCGCCTGGATCATGGGCTGGCTGCTCGTGCTGGAATACGGCGTCTCCGCCGCGACGGTCGCCGCGGGCTGGACCGGCAACGTCACAAGCCTCCTCGCCAATTTCGGTCTTCAGATTCCGGTGGAGTGGACCACCGCCTACATCCAGGCGGGGGCCGGCCCCGGCGGGGTGACCCTTTTCAGCGGCGGACACGGCCTCAACCTGCTGGGCGCGGGCGGGGTGCTGGCGGTGACGGCCCTGCTGGTCATCGGCATCTCCGAGTCGGCCAGCGTCAACAATGTGATCGTGGTGGTTAAAGTCGGCGTGCTGCTGCTCTTTGTCGCCATGGGCGTGATGTTCATCCACCCGGCCAACTGGCATCCCTTCATCCCGAAGAACGTCGGCGGATTGAAATATGGCCCGGTCGGCATCTTTCGCGCCGCGTCGACGATCTTTTTCGCCTATGTCGGCTTCGAGGCGGTCTCGACAGCGGCGGGAGAGGCGAAGAACCCGGCCAAGGACATGCCGGTGGGCATCCTCGGCTCCCTCTTCGTCTGCACCGTACTCTACATTGTCGTCGCGGCGGTGCTGACCGGAATGGTGCCCTACCGCGAATTGGGCGGGCCCGCGCCGATCGCTCTGGCGGTGGACCGGATGGGCCCGGAATTCGCCTGGTTCGCGATCTTGATCAAGGTCGGCGCGGTGGCGGGCCTGACCTCGGTGATGCTGATCCTGACCTACGGCCAGACCCGGGTCTTTTTCGCCATGGCCAGGGACGGCCTGCTGCCGACGCTGTTCTCGACGCTGCACCGGAAATTCCGCACGCCGTGGATCGGGACCATTCTGCTGGGCGTCGTGATCGCCATCGCCGCGGCCCTGCTGCCGATCGACATCCTGGGCAATCTGGTCAGCCTGGGCACCGCCGTCGCCTTCGCCATCGTCTGCATCAGCGTGCTTTGGTTGCGGAAGGCGAGGCCGGACCTGCACCGCCCGTTCAGGGCGCCGGGCGGGATCTGGACGCCGATCCTGGGCATTGTGGGCGCCGCCGTGATGGCCGGGCCTCTGCTGGCGGACATGGCCCTATCGACGGTGCACGGCGACCCGATTCCCGGGGTGATCCTAGTCGGCTACATCGCGCTCGGCGCGGTGATCTATGTCCTCTACGGCCACCGTCACTCGCGTCTGGCTCAGGGCCTTAGCCAACGCGACGCCGACCAGGACGCCGGTCCCGGGCCGCTGCAGGCCGTGGCCGGCGGGGTCGGCGCGGACCGGGCCGAGCGTTAGTTACGCCCCCGCCTTGGCCTCACCGGCGGCGATGTAGCGCTCGATCATCTGGTGGTGATGCCTGATCCGCATCTCGGTGTATTTCCCGAAGTGGACCAGACCGCTTCCCGTCGAGCGCAGGCCTTCCTGGACGTAGGGCAGATTGCCCATGTCCTGTTCGAAGATGCCGGCCAGGCCGCCGAGCTCCGTCGCCGCGCTCCAGGGCTCGTCGATGCCCAGCTCGTGCACCGGGACGGGCTTGGGACGCGGGCCGGTTTTCGGAACGCGCTTGAGGATGATCACATCCATCACGCTGACCTCCGGATCGCGGCCATGGGGCCGCCAGCGGTAGACCAGGTTCGGCGCATAACCCGCCCAGAAGCTCATGTGCGGCCAGACATTGTAGAGCAGGGCGTCGCCCATCTCGGCGTCGGAAGCGGCCGAATAATCGTAGCCGTCCTCGGCGCCCAGCGTCTTGCGGGCCTGTTCGGCGGCGAAAGCGCGCGCGCTGACGCCGTCGGGAACCTGGACCTGATCATCGTTTTCGAAGCCCCGCCGTCCGCCGCCGCCGCCCATGGCCGCGATGATTTCCGAGGGAGTGTAGTTCTTGTCGTAGACGAAGGGGCTGGGCACGCCCGAGGCCGAGAACTGCCGCGACACATAGTCGTCGAAGATGTCGTACTGGCTGTTGGCGTCGGCCAGGAAGGGCAGGATCTGCGGGTGGGTCGTCACCGAGTGGTGGCTCTCCATGAAGGCCTCCGACAGCACCTTCCAGTTGCAGCGCACCGGCTTGGAGACGTGCACCGCCTTGTAGCGGTTCTCGTAGCCGTAGGGTTCGAAATGCCGGGCCAGCTCACCCACCGTCTCCATCAGCGGCCGGGCGTTGGTGTCCAAGTTGATGAAGACGAAGCCGCCCCAGGTTCCTGTCTTGGCCTGCGGAAGGGTCAGGTCGCGGCCTTCCCACTGCGGGAAGTCCCAGCCGATGGGATTGTCCTTGAACGTGCCGTCGGTGTTCCAGGCGATGCCGTGATAGGGGCAACGGAATTCCGATTTGCAGCCGTTCAGCGTGGCCAGTTTGCGCCCGCGATGCAGGCAACTGTTGTAATAGGCGCGAATCTCGCCGCTGTCCGTCCGGGTCACCAGGAAGGATTTGCCGACGATCTCATAGATCACATAGTCGCCGGGGTTGGGGATCTCCTCCTCGCGGCAAGCCATCTGCCAGATTTTCGTCCAGACGTGATTGACTTCCTTCTGGAAGTATTCGGCGCTGTAGTAACGCGAGGCCGGCACCGGATCGACGCCGACCTCCGGCGTCGGCCCTTGGCGCAGATGCTCGGGAACCGGCCGGGTGTCTCGGTTCAGGATATCCTCATAGGACTCCGAGGGGTGCCGATCGGGGCGATATGGGGCTTGGGATCCGTCCATGGTTCAGTCCTCCCTTCAGGCTTCGAGGATGGCGACGGCCGAAAGACCGGGAGCGCCATAGACCTGGCTGTAGGCCAGTGAAGCGCCCTCGACCTGACGCCCCTCCGCGCGGCCGCGAAGCTGTTGCACGTTTTCGTAGACCTGACGCAGGCCCGAGGCCCCGATCGGTTCACCGCAGGCCAGGCAGCCGCCGTCGGTATTGATGGGCAGCCGGCCGCCGAGGCTCGTCACGCGATCGGCCAGCATCGCCTCCTGCTCGCCATCGGCGCAAAAGCCGTTCTCGGCCATGTGCATGATCTCCGCTCCCGATTCGGTGTCCTGAATCTGGGCGACGTCGATTTCGGATGGGCCGACCCCCGCCATCTCATACGCCGCCACGGACGCCAGTTGCGTCGGCGCGAGGCCGCGCTCCACGTCCAGCGAGGGCGCGAAAACCTCGAAGGAGCCGCGCGGACGCGTTCGCACCGCCGCGCCGCGCACCTTGGGTCCCTTCAGGCCCAGTTCCCGCATCTTCTTGTCCGAGGCCAGCACCAGGGCGACGCCGCCCTCGGCCGGTGAGCAGAACATGAACTTGGTCAGGGGGTCCGACAGCATCTGGCTGGTCATCACCGTTTCCAGGTCCACCGGATCCCGCCGCCAGGCGTGAGGCGTTCGCGCGCCGTTTTCGAAGGCCTTGACCGAGACCCGTCCCAGCGACTCGGCGCTGACGCCGTGCAGGCCCATGTAGCGATTGATCTTCATGCCGAAGAACTGCGTCGTCAGCATCATCCCCGTCTCGCCGTACCACATGGGCAGTCCAGAGGCCTCCGGGTCGGCGTTGAAGGCCCCGCGCGGATGCTTGTCGAAGCCCAGAACGACGCCGATGTCGAACTCGCCGGACTTGATCGCCCAGTAGCCCGAGAGCAGCGACGAGCCGCCCGTCGCGCAGCCGTTGGAGATATTGATGAACTGCACGCCGGTCAGCCCCAGCCTGGGCAGGGCCGCGTCCGCGCTCCCCGCCGCGGAGGATCCGCCAAAGGCGAACTGCATGTCGGACCATTCCGCCTGAGCGTCACCCAGCGCTTCGCGCACGGCGTGGACACCCTGGTCCAACCCACTCATATCCGGGGTGCGGCCGAAGCGGTGGATGCCTGCGCCGACGATGTGGACTGCGGTCATCTTATCTCTGGCTCTCTCTTCTCAGGACGGACGGAAGGCGTAGGTCACGACATCGCCGCGCGTGGAGGTGGGGAACGTCTGGAGGGCCGTCGTCATCGGCTGGCCGATCTTCAGGCTGCCAGGATCGTCGGTGACGATCCGGCCCTCGACGATGACCTGACCGGGAAATTCGACGTAGCCGACCGCGAAGGGGACGAAGCTCTTTTCGTCATCGGCGCCGATATAGGGCGGGGTCTTGGGTCGAAACCGCTGCACCGTGAACGACCACAGCGCGCCCTTCGGGGCCAGGGTCACCGGTTCGAACAAGGCGGCGTCGGCGCCGGTGGGCATGGGGAAGCGCATCTCGCCGTCGGCCTTGCGCCGTCCGGCGATCAAGCGAACCGCCTCGCCGTCCTCGACGAAGAGCCCCTCCGCCACAGCCGCGCCAGCCGCCATCGTGTTCTCCCGTTCGTTATGGCGACCATACGCGGGTCCGAAAAAAAGTCATCAGTGATTTATTTCCGCCACCGTTTGTTTTTCGTCGTCACGTCGGACTAGGGTCGTCATGAGGAAACCCCCGGAGAATGCGATGACCGACGAGGCCCTGATCTTGGCGGATGATCCCGCGCCCCATGTTCGTCGGCTGACGCTGAACCGCCCCGCCAAACGCAACGCCTTGTCCAACGCCCTGCGGGGCGAACTCTTCGCGGCGCTCGAGGCGGCCGATCGCGACCCGGTGGTACGCGTGATCGTGATCCGGGGCGCCGGAAGCTGTTTCTCTTCCGGCTACGATCTCGCCGGGGTCGGCGACCTGCCGTTCCACACCGCCGGCGCGCAGGGCCAGTGGGCCAGGCACGTCGTCGAGGGCTGCTTTCGCATGTGGGACCTCGCCAAGCCGATCATCGCCCAGGTCCACGGCTGGTGCCTGGCCGGCGGCTCCGAACTCGCCTTCGCCTGCGACCTCGTCTACGTCGCCGAGGACGCCCAGATCGGCTACCCCGCCGTGCGCACGATGTCCCCGCCGGACAACCAGTACCACGCCTGGATCTTGGGGATGCGCGCGGCGATGGAGTTGATGCTGACCGGGGACTCCATCAGCGGGACGGAGGCGGTCCGTCTCGGTTTCGCCAACCGCGCCTTCCCCGTCGCGGACCTCGAACGCGAGACCATGGCCATGGCGGAGCGGATCGCAAAGGTCGATCCTCAGCTCGCCCAGCTCAACAAGAGGCTGGTTCACCGCCAGATGGAGGCCATGGGCCTCCGCGCTGGTCTGCGCGCCGGCACCGATCTGCATGCGCTCGGCTGGCACACCCCGGCGTCGCGCGAATACATGCTGAAGATGCGCGAGGGGGTGAAGGCCGCTCTGACCGCGCGCGACGAAACTTTCGGCGACTATCGGACGGGTCCCCGCGCTTGAAGACCCTGCTCATCGCCAATCGCGGCGAGATCGCCATCCGCATCGCGCGGACCGCGGCGGAGATGGGGATCGCCACCGTCGCGCTCTATTCCAAGGACGATGAGACCGCTCTTCACGTGCGCAAGTCCGACCGCGCGGCAGCCCTGCCCGGCTCCGGCGCCGCCGCCTATCTCGATATTCCGGCCGTGATCGCCGCCGCGAAGGCGACAGGCGCCGACGCGGTCCACCCCGGCTATGGTTTCCTCTCGGAAAACGCCACCTTCGCCCGGGCTTGCGCGGAGGCCGGAATCGTCTTCGTCGGCCCGGCGCCGGAGACCCTCGACCTCTTTGGCGACAAGGCCGCGGCGCGCGCCCTGGCGTCTCGTTTGGACGTGCCGGTGCTGGAGGGAACGGCCGGCGCGACGACGCTCGAGGAGGCTCTGGCCTTTCACCGCTCGCTCGGCGAAGGCGGGGCGGTCATGGTCAAGGCGATCGCCGGCGGCGGCGGCCGCGGCATGCGTCCGGCGTCCAATGCGGCGGAGCTGGAGGCCGCTTTCGCCCGCTGCGCCTCGGAGGCGAAGGCCGCGTTCGGCGATGATGCGCTCTATGTCGAACGGTTCCTGCCCCGGGCACGCCACGTCGAGGTGCAGATCGTCGGCGACGGCGCCGACGTCTCTCATCTGTGGGACCGCGAGTGCAGCCTGCAGCGTCAACGTCAGAAAGTCATCGAGATCGCCCCGGCCGCCATGCTGGCCACGGCCCTGCGCGAGCGCCTGTTCGCGGCGGCGATCACCCTCTGCAAGGCCGCCCGCTATCGCGGCTTGTGTACGGTGGAATTCCTGATCGACGCCGAAAACCCCGACGCCTTCGTCTTCATCGAGGCCAACCCCCGAATTCAGGTCGAGCACACGGTGACCGAGGCGGTGCTGGGTTTGGATCTTGTCCGTTCTCAACTGGAGATCGCCGGCGGCGCGAGCTTGGCGAAGATCGGCCTGGCGCAGGCCGACGTGCCCCGCCCGCGCGGGACCGCCGTCCAGGCCCGCATCAATCTGGAAACGATGACTTCGGATGGCGGCGCGCGGCCGACCGGCGGCTTGATCACAACGTTTGAACCGCCATCCGGCCCGGGCGTGCGCGTCGATCACTTCGCCTACGCCGGCTACCGAACGAGCGGGCGCTACGACAGCCTGCTGGCCAAGCTGATTGTCCACGCCCCGTCCGGCGGCCTCCCCGACGCCCTGGCCAAGGCGCGGCGCGGACTGGAGGAGTTCAAGATCGTCGGCGCGGAGACCAACCTGCCGTTCCTGCAGGCCCTTCTCGCTCATCCCACCGTGATCGCCGGGGCGGTCGACACCCGTTTCATCGAACGCGCCATGGAGGAACTCCTTGCCGCGCGACCGGCGCCGCGACTCTATTTCGACACCGCGCCGCAAGCCGCCGAGCCCCGCCGGGCGGGCGCCAAGATCGACACGCTCGATCCCCTCGCGGTCCTCGCTCACGGCAAGGCCGAGGCGCCGATCGCCGCGCCACCCGAGGTCACGGGCCGACCCGACGACGCGGTCGCCGTCACGGCTCCGATCCAAGGCACGGTGATCGGCATCTCCGTCTCGCGCGACGCCAAGGTCGCCAAAGGCCAGCCCCTCTTCGTCATGGAAGCGATGAAGATGGAGCACGTGGTCGCCGCCGAAATCTCGGGGATCGTGCGTGAGCTGACGGTGATGGCCGGCGACACCGTCTTCGAGGGGCAGACCTTGGCCTATATCGAAGAAGCCGAGGTCGAGGGCGGCGCCGGCGGCGAGCAAGTGGCGATCGATCTCGACGAGATCCGCCCGGACCTTGCCGAAGTGCTCGCCCGACAGGCCCGAACCCGCGACGCCGCCCGGCCCGACGCCGTCGCCCGCCGTCGCAAAACCGGCCAGCGCACGGCGCGGGAAAATATCGACGATCTCTGCGATTCCGGAAGCTTCACCGAGTATGGCGCCCTGGTCGTCGCCGCGAGGCGGCGCCGCAACACCCTCGACGAGCTGATCGCCACCACCCCGGCCGACGGCCTCGTGATGGGCCTGGGCCAGATCAACGGCGATCGTTTTCCCGAGGAACGCGCCCGCGTCGCGGTGATGGCGTACGACTACACCGTTCTCGCCGGAACCCAGGGCGCCTACAACCACGACAAGCTGGACCGGATGAGTGAGTTGGCTTTGCGCTGGCGCGCGCCGACCGTCTTCTTCACCGAAGGCGGCGGTGGAAGGCCCGGCGACACGGAAGGCGGCAGCGGCTTCACCCGCGGTTTCGAGTTCTGGGGAAGGCTCTCCGGCGCGGTTCCTCTGGTGGGGATCAACTCCGGCCGCTGTTTCGCGGGCAACGCCGCCATCCTCGGCTGCTGCGACGTCATCATCGCCACCAAGAACTCCGCGCTCGGCATGGGCGGCCCGGCCATGGTGGAGGGCGGCGGTCTGGGCGTTTTCCGCCCCGAGGAGATCGGCCCGATCGACGTCATGCAGGCCAACGGCACCATCGATGTCCTGGTCGAGGACGAAGCCGAAGCGGTGGTGACGGCCAAAACCTATCTTTCGTATTTCCAGGGTCCGATCACCGATTGGACCTGCGCCGATCAGCGCCTTCTACGCCGCGCGGTCCCCGAGAACCGACTGCGGGTCTATGATGTGCGCAAGGTCATCGAGCTTATCGCCGACACCGGCACGGTGTTGGAGTTACGACCGAAGTTCGGCGTGGCGATGATCGTCGCCCTGGCGAGGCTCGAAGGCCGGCCGATCGGCGTCATCGCCAACAATCCCGCGCGGCTAGGTGGCGCGATCGATTCTGAAGCCTCCGACAAGGCCGCGCGCTTCATGCAGCTGTGCGAAGCGTTCGACATCCCCATCCTTTCGCTCTCGGACACCCCTGGCAACATGGTCGGTCCGGAGGCCGAGAAGACCGGCTTGATCCGCCATTGCTCGCGGCTCTTCGTCATCGGCGCCAACCTCACCGTGCCGATCTTCTCGGTGATCCTGCGCAAGAGTTATGGCCTGGGCGCCATTGCCATGACCGGCGGCAGCTACCAGGCGTCGATGTTCTGCGTCGCCTGGCCGACCGGAGAGTTCGGCGGCATGGGCCTCGAAGGATCGGTCAAGCTCGGCTATCGCGGTGAGCTGGCGGCCATCGCCGATCCCGCGGCGCGCAAGGCGAAATTCGAGGAGATGGTGGCCGCCGCCTACGCCCACGGCAAGGCCCTGGCCCGAGCGGCTTATCCGGCGTTGGACGACGTGATCGACCCGGCCGAGACGCGGCGCTGGATCATGGCTGGCCTCAAGTCCCTGCCGCCTGTACCCGCGCGAACCGAGAAAAAGTTGCGCTGGATAGACAGCTGGTGAGCACAAGAAACGTTTAGAACAGCCCCGGTATCAGGCGGAACCGCGTCCGCGACATGAAGTCGCGGTATTCGGGGTCAAGGCCGAGAACGCGCTCCTCCGCGAGGATGCGTAAAATAACGATTGTCGTCGTTACGAGGTAAAGCACAGCGTTCAGGGCCAGCGGATTTGCAATCCAGGCCCCGATATCGCCGATCAGATAGCCGGCGTAGATGGGGTGGCGCATGAACTTGAATGGCCCCGTGGCGACCACGCCGCGATTCGCCGCGACCAGTCCGAAGCTCCGCCGAAGCGTAAGCTTGCCCCAGATGGAAAAGCTCAGACCAAAAATCAGGAAGATAAAGGCGAACCGCACGAGATTTTCGTCGTGGTGGCCCGCCTGCGCGGGGTGAACCAGTAGAGGCGCGGCCGTGCCGGCGAAGGCGATCAACCAGTCGAATGGCCGAACGGACAGGTTGCGGGCGCCGCGCCGGAAAACGACGAACAGCACGACCAGTCCTTCCGACGTGAGCACGAGGGCATTGGCGGGGTTCGTCGTCACCGTCGGGACGAAAACCATGAGCATTCGCGCATAGAGCGCCAAGATAAATGCCAGCTCCGCCCAGTGGGCGAGACCTCGCGCGCGCGATACCGACGCGGGCGGTTCGAGCGCTGTCTCGGAGGTCATTGAGTCAGGATCGACCGGCGGTCGGGTGTGGGATTTCCAGTGGACGCCCAATACTGGCAGCAGCCGTTAGAGTTGGGATAGGGCGTCGTGTTAACGGGCGGAGTTCCATTGAGGTAGGAAATCTGTTTCGTGTTTTGATAATGGTACGTCGTCGTGGTGAAGGCGAGCGGATAGTTGGGATCGGGCTGGTTGGGATACACGGCAAAGCTGTTGTTTGTCGAACCGCGCAATATGTTGGAATCGATGTCCTGATTGAGATTCGTGTAGTCGAACGCATCGGGAACTACGAGAAACGTGCCTTGGCAATAGGTGTCGACCTGAAGCTTCGAGCCGTCGCTCATGAACATCACGAACGAGACGTCTTGTTTATCGGTATTCGACCACAATTTATAAATCGGATTTTTATGACCACTATTGGGATTCTGGTAATACCAGCTTTGGTTGGGTCCGTAACCGTCGGCCGCGAACGAAGACCAGATCGCTGGCGCGGCCGGAGGATTGGGGTCGTCGGGGATCAAGGTCAAAGGATAGTCGGTGTTGGAGCATTTGTACGCGACCGACGTGCGTGACAGTTTGACCGAAGGGATGCCGAGCAGACCGCCAAATACCAGTGCATGGTTGTCCCGGGTCGTGACCTGGACGGCGTTGGCGAAGAGGGTGTTCGCGACTTGCCCAGAAAAAGGGGCGCCAAATGTCTTGGTTTTGATATCCCACCATCCCTCAACGACATCGCCAGGGGCGAGTGAAGACGCCAGGTTGCCATTGGCGTAGAGCTGGGCCTGGGTTACCGCGTTGGTTTGGGGGAGTGGCGAGAACGGATCGAGGGCTTGGCGTCCGGCGCCGGCCCCGGCGTCCGCCGCGGCTTGCAGTTGAGACGTCCGCACCCCGATCACGCTGATCTCGGTCGCCGCGCCCACAGCCGTCAGCATGGCGGGCATGGCGATGGCCACGGTGGTCGCGATCGCGGCGCGCCGACTAGCGAGAAGGCGGCCGACAAGCGAATCGCGGCTCAGCATGGCGCGCCTCCGAGCGCCAGCGGCTCCTTCACCATATTGATCGATACGGTCATCGGGTTGAAGGTGATCGGTATCCAGCTGATCAACATCGCGTTGATCGGCGGTACGCTGATCGTGGTCGAGACATCCGGATTGCCGATCACAGGCGTGATCGTCCAGCCCGTGATCCAGGGCGGAAGCTCGGACAAGGCCTGGTTCGTCGCCGTCGTCGTATCTGTCACCGAGCACACAGCCATGGCGCGCGTCGTGTCACGCGCGGCGCTGACCATGGTGTTATAGGAGAACATCAGCAGCCCGACCTGGACCGTGCCCAACAACATCGTGAGCATGGCCGGCAGCAAGAGCGCGAATTCGGTGGCGGCCGCGCCACGGCGCGACGCCACAAGCTTTCGGATTCTCGATTTGAAGTGTCGGATAGACATAAATGGAATGGCCCCGCCATGGCTCGCATTCCACCATACCTTGCGCGAAACGGGTCGCAAGCACTTGCTCAAGGATTAATAGACTATTTGACACAGTTTCACAAACCACTACCAGTCCATCCGGGTCTATTTGAATTGATAGCGCATCTTTGCAAACGTTATAGATTGTAATTCACATTATCTGTTGTTGACACACCTGAGACGACTAGCTTACGGCGATTTCGGGGCGAAGAAGAAGCGCACTTTATTAGCTAGCGCTTTGCAATTCGGCTCATACACACCTCGGGCGGGGGCACTTGCCGCACGAGCCAACACATCGCGGCCAAACGCCGACAAAAAGGGATCGACAACATGGACAAGCTTTTCATCCGCCTCTGGGCGAGCCTGATGGTCAACAAGAACGGCGCCACCGCCGCTGAATACGGCCTGCTGGTCGCCCTCATCGCGGTCGCCATCACCGCCGCCGTGACGCTCTTCGGCACCACCCTGGCCGGTCTCTTCACGACCGTGACCAACACGATCAAGGGCTAATCCAGCGCCTTGGACTTGTGGCCCGCGCGTTCCGCGCGCGGGCCTTGAGCCGCCACGACATAAGCGGCGGATGTCTGACTAACTGTCTGTTAACCAACTCGGCGGCCATGTGGCCGACGGGAACCCTAGCTCGCGACTGACTGAGACCTGCGTCTCGCGGGTCATATCCCTGCCCTGGGGGAGGGCAAAATCCATGCCTCACGCCCATGCGTAGAAATTCAATCCTGATGTTGGCGGCCGCCGTCGTGCTCGGACTGTTCGCGGTGCTGATCGCGACCTTCATGCTCCGCCCGGCCGCCACTCCGGCGCCCACGGTGTCGTCAGCCGTGGTCGCCGCGGCGGTCCCCTTCACCTTCGGCGACAAGATCACGGCCGACAAGCTGAAACTCGTGGATCTGCCGGCCACCGCCGCGCCGGAGGGAGCGTACCACACCGTCGCCGCCGCCATCGGCGACGGCAAACGCGTCGCCCAGCGCTCGATCGCCGTCAATGAGGTTGTCGTACCCGCCGCCGTGTCGCCGGAAGGCGCGCGCCTGAGCAATGTCGGCGTCATCGCGCCGTCGATGCGCGCCGTCTCCGTCAATGTGAACGAAGGCACGGATGTCGGGGGCCTCGTCGCGCCCGGTGACCATGTCGACGTCTTCGTGACCCGCACCCCACCGGAACACGCGCCGCGCACGGACGTGGCCATTTCGGAACACGCCGTCGAAGCCATCTCCGCCGCCGGCGCGGCGTCGCGGGGCATCACTCAATCACCGGCGCCCGCCGTATCAGCGGCGCGCAGCGGGCCGCACGCCAGCGGGCCGGCGCTTACGCTCTCCCGCACCGAGGGCGGGAAGCCCGACCCCGTCACCGACCTCCTGGTTCAGGACGTCCGGGTCCTGGCGCTTGGCCAGAACACAGGGGTCAATTCTTCGAAGACCGATCTGGTCAAGACCGCCACCCTCGAGGTGAGCCCGGAGCAAGCCGCCAAGCTCATGCTCGGCCAGCAGGCCGGCACGCTGACGCTCGCCCTTCGCGGCGCGTCCGATGACGAGCATACCGCGCTGGCTTCGCTTCACACCCAAGACCTGCATGACGGGCCGGCTCTGCGCGTTTCCACGGCGCCGCGCCGGGTGAGAGGCCCAAGGCGCGGGACGACCACCGCCTTGGGCTCGACCATTCAAATTTACCGCGGCGGCGCCGCGACCAGCTACAGCGTGCCCGGACAATGAAAACACTCTTAACTGTACTTCTCGCCTCAGCCACTCTGGCTTTTGGCGCGGCGCCAGGGGCGCAAGCCCAGTCCGCCGCCGTCATGGATGTGCCGCTGAACAAGAGCCAGACGCTCCGGATCCCCCGTCCTTTCGCCAAGGCGATCATAGGCAATCCGGAAATCGCCGACGTGCTGCCGACCTCGGTCAGTTCGGTCTGGGTGATGGGCAAGAAGATCGGCACGACGAACCTCACCATCCTCGACAAGCAGGGCGGTCTGGTCGCCGTCATCGACGTGGTGGTCGGGCCCGACGCCATGGGTCTGAAACATAAGCTGGCCGAGTTGATCCCGGGCGAAACCGTGGGCGTCAGCGTTTCGAACGACTCGATCGTTTTGGACGGCAAGGCCACATCCGCCGCCATCGCCGAGCGGATCGCCACCGTCGCCGAAACCTTCGCCCCGAAGCGGGTCGTCAACCTGATGAGCGTCGGCGAGCCTCAGCAGGTCCTGCTCGAAGTGCGCTTCTCCGAAATGTCTCGCCAGACCGTCAATCAACTGGGGATCGACAATTTCCAATTCGGCATTCAGCAAATTCTGGGGCAACACCTCGGCGATCCGGCCGCCTACACATCGAACATAAACGGGCGGAGTATAGTCCCGTCGATCAACACGGCGTCCAACCCTTACACATCGACGTTCGGGGTGAACGGCATTTCCGCTCAGGTGTCGGCGCTGGAGCAGAAAGGGCTGATCCACACGCTGGCCCAACCCAATCTCGTCGCCCTCTCGGGTGAATCCGCCAGCTTTCTCGCGGGCGGCGAATATCCGGTCCCCACCGGGATCGACCAATTCGGCCGCATCATCATCGAGTTCAAACAGTTCGGCGTCAGCCTCGCCTTCGTGCCGACGGTCGTGGCCGATGGCCTGATCAATCTATCGATCGCGCCGGAGGTAAGTTCGATCGACCCCACGATCAGCGTGCAGCTGCAGGGCGTCGTCATCCCCGGCCTCAAGGTGCGGCGCGCAAAGACCCAGATCGAACTGCGCGATGGTCAGGCCTTCGCCATGGCGGGCCTGATCTCCTCCGACTTCCAGGACACCATCAAGGCGGTGCCGGGACTTGGCAAAATCCCGCTCTTCGGCGCGATCTTCCGCTCGTCCTATTCCAACCGGGACGAGAAGGAACTGGTGATCATGGTGACGCCGCACATCGTCAAACCCGTGCGGCCGGCGCAGATCCTGCTCCCGACCGATCGCGTGCTGCAGCCGAGCGACGCGGACATTCTCTTCAACGGCATCAGCGAGAGGAAGGCCCCGATCACCCTCCCGGCCGGATCGCCGAAGCCCGGCGGCCTCGACGCGGACTACGGACACGTACTGAAATGAGAATCACCCTCGCCATCGTCGCCATCGTCGGAGCCTGCTCGACGACGGCCCTCGCCGGACCGGACCCCTCGCTCGGGGAAACCGTGCGCGCCAACATCGCCGTCCAGACCATCGATCTTGATCCGCACTACGCTGGCGTCCCAACCGCGGGCGACAACGGTCAACGCGCCGTGGACGCCGTCACCCGCTACCGCACGGGCAAGCTGAAACCCCTGCTGAAGATCAACGGCAAGCCCGATCTCGGCTCGCAGGGCGGCGCGGACGATTCACCGGCCGCCTCCACCCGCGCCTCCAGCCGCGCGTCCAGCTCAGACCAAAACTAGCGCGATGGACGCGCGCACTTTCAGCCCCGATGAAAGCCGATGAGCCTCTTTCTCCAAATGCGGCCGGCGGACGACATGCCGGCTGAGGGCCCCACGAGGGTGTTGGTGGTGCTGGAGCGCGCGGCCGTCGCGTCGCTGTCGGTCGCCGCCAACGATCAGGGCCGCTTCGACATTCGTGTCGAGACCGTGGGCCTCGGCGGGATCGCCAAAGCCGCCACGGCGCAATCCGGCGCCGATGTCCTGGTGATCGAGGTCGACCCGGACTCCGCCGATTCCCTCGGCAAGCTTCAAGCCGTGGCGCGCGACCAGGCCGGCCGATTGCCGGTGATCGCTGCGGTGCGGGAGCTGACCGTCGCCGCCACCCGCGCGGTACTACGCGCCGGCGCGGCGGATGTGCTGTCCTTGCCCTTTTCGGAGGCCGACCTCGCCGCGGCGATCGAACCGGCCTTGCGCGACATGCGCGCCCATCCGCCGAGCGCCGCGCCCGCCAGCGTTGGACGCATCATCTCGATTCTGGGCGCGCGCGGCGGCGTCGGCGCCACGGCTCTGGCGACGCAGGCCGCGACGCTCTGGGCGGCCCAGGCGCGGGTCTGCCTGATCGACCTCGATGTCCAGGCCGGCAACGCCGCGCTCTATCTTGATCTGGCGCCGCAGCTGGGCCTGCTCGACGTCGTCAGCGCCGGCCCCCGCCTGGACGCCGAGCTCCTCTCGTCCATCGCCGAATCGCATGCCTCCGGCGTCGATCTGATTGGCGCGCCGGCGGACGTGACGCCGCTGGAGGTGCTTTCGCCCACCGACGTCGACACCCTGCTTACCCTCGCCGCCCAACGTTACGATATCGTCCTTGTCGATTTGCCCAAGTCGTGGACCGCTTGGTCGCTGCGGGCGATGGAGCTTTCGGATGTCGCGGTGATGGTGACGACGCTCAGCGTCGCCGGCCTGCATCAGACCAAGCGGCAACTCGCGGTGATCGAAGCCAACGGCCTGGCCGAAAAACTCAAGCTGCTGGTCAACCGCGTCGAACAACCGGTCTTCGGCAAGATCGATCTTAGCGAGACGCAGTCCATCCTCGGGCGCAAGATCGACTTCGTCGTGGCCGATGACGCCAAGACCATGGACGCCGCCGTGGAACTCGGAAAACCGCTCGCCAAGATCAAGGGCGGCTCACGCGTGGAAAAGGATATCAAGGCCGTGATCGCCGGTCTCACCACCGCCTTCGCCGAAAGGCCCGCGCGATGAAGTGGCCGTCGCGCCCCACATCCGCCGCGCCGGAGCCGACGAAGACCGCGCGGCCGACACCGCCGCCCTCGGCCTTCCTCGAGCCCACCGCAATCGCGGTGGTCGAGCCCAGCCTTTCGGACAAGACAACAGAACTGAAGGTCGACCTCCACCAGAAGTTGATCGAACGCATCAACCTCTCGGCGCTGGAAACCATGAGCCGCGAGCAGGTCGGCCGCGAGATCGGCGGCCTCGTCGCCGACATGCTCAAGGAGATGAACCACGCTCTCAACCTCGCCGAGCGCAAGCTGCTGGTCGAGGATATCCTGGACGAGCTCCTGGGCCTGGGGCCGCTCGAGCCCCTGCTCAAAGACCCGACCATCACCGACATCATGGTCAACACCGCTTCGACGGTGTTCGTCGAACGCGGCGGCAAACTGGAACAGACCCGGGCGAAGTTCGCCGACGATCGGCACCTGTTGCGGATCATCTCGAAGATCGTCAGCAACGTCGGCCGTCGCGTCGATGAAAGCTCGCCGATGGTCGATGCTCGCTTGCCGGACGGCAGCCGGATCAACGCCATCATCCCGCCGCTCGCGGTGGATGGCCCGATCCTCTCCATCCGGAAGTTCGCCAAGACCCCGATCGACATGGATCGTCTCGTCGCCTTCGGCGCGATGACAGACGATGGCGCCGCGGTCCTCCGCGCCGTCGTTCAAGGCCGCCGCAACGTGCTGATTTCCGGCGGCACCGGGTCTGGCAAGACCACCATGCTCAACGCGATGTCGGCGGCCATCGCCCATGACGAGCGCATCGTCACGATCGAGGATTCGGCCGAGCTCCAGCTACAGCAGGCGCACGTCGTCCGCCTGGAAACCCGACCGCCGAACATCGAAGGTCATGGCGAGGTGGCTCAGCGCGACTTGCTGAAGAACGCCCTGCGCATGCGGCCCGACCGCATCATCGTCGGCGAAATCCGCTCCGGCGAAGCCTTCGACATGCTCCAGGCCATGAACACCGGTCACGACGGCTCGATGACCACCGTCCACGCCAACACGCCGCGCGACGCCCTGAGCCGGGTGGAGCAGATGATCGGCATGAGCGGCATCGACATCAGCCCCAAATCGGCCCGCGCTCAGATCGCCTCCGCCATCCAGGTCGTCTTGCAACTCGAACGCCTCAGCGATGGCAGCCGCCGCCTCGTCTCCATTTCCGAAATTACCGGGATGGAGGGTGAAATGGTCCTGATGCAGGAAATTTTCACGTTCGAGCGAAGAGGCATAGACGCCAAGGGCAAGGTGATCGGCGCGTTCAAGGCGACCGGCGTGCGGCCGGCCTTCCTCAAGGTTTTGACGGCGCGCGGCATCGACCTGCCCCAGGGCATCTTCGATCCGTACAAGGCGATGGAGGGCGCGGCGTGAGCCCGGGTGTCGCCTATCTTCTGATCGCCGCGGCCGTCTTCCTGGCGACCTTGCTGCTGGTGCAAGGGGTCTACTCGATCTTCCAGCAGCGCGAAGAGAGCGTCGGTCGCGTCAACAAGCGGACGCGCAAGCTCTCGGCCGGCTCTGAAAGCCTCGACACCGTGGGTTTGCGGCGAGACATCACAGTGACGCGGGTCGCCCTGATGCCGCAACGCGCCGTGGCCTATCTCGAAGGGCTTCTGGTGCAGGCCGGCCTAAGAATGCCCGTCCAGCGCCTGATCCTCTTCATGGCGGGCGCCACCCTTTCCGTGGCCATCATCTTCCCGATTATCGCCGGGTTCATCGGCAAGCTGCACCTCGCCGCCTTCCTGCTGGTGCTGCTGTTCGCGGTCAGCCTCGGCATCCTCGCGCCGATCGTCTGGCTGCTGCGCCTCGTCTCGGTGCGGACGAAGAAACTCGATGCGCAGTTCCCGATCGCCGTCGATGTTTTCGTCCGCGGTCTGCGGGCGGGGCATCCGATCACCGGCGCTCTGGAGCTGCTCGTGAGCGAGATGCCCGATCCCATCCGTTCAGAGTTCAAGATCGTGATGGCGGAGATGAATTATGGCTACGATCTGCGCGGTGCGCTGGAGAATTTCTCGCGCCGAGTGAATTCGCAGGACGTGAAGATGTTCGTGGTTTCCGTGGGGATCCAGTCCGAGACCGGCGGCAATCTGGCGGACATTCTGGAGGGTCTGTCGAAAGTGATCCGGGACCGGGCCAGCATGGTGATGAAGGTGCGCGCCCTCTCCAGCGAAGGCAAAATGTCGGGCGTCATCCTGTCGATCATGCCGATCGCCGTGTTCTGTTTCATCTTTTCGACCCACCCCGAATTCTATCTCGACGTCGCCGACGATCCGATTTTTCTGCCTGGCGTGGCCTTGATGGCCGTCTGGTACGGAATGGGGATCTTCATGATGAACCGCATGATCCAGATAAAGGTCTGAGACGTGACCGCCCTTCCCATCATCCTCATCGCGATGAGCCTGTTCGGCGCTGTTGTCCTGGCGGTCATGGCGTTCGCGCCGATGTTCGAGGGCCGGGTGGATGTGCGACGCCGCTTGTCGGTGTCTTCGAGCGGGGGGCGCGCCGCGACCGGTGGCCCGACCCTGATCCAGGATCATTCCCAATCGCCCTGGGCGCGGATCGTCGACGAGGTCGAGCGCCGCGGCCTGTCCCTGAAGGACGATAAGGCCGACGCCCTCGCCGAAAGACTGATGTTGGCGGGCTATCCGCAACCTTACGCCATTCGTGTCTTCGTCCTGTTGAAGCTCGTTCTGACCATCGCCTTCGCCGCCGTCGCCTTCCTCTTCTTCAAGGTGACCGGCGATCCGAACAAACTTCACCTCTATGGGCTGATCCTCGCCGGCGCGACGCTCGGCATGTATCTGCCCAACATCATCGTCGGGCGCAGGGCGGAAGACCGCAAACGCGAAATCCTCAACGGCTTTCCCGATATGCTCGACCTCCTTCTGGTCTGCGTCGAGGCGGGGCTGGGCATCGACGCGGCGTTCGGTCGGGTCGGCTCCGAAATCACCGGATCTCACCCCCTGCTGTCGGAACTGCTGGCGACGGTGACGCTGGAGCTGCGCGCCGGTCGGACCCGGGCCGAAGCCCTGAAGAACTTCGCCCGCCGCACGGCCCTGCCCGAAGCGGTCGCTTTCACGACCCTGCTCAACCAGTCGGAAAAGCTAGGGTCCAGCGTCGGTCAGGCGCTTCGCATCTACGCCGCGGAGATGCGCGAGGCGCGCCGGATGCGCGCGGAGGAGAAGGCGGCGCGGCTGCCGGTGCTCCTGTCCGTCCCGATCGTCTTTTTTCTGGTCCCGATCATCATCGGCGTCGTGATGCTTCCAGCCGGCATCAAGATTGTGAAAACCTTCTCGAACGCAGCCATCGCGAGCAAATAGCCCCATGCGCGCGCAGACGACCACCGCCCTCAGCCTCATCCTGGCGAACATGTTCGCCGGCGCGGCCCTGGCCCATCCGGGACACGCCCGTATGCCAAACGGCCTGCGCCCGCTCTCTTCGTCGGCCCCGGACGTGGCCGGTGAAACCGCCTACGCCAAGGGCAAGCGCCTGCTCGCCGGGGGCGATTTCGCCGGCGCCATGACCACCTTTCGCCAGGCCCTGATCGAGCAGCCCGCCTCGGCCGATATCCTCAACGGTCTGGCGGTCAGCTACGATCGCATGGGCCGTCCCGACCTCGCGCTGCCCTACTACGCCGCCGCCCTGAGCATCGAGCCGGCCTCGGCGGACCTGCACAACAACCTCGGCTACTCGCTCTACCTCGCCGGGCGCTATGACGAGGCCAAGCCGGAATTGCGGATCGCCGCGATCAACGGCGATCCGGCGACGGCCGCGGTGGCTCAGCGCACCCTGGCGGCGATCGAGGCCGTGGGTCGCGTCGCTGTGGCGAGCGCTTCCGCGCCGACCGCCGCCGCCGTGCCGCCGGCCGAACCCCAGCCCATGATCGAACGCACCACCGAGGGCGAGCAGCGCCTGGTGCTCGACGCGCCGCGGACGGCCTCGGCCTCGGCGGCCGACGAAGACACGGCCCTCGTCGCCGTCGCCCGGCCCTGGACCGCGCGGGACGACGCGGCCCTGCTCGCCGAGGGCGCAACAGCCGCGCCCTCGCCGGCCTACGCAGGCGTGACCCCAGACGGCGCCGGGCGAAACGTCGACCGGGCGATCATCCTTGCGGCTTTGGCGGCTTTCGACGCCGCCGACCCCTCGTCCTCGGCTCGGCTTTTCGATCTCGACCTGGCGCGCCTCGGAGACGAGCGCGACATCGACGAACGTCCGACCTCCGACGTCCGCCATTCCTCGGATTCGCCCCCTGCCCTGGTGGTCGCTCGCCAACTGGCGTGGGATCTCATCCGCGCCGACGAAGTTCTGGGTCCGCGCCGCAAGGACGCCGAGGTGGTCTTCGACAGCGACGATGCGGAATTGAACGCCTTCGCCGCGCGGCTGAACGCGAAACCGTCCGCCTCCGGAAAAAAGGAATGGGTGTGAAGGCCCTGATCCTCGCGGCCGCCCTGGCCCTGGTCAGCGCCGCCGCCACCGCCGGCGCGGCGCCGCCCAAGGTCGTCGCGGTCCTCCCCGCGCCCACGACCTTCATCGGCCGGGTCGACGCCGCGCTGGCCGCTAGCCGGATCGAAGAGGCCGGCGCGCTGATCGCCGGCGCGGACGCGTCGGAGCCCGCGACCCGCGTCGCCCTGGCCAAGGCGGAATATGCCCTGGCGTCCAATTCGCTCGACGACGCCGCGGCCGGCTTCACCGCCCTTCTCGGCGAACCCGCCGAGGCGGCCCGCGCCCAACAGGGGCTTGGCCTCGCCCGCCTGCGCCAGGGAAAACTGGCCGCCGCCATCGCCGCGCTCGACGCCGCCGTGGCCGCCGACCCCACGCTGACCCGGGCGTGGATCGCCCGAGGCGTCGCCGCGGACCGCGTGAAGGATTGGCCCCGCGCCGACGTCGCCTACGCCAAGGCCGTCGAGCTGCAGCCCGATTCCGCGATCGCGCTCACCAATCGGGGATATTCACGCCTGCTGCGCGGCCGCGCCGCCGAGGCGGTGGCGGATCTGCAGAAGGCGGTTGCCATCGACCCGAAGCTCGAGCCCGCGCGCACGGACCTGGAGATCGCCCGGGCCATGACCGGCGACTACAAGGGCGCGTTCGCCGGTTCGACCAAGGCCACCCTCGCCCACGATCTCAACACCATCGGTTTCGCCGCCATGGCGCGGGGCGAGTATGAGGTCGCCGAGGCCTATTTCACCCGGGCGATGCAGCTCAACCCCGCCTTCGACCACACCGCCTGGGATAATCTGGTCTACCTTAAGCAGCTCGTCCACGCTTCCCCGGGCGCGAGCGTTTCGGCGGCGCGTTGACACTGACCTTCGCGGAAGCGCCGGCTCTGATCGCCGCCGTCGCCGTCGTGGCGGCGGCGATATTGGATGTGGTCGAGTTCGAAATTCCCAACACCCTCTCCATCGTCGTGGCGGTGATGGCGGCGGCGTGGGGCCTGCTTCATCCCGGCTTCGTCTGGTGGTCTCACCTCGCCGCGCCGGCGCTCATGTTCGCCTTCGGCCTGCTGGCGTTCGCCCGCGGCTGGCTGGGGGGCGGCGATGTGAAACTGATGACCGCCCTGTCGGCCTGGACAGGACTAGGCGGCCTGGCGAGCTTTTTCCTCGCCACCTCCATCTGCGGGGGCGGCTTGATGCTGATCCTCTTCCTCGTCAGACGCGCGTGGAGCGCGATGAGGCGTCCCGTTCCCGCCAGGCTGGAGGTGCTGGGCCGCGACGCCCCCATCCCCTACGCCGTCGCGATCGCCGCGGGCGGGCTCTGGTGGACCGCGTTGATCGCGTTGAAGTAGCGAAGGCCGGAGGGTCTGGGTCATGCCGAGGGCAGCGTCACGGTGAAAACCGAGCCCACGCCCACGGCGCTCTCGCAAGTCACCGTCCCCCCGTGCCGCGTCACCACCGCCTGGACGAGGGCGAGGCCCAGCCCCACCCCCCGCGACCCGCCGTGCGATACCCGCACGTTGGAATACTTCCCGAAGAGGCCCGCCAGTTCGTCCTCGCTCATGCCGCCGGCGCTATCGGCGATGGCGCAGGCGACCGCCGAACGGCCGTCCAGTCGCGTGCGGGTCAAGCGGCAGATGACGGTTTTCCCGGCGGGGCTGAACTTGAGCGCGTTGTCGAGCAGATTGACCAGAACCCGGGTCAGCAGATTGCGGTCGCCCAGCACGACGAATTCCCCTCTCCAGGGCTCGAAGCGCACCTTGACCCGCGTCGCCTGACTGAGCTCCCACACCGAGTCGGCGGCGTCCTCCAGCAGATGGCCGACATCCAGCGGTTCGAGGACGTATTCGTCCGACTCGGCGTGAACCATGCGAACGAAGCTCTCGGCGAGGTTCAGCGTGCGCCGCGCCTGATGTTCGATACGGCTGCGCAGGCCGGGCGGGGCGTTGCGAAACTCCTCGCTCGCTAGGATCGAGAGGATCGCCGCCTGGGGGCTGCGCATGTCGTGGGAGAGCAGCTGGAGCGCCTCCTCGCGCTGGCGCATGGCGGTTTCGCGCCCCTGGATCGCGGCGATGCCGACCTTGATTTCCGTCATGTGGACAATCCAGCCTGTCGGCGCATCCCGAGTGTCCCTGGTGGCTATGAAGCGGAACTCCCAGGTGCGGCCGTCGGGGTCGATCCGCGCCAGCTGGGACAGGCTCGCGTACCCCGGCGGCGTCGCCTCGCGCGGGGGCCAACTCACGGCCGGGTCGCCATCGATCGGCGAGAGGTTTTGGAGGACCTGGTCGATCGCCGTCCCCGGACCCAGGGACAGTTCGAAACGGTTTCCGAAGTCGCGCGCGGAGGGATTGACCGCGACGATCATGCCGCCGGGATCCAGGATCAATACCGGTTCAGCGATGCTGGCGAGGAGGTCGGTGCAAAAGCGGCGGGCGTCGAGGATGTGCTGATGCACGTCATCCAGCGCCAAAGGTTGATTGTAGGCGACGTCGAGGCGTTCGGGGTGCGAGATGGCATAGCCTGTCTGGCGCTGAATCGAGGTCAAGCGCTCGGCCACGGACAGACTGGCCAGATGCAGACGCCGCCACCCGCAATAGGGCACCGCGACGGCCGCGGTGATCAGGAACGGAATTGGGGAGATCCACCACCCGGTCAGATGTTCGACCGCCAGACACGCCGCGACAAAAAACGCCGCTATGAAGCCGGAGACCGTCAGGTTCTCCGGCGGTCGCACCCGCCAGAAACTGATCAGAGTCGCCCATAGGAAGATCAGGGACGGGACCGCGGTGGGTAAGCCCGGCGCTCGCCGCGGCGCGCGGAACAAGCCGTCGATTTCGTTTCCCGCCTCGATGTGGATGAAGGCGACCAGCGCGGCGCTGGCGATCACTAGGGCCGCCAGCATCTCGAGCCACGGCGTCAGCCTCGCCGCTGGAAACCGCCACGATCGACGAGGGAGCGTCCGGACGTCTGGTTCCGTGGCGCCGATGTTCGTCAGGACGCGCCACCCATCAGAGGCGTCCAGCCGACCGGGCGAAATCGATGTAGAGACGCCCCGCCTCCGAGGCGAGGAGCGCGCGGGCCACCGCCTCGCCCGCCGGTAGCGCAAGTGTCTTGCCGATGATGCATTCGAACTCCGGTAAGACCCGCAAACCGCTTGCGCCGGCCTTCGTTTCACCCAGCCTGAACGCCACGTCGCTGACCGCGCTTACGATACCGGCGATATCCCCCGATCCAGCCTCGGACGGCGCGCCGGAATGGCCTTTCACCCCGCCTTCGAGCGCCTTCGCGCGGTCGAGTATCCGCTCGTCGAGAGCGTCGAAGACATCGACGGAACGCCGCAAAACCCCATCGAGCGCGGCGTCCAGAGCATAGGCGCGCTTGGCGATGCGGCCGGTCGTCGCTTTGGATACGCGATCCAGATTTTCGAGCGATGTGGAAAGCTGGCCGACGGAGTCGCTGATGGCTGACGCCGCCAGATCCCCGCGCGCGTTCGCCGC
Source organism: Caulobacterales bacterium (assembly GCA_038231315.1). Lineage (GTDB taxonomy): Bacteria > Pseudomonadota > Alphaproteobacteria > Caulobacterales > Caulobacteraceae > Acaudatibacter. The sequence continues at coordinate 54,715 of JBBRLN010000002.1, forward strand.
GTCCAGGGTCACGCCGGAGCGCTGCGCCCGCAAGGCCACCGCGTCCACCCGCGCCGCGAAGCTGGCCGCGACGATGTCGAAGCGGGCCTCGATGGCCTCCAAATCGAGTCCGGGCTCGGCGGCCGCCGCGCGTCCCTGTCCGAGCGTGGTGGCCATCAGAGCCGCGGCGATCAAGGGCGGCGTGAAGAGCAGTATGCGCGCGGCTCCGGCGTCGCCCGCTCCGGCCCCCACGAAAACGCCGGCCATGCCCGCCACGGCCCATGCGGCCGCTACGGCGATCGCAAGCCAGATCGAAGCGTCTCGGCGCTGGGCGAGCGCCGAAATCAACGAGCTCGACAGACGTCGGACCATGGGGACTCCAGGAGTATCATCGACAATGGCCGCCCGCCTGCGATTCTCAGCCCCTAGGTCTTTTGATCCGACTCGTCCCTAGAGACAAGATAAGCCTCAAGTCGCTACCGATTGTTTGTGCGATGGTTAAAGGCGAAGGCCTTGGCCTGATCTGGCGCGGGGAGCAAACCTGTGGCCCAAAGGCTCGGTTCTTGTGCATCGAGCGCCGGGTTGATTGTAAAACATCGTAAAGCACTTGGCTCGCATTGGCGACGGCCGCCGATTGTTCGAGGCGAGGATCGGCGCCGCCTGCACATCTGACCAAACCGATCGCGCCACGGGGATTAGCGCCTCACAATCAACCCGCTATGATGCTCCGATGCACGACGACTCCAGCGCGACGGCGGACGGCGCCAAGGCCAAGAGGCTGGTGACGACCTTGTCGGTCACCATGGCCGCTACCCTGCTTGTCTTGAAAATCGTCGTCTGGCGCTGGAGCGGTTCGGTCGCCCTGCTCGCCTCGGCGGCGGACTCCGGATTGGACGTCGCGGCGTCGGCCGCGACCTTTTTTGCCGTTCGTTATGCCGCCGCGCCGCCGGACGCCGAGCACCGCTTCGGCCACGGCAAGGCGGAGGCTTTCGCCAGCCTGATCCAGGCCGGTCTTGTCTTCGCCTCGGCCGCCCTGATTGGACAAGAAGCCTTGCGCCACCTGTTCGCCCCCACGCCCATCAAGCAAGAAAGTTGGGCGATGGGCGTGATGGTGCTTTCCATGGTTCTGACCGTTGGTCTGGTCGCCGCTCAGACCGCCGCCCTGCGAACAGGCCGCTCCGTCGCGGTCTCGGCCGACCGAACGCATTATGTCACCGATCTGGGGTCCAACGCCGTCGCCTTGCTCGGGATCGGCGCGGTCGCCGTGTTCGGATGGACGGCCTTGGACGCGGTGGCGGGCCTCTGCGTCGCCGCCATCCTGCTGTGGGGCGCGATCGTGGTGTTCCGACATTCCTCCAATGAATTGATGGACCACGAATTGCCCGACAAGGATCGCGCGCGGATCAGCGCCCTGGCGACGGCCGATCCCGCGATCCGCGCCGTCCACCAACTGCGCACCCGCGCCTCTGGACCCACCGTCCACATCCAGATGCATGCCGATCTCAGTCCCGAGATCTCCCTCATCGCCGCGCACACCGCCGTGGTCGCCGCGGAGCGCCGGATCCTCACTGAATTTCCGGACGCCGACATCATCATTCACCCCGATCCCAGAGGTCATGCCGAACCTCACGGCGGCGAGGCGGTGATTGACGCCGATCGACAGAAAGTTGCATAATATATAAATAGCAGGTCTATCGATAGGCTGGCGTCCGGAATGGTCGAGGGGCTAGAGGGTCGGTCCGCCGCCCGCCGTTCCAATCAACAACCCCGCTGCTGTATTCACCATGGCGGCGCTAATCACGCTTCGCCATAGGCGAGACGCGTCCACAATTTTGCGGGACAAGCTACGCTGGATCGGCGCCTGAAACGCTGGATACAGGCCAGAGACATCGCATTTTGCGGATCGAGTCCGCGGCGATGTTTGTTTTAAGCGGGCGATTTGTGCGTTTCAGATGCCAAAAGATGCCACGGCGATTACAAAGTCGAAAAGACTTTTCCGATTTGAAACATGAGCTTCTCGCCGCTTCCTCCGGCCGACGCGCGATCGTCATTGTTCGGAAAGGTCGAAACGCTATAGCTCGATCCACACCATGAGCCTCGTCCGCACTCTCCACCACTTTCCCCTCGACCCCGCCTCGCGGCAGGCGCGCCTGTCGCTGGCGGAGAAGCGCTTGCCGTTCGAGCTGGCGGAAGTACGCTACTGGGAGCGACCGAAGGCTTTCCTGGCGCTGAATCCCTCGGGTCTGACCCCCGTCCTCGTCGAGGAAAACGGCGATCAGAAGGTGGTGATCTGCGAATCCCGGGCCATACTCGAACACCTCGAGACCGTGGCTCCGGAGCACGATCTCCTCGGTTCGACCCCCGCCGATCGCGCCGAAGCCCGGCGACTGATGCAGTGGTTCGACCGCAAGTTCGACAACGAGGTCAACGCCTATCTCCTGCACGAAAAGCTGGAGAAGCGACTGCTCAAACTCGGCGCGCCGGACCTCTACAACATGCGCGAGGGGCGGGACGCCCTGCGCACCCACTTGATCTATATCGAAAAGCTGCTGCAGGCGCGGGATTGGCTGGCCGGCCGCCGTCTCAGCCTCGGCGACTTCGCCGCCGCGGCGAATATCTCGGTGCTGGACTACTTCGGCGATGTTCCCTGGCGCGACTTTCCGGCGGTGAAGACCTGGTACATGCGGATCAAGTCCCGCCCCTCGTTCCGCGCCCTCCTTGCCGACCGCTGGCCGGGCCTGGCGCCCTCCAGCTACTATGACGACCTCGATTTCTGAGACGAAGGACGACATCCGCCGCCTGAGCGAAGCCGCGGGCTTCGCGATTTGCGGCTTCGCTTCCGCGAACGATCCCTGGCCGCAAGCGGCGAGGCTTGAGGCCTTCATCGACGAGGGCCGCCACGGCGCGATGGACTGGCTGGCGGAGACGAAGGCGCGCCGCGCTCACCCCACCGCGATGTGGCCGCGGGCGCGCACGGCCATCATGCTCGGCATGAACTACGGCCCCGACCACGATCCTTTGACGGCGCTGGAGGCGCGGTCGAACGGGGCGATATCGGTCTACGCCCAGGGCCGGGACTATCACGATTTGATCAAGGGCCGGCTGAAGGCGTTGGCCGGCGAAGTCGCCCGAAAACTCGGCGGCGAAGTAAAGGTCTTCGTCGACACCGCGCCCCTGATGGAGAAGCCGCTCGCGCAGCGCGCGGGGATCGGCTGGCAGGGCAAGCACACCAATCTCGTCTCCCGCCGCTTCGGCTCCTGGCTCTTTCTGGGAAGCATCCTCGCCAGCGTGGAAATCGCGCCGGATGAGGCGGAGGGCGATCACTGCGGCGCCTGCCGCTCCTGCCTGGACATCTGCCCCACGGACGCCTTCCCCGCGCCGTACCAACTCGACGCGCGGCGTTGCATCTCCTACCTGACCATCGAACACGCCGGCCCGATCCCCCTGGAATTTCGCGAGGCCGTCGGCAACCGAATCTACGGCTGCGACGATTGCCTCGCGGTCTGCCCGTGGAACAAGTTCGCCAGCACGGCGCGCGAAGCGGGCCTCCATGCCCGAGACGCCCTGCGCTCCCCGCCCCTCGCCGATCTCGCCGCGCTGGATGACCCCGCCTTCCGCGCCCTCTTCAGCGCCAGCCCGATCAAACGGATCGGGCTCGATCGGTTCGTGAGGAACGTGCTCTACGCCATCGGCAATTCCGGCGATGCAGGGTTGGCGACGACGGCGGCGGCGCGCCTGGGAGACGCCGACGAGACCGTGCGGGAGGCGGCGAAGTGGGCCCTCGCGGAGCTGACGTCCCGGCCGCCGCGCCCGCGGGAACCGCCTATCGCGCCAACGCCTCGACCAGCCTCTCCATCATCGCCGCCCCGCGCTCCATCTGCGTCACCTCGATGAATTCGTCCGGCTGGTGGGCTTGGTCGATCGAGCCGGGACCGCAGAGCCAGGACGGAAGGCCGGCGTTGTGGAACTGTCCCGCTTCGGCGGCGAAGGAGACCGCGCCCACCGGGCCGTTGTAGCCGGAGAGGCGGCGGACCAGCGCCTCGGCGGCCGTTCCCGGGTCCGCCTGCAGCGCCGGGACTTTAGCCAGTCGGCGGACGACGACGCCGCCCTCGGGCGCCTTGACCTTGATCGCGGCGTCTTCTCCCCGGGCGCGTTCGAAAAATCCCGCGAGCACCGTATCGGGATCGACCTTCACGCCGGCGCGGAAGTCGAACTGAAACCGGCAGTCCCGCGCGAGGATGTTGCCGGCCGTGCCGCCGGAGATTTCGCCGATGGTCAGGGTCGGGTGTTTCGGCTCGAACGGCGAGGCAGGGTCGGCATTGCGCTCGAGATCGTCGGCCAACGCCGTGAGCGCGCCCATCAGCCGCGCCGCCGACTGGATCGCCGACGCCCCGAGGTGGGTCTGGGCCGAGTGCGCCTCACGCCCGCGGATGACGACCTCGTAGACGTTGATCCCCTTGTGCGCGCCGACCACGCGCAAGCTGGTGGGCTCGCCCACCATCACCAGCGCCGGCGCCGGCAATTCGCGGGCGAAAACCTCGATCATCGCCGGCGCGCCGAGACAGCCGACTTCCTCGTCGTAGCTGAACGCCAGGTGCGCCGGGCGAGCGGGCGTGGCAGCCAAGATATCGGGCACGGCGGCTAGAGCCAGGGCGAGGAAGCCCTTCATGTCGCAGGTTCCCCGCCCATAGAGCTTGCCGTCCCGCGGCGTCAGGACGAAGGGGTCCGAGGTCCACGGCTGGCCCTTCACCGGCACCACGTCGGTATGACCGGACAACACGACGCCGCCCTCCACGCAGGGACCGATCGTAGCGAGCAGGTTGGCCTTCGACCCGTCCGCCGATGCCACGCGACGCGAGGCGACGCCATGCCCCGCCAGATAGCTTTCGACCCAGGCGATCAGCTCGAGATTGGATTTCGACGACGTCGTATCGAAGGCGATCAGCCGCTCCAGAAGCCCGATCGCCCGTCCGGCGAGATCGCCGGCGTCGTTCATCGGTTCACGGCGATCAATTCGATCTTGAAGATCAGCGCCGCCCCGCCGGGGATCTTGCCGCCGCCGGCGCCCTCGTCGCCATAGCCCAGGGACGCGGGAAGATAGATCATCCAGGTGTCGCCCGGCCTCATCATCTGCAGAACTTCCGTCCACGCCGGGATCACATGATCCACCGACAGCGTCGCCGGCTCTCCCCGCTCATAGGAGGAATCGAACACCGTGCCGTCGATCAGCTTGCCTTCGTAGTTGACCTTCACCTCGTCCGACGGGCCAGGCGGCAGGCCCCCCGCGGGGCCGCTCGTCAGCACCTTGTACTGCAGCCCGCTGGCCGTGACCTTGACCCCCGGCGCGGTGGCGTTCTTGGCAAGGAAGGCGGCGCTCGCCGCGGCGTCCGGCGGCGGCGCGGCTTTCGCGCACCCGGTCAGGACCAGGACGATGGACGCCAGGACAATGGGAACGATACGCATGGGGTCTCCTCAGACGGCGCGGGGCGGATAGCCCTTGTCGCGCAGGGCGTCCATGATTTCCTGGGTGTGCTGCGCATCGCGGGTTTCGATCATGATGTCGAACTCCGCGCCCTTGGCCGGCACGTCGAGGGCGAGGCGGTTATGGGCCACCTCCAGAATGTTGCCGCCAAGATCCCCGATCGCGGCCGAGACCGTCGCCAGCAGGCCTGGGCGGTCGTCGCCAACGATGCGCAGGGAGACCAGGCGCTGGGCGCGGACCAATTCCCGCGTCAGGACCGAAGCCAGCAGGCGGGGGTCGATGTTGCCGCCGGTGATGATCAGGCCGCAGACCTTGCCCCGGAAGCGCTCGGGATAGGCCAGCAACGCCGCCAGCGACGCCGCGCCCGCGCCTTCGGTCACCGTCTTCTCGACATTGCAGAAAAGCGCGATGGCGCGCTCGAAATAGGGCTCCTCGACGAGCAGGACGTCATCGATCAGGGGCCTTGACTGGGCGTAGCAGAGCTGCCCGACAGACTTCACCGCGATGCCCTCGGCGATGGTCTGTCCGCCCACCGGCGCGTTGAGCCCACGCATCTTGGCGGTGAACGAGGGGTACATCGCCGGCTCGACCCCGACGATGTGAATGTCCGGCTTGATCGCCTTGGCCGCGGTGGCGACGCCGCTGATCAGGCCGCCGCCGCCGATCGGCACCGGAAGCACCTCGAGATGCGGGGCGTCTTCCAGCATCTCCAGCGCGACGGTGCCCTGGCCCGCCATGATGTCCTCGTGATCGAAAGCGCTGACGAACATCAGGCCGCGCTCCGCGCCGAGCTTCAGCGCTGTCTCGTAGGCGGCATCATAGCCTTCGCCCTCGATCACGATGGTCGCGCCGAAGTCCCGGGTCTGGCGCACCTTCACGTCCGGCGTACCGAGCGGCATGACGATCGTGACCGGGACGCCCAGCCGCTCACCGTGATAGGCCAGACCCTGAGCATGATTGCCGGCGGAGGCGGCGATGACCCCGCGTCGCCGCTCGTCCTCGGTCAGCCGGCTAAGTCGATTCAGCGCGCCGCGCTCTTTGTAGGAAGCGGTGAATTGCTGGTTCTCAAACTTGACCCAGACCTCGGCGCCGGTGATTTCGGACAGCGTGCGCGAGCGGCGGCACGGGGTGCGCTCGACATGGCCGGCGATGCGCCCGGCGGCGGCTTTGATCGCTTCGAGGGTGAGGGTCATGGCGCGGAAGGCCGTGTCTTTAGACGCAAAGCACCGTCGCGGCTAGCGGAGGCGGCGCCCTTCGCGGCTAGGCCACCCCGACGCGAAGCAGGTCGTGCATGTGCACCGCGCCCACGAGGCGCCCCGCTTCGCAGACGAACAGCAACAGGATCGGCCGCGCCCGCGCGTTCATCACGCGCATCGCCTCGGTGACGAGCGTGGCGGGTTCGACAAAGACCGGGTTCGAATTCATGTGATCGGTCACCGGCGCGGCCAAGTCGATCGTGGACAGCGCGCGGCGCAGGTCGCCATCGGTGAAGGCCCCCACCAGCCGCCCCGCCTCGTCGATCACGCCGACCCCGCCGCAGCGGCTCTTGGTCATGGCCAGGATCGCCTCGGTCAGGCTCGCCTCGGCGGAGACGGAAGGCAGGTCGTCTCCGGAAAGCATCAGGTCGCGCACGGTGACGAGTTGCGCGCCTAGTCGCCCGCCCGGGTGAAAATCGCGGAAGTCTCCGGCGGAGAAGCCCCTGGCCTCGAGCAAGGCGATCGCCAGAGCATCGCCCAGGGCGATCTGCATGGTGGTCGAGGTGGTCGGCGCGAGGCGATTGGGGCACGCCTCCTCCGCCTTGGGCAAGACGATCGCCACGTCGGCGGCCCGGGCCAGGGCGCTCGCGGCCTCGGCGGTGACGGCGATCAGCGGCAGGCCGAAGCGGGCGCAGTAGTGGATCACATCGCGCAGTTCCGGCGTCTCTCCCGACCACGACAACGCCAGGACCACATCCCCCGCCGCGACCATGCCGAGATCACCGTGACTGGCTTCCGCCGGATGCAGGAAGAAGGCCGGTCGGCCGGTGGAGGAAAGCGTCGCGGCGATCTTCCGCGCGACGAGACCGCTCTTGCCCATGCCTGTCACGGCGACGCGGCCCCGCGCGGCGGCGATCACCGCCACGCTTTCGCCGAAAGCTTCACCTAGGGATGTGGTCAGGGCCGCTTTCAGCGCGCGCAGCCCCTCGATCTCAGCATCGAGGGTTCGCGAGGCGGAGGCGATGTGATCCCGCGTTTCAGTGAGGCGGGTCAGGGGCGAGTTCATGTGTTGCTTAGTATTCAAGGCGCCGCCAATCTATGCTCATGCCCACCGCGCGCAAAGCGACCGCCTCACGCCGCGCCGCCGTGATCTTCGATCGCGACGGCGTGCTCAACCATGATCACGGCTATGTGGGCGATCCGGAACGATTCGTCTGGATCGACGGCGCGCGCCGCGCGATCCGCCGCCTGAACGAGGGTGGCGTGCTGGCCATCGTGGCCACCAACCAGTCGGGGGTCGCGCGCGGCCTGTTCGACTTCGCCGCGGTGGAGCGGTTGCACGCGGTCATGCAAGCCGACCTCGCCGTCGACGGCGCGCGGATCGACGCCTTCTATGTCTGCCCCTTCCACGCCGAAGCCAGCGATCCGGCCTACGCCCACGACGACCACCCCGACCGCAAACCCAATCCGGGCATGCTGCTTCGGGCTATGGACGAATGGCGAATCGATCCCGCGTTCTGCCTTATGGTCGGCGACAAGATGTCCGACCTGGAAGCGGCGAAACGCGCGGGAATCGCGAGCGCCCATTTCGGCGGCGGTGATCTCGACGCATTCCTGCGGCCGCTGATCCGCGTGGAAACGAAGCGTTACGCGAAGTGGCTCGCGCTGGCGGCATCGGCGCCCTAGTCCCACGCGCCATGCTGCCCTTCATCGACCTGGCCGCTCAGCAGGCCAGGATCAAACCCACTATCGACCGCGCCATCGCCCGGGTCCTGTCACATGGCGGCTATGTCATGGGCCAAGAGGTGCGGGAATTCGAAGCGGCCTTGGCCACCTTCGGAGAGGCCGATCTCGCCCTTTCCTGCGCCAACGGCACCGACGCGCTGGCCTTGCCCCTGATGGCCTGGGAGATCGGCGCCGGAGACGCCGTCTTCTGCCCGTCCTTCACCTTCGCGGCGACCTGCGAGGTGATCCCCTGGTTCGGCGCGACCCCTGTCTTCGTGGACATCGATCCCGAGACCTATTGTCTCGACCCCGCAAGTCTGGAAGCGGCGATCGCGGCCACCCTAGCGGACGGTCGGTTGCGGCCCGCCGCGGTGATCGCCGTCGATCTTTTCGGACAGCCCGCGGACTATCCCGCCATCGCCGAGGTCTGCCGACGTCACAACGTCAAGCTGATCGCCGATTCGGCTCAGGGCTTCGGCTGCACCTTGGCCGGCAGGCATCCCCTGCATTGGGCCGACGTGACGACCACCAGTTTCTTCCCGGCCAAGCCGTTGGGTTGCTACGGCGACGGCGGGGCGGTGCTGGTGAAGGATCGCGCCTTTTGGGATCGGATGGATTCCCTGCGCGTGCATGGCAAGGCCGTCGCCGGGGATGCCGCGCTGGGCGACCACGATCCGAAATACCTCAATGCGCGCGTGGGAATGAATTCCCGGCTGGATACGCTCCAGGCGGCCATCTTGCTGGCGAAGCTCGAAATTTTCGCCGATGAAATCGAAAGCCGCCAGACGGTGGCGGCGCGCTATTGTCGAGGTCTGGAGCATCTCTGCGACGTCCCCGCGGTCATCGACGGCGGGGTCTCGACCTGGGCGCAGTATGTGATCCAGCACGACGAACGCGACGGCCTTGCGCGTCATCTGCGCGAACAGGGAATTCCGACGGCAGTCTACTATCCCGTCCCGATGCATCTCCAAGCGCCGTATGCGGACTATCCCCGCGCGCCGGACGGTCTTCCCGTGTCGGAGGCGGCGGCGGGCCGCGTCCTCGCCCTGCCCATGCACCCCTATCTGGATGAAACCACCCAGGACGAGATCATCGCCGCGATCGGAGTGTTCTCCAGCGTCTAGGGCTGCTGCCTGGAGGCAAAATCGCTTCGACGCAGAACCCGGCTCCAGGGCTCAAAATGTAGAGCGGGATTCCGGCGCTCACTCGAACGCCATCGCGCTTTAGTGGACGGACACCGGGGCGAGTTCATGAGCCAAGGCGGCGGCGACGGCAGAGTCCTTGTCGCCGAGAACCGCCAGTCGGGCGCCATCCGCGCGGTGGACGGCGTAGAGGATCTGCTCCGGCTTCAGATCGAAACCCTTGATCTGATCGAAGGGCGTGTCCGCGATGATCTCCGCCGCCAGTATGGGCCGGACATAGACCAGATTCGGCGCGCCCAGGGCGGCGAACTGTTCGGAGGAGAGGGCGGGCGTGATCATGATAAACTCCTTAAAGACTGCAACGTGAACGGGACCTGACAGTTGCTAGGCTGTCTCGATTGCGATGCGGCGGACCGCTTCGCTGGCCTTGGGACGTTTCGCTTCGATGCTCAGCAGGCCGTGGTCGAGCCAGGCGCGCCCGATCTCCATCCCGTCGGCCAGGACGAAGCCACGAACGAACCCTCGCGCCGCGATGCCGCGATGCAGAAAGGCCCGCTCAGCATCCGCCGCGGTATCCTCCTCGCGGCGACCGGTGATGGTCAGCTGCTGGGCTTCGACGGTGACCTCGATCTGGTCGGCGGTGAAGCCCGCCACGGCCAGCACGATGCGCACCGAGCCCTCGCCGAGTTCCTCGACATTATAGGGCGGGTAGCCCTCGACGGCCGCCCGCGACGCCCGCTCGATGAGCGCGCGGGTATGATCGAACCCGAGCAGAAACGGGCTGTCGAAGGGAAGCGAACGGTTCACTGGAGTCCTTTTCGAAGCGACCCCGCCGATCGGACCCCAGACATTGGCGACCCTTACTGCGTACGCATCAGATGGCGACGCGCGGGTGCTGTTTCAATGCGCGCCCGCGGCAGGCGGGCCCTGGCGCCTTGATGGCAGCGTGCAACGCTTAAGCTTCACCGGCGTTCACCACCCAACACAATGGAGGAGATGATCATGAATATCCGGCTCGTAATTCCCGCGATGACCTTGGCGGCCCTGGTGTCGGGTTGCGCGAGCTATGGCGACGGACCCGGCTACGGGCCCGGACCACGCGCGTCGGCCGAAGAGAACTGGGATGCGACCCACTACTATCGCGACGGGGACTATCAAGACCGTGTTCTGACCTCCAACGACCGCGTCTATTATGGCAGCGACGGACGTTACTACTGCAAGCGGCCGGACGGCACCGCCGGCTTGGTCATCGGCGGCGTGACGGGCGGCGTCCTCGGCAATGTGATCGCGCCAGGCGGCTCGAAGACCTTGGGCACCCTTCTGGGCACCGCGGGCGGCGCGGCCATCGGCAATGCGGTGGAAAAGAACAGCACGCATTGTCGCTAGACGGCGGCGATCGCGGGGTGGCCTGACGTTGGGCCCTCCCCGCCGTTCCTGGCGGCAAGATGACAGCGCAAGGCAGCCGCGTTAGCGAGTGGTCGAGGGTGCGGACGGCCCATCGTCTGATCTCCCCCCTGCCTGTCTCGCGAGAAACGCCGCCATGAACGACTACGTCGTGCCTCCCCCGCCCATCCCGTCGGTGGCCGTCGCGGGAACCCACGAGCGGTTCCCCGTCCGGCGGATTTTCTGCGTGGGACGAAACTACGCGGCGCACGCGCGGGAGATGGGCTTCGATTCCGATCGCGAGCCGCCGTTCTTTTTCACCAAGCCGGCCGACGCCGTGGTCGATGACGGCGCGACGATCCCCTATCCGCCGGAGACGGCCGACCTTCACTACGAGATCGAACTGGTCGTCGCCATCGGCGTGGGCGGGCGCGATATCGCCATGGCCGACGCCCTAGACCATGTCTTCGGCTACGCCGTCGGCATAGATCTCACGCGTCGGGATCTACAAGCAACGGCCAAATCGATGGGCCGGCCGTGGGATTGGGCAAAGGGTTTCGACCTGAGCGCGCCCTGCGGCCTCATCCATCCGGCCGCGAGCGTGGGCGATCCCGCGACGGGCCGGATCTGGTTGGCCCTGGATGGCGCGATCAAGCAGGACGCCGACCTCTCCGAGCTCATTTGGTCGGTCCCGGAGACCATTGCGGCCGTCTCCCGCTCGATGAACCTCAAGCCCGGCGACCTGATCTATACCGGCACGCCCGCCGGCGTCGGACCGGTGGTTTCCGGCGAGATCATGACAGGCGGAATCGACGGCCTGGGCGAAATACGGATCACGGTGGCGTGACATGGTCCTCGCCATCGCCGGTCGCGGCGCGATGAATAGAAGAGTTGCACAAGTTGCCTCGCGCGAAGGCTCGCGAGCTGGAGCGGTTTCGAACGATGAATAGGATCTCTATGTCGCTGATGCTTGCGAGCGCACTTTTACTTGCGGGCGGGCCGGCGCTGGCCGTTGAGGAACCCGCTTTCAAGAGTGCGCTCAGCGACGGCGCTTTTGAAGTCAGGGACTATCCCGGTCTCATTGTGGCCGAGGTCACGGTGACGGGCGAACAAAAGGAAGCCGCAAGCAAGGGCTTCCGCCTACTCGCCGCCTACATCTTCGGAAGCAACAGACGCCGCCAGAGCATCTCCATGACCGCGCCGGTGGCGCAGGCGCCGGTGAGCGAGAAGATTGCGATGACAGCGCCGGTCACGCAGATCGCGAACGCGCGGGCCTGGATCGTCCGTTTCACGATGCCGAGCGCCTACACGATTGAGACGCTGCCCGAGCCGAACGATCCGAAGGTTCGCTTACGACGGCTTCCGGCGACGCGCTTCGCCGTCCTTCGATTTTCCGGATTGGCCAGCAAACACGACGTGGTTTCGAAAAGCGCTGAGCTATTGGCGACGGCCAAGGCCCATCATTTGCACGTGAACGGTCCGGTGACACTCGCCCAGTACAATCCGCCTTGGACGCTTTGGTTTATGCGGCGGAACGAAGTGATGGTCCCGCTAGAGCCGTAAGGCCGGCGGACCGCTTCGCCAAGTGATCCCCCGAAACAGTGGACGGGTTCAACTCGCCCCTCGCGACGCCATTCTGCGGTATCGGTCAGACGGTCATCGACATGCCACGGTAGATGCGCGCTCGGTAACGGGAGTCTTCGGCGTCGGGAAGCGGGGCGCCCAACAGCAACACGGCGCGCGCGAACCGCCTGACCTCCTCAATGTGTTCCTCGAGATTTCGCGGTTCCTCGGAACGAACGCGCCGGGTGAGATTGATCTGATTGACGGGCACGTCGTGCACCAGCCTCTCGTTTTCGACCGCGAGCGTCGCGGTGAACGCGTGCAATGTCGTCTTGATGAAATTGGCGAGGGCGAAGGCTGGACTGGCGTCGCCCATCGGCACGTCCGGCGACACAAGGACCAGTTGGCAGTCATCGTAGAGAGAGGCGCGACGAGCCACCCGAAAGTGGTTGGTCAGATTGCTGGAGATCAACGACTTGAAGTCCTCGAGCGTCAATCGAACCATGCCGTGGAACAGGCGGTTCGGCAGGGCCTCGAACGGCATCGAGACCACTGTCGTCGGACGACCCCATTGAGACAAGGCCTGGTCCATCGCCACCTCGATTCCATCGTCGCAGACGATCGCGGCTATCTTATCGGCAGGGACGTCTTCACACGCCTTGCGCAGCGCATCGGCGCCAAATCGCGTGCGCGTCAGCAGGACGACCCGGGCGACGTGACATTCATCGACAAGCTGGCGCACCGTCTCCGCCATATAGTCGAGGAGATGATCGCCGATCAGCCACACGGTCCGGCCCCGCAGGCGATCCAGTCGCTCCTGCGCGGGACTGCCGAACAGTTCGCGTTCGGTTGTGGAGCGTTCGACCGTCAGACCGCCCGACGGCATGAAGGTTTCGCCACTGACCACCCGGTCGGCGAGGAAGAACACCGTGGCCTGGGCGACGTCGCCCTCGGTGGGCATCTTGCCGAGGTGAAGCTGCGACAACACGCCCGACCGCACCTTCTTCGCTTCGCTGGCGAGCCTTTCGGCGGGAAGGAAGGGCTTGTCGTCGGGCGGCGTGCGTAACAGCCAGCCGTTGTTCGCCTCGTAGGTGTCGGGCCGGGACACCCAGTCGGGCGCATCGAGGAAATAGCCGCCGAGCCGGAGGCGGGAGACGAGGCGGGCGGCGATCGAGGGCGTCATCAGGAAGACGTCCCAGGTGCAGACGCCGTCACCCTCCCGAGCGCACGCCAACGCGAGCGCCCGGATTTCATGCGGATTGGAGGTGTCGTGCGACATCCGCACGGTGTCGTTGCGCGAGAGGCGCGAGAGCAGCGCCTCGACGCGTTCGCCGCGGCGGACCGATTTGACGACCGCCGCGTGGATGGCGTTCAGCCGTTTGTTCTCGAGGATCAATCGGCCGCGACGCTCGAACAGGCCAGGCTTTCCGCCCGTCCCCGCCAGCCGGTCTCCGTCCACGGGGCCGGGCGCGATCGCATTGAATTGCACCTCGGGTCCCAGATAGCTCGACATCGATTCGACCATCGCGCGCTGGCCGGCCTTTGAGACGGCGTAGTCGGCTCGGTTGGGATAGGAGACGGCGAGGTACTTCTCCCCGCCGAAGTATGAGGAGACATTCAGAACATACCCCGACCCCTGCGCCTTCATCAGCGGCACGACGTAGTGCATGAGCGCGTAGTTCGAGACCAGGTTGGCGTCGAGGGTGTTGGTCCACGCCTCCAGGCTCATATCGACGACCATCTCTTCGGCGCCGGCGACGCCGGCGTTGTTGATCAGGTAGTCAATCCGGCCGAAGGCGGCGACCGTCTCCTCGACGGCGGTCTTCAGTGAGTCGAAGTTGCTGACGTCGATGCCCGACAAGATGCGCACCCGGCGCTCCACGCCCGCGAAACCGATGTCCTCCAGCTCGCTGACGATCCGCGCCCGCGCATCGATGAGTTCGCTTTCCCGGCGGGCGACGAGCATCACCTTGGCGCCGGCGAGCGCGAGCAGCCGCGCGATCTGACCGCCGATCCCCGCCGAACCGCCGGTGATCAGCGCCACCTTTCCCAGGTGCAGACCGGTTATGTTTTCCGTGAACCCCGGCATCGCCTTGCGCGCGCCAGTCGCCTCCGAAATGCTCGACGGGACATAGAGCGTCTCGTCGTGAATCTTGCTTTCCCGCAGCAGGATACGGGCGGTATGGCCGGCGACGAACCGGGTGTTCTCGGGTTCGTCGTTGTTGAAACGGACAATCTGGTTGCCCCAAATCGGCTGGCGCCGGCGCTGATGGGCGACGTCCACGGCCGATTCGTCCCGCCACACGCGAACGAGCTGCTCGACACCCGCGCGGAGGATATCGGCAAAGACGTTCCCCTTGCCGTCCGTCGTGTTCGATATGAAGACGAAGCGCGGATCGTGCAGCAGTTGATCGTGAAGCCTCCAGTAACGGCCGAGTGTCCGCGCCAGAGCGATCGCGCCGCTCAGCTCCATATCGATGAGGGCCTGGACGTCGCCGTCAGACGCCGCGACCAGCGACCCCGCATGCTCTCCCGGCCCGTAGACGCTCATGAACACCGCGCCCGTGATCGGCGGCCTGGTGTCGGTATAGGCTGCGAGGGCCGCCTCCATCGCGGCCGGTTCGGCGCGGTTGAAGCGCACGATCTCGAGACGGTCTCCCAAGCCTTCGGCTTTGGAGCGTGCGCTGGCGATCGCCACGTCCGCCTTGCGCGGCAGCCCCAGCAGCACCTGAACGCCGCAGCCGATCAAGATCCTGGCGAACTCCAGCGCCTCCTCCCAGCGATCGCCGGCGACGACGAGCACGGTCAAGCCGGCTCCGTCCATCGATCGCATGGTCGGCCGCGACAGATAGGTCGATTGGATCTCCTTGCGCACCGACATGCCGTGCGTGATTTCGAAGTCATGACCGCTGAGGGCGGCGGACTCGTCGCTGCCGAGGAAGACGCAGGTCGCCGCGACATCGCCGGGGTTGGGAAACGTCTTGCCCTTGGCCTCGCCGCCCGCGGCGCGGTCGAGCGACATCATGTCCAGGTATTGTGTCGCGGTCGTGCCCGCCGCGTCGCCGCGCATCTGGTCCATGGCTGAAAACACGGTGCGGATCCGCTCGCTCTCGATCGGGCCCGGAAACACCAGATTGACCCTGATTCCACGGGGTCCCAGTTCGCTCGCGAGTTGGCGCGACCAGGCGTTCATCGCCGCCTTCGGGACGACATAGGCCGCGCGCGCATAGTAGGGCGTGCGCGAAAAGATCGTGGAAATGTTGATGATCGATGCGCCCGCTTTCATCACCGGGGCGACCGCGCGCGCCACGTTCCAGGCCACGCCGAAGATGTTGCGAAGAGCGTCCCCGACCGTCTCGCTGTCCGTGGAACCGGAGTCGCGGAGCGCCTCTAGCTCGGCGGAATCGAACGGCGCCTGTTCGAGGGGCTGCTTGGGACCCGCCGAGCCGGCGTTGTTCACGAGAATATCTATCCGGCCGAAACGTTCGACGACCTGCGCGATCCCGACGCGGACCGACTCCGCATCTGCGCCGTCGAGCACCACGGTGGAAACCCGCGTCTCGTCGAGGCCCGTTTCAGCGCGGACGGCCGCCGCCGCCTCCTCGATCCGGGCCGCGGTCCGGCCGGTCATCACCACGACCGCGCCCTCGCGCAGATAGTGCCGAACGATATGGCCGCCGATGTTACCCGCCGCCCCCGTTATCAGAGCCACTTTGCCCGATAGCCGTCCCGCCGCATTGACTTGGGTTGCCTCAGTCAAGGTTTTGACCTTCGCCATTGCTTAATCCCCCGGAATTTTCATGCTCAGACCACAGTTCGAGGAGCGCGTCCCGCGTACGCAGCCCCATGGCCGGCAAGGCGTGGTTGACCACATAGGTCGCGCCCGAATGCCGGTTGTCCCACATCGCCTGATGCGCTTCCGGCAGGCCTTCCCAGGACGTCACCAAGGGTTCGGAGACTTCAAGCAAACCGGCGGAGACCATCTCGTTCATGCGCGCAACTTCATACGCGTTGCAAAGGTGCGTGCCGAGGATCGACGCGGTCGGCATGATGATGCGGCGCTGACGGGTCCAGACCTGCGGCGCGTAAAAGCTGAACCGCCGCCCAGCGAGATCCTCGGAAAACACCACCCGACCGGTGAACGGCTTCACCAGGGCCGTGGAGACGCCGAGGGTATCCTGGCCGGCGCGCTCGAAAACCAGGTCGACCGCTCCGCGCGGATTGTCGGCGGAGCGTAGGATTCGCCCGACGGACGACCCGAAGGGTTTCAGCACCCGGTCCTGGAAATCTCGAACCGCGGCCTTGAACGTCTCGATGTCATCCCGCGCCGAGGGCAACTGGGGCATGGTTTCGGGCCACAGGAAGGCCGCGCCCTCTCGCCGCGCGATACTCTCGATACTGACAATACCCTCGATCGCGTCTTCCAGGCCCAGCGATTGCAGGAATTCCCGCTGCCCGTCCGTCGAGGTCGCAACAACGGAGCGTGCGCCGAACCGGCGCGCCGCCTCGATGATCTCGAGTCCGGTTGCATCCAGCAGGTCCGTCGATCTCGGCCCGTAGTAGACCAGAACCGCCTCTCCGCCGCGGAGTTTCGCCCGCCGCAGCATGCTCTCAGGATCCGCCTGGCCGGCCTTGCCCATGAAGGTGAAGTGGTAGCCCGATGATGCGCCGTAGAAAGCCAGAGCGCCGCCCTCGGCGAGCAGCTGGAAACTCCGCGGGAAGGCGGTCTCTCCGGCGTGGCTGACCACATAGTCGGCGCGATCGCCACCGTTCAGACGTTCGTATTCGGCGATCAGTGGCGCGCCGGCCGCCTCCCATGCCTTCGCCGCGTCGGCGTCTTCCGGCACGCGGGTGTACAAGCTGGCGAACCTCGGATCCGTCCGGTCGATCGCGCCTACCGCGCCCTGGCCAGCCACGAAATCGCTGCGCTGGCGGCTGGAGACCAGCCCGGTGACGCGCAGCCCGGCGCGTACGGAACTGCGCAGGGCGTCGAGCCCGGTGCCGGTGGCCGAACCCTCGACGAAGAGCGTCTTCCCCGGCTCGATCTGGAGCGTGGTAAAAAGGCAACGCGTGATCGTGCCGAGATTGAGCACGTAGCTCCCCGCCTGCTCCAGCGTCAGGTCCGAGGGCACGAAGTGAAGCTGCGGCGCCTGGGTCACGAGGAACTGGGCGTGGCTTCCGGTCTCGGTCTCGTAGCCCTGGATGGCGAAGCCCGCGAACATCGGATCCCGGCCAGCCTGAGGCGACAGCAGGTCGGTGGTTCCCGAATAGACGGCGACGAGATCGCCGACCTTCAACCGCCCTTCGCCCTTGGTTTCCGCGCCGAGGGCGGCGATCAGGCCGATGCCGCCCGATCCGGTGATCTGGACGTCTTCCTCATGCGCGTCGAAGGGTGAGACCGGTATGCCGGTGAGCGCCCAGATGTCGTTGAAGTTGACCTCGGAGGTCAGCATGTACACGAGCGCTTCGTTGGCTCCCGGCTGGCGCACCGGCACGATCATCTCCCGCTCGTGGGTCGCGGGCGGGCCGAACCGCGGCGCGCCCGTCTCCGGATCACGGGCGATTCCGAAAGCGTACTGGAACGGCGGGATCGGGCTGACCCCGGGGTAGAAGGGCGCGCCGACCGGCAGGAGTTCGCCCCTGGCCTCCAGCGCCGCGGCCTTTCCCGCGTGTTCGGCGTCTATCCACACCCCGTCTCGACGCACCGGCAGCGGTGGACTTGTCTTGTCGAGAAACTGGCGGATGCCGACTCTGCCGCCTTCGGGATCGACGATCGCTTCGGCGAACAGCGTCGCCTCGCGGTCGAAGCCGGCGGAAACGCCCTTTTCCAGCCCGGTGCGGACCGCATCCAGGGCCCGGGCGCCCGCGGCGCCGCGTCCCGCCCAAGTCAATTGCCGCAAGATACGCTGGAGATGATCGTCGGTGAGGACCGCATCGAGATCGACGGCGGCCGGACTATCCCAGGCCGAGACCATGGCCCGCCGCGCGGCGAACGCACGCCCGAGAGGACTGGCGTCTCCCTCGAGAACATAGGCCCTTACCGCCGCGTGCGCCGTGGAAAGCGCGTCGGCTCCGCCGTCGACCAGTTCGTCGATCAGGCCCAACCTCGAGGCCGCCTCACCATCGATGCTCCGGCCGCCGAGGATGAGATCAAGAGCGTCGCGCACGCCTTCGGCGCCGCGCTTCTCGCCCAGCAACCTCGGCAGCCGCTGTGTGCCCCCGTAACCGGGCAGCAAGCGCAGGCGAATCTCGGGCTGCCCGAAGCGCGCGAGCGGTTCGGCCACCCGGTAGTGGCAGGCGAGCGCGAATTCCATCCCGCCGCCCAGCGCCACCCCCTGCACAGCGGCGATGCACGGCTTGCCCATGGCCTCGATCTTGCGAAACGCCAGTTGGGCGTTGTTGGGCAGGACGCGGGCGTCCTCGAGGGTCCGAACCTCCTCCAGCATCTGACGGATGTCCGCCCCGGCGACGAACGATGAGGATCCCTCGCCGGTAAAGACCACGGCGACGACATCGTCCTTGCGCGCCAGGTGTTCGACGACGATCACCAGCTCGTCCAGCGCCCGCTCGTTCAGCGCATTGACCGGCGGATTGGTCACCGTGACTGTCGCGACCCGCTTTCCCGCCGCGACCGTGTTGTATTGGATAAGGAAGTAGCGGTAGCGCTCGAAAAGCGTCTGCTCTTCACCGCGCCGCTGTTGTCGCTGCCACGCGGCAAGCGCGGTCCGGATCTCCTGCAGGGATTCCGGGTTCCGCAGCGTGGATTCGTCGCCCAGGTCGCCGCCCTCGACCAAGGCGCGCACCATGCGGCGCATATATTTGCCGCTGCGGGTCTCGGGAAACTGCGACACCTCGATGAAGTCCGCCGGCACGGCGACGGCGCCCTTCTCCGATCGGACCAACTCCGCCAGTCGGCGGCGATCGTCCTGCGAAAGCTTTCGGCCACTCACCGGGACAACGAAGGCCAGGGGCGTCAGCCCCTTTTCCCGATGCGGCGCGCCGACCACCAGAACGTTGCCGACCGGCGAGTTCGGATCGAGCGACTTGTCCCGCAGGATGGCGCCCTCGATTTCCTCGGTGCCCATGCGGTGACCGGAGACGTTGATGACGTCGTCGCTGCGACCATGGAGCGAAAAGGAACCGTCTTCGTGCCGGATGGCGAAATCACCCTGGGTGTAAGCCCAGGCCCCGCGCCATCGACACCAGTAGCCCTGAGCCCAACGCCCCGCGTCGCCGCGCCAGGTCGAAACCACGGAACCGTCCGCGACCTTGAAGTTGTCGCCGTCGCCCCAGATCGTCCGCGCAAGATAGGGATAGGGCGCGGCAATGACGATCTCGCCCTTCTCGCCATCCTCGGCCCGTCGCCAGGGCGCGCCGCCGCCGGTTCGCGGGAAAAGCGCGCCAACAGTTTCCGGGCCAGTGTCCGCGTCAGTGTCCTCGACCCAGACATCGCCCAGGATCCAGGGCAGCGGGTAGGCATGGGCGTCGGGGCGGAGCGGGAAATCCGGATTGCCGTAAAAGTGCGTCCAGGCGATGCCGCCGTGTTCGGTCGCCCAATAGCTGTTGATGTAGTTGGGAACGACGTGCGCCATGCCGTAGGCCTGGACGGAAGGCGACGTCGGCTCGGCGCAGAAGGTCGCGACGCGCAGGCTCGACATGTCGTGACGCTTGAGGTCGCTCAGGTTCTGCGGGTCGGCCATCACCGACTTCAGGAAGGTTACGCCCGCCTTGAAGATATTGACGTTATGCCGCTCGATCATCGAGGCGAACCGCCCGGCGTGGGGGAATACCGGCGAGCCTTCGCTGATCAGGCTGGTTACGCGCGTCGTCAGCGCGGCGGAGATCATATAGCTCTGCCCGGTGATCCAGCCCGGATCCGCGACGACAAAAATGGTGTCGCCAGGCCTGGCGTCGAAGGCCACGGCCATGGTCTCCGCGACGCCGGCGGTGTAGCCGCCGTGAACGTGGACCACCCCCTTGGGCTTCCCGGTCGACCCCGAGGTGTAGATGATGAACATCGGATAGTCGGAGTCTACCGGCGCGGGGCGGGACGACGCCCAGATCGCCCGGACGAAATCCGGATCGGACAGGGCCAGCAGTTCGTCTTCGGTGGCCACCGCGACCCCCGCCGAGCGGGCGTTGGCGAGCAGGCGGTCCAGGGCCGCGTCCGTCAGGTCGTGAGCCCAGACATCGCGTTCGCCCCGCCAGATGAGATCCGGCTGAGCGGTGTGGCGGACCACGATGACGGCGTCGACTCGCGGAGGCAGGTCGACCAGCAGCGATGCGATCGCGATTCTCACCCGCGCGGCGTCGGTCGAGCCGATACGCCCGGCCCCGCCAAGTTGGATCAGCGCGCGGCCCACGCCGCGCATGACATCGGAGCGTTCGACCGTGACTTCACCGCTCATGGTCTCGGCGATCGTCTCGCGGATCGTGGCCATGTCCGCGGCCGGCAGTCCGAGATCGGCGCGGGCGATATAGTCCAGCGCGGTGGTCACCGAGACATAGTTGTCCAGGGCCGGGTCGGTGTAGGCGGTCTTGAAGGGCGAGACCTGCGCGTTGCGGTAGCTGCCGTCGGCGGTGATGACGACGCGCGCGCCGGCGTCGCAGATGCGATCCGAGAGCGTTTTGTCGCTGAATCCGCCGAAGACCGGCGTGTAGACAACCCCCAAGCGCTTGGCGGCCTCTGTCCAGTAAATCTGTGGGACGATGCTCGGCATGTTCAAGGCGATCCGATCGCCCGCCTTCATCCCCAGCGCTTCGAGCGCCATCGCGCATTTCACGGTCTCGAGCAGCAAGCGTTTTCGCGACACCGAAAAGCATTCGATCGGACCGCCGCGACCGCCGTCGGCCGCCATATCCCACCGGTCGCCCTCGAAGATCAGCGCCGTCTCGTCGCCGTGCCCCGCCAGCACATGACGGTCCACTTCGTTGAAACACGCGTTGGTCCGTCCGCCCACGAACCATCGCCAGTTCGGCGGATCGTCGCCGTCGAAAGCGCGGCGCCACGGGGCGAAGCTGTCCGGCAGCGCGGGCGTTATCGGCGCGGCGGTGAGCGCGTCCCAGCCCGACCATTCTCCGGTCGGGCTTTTGGCGAGCCACGCGCCTCGCGCCCTTACCTCGGGAACAAACCAATGGATGGTCCGAGCCGCGATCTCTCCATGAAACCGACCGGGGTCGGCGATGCACGCATCGCGCATCGCACGCCAATCGTGGGCGTTTCGCACCGGATTGCGGCGCGCCAACGGCTGGGGCGCCGTTCGAGTCAATCCGTCAGCTTCCATCATGTCTCGATGAGGCTTGTGGATACGGCTTGCGCGTCCGCGCGGATCGCTTGCAGAAACGCCAGATTCACGACTCCACCCGGTGGTTTTCTGCCTCGAAGGCTCCGGGCCGGTCGGCCGTCCTCACCCAGATCCGACAGCACGGCGCCTGCTCCTGTAAAATCATCCATCGCCGTATAGTCGCTTACGGTAACGATTGTTGGCAAGCGCGCGCTGAGCGCCGCGACGAGGCCAAGGTGCGAATCCTCTATCGCGACGCAATCGTCCGCCTTGAGACCCAGACGCTCGAGAGCCCAGACGTAAACGTCGGGCGAAGGCTTTTTCCGCTCTACGGCTTCGTTCGCGGCGATCAAGCCGATCATAGCGGGCAAGGCCGGATCCTGGCTGAGAAGCGCCTCGACGCCAGCCTTGGACGCCGTCGTCGCGATCGCCACCACGACGCCCGCGGCGCGCGCCTCCCGCACGAGCCTCAACCAGCCTGGCCGCAGTGGAATCGTTGGCGCTATTTCGGCGAAGTGGCGAATTTTAGCGCGGTGCACCTCCGCGATCAGTTCGGACGCGATGACCTCATCCTGCTGTTTCGGGTGATATTTCTTCAGAAAGTAACGGAGGCGTTCCTTTCCCCCCGCTACGCTCAGAAGTTCGCCATAGGTGGACTCGTCCCACTCCCAGTCCAAGCCCAACTCGGCGAAGGCTCGGTTATATGCGACGCGATGGCCGAAGCGTTCGGTATCCGCGATCGTGCCGTCGAAATCAAAAATGAGGCCGCGAAGTTTGCCGGTCATCCAGGGTGTCGTGTCATGATTGCAGGCGGACCGAATTCAATTTGTGTACGAAGATGATCGCCGCCCATCAGACGCCGATCCACGATTGGCGCCTGCCCCGCACGGGCCTTCCGGTTCGAAGGCGCATCGCGACCAACTTCCTTCTCTTTCGTCGACCGCCACGGTCCGCTCGGGGTGTTCTCCGTTGCGATGGGCTCAATTTATTCCCCCTAGTCAAGGACTAGTGGCATGTCGAGAAACTTGGAGTAAATAGTATTATTGCAACACATCGTTCTGTTTTGTAAATTCTCGAGATGGCGCCGCTCAACTACCACCACCTCCGCTACTTCTGGGCGATCGCTCATGATGGCAGCCTCACGGGCGCCGCCGAGCGGCTCAACCTGTCGCAGTCGGCGCTGTCGGTTCAATTGGGAAAGCTGGAGCAACAGCTTGGCCATTTGCTCTTCGAGCGGGCGGGCAAGCGGCTTCTCCTGACCGAGGCGGGGCGGATCGCCTTGGACTATGCCGACACCGTATTCCAAGCGGGCGACGAGCTTGTCAGCACCATGCAGGGCCGACCCCTCAACCGTCCGCAGGTCCTGCGCGTCGGCGCGTTGACGACCTTGTCGCGCAACTTTCAGTTGGAGTTTCTCCGCCCCCTGGTCGGCCGCGCGGACGTCGAGTTGATTGTCCGTTCGGGTACGATGCGGGAACTGCTGGCGCAACTCGAGGCGCACGCCATCGATGTGGTTCTCGCCAACAGCGCGGCCAAGGATGATGCAAGGGCAAGCGCGCGCAGCCACCTGCTCGACCAACAACCCGTCGCCCTGGTTGGCCGACCCAGCGCCAAGCGCAAGCGTTTCCGCTTTCCGCAGGATCTTCTCACCGAGCCCATCCTGCTGCCGAGCCTGGAGAGCGAAATCCGCGTCGCGTTCGACCGTCTGCTGGAACTCGCCGGCGTCCGCCCGATCATTCTGGCCGAGGTCGACGACATGGCCATGCTGCGCCTACTCGCCCGCGAAAGCGATGCGTTGACGCTGGCGCCCCCGATCGTCGTGCGCGATGAGCTGGCGACCGGCGAGTTGGTCGAAGTTTGTCCGATCGCTAATCTCAGCGAGAGCTTTTATGCGATCACTCAGAGACGGCGTTTCCCGAACCCCCTGCTAGGGGATCTGATCAAGCGTTAATGGGTGGGGCCGCAAAGTCGGATGGCCACGCCGGGTCGACGTGAGACAGTGGATGCGGCTGACGCCGCGGCACTGGCCTAAGCCGCCGCAAGGTGGGCCACCGTCATGGCGGTCCAGGACAGATCGCCGGCATACCGCCACGCCATCCGCCCCCGCTCGTCGAGGGCGAAGAGGTGCATCCAACGATTGTCGAACAGCTCGCGCACGCCCGCGTGGCGCCGCAGCACGTCGGCGACGGCCTCGCGGGGCGCCTCGATGCATACGGAAAGCCGCAGCGGTTCGTGGGCATAGCGTTCGCCATCATGGACCGACTGCCAGGGCAGGCCCGGTCGCAACCGCCCGCCGTTGCCTTCCACCACCCCGACGCCGCCGGTGACGTTGTGCAGCAATTTATTGCCGCCGCCGAACACCTCTGGCGCGACGGTCGACCCATAATACTGCAGGCTGATCCAGCTCGCGACGACGACCGGCGCCGTAAGGATCAGCTCGAGAACGGCAAAAGTCTCGTCTTGGCGCCAGTCGTAGTCATGCAGGAAGGCTCGCCCGCCCAGATTCTTGCCGGCCGTGCGCGATCGAGGGGCGGCGATGAAAGCCTGGCACCCGGCGAGGCCCCACTCGGGGCGAACCTCCGCCCAGTCCCGGCTCCGGCGCAGCACGGCGCGCTGCGATTTGGCATGAGGCAGCCTCGGGGCGCGCTCGGTTCGGGCAACCTTGCCGGCCGACGCGAGCCAGGTTCTGGCTTGTTCGATGTCCGCTCGATGAGACGTCGGCAGGTGGTCGTCAGCGTAAAGCTCGACGAGGTCTCCCGTCGTATCGTGCAGCGCCGCCAGGAAAAGGGTGTCGGCAGGAATTTCGATCCCCCTCGCTATCAGGCCGGCCCTCACCTCCGGATCGTTCAGAATGCTCGCTAAAAGCCGGGCGTTGACCTCTCCCGAATAGCCGCCGCAGGCGCCACAGTGGAGACCGCTGGCGTGCGGATTGTTGACGACCGTTGCGCCGTGGCCGACCAAGAGCACCAGACGAGCGAAGTCCTGAGTGAGCGACATCGCGCGCAGCACCGTCTCCGCGGCGAGGGTGCGGCCGGCCAGATCAGGTTCCGGAACCAACCGTGGGGCCGGCTCCGATGAGTGACCCGATCGGGGCAGGCTCAAGCCATCGCTGACGAGTTTCCCGAAATAGAGCGGTCCAGTGGCCTCGACGAAGGCGAACGACGACACCGCCGCGAGCTTGAAGCGGCCCCACGCCCGCTTGGCGCGGAGCTTGAACCGCGCCGACTGGTCGCTTGCCGCCAGCTCCGTCGACCCTGATCGCGAGGCGAGCGCGGGGTTCAGCAATACCGGAAGGCGGCGTTCTTCCACGTCCGATGCGAACCGCCGGTGCGAGGCGGTCAGGCCGAAGAATCCGGCAAAACCCAAGGACCGGACGCCAGGCGCCGTCCCCTCTAGAGCGCGGCGGAACACCTCGGAACGGACGTCGATGCAGAAGACGGCCTGCAGCGCCGGGCGGCTCGCCGCGAACGCCGTCGGCGTGGCGAAAAGCGTTTGCGCGAGCGCTCGCTGCGCCGACCGCTCCGCGGCTTCCTGAAGGATGGTGTCGACGACGAGTGAAGGCGTTTCGCGGACCAGATCGGCGTGCGTCGCGCGCACCTCGCGCCAGCGGGCGGCAATATCCCCGGCATAGCGTTCAAATAAAGCCTGTTCCCAGATCAGGCGGATCGTCAAAAGGTCGGTGAGGGTGTCGTCCGAACCGCCCGCGAGTTCGGCCTGCCAAAGCTTGTATCGCGCGAACTGCGCCCAGCCGCCCAGCGTCATGAGGAGCTGATGGAAGTAGGTGTCCGCTTCGGCGATCCGCAGGCCGAGATGAGATGCGGCGCGCGCTAGAGCGGCGGATGCGCTCTCGGGGGCGGCGCAGACGTGGGTCGCGAAGCCGGCCAGGCCCGCAATCTCCGGAGTCAGGTCATGAGTGGCCACGGCGCGCCACGCCGCGTAAGCGCTCTTGCCGCGCGGGGCGGCCCACAGCGCCTGGCCTTCATCGAAATAGCCCGCCGCCCAGCTCCCGAGCCGCTCGTCGATCAAAGCCGGCCAGTCGACCCGCGAGACCTCGGCGGCCAGGTCGGCGACCGTTGCGGGGGCGGCGATCGTCGGCGCCGGCGACGCCGCCGCGGTTTTCAGCGCGGCGAGGTCGGACGGGCGAAGAGGCGCGGGGGCTGCCAGCAAGGCGTCCAGGAGATCCGCGTCCGAGATGGCCCCGGAAACGATCCGCTCCTGGCGCCAGCCGCGCGGCATGGTGATCGCCGCTCCCGCGACCCGCGCCAGGCGCGCGCCGGTCTGTGCGAGGTTCGCGCCGGCCTGCCCCAGGAAGGGATTGACCGCGACGCTGGAGGCGAGCGGCCAAAGCGGCGGGATCGCTCGGACCGCGCCTTCGGCGGCGATAGCCAAGGCCTCGGCGTAGAGCGGATCCGTCGGGGCCTCGGTCATCGCGGGTCTCCCGAGGCCCGGGGCGCGCTTGGAATCGACCACCCCTGCAGGAGGCGGTCGAACACGGCGTTGGCGTAGAAGCCGTTGGAGAGATGCACCCGCAGACCCGCCGCGGCCGGATGGTAGGCCCACAACGGGAACATCGCCTGGATGATCGCCACCAGACCGAAACTGATCACCGCCAGGACAACCAGCACCCATTCCAGGGAACCTGGCGCGGGAGCGGCCGGCAAGACGCTCGACGTGACTTTCGCGGCAAACGTCTGCAGCGCGAAATAGCTCACCGAGGTCGCCACGGCGTAGACGGCTGTTCGGCGGGTAAGCGCCCGTGGCGCGGCGTCCGCGAACCCCTGCGCCAGCATGTAGGCGACACCGAAGATGAGGATGGCGCCCAGCGCGATCGCCTGGGGCGACTTGTGCTGGAACCCGAAGATGAGTCCGACGACACAGTAGATCGTGAGCGCGGCGGCGAACGCCCGCCCGACCGCCCCGGCTTTGGGGATCGCGACCGGGCCAGGCCTCTTGATCGCCGCGACCGTCTCAACCGCGCCGCCCGAGGAAAGAAAGGCATGCGCCTTGTAGAGCGAGTGGGCGACGATGTGCAGCAGCGCCAGCGGGAACAGCGCCAACCCGCACTCCAAGATCATGAAGCCCATTTGTGCTACCGTCGACCACGCCAGCGAGGTCTTCACCGCCGGCTGGGTCAGCATGACGAGGCCGCCGAACAGCGCGGTGAAGCCGCCGACCAGCACGAGCGCGGCCAGCACGCCTGGAGCCAGCAGCATGACGTCGGCGAAGCGGATCAGCAGGAAGCCGCCGGCGTTGATGACCCCCGCATGGAGCAAGGCCGACACCGGAGTCGGCGTCTCCATGACTTCCGTCAGCCAGCCGTGGGAAGGGAACTGAGCCGACTTTAGCATCGCGGCCAGCGCCATGAGGCTGGCCGCGCCCACCGCCATACCGCCGCCCTGGCCCGCTCTCGCCGCCGCCAGGATCGACGCCAAGTCGCCTGTGCCATACTCGATCGCCAGCAGCGCAGTTGCCGCCATGAGGGCGAGATCGCTCACCCGCGCCGTGACGAACTTCTTTCGCGCCGCGCGCTGCGTGCCCTTGCGACCCGGGTAGAACAGTAGAAGCCTGTGCAGACAGAGGCTCGCCCCGATCCAAGCGACAACAAGTTGGAAGAGATTCCCAGCGGTCACGAGAAGAAGCACCGACGCCAAGGTCGCGCACATCCAGCCGGTGAAAGCGCCTTGTCGCGCCTCGCCATCGAGGTAGGTTCTCGAGTAACGCAGAACGATCCAGCCGATAAAGGTCACCAGCGCCAGCATCGTTGCGCTCACGGCGTCCAGGCGAATCGACAAGCCCGCGCCCGCGATGTCGATGAGTGAGCTCCCGCCAGGTCCACGCGCGACCAGCCCTATCAACGAGCCGACCGATGCGGCAAACCCCAGAAGGGCGGCTGACTCAGCCACCTTGGGCGCCACGCTCCGGCGTCCCGGTGCGAGGACACCGATCATCGCCGCCACGATCAGGGCCGCCGGCGCCAGCGCGGGAAGGATGAAGGGCGTCACGAAGGGCTCTCCGAAGTGCTCGGCAGCCCTCCTAGCGACAAACGGCGATGGACAATAATTCATTGTTCCGCACGGAACGTTCGCTTGAATCGAACGATGACCGCAGCGCTCGACTGATATTAGCCAGGCCGTTTTTGGGCCGCGCTCATGACTGGAGGCGACACCGGCCGCCGGGCGGACGGCCCATGGCGGAGTTTTTTAAGGGTCGAGAACTTCCGACGAGAGGCGCTCGGAAACCGCCGCCTCCGAACGCTAGCGTACCCAACGCTGTCGAGGCCGCGCGCGCGGGCGCTCAGTCTGGCGTGGCGGGCGCGGGGTCAGGCGACGGTCGTCTCCGAAGCCAGCCAGGCGGCGGCGCAGTCCGCGTGATGGCCGCCGGTGCGCGCGTGTTTCAGCAGACCGCGCTCGGCCCTGACCTTAAAAACTCTCGGCGGCGCATGATCCTCTGGCGCGAACCGAGTTGAAAGGGGCATCCTCGGATCAGCCCCAAGCTTTCTCGGATCAACCCCAAGCTTTCCGATCCAACGCCGGCGCCGCCCTATGGTTTCCCTGATATGCCCGATGGCAAGTTGGCGAAGTTAACCTACTAAAATTGGTGGAGCTAAGCGGAGTCGAACCGCTGACCTCTAGTCAGCATTTCGCCGTGTCACGGGGTTGCCTCGATGGTCACCGGCTTTCCGTAAAACTGCTGTTTTATAGATATTTACGTGATGTCCTGCGCCTATCGCGCTTCCCTGCGTGTCATCTGCTATCCCACATTTTCCTTGCGTACCTGCTTCCCCACTGCTACCCCAGCATAGGTCGAACATCTGACCTTGGGGAAGCAGCATGGCCACGCGGAAGCTGACTGACGGATTTGTCGAAGGGTTCGAGGCCGACGGCCGCGACCAAACGATCTGGGATGAGACGTTGGCTCGGTTCGGGCTTCGGATCACGCCCGCCGGCCGCAAGCTCTACGTTCTGCAGTACCGGGCAAAGCCTGCGCCGGGCGTCCCTTCCACAAGCCGGAAGGTGACCATAGGAGAGCACGACGGCGCTTTGTGGAACGTCACGAAGGCTCGAGCGGCGGCCCGGAAAGTGCTTGGCGCGGTCGATGTCGGCGGCGATCCGGTGGCGGAGCGCCAAGCGACGGCGGAAGCTCACGAGCGGGACAAAGCCGCCGCCGCCGACGCCAAGGCGAAGGCCGCCGCCGACGCGGAAGCCCGCGAGTTGGATCGTTTTGAGGCGGTGGCGGACCGCTACGTCGCCAGGGCCCTGACCAAGAAGCGGAGCGGCGCGGAAGCGGCGCGGCTGCTTCGGCAAGGCCCCGTAGCAGCATGGGGGAGCCGTCACGTCGCCGCGATCCGCCGCGTCGATGTAGCTGACCTTCTCGACGCCATCGCTCAACGGTCGCCCGCCACGGCGCGGCTGACTTATGCCGCCCTTCGCGGCTTGTTCGGTTGGTGCATTGAGCGGGAGCTACTGAACGTCTCCCCGTGCGATCACGTTAAGGCCCCGCCCCGACCGGCGGCGCGCGACCGGGTTCTCTCGGACGGCGAGTTGGCGGTCATCTGGCAGGGTGCGGACGCGCTCGGATTCCCTTTCGGTCCCGTCATCAAGCTTTTGATACTCACGGGCCAGCGGGAGGGAGAGGTCGCCGGCATGGCCTGGAGTGAACTCGACCTTGATGCCGCGACCTGGACCATCCCCAAAGAGAGAACCAAGAATGCCCGAGAACACGTGGTCGACTTGGCCCCCGAAGCCATGGCGGTAATTGGGGCGGTTCCCCGTGATGGCGACTTGCTGTTCCCAGCCCGTCGTGCATCCGCGAGGAAACACGTCCGCGCGACAGGGGAAACCGACCTCAAGCCCGTGGTGGGCTTCGCGGCGGCCAAGAGGCTGCTCGATGGCGACGTCCGGCCAAAGACCAAGGTGCCGCTCCCAACATACGACCTCGCCCACTGGCGCTTGCATGACCTGCGGCGAACGGCGGCCTCGGGGATAGCAGGGATGCCGGGCGGACGCTTTCCGCCGCACGTCGTCGAACGGGTGCTCAATCACGCGTCGGGCGTCACGGGCGGCCTTGTCGGGGTCTATCAGCGGCACGAATACCGCCCCGAGCGAAAAGCCGCGCTGGAGGCTTGGGGGGCGCATGTCGCCGCCGTCGTTGACGGCCTGAAACCCGATTCGAACGTGCGGCGGTTTCGCGGGTGACGCCGGACAACCAGCGCGGCTCTGAGGCTCTACACGTCGCACTCATACGGGCTAGCGACAGTATCGGGCCTCACGTGAGGCGCGGACCCTGCAAGACCTGCCCGACGCTTGGCAAGCGTCCAGCGGGTGGCCCGGTGCTGGAGTAGGCCAGCACTGATTCGCTTCCTTCGACAGCGCGAATCGGGCAAAAGGCGAAGGCGACCCCACAGTTAGTCCGAAGTTATCCACAGGCCCCCACATCTAGTGGGTCTAGGCCTGCTTGCGCATGCCTGAGAGGCGCCTTATTCACCACCCCCGAGGCCATAGATGACGAAGCCGCCAGGAGGTGAGACTCCTGACGGCTTCCAGCTTGGAGGCCCCTGCGACTTCCCCTTGGACGGGTAGCAGGAACATCGCGGCGTTCGCAGTGGGCCTTAGAATCCCCACGCTTAGGTGTGTCAAGCCCGTCCGTTTTTTGGTGGTGTCTCAGTTTGAATTGGACCTCAAAATGACGGCCTGCATCCCCATATTGGTCCCATGCGGGAATCGGGTGATATGTTGAACGGTCAAGCCGACCGGCCGTCAATGGCAGCGCTCGTCGACTTCGTCGGGGGGCGACACATGGCGGCCGATCTAGAAGTCTTTCACTTCGACGATGATCGCCCAAGCTTTGAGAGCCTAGGGCAGCAAAACGGCTTCAAGTTTTGGCTGGCGTCAGACCTGATGCGCATGCTTGACTATTCGACCATGCAGCCAATCCACAATGCCGTTAATAAGGCCATGTCGGCTTGTGCGCAGTTGAATATACCAATCTCTGAAAACTTCTCAGAGACCAAGACGGCGAGCGGCGGCAAGGACTGCAAACTGTCGCGGTTCGCTTGCTACCTCACGGTGATGAATGGCGATCCGAAAAAGCCGAAGGTGGCACAAGCCCAGGTTTATTTCATCACCATGGCGGAGGCTTTGCGACAGCAGGTCCAAGAGTCGGACTCAATTGAGCGCGTCGTCATTCGCGGCGAGGTCACTGACAGAGAAACCGCGCTTAGCGCCACGGTGCATGCTCGCGGAATTGAGGTAATCCAGTTTTTCCAAAACGCTGGATATAGAGGGATGTACAACCTCGACCTCAAACAAATTCGAACCAAAAAGGGGGTTCCCGATGGGCGCTCTGTTTTGGATTTCATGGGCAAGACCGAGCTTGCGGCAAACCTATTTCGCATCACGCAGACGGAAGAGAAAATCCGTAACGAGGACATCATCGGCCAGCGACCGTTGGAGCGTGCCGCCGAGACGGTTGGGCGCGGCGTACGACAATCGATGATGGAACTCGGCGGTACCCCGCCGGAACGGCTCGCGCCCGCAGAGGACATCAAGAAGATAAAAGCTTCGTTGAAACAAACGGGGAAAGCCTACGCTAAACTGGATGCCCCAAAAAAGGCAAAAGGCTAGGCAGCAACTCGTTTCTTGTAAGGTCCGCGCTTCTTCGGTTCCGGCGCGCGGGCGTCGATCATCGCCACAACGTCTTCCATTGACCAAAGCTTATCGCTGATTCCCGCCGCCATGGCAGGACTCATCCGCAACGTCTTGTGCATGCGGACAAAGTTGTAGAACACGAAATAGAGCGACAGCGCGTGAATGTGGCTGTCCAGCTTCTTTGAGAAGGCATTGGTCAGTCGCGTGAACCGCCGCATCGACATGCGCATGGTCAGGTTTTGGCGCTCGACGTGCGACGTTGAAACGAACTTGGGGTCGGGCTCGCCAGTGATCCGCTGCTTGCGGGCGCCGACGCACTCGGCGGGGCTGTAGCGGCGCTCAGAGCCCTTGGGGCCTAGCGGCTCCCCGTAGAGCTTCACAAGCATCCCATAGTCCACGCCGCCCTCTGGAAAGGCCCCGGCGACCGCCTCCAGGTACGGCTTGTAACCGTCCGTCGTGAGCTGCATCCGACCGTCGATCCGGTCCTTGAGATCGTCGATGAAAAAGTTCGCGATCTCGGCGTCACGGTCGCCGACCATGTACGAGATTATGAGCTTCGAATCGCTATCGAGAGCCGTCCACGTCCAGACGTTCCCTGCCCCGTCCGGCGCGGCCTTGGCGTCCGACACGTTCTTTTGTTTGGCGTAGCAGAACGACCAGATTCCATCGCACTGGACGCGCTTGGCCTTCACGCCGCGCACCGTCTCCCAATGGAAGGCCGCGCAAGCCTCGCCAGCGTCCACGAGAAGCTTGCTCACCGTGTTGATCGACACGTCGCACACGCGGGTGATCGACCGCATCGACGACCCCTCGCAAAGCATCGAAAGGATCTGGACTCGCTTCGCGATGGGCAGCTTGTTCATGCCTTTTTGATATGAACTTATTGCTTGTGTGTCAAGCATAATTATCACCACGAATAACGGGGATTCCAAAAAGAGGGCGGCCGTGCTAGGTGCACGACCGCCAGTTGGTATCCGATGATTGGCCCGCATCGAGGTCGCCGCCCCCGGCAGGGTCGGCGGCCTCTTTCGTTTAGCCCCTACCGCGTTCGCGCGAGCTTTGGCGCGGCGAGGGCGACCCTCCTGATGTTCATCATTCGTCTCCTTTCTTATTGCGTATCTAACCGCGCCCGAAACCGCCGTCAATCCGCCTATCGCCCACTATCCAGTAGACTAAGCATTTTTCTTGAATATCACGGAAATCCGCATTAGACACGGATAGCGCAATGCCGCGCACGAGGTTAGGAGCCATCCCCATGGACGGTCAGGACGAAGCCGCAGTTGATGCGGGCAAGGATGGAGCGAGCGAGCCGCGCCAACGCTCGACGATTGGCTTTCCCTACATGGACCTGTCGGCATCGATAGAGCTTGCTGAGGCGATCTTTCAAAATGTTGCAGGAGGCGAATGCGACGATGACCAGCTCGCCGCGTGGTCGGGACAAAGCAGCAAAAGCAGCACGTTCCGAGTGCAAATCTATGCGGCGCGTATGTTCGGGGTCCTCACTGGCGAAGCATCCCGACACAAGCTTACCGATCTCGGGATGGCGGTCGTGGACCATCAACGGGTTCGGGAAGCCAAGGCGCGCGCCTTCCTCACCGTTCCGCTCTACGCAGCTATTTTCGAGAAGTTCAAAGGCGGGTCCCTTCCCCCGGCCGCCGCGTTAGAGCGTGAGATCGTCGGCCTGGGAGTGGCGCCTAAACAAAAGGATCGGGCGCGACAGGTCTTTGAGCGATCAGCAGACCAAGCAGGGTTTTTCGCACATGGGCGTGATCGGCTTATCCAGCCTGGGATAGCCGGGAATGGTTTCACGCCCCCGCCAGACGAGAAGCCAAAGGGGGGCGGGGGAGACGGAGGCGGCGGAGGGGACAGCCTAGACCCTCTTATCGCCGCGTTAATCCAGAAGCTTCCGCAGTCTGGTGACCCTAAGCCGTGGCCCGTGGATCAACGGGTTACATGGTTGCAGATGACCGCAATGGCATTCCAGATGGCTTACGGGGCGGTCGAGCCGATCGACGTCAAGAAGTCTCCCAGCGCTTAGCCGCCGCCTTCTTCGCGATCTCCGACCGCTGTTCCGGCGTAAGGGCGGAGGCTCTAGCGGCGCCGCCCTTTTTGCCGCCCGCGACGTGGTGAGCCTTATCCGCTGAGGTCGCGTTGTCCTCGACCTCGCCCGTAGCGATCCGCCCGACCATGATGGCCGCGCCGATCACGTCGCCGGGGCGCTTCTGTCCGTTAGGACCTTTGGGCATTCTTCAAATCCTCTCGCAAACCCGCGATCTCTTTGAGAAGAGCCTCTAAGAGGATGCAGGTCGCCCGTGCGTGAAGCTGCGCTGCTGATTCACCCTCAATCGTGGCGGCCCGCGCGATAAGGCTTGAAACAGTGCGGCCCGTGGCCTCGATCTCGGCGTCTGTCATAGCTCGATATTACGCCCCTCGCGCGATCACCGCCATGCTTGTCAACGCGGACTAATTTCAAACTGAGACACTACCCGTTTTTTTGTCAACGGACCCCCTTCATGGCTACCTACAAACACAGCACTTTTCTTGTACAAAGCGACGCTTCGGACTTTGACGATTTGTGGCGCCCCGGCGCTACAACCCCTTTTTCGGGGATCTACCGGTGTCAAGGCTGCGGTCGTGAGATCGTGTCCGAGGAGAGCAAGCCTTTCCCGCCTCAGAACCATCACCAACATACCACCGCACAGGGAACAATCCAGTGGCGGTTGATCGTCTACGCCGACCACAAACCGAAATGAGCAATCAGTCTCGACGCCGATGACAACGGCAACGAGAATACCGGACTGACTGGCGCGGGTTCCGGCCCGCGCCCCTTTCCCGGCCGGTCACGTCTCCAAGGTGCGATCTTCCGCTTATCCCGCCAGCTCGCGCCTTTGCGACGACGTAGGTTCCGATCGTGAATCTCGGCGAATTTTACCGGGTGGAAATCCCATTCAGGCATAGGGAGTAGGGGAATAACGGGATCGCCCATTCCTAACGCGAGTATCACGGCTCGCCGATCGAATAGATATCCGCCGCCCCCGCGGTCGATCGGCTTCGGCATCGTGCCTAATTTGATGCGCTTCTATAGCGTCGTGGAACTGAACCGCGCGAGTTCGCAGACCTCTCGGGTGATCATGCGGGGGTGATCAGTCAAGCTAGCGTTTCGGGCGCTAGCAGCGCGTCAAGGGCGAAATCGTGGGTCTCGTAAGCCTCGCGCTCCGCCTTGGAGGCCAACTCCAGGATAAGCGGCCGAGCGTCTGCCCATTCCCCATTTGCAAGTTCAATGCCGATGGTCGCTGCACGCGCGGCGGCATTGGAGCGCAGAATCACTGCGTTCATCGCCGCAGTATGCGGCTCGCGCGGCGTGGCGCCGGCTTCGGCGGCATGCCCCTGCGTCGCTCGTTCGCCATTGTGCCTTGGTATCGCCTGGGCGTCGGTCATACCGTTTCCTCTGTCATTGCTCGGGCTCCGCCAACGCGCTCAGAGGCTATCCGCCGACTGGTGGAGATCGCGATCAAAGGCGCCCGATAACGATTGAAGGTCCCGGCTCCGTGTGTGTGGAAGCGGTCTTCACACCCAACAACGAAATCGCCCGGTACTCACATGAGGCACGCCCGTCCCCTGCGCCGGCACCGGCACCGTGCGCGCTAAGACCGTGAAGTTTGAGGGGGAGGCTGGGAGACTTTTTTAGAGGGAGAGTGATCGATATTCACGGTGTTCATTCAATTCATCTCATCATCCAATTTCTAACAAATCCCTCGGGCTCAGGTGGTTTAAGCGTGCACGGTGAAGATTCGTAATACCGCCTCGGGGATGATCCGAGCGAACTGACCAACACCTATCAACAGCGCTCACTTAAAACCTAATTGTGCAGTGACGGGACACGATTATGGGCCGGCGGCGCGCGTCTTAGCGTGCCGTGCGTTGGCGCGCGAGCGGCGCAAAGCGATCGTGGGGTATGACGAAAAAAACGCTCGCCACCACCAACCAACGCGCCGTTAAGGGCCGTATCCGACCCGCTTTAGCGAACGCCGTGCGCCTCATAATTGAAGAAGGTCTGACACAGGCGGATGCGGCGCAACGTGTTGGAATGCGTCAAGAATCCCTGTCGGTCGCCCTGCGCAAGCCCCATGTAGCCGCGCTCAAAAACGATGTTAAGCGCGCGTTCTTGGCGTCCGCAACCTCCAAGGCGTGGGTCATCATGGCCCAATTGGCGAACGGCGCCGTTTCCGAGGACGTGCGATTCAAGGCGGCCAAGGTGTTCCTTGAGGCCGCGGGAGAATTGTCGGCCGATGGGGCCAGAGATCAGGCCCCGCGCTCCCTCGTCCAGATCGTCGTGAATCACCCGCAAGTCCCAGGCGGCGGTGCCGATGAACGTCACCCCGGCGTAATCGAGCGCGGACCCGGCGTGATTGAGATTATCCGGCACCCCATCGACCTGGCGTCTCCGTACCAAATCGCCGAGTCGTAGCGCTGCGCCGAACGGGCGGCGTCGGACTGGAGGTTCTCGTCGACTCGGTTGCAAACTCAAGCCGCTTGAGCGCCCGGTGGACATTAGAGACGTGCCACCCGCCGCCGCCCGGCGACGCCACGCCCTCAAGCTTGAGGCGATCGACGATCCTTCGAACCGACAGTCCCTCCGCCTTCATGCTGGTGAGCCTTCCGGCGATCGGCCCCAGGCGCTCCATCGCTTCGGCCTTGTGGACGACGGCGCGCGCCCGCCCATTCGCGCCAAGTACCGTCCCCCGCGCCTTGGCGGCGGAGAGCGCGGCCTTCGTTCGCTGCGAGATCATGTCCCGTTCGTGTTCCGCGACGGCGGCGAGAATATGCAGCGTGAGGCGGGTCGCGTGCGGATTGTCCACGGCTATAAACTCCGCCTTGCTATCCATGAGCGCGGAGATGAACGCCACGTTGCGGGCGAGCCGGTCGAGCTTCGCGATGATCAGCGTCGCCTTGTTCTTTCGGGCGCACTCCAGCGCCGCGCGCAACTGAGGCCGCCTGAACAAGGCATTTGACCCCTTGCCCGTTTCGACCTCGGTGAATTCCGCGAGGGGCGGCCAGCCCCCCGCGCTCAGGAACCTGGCGACCGCCTCGCGTTGAGCCTCCAGCCCGAGGCCCGAACGCCCCTGCCTTTCCGTGCTAACGCGATAGTAAGCGACGAATTTGCCATCGGACATGCTAAACCCCTCCGTTCACGGGTTAACGACCGTTTACGTGTGAACAGTTTACCGGTCAAGCGGCCGTCAGCATCCCATCGCGACGACGCCACGCCAGCGCCGAGAGGCGATCAGTGGCTCGACGGACTACATGCCGCCCGCCTCCATGGGCGCCGGGCGGGCGATGGTTCGGCGCGCGCAGCCGCCCTGCCACCATAGAGAGGCTCCCGGTGGGAATTCACCGTGCCGGCCATGGTCGCTTGAAGGTGCCTCGGTGGGTGGAGCCGTTCCGGCGGGCGATTTAGCCCCGGCGCCGACCGGGGCGACCTCCCATTTTTCCGGGCCGCAGATAGGGGTGGGGGGGTAAATTATCGAGCCGTTCGCGGTTCATGGGTTTGCTACCCGCAAATTTTTTGGATTTTTACTCCGGGGGTCAAAGCCTCTTAGCTACTCACTAGCCGTGCGTACGACTGGTTGGCGAAAGACCCTGCGTTGGGATTGATCGTTGCGGCGTCCCTATCGCGGCGAACGATCAATCCCAACGCAGGACAACCCAATGCCTGCGACGCCAATCACGAAAGCTACTGCCAGGGTCGGCGCCTTCGGAGGCGTACGAAGAGAACCCCGCCCCGGCCGGCTTGACCGCGCCGTCGGACCTTCCGCCGTCCGATAGCGTCGCGCCGGTCACGACCGCAGCCGTACCCGTCCCGGTCGCCGCTCCTGCTACGCCAGACCCCGCTTCCGTCCCCGTCTCCCTGTACGGCTCGGACGACAACGTAGCGGAGGATCACACCGCCGACCTGCAGCGCCGGCAAGCGCAGGCCGACGAGAACGACCGTCAGCAGGATGCGATGCACGACGCCCTGTCGAGCCAACCCCCGCCGTCGAACGCCCCGCAACCCGTCCCCACGGTCCAGCAGCAACCATCCCGCCTTGTCGAGGCCAGGTTCCTCCCCGACGGGGCGGTAAGCGACATCGCCCGCGGCGTCCTCGAAACGCCGGATATGATCGCGGCCGGCGGCGGAATCCTCAAGGGCTGGAGCGTCGCGACCAAGGCGGGAAAGATCGTTAGGGCGATGGCGCAAGGCGCGCTCACGGACTTCGGCGCGTTCGACGCCCACCAAGCGCGCCTGTTCGACTTGCTCAAGACGCACGCGCCTGACGCCCTGAAACCCGTGTTCGACTATCTCGCAAGCGACCCGCGCGACGGGGAGGTCGAGGGGCGGCTAAAGAACGCGCTGGAGGGCGTTGGTCTAGGCGCGGCTACTCATGGGGTCATCAATCGTCACATGAACCAAGCGAAGGGGCACTGCCTCAGTTTGAATTAGCGGCGCGGGGCTTATAGGAGCCGCGAGCCTTGGGAGCCGACGCCGCGTTGATCCGCGCCAGCACGTCATCGAAGCTGAGGAAGGTATCAGCGATCCCGGCTTGCATCGCGGGGTCATTTTCAGCTTCGAATGACTCCGGATGAAATTATAGAACAGGGTGTAGAGCGCGACCATGTGAGCGTGATTGGCGACCTTTTTGGAATGGCCGTTCGTCAGGCGCGTGAAGCGGCGCATGTGCATCCGCATCGTCTTGTTATGAGCCTCCACGAATGAGGTGTTGGCGTGTCTCATTTCCGGGTTGCCCTCGACGGAGAGCTTCCTGATCCCGGTGCATTCGGCAGGGCTGTAGCGCCCCGCTGGCGAAGGCGTGGGGCCGTATTGCTGATGATCTGCGCATAGTCCACGTCGCCGCCGAACGCGCCTTCCTCGGCCTCCAGATAGGCGCGGTGACCGTCCGTCGAGAGTTGGACCCGGTACGTCAGGCGCGATCGGAGATCGTCCATGAGCTCGATTGCGGCTTGGCCCGAACGGTCGCCGACAAGGTAGCTCACGATGAGCTTTGAGTCGGCGTCGATAGCCGTCCACGTCCAGACGTCGCCAGCATCTTCCGGCGCGGCTTTAGCGGTCGCGACCGTGCGTTGCTTGCAGTAGTTGAAGCTCCAGATTTCGTCGCACTGGACGCGGGTCGCTTTCACGCCTTGGACCAGCTCGTCGGGCATTCCGGCGCACACCGTACCCGCTTCGATCAGCGCCTTGGCGACGGTGTTTTGGCTCACGTCTTCCGTCCTCGCGATCGCTCGCATCGACATTCCTTCGCAGAGAAGGGTGAGGATTTTGGCGCGCTTCGCGGTGGGCAGCTTGTCCGTATGAATTTCAATATGCGCGTTTATGCTTAGGGTCAACCCCCTAGTCAACGCATTAAGGCATTTACTCAACACCTCATGCCTGCTAGTCAACGCCAAGTGGCCCCTACTGCCGCCCTCCCTAACCCTGAGACGCGTATGAAGAAGCCCGGCATCACCGTCGACCTGAAAAAAAAGCCGACCACTTCCGAAGAATGGTCGGGGCTAAACTTTGAGATAATGTCCCTGTTCGATGGTGCACCCGTCGATGACGAACAGATGTTCGCAGGAAGGATTGATCAGATCCTTAGGATGCTTGAGACCGTGATGGAGAGGTCTAAGCATGTCGTGCTTTTTGGCGAACGAGGTGTCGGCAAGACATCCCTCTCCAACATATTTTGGCGCCGTTATCACAAAACACTACGGAGTTTCATAGCCGCGAGGGTGCAAGCTGGCCCCCACGATACCTTCTCTTCGCTCTGGATTCGCGCCCTGGAGGAACTGAAGGCGGCGGGGTCCGCTTCAGACCATCAATACACCGCGAAGCTTGAGACTGACTTTGATTTCATTTCGCCCTCTCAAGTGCGGCGCGAATTGCAAAAAATCGGCGCTAACGCGCTGCCGATCATCATCGTCGATGAATATAATGAGGTGGTGGACAAAAACGCCAGAATGTTGACTGCGAATCTAATCAAGGAACTCTATGATTTTTCCGTTACGACGACCGTGATTCTGGTGGGCGTCGCCGAGAACATTTCTCAGTTGATCGACGATCACAACTCGACCGACCGGGCTATTGTGCAAATACCTCTTAGCCGGATGTCTGAGTCTGAACTTAAGGAGATTATAACAAAAAGGATTAGTCAGACGGTTATGTCCTTTAGTAAGGACGCAATATGGACGATAGTAATTCTGTCACGCGGCCTACCCTATTTCACCCAAATGCTCGCTCGGAATGCTGCCCAAAAAGCCATAGAATCTCGACGGGTCTTAGTGAACAATGACGATGTGGACGGGGCGATGTCTAAGTTTATTGATGACACAGGAGCATCATTCAAGGGAGCATATGGAGATGCCACACGTAGCAATCAGGACAACAACTTCAAACAGTCTCTACTTGCGTGCGCGCTGGCGAAGACAGATGATGAAGGCTTCTTCAAAGCTACTGATGTGGTCGACCCTTACGGGGCAATTATGGGCGAGAAAAAACGTATTGCGCATTTCGAGAAACACCTGCGACGGTTTTCCAGCGAAGAGGGCGGAAATATACTAATTAAGCGAGGCGGAGACCGCCAACAGACTTTCAGGTTTTCAGACCCGATGATGCAGCCATACGTGATCATTCGGGGAATACAGAGCAACATCATCGACGCGTCAGCTAAGAATCTTCTTTTTCAGAGAGAACAGGGCGAACTGCCCATCTAGCGGTAGCGGCGGCTTTGGCAATCTCGGAGCGGCGCTCCGGGAGAAGAGCATTTGCCCGTGCGACGCCACCCTTTCGACCAAGAGACACTGCGGCGGCGCTCTTCCCGTCGTCCGCGTTGGGGCCGTCATCGGCTTCACCCGTCAGTACCTTCATGACGTGAACGGCGTTGGACACGACGTCGGCGGGGCGCTTGCTACCCTTGGGTGTTGTGGGCATGATGGCTCCTTGCTTTCCGCTAAGCATATACGCTTTGCGAGGCGAGGGGGAGAGCATGGAGCAACTGGTTTACGGACTGATCATAGCGGCCATCGGAGCGATCACGTACGTCGCCTACCAACATCCAGACGCCTATAAACATCGGATATTTCCGGTACTGGCGGTAGCGGGCATCGCTATCTATGTTAGTATATGTGTCTGGGACGCTGCATTAAGTACGGTTGGTATGGCGCTGGATCGTGCGTTTGCGCTGGGGCTAAGCGTAAAGATCGACAAAGTCTTAGACGAGAAGCACGTGCCGTTTATTTCATTTTTTCTGATCTGGGCCGCATCATGGGTCTATCTAAGTTTGTTGCTAAAGCTGGACGTCCTTTTAGGAAAAAATGGCCCTAAATAGGACAAACACGACAACGAACGATATAGCCGCGTCCCGGATCAGAGCGCGAGTGATAAGGGGTTCGCCGCCATAGTCGGAGGGGTCGTGATGCGACGATTCAACTCCTACAATTCAAACTGAGGCAGTGCCAGCGAAGGCGTAGGTTGGACAACTTTTCAACGACGATCTAACGGGTATTGTAGCCGAGCAAGACAAACGTCGAGCGGCTACCAGGGAAACGCCCTAGTGTATCAGTGGTAAGAAATCGGACGCGGACGCGATGATTGATTTTTTTCTAGGTGCCGTTGCGGGGCTGGCCGAAGGCACGTTTAAAACGTTGATGTTGTTCGGACAGTACGCCGCTTTGACTGCCTTTGCGGCGCTTGTAATTTCCGTGCCCATATGGATTATTGGAATAATAGCGACGTTTTTCGCTGTAGTTTTCGAAAGACGTCGCTGACAGCACTCTCTCCCCTGAGCGCTACAGCGTTGCCCGGTAGCCACCCCTCGTTTGAAGTTGGCCATCATGCCGCAGCATAGAATTTGGCCGGTTTCCCGCCAGCCACCGGTCGTATTTCTTCGATCTTGATCTGCCGAGCGTCCGAAAGACTTTGCACCATATCGTTGACCTCGCGGCCCTTCATCCTGTGCTGCAGCTTCTTGAGTAAGTCGCTGTGGGAGATCCGTACTGCTTCCTTGATTGCGCGAAGGACGTTTTTGGTTTCGGCCTGCGTTGGGGTCTCTGAAATGAAATCCGCAGCATCTTGGATCATCCGCTCTCCTGACCATAAGGCGACGTCCCCGCCCCATCGCATGTCGGCCGTCGTTATCGCAGGATTCACGCTGTTTCGGCCAATGGCGCGGATCGTCGCCAGCCTCACGCCCATTTCTGCAGTCCGCGCTAGAAAAGCCGCATCAGCCTCTCGTTGCTTCAACCGTAGGCGGAATTTATCGTAGATACACTTTGCATCACCATCCGCCCACGGTACGTCGATCGCCGGCGGATCAGATCGTCCCGCGTGCATTGTCGATCGCAAGAGAGGGCCGCCGAGATTATATATCTCTCTCATGCCCTCAACGACCGGTAATGGGACCACAAACGGGTTGGCGGTCGGATCGACCTCGTTGGGAACGGTTGTGGTAGAGATCGTCAAGATGCGGTTCAGGAAGCCATTGGAGACGTCGGCACCCTCGACGGCGGAGTAGAACTCCTCGGGCGTCGTAACGCCGTAGACGCTGAACGCCGGGGAATAGATCGGCTCGCTAGATCGCCCGGCCCACTCCATAGGTGGCACGGTTTGAAAACTCCTGCCCCAAACCGAACGCATGGTGCCGGAGATCGCCCGTTCATGCGTGGACGATCGATTGCCGTTGATCCGCGCTAGGAACGATCCGAATTCGTCTATCGGAGACAGGGTGAGCGGCTGTCGCGTCAGGCGGTTGACCATTGCCGACATTGACATGAACTGGCCGGGGCCGAGGTGGGCGCTCATGTCTGCGGCTTCTAGAATGGTCGTGATTGCAGCCAAGGGATGATCCTTGCCGGCCCCCGTCCGCGCGATGCCCAGGACGTACAGGTGCGTCCCGCTTCGCGTCGGCCCCGCGACCTTGCGACCGGCGGCGGTTCCGACCAACGTGAGCGCGGCTCCCAAGGCTAGGCCGCGTTGCGGCGACATGGCCGAGTCGCTGATCCAATCGGTGATCATGCCGACCAGCCCGGGGACGCGCGTTAGGTGGTCGGGAAGTTCGGTCGATTTGACATGCTCGGCTTTACCGAGGACGTGAGCCGATGGCGTGAAGGCTTCAACTTGTGCGCTTTTTGTTGCCTTGCGCGGCTCCAGCACGATCAGTTCGCAGTCGAGGCCGCACCGCGTTCGCAGCCAAGACGTCGCCGCGGCCTGATCAAGCCCTTGTGCCATCATGACGAGATCTATCGCGGATCCGGTCCAGTTCGTTCCGAAATCCTTCACGCCGTTCGCCTGAATCGACAGGTTCCGCTTTCGCTTGGCGATCGGTTGGCCGGTCGACGACGGACGCCAGGTCGCGACCGCCTCGAACCCGCCGCGAGCCGGCCGAAGGTCATACAGGTCTAGATCGTGAACCCACGCCGACAGGTCCGCGAGCGCGGCGGTCTTCGTCTCGCTGAAAAAATCGTCGGCGTCCGCGGGAGCGCTCGATCGCCCCTCGCGCTGGACGCCTCGCGCCGCCTTGCGGAGCCAACCCAGGCTCTCCAGCGTTTCCTCCAGCACAGCCAGATCGTCGGCGGTGAACTCCGGCAGGTCGCTGACGTGGACCGGCCCCTCCAGCCACTTGTACGCCATGCCGTCGGGATGCATCGACGGCGGGCAGACGGTCTGGCGCGTGTCGAACCCTGTCAGCAGGTCGACTAGCCGGTACTTCGAACCCAGCACGCCGGCCGCCTTGTCCGCCGCCTTCAACACCTCATTGTCATACGGCGTCGACTTGATCGCGACGTCGGCCGCGTAGAACCGCGTCTCGCCCTTTGAACCGCGCTTGACCATTGGCGAGTAGGGCAGCGCGCCCAGAACGTCGCGGAGCTCGTCGGCGTCCGTCGTGTCGACGTCGATCGCGATCAGCTTGAGCGCGCCGATGGGCGATCCCAGCACGACGCCGACATTCGCCCCGACGTAACGCGACCACAGGTCGGTCTGAAACTTGGTCGGCGCGCTATCCCTCAGCGCCTCCCATTTGAACATGCCGCGCCACGCGCCCATGACGAACTCGCCTGGCATTTTGCCTCGCGCGCCGTTCGCCGCGTCCGCCGGAATGATCGGGAGCGGATGGAACCCGAACGCCGTCAGAGCCGGAGCCGCTATTGCGAAGGGAGAGGTGGACAAGGACACTGGATCAGACATTACATTCAGCCGATCTTGAGACGCGCTGCTCGCGGATGATTTCATCCCAAGCGATCATTTCGACGCCGAAGCGCCGAACCGCATCTTCCAGGGTGTCGAAATCGTCCAAGTAAGTCCTTTCGCTCGTTCCCCTCATCGGAGCGTCGATGATCAGGCCGCGCCGTCCGTGTTGGTGGACGCGTGACATTCGCGGCCCGACCAGGGGTACGCTTCCGTCATCGATGAAGTCGGCCACGGGTTAACTCGCCGCCGACACACGATCGGAAATCCATCCGTCGATTGCGTGAGCTTCGAACGCAATGCGGCCGGGGCCGATCTGGATTGACGGCGGGAACGATCCATCGGCGATCCTTCGGCGGATTGTCGCTTTGTCGAGGGTGGTACGCTCTTGGACGGCGGCCATCGTGAGCAGCCGGGCGAGGGGGGGTATGGTCAATTGATGCTCCGTTTCTGAGGCCAGGGTGGCTCAGCATGACGAAGCATGAGG
Organism: Caulobacterales bacterium; assembly: GCA_038231315.1. Lineage (GTDB taxonomy): Bacteria > Pseudomonadota > Alphaproteobacteria > Caulobacterales > Caulobacteraceae > Acaudatibacter. The sequence continues at coordinate 98,820 of JBBRLN010000002.1, forward strand.
CGTCAGGTGGTTTGCCTCAACGCACGGACTGAGGCCCTGCCCGGCCGCTAATTCAGCGAAGGTCCGGCGTCTGACGTGGACGTGCGGCGCGAGCACTCCAGCCATGTGTTCAGGTCTTTCACATCGTACACGACGCGGCATCCAAGCTTGTAAAACGCCGGGCCGGCTCCGGTCATGCGGGCCTTGTTCATTTTGCTCACCGAGATTCCAACGTAAGCCGCGGCGCCCTGGACTGGCAGGCGTTGTGGGCTGGCGGCTGCTTCGGTGGTCATGGGCGTTCTCTCATCACGTTCGGTCCAGTGCGGGAATGCCGATGGCTACCAAGCCATGCCGGGACACGCTAAGAACGCCACGCGAACATGAAACTTTTCTTAAGGTTTTGCGGCGAGACCAAGGCTTCCCCAGGCTGGCAAAGTGTCTGGCGAGAGGGGCGACCGTCCCGCCGCAAGACGATCGGGAGGAACGCGCGGTTCGGCAATACGCCCCGCAACGCCGAGCGGGGGAGCCAACGCGGTCGGCGCCCGAAACGGGAACGCGCCCCGCTTCCCTATTGCTTCCCCGGTCCGCCATCTAGCCGACCGGGGTTTGCAACGTATTGAATTGGTGGAGCTAAGCGGAGTCGAACCGCTGACCTCTTGAATGCCATTCAAGCGCTCTACCAGCTGAGCTATAGCCCCGAGAGTGTCTCGGTGTTCGGTCGGCCCGCCGAACGAAGCGGCGGAACCTAGAGAAAGGGCGCCGCGCGATCAAGCCCGCGCGAACACCCTTCGCCTGTCAATGATCGTCGGCGCCCTCCGGTCCGAGGCCTTCGATCTCGTCGTCGGGGAAGGCGTCGTCTTCCTCATCTTCGATGAACGGCACCTCATCGTCGTCGGCCGCTTCCAGATCTTCGTCTTCGGCGAAATCCACGCCCAGACCGTCGCCCGGTGCGGCGGGGGCGGCGTCCGGATCGACCGGGTCGTCGTCATCGGCGATCAGGGGCGGATCGTCGACCGGCGCGTCCAGTTCGGGCGCCTCGTCGGGCTCGGCCTCGAAGCCGTCCTCGACCTCCTCGGCGACCTTCGGCTTTTCCTCCTCGGCGTCATCTTCCGGCATGGGAGCCCGGGCGCGCACGCGGCGGTTGCGCAGCGCCTCTTCCGGATCGAATTCGGTCTGGCATTTGGGGCAGTGCGCCGGGCGACGGCTCAGATCATAGAATTTTGTCGAACAGCTCGGGCAAATCTGTTTCGCGCCCAGTTCGGGATTGGCCAAGGGTGGCGACCTCTGTCTCTGGTTTTAGGGGGTGCGTCGGACGGGCCGGCGAAAGCGGCGGCTCCCTTGCCACGCTGGCGGGCCACTGTCAAAACCCCGCCCCGCGTTTTCTTACGCCCAGGCCACAAGGCTCTTAAAGATGTCCGATGCTCCGCCCGCGAGGCTGACGGCCCGCGCCGGGTCGGCGCTGAAGGGGCGAGCGCGCGCGCCGGGCGACAAATCGATCTCCCACCGGTCGTTGATCATGGGGGCGATGGCGGGCGGTGTCACTGAGATCAGCGGGCTGTTGGAAGGCGACGACGTGCTTCGCACCGCCCGGGCGATGTCGGCTTTGGGGGCCGGCGTGGAGCGGCTGGGCGAAGGCGCGTGGCGTGTCGACGGTCGTGGCGCGTTCAGCGAGCCGGCTGATGTCATCGACTGCGGCAACGCCGGCACCGGGGCGCGCCTGATCCTCGGCGCCGCGGCGGGCTATCCGATCGCGGCGACCTTCACCGGCGACGGCTCGCTACGGAAGCGGCCTATGGCGCGGGTGCTCGACCCGTTGTCCGCCATGGGCGCGAGATGGCTCGGGCGGGAAGGCTGCCGATTGCCGATCACGCTTCGGGGCGGCGGCTTGACCGGAATCGACTACCGCCTGCCGGTGCCCTCGGCCCAGGTGAAATCCGCCGTTCTGCTCGCGGGGTTGAACGCCTCGGGCGTGACGCGGGTGATCGAACCGGAGCCGACCCGTGACCACACCGAGCGGATGCTGAGGGCCTTTGGCGCGGCGATGGAGGTCTCCGAGGACCCAGCGGGCCGACGGATCGTCATCGAGGGCGGGCAAAGCCTCACAGGAACGCGAGTGGAGGTTCCAGGCGATCCGTCCTCGGCGGCCTTCCCGCTGGTGGCCGCCCTGGTCACGCCGGGATCCGCCGTCACGGTCGAGGGCGTTCTGCTCAATCCCCTCCGCACGGGGCTGTTCGACACCCTGCGCGAGATGGGCGCGGACCTGGACATCGCGGACGTGCGCCCGTCGGGCGGAGACGTGGTGGGCGACATCACGGCCAGACATTCCATCCTGCGCGGCGTCACCGTTCCGCCGGAGCGCGCGGCGTCGATGATCGACGAGTACCCTGTTCTCGCCATCGCCGCCGCCTTCGCCCAGGGGCCGACGATCATGCGCGGCCTCGGCGAACTGCGGGTGAAGGAGAGCGACCGTCTCGCGCTGATGGCGGCCGGACTGAGCGCCTGCGGGGTGATGGTCGAAGAGGAGCCGGAGGGCTTGATCGTCGTGGGCGCCGACCGCGCCAATCACGCCCTACGGGGCGGCGCGGCGATATCGACCATGGGCGACCACCGTATCGCCATGAGCTTCTTGATCTTGGGTCTCGCGGCCCAGGAGGCGGTGAGCGTGGACCAGGCCGGCATGATCGCCACGAGCTTCCCAGGGTTCGGCGTCTTGATGGCCGGCCTCGGCGCCGACATCGGGGGCGAGTAGCGTTGGGCTTCGTCATCGCCGTCGATGGACCGGCGGCGTCCGGCAAGGGGACGATCTCGGTCAAGCTAGGCGAGGCGTTAGGCTTTCCAGTCCTCGACACCGGTTTGCTCTACCGGGCCGTGGCGGCGGCGGTGCTAGCCGCCGGCGGCGATCTTGACGACGCGGCGCGGGCGGCCGGCGTGGCGGCGCGCCTGGATCCGGACGACCTCGACCATCCCGCTCTACGCACCCGCGAGGCGGGCGAGGCGGCGAGCCGGGTGGCGGCTCATCCGGAGGTGCGCGAGGCCTTGGTCGCCCTGCAGCGCGCCTTCGCCGCGCGGGAGCCCGGCGCCGTTCTCGACGGTCGCGACATCGGCACGGTGATCGCCCCGGACGCCCAAGCCAAACTCTATGTGACCGCCTCGCCGCAGGCGCGGGCGACGCGCCGGTTCAAGCAGCTCCAGGGGGCCGGGGGATCCGGCGCCTACGCCGAAATCCTCGCCGACATCGTCCGACGAGACGCGCGGGACGGCGGTCGCGCGACGGCGCCCATGCGGCCGGCCTTGGACGCGGTGTTGCTCGACACCACGGAAATGACTATAGCAAACGCCTTCGATGCGGCTCTTCGCATCGTCGAGGCCGCGCGAGACGCTTATCGGGGTTAATCCCGCAAAGGCGCCAATCCCAACGCGTGGTCGATCGACGATCGGGCCTCGTCGCTCCCTAATCTTCCCAAACCAACCGACGCTCGATCCGCGCCCTCAAGCGCGGCGCGCCTCCACAACCGGACGACTTCAAAGGACTACATGGCTGACGATCTGAGTATGAATCCCTCGCGCGACGATTTCGAAGCGCTTCTCGCCGAGAGCATGGGCTCCAGCGACTTCCACGAAGGCACTGTGGTCAAGGGCCGCGTCGCGGCGATCGAGAAAGACTTCGCCATCATCGATGTCGGCCTCAAGACCGAGGGCCGCATCGCCGTGAAGGAATTCGGTGTCGACGACGCCGGCAAGCCCACCCTGAAGGTCGGCGACACTGTCGAGGTCTTCCTGGAGCGTATCGAGAACGCCCTGGGCGAAGCGGTGATCAGCCGCGACAAGGCTCGCCGCGAGGAAGCCTGGACCCGCCTCGAGGTGGTGTTCGGCAAGAACGAACCGGTGATGGGGTCCATTGTCGGCCGTGTGAAGGGCGGCTTCACCGTCGATCTCGGCGGCGCATCGGCCTTCCTGCCGGGCTCGCAGGTCGACATCCGCCCGGTGCGCGACGTCGGCCCGTTGATGAACAAGGAACAGCCCTTCGCCATCCTGAAAATGGACCGGCCGCGCGGCAATATCGTCGTCTCGCGTCGGGCGATCCTGGAAGAGGCCCGCGCCGAACAGCGCACCGAACTCGTCGGCCAGCTGCAAGAGGGCGAAATCCGCGAAGGCGTGGTCAAGAACATCACCGACTACGGCGCGTTCGTGGATCTGGGCGGTATCGATGGCCTGCTCCATGTCACCGACATGAGCTGGAAGCGCGTCTCTCACCCCAGTCAGGTTCTGGCCGTGGGCGATACGGTCAAGGTGCAGATCGTCAAGATCAACCCCGACACCCAGCGCATCAGCCTCGGCATGAAGCAGCTGCAGTCCGATCCCTGGGACGGCGTCGAAGCGAAATATCCGCCCAATTCGCGCTTCACCGGGCGGATCACCAACATCACCGACTACGGCGCCTTCGTGGAGCTGGAACCCGGCGTCGAAGGTCTGGTCCACGTCTCGGAAATGTCCTGGACCAAGAAGAACGTCCATCCCGGCAAGATCGTCTCGACCTCCCAGGAAGTGGATGTCGTGGTTCTCGACGTCGACGCTTCCAAGCGCCGGGTCAGCCTGGGGCTCAAGCAGGCGGCGCAAAACCCCTGGGAGGAATTCGTCGAGAAGCACCCCGTCGGCTCCGCCGTCGAGGGCGAGGTCAAGAACGCCACCGAGTTCGGCCTCTTCATCGGCCTCGACAACGATATCGACGGCATGGTCCACCTGTCCGACATCGACTGGAATGTCGCCGGCGAGGAAGCCATGGCGCGCTACACCAAGGGCGACATGGTCAAGGCTCAGGTGCTCGACGTTGATGTCGAGAAGGAGCGCATCAGCCTGGGCATCAAGCAACTCGCGGGCGACCCGATGAGCGGCGACTGGTTCCGCAAGGGCCAGACGGTCACCGCCCAGGTGATCGAAGTCACCAGCGGCGGCATCGAGGTCAAGTTCGGCCCCGAGGACGCGCCGGCCACCAGCTTCATCCGCAAGTCGGACCTCTCGCGCGATCGTTCGGACCAACGGCCGGAGCGCTACGCGGTCGGAGATCGTCTCGACGCCCAGGTCACCAACGTCGACAAGGCCGCGCGCCGCGTCTCCCTGTCGGTCAAGGCCCTGGAAATGGCGGAAGAAAAGGAAGTCACCGCGAAGTTCGGCTCGACAGACAGCGGCGCTTCTCTCGGCGACATCCTCGGCGCGGCCTTGCGCGAAAAGGCGTCGAACAAGGAATAGGCGGCGATCGGACGCGGACATAAGCGGTCCGCGTCCGACGCGAATTCTACTTTTTTAGTTTCCGTTCGCCTGGCGGTCCGTTTCGATTGCCGACTAATCGAGATTATCATCGTCAAAACCGCTTCGTCGTCACGGCGAGCCTTGTATTGAGTGTGCCAACTAGGCCATGGTCGCGGTTCCTTCGCGCGTGGGGGGCGGAATGATCAAATCGCAGCTGATTTCCGCACTCGCCGAGGAATACCCCCATTTGACCCAACGCGACATCGAACGCGTCGTGGGCGTGGTGTTCGACTCCATCATTGGCGCCCTGGAAACCGGGGGCCGCGTGGAGTTGCGCGGCTTCGGCGCTTTTTCCGTTCGGGGGCGCTCCGCGCGTCCCGGGCGCAATCCGCGAACAGGGGCCACCGTTCAGGTGCGCGCCAAGGCCGTCCCGTTCTTCAAGAGCGGCAAGGAGCTTCGCAACCGGTTGAACGCCGACTAGGGTCCGCTCGGGACGAATCAGGCGGAACACAACAGTGTCGATGGCTTCGGAATTCAAAGAATTCCTCATGAAGGGGAATGTGGTCGATCTGGCCGTGGGCGTCGTGATCGGGGCCGCGTTCGGCAAGATCGTCACCAGCTTCGTCGACGATATCTTGATGCCGCCCATCGGCATGCTCATCGGAAATGTCGATTTCTCGCAGATGAAGTACGTCCTCAGGGACGCCGACCCCGCCCATAAGATTGCCGAGTCGGCGATCCGCTACGGCGTTTTCATCAACACCGCGATCCAGTTCGTGATCGTCGCGGCGGCGATCTTCCTGGTCGTGAAGGTTGTCAATTCTCTGCGGCGCCAGCCGGAAGCCGCGCCGGCCGCGCCGCCGGCGCCCACGCCCTCCGAAGCGCTGCTCGCCGACATTCGCGACCTGCTCGCCCGGCAGACCCCTCGCGTCTGACGTCGACCTCGATCGGCGCCTCGCTCACGGACCCGTCGCGATTTTTGAGCCGGCCCCTTCAGCGTGCTAGCATGTCGAATGGTTGCGAGCGTGTGCCCGTGCAAGGACTTTACGGGCGCGGCGTCATGACCACCGCCAAGATCTGCGGTCTGCGCACAGCTGAGACGGTGAGCGCCGCCCTGGCCGGCGGCGCCTCCCACCTCGGCTTCATGGTCTATCCCGCCAGCCCGCGAGACATAGCGCCGGAGGCGGCGGCGGCCCTGGCGCGGCCGGCCAGGGGCAGGGCGAAAATCGTCGCCGTGGTGGTCGATCCGGACGACGCCCTCCTGGACCGGCTGACCGGCGTCCTCGCCCCCGACGTCTTCCAGCTCCATGGCCGCGAGACGCCGGCGCGGGTTCGGGATGTCGCGGCGCGGACCGGCGCGGCCACGATCAAGGTGCTGGCGGTGTCCGACGCAAGCGACATCGACGCGGCCTTGGACTATGGCGATGTCGCCGACCACCTGATGTTCGACGCCAAGCCGCCCCGGGGCTCCGCGCGTCCGGGCGGTCTCGGCGCGGCGTTCGACTGGACTCTGCTTGCGGGACGGCGTTTCGAGCGGCCGTGGTTCCTCGCCGGCGGCCTCGATCCGTGGAACGTGGGTGAGGCGATCGGCGCGAGCCGGGCGCCCATGGTCGATGTTTCCTCTGGCGTGGAGCGAGGCGCGGGACTAAAGGACCCCGCTCTTATCGAGGCGTTTCTGGCGGCCGTTCGCCGCGCCTGAACCCCGATTCATCTTGAGATCGCCGCGCCCGTGAACGCCCCCTTCGCGCCCAACGTCCCGAACGCCTACGAGGCCTACCCCGACGCCGAGGGCCGCTTCGGCGGTTTCGGCGGCCGTTATGTTCCCGAGACCCTGATGCCCCTGGTCCTGGCGCTGGGCGAGGCCTATGCGGCGGCGAAGTCCGACAAGGGCTTCAGGGCCGAACTCGAGGGTTATCTGACCCACTATGTCGGCCGTCCCAGCCCGCTCTATTTCGCGAAGCGGCTGACCGAGCATCACGGCGGCGCGCGGATTTTCCTGAAGCGCGAGGACCTCAACCACACCGGCTCGCACAAGATCAACAATTGCCTGGGCCAGATCCTGCTGGCGCGGCGGATGGGCAAGACGCGGATCATCGCCGAGACGGGCGCCGGCCAGCACGGCGTCGCCACCGCCACGGTCTGCGCCCTGTTCGGCCTGCCGTGCGTCGTCTACATGGGCGCGATCGACGTGGAGCGGCAGGCGCCCAACGTGCAGCGGATGAACCTGCTCGGCGCGGAGGTCCGGCCGGTGACCAGCGGTTCGGCGACGCTGAAGGACGCCATGAACGAGGCCCTTCGCGACTGGGTCGCCAATGTCGAGGACACCTACTACCTTATCGGCTCGGCGGCCGGCCCGCACCCCTACCCCGCCATGGTGCGCGATTTCCAGGCGGTCATCGGGCGCGAGACCAAGGGACAGGTACTGGAGCAGGAAGGCCGCGCGCCCGATGCCCTGATCGCGTGCGTCGGGGGTGGCTCCAACGCCATCGGCATGTTCCACCCCTTCCTCGCCGACGAAACCGTGAAGCTCTTTGGAGTCGAAGCGGCCGGCGAGGGTCTGACCGGCCTTCACGCGGCGGCGCTCAACGGCGGCCGGCCCGGCGTGCTGCACGGCAACCGGACCTATCTGCTCCAGGATGAGGACGGCCAGATCCTGGAGGCGCACTCGATTTCCGCCGGCCTCGACTATCCCGGGATCGGGCCCGAACACGCCTGGCTGCACGAGGCGGGACGCGTACGCTACCTTCTGGCCACCGACGACGACGCCCTCGCGGCTTTCCAGCTTTGTTCGAAACTGGAGGGCATCGTCCCGGCCCTGGAATCCGCGCACGCCCTGGCTCGTCTCGACCAAGTCGCTCCGGAAGTCGGCAAGGATGGCATCGTCGTGGTCAATCTCTCCGGTCGCGGCGACAAAGACCTCGCCACCGCCGCCGAGCGCCTGGGTTTCGCGGCGTGAGCGGTTCGCGGATCGAGGCGCGGTTCGCCGCCCTGAAACGAGAAGGCCGCGCGGGCTTCGTCGCCTATGTCATGGCCGGCGATCCCGACCCGGTCGCTTCTCTGGCGATCCTGAAAGCGCTTCCCGGCGCGGGCGCGGACCTGATCGAGCTGGGCCTGCCTTTCTCGGACCCGATGGCCGACGGCCCATCCATCCAGCGCGCGGCGACGCGCGCGCTCGCGGCGGGGATGAAGCTCTCCGGCGTTCTCGACCTCGTCCGGCGTTTTCGCCTGAGCGACGAGGCGACGCCGATCGTCCTGATGGGCTACCTCAACCCCCTTCTTTCGCGGGGGCTGGAGGCGTTCGCGGGAGAAGCGGCGGACGCGGGCGTGGACGGATTGATCGTCGTCGATTGTCCGCCGGAGGAGGCCGAGCCTCTCGCCGCGGCGCTCCACGCGACGAAGCTGGATCTCATCCGCCTCGCCACGCCCACGACCGATCCGGAGCGGCTCAAGGTGGTCGCGCGGCGCACCAGCGGCTTTGTCTACTATGTCGCCGTGACCGGCGTGACCGGCGGAAAGTCCGCTAGCGCCGGCGACATCGCCCCGGCCGTGGCGCGTGTACGCGAGGCCAGCGGCCTTCCCGTCGCGGTGGGCTTTGGCATCCGCACCCCCGAACAGGCGGAGGCGGTCGCCAGGGTGGCGGACGCGGCGGTCGTCGGTTCGGCCCTGGTCGAGATCGTCGAAACCGAAGCGGCGGCCGGACGTGATCCGGCGGCGGCGGTGGCCGGCGCGGTCGTCGCCCTCTCGGCGGCGGTGCGGTCCGCCCGCGCCATGGCGGCATAGAGGCGGGCATGGCCGACGACGACAAGCACAAGGCGACGGGCGGCGGCTGGCTCTCACGCATCGCGCCCGGCGTGCGCAAGTTCGTCGGCGGCAAGAAGGAGACGCCGGACAACCTCTGGGTGAAATGTCCGGACACCGGCGAGATGATCTGGCGACCAGACCTGGAGGCCGCCCTCTGGGTGACGCCGGCCGGACGCCACATGCGCATTCGCCCCGCCCTGCGCTTCGCCTTCACCTTCGACCGGGGTCGCTATCAGAGCCTGGCGATGCCCCGGGCCCCGGACGATCCGCTCGGCTTCACCTATGGCAAGTCTTACCGCGACCTGCTCTCGGCGGCGCGCAGGGCGACGGGGGAGAACGACGCCATGTCCGCCGGCGTCGGGGAGATCGGCGGGGTGCGGACGGTGGTGGGCGTGCAGGACTTCGCCTTCATGGGCGGCTCCCTCGGGGCGGCGGCCGGCGAGGCCTTTCTGGCCATGGTGGACGCGGCGGTGGAGCGCGCCTCGCCCCTGGTCATCTTCACCGCCTCGGGCGGCGCGCGGATGCAGGAGGGCGGCGTCTCCCTCATGCAGATGGCCCGCACCACGGTCGCCATCCAGCGCCTGCGCAAGGCGCGCCTGCCCTATGTCGTCGTACTCACCGACCCGACCTACGGCGGCGTGACCGCCAGCTACGCCATGCTGGGCGATGTTCATCTCGCCGAGCCGGGCGCGCCGATCGGCTTCACCGGACGCCGAGTGATAGAGCAGACCGTGCGCGAGACCCTGCCCGACGATTTTCAAACCGCGGAGTTCCAGGTCGATCACGGCATGATCGACAGGGTCGTGACGCGGGAAGATCTGCCCCGCGTGCTGGGCTCCATCCTCGGCACGCTGATGATGGGCCGCGACAGGATAGGCCTCGCCGCCTGAGCCCTCCGGCCCCGATCGAGCATGACGCCATCCGCGCCTCCGACGGCGCGATCCGGCGTCTGCGCGCGCTGCACCCCTCCCTGATCGACCTCACCACGGGGCGCGTCGAGCGGCTGCTGAAGGCCTTGGGCGACCCCCACTTGCGAATGGGCCCGGTGATCCACGTGGCCGGCACCAACGGCAAGGGCTCGACCACCGCCTTCCTGCGCGCCATGGCCGAGGCGGCGGGCCTCACCGTCCATGTCCTCACCTCGCCGCATCTGGTGCGCTTTGCCGAGCGCATCCGCATCGCTGGACGTCTGATCGAGGACGACGCGCTTTCCCGATGCATCGACGAGGTCGAGGCCGCCAACGTCGGCGAGCCGATAAGCTTCTTCGAGATCACCACCGTACTCGCCTTCCATGCCTTCGCCCGGACCCCGGCCGATCTGGTGGTCGTGGAGGTCGGCCTGGGCGGCCGCTTCGACGCCACCAACGTCTTTCCGGCGCCGGCGGTCAGCGTGATCACGCCGATCGACTACGACCATCTGGAGATGCTCGGCCCGGAGCTCGAGAAAATCGCCTGGGAGAAGGCCGGGATCATCAAGTCCGGCCGCCCGGTCGTCGCCGCGCGCCAGGCCGACGAGGCCCTGGCGGTGGTCGAAGCGGAAAGCGCGGCGCTGCGCGCGCCGCTGACCCTGATGGGCCGCGACGTCGATGCTTTCGAGAGCGGCGGCCGGCTGACCGTCAGCCTGGACGACCGCCTACTCGACCTTCCCTTGCCCAGCCTCCCCGGCGCGCATCAGTCGGACAACGCCGCGCTGGCCGCCGTCGCCCTGCTGAAATTCGGCGATCCCCGGATCGACGAGGCGGCCATCGCCAAGGGGGTCGCGACCGCGGTTTGGCCAGGTCGCTTTCAGCGCCTGACGGCCGGCCCGCTCGGGGAGATCGCGGCGGGCGCGGGGACCGACCTCTGGCTCGACGGCGGCCATAATCCCCACGGCGCGAGAGCCCTCGCCGCCGCCTGCGCGCGCATGACCGCCCGCGACGACCGGCCCTGGACCTTCATCGTCGGCCTGCTGGGCCGCAAGGACGCGAAGGGCTTTTTCGAGGCCCTCGCCGCCCTGAACCCCCGCGTCCTCGCCGTGCCTTTCAGCTCCCCCAACGCCACGCCGGCGCAGGCGCTGGTCGGGGCGGCGTCCGAAGCCGGCCTCTCCGCCCAGGCTTCGAGCGGCGTGGAAGCCGCGCTGCGGGGGGCTCTGGCCGGGGGGAACAGGCCCCATCTCATGATCTGCGGCTCCCTCCATTTCGTCGGCGACGTGCTCGGAATGAGCGAGCGCACCTGGCCGGTCTGATCCCGCGCAAAGCCCCGGATCGAGCGTTTGGCGACGCATTTCGCCGAAGGTCGGTCGGGACTCCAGAGATTGCGAAAACGAAGATTAAAGGTCTTTTCCCAACGCGTTGAAACAAATCGCTTTCGGGAATTCGGAGCGAAAATCCCGTGGCATCTTTTGGCATCCGAAACGGCGTTTGGGCGCGCGTAACGAAGCGCATCTCGCGGATTTCACGAGGACAATAGGCGAAGCGAGCGAAAAAATCCCGACCACCGGCGTGGCGGTGAGCGAAGGGTCCGGAAGATGAAAATACTCTCGTCCATGGATTTGCATTCTGCGATTTTTATGGCTTGTAGTCAATGCGCTGTCCGTCCTTTGAGGTCGAACATGTTCGCACCCGGCCGCGATCGGCCGCGCCGGCGCCGGATGGTTTCGACGTCCGGCAGGGTTTCAAAGGGCTGGCCGGGCGCGAGCCGCCGTGAACATTGTGATCCGCAAGTCGAAGCGAGGATTCCATGTCCCAAGCCGTCAATCCCACCCGCGAGCAGTTCGACGCCTTCAAGGCTCTGCCGCGCGACACGCCGATCCACATGCTCAACCTGATCCGCTTGAGGGAAAAGGCCGACTATCCGGCCGATCATCTCAACCACGGCAAGGGCATGACGGGCGCGGAGGCCTATCGCGCCTACGGCCGGGAACTCGCGCCGTTTCTCGGCAGGCTGGGCGGACGGCAGGTCTGGGCGGGCCGGCCGGAAACGGTCGTCACGGGGCCGGCGGACGAGCGGTGGGATCTTGCCTTCATCATCGAATATCCCGGTTCCGCCGCCTTCATGGCGATGGTCACGGACGAGCGCTACAAATCGACCGTGGTCCACCGCACCGCGGCGGTGGAGGACAGCCGCCTGATCCGTCTCGCGCCGATCGAGGCCGCGGGCCCGATCGGGTCGTAGCGCGACGGGCAAGCGAGCTTGCCCGTCTATCGTGAGAAAGTGCGCGCCTCAAAGAGGCGCGACGAGCAAGCGAGCTTGCGCGTCTATCGTGAGAAAGTGCGCGCCTCAAAGAGGCGCGACGGACAAGCGAGCTTGCGCGTTTATCGTGAGGAGGTGCGCGCCTCGAAGACCTGGCTCACCGGATGGCCCGTTCTTCAAGCAGCCAATGGAAAACAAAACCGGCGGTGAGTGCGCCGCCAATTTGCGCGCCAATGAACGGCAGCACCGAGGTCGGCGCTATCCCGGCGAAGGTGTCGCTGAGAGACCGCGCGATGGTGACGGCAGGGTTGGCGAACGACGTGGAGGCCGTGAACCAGTAGGCGGCGGTGATGTAGAGGCCGACGGTGAACGGTGTCGCCTCCGGACGAAACCGGATCGAGCCCAGGATGGTCCCGATCAAGCCGAAGGTGGCCAGGAATTCCGAAAAGGCTTGGGCGGGACCGTCGCGCAACTTGCTGGAAACCTGGAAAATCGGCTCGGCGAACATCGCGTGCGCCGCGTAGACGCCGAGGACGCCGCCCACGAGTTGCGCCGCGAGATAACCCGCCGCCAGCCGCCAGGACAATTCACGGCGCACGGCGAAGACCAACGTGACCGCCGGGTTGAAATGCGCTCCCGACAACGGACCCAGGATCGTGATCAGAACAACCAGGCCCGCGCCGGTGGCGAGGGTGTTTCCAAGCAGGGCGATGGCGACATTGCCGCCAGCCAGGCGCTCACCCATGATTCCGGAACCAATGACGATGGCCAACAGGAAGGCGGTCCCGAGCGTTTCCGCAGCCAGCCGGCGGCCTGCGCTGAAAGTCCCCAAAGGCGGTTCAAGGCTTGCCTGCCCATCCCCCTCGCGCACGTTCAGGACGCCGAAGCCGGTGCGTCCGTCATCTTGCCGATCGCATCGAGACGCCGTTGCAATGACAGCGCGTCCAGGCTGTCGACCGGCAGATTGATGAACACCTCGATCCGATGGCGGAGCATCCGGTAGGTCTCGGCGAAGGCGAGCGACACTTCCGCCGCATTACCCTGGGCGCTCACCGGATCGGGAAGGCCCCAGTGGGCGGTCATGGGTTGTCCCGGCCAGATCGGGCAGACCTCGGCGGCGGCGTTGTCGCAGACGGTGAACACGAAATCGAGTTGCGGCGCGCCCGGGCCGGTAAATTCCTCCCAGCTCTTCGAACGAAACTCGCTGGCCAGGAAGTTGTGGCTTTCCAGGAGGGCGAGTGTGAGCGGATGGACCTCGCCCTTGGGCATCGAGCCGGCCGAGTAGGCTTTGAACTTCCCTGGCGCGGCGCGGTTCATGATCGCTTCGGCCAGGATCGAGCGGGCCGAATTGCCAGTGCAGAGAAAGAGGACATTGAAGGAGGGCTGGTACACTACGCCGCCTCGGCGCTGGTCGTCGGCTGGCGCGACCATGAAGCGATCTCGCCGGCAGGATTTACCGCGGCGCCGTCGTCGTGCATCCGCGTCATGACAAAGCGCCTCGAGGTTGATCGCAGCAGGCAGCGCGGCTCGCGGCTTGGGCGGCGGGGCCGCAGATTTCGGGGCGGCCTTGGCAGCAGTCCTCCATGAGATAAACGAGCAGATCGCCCATGCTGTCATAATCGGCCGCATAGATGATCGAGCGGCCATCCCGGCGACTTGTCACCAAGCCAGCGTTGGCGAGAACCGCTAGCTGCGCGGAAAGCGTGTTTGGCGTTATGCCAAGGCTGCGGGCGATCTCCCCCGCCGGCGCTCCATCTCGTCCAGACCTTATCAGCAGACGGAACACCTCGAGGCGGGAGCTCTGCGCGAGGGCGGACAAACCTCTGACAGCCGATGTCGTTTCCATAATTCTGGAATAATAGAACTCTATTTGCGTATCAAGCCCCGCCGGGCGACGAGCGCTGCAAATCCACCGTGGTCCACCGGGGACGGAGCGGTCGTCGCCGGTCGGCACGACAGCCTAGAGCGGGACTTGTTGAGGTGGAACCGTACGCGTTTTGCATCCCCACCCAGCCTTGTTACGGGGAGGTGCTTGTCATCCCCGACGAAGCCGCAAAGCGGCAAGATCGGGGACGCTGAAGTTGCGCGGGCCCCCTCCGGACGCCGCGCGGCGGCGAGCCGGAGGCACGCTCTTCGCATTTCCTCCGCGGCCGGCGCATCAAGTCTCCAAACGGTCGGCCGGTTCGGCGTGCAGCCGCCCGGCCGGGTCTAAGGCGCCTCGCTACGTCCCCGATCTTGCCGCTCCGCGGCGTCGTCGGGGATGACAATCGCCTCATCCGGCATATTTCGAGATAGCGCGGCTTTGAGTCCATTTGAACGGAAACCCGCTCTAGGGCCTCGACGGCCAATCAGCGGTGTCGTGGTCGGGGTGCTGATAGGATATGATGCTGGCGATGTGGGCCGCCGCCCGGGGCTCGTCGGTCGGATGCACCGGCAAGCTTATCAGCGCCTCGAAGTAAGGCACGCGCGCCGGGGAGGCGAGCTGCTCGCTCGGCTTGACCTCGCCCGGTCGATCAAGGGCGCCGATCGCCAGGCTGACATGCTCTTCGCCGTATTCGAAGGTGAGCGGGGTGCCGCAGTCGACGCAGAAACCGCGCCCGACCTTGTTTGAACTTTGGAAGCGTTTGGGACCGCCGCGTGTCCAGACCAGCGCATCGCGGGGGGCTTCCACGAAGGGCCCAAACAATCCACCCATGGCCTTCTGGCACATGCGGCAGTGGCAGATGGACGCCTCGCCGAGCTCGCCATCGACGCGGAACCTCACCGCGCCGCACTGGCATCCCCCGGTCATGCTCATCGATCCGCCCTACCCTGCCGCCTTGGTGTCCCTTTAGCAGGGGTCGAGAGAGCGCGAGAAGGCGCCGTGCGGCGTCGGCCCAGGCGCGGGCGCCGCCGAGAGGATCCCGCCCGAACCCGCCCATCCGCGACCGATCGGTTGTTCGGTCTGAGAGCAGACCTTCGCAGCGGATAAAATGGGTGGAAAGAAGCCATCCGCTCTGCGTCGATGAAGGATCAAACCCGTCGATCTAGAGGCCCGGGCCGCTGCCATCGAAGAACATTTTGCGCCGACCTGTTGATCGGATGCCGAATTGGGTGACATTTCCAAAGCCGGCACCTAACCTTCGGCCTGCCGCCAGCATTGCGGTGCCGCTCCGTTCCCACCAATCCGAAACAAGACCGTCGAACCCAAGCAGCAAAGGATGCAGTCGATGACTGAAGTGCCGCAGAAGCCCCTTGTCCCCAACAATTCACTCATCACGAAGACCCCTGAGGAAGGTAGAGCGTTAGCTGTCGTGCTGGCTCGCAACTCAATCCATGCAATTCAAGGCGAACTGGAAACCCTACAAGCGGGACGCGCTCAATATGCGCATGATCCTGAGGGTTTGATTGCGGCCAGCCATGTTATTGCGCTGGAGTTCGCAACCGTCGCTGCGGCTAACAATTATTGGCGTTGACGGGCTTCGCGAGCAACCCAAAGCCGACCTCCGCGATGTCTCCGATGGGTCGAGAAAGGAAGCTCGCCTATCGCCCGTCTCCGGGCGTTCGGGCTGACCACCACCTAGCGGACATCCTCAACCGCCGGTGAGGGGGGAGTGGATGTCATCTTCCTGTCGCGCGCGACCCAATCAGCGCCCGGATCGGTTCAGCCCCGCATCGAATTGCAAGCGACAATGGCGATCCGACTGCCTTAGCCGCCTGTCCGCTACTGATCTCCCTCATGGAAACCCGATCTTCGCGAGCCAAGTGGCGAAGCGGGGGTCGACGCGGAGCGGCGCGAGCAGGGGGTCTGTCTTCAAGACTTCAAGGCCCGGGTCGGCTAACTCCCAGGCGCGGGCGATAGCGGCGAAGGCGAGATCGGGCTCGCCGCGCTGTGCGTGAACCTCGGCGATCTGGTATTGAGAGTTATCCCCGTGAAGCCGGACAAGAGTCGCCAGCGCCCGGTCGGAGGCGGCGCGGTCGCCCAAACGGGCGGTTGCCGCGCCCTCGATGAGCAATCGGTTGTAATCAACGGCTGCGAGGGCGGCGACTGCCTTCATAGCCTCGGCGAAGTCACCCCTGGTGATCAGGGCTGTGCCGAGATTGACCCTGGCAAAAGCGTCGTCAGGCAGTCGGGCGATGCCCTGTCGAAGTGTGGCGATAGCCTCGTTGGTTCGGCTAGCGTAGAGGAGAACACGGCCTAGAAAGCCGAAATTGCTCGGTCGCAGGGGGTCCAACGCGGTGGCGCTGTGGGCCATGGGCACAGCCTCCGCGCCGCGACCAATCATCGCCAGGAACTGGGCGTAGGCCCGCAACACCGCGGCGTCCCCCGGCCCCATCTTGTAGGCGGCGGCATAGGCGTCCGCCGCGCCTCGCAGGTCGAGGCGAACTTCGAGCACGTAGCCGAGAATGGACAGAGGCGCGACGAGACGCGGTGCGAGGGCGACCGCGCGGCGCGCCTCGGCTTCAGCCTCCGTCAGCTTGGCCCGCAGTGCCGCGCCACCGAGTGTCGCGCCGGCGATGTTCACGATTGCGTGCACCCTCTCCGCCCGCGCCAGCGCATAGTTGGGATCGGCTGCGATAGCGGCGTCGTATTCCTTGAGCGCCTCGTCGCCCTTCTGCTGGGCGATCAGCGCCTGCCCCCGCAGGTAGGCGTCGTGCGCCACGGCGTTGGTCGTTCCGCCGAGGGAGAGCAACGCCTTCTCGGCCCTGCCAAGGGCGATGCTGAGCGCGTCGGCTACGCTCTCGGCGATTTCAGCCTCGATAGCCAGGGCATCTCCGATGGCCCGCCCATAGCTCTGCGACCAGCGGCTGAGACCGCTGGTCCCATCGATCAGTTCCGCCGTCACCCGTATCGTCGCGGCGCCCCGCTGGACGCTGCCGGTGACGATATTAGCCACGCCGAGCTTCGCCGCCGCAATGGGGGCGGGGTCCGCGCGCACCAACTCGGACGAGCTGCGGGCGGCGACCTTCAAACGCGCGATGCGGGTTAGGGCGCTGCGCAACTCCTCGGTAACGCCGTCGGAGAAATAGGCCTGAGCTGGGTCGCCGCTGAGGTTGTCGAACGGCAGGACGGCGACGCTGTCCTGCGGGGCGCCAACGCCCCGATGGAGCGCCCACCAGCCCACAGCCGCCGTGGCGAGCGCCGCTCCGCCGCCGATGACGAGGCGCCGGTCGAGGCCACGGGCGCGCATTTCGGCTGTGGATCGATGCGCAGGCCGCGCCGTCCCGGCGATCACCGCCCGGGCTGCCGCGAGCACGGCCGCATAGCGCGGATCCGACCGGTCGCCCTTCCACCCGATCAAGGGTAGCGCTTGTGTCTCGCCAAAGCCGAGCGGTGGGTCTACGGCGTCGATCCGCACCGGCAGATAGACACCCCGGCGCACGGCGCGGCTGGCTTCGTCGCGAACGAAACTGCCCGCTCGCGTCGTCGAATGGTTGCTCCACACGACAATGACGCACCGCGCCGCGTTGAGCTCTTCTTCAATCGTATCCCGCCAAGCGTCGCCGCCGCCCAGATGCGCGTCCCACCAGACGCGGACCCCGTCCGCCTCCAGCGCCGCCACCAGCCGCGCCACGCGGTCGCGGTCTTCCGACTTGTAGGAAATAAACAGGTCCGTCACGGCCGCCCCCGAGACTCTCAGAGCGTCACCGTAGCGTCCCAGCGCGTCTCGCCAAACCGCCATCGCCCAAGAGCGCTTAGGTGGCCGTCGGTCGGGTGCGCGGCAGATGACCAAGCTCCGGCCGCGATGCTACCGCCTGTGGGCGCTGCGCAAGCGGAAAACGAAGGTCGCAATGTCCGCAATGGGTCGATATCGGAAGCCCGCTTGTGGGCCGACTCCAGACGTTCGGGCCGACCACCACCTAGCGGACATACTCAACCACCGGTGAGGGTGGGGGAAACGGCGGCCCTCAGATTGAGAAGTGTTGCGCCGAATTAATTTGCGAGGTCCTGCCATAGGCGGCAGCTTGAGGGTTGAGGCGCGGCGTGCTTGGGCCCGTGATGAGCGAAACGATCATGGCTCGTTCTGGTGACCCACAAGACCCGCTCGAAGATGTCCGGATTCCGACAAAGGTAAAACTATCCGCGCTTTGGTCGGCGACCATGTTTTTGTACGTCTACGGCGACTACTTCGGACTATATCGACCGTCGCAACTCAAAGAGATGCTCGCTGGGGTGATGGGACCGCTCGGGCCGGCGTCGCAGCAGGTCTTGCTTGGCGTGTCCGTGATGATGGCGATTCCTAGCGTGATGGTATTTCTATCGCTGGCGTTGCCGGCGGTTGTGGCGAGATGGACCAATATCACACTCGGGATCGTTTATAGCCTCATCGTTCTTGCGACGATGCCGGGCTCGTGGCGATTTTACCTATTCCTCAGCGCGATCGAGATCTGTCTGTGCCTTGCTATTGTGTGGATTGCCTGGCGGTGGCCGCGAACCCGGCCAGCCGCACCTTGAGCCCAACGTAATGTTCTAATGTCCCGGTTAGGGTGGTACGGCGGACGGCGCCTACGACAACAGGCCGCGCAGCGCTCCAAGGACGGCGCGCCCCGATGCCGACGCCAGATCGTCCACCTGTCCGGCTGCGACGCTGACGATGCTTGTGACGTGCACGCCCGCGCCCTCGAGTTGACGGAAAGCCGCGGCCTCGCTCCTCTCCGACAACCCTGCGCAGGCCTCCACGATAATACTGACATCCAGGCCCGCGCGCTTCAGGTTAAGCGCACTTTGAAGAACCGCCCCCTCAGAGAGAACTCCACCCAGCAGCACCTTCCTTCTTACATCAAAGATGCTGTCCAGACCCAACGCCGGCATCTCGAAGCCAAAACTTTGGCGAATATTCATCATCAAGTCCGGAAACTCTTCTCGAAGGTCCTTGAGCAAGGGAGGCGCTCCCTGTGGACCAATCGGGATCCCCGATGCATAGCATGGAAAAGATAGGGCCTTTGCGATCTGAGCAGTTGTTCGAGCCCCTCGCCTCAAATGCTCCGGCGTGTGGGTACGAGCGGTCTCGACAAGACCCTCCTGCAAATCCACGAACAAGACCGCAAAGCCACTCTTTTCCATTTCGTCGACTCACGTTGGACGACGGCGCTATAGCATCCCCACCGTGGAGCATCGACGTTTCGCAATAGGTCGAACAGTTCGGCTTGCAACGTACCGGAAATCCGACATTCGGCGAAAGTCACGGTTGGGTCGGAGCCTAGTCGTAATGAACCGTCGAAGGATCGGCTGGTTCACGACGGCATGCCAAAGTTCATCACCGTCGGCTATGGCGACCGGGCCGGTTACGACCGAACGACAAAAGCAGTGCGCGACGCGGCGCACGCGGCCGACGCCGAACGGGTGCGGCACGGCGACGTGATGGGCGCCGCCGGCAAGCCCGTGCAGGTGCGCAACCACGACGCCGCCAAAGTGGAGGTCAACGAAGGCGCGTTTTTGTCCGCCGATCTGCCTATCGCAGGCTTTGCTTTGATCGAAGCCGCCGATCTGGCCGCCGCCATCGCAATCGCGGCCAACAGCCCCTGTGCGGTGGCGCAAGGCGTGGTCGAGGTTTGGCCTCTCGATACAATGGCCGACACTGAGATCTGAAAAGGGTCGGTTCAGGCGAATTGGACCGGGCCGTCTGGTCCGCTTAGGGTCGATTGTTCCCATTGACGCGCGTCCCGAAAGCGGACGGTCGCTGGGCAGCATCGATTTGCCCGGACCGCGGACGTTCCGAAGGGCGGAACGGGCGGAGAGCGGATATTGTTGCCTGTCCGCGAACGGTTCGATTCAAGTTGCTGACGACGGTGGCCTTCGCGCGATCGCCGAACCCTCTCCAGTTGGGTCTCTTTTTAAACGCCTTCCGCCCAGATGAAATTACACTTCGCGTTATTCGTGCGGTGCGGGAGGATTGCCTGATATTGCGGTGAGTTATACCAGCCTTTGGCGGCGGCCATGGACGGGAATTCCAGGATAACCTTCAGGGGATATTCTCCCAAGCCGCCTTCCACTACTTCTGTATTTCCTGCCTGGACCAGGTATTTTCCACCATGTGCGGCGATCGTATCGGAAACCGCCTGAATGTATGGCGCGATCCCCTCCATGTTCGTGATTTCGAGTTCGATTAGCGCGTACGCCGTCATTTCCCATCTCCTTTCAGGTGTCGAGTTTCAGCTGGCAGTGTTGACGGGGAAGTGACCCGGTCAACCCGAAAACCCAGCTTGGCGGGGGGAACCGTCCCGGGGAATGGCTGACGCCGGTCCTCGGCGCCTGCATCGACTGTTCGGCCAGGGTTCGTTCGGGGTCGCCAAGTCCCGGCCAGGAAGCCGACATCAGGGGTCGCTCGGACTTCACGGCGGCAAGCCGACCTTCCGAACGGGGAGAAGATGTTAAGCGGACAGAGCGATCGGAGGGTTAATTCGTCGAGCGGGCTTAATTCTTGACCCAAAGGACGGCAGCCCAAGTGTGCATGAACTCAACATCTTGGCGGCGCTTTTCAGGAGTTACTTTCCAGCCCTCCTGAGCCTGCATCGCCATTTCATGCTCAGCGTGGCAAAGAGGCTGAATAATCGTCGCCAGTGCGCGCGGGTCCATCCGGCCATCATCCAATTTGATCACTTTGTCCCGGACACACTCCATATCGGCCCGAGCCGCTGCTGCATCTCCCGCGTGCGCCGTGCCGATGATCGACAGCGCCGCCAACGCGGTCGCTCCAAGCATCAAGCTCTTCATAATGAATTAGCCCTCCCCGAAGGCGCGGCCCGGTACGGCACTATGCCGTCATGCCTAAGCCGGCAAACGGGTGTCCGAAACGTAGCCAAAATGTGCCGACGAGTCCACGAAGGACTCTAGCCGGTCGGCCTCCTCGGCGGAGCACTCGCAATGCTGGCCAATGCCGGACGTTCCCAACCGCCGCAGTGGGTCGCCAATCGTCGCCAGGTCCCGGCCAGGAAGCTGACATTAGGGGGCGCTCGGATTTCGCGGCGGCAAGCCGACCTTCCGAACGGGGGAGAAGAGTGGATTGCTTCCTCCGGCTTACTGACGACTGGAGATTTGGAACGGGTTTCCGTCCGGATCTTTGCAGTCGCACATATCAAAACTGCCCGTGGATTTAACGGGACCGGCCTTAGCCAGGCCTTTCTTCAAAAGGGCTGCGCGGGCGCCCGAAACGTCAGCGGCATAAAAGGCGAGCTTAGGCGGACGGGCCCCGATCTTTGACGGCCCCGCGTGCAGGGCGAGGCCGCAGGCCCCAGCGGCGAAATCGACCCAGCCGTCCTCACGGCCAGCCAACTCAAGGCCCAAGACATTGGAATAAAAGTCCGTCATCTCCGCGAGATGGGGCGTGAACAAGATGACGCGGCGCAGTTGCATGGGCATGAGCAATGGTCTCGTTGCAGTCTGAACCTTACGAGATCAGGAAGGTTTTTTTTCCGCAAGCCGTCGCTCGAAGTTTCATCGGCTTAGGTCGGGGTACCGTGCGCCAAGGGTCGCCAGCCGTCGCCAGGTCCCCGCCAGGAAGCCGACATTAGGGGTCGCTCGGACTTCACGGCGGCAAGCCCACCTTCCGAACGAGGGAGAAGGGTGGAAAGCGGAACACGCCGAAGCTAGGCTTCGCGTAGGCCTTGGGGCGCCAGGGTCATGCGAGGTCCGCTACGGTCGATCCTCGGTCGAACAACGAAAGGGCCGGTGCATGATCACGGTGTGGGGCGGACAGACCTCGCGATCGATCCGGGTCGTCTGGGTGCTGGAGGAGATGGGCCTTCCCTATCGCGTGCGGCAGGTGGACATGCTCGCCGCCGAACAGGACCCCGAATTCCTGGCCGTCAACCCCGCCGACTACATCCCGGCTATCCAGGACGGCGACGTCGTCATGGCCGAGTCGATCGCGATCATGGAGTACCTGATGGCCCGCTACGGGCCGACGCCGCTGGCGCCCGCGCCGCATGATCCGACCTTCCCCGCCTACCAGCAGTTTCTGCACCTGGGCGAAGCCGGCCTCGCGACGCTGATGATGCCCGTCGTCGTCAGCCGCTTCATCGCGCCCGAGGCCGAGCGGGAGAACTGGGGCGCGACCTGGTGTCTGAAGTCGTTCCAGAAGCGGCTGAAGCTGGTCGACCAACGGCTCGAGTGCTCACCCTATCTCGCCGGCGAGGCTTTCACCGCCGCCGACATCTCGGTGACCTACGCCCTGAACCTGGCCGAACGAAACTGCGGCGTCATCCTCAGCGACGCCCAACACGCCTATCTCGCCCGCACCACCGGCCGCGACAGCTACAAGCGCGCCATGTCCCGTTCGCACGAAGGCGTGGACACCTGATCCCCCTCCTCACCCGCGGATGAGCGCCTAAGTCCCGGAGTGCGCTAAGTTACAACCGCCGGAACCGCTCTCCCCACGCCGCGTTCAAGCGCCACCATAAATCTGGAGTCTCCCATGGCCGTCGCCGCAGCGCCCGTCGAAAAACCCTTCCTGTCCGATGTGAAGACTTTGCGCGATCGCGCCCGCGCCAACATCGCCGACGGCGCCTTGACCTTCGCCTACAAGGGCGACGCGGAGAAGACGATCGAAATCCTGCAGTCGGTGCTGGCCACCGAGATCGTCTGCGTGTTGCGCTACACCCAGAACGCCGTCGCCGCCGCGGGCATTTCCAGCGAAGGGGTGAAGTCCGAGTTCCTGCAGCACGCCAAGGAAGAGCAGCAGCACATGATGGCGGTGGCCAACCGCATCAATCAACTGGGCGGCACGCCCAACTTCAGCCCCGAGGGTCTCGCCACGCGGGCGGCGTCCGAATACCACGACGGCCCGACCCTGGTGGACATGATCAAGGAAAACCTGATCGCCGAGCGCCTCGCGGTGGAGCACTACAGCGAGCTGATCCGCTATTTCCACAACGACGACCCGACCACCGAGCGGATGCTGAAATGGATCCTCGCGGTCGAGGAAGAGCACGCCGACGACATGCACGATCTGCTGGTCGCCCACGAAGGCAAGCCGATGCTGCCGAGCTGAATTCGGCCGCCCGCGCTTGCCTAATGCGGCTGAATCCGCTTTGAGGGCCTTCTAAGCCGCATTTCCAAAAGGACGCATGAAAGACCCTCTGAAGACGGGCCACGCCGAACGGCTGGCCGCCGCCGCCGAAGCCAAGAAGGCTCTGGTGGCGAAATTGAAGCCGAAACCGATGGTCGCCGCCCCCGTCTTCGAAAGCCGGGAGGACATCCGCGAACGCGAACTCGAGGCTGTGCGGATCAAGCGCGCCGAGGAGAAAGAGGCTGCTCGGATCGCCGCCGAGGAAAAGGCCGCCGCCGAACTCGAGGCCCGCCGAGGCGACCGCAAGGAGCGCAAGGCCCTCACCAAGGCCGAGCAGAAGGCGAAGCGGGACGCCAAATACGCGGCGCGCAAAGCCGCGCAACGTTGATCCCAGCCGGATAGATTAACGCAAATATACTTTTGCATTCCCGCGAACCAAACGACAACGACGGCTCAACACGGGTTTTCCATGCACCCATCTCGATTGGCGGTCGTCACGGTCGCGACGATCTTGTCCTGCCGCGCCTGGGCCGAGGAGCCGGCGACCACCGAGCTGAGCCCGGTCGAGGTCACCGCCACCCGGATTCCCGAGGCGACCGACAGGGTCCCGGACTATATCACCGTGCTGGACGGCGCCGATCCGCGCGCCCGCCGGGTAACCGATCTGCATGGCGCCTTGGCGACGGTCGCCGGGGTCGAGGCCCCGCCCAGCGGCGACGCCGGCCCGGCGAGCGCGGTGCCGTCGTTCTGGGGTCTGCACGAGTTCGACGCCTTTCTGCTCGTCGTCGACGGCGTCCCCCTCGGCGGCGCGTTCAACCCCGCGATCCCCGATCTCAATTTCAACGATGTCGAGCGGATCGAGGTGCTTAAGGGCGCGGCGCCGGTGCTCTATGGCGCGACCGCCTTCGTCGGCGTGATCCAGGTCATCCATTATCCGGCGGGCCAGGCGGACAACCGCGTCTCGGCCGGCGGCGGCAATTACGGCTCGTGGCGGGCCTCGGGTTCCGCCGCGCTGCCCGATCTGCTCGGCCTCAAGCAATCCCTCGCGATCTCCGCCCGCCACGACGGCTTCTCCGACCCGCGCGAGCACATCGACGACGGCAAGGTGCTTTACCGGGCGAGCGGCGACGTGCTGGGCGGCAAGCTGCGGCTGGACTTCGACTACACAGCCGTCCGCACCGTGCCGACGAGCCCCGTCGAGCTGGAGGGGACCGCGCTCACCACCGCTACGCCCCTCGACGCGAACTACAATCCCACCGACGCCCGGATCGACGAGGACCGCTACCACGGCGTCCTCGGCTACACCCACGCCACGCCGCTGGGCGATTGGGAGACCACGGTCTCCTTCGCCTATTCCCATATCGCCGACGTGCGCGGCTTCCTGCGCACGGATCTCGTCAACGCCGACACCCAGCGTCAAGGCCGCGACATCGACGACGACTATGCCGACAGCCACGTCTCCAGCCATCTGGGCGGCGGGGCATCGCTGATCTGGGGCGCGGACGTCCTCTACGGTCGTGGGACCCAGGCCAGCGAGAACGGCGGTTACAACCCCGATCTGCTCGGCCAGACGCCGCTTCCCGCGACCACCGACCTCCACGTCGATGAGATCAACGGGGTCTATGACCGCCGCGTCTTCGTGGGAGAGTACGTCCAGGGCGACTGGAAGCTCGGCTCGCGCTTCGATCTGACCGGCGGCCTGCGCCTGAACGAGACCTATGAACGCAAGCGATCGACGCACATCGATGGCTTCGACCCGACCAACAACACCTTCGACGACCAGACCCGCAAGACGACCCGCCTCTCAGGCGCGGCCGGCGCGACCTGGAAGGCTTGGGACAGCGGGGCCGACGAGGCGGTGCTCTTTGTCCAGTACAAGGACAGCTTCAAACCCGCCGCCCTCGACTTCGGCCCGGACAACCGGCCGGCCATCCTCAATCCGGAAACCGCGCGCAGCTACGAGGTGGGCGTCAAGGGCCGGCTCGCGGACGGCAAGCTCGACTATCAGGCCGGGCTCTTCCGACTGGATTTCCGCAACCTCGTGGTCACCACCTTCGACGCGACGGGCGCCCCGTTGCTCCAGAACGCCGGCGGCGAAAAGCTGCAAGGCGTCGAGGCGGAAGGTCATTGGCGGATCGCTCCGGTCCTGACCCTCTCCGCGGCGGCCAGCTATCACGACGCCAAGTTCACGCATTATGTGGCCAGCGAGGGGGGGGCGAACATCGACGTTTCCGGCAATCAGCTGACCCTCGCCCCCCACGTCCTCGTTTCGGCGGGGCTCCTCTATCAGCCCGCGCAGGGTCCCTTCGCCAACGCCACGGTGAACTACGTCGGTCCACGCTTTCTCGATCTGGCCAACACCGCGCGGGTCGGCGGGTACGCCACGGTGGACGCGGCCGTGGGCTGGAAATGGCGGCGCTACAGCCTTTCGGTCAACGCCTCGAACCTCACCGACAGGCGGCCGCCCGTCACGGCCAGCGAATTCGGCGATCAGTCGTATTACCTGCTGCCGGCGAGAAAGGTCTTCGTCGATCTGACCGCCGATTTCTGATCGATCGTCGACGCCGGCGGTCAATCCACGATCGAAGAATAGACGATGCTCTTCAGCTGGCCCCGGAAGTTGAAGAGGCCCGACGGCATCATCTGGACCATGAAGACCACGACGAGGTCTTCCACCGGGTCGATCCAGAAGATCGTCGAGGCCGCGCCGCCCCAATAATAGTCGCCTTCGCCCAGATTGCCGTTCTTCACCGCGTCCAGGGTCATGGCGAAGCCGAGCCCGAAGCCGACGCCTTCGTTGGCGGTTTCCGAGAAGCCGCCGATGGCCATGCTGGTAAGATCGCGGCCGTCCTTCAGATGATTGCGGCGCATCAGTGCGATGGTGCGGGGACCGAGAATGCGCGCCCCGTCGAGCTCGCCGCCCCGGCGCAGCATCTCGCAGAAGCGCAGGTAGTCTTCGGTGGTCGAGGTCAGCCCGCCGCCGCCGGAGAAAAAGACCGGCTCTTGTCGATAGACGCTGGTCGCGGGGTCATCGAGCAGCTTCAGCGACTTGTCGCGGCCCCGGCCATAGTTCGCGCAGAAGCGGTCGAGTTTCTCCGGCGCCACGACGAAGGCGGTGTCGTTCATGCCCAAAGGCTCGAAGAGATTTTCCCGCAGAAAGACATCGAAGCGCTGGCCGCTGATCTTCTCGACCAGGGCGCCGCAGACGTCGGTGGAGAGCGAATACATCCAGCGCTCGCCCGGCTGATACAGCAGCGGCACGCCGGAGAGCTTGTCCATGAAGTCCGTCAGGGTCTCGCCATGGCCCCGGCGGACCTTGCGCTCGGCGTAGACCTTGTCCACCGCCAGTCCGGTCGAAGGCGCGCCGAGGGTCGTCAGGGCGTCGCCGTAGGTCAGGCCGCCGGTGTGGCAGAGCATGTCGCGCATGGAGAGCGGGCGGTTCGGCCGCTCGGTGACCATAGCCTCGCCCTCGCCTGAGACCCAGACCTTGTGGTTCCGCCACGCCGGGAAGAAGCGATAGACCGGATCGTTCAGCTGAAAATAACCCTGCTCGTAGAGCATCATCAGGGCCACCGAGGTGATCGGTTTGCTCATCGAATAGATGCGGAAGATCGCGTCGTCGGCCATCGGCTTGCCACGCTCGATATCCATCCGGCCGAGCGAGCGGGCGTAGGCCAGGTGGCCGTGGCGGGCGACCGCGACCTGGCAGCCCGCGATCTTGCCGTTGTCGACATAGGCGCGGTTCAGGTGGTCGGTGATCCGCTCCAGCCGCGCGGTGGAGAGTCCGGTCTTCTTGGGCGCGAGTTCCATACCCTGAGCACTTCCTTGACGATGCTATTGTGGGCGCCGTGCGCCGTGCGCGCGACCAGCCGATACATCACCCTCCCCGTCCGCCGGGGTCAAGCGGCGGGAGCGTCGACAACCGGGAAAGCTTGCGTGTAAAGGCGAGGCGTAAAAGCCTGCCCCCAAAAACCGCCCAGAGCCCCCCGCGAAGACACGTTTTGACCGCTCAACCCGCAGCTCAAGGATTATATCACCCCCGCAACGAGCATGACTCGTGCGGCGTCGGGTTCGTGGCCAATATCAAGGGCAAGAAGTCGCAGGAGGTCATCGCCTGCGGCCTGGAGATTCTCGTCAACCTCGACCACCGCGGGGCCGTCGGCGCCGACCCGCTCGTCGGCGACGGCGCGGGGTGCCTGATCCAGATCCCGGATCGGCTGCTGCGGAACTGGGCCGAAAAACGCGGGCTCGAGCTGCCCGTCGCGGGCGACTATGCGGTGGCGATGTGCTTTCTGCCGACCGACCAGGAAACCCGCGACGCCGCCATCGGTCAGTTCGAGCACTTCATCCGGGTGGAGGGCCAGCAGCTGATCGGCTGGCGCGACGTGCCCATCGACACGACGGGCCTTGGCAAGGCGGTGCTGGAACAGATGCCCGTCATCCGCCAGGCGATCATCGCGCGCGGTCCGGGCGCGGCGGACCAGGACGCCTTCGAACGCAAACTGCTGGCGATCCGCAAACAGACACAGAACCCCCTGGGCGAGCTGGCGCGCAAATACGGCATGCCGAACCTGACGGAATTCTACATGCCCTCGCTGTCGTCGCGGACGGTGGTCTACAAGGGCCTCCTGCTCGCCCCTCAGGTGGGCACCTTCTATCTCGACCTTATCGATCCCTTGACCGAGTCCGCGCTGGCCCTGGTCCATCAGCGGTTCTCGACCAACACCTTCCCGTCGTGGAAGCTGGCGCACCCCTATCGCTTCATCGCCCACAACGGCGAGATCAACACCGTGCGCGGCAACGTCAACTGGATGAACGCCCGCCGGCGCACCCTCGAATCCGATCTCATCGGGCCCGACCTCGACAAGATGTGGCCGCTGATTCCGCACGGTCAGTCGGACACCGCTTCGCTGGACAACGCCCTGGAGCTCCTGATCGCCGGCGGCTATCCCCTCGCCCACGCGATGATGATGCTGATCCCGGAGGCCTGGGCCGGCAACGCCTCGATGGATCCCGCGCGCAAGGCCTTCTACGAATACCACGCGGCGCTGATGGAGCCCTGGGACGGCCCCGCCGCCATCGCCTTCACCGACGGCCGTCAGATCGGCGCAACGCTGGACCGCAACGGTCTGCGTCCCGCGCGCTTCGTGATCACCGACCAGGATCACGTCATCATGGCCTCCGAGGTCGGGGTGCTGGCGGTTCCCGAAGAGCGGATCGTCCGCAAGTGGCGGCTGCAGCCGGGCAAGATGCTGTTGATCGATACCGAACAGGGCCGGATCATCGAGGACGAGGAGATCAAGCGCGACCTCGCCGCCGCGAGGCCTTACGCCGAGTGGCTCGGCCTGACTCAGTTCAAGCTCGAAGATCTGCCCGAGCCGCCGGCGTGGGAGCCGGCTAAGACCACGGACGGCGCCGATCTGCTCGATCGCCAGCAGGCCTTCGGCTACACCCAGGAAGACCTCAACTTCTTCCTCGAACCGATGGGCAGAAGCGGCGAAGATCCGATCGGTTCGATGGGGACGGACACGCCGCTGGCGGTGCTCTCGAACCGCTCCAAGCTGTTGTACGATTATTTCAAACAGAACTTCGCCCAGGTCACCAATCCGCCGATCGATCCGATCCGCGAGGAACTGGTGATGAGCCTGGTCTCGATGATCGGGCCAAGACCCAATCTGCTGGGCCGCCAGGCCGGAACGCACAAGCGGCTCGAGGTCGCTCAGCCGGTGCTGACCAATGCCGATCTGGAGAAGATCCGCGCCATTCACGAACTGCTGGACGGCGCCTTCCAGACCGCGACCCTGGACACGACCTGGCCCGCGGGCGAGGGGCCGGCGGGAATGGAGCGGGCCTTGGACCGGCTATGCGCGGCGGCCACCGACGCGGTGCTGGACGACGCCAATATCCTGATCCTGTCCGACCGCGCGGCGGGACCCGACCGCATCGCCATCCCCGCGGCGCTGGCCACGGCGGCGGTGCACCACAAGCTGATCCGCCAGGGTTTGCGCATGCAGACAGGCCTGGTGATCGAGACCGGCGAGGCGCGGGAGGTGCACCATTTCTGCGTCCTGGCCGGCTATGGCGCGGAGGCGGTGAACCCCTATCTGGCGTTCGAGACCCTGGAGGCTCTGCGCAAAGGCGGACAGATCCCGGGCGACGCCGACAAGGTGGTCAAGAACTACGTCAAGGCGATCGGCAAGGGCGTGCTGAAGGTGATGTCCAAGATGGGCATCTCGACCTATCAATCCTACTGCGGGGCGCAGATCTTCGACGCGGTGGGCCTGTCGAGCGAATTCGTGGAGCGCTACTTCACCGGCACCGCCAGCGTCATCGAGGGCATCGGCCTCGAACATGTCGCCAAGGAAAGCGCGCGGCGTCACCGCGACGCCTATGGCGATGCGCCGATCTATCGTCACGCCCTGGACGTCGGCGGCGGCTACGCCTTCCGCCTGCGCGGCGAGGACCACGCCTGGACCCCGGAGTCCGTCGCCAGCCTGCAGCACGCGGTGCGCGGCGGCATCCCGGCGGAATACGAGGCCTTCGCCAGGGCGATCAACGATCAGAACACGCGGAAGCTCACGCTCCGTGGACTGATGAAGTTCCACTGGGCCGACATCCCGATTGCGCTGGAGGAGGTCGAACCGGCGTCGGAAATCGTCAAGCGTTTCGCCACCGGCGCCATGAGCTTCGGCTCGATCAGCCGCGAAGCGCACACCACCCTCGCCATCGCCATGAACCGCATCGGCGGCCGTTCTAACACCGGCGAGGGCGGCGAGGAGGCCGATCGCTTCGTCCCCATGGCGAACGGCGATTCCATGCGCTCGGCGATCAAACAGGTAGCCTCCGGACGATTCGGCGTGACGGCGGAATATCTCGTCAACGCCGACGACATCCAGATCAAGATGGCCCAGGGCGCCAAGCCCGGCGAGGGTGGCCAGCTGCCCGGACACAAGGTTGACAAGGCCATCGCCGCGGTGCGGCACGCCACGCCGGGGGTCGGCCTGATCTCACCGCCGCCGCACCACGACATCTATTCCATCGAGGATCTGAAACAGCTCATCTTCGATCTGAAGAACGTCAACCCTTCGGCGCGGGTGTCGGTGAAGCTGGTTTCGGAAGTGGGCGTCGGCACGGTGGCCGCCGGCGTCGCCAAGTGCCGCGCCGATCACCTGACCATCTCGGGCTATGAGGGCGGCACCGGAGCCAGCCCCTTGACTAGCCTGACCCACGCCGGCTCGCCCTGGGAGCTCGGCCTCGCCGAGACACAGCAGACACTGCTGCTGAACGGCCTGCGCGACCGGATCGCGGTGCAGGCCGATGGCGGTCTGCGCACCGGGCGGGACGTGGCCGTCGCCGCTCTTCTGGGGGCGGATGAATTTGGTTTCGCCACCGCGCCACTGATCGCGGCGGGCTGCATCATGATGCGAAAGTGCCACCTCAACACCTGCCCGGTCGGCGTGGCGACGCAGGATCCCGTGCTGCGGGCGAGATTCACCGGCGCGCCGGAACACGTGATCAACTATTTCTTCTTCGTCGCCGAGGAACTGCGCGTCATCATGGCGGGGCTGGGTTTTCGGACAGTGCGGGAGATGATCGGTCAGGTCGGCCGCCTCGACGTCGCCGACGCCATCGACCACTGGAAGGCGAGCGACATCGATCTCTCGCGCATCCTTCACGCGGTGCCGCCGGGCTCGCCCGAGGGCCTGTGGAACAGCGAGCGGCAAGACCATGGTCTGGACAAGGCCCTCGACCGCGAGCTGATCGCCGCCGCGCAGAGCGCGCTCGACGGCGCGGCTCCGGTGTGGATCGAGCGGCCGGTGCGTAACCTCAACCGCACCGTCGGAGCCATGCTCTCCGGCGAAGTCGCGCGCCGCTATGGCCACGCCGGGCTCCCCGACGGCGCGATCAACATCAGGTTGACCGGCGCGGCGGGCCAGAGCTTCGGCGCCTTTCTCGCGCGCGGCGTCACCCTGGAGTTGAGCGGCGACGCCAACGACTATGTCGGCAAGGGCCTTTCGGGCGGCCGTATCGTGGTGCGCCAGCCCGCGGGATCCACGCGCGACCCCACGATGAACATCATCGCCGGCAACACCGTGCTCTATGGCGCGATCGCGGGGGAGGCCTATTTCCAGGGCGTCGCTGGCGAGCGCTTCGCGGTGCGCAATTCCGGCGCCGTCGCGGTGGTCGAGGGCGTGGGCGACCATGGCTGCGAATATATGACCGGCGGGGTCGTGGTGGTGCTGGGCGAGACGGGGCGCAATTTCGCCGCGGGGATGTCCGGCGGCATCGCCTATGTCTACGATCCGGCCAAGCGCTTTGCCGGCCTGTGCAATCTCGCCTTGGTGGAGCTTGGCCCGGTCGGCGTGACCAAGCCCTCCCCCTTCGACGACGCGCCGCGCGCCCGCTCGCTCAGCGTGAGCGACTCTGGGATGGGCGATCCCTTGAATCACGACGCCGAGCGTCTGCGCATTCTGATCGAACGCCACCACGCCATGACCGGCAGCGCGCGAGCCGCCCAACTGCTCGCCGACTGGCCGGCGGCGCTCTCCAACTTCGTCAAGATCACGCCGAAGGACTATCGCCGCGCCCTGATGGACCTCGCGGCGGAGCGGAGCGCGGCGACCGCCGTGGCGGCGGCATGACCAATCCCACCGGCTTTCTCGAGATCGAGCGGCGGGATCGCGGCTACGAGGCGCGCGAGGCGCGGCTGAGGACCTGGCGGGAATTCGTCCGCCCCCTGCCGATACCGGAAGTCACGCGTCAGGCGACGCGCTGCATGAGCTGCGGCATCCCGTTCTGTCACACCGGCTGCCCGGTCAACAATCTGATCCCGGACTGGAACGATCTGGTCTCCCGCGACCAGTGGCGCGGCGCGCTGGAGACCCTGCACTCGACCAACAACTTCCCCGAATTCACGGGCCGGGTCTGTCCCGCACCGTGCGAAGCGGCCTGCACGCTGAACCTCGACGACAATCCGGTGACGATCAAGACCATCGAGTGCCAGATCGTCGACCGCGGCTGGAGCGAGGGCTGGATCACGCCGCAGCCGGCCGCCAAATCGACGGGGCGGCGCGTGGCCGTGGTGGGATCGGGACCGGCGGGCCTGGCCTGCGCCCAGCAGCTCGCGCGCGCCGGTCACGCGGTGACGGTGTTCGAGAAGAGCGATCGGATCGGCGGCCTGCTGCGCTACGGCATCCCCGATTTCAAAATGGAGAAGTCGCTGATCGACCAGCGCATCGAGCAGATGCGCGCCGAGGGCGTGATCTTCCGACCCGGCCGCCATGTCGGCAAGGGCGTCACGGTCGCCGAACTGCGCAATGACTTCGACGCTCTGGTCCTGGCCGGCGGCGCGGAGTGGCCGCGCGACCTGGAACTGCCCCCACACGAACTTTCGGGCATCCACTTCGCCATGGAATTCCTGACCCAGCAAAACAAGCGCGTCGCCGGCGATGACGAAGATCTGGCGGCGCCCGAAGGCGCGATCAGCGCCAAGGGCAAGCATGTCGTGGTGATCGGCGGCGGCGATACCGGCAGCGACTGCATCGGCACCTCCAATCGGCAGGGCGCCGCCTCCGTCACCCAGCTCGAGATCATGCCCGAGCCGCCGGAGCGGGAGAACAAGGCCCTCACCTGGCCGAACTGGCCGCTGAAGCTGCGCACCTCGTCGTCGCAGGAGGAGGGCTGCGAGCGCGATTTCGCCGTGGCGACCAAGCGGGCGATCGGCTCGAACGGCAAGCTCGAGGCCTTGGAATGCGCGCGCCTGGAATGGATCAAAGGCGATGACGGCCGGATGCGGATGGCCGAGGTTCCGGGCAGCGAATTCGAGATCAGGGCGGACCTCGTCCTGCTGGCCATGGGCTTCCTTGGCCCGCACCATGATGGGCTGCTGGAGGAGGCGGAGGTCGATCTCGATCCGCGCGGCGCCGTCGCGGCGAATACCGAGGATTATCTGACCTCGAAACTCGGCGTCTTCGCCTGCGGCGACATGCGGCGCGGCCAGTCCCTCGTGGTCTGGGCGATCCGCGAAGGCCGCCAATGCGCGCGCGCGGTGGACGAGGCCCTGATGGGGACGAGCGACCTGCCGAGGTGAGGCGACGCTTTCCGTCTTCTCGACTGCTATCCGATCACCCAGGGACCATCGTCTCGCAGGGAATTGACGAGTCCAATGTAATCGGGGGGCCGCCCTGGCGCTTAGGTAAAAGAGGAAAACCGTTCCTGATCTCGAACGGGGGCCCCCTATCGAGTCCTCGCTTGGCGAGATCAGATACTATCACGCCAACGCTCACTCCGATTTGACTAGCCAATAACCGGGCTGCGCTGAAAATATCGTCGTCGATGGTAAGCGTGGTGCGCATACCCTCGAGCTAAGGCGTCGCCTATCTCGTATCAAGCACGTCGTTGATCCTCTGAAAGTCGTAGGACTCATGCCAGCGAAGACTCATCTCCGCCGCGGCCTCAGAGGCACCCAACTCGGCATCGCCTATTCGAAGGTGGGCGCTCGTCGGTTCGATTTTTCCGATCCCTATCATTTCGCCCTGACCATCCACTGGCCGGTGTTCGTCCTGTCGATCTTCTCGATCTACGCCGTGATCACTACGGCGTTCGCCGGCCTGTACACGTTGCAGCCTGGAAGTTTGGCCAATGCCCGGCCGGGCCATTTCGGCGACGCCTTCTTTTTCAGCATCGAAACGCTGGCCACCGTCGGCTACGGCGAGATGTACCCGGCGACGGCCTATGGCCACACGGTTTCGTCAATCGAGATCGTCTTCGGCATGGCCTTCACGGCGATCATGACGGGCCTGATCTTCGTCCGGTTCTCGCGGCCGAAGGCGCGGATGGTTTATTCGGACGCCATGGTGATCACGCCGCACAACGGCATCCCCACGCTGATGCTCCGCGTCGCCCACGGACGGGCCGGCACGCTGACCAACATGACCGTCACCATTGACGCCCTTATGCCCAGGCCGACCACCGAAGGGGCGAGCTACCGCCAGCTCGTGTCGCTGAAGCTGACGCGGGCGACCATGCCCATGGTCGGTCTCATCATGACGGTGATGCACCCGATCGACGAGACCAGTCCCCTGGCCGCCTACGATGCGGCGAAACTCGCCGCCGACGATGTCGGCTTTCTGGTGAGCATCGAGGCCCGCGACCCCGACTTGGCGGCGGTGATCCATGACATCAAGGCCTACCGGCCCGCCGATATCCGCTATGGCGCCCGCTTCGGCGACGCCGTGGGGCCGGCGGGGGATGGCACCCTCATCGTCGATCTGACGCGGATCAGCGTACTGGAAGAGGTCGCCTAGTTCGGACACGGCCAAGGTCCCGCAACACCTCCCGCGCCGCATTGTGGCCGGGGGCGCCGGTGACGCCGCCGCCGGGGTGGGTTCCGGAGCCGCACATGTAGAGGCCCCTCACCGGCGAGCGGTAGTCGCCGTAGCCCAGCGCCGGGCGGGCGCTGTAGAGTTGGTCCAGGGTCAGGGCGCCATGGAAGATGTCGCCGCCGGTGAGGCTGAGTTTCCGTTCCAGATCGAGGGGCGAAAGGATCATCCGGCCGAGAATCGAGGCCTTGAACCCCGGCGCGAGGCGATCGACGGTGTCCACGATCAGGTCCGCGACCGTTTCGCGGTGGTCGTCCCAGCTCGATCCGTCCCGCAAGGTGGGGGCGAACTGCTGGCAGAACAGGCTGGCGACGTGGCGACCGGGGGGCGCCAGGCTGTCGTCGAGAACGCTTTGGATATGCATCTCGATGGCGGGGCTGCGCGCCCAGCCTTGCATGCGGGCGTCCATGTAGGCCTGGTCTAGATAGCCGAGCGACGGGGCGATCACGATGCTGGCGCCGTGCTGCTCGGAGACGCCGTCTCTGGGCTTGCAGGTGAAGCTGGGCAGTTCGGACAGGGCGACGTTCATGCGGAAGGTGCCGGAGCCGACCTTCCAGGCGCCCATGTGCTCGCGGAAGGGCTGGTCGAGATGCTCCGCCGCGACAAGCTGCGAGAACAGCAGCTTGGGATTGAGATTGGACACGACCACCCGCGCCGAGAGGTCCGCGCCACCTTCCAGCACCACCCCCGTCGCCGTGCCGTTCGAAATGGCGATCTCGCGGACGGGGGCGTCCGTGGTGATCTCGACCCCAACTTCCAGGCACGCCGCCGCCATCGCCTGGGTGATCGCGCCCATGCCGCCGATGGCATGGCCCCAGGCCCCCTTGACCCCGTTCACCTGGCCAAAGACGTGGTGCAGCAGAACGTAGGCGGAGCCGGGCGTATAGGGACTGGCGTAGTTGCCGATCGTGGCGTCGAAGCCGAGCAGGCCCTTGAGCACATCGGTCTCGAACCACTGGTCGAGAATGTCGCCCGCGCTCTTTCCGAACAGGTCCAATAGATCGCCCTGACCCTGCAGGCCAAGTTTCCGCGCCTGGTTCGCCAGGCCGAGCGCGCTGAACAGATCCCGCGCGCCGCCGCCGACGTTGGGCGGGGTCTTCAGGAGGGTGTCGCGCAGCAGATCCACGAGCCGATCCAGCCGGGCGTGGAAATTGTCCATCCGCTCGGCGTCGCGCCGGGACCATTTGGCGACTTCCGCGAAGGATCGATCCTTGTCCTTGTCGAGGATGAGATAGCGCCGGTCGTCCACCGGCGAGAAATAGGACAGCGGGCGGATGACCACGCGCAGGCCATGCCGCGCGAGCGCCATGTCGACGATGACCTTGGGATTGAGCAGGCTGACCGAATAGCTGGCGGTGGAGTTGCGAAAGCCGGGATGGAATTCCTCGGTGATCGCCGCGCCGCCGACGATGCCTCGCCGCTCCAGCACCCGGACCTTGTGCCCGGCGCGCGCCAGATAGAAGGCGCAGACCAGGCCGTTGTGACCGCCGCCGACGATGATGGCGTCATAGGGCATCGGGCGCGGTCTCCAGTTTTCGTCTCAGCTCGCCGACGTAGCGCTCGACATAGGCCGCGGTCCCCGGCTCCATGAGGGAGAAGGGCCCCGGTTGGTAGGCGCGGGAGCGGACCCCGGCCTGATTGGTCTCGATGATCCGCTTGTCGGCGCGGCTGGTGACGTCCCACAGCCATGTCAGGGCGTCCAGATCGTAATCGACGCCGCCACGTGCGTCGCCGCGCACCAGCCAGACGACCTCCATCTCCGTCTCCAGCGGTCCGCGCGGGATGAAGCGATAGATGACGCCATGGTCTTGATAGGCGAGGAAGGCGGAGAGGAAGCCGACCTCGGCGAAGACGCAGGTTCCGAGGCTTTCGGGGGCCAGTGTCATGGGGGGAGCCAGGAGCGCGCCGTCGCGGCTGCCGCTGTTCTGGCCTCGCGTCAGAGCGGATCCCATCACGCGCCCGACTTCGCGGCCGTCCGGCGCCGCGCCCCAGGCCTCGAAATCATAAGGGCCGTCGAGGCCTCGCGCGCCCGGGCGCGCGAGGGCGTGGAGGATCGAGAACTCCGGATGCGCGGCCTGGCAGTGGTAGCACTCGTGATAATTCTCCATCGCCAGCTTCCAATTGGCGGCGACCGTGTAGCGACGATGGGTCGCCACCCTGGCCTCGGCCCAGCCGTAACGCGTGGTCATCGCCGTCAGGGCCGAGGCGATCTCATCAAGGTCCGGCGGATTCGTTCCGAAGCTGATGAAGATCAGGCCGCCGATCACGCGGATCGGCAGACTCCTCAAGCCGTGACTGGCCGGATCGAACCCGGGGGGCATCTCCCGCGCCGCGCGTAGTGAGCCGTCCAGGCGATACGACCAGGCGTGGTAGGGGCAGGTGAACGTGGTCGCCGTCCCCTTCGGTTCGAGACAGACCCGCGATCCGCGATGGCGGCAGACGTTGAGGTGGGCGCGCAACGCGCCCGTCTCGTCCCGGACGACGATGGCCGACTCATCGCCAAACGC
This sequence comes from Caulobacterales bacterium, assembly GCA_038231315.1. GTDB lineage: Bacteria > Pseudomonadota > Alphaproteobacteria > Caulobacterales > Caulobacteraceae > Acaudatibacter. The sequence continues at coordinate 135,894 of JBBRLN010000002.1, forward strand.
CGTGGTGATGAAATCTCCCGGCGCGGCGACTTCGCTGGCGTGACCAACCCAAACCCAGCGGTCGAGCAGCATGTCGACATCCAGCGCAAAGATTTCCGGCCCGAGATAGAGATCGCGGGACAGGGCGTGGCCGGGTCGGTGGGCGGCGAGCGCCGCCATCACCCTATTGGCGCCCAGGTCTTGCGATCTCTGCACGGAACGGCGGCCTCCTCTTCGACGCCGTCTTAGAAGACCCAGCGAGGAATTGCCGTGAAAATCGCGTTTGGATTGGCCGCCGCGCTGCTCGCCGCGAGCCTGTTGGCCGCCTGTCAGGGTGTGTACGTCGCCGGAGACGCCGGCGCGCATTCCACGCGTTCGACGAGCGCGCCACGCTAGGCGTTGACCGCGCCTCGGCCGGGTGAGAGGCATGAGCGGCGCCGGTCGCCGAACCGGGAATTTTCAAGGGAGTGAGCGGGTGGACGTTCTTCGCACGCCGGATGCGGCTTTCGCCGAGATCGCCGACTACCCCTTCGCGCCGCACTACGCCGAAGTCGCCGGGCCGGACGCGAGCACACTTCGCCTGCACTATGTCGACGAGGGCCCCCCGGGCGCCGCGCCGGTGCTTTTGATGCACGGCGAACCCAGCTGGTCATATCTCTATCGCAAGATCATCCCGCCGCTGGTCGCCGAGGGGCACCGGGCGATCGCGCCGGACCTGATCGGCTTTGGAAAGTCGGACAAGCCCGCGGCGCGGACGGACTACACCTACGAGCGGCACGTCGGCTGGATGACGGCCTGGCTGACCGGGCTCGATCTCGAGGACATCACCCTCTTCTGCCAGGACTGGGGCGGCCTGATCGGGCTGCGTCTTCTCGCCGCCATGCCCGAGCGCTTCGCCCGCGTGATCGTCGCCAACACCGGGCTGCCGATCGGAACGGGCTGGTCCGAGGCTTTCTCGAATTGGCGCGATTTCAGTCAGGCCGTACCGATCTTCCCGGCGGGCGGCATTCTGACCGGCGGCGCCGTTCGCGACCTCACGCAAGCGGAGCGGGCCGCCTACGACGCGCCCTTTCCGGATGAAAGCTATAAGGAGGGCGCGCGGCAATTTCCGTTGTTGGTTCCCCTGACGCCGGGGCAGGCGTCGGTCGCCGAGAACAAGGCGGCATGGGCGGTGCTCGAACGCTTCGACAAACCCTTTCTGACCGCGTTTAGCGACAAGGACGCGGTGACCGCCGGCGGAGACAAGCTGTTTCAAGACCGCGTGCCCGGCGCCAAGGGCCAGCCTCACGTCACGATCAAGGATGGCGGCCACTTCCTCCAGGAGGACAAGCCCGAAGAGATCGCCGCCCTCATCAACCGCTTCATCACCGACAATCGCTAGGCATGACCGCCGAGGTCTACCCGGGTCCGCCCGCGCTTGCCCCGCGCCTGATCCCCTCCTGGCGGATCAAACTGATCTATTCCGCCGGCCAAGTCGCCCAGAGCGGGGGATTTGAAGCGGCGATAGGCTTCGTCTTCTTCTACTACACCGCCGTGCTCGGCCTTTCGGGATCGCTGGTGGGGGCGGCCCTCGCCATCAGCCTGGTGTTCGACGCCGTGGTCGATCCGCTGGTCGGCTCGATCAGCGACAATGTCCGCTCGCGCCTGGGTCGGCGCATCCCCGTGATGGTCGCCGCGATCCCTTTCGTCGTGGTCTCGATCGGCCTGATGTTCTCGCCGCCGCGCGCGCTCTCGCCGACCGGGCTCTTCGCTTGGCTGACGGTGAGTTCGATCGTGGTGCGCAGCGCGATCTCGGCGTTCAACGTGCCCTACATCGCCTTGGGGGCCGAACTCGCCGACGGCTATGTCGAACGCTCCAGCGTGGTCGCCTATCGGACGATGGTCGGAATTTTCTCGAACGTCGCGGTGATCGCCACAGCCTATCTGGTGTTCTTCTCCGGGCCGGGCGGTTTGACGAGACGGGACGGCTATCCGGGACTCGGCTGGGCGGTCGCGCTCTTTCTGCTTATCGGCATGACGGTGTGCTGCGCGGGGATCGCGCGGCACGCCGCCGGTCTGCCGCGCCCCGCTCCAAGCGCGGGCAATCTAATCCAGCGCCTTCCGGGAGAACTGAAGGAGATTTTCTCCAACCGCTCGTTTCGCGCCCTCTTCGCGTCGGCGGTGATCTTCTATGTCGCCATCGGAGCCAACGCGACCCTGGGCTCGCACGCCGGCATCTACGTCTGGAAGCTGCCGCCCGCCCTGCTGCAATTCACGAGCTACGCGGTCCTGCTCGGCGCCCTGATCGGCGTGCCGCTCACCGGGCCGCTGCAGCGCCGGTTGGAAAAGAAGACCGTGGTCATCATCGGGATCGCCATGATCATCGCGACGTGGGTGGTGTTGCCGAGCCTGCGGCTGGCCGGACTTCTGACCGCGACCGGAGCCGCTGTGCTGGGTCCGCTCTGCGCCAATGGGGTGTTCGGCGGCATCGGCATCGGTCTGGCGGTGATCGCCTTTCCCTCGATGATGGCTGACGCGGCCGACGAGCACGAACATCTCTTCGGCAGTCGGCGCGAGGGACTTTATTTCTCGGGCCTCGGCTTCGCGGGGAAGGCGGCGAGCGGTCTGGGCGTACTCGTGGCCGGTTTCGCCCTCGACCTGATCGGCTTTCCCGCCGACCCGGCCCATCATCCCGCCCTGATGGCGTCCGAACCGCTTATGCGCCGCCTGATCTTGGGCTGGGGGCCGATCCCCGCCGCGATCGGGGTGCTCTGCCTGCTCATCCTGGCGACCTATTCGATCTCGCGGCGCCGCCACGACGAGATCAGCGCGGCGCTGCGCGGCAGGCCCGACCCTTAGCGCTTTTTCACCGGCGCCGGACCGGTCGCGGCCTCGGTCAGAAGGCTCGAACAGTCCGCGTTCTTGGCCAGGCCGGGCGCGACGAAGGGCAGGATCGCGGCGACGGGAGCGGCCAGAACGCCGATGGCGACGCCCAACGCGGCCTGGGGCGCGGCCTTAAGGATATCCACGCCGACCTTTGGCGAAGTCAGGCCGCCCTTGATGGTGATCGGGGCGCTCAGCCGGATCAGGCGGAACTTCTTCGGCTTACCCTTGAGGACGAAGTTGAGGTTCTCGTTGCGAAGATCGATGTCGCCCGTGCCGGTAACCAGCACGACGCCGGTGTCGAGCACGATACGGTCGGCGTTGAGCACGCCGTCCCGGGCGCGGAAGTCGACCACGGCGCAGCGGATCGGCGTCTCCTGCTGGCTCTTGGAAAGCAGGAGAAAAAGCCCTTTCGTGGCGTCGATCCCGAGAAGTTCGGCGAAGGCCTGGCGGATTTCGCCCTGGGGGACCACGATGGTCATCGCGCCGTTCGCGCCGGCGGCCGCCGCGCGGATCGAATCGCCGCTGCTGTTCAGCTTGGCCCGGCCGAGAAGCACGCCGTCCAGCGGCGGCGGCCCCCCCTTCTTCGAGGCGGCGAAGGTCTCGAGACGGGCGTTGCTGAGCCGCATGTCGATCGCCTCCGTCGGAACGCGTCCGCGCGCATCGAGATGAACCGTGCCGACCACGCGGCCTTGAGGCAGACCCAGATCCAGCGGGTTCACATCGAGGACGCCCTTTTTCAACGTGAGATTGGCGGTCGCGCCGTGGATCGGAATCTTACCGGCCTCGATGGTGTCGGCGTGGAATTTAATCGCGGCGTCCATGGCGCGAACGCGCGCGAGGTCAAGATGGGTGTCCGGAAAGATGCGGTGCTCGGCGTCGAGCTTGGCGGCGACGATCTTCTGCTGCGGCGACAGGAACGTCCTCGCCCCCTTCTTCGGCGCGCCGCCGAACGCCGCGGTCAGATCGGCAAACCGCAGCTTGCGGGAATGGAGATCGCCGGTCAGTAGAATCCGCCCTGTCGAATCGTCGATCGTCAGCCGCCCGAAGACGTCGCTGCCGCCCAGATGTCCGGTCAGGTGGCGTAAGGCGTAGATCGAACCGTTTCGCCCGAAACCCGCCTTCAGCGAGAACGGGGGCGAGTTCGGCAAGGCGACGCCGCTGAGATAGTAGAGATCGGCGAGGTCCGGCCCGTCCGCGGCCAAGATCCCCGAGAACGCTCCGAAGTTGAAGGGGTGGGCGATCTGACCCACCAGGCGCACCTTGGTCTCCCCAGCCTCCGCCCGCGCGTCGAAGTGATAGGGGTGGGCCGGGTCGACATTGACCAGGGCGCCGCCGGTGACGTGAGCGATGAACCGCGCCTTGTTGAGCGAGCCTTTGCCGTCGATGACGAAAACGCCCTGGCTGTAGCCGTTGACCCGCTCGTTCGAAGCGATCGTGCCCTTGAAGTCGATGTGGTGCTTGACGTCGATGAAGCTGAGCGCCCCGTTCTTGATCAGGAAATTATTGATCGCGGGCAGCTTCAAGGGCTTGGGTTTCTGCCCCGGGTGGAAGTTCCAATTCTCGCGGCCCTGAGCGTCCCGCAACAGATCGACCCGCGGCGCGTCCGACTCCACCAGGGGAAGGATCGTCTGGCCCTTCAACAGCGGCAGCAGCTTTATCTGGACGGTCAGGCGGGGCAGCGTCGCCAGAGGTTTGGGACCCGCCCAGGGCGCGTTGGCGATGACCAGCCCGTGGATGGTGGCGCGCGGCGACCATGACCAGGGATGAACCTCCAGGTCGCCGGTGATCTGGACGGGCCGGTTCAAGCGTCCGGATATGGCGTGAGCCAAGGGGCCGCGTAGCCAGTTCCAGCGGAACAGGATCAGGAAAACGATGATCGCCAGCACGATCACACCGCCGATAATCGCGCCCAAATGCCTGAAGGGTCGAACTGGCGCGCGCGGGGACGAGCTTTTGATGGAGGCGTCAGCGGTCAAATCGTCGTTCCTCGCCGAAAGCGGCGAGGCCTCAACGCCCGAGATCGGCGCTAGGCTCCCGCCCGATCAGATCGCGACGGGTCCGCCGGTCATGGCGTGCAGCCAGGCGAAGAAGGGCGGGATCAGATAGCGCTGGACGCCCTCGATGACGATGAAGAGCAAGATCGGCGAGAAGTCGAGACCGCCCATGGCGGGCAGGACGCGCTGGAACGGCCGCAGCAGCGGCCTGGCCACCCGCTCCAGGAATTGCGAGACCTGATAGACCGCGCGATTGCGCAGATTAACCACCTTGAAGCTGACCAACCAGCTCAGCACCGCGTAGGCGACGATGATCCAGACGATGAGGCTGAGCAGGGCCTGGATGACGAATTGGGCGAAGTTGAGCAGGGCGTCCATCGCCGTCTCCTATCCGCGCCACCTTGGCCGCGCAAGGCGAGCACGCGCGGGCCTCGCCCATCTCCAGCCCTCCCATTCTTGACTTGAGGGCCCCGCCTCCCTTATCTCCGCGCTCCTTCCGCCCCGAGCGGTCAAGGGGCCGTAGCTCAGATGGTAGAGCGCCTCGTTCGCAATGAGGAGGTCTGGGGTTCGATTCCCCACGGCTCCACCAGGGGTGGGGTGTAAGGTCTTAATTACAGAGATATTTCGAGTGTTGAGGCGAGCTGGCGCCACGGATCGTCCCACACTCCGCTTGCGCTAGGGCGGTCGAGGACGAGACCGCCCGAGACAGAGTCGTAAAAAGGATCGTCTAGCACTCGCCGCAGCTTGCATTGCGTGCTCGAGATAACCGCCGAGGTCATCGAACTCTCGGCGCGCGAGACCGCCTCGCGCGGGGCCGCGTTTCGATAACAGCGAGGCGCCCGATCCGGTGATTTGAGTATTTTCCGACCCTGCGCTGGAGATGCAGGACGTGAGACCGTGCGGTGGGCTCCCAGCGAGCGACTGAGCCGGCAAGCTCGACCCGAGACTTCGACCAAGGTGCGTTTATGCGAAGTCCCACTATCGAGGCGCCAGCTCCCTTGCTGCACGCCGTGATATTCGACGTTGACGGCGTGCTGCTGGCCTCGCCGCATGAGCGCGCTTGGCGCGAGGCCTTGCACGGCTTCACCGCGCCCGAGCGTTTCACGACCGCGATCTACCAAGCGCAGGTGGCGGGCAAACCGCGCATGGACGGCGCCGTCGCCGTGTTGCGCGCCCTGGGGGTGAGGGACGCCGAAAAACGGGCGCCCGAATACGCCGAGGCGAAGCAAAAGCGGTTGGAGGCGCTCGTTCACGGGGGCGACGTTCATCCGTACCCGGACGCACTGCGCTTCGTCGAGGCGCTGCGGGCGATCCACGTGCGGATGGCGACCGCGTCTTCATCGAAGAACGCCAACGCGATGATGCGCGCCGTTTTGGTCGCTCCGGGGCGCAGCCTGTTCGACATGTTCGACGCCAACGTTTGCGGTCGCGATCTCGCGCGCGGCAAGCCGGACCCCGAGATCTTCCTGATGGCGGCCAGCCTTTTGAAGGCGGATCCGAAACACTGTCTGGTGATCGAGGACGCGCCGGCCGGAGTCCAGGCCGCGCGCGCCGGCGGCATGAGCGCGCTCGGCGTGGCTCGCCTCCACGACGCGGCCGGTCTGATCGCCGCGGGGGCGAACCTGGTGGTCACCAGCCTGGATCAGGTCTCGGCGCCCCAGATCGAGCTTGGCCGGCTTCGGAGCGTCAGCTGATGGGCGCGGCCAAAACACGAGAGTCGCGGACGACGATCGATTCGCTGGAACCCACCGCCGATGCGGCTTGGGTGCTTGTCGCCGAGGGCTACGACGAGCTGCGCGAGAGCACGATCGGATCGCGGTTCGCGATCGGCAATGGTTTCCTCGGGATTCGGGGCGCCCGAGCGCTCACGAGCGCGGAAAGCGATATCGCCCCGGCGCGCACCTATGTCGCCGGATTGTTCGATACCCCGAACGCGGCGGTCCTCAGCCCAGGGCTGGTCCAGGCCGCCGATTGGCTCCAGGTCCGCCTTTCGCTCGGCGGCGAGCCGTTGATCCGTCATCCCGGGGACGTCGCGGCGCAGCGCCGCATGCTCGACATGCGCTGTGGTGTCGTTCTTAGCGAGGGCTGGTTCGGGGGACCCGAGCCCGGCGTTTCGAACGTCGGCATTCGCGGTCGGTCACTGCGCCTCGTGTCGCTACACGCCCGAGGCTTGGGTCTCGAATTGATCGAACTCGAGACCCACGCGGGGGAGGTCGAGCTCACCCTCAGCGCGGCGTTCGAGGGCGCCGATCTCGACCTCGCCGTCGATAGACTGAGCAAGGATTTCGGCATCTGGAGCACGCGCCAGACGGCGACACGCTTGATGATCGCGACCACCTGTTCACTTTTCGTCGATGGGAAGATCATCCCACCGACGACAACGGGCGACTTGCAGAGTTCATGGACCTGGCGATCCCGTCCAGGACAGGTCGCCAGCTTCGAGCGCCTGGTGTCGATCGCGAAGTCGAGCCAGGGCATCGACGAACTTGCCGGGCAGGCCCTTCGCGATATCGCCGGCCTGTCCAATCTCGGCTCGCGGAAATTGCTGGCTTCTCACGAGAAGGCCTGGGCGGAGCGCTGGCGTCTCAGCGAGATGAGTGTCGATGGCGACGCGCCCGCGCAGCGCGCGTTGCGTTTCGCCGGCTATCATCTGAACAGCGCCGCCAATCCCGATGACGACCGTGTCTCGATCGCCGCGCGGGCGCTGACCGGCGACGACTATCGCGGCCATGTGTTCTGGGACACCGAAATCTATCTGCTGCCATTCTATACGATGACCTGGCCGCGGGCCGCTCGATCACTCCTCATGTACCGCTTCCACACGCTGGCGGGCGCTCGGGCCAAGGCGAAACGGCTGGGATGGCGCGGAGCCCTCTACGCCTGGGAATCCGCCGACACGGGCGAGGAGACCACACCGGAGGAGGTGATTGGACCCGACCGAAAAGTGGTCAAGGTCCTAGGCGGGCTTCAGGAGCAGCACATCAGCGCCGACGTCGCCTACGCGGTCTGGCAGTATTGGCAGGCGACCGCGGACGAAGGCTTTCTGTGCGACGCGGGCGCCGAAATCATTCTTGAAACGGCGCGGTTCTGGGCGAGCCGGGCAAAGCTGGAAGGCGACGGTCGGCGTCACATTCGCGGTGTGATCGGGCCGGACGAGTACCACGAAGACATCGACGACAATGCCTTCACCAACGTCATGGCGCGCTGGAACCTGCGCCAGGCGTGCGAGGTCGTCACCTTGATGCGCGAGCGTTGGCCGGATCGTTGGGCCGCGCTGTCTCGGGAGCTCGATCTTGGCGATGCCGAACTGGCGGAGTGGAGATCCGCGGCCGACGCCATGGTGTCGAGTCTCGACCCCGCGACGGGGCTCTTCGAACAATTCGCCGGATACAATACGTTGGAACAGATCGACCTGGCGCAATATTCCGGCCGATCGGTGCCCATGGACGTGGTGCTCGGACGGGAGCGGATCCAGAAGACGCAGGTGGTCAAGCAGGCCGATGTCGTCGCTCTGATCGGGCTCTTGCCCGGTGAGTTCACCGGCGACATGGCGCTGAGGAATTTCCAATTCTACGCTCCGCGCTGCAGCCACGGGAGTTCTCTCAGCCGTGTCATGCACGGCCTCGTCGCCGCTCGGCTCGGGCTTGCCGACCAGGCCCTGGGTTTCTTCAGGGATACAAGCGAGATCGATCTGGGCGACACCCACGTGGCGATCGACGGCGGCATCCATATCGCCGCGCTAGGCGGGCTCTGGACAATGGCGGTCCTGGGGTTTGCGGGCCTCTCGATGACCGAGACCGGCGTGGCGCTCGACCCCCACCTGCCGTCGGAGTGGAAGAGCCTGCGCTTCAGCGTTCAATGGCGCGGTCGAACCCTCAGCCTGCATCTGCAGCCGCGCGGCCGCATCGATGCGACGTTGCTTGGCGGAACCCCCATGACGATTCTGGTCGGCGGTCGGTGTCATGAACTCGCGACCGGCAAACCGCTTGAAATCTCGACGGCGTCTGGAATCGGCCGCGAAACCTCGGGAGCCGGACATGTACGATGACCTCGCTCTTAGAAAGGCCGGTCTCCCGCGCCCCGCCGACGATCAGCGTGAACGCCGCGAGGTTCGGGTTGTCGGGGGCCACGACCGTCCAGATCGCGACAAGCCCATCTTGAGGCTCACGGCATGAACAGACGTGCACTGATGATTGGCGGCGGGGCGGTGGTGGCGGGCGGGGTCGCAGCCAGCTATTTCGCAACGCGGTCAATGGGATCGATGTCCGACTACACCGAGGCTGTAGCGGCGGCGCGCTCCGCGCTTGTCCAAGCCCCGGAAAAGCGGGATTTCGTCCGGTTCGCGGTGCTCGCGCCCAGCGGGCACAACACCCAGCCTTGGCTTTTCAGGCCCTCTCCACGCCGTATCGAAATCACCCCGGACCTTTCGAGGCGAACCGTGGTGGTGGATCCGGACGACCATCATCTCTTCGTTGGCCTGGGGTGCGCCGCCGAGAACCTGTCCATCGCGGCGGGGGCGCGAGCACGGCCCGGCGAAATCCGCTTCGATGCGGAAAACGGCGGCTCGCTGGTATTCGAGTTCGGGCGCGGCGGGGTTTCAAATGTCGGCTTGTTCGACGCCATCGCGAAGCGGCAATCGACCCGGAGTATCTACGATGGCCGCGCCGTCGGCGTTGAAGCGTTGCGCGCCCTCGGCAAAGCCGCGTCCATGCCCGGTGTCGATGTCGCGCTGATCACCGATCGGGCGGCGATGAAGCGGGTCAGCGACCTCGTGATCGAGGGCAACAATGCGCAGATGCGCGATCCAGCCTTCGTGAGAGAACTGGGTCGCTGGCTTCGCTTCAATCCGAGGCGAGCGCTGATGACCGGTGACGGGCTGTTCAGCGCGGCCAGCGGCAGTCCGGTGCTTCCGTCCTGGGCCGGGCCGGAGCTCTTCGACCTGGCGTTCAAAGTCGGCGCGGAAAACAACCAATACGCGCGGCAAATGGCGTCTTCTGCCGGATTGGCAGTTTTCGTTTCCGCCGGCGAGGACAAGGAGCATTGGACTCTGGCGGGACGCGCCTGCCAGCGGTTTCTGTTGCAAGCGACGCTGCTGGGCATCCGGACCGCCTTCGTCAATCAACCGGTCGAGGTGGCCAGGCTACGGCCGGCGCTGGCCGATCTCGCCGGTCTGCACGGTCGCCGCCCCGATCTTCTGGTGCGCTTCGGCTACGGCCCGCGCCTGCCTTACTCGGCGCGGCGTCCGACGGCGAACGTGATGATCGCCTGAAAAGGTGTTCTTCCAGAGATGTCTAACTTGCTGACAGGTCGGGAGGCGCCCGGCCGCTGGATGGGTAGTTTCCGAGTCTACCCTCGTGACGGCGTCGACTTTAGCGTCTCGGTCCCTCTCATCCGTAGCTCATGGTAACCGATATGTTCGATGACATCGCTCTGAAAAAAGCCGTTCTCGCCGAACTGGAATGGGAGCCGAGTGTCACCGCCGCCCACATTGGCGTGACCGCTCGAGATGGCGTTGTGACTCTCTCGGGACATGTTCATCGTTACGCCGAAAAGGGCGCGGCGGAAGCGGCGACCTTGCGCGTCAAGAGCGTCAAGGCCGTCGCTGACGAAATTGAGGTCAAGCTCCCTTTCGACGTCAACCGGCCTGACGACGACATAGCGCGCGCCGCGATCGACAGGCTGGCCTGGGACTCCACTCTCCCTCACGACGCGATCAAAGTAACCGTCCAAAAAGGCTGGGTAACACTGACCGGCCAAGTCGATTGGCGCTTCGAGCATGATGCGGCGGAGACGGAAGTCCGGAGCCTTTGGGGCGTCATCGGTCTCACCAACGAGATCACGATCAAACCCCGTGTGGACACCTCGCTTCTCAGCGACGAGATCACCCATTCGCTGCATCGCTCTTATTTTTTCAATCCCGATCGGGTGAAAGTCACGGCGGAAGGCGGTCGTGTCACGCTGATCGGCTCCGTCGACAGCTGGCATGAACGAACGGTGGCCGACGACACCGCCTGGGCGGCCTCGGGCGCCACGGACGTGGACAACCGGCTCGTCGTGGCATGACCGCGGCTGGCGGGCGACCGATATGATGTCTGCCGATCTCCCGAACCGCAAAAGCGCGGAACTGATCGACCTTGGGCGCCACGCGCTCGTTTCAACTCAGTAGGAAACCAACATGCTGCGGCACGCCTCCAGGATGAAGAACGACTCGATTTGGGCGAGCGACGGCGCGATCGGCGTCGTTCACGATTTCCTGTTCGACGATCGAACCTGGCTCTTGCGCTGGCTGGTCGTCGATACGGGCAACGTCTTCGCCGGCCGCAAGGTGCTGCTGCCGCCGTCCGCCCTCGGACACGTCGACGACGATGCTCATGCCTTGAAGGTCAGGCTCACGAAAAGCGACGTCAAGGGCAGCCCCGACATCGAGACGGACGCGCCGGTTTCCAGACGAATGGAGGCCAGTCTCTACGGTTACTATGGCTGGAATCCCTACTGGAATACCTATGCCTTCATGGGCGACTTCGGCTTCGGAGATCCGATATCGGCGCCGCTGGCCGCCTCGAAGATGCGGAGCGATCAGGACTGTCTCGACGGGAGCAAGTCCGAAGGCGACGTACACCTTCGCAGCATGCACGAGATGACGGGGTATCATATTCTCGCGCGGGACGGAGAGATCGGCCACGTCGCCGACATCCTGATCGACGACGCCGACTGGGGTATCCGCTATCTTGTCATCGAGACCGGCGGCTGGTGGTCGGGGAACAAGGTCTTGATTTCTCCCCGGTCGGTGAGATCGGTGCACTGGTCGGATCGCACGATCGATCTCGATGTCGACCAGCAAGCCGTCAGAGAGAGTCCGGCATATGATCCCACCATGACGGTGGACCGCATCTACGGCGAGCGGCATCGCGATCACTACAGCCGACTTCGAAAAGTCGAACCCGTGTGATCGTAGAAGCCGGCGGTTCGGACGCCGGAACTGCTTCATTGCCGCCACCCGTGACCACGCCCGCGACAGCAGTGGCCACGGGCGCGGTCTACACCTGCCCGATGCACCCGCAGATCCGGCAGGTAGGCCCCGGTAACTGTCCGATCTGCGGGATGACGCTCGAGCCGGCGGCGGTGACCGCCGCAGCGGAGACCAATCCCGAACTCGACGACATGAGCCGGCGGTTCTGGATCGGTCTGGCCTTCGCCGCGCCGCTCCTGGTCCTCGACATGGGCGGGCACTTCCTCGGGCTGCACCGGCTGATCCCGGAAAGGCTCGCCGGCTGGATCGAGTTCGCCCTGGCGACACCCGTGGTGCTGTGGGCGGGGCTGCCGTTCTTCCAGCGCGGCGGGGCGTCGGTGGTCCACCGCAGCCTCAACATGTTCAGCCTGATCTCCCTGGGAACCGGCGCGGCCTACGGCTACAGCGTGTTCGCCGTCTTCGCGCCAGGGATATTCCCGGCCGGCTTCAGGGGCATGGGCGGCGCGGTCGCGGTCTATTTCGAGCCTGCGGCTGTGATCGTGGTGCTGGTCCTGCTCGGCCAGGTGCTGGAGCTGCGCGCCCGCGCCCAGACCGGCGGCGCGCTTCGCGCTCTCCTGAACCTGGCGCCGAAGACCGCGCGCCGCCTGCGCGACGGCGCCGACGACGAAGAGATCGCGCTCGATCTCGTGCAGGTCGGAGATCGTCTACGCGTGCGTCCCGGTGACGGCGTGCCGGTCGATGGCGAGGTGCTGGAGGGCTCCAGCGCCATCGACGAGTCCATGGTCACCGGCGAATCCATGCCGGTCGCCAAGGCCGCGGGAGACCGCCTGATCGGCGGCACGATCAACGGCGCCGGCTCCGTGGTAATGCGCGCGGACAAGATCGGCGCCGACACGGTCCTGCAGCGCATCGTCGCCATGGTCGCCGAGGCCCAGCGCAGCCGCGCGCCGATCCAGCGCCTCGCCGACATCGCCGCCGGCTGGTTCGTCCCCGCGGTCCTGGTGGTCGCCGCCCTGGCCTTCGTCGCTTGGGCGATCTGGGGACCGGCGCCGGCGCTGGCCTATGGACTGATCGCGGCGGTTTCGGTGCTGATCATCGCCTGCCCCTGCGCGCTTGGTCTCGCGACCCCGATGAGCATCGGCGTCGGGGTCGGCAAGGGCGCCGGCGCCGGCGTGCTGATCAAGTCCGCCGAGGCGCTGGAGCGCATGGAGAAGGTCGACACCCTGGTCATCGACAAGACGGGGACATTGACCGAAGGCCGCCCCTCCGTCACCGCCATCATCACGGCCGCCGGTCGTGAAGAGGCCGAGGTGCTGGGTTTCGCCGCCGCGCTGGAACGCTCCAGCGAACACCCGTTGGCAGCGGCGATCCTGACGGCGGCGAAGGCCAAAGGCGCGACCGTCGAGACGGCTATCGACTTCGCCTCGGTCACCGGCAAGGGCGTCACCGGCGTCGTCGGCGGCAAGCGTGTTGCGCTCGGCAACGCCCCGTTGATGGCTGACAGCGGCATCGATCTCGGCGACCTCGCGGCGAAGGCCGACGTGCTGCGTCAGGACGGCGCCACCGCCTTGTTTCTCGCGGTCGATGGCAAGGCGGCGGCGGTGATCGCCATCGCCGATCCGATCAAGGCCTCCACCGTCCCGGCGCTGAAGCGGTTGCGCGACGAGGGCCTGCGCATCGTCATGCTGACCGGCGACAACAAAGCGACCGCCACGGCGGTGGCGCGCAAGCTCGGCATCGACGAGGTCGAGGCCGAGGTCCTGCCGGAAGACAAGCATCGCATCGTCGAGAAGCTGAAGTCGGACGGCCGCGTCGTCGCGATGGCCGGAGATGGCGTCAACGATGCGCCCGCCCTCGCCGCCGCCGACGTCGGCATCGCCATGGGCACTGGCACTGGCACGGAGGTCGCGATCCAGAGCGCCGGGATCACCTTGCTCAAGGGCGATCTCGCCGGCATAGCGCGGGCGCAGGCGCTCAGCCGGATGACCATGCGCAACATCCGCCAGAACCTGGCGTTCGCGTTCGCCTACAATGTCGTCGGCATTCCTTTGGCCGCGGGCGTGCTCTACCCCGCGTTCGGCCTGCTGCTCAGCCCGATGATCGCGGCGCTGGCCATGTCCCTGAGCTCGGTGTCGGTCATCGCCAACGCCTTGAGGCTCCGGGCGTCGAGGCTGGACTAGCGCGGCGGGTTCAAGGAATGAGGACGGCCGCGCCCTCGAATCGGCCGGCGCGGAGATCGGCGAGCGCCAGATTGGCGTCCCTCAGTGGATAGGTCGTGGTTTTCACCTTGAGATTCAGCTTGGGCGCGAGCTGAAGAAACTCAAGCCCATCCTGGCGGGTGAGATTGGCGACCGACATCAGCTGCCGCTCCTCCCAAAGGTCTTCGTATGGGAAGCTTGGAATGTCGCTCATGTGGATGCCCGCGCACACGACGCGCCCGCCTTTGCGCACCGCTTTCAAAGCCGCCGGAACAAGGTCGCCGACGGTCGCGAAGATGATCGCGGCGTCGAGAGGCTTGGGCGGGCGTTCGTCGGAGCCGCCCGCCCATGTCGCGCCGAGGCTCTTGGCGAAGGCCTGATTGGCGGTGTCGCCGGGCTTGGTGAAGGCGAATACTTCGCGACCCTGCCATCGCGCGACCTGAGCCACGATGTGCGCGGATGCGCCAAAGCCGTACAGCCCCAAGGTCTTGCCGTCCCCGGCGATCTTCAGCGACCGCCAACCGATCAAGCCCGCGCAGAGCAAGGGCGCGAGCGAGACATCGCTTCCGATCTCGCCCAGCGGGAAGGCGTAGCGCGCGTCCGCGATCGTCGACGTGGCGAAGCCGCCGTCACGGGTGTAGCCGGTGAATAGCGGGCGGTCGCAGAGGTTCTCCCGTTCCATGGCGCAATAGGGGCACGCCCCGCAGGTATAGCCGAGCCAGGGAATGCCGACGCGCTCGCCGATCTGGAACCCTTCGACGCCGCCGCCGATCGCATCGATCCGCCCGACAATTTCGTGGCCGGGGATGATCGGCGTGACCGGATCGGGCAGTTCGCCGTCGACCACGTGTAGATCCGTGCGGCAGACGCCGCAGGCCAAGACCCTGACACGTATCTGGCCGGTTGCGGGCGCGCGTTCTGGAAGTGAGCTCCATTCGAGCGGAGAGCCGATCGTCCGCAGCACCATCGCTTTCATGCTGGGGTGCATGCCTTGTGTGCAGCTCGGCAGGCAGAGTCGGAAACTACTCAAACAATCTCCCTCGCGAGCATCGACGGGGGGGTTGGGTAGATCGCTTCCTGGGCGGTCCGAACGTTTGAAGTTCATCAGGAGCCAAAGCGGGCTGAGTAGTTTCCGTCGGTTGTCGGTCGGCCGAATAAAGCCTCAGATGAAAACTTCTGGAAATCGAAGGAGCTACGCAATGCACACGGACAGCCAACTTCAAGAAGACGTCCTCGCCGAGTTGAAATGGGAGCCGTCCGTTACCGCTGGCCATATCGGCGTCACGGCAAAGAACGGCGTTGTCACCCTCTCGGGCCACGTCGATAACTTCTGGAGCAAATACGAAGCCGAGCGCGCCGCGAAGCGGGTTCAGGGCGTGAAGGCGGTCGCGGAGGAAATCGAGGTCAAACTGCCTTTCGACCACAAGCGCGGAGACGACGAGATCGCCGCGGCGGTCGTAGAGCGTCTTAGCTGGAATGTTTCGATCCCCAAGAACGCGATCAAGGTCACGGTCGAGAAGGGCTTCGTCACCTTGTCCGGTGAGCTCGAGTGGCACTTCCAGAAGGACGTCGCCGAAACCGAGGTTCGCCACCTGAGCGGCGTGCTGGGCGTAGCCAATCGGATCGAACTGAAGAAGCGCGTGGACACCATGGATGTCAGCGCCGACATCCGGAGCGCGCTCAAGCGGTCCTGGTACACGCGACCGGACTCGATAACGGTGAAGGCCGACGGCGGGGCGATCACGCTCAGCGGGGTCGTCCATTCGCCGCATGCGAAGCAGGTGGCGTGGTCGACCGCTTGGGCGGCGCCCGGCGCCACGTCCGTCAAGAATAACCTGATGATCGACTAGACCCTACCCGTCCACCCGGCCGTCGGCCGGGTGGACGATCTTGGCCCCAGGCGGCCCAGCCGATCGCTAGCGCGAGCTGAAATCCTGGATCAAACAAGCGCCGCGTCGGCGTCCGCCCGAGGTGCGGCCGCCAGCGCCAGACGCGCCAAGCCCGGCAACGAACTCGAACCCGTCTTGTGCATGATCGACGCACGGTGATTTTCGACCGTTCGCTGGCTGATACCGAGATCGAAGGCGATGTTCTTGCTTGGGCGACCGGCCAAAACCATCCCCATGATTTCGGTTTGCCGCGGCGTCAGCGATCCCAGACGGTCGACGGCGGATTGGCGCCAAGCGGACACTTCCACCGCGGCATGCGAGGTGGCCAAGGCGCGTTCCACACTCTGAAGGAGATCATCCCGCCCCACGGGCTTCTCGATGAAGTCGGACGCGCCAGCCTTCATGGCTTCAACGGCCATCGGCACATCGCTGCTACCGGTAATCACGATCGTCGGGATGGCGTGTTTCTCTCGCCGCAGTCGTCGCAGCAGATCCAAACCGCCAAGCCCCGGCAGATAGGCGTCAACCAATAGGCAGGCGTCGCCGCCCGGATGAAACGCCGCAAGGAACGCTTCACTGTCAGCATAAGCTTCCACCCGCCTGCCCTCCGCTTCCAGAACACCGACGATCGCTCCAAGGACATTGCTGTCGTCGTCCACCACATAGATCACGGCCGAAGCCGTCTCCGCGGGGTTGATTTTCCTTTCCAGAGGCGTCGATTTTGCTTTTGACTTGTTGTTGGTCAGCAAGGTTTGGACGAGGTCGGCCAACTCCTGAGCGTGAACCGGCTTGTTGAGTTGAACGCAGTCGCCTTGACCGATCTCCCTCAGGGTTTCGATGGAAATGTCACCGGTCAAAATCACCACGGGAATATCGCCCGGGAAAATACCCCGCAATTTGGTCGTCAGCTCCACCCCGTTCATCCCCCCGGGAAGATTGTAGTCGGCCACGATCAGGTCGACCTCGACGGGACCAACGCTCACTACGCTCAGCGCCGCTTTTGCGTCGGCCGCCGCGGTCGCGTGGTGCCCCTCCTCTTGAAGCAGCATGACCAGAAGATCACGGGCGTCGGGGTCGTCCTCGATGACCAGGATCGATCCGGATTGCCGACCGGTCGCCGCCGCTCGTTCGTGCGTCGCTTGTTGTGCTTGTTTCGGATCGTCCTTTCGCCGCGAAACGGGAACGTCGATGGAGAAAACCGAGCCCACGCCGAGCCGAGAACGCACCCTGACAGGTTGGTCAAGGAGCGTGGCGAGGCGCTGAACGATCGACAGGCCCAACCCCAGGCCGCGGCTGCGCTCGCGCGCCGCGTTGTCGAGCTGATGATATTCTTCGAAAATCGTCTGCAAAGCCTCGTCGGGTATGCCCGCGCCAGTGTCCCAGACCTCGATTGCGAGCGTGGTCCCGTGTCGACGGCAGCCGATCAACACCCTTCCAGCAGTCGTGTACTTCAACGCGTTGGACACCAGGTTGCGGAGCATCTGCTCGAGGAGACGCGAGTCGCTCTCCACATTCAGGCGGCAAGGCGCGACACGCAGATCCAGGTGTTGGGCGGCGGCGTGGTAGGCGAATTCATCCTTGAGGCGATCGAGAATGGTGTCGATCGGGAAGCGGGTGATGTCCGCGCGAAGCGTCCCGGCCTCGATCTGATTGATGTCCAACAGCGCGTTCAACATGCCCGACATCGCGCCCAGCGTCTGATCGAACCGAGCAACAAGCGTCTTCGCCGATGCATCCTTCACGCCGCGGGAAAGTAATCCTTGGAGAAGCGAGAGTGTCTGCAGGGGCTGACGCAGATCGTGGCTTGCCGCCGCAAGGAACCGCGACTTGGCGACATTCGCCATTTCGGCCTGACGCTTGGCTTCGCCCAGCGCGTCGGACGCCCGCTTGCGGTCGGTGATGTCCGAGAAGGTGATGACAACCCCCTCCACCTGGTTGTCACTCGCCCGATAGGGCAGGATGCGCCGAACATACCAGTGGCCGTCCCGCGTCTCGACCT
Source organism: Caulobacterales bacterium (assembly GCA_038231315.1). GTDB lineage: Bacteria > Pseudomonadota > Alphaproteobacteria > Caulobacterales > Caulobacteraceae > Acaudatibacter. The sequence goes on from JBBRLN010000002.1 coordinate 153,788, forward strand.
CGCGCTCGCTGGATTTCAGGGTCCGGAGCATCTCCCGGGCGTCACTCAGGAGGGCGGTGTCCGTGGCCAGGGAGTTGAGATCGTCGAGCGGGCGCCCGATGTCGGTTGGGATGACATTGAAGAGCGATTTCGTGGCCGGCGTGAAGAAACGGATGTTCAATTTTGGATCGAGGAAGAGGGTGGCGACGTCGGTGCTGTAGAGAATGTTTTGCAGGTCTGTCGCGGTCGTCTTTTGGCGCTCCAGGCTTTCTTGGAGCTGGCCATTGAGCGCGGTCAGTTCCTCGTTGAGTGATTGCAGTTCCTCTTTCGATGTCTGCAGCTCCTCGTTGGTGGACTGGTGCTCTTCGCTGACGGAAAGAGCCTCCTCAGTCATGGCTGCCTGATCTTCGATGGAGAGTTCGAGACTTCGCGTGGCGGCTTGCAACTCGACCCGCAGAGTTTCCAGTTCATGCTCCAGCTCCCCTACCCGGGGCGCATCCGGGACCCGGCTCGAACCCCTGGAGGGTTGTGGCGGATCGGGCTTATCCACGAAGCAGATCAGGAGCAGATCGCCCTCCGAGGAGGGAACCGGTTGGATTTCTATGCTGACTTGGTTCGACGCCCCGAGGCGCTCGACCCGCCCCCCTGCCGCTACGGCCCGCCCGCCACCGAGACGCGCCTGGTCGATGGTGGCCCGCAGCTTGACCCTGAATGGCGGGCGCGCCATCGCGATCACATCATGGGTCGGCTGGCCAGCCGCGAGGCGCATGTAACGATCAACGGGACCCAGCGAGAACAGGCATTCGTTGCGGCCATTGATCAACACCGAGGCCGGGGCGTGAGCCTCGATTACGAGCCGTCGGCAAAGATCGGCCAGCCCGACCTCCCGAGTCGGAACGGCCGATGAAATCCCGTTCAGGCGGGACACCGACAACCCGCGGGCTTCCTTGGAACTCGCGAGAAGCCCGACATCCCCGACCCGGCGGCCGCTGCGATGCCGGTAGAGGCGAGCTGGCTTGGAGACGACGTCAAAGCGACCCTCGACATCGCCGACGGTTTCCGTCGCCCCGAGCAGCAGGAGACCACCGTCGCGCAGGGCGAAGTGGAATAGAGAGGCAACTCGGTTCTGAGCCTCCGGACGAAGATAGATCAGCAGGTTACGGCACGAAATCAGATCGAGCCGCGAAAAAGGCGGGTCCGTTAGAATGTTCTGGACGGTGAATACCACACAGGCGCGCAAGTCCGGGGCTACCCGATAGCGGTCATCCTCCCGCGAGAAGAACCGCGCGAGACGAGCCGTCGATACGCTATTCCGGATCGAGCTCGGATAGACCCCCTCGCGCGCGGTCGCGACAACGTCGGCATCGACATCGGAAGCAAAGATCTGCAGCTGGATGTTTCGGTTCGCGGACAAGATCTGTTCGCGGAAAAGGATGGCCAGGGAGTAGGTTTCCTCACCGGTGCTGCACCCCACGGTCCAAATCCGCAGCGCCTGCTCGGGCGGCTGCCGCGCGATCATGTCCGGTATGATTGTCTTGGCTAGGTGATCGAAAACTTCCGGGTCGCGGAAGAAGTCGGTGACATTGATGAGCAGGTCGCTACTCAGGGATGCGAGCTCTTCGCTGTCGGCGCGGAGGACCTTCAGATAGGCTTCGTCGTCTTGAGAAGCGATGTTTAGCAAGGCTTGTCGTCGCGCGATCCGTCGCCTCAGTGTTCCTGGCTTGTAGGCGCTGAAATCATGGGGTGTGCGGTCGCGCAGCAGGCGAATGATCGGCTGCAGGCCGTCCTTCGGCTCCGAGTGAAGCGCGGCCGCGGGGAGTGGCCGATCGGCGTCGCGGCGCTTCAGCGCCCGCAGAGCGGCCGGCATTCTGGATATGACCAAAATGTGGTCCGCCAGCCCCGTGGCGATCGCGCTGCGCGGCATACCGTTAAAGCCGGCTTCTTCGGGGTCCTGGACGATTACCGCCCCGCCCGCTTCCTTGACCGCGCTCAACGCGAGACTTCCATCGGCGCCCGCGCCCGAAAGCACCACGCAGACGGCGCGGGAACCGATCTCCTTCGCCAGCGAACGCAACAGGAAATCGAAGGGAAGCCTGGCGCCCTTGTTGGCGTTCGGCGGTGACAGTCGCAGCGCCCCGTCCGCGACGGACAAATAGGCGCCCGGCGGGATAAGGTAGACGTGGTCTTCCTCGATCATCATACCGTCGGCCGCCTGTTCGACGGTCATGGTGGTGTGACCGCCGAGGAGCTCGGCGAGAAGACTGGCGTGGTTTGGATCGAGATGCTGAACGAGAATGAACGCCATCCCCTGATCCGCCGGGAGCGCGTCGAGAAGCTTACGAAAGGCGTCCAGCCCGCCCGACGAGGCCCCAACCGCGACCACGAGGAAGCTCCGACCGACTTTCTTCGCGGGAGCGCGGGTCATCAGGCGACTCCGTGGCCGGTCCGTCCAGACATCGCTCTTGTTCCTGAATAACCCCGACCGGGGTGCGCTCAGAAGACTAGCGCACACTTGGCTTCGTAACGCACGAACATCCGCCATTCGCCGCGAGTCGTAGGTAATTTCCGAGTCTCGCGTGACCGTCCCTAGCCTGCCTATGATGAAGGTTGCGCGAAGGGCGTTTCGCGTACGGGGCAGAGCGCTTGGGACACGTCAATGGGTTGAGCAGGCTCAGCATCCTCCTGGTGGAGGACGACGCCTTGATCGCGCTAGGGTTGACCGAAACCATGACCGAAATGGGCCACTGCGTTTGTTCTGTGGAAACCAGCGGTTTAGGCGCCGTCCTGGCGGCCGCTCGCTACAGACCGGAGTTGATGATTGTCGACGTCAATCTCACGGACGGGAGCGGAGTCGCGGCGGTCAACGAAGTTCTCACCACGGGCTTCATCCCGCACATTTTCATGACCGGCGACACCTACATCGCCAAGGCGCTCGAGCAGCGATCCGTCGTGCTCCAAAAGCCTTTCCACGAACGTGAACTGGCGGCCGGGATAGAGCGCGCCCTCGCGAACCGACCGCAACCGTCACCGGCCACCGCTGGATAGGGCTGCGCGTTGCACAACCGGACCCCGCATCCGCGACCGAGCGCGGACCGCAGGCCGAGATCGCGCGCGAGCAACTTCTCTACATTCATGCAATGGCCCGGATCCGCCAACGCAAGTACCGCGTCCTCAACGTCAGCCTCGTCCTGGGTCTTGTCGGCTACGCCATGTTTCTGGCTCTGCTACTTTGGCGTTGAAGGCGGCGGAACGGTCGGAATGACCGCCAATTCCGCGACCCGGTTCACGCCAGTCTGGAATACCGGCCTTGGAGCGAGGCGAGCCCAGAACAGGCGTTTCACCAGTTCCGTCGTCAGCAGGAAGCCCACGGCAATCGCGGCCAAATAGCCGTAGTACAGCGCTGGCGGGTGAACGAAATGGAACCCAAGTCCAACGCCGGGGATAAGGGGCAAAGCGAGGGTCAGCGCAGCACCGCCGAAGGCGAGAAGCAGGACCATCCGCTGCGGCCGGCTGGCGAACATCCGCCGGCGCGTTCGAACCGTGAAGACCATCAGGATCTGCGTCACGAGGGACTCGACAAACCAGCCCGTGCGGAACAACGCCTCTCCCGCATGCAGGATCAGCAAGAGAACGGCGAAGGTGATCAAATCGAACACCGTGCTGATCGGACCCATGACCATCATGAAGCGCTCGATCAGGCGCATGTCCCAATGGATCGGTCGTTCGATGGCTTCCGGATCGACGTTGTCCATCGGCAAGCCGATCTGAGAAACATCGTAGATGAGGTTGGTCAGCAGGACCTGGATGGGCAGAAGAGGCAGGAACGGCAGGATCAGTCCCGCGAGCACCATGCTGAAGATGTTGCCGAAGTTGGCGCTGCTCGCCATCAGGATGTATTTGCTGGTGTTGACGATCGTGCGCCGACCCTCGAGCACACCGCGCTGCACGACGCCGAGATCCTGGTCGAGCAGGATGATCTCTGCGGCCGCCTTGGCGACATCGGCGGCGCTGTCCACCGAAATGCCCACATCGGCCGCGTGAAGCGCCGGCGCGTCGTTGATGCCGTCGCCCATGAAGCCGACAGTCTGACCCATCCTTTTCAGCACCATGATGACCCGCAGCTTCTGCTGCGGGTTCACCCGGCAGAACAGCTTGGTGCGGCCCATGCGGCCGATCAGAGCTTCGTCGCTGAGCTGGGCGAGGTCGGCGCCGCTGACGACCTCTCCGGGGTCGAACTTGAGCTGCGCGCAGACGTGCCGCGCCACCTGCTCGTTGTCGCCGGTCAGCACCTTGACCGCCACACCCGAAGTGGCCAGCGCCGCTAGCGCGGTGGCGGCCGAGGCCTTGGGCGGGTCCAGGAAAACCGCGAAGCCCGCGAAGACGAGATCCTCCTCGTCGGCCGACTCTATCCTCGCGAGATCGGCGGCCTCCTCGCGGCTGGCGATGCCCAGCAAACGCAATCCCTGCGCGCTGAGATCGTCGAAAGTCTTCTGCACCGCCGCCCGCCGTTCGTCCGTCAACGGCTGGACATCCCTCTCGGTCACCTCCACCCGGTTGCAAAGGCGCAGCACATCCTCCGGCGCGCCCTTGATGATCAGGGTGCGGGCGCCGGCGCGTGCGGCCAGAACCGAGACGCGGCGCCGCTCGAAATCGAAGGGAGCCTCGTCGATCTTCCTCCAGGGCGCCGGATCGACCCCGGTCTGCGCCAGGATCGCGTCGTCTAGCGGGCTCTTCAGTCCGCTCTCGAAATGGCTGTTGAGCCAGGCCAGGGTGAGCACGCGCGCACTGTCGGCGCCGGAAGCGTCGATATGCTGGGTCAGCGCGATCTTCGCTTCGGTCAAGGTGCCGGTCTTGTCCGTACACAGAACGTCCATCGCGCCCAGGTTGTGGATCGAGGGCAGGCTCTTGACGATCACCCTCTCCTTGGAAAGCCGGGTCGCCCCCCGCGCCAGCGTGATGGTGGTGATCATCGGCAGAAGTTCGGGTGTCAGCCCCACCGCCAGCGCCAGGGCGAAGATCAACGACTGCAGCCAGGGGCGGTGGAAGGCCATGCTCTCGGCCATCACCAGCAAAACCAGTACGAAGGTGATGCGCAAGATCAGCACGCTGAATTTGCGCAGGCCGATCTCAAAGGAGGTCGGCGGCGGCTTGGCGATCAGCGTACCGGCGATCTTGCCGAGCGTCGTGCGGGCGCCCGTCTCGCAGACCACCATGGCGGCGCTGCCGGAAATCACCGACGTGCCCGCGAGGGCGACGTTGGCGGCGTCGTTCACCGCAACAGACGCATCACCGCTCTCCGCGACGCGCTTTTCCACCGGATAGGATTCGCCGGTCAAAAGAGCTTGATTGACGAAGAAGTCCTTGCTGGAGAGCAGCAGGCCATCGGCTGGGACGAGATCGCCGGCGGCGAGGCTGACGACATCGCCGGGCACGACCTCCGCCACGGGGATGCTGGCATCCGCGCCGTCGCGGCGCACTTTGGCTTTCAGCGCCACCTGCGCCCTCAGCGCGTCGATGGCGCTCTGCGCACGGCTCTCCTGCACGAAGTCGAGCACCACCGAGAGCAGGACGATACTGGCGATGATGGCGAAACTGGCGACGTCCCCGGTGACCGCCGACAGGCCGCTGGCCACCAGCAGGATGATCACCAGCGGATTGGCGAACCGCTGGACGATGCCGAGCCAGGCCGGCGCGCGCTTGGCGGCCGCCGCGTCGTTGGGGCCGAAGGTCTCCAGGCGCGTGGCCGCCTCGCCGGCTCCCAGTCCTTTCTCCGTCACGCCGAGCGTTGCCAGCTGAGCCTTGGGCGACCGCGCCCAATAGGCTGTATCGGTCATCGGGTGATTTCCCGCGGCGGGGCAGGACGCACCAGCGCCAGCGCCGCGGCCACCAAGCAGCCCGCGAGGATACCGAAAGTGAGATCCTTGAGCAGGGTCACGCTCACGGTGGCGGCCAGCACCGCGCCGGTGCGCCACTGGCGCGCAAGCCGGGCGATCTCGGCCTTCTCGGCCATGTTCCAGCACACCACCACCAGCACGCTCGCCAACGTCGTCAGCGGTACGAAACTGGCCAGGGGCGCGGCGACGAGCAGGAACAGCAAGAGAAAGACCGAATGCATCATGCCCGCTAGCGGGCTGCGCGCGCCCGCCCTCACATTGGTGGCGGTGCGCGCGATCGTTCCTGTCACGCTGATGCCGCCGAACAGGGCCGAGCCGATGTTGGCCACGCCCTGGGCGATCAGTTCCATGTTCGAGCGATGCCGGCGCGCCGTCATGCCGTCGGCGACCTTCGCCGAGAGCAGGCTCTCGATCCCGCCGAGCAAGGTGAACGAGATCGCGGCCGGCAGAACCTTCAGCGCCAGACCGGGGGTCCACGCGGGCAGGCGCGGCAGCGGCAGGCCGTGGGGGAGTTCACCGAACCGCGTGCCGATGGTCTGGACGGGCAGATGCAGCGCCGCAGCGGTCGCGGACGACAGCACCACGGCGATCAGCATGCCGGGCCATGTCGGACGATAGCGGCGGATCCCGAAAATAATCGCCACCGAGGCCAGCCCAAGCGCCAATGTGACCGGGCTCAGAGTTTTGATCGCGGAGGTCAGCGTAAGGATCTTGGGGATGAGCGGACCGGGCTCGGCGCCGGCCAGCCGCAGGCCGCCAAGGTCGCGAAGCTGACTGGCGAGGATGGTGATGGCGATACCGAAGGTGAATCCGACGGTGACCGCGTGCGGTATGTAGCGGATCAGGGACCCCATCCTGGTGACGCCCAACAGCGTCAGCATCAGTCCCGACAGCAGAACCGTAAGCAGAAGGCCGTCGATCCCGAAGCGGGTGACCGTGGCCGCGACCAGCACGACAAAGGCCCCCGCCGGTCCGCCGATCTGGTAGCGGCTGCCGCTGAGCGCCGAGACCAGGAAGCCGCCGACGATGGCGGTGTACATTCCCCGCGCCGGCGACACGCCCGAGGCCACCGCGATGGCCATCGACAGCGGCAGGGCGACGATGGCGACCGTCAATGCGGCGAGTAAATCTTTCCGAAAAGACGTGAGCGAGTAACCCTCGACCAGGGTCGTGATCAGTTTCGGCAGAAGGAGATGTCTTGTCGCCGTACCGTCGGCCATCGGAGCTTTCACGGAACAGCGGCGGAGCGCGCGCGGACTTCCGAACCCTATTGGGATCGTTCTATGCGACTAGCTTCGGAAAGTACCTATCGTGGAAGAGCGTTAGCGTCTTCTCCCCAGACCGTTCCGCGTCGCGCCACAATCGGCGTCCAGCTACTAGCCGCGCCGGCGGACGGTGTTCCAGCCGCCGAAAATCCTTTGCTGGAGCTCCGGAAAGCCCCGGATCCGTCACTCACCCGTTGACCGCCGCTCGCGCCACCCGGAGCTGGTCACTCGGACTTCACCTGCTGGGGGAAGCTGCCGCCGCACCGACCACCTTCCTGGCCGCCGCCATGGCCAGATCCAGCCGGTCGTTGCCGAAATACATGTCACGGCCCCCGACGAAGATCGTGGGGGAGCCAAAGCCGCCGCGCACGATGAGGTCTTCGGTATTGGCGCGGAGCCGGTCCTTGATTTCGGCCCTGGCGATATCCGACATCAGGCCCGAAGCATCGACGCCGACAGCCGCGCAGATCCGCGCCAGGGTTTCATCGCTGGAGATGTCCTCGTCGCGCGACCAATAGGCCTCGAAGGCCGCGTTGGCGAAGGCGATCATTTCGCTTCGGGGCGCCAGCACGATGCACGCGCGCATCACCTTGACGCTGTTCACCGGGAAGACCGTCGGCGGCATCTTGATCTTCAGCCCATAGCGGCGCGCCCAGTCCTGGAGGTCCTTCAGCATGTAACGCGCCTTGGCCGGGACGGGACGCTCGCGGCTGGCGTAGACGCTGGGATTGACCGTGTTGAAGACACCGCCGACCAGGATCGGCTTCCAGACCAGGCGATCGCGCAGATCCGGCTCGACCGTCTGCAGGGCGTGGAAGGCGAGATAGGTCCACGGGCTGGAGATATCGAAAAAGATCTCGATGTCGGCGGTCATCGCGGCGCGACGCCCAGCTTGCGATCCAGGAAGTCGATAGCCGCCGCGTCCGCCGCCAGCCAGTCGGCGTGCCTCAGAAAGCCATGGATCTCGTTGGGGATCACCAATTCTTCCACGGGGACGCCGCGTTCCTCCAGCCGCCGCGCCAGATCGACGGTCTGGGCGAAAAGGACGTTGCGGTCGTCGTCGCCCTGGATCAGCAGAACCGGCGACGTCCATTTCGAAAGATCGGCTTCGGGGGAGGAGGCGAAGGCGAGGGCCATGATCTTGTCCTCCGCGCCTGGATCATAGCCGGTCGGCTGGCCGTCGACTTCCTTGTGCAGTTCGCGCGTCCAGTCGTGGACGCCGTGAAGATCGACCGCGGCCTTGAAGACGTCGGAGTTCCGCGCCAGCGCCATGGCGCCGAGGTAGCCGCCGTACGAGCCACCCCAGATGCCGATGCGCTGGGGATCGACGCCCGGAACGGTCTGTAGATATTTCGCGCCCGCGAGCACGTCCTGGTATTCAGAAGCGCCGGTCGGGCCGCCGTGGGCGGGATGCTTGAACGCGCGGCCATAGCCGATGCCGAGCCGATAGTTGACCGAAAGCACGGTGAAGCCGTGCGTCGCCAGATACTGGTTCATGGCGTAGGCGTGGCTGTAGTAGTCCATGTAGTGCCAGCCGAGCAGCATCTGCCGGGGCGGCCCGCCGTGGACGAAGATCAGCCCAGGCTTGGCGCCGCCGTCGGGGGCTTGGAAGAGCTGCCCGTGGATCGTCAGGCCATCGGGCGCGGCGAAGGTCACCGCGCGGGGTGCGATCATGCCGCCCGTGGCGAAGTCCGACCGTCCGAGGATGCGACGATCCTTCCCATCCCCGCCGACCACCGCGACTTGCGGCGGCGCGGCCGGGCCCGCGGCGACATAGGCCACCGCATGGTCCATCGCGACGGGTGTCCAGTCGATGCTGGGGCCGCCCGTCAAGGCTGCCGGCGCCCCGCCGTCCAGGCCGACCGCGAAGATGTGCCGTCGCTCCAGATCGTCCTTCGCGCCGCCGGTGTTGGCGGCATAGAGGAGCCGTTGGCCGTCGTGGCTTTGCGAAACATGTTCGACGCCGAAGCCGCCCGGCGTGAGCAGCTTCGGATCGCCGCCGCCCTCCGCGACCGAATACAGATGCGGCCAGCCGTCGAGGTCGGCGAGAAAGACGAGCTTGCCCTGCGCCATCCAGAAGAGATTGGCCTCGCCGTCGGTATCCGGAAACGAGCCGTCGGGCGTGTTGGGGCTGCGCCAGATCAGGGCCCCCGGTCCGCCATCCACCGGCGCGGTCCAGATGGACCACGGCTGGGGCGTGTCCAGCAGCATCGACTCCGGCCACGGCGCGCCGCCGCGAATCCGGACGAAAGCGATCCGCCCGCCATCCGGCGACCAGCGCGGCGAAGCGTCATGAGCGGTGGACGGCGCGAGATAGACCAGCGGTCGGTCCTTGGCGGTGAAGACCCCGATGAAGGCGTGGTCGCCTCGGTCGCTGACGAAGGCCAGCCTGTCCCCGCGCGGCGACCAGGTCAGCTCGCCGATGTGGCCGCGATCGAAGAACAGGCGCTCCGCCGCGCCCTTGCCGTCGATCGGCGCGGTCCAGGCCTGATGATCCTTGATGAAGGCCAGCCTGCCCGCGAACGACAGGGTCGGCTCGTCGCCCTCCGTCACCTTCACCGGCTCGCCGCCGGCGACGAGCGCGGTCCAGATCGTGACCTTGGGTTCGGCGGTGTCCGAGGCGGGATCGGGCTGCAAACCGCCCGCGGCGTCCCAATTGCCGTCGTGGTCGCCGCCGCGCACCCAGACAAGGCGCGTCCCGTCCGGTGAAAAGACGAGGCCGCTGAGCTCTTGTCCATCGTCGGCGTCGGTGCGCGTGACCTGACGGGGCGTGAACGATGGCCCGCGCGCGATCCAGATGTTGCGCGCGCCGCCAAGAGTCTGGACCCAGGCGATGGTGTCTCCGGACTTGGCGGAAACCAGGTGATCCTGAAACGGATAGCTCATCGCGGCGTCCAGGCCGGCGGGAACAGGCGCGGCGACCGCCGGCGCGGCCAGCGCGAGCGCCATCGCAAAGATCAGTCCTATTATCGGTCGCATGGATAACCCCCCTGGAGCGGGGTCATCCTGCCCGCAAACAGCGCGAGCTGGAAGGCCGCGTCCCGAAGTCGGACTGTCCTAACCAGAAGAGAGTTTCTAATAGAACGCGATGAGCGCCCGCCTCGATAGATTGACGCCCGGCATGCCGATCCCGTTCGGCGGCGACCGCGTTGCGCTGGTCAGCCCGGAACTCGCCGCGGCCTTCAATCCCGGCGATCGGCTCGTGGTCGTTCAGGCGAGCGGCGATCTTCTGCGTGTGCCCGCCGAGGTCGGCGCGGTCGCGACGGCGGCGGTCGATCGGGCGGCCGAGGCGTTCGACGGTCTGGCGGCGGTGGACGACGGGACCATCACGGATTTCTTCGAGCGTTTCGCCAAGAGGTTGGCCGACCAGCACGCTTGGCGTGCGATCACCGAAGCGAACGAACGCGACGTCGCCGCCGCGCTCGAGGCAGGTCGATCCACCACGCGCCTGAAGGTCACCGACGGCATGCGCCGGGACATGATCGTGGGTTTGCGCGCCTGGCGCGACGCCCCGGGCGGTCGAGGCCGGGTCGTCGAGCATGTCGAACACCATGGCTGCACCGTGGAGCAGGTCGCCGCGCCGCTGGGCGTGGTGGGTTTTGTCTTCGAGGGCCGCCCCAACGTCTTCGCCGACGCCTCCGGGGTGATACGGGGCGGCAATACGGCGGTCTTCCGCATCGGCTCGGACGCCTTAGGCACCGCGCGCGCCATCGAAGCCCACGCTTTGGCGCCGGCCCTGCGCGAAGCGGGATTGCCGGACGGCGCGGCGGTCTTGCTGGACAGCGCCGAGCGGTCGGCGGGATGGGCGCTCTTTTCCGACCCACGGCTCTCCCTGGCCGTGGCGCGCGGCTCCGGCGCGGCGGTCGCGCAGCTGGGGGCCATCGCGCGGCAGGCGGGCGTTCCGGTCAGCCTGCACGGGACGGGCGGAGCCTGGCTGATCGCCGACGGGACCGCGGACGCCGGTCGCTTCGTCGCCGCCGTGACCAACTCCATCGACCGCAAGGTCTGCAACACCCTCAACGTCTGCTGCATAGTCGCCTCCCGCGCGGAAGACCTCGCGCCGCTGTTCCGCGAAGCGCTGAAGCATGGCCGTGTCCACGAAGGCTTCGACGCCGATCTGGCCCGGGAGTGGGAATGGGAGGACACCCCCGAAGTCTGGTTGAAACTCGTTCCCGATCTCGACGCCGCCATCGCCCTCTTCAACGCCCGCTCGCCCCGCTTCATCGTTTCGTTGATCTCCGAGGATCCCGCCGCCCACGAGCGCGTGGCGGCCCTGGCCGACGCGGCCTTCGTCGGCGACGGCTTTACCCGCTGGGTGGACGGCCAATACGCCTATGACCGGCCGGAACTCGGGCTTTCCAACTGGCAGAACGGCCGGCTGTTCGCCCGCGGCGGGGTCTTGAGCGGCGATGGCGTCTTCACCCTCAAGACACGGATGCGTCAGAGCGATATGACGCTGCGGCGCTGAATCGGGATCCTTCGAAGCCGGGAAAACTCGAAGCTGAATCCCACGACTAAAAAGACTGTGAGGGAACGACATGGATCTGGGCATCAAAGGCCGCCGGGCCATCGTGTGCGGCGCGAGCGCCGGTCTTGGCAGAGGCGTCGCTCTGGCCCTGGCCGAAGACGGCGTCGAGGTGGTGATGGCGGCGCGCGGCGGGGAAAGACTGCACGCCGCCGCTGACCGGATCCGAGCCGCGACGGGGTCGAAGATCACCGCCGTCGTCGCCGACTCCACGACCGAGGAAGGCCGCGCGGCCCTTCTGGCGGCCTGTCCCGATCCGGACATCCTGATCAACAACGCCGGCGGTCCGCCGCCTGGAAACTTCAGACAATGGGCGCGCGAGGATTGGATCAAGGCGCTGGACGCCAACATGCTCTCGGCGATCTTCCTCATCAAAGCCACCGTGGACGGCATGATCGAACGTCGTTTCGGCCGTATACTGAACATCACCAGCGGCATGGTGAAGGCGCCGGGGGCCATCCTCGGTCTCTCAAACGGCGCGCGATCCGGCCTCACCGGCTTCATCGGCGGCTTGGCGCGGGAAGTCGCGCCGCATGGCGTGACGGTGAACAACCTGCTGCCCGGTTCCTTCGACACCGACCGGCTGAGGTCGATCCAGGCCGGCATTTCGAAGCAGAGTGGCCAGAGCGTCGAGGCGATCCGCGCGGGCGCGACCAAGCAGATCCCCGCCGGCCGCTTCGGCGAGGCTGAGGAGTTTGGCGCCATGGCGGCGTTCTTGTGCTCGGCCAAGGCCGGCTTCGTCACGGGACAGAATATCCTGATGGACGGCGGCGCCTATCCGGGACTGTTCTGATGCCGGACGATGCCAAAATGGGCGATGCGAAACTGGACGGGGCCAAAATGGGCGATGCGAAAACGGACGGGGCAAAAGTCGGCGGATCGAAAATGAATGGCGCCGAAAGCCTGGTCCACACCCTGGCCGATAGCGGCGTGGAGGTCTGTTTCTCCAACCCCGGCACCTCGGAGATGCATTTCGTCGCCGCTCTCGATGGCGAGCCGCGCATCCGTCCGATCCTCGGCCTGTTCGAGGGCGCGGTGACGGGCATGGCCGACGGCTATGGTCGAATGGCGGAAAAGCCGGCGGCGACCCTGCTGCATCTGGGCCCCGGCCTCGCCAATGGCTTGGCCAACCTGCACAACGCCCGGCGCGCCCAGACGCCGATCGTCAATATCGTCGGCGACCACGCCACCTATCACGCCCAGTACGACGCGCCCTTGACCAGCGACATTCCAGGCTTTGCGCGGCCGGTGTCCGGCTGGGTGCATAGTTCCACCAGCGCCCTCACCGTGGCCACCGACGGCGCGCGGGCGGTGGCCGCCTCGCTCGCCCCGCCGGGGCAGATCGCCACCCTGATCCTCCCCGCCGACACCGCCTGGAACGACGCGGCGGGCGCCGCCCCGCCCTTGCCGAGACCCAGTCCGGCGCCGGTTTCGGACGCGGCGGCGGACAGAGCGGCGATCGCCCTGAGATCGGGACGGCGCGCGGCGATTCTGATGCGCGGTGCCTGCCTCTATGGCGAAGGCCTGGAAGCCGCCGGCGCCATCGCCGCGGCCACCGGCGCGCGGCTGATGTGCGACACCTTCGCGCCGCGGCTCATCCGGGGCGCGGGCCGCGTGCTCATCGAGCGCATCCCCTATTTCGCCGAGCAGATGGTGGAGTTCCTGAGCGAGGTCGAGGTGCTGATCCTCGTCGGCGCCAAGCCTCCCGTCTCCTTCTTCGCCTATCCCGGCAAACCCAGCTGGTGCGCGCCGGAGGGGGCGGAGATCCTCTATCTCTCCCACCCGCATGAGGACGGCGCCGCCGCTCTGGCGGCCGTGGCGGACGCGGTTGCGCCGGCAGGGGGCGAGACAAAACGCGCCGCGCTCTCCTTGAGCGATTTGCCGACCGGGCGTCTCAATCAATACAGCATCGGCCAGATCGTCGCCCGCCATCTGCCGGAAGGCGCGATCGTGTCCGACGAGGGCGCGACGTCGTCGGGCGGTTCGCAGCTCGCCTGCGCGACGGCGCGACCGCATGACTGGCTGGTTCTCACCGGCGGTTCGATCGGCCTGGGCATTCCGCTGGCGACGGGCGCGGCGGTGGCCTGCCCCCATCGCAAGGTGGTTTGCCTTCAGGGCGATGGCGGCGCGATGTACACGCTCCAGGCGTTGTGGACACAGGCGCGCGAGCGGCTCGACGTCACCACCGTGATCTTCGCCAATCACTCCTACGCCATCCTGAACGTCGAACTCGCCCGCGTCGGCGCCCGCAACGTCGGCCCCCGCGCGCTCTCGATGCTCGATCTGCGCAACCCGGAACTGGATTTCGTCAAACTCGCCCAAGGCATGGGCGTCGAGGCCAGCCGGGCGGAAACGATCGAAGCCTTCGACGATCAGTTCGCGGGCGCGATGCGTGGCAGTGGGCCGAGGCTGATCGAGGTGGTGATCTAAACCAACCCAGCCGCGATCAAACTCCGCGCGCAGTCGAGCACGGTGTCCTTCATCGGCCGCGCCTTCCAACCCAGCAAACGCTCGGCCTTGGCGCTGGTGAATTCGTGGCGGTGGCCAAGGCTACCGACGACGGCGGTGAGGTCGCGGTCGAACAGGGCGGCGAGGCGAACGACGAAGTCGGGCGCGGCGCGGGTCGGGACCTTCTTGCCGGCGTCGCCGAGGCCGTCCTTCAGGATTTGGGCGAGGTCCATCATCCACGCGAAATCGCCGGCGGCGATGAAGCGCTCCCCGGCGGCGGCGGGCGAGGTCATGGCGCGCAGGTGCAGGTCGGCGACATCGCGCACGTCGACGATGTTGAAGCCCAGGCGGGGGACGCCAGGGACCTTGCCCGTCAAGAGGCGCTGCACGACCTGCACCGACTCCGAAAAATCGCCGCTCATCACCGGCCCGAGCACCAGGGCGGGATTGACCACGGCGAGGGTCGTCGCCCCGCCCGACGCCGCGATCAGGTCCCAGGCGCCGCGCTCGGCGATGGTCTTGGACGTGGCGTAGGCGTCGGTGCGGGGATCGGCGGCGTCGGTCCAGGTGGTCTCGTCGCTGGTGCGGTCGCCCGCGCCGTGAGCCGGGCTGGTGGCGGCCACCGAGGAGGTCATCACCACCCGCTTCACCCCGGCCTTGATCGCCGCCTTGATGGCCCGCTGGGCGCCATCGCGTGCGGGGACGATCAGGTCGTTGGGGTCCTTGGGCGTCGGCACGCCGAGCGGGGAGGCGACGTGGAGCATGTAGTCGCAGCCGTCGGCCGCGGCCTCCCAGCCGGCGTCGCTGGTGAGGTTGGCGGCATGGAAGGTCAAGCCACCGGCGGAGGGCGTGGCGGTCGAAAGGGCGGCGCGGACCACGCCCTCCCGGGCCAGATCGCGGATGGTCGTCCGCACCGTGTAACCCTGATCCAGCAAGGCGACGACGCAGCGGCCCCCGATATAACCCGAGCCGCCCGTCACCAGGACCGTTTCGCCAGCCGCCATCGTCGCATCCCCTTGTGATCTTGACGTTGATAAGATAGAGCCTCGCCGGACGCAACCGGAGCTGATCTCATGAGCAAAGTCCTCGTCACCGGCGGCTCCGGCTTCATCGGCAGCCACTGCATCCTTCAGCTCTTGGAAGCTGGCCACGAGGTGCGGACCACGGTTCGTAATCTCGCGCGCGAGGGCGAGGTCCGCGCCATGCTGGCCAAGGGCGGCTGGGCCGGCCCGGCCGAGCGGCTGACCTTCGCCCAGGCGGACTTGGAGAAAGACGCCGGCTGGGCGGAAGCCGCCGCCGGTTGCGATTATGTGCTCCACGTCGCCTCGCCCTTCCCGGCGGGCATGCCGAAGGACGAGAATGAACTGATCGTGCCGGCGCGCGAGGGCGCGCTTCGCCTGCTCCGCGCCGCGCGGGACGCGGGGGTGAAGCGCGTGGTGCTGACCTCCTCCTTCGCCGCCATCGGCTATGGCCATCCACAGCAGGCCGCGCCATTCACCGAAGCCGACTGGACCGATGTCGAAGGCGACGACACCACCGCCTACGCCAAGTCCAAGACCCTGGCCGAGCGCGCGGCGTGGGACTTCATGGCGCGCGAAGGCGGCGCCATGGAACTCGCGGTGGTCAATCCGGTCGGCGTCTTCGGCCCGGTGCTGGGCGCGGACTTCTCGACCTCGATCCTGCTCGTCCAGCGCCTGATCGACGGCGATGTCCCCGGCTGCCCCAACCTCACCTTTGGCGGCGTCGATGTGCGCGATGTCGCCGACCTCCACGTCCGCGCGATGACCGACCCCGCCGCCAAGGGCGAGCGCTTCCTCGCGGTGGCGGGAAACTTTATCCCCATGGTGGCCATGGCCAAGGCGCTGAAGACCGGACTGGGGCCCGTCGCCGGCGCCCGCATCCCGACGCGTGTGCTGCCCAACTGGGTTGTACGCGTCGTCGCGCTGTTCGATCCGGCGGTGAAGGTGATCTCCGCGGAAGTCGGCAAGGTGAAGAACGCCACCGCGGAAAAGGCGATCCGCCTGCTGGGCTGGAAGCCACGCTCGGTGGAGGAATCGCTGATGGCGAGCGCGGA
Source organism: Caulobacterales bacterium (assembly GCA_038231315.1). GTDB lineage: Bacteria > Pseudomonadota > Alphaproteobacteria > Caulobacterales > Caulobacteraceae > Acaudatibacter. The sequence continues at coordinate 169,973 of JBBRLN010000002.1, forward strand.
GAGCCTGGCGGCGTTGGGGTTGTTGAAGGGTGCGGTGAAAGCGGCCTAGTTCAAGGGTCGGCGACCGGGATCGGGCGCCTCGAGGAAGGCCAGAACCGCGGTGTTGAACTCGGTCGGGTTCTGCAACATCGCGAAATGGCTGACGTTCGGCAGGATGGCCAGCGTCGCCCCCGGAATCGAGCGCGCGAGATACTCCGTGTGTTCCCGCTTGATAGCTTCGTCGTGGTCGCCGTCGGCGATAGCGACCGGCGTGTGAATGTGGGCGAGGTCCGCCGCCGTATAGTTCGGCTCGGTATCCCACATATGCCCGATGGCGAGGGCAAAGGCTGGGAATTCGTTCGGGGTCGATGACAGCCGCCGGTAGTCGGCCGCCGCGCCGCGTTCATATTGCGCGAAGGTCGGAATGGCGTCGATGTGGGGTATGTTGCCGCTCGGGTCCATGTTGGCGCCGAAAGCGAAGACGCGCGTCAGCCGTTCCGGTGTCTTGAGGGCCATGACAAGGCCGACAATCCCGCCATCGCTCCACCCGATGACGGCTGCCCGACGGATGCGCAGCTGGTCCATGACCGCGACGACGTCGGACGCCATCAGCTCGTAGGTATAGGGTCGTTGGTCGCGCGAGCTGCGCCCGTGCCCGCGGCTATCGATCAAGATGACGCGGTGGCCTGTCCGGGTCAGCGCAGGCATGAGCCCACCCCAGACTTCGCTGTTCGACAGCCCGCCGTGGAGCAGGACCACCGGCTCGCCTCGACCGAACACGGCATACCAGATACGCGCGCCGTCGTGCTCCACGAAGCCGGAGGCGGCGGCCGCCGGAAGAGCGATCGGCGCCGGAAGCGTCTCCCACACCGCCGGCGCCGCATGGGCCGACGTCGCCAATCCGGCCGCGAACAAGACAGCGGCGAGGGCCAGCCGCCTCATCCGAGCACCCGATGCAGGAAACGGCCGCCCAATTGCAGCCCAGGCATATCGATACTGTGCGCGAGGCCCAGTGATACGTGACCCTCAACGATGAAACCCGCGCTCTGCAGGGCGCCTTTTGCCTGATGGAATGCGGTCACCGGGATCATGGGGTCGGCGTCGCCGTGGACGAGGAGAATGGGCGGGCGGCTGGGCGCGGCGGACAGGGCGCCGGCGTCGGCCAGCATGCCGGAGTAGCCGACGATCCCGGCGATGGCCGGCGCGCGCATGGGGCCGACCTGGAGGGCCATCATCGTGCCCTGGCTGAAGCCGACCAGGACGAGGTTGGCCTCGGTGAGACCCGTCCGCGCCAGTTCCGCGTCGATGAAGGCATTCAGTACGGGCGCGGCGCGCGCCGCTCCGGCCTGCCGCGCCGCCGGATCGAGGTTGGTGATGCCCCACCATTGATAGCCGCCAGGCGCGCCGGGGCAGCGTTCGGGGGCGTTGGGGGAGACGAAGGCGGTGTGAGGCAGGGCGTCGCGCCAGTAGGGCGCCAGCGAGATCAGGTCATCGCCGTTCGAGCCGTAGCCGTGCAGCAGGATGACCAGCGAGCGCGCCGCGCCGCCGTCGGCGGGAGCGACGCGGGGGCCGTCGAGGATCGCCATATCGCTCATGCTGGTTCCTGTTCCACGCGTTGACTTGTCGCCACGAGGCGCTTAGCAGGACGCCATCTTCACCGCGAGCCGATCCATGTCCCCGACCCTTGTTTTCACCATCGCTCGCGAGGAGATCGCCGCCTAGGAACTTTGTCAGAAGACTCCGAAAGCCGTTTGCACCCCTCCGAGCCGCGCCGCTCCGAGGGGTTTTTTGTATCCTGATTTCGGTGCGCGCGGTTCGGACTCGAACCGAAAGACCTTGGTCCCGTGACCGCCATTTTAGAGAACACCGTTCGACAACCAGGCTCGCGCCCCTGGCTCGCGGAGACGCGGGCCCTGCTGGCGCTCGCCGGTCCCCTGGCCGCGACGCAACTGGCGCAGATGGCGGTGATGACCACCGACGTCATCCTGCTCGGTCGCCTGAGCAAGGCGGCCCTGGCGGCGGCGGCGATCGGCAACACCGTGTTCTTCTTCGCGTGGCTGATGGGCGGCGGGCCGGCCTCCGCCGTCTCGCCGATGATCGCGCATATCCTGGGCGAGCGGCCGGGCGCGCGCGGGGGCGTGCGCGCCTCCCTGCGCATGGGCCTGTGGGCGATCCTGATCACCTCGGCGCCGATGATGATCGTGCTGTGGTCGGCCGGGCCGATCCTGAAGTTCCTCGGCCAGGATGCGGACCTCGCGGCTAACGCCGGCCGCTTCGTCGGGATGCTTTCGATTGGCCTGCCGTTCTCGCTGGGCACGATGGTGTTGCGAAACTTCGTCAACACCCTGGGCAAGCCTCGCGCGGGCCTCTGGGTGATGTTTGCGACCATCGTCTTCAACGCCCTGGTTGGCTGGACGCTGATCTTTGGCCATTTCGGCGCGCCGAAACTCGGCATCGTCGGCTCCGGCCTGGCGACGTCGCTGTCGTCGATCTTCAGCTTCCTGGCGATGCTGGCGATCATTCAGGCGACGCCGGCGTTGCGGGTCTATCGGATGTTCCGCCGCTTTCACCGGCCGGTGTCGGTGAAGCTCGCCGAGGTCTTCCGCCTGGGCCTGCCCATCGGGATGACGATGATCTTCGAGGCGATGATGTTCAACACCATGACCCTGGTGATGGGCCGCTTCGGCGCGGACTCTCTCGCCGCGCATCAGATCGCCCTCAACGTCGCCTCGATCACCTTCATGATTCCGCTGGGGATCGGTCTGGCGGCCACTGTGCGGGTCGGCTTGGCCTCCGGCGCGGGCGACATCGAGGGCGCGCGGCGCGCCGGCCTCGTAGCCTTCGCGGCGGCGGCCGGATTCATCCTGATCTGCGCGGCGATCATGGCGACGCAGGGCGGCTGGATCTCGGGGCTCTATCTGGGCGGCCGTTCGGCCTCCGACCTGGATGTGATCGGACTGGCGACGCTGTTCCTCGAGGTCGGCGCGGCGTTTCAAATCTTTGACGCCCTTCAGGTCGTCGGCGTGATGTGCCTGCGCGGACTGAAGGACACGCGCGTTCCGATGATCCTGGCCGCCGGAGCCTATTGGCTGGTCGGCGCGCCCACCTGCCTCGTGCTGGGCTTCGTCCTTCACATGCAGGGGCTCGGTGTCTGGATCGGACTGATGGTCGGCCTCGCGGCGGCGGCGGCGCTGATGTGCTCGCGCTTCGTGTTGCTGACAAACGCCCGCGCCATCAATTCGCTTGCCTGAGGCCGCGCGCGCGGCATTATCTGAACGCTGGACACATAGGGAGCACGGGCTTGAGCGACGGGGCTGTCGATCTAAGGGATGAGGCGCGCGCGGCGGTCTATGGCTTGCCGCTCGAGACTCTCGACCCCGCGCAGCCGGCGCTGTTCCGCGACGACGCCTTCTGGCCCTATTTCGAGCGCTTGCGCGCCGAGGATCCGGTGCATTTCACGCCGCAAAGCGCCTACGGCCCCTATTGGTCGATCACCAGGTACGACGACATCATGGCGGTCGACACCAACCACGCGGTGTTCTCCTCCGACAGCCTCCATGGCGGGATCAGCATTGCCGGGGAGCCGAACCCCGAAGGCGGCTTCATGTTCATCGCCATGGACCCGCCCAAGCACGACGCCCAGCGCAGGACGGTGAGTCCGGCGGTGTCGCCGGCCAATCTGCAGACCCTGGCGCCGATCATCCGCGAGCGGGCGGGCAAGATCATGGACAGCCTGCCGATCGGCGAGCCGTTCGACTGGGTGGACAAGGTCTCCATCGAACTGACCACCATGACCCTGGCCACGCTGTTCGATTTTCCCTTCGAGCAACGCCGCAAGCTGACGCGCTGGTCCGACGTCGCCACCGCCGTTCCCGGCCACGGCGTCATCGACACCATGCAGCAGAAGATGGACGAGCTGCAGGAGTGCTTCGCCTATTTCGGCAGGCTGTGGAACGAGCGCGTCAACGCGCCGCCGACCGGCGACCTGATCTCCATGTTGGCTCATGGCGAGGGCACGCGGGACATGACGCCCAGGGAATACCGCGGCAACGTTATCCTGCTTATCGTCGGGGGCAACGACACCACCCGCAACACCATCACCGGAAGCGTCGTCGCCCTGAACCAGTTTCCCGACGAGTATCAGAAACTGCGGAATGACCCGGCGCTCATTCCCGGCATGGTCTCGGAGACCATACGCTGGCAGACTCCCCTCGCCCACATGCGGCGCACGGCGGTGCGGGACATCGAGTTCCGCGGCAAGACCATCCGCGCCGGCGACAAGGTCGTGATGTGGTACGTCTCCGGCAACCGCGACGGCGCGGCGATCGACCAGCCGGACCGCTACGTCATCGATCGCGCTCGGCCGCGCATGCATATGTCGTTCGGCTTCGGCATCCACCGCTGCGTCGGCAACCGCCTGGCTGAACTGCAGCTGCAGATCGTCTGGGAGGAAATCCTGGCGCGGTTCCCGGAAATCCGGGTTCTGCGCGAGCCCAAGCGGGTCTATTCGACCTTCGTGAAGGGATACGAGGACCTCTGGGTGGAGATTCCCAGACGCGCCTGATCGCGGCGGTTCGATCTCGACAATACCCGCCGTCAGCGGCACTGCTCGCCGCGAGCCGATATGGAGATCGCCCAATGAAGACCCGCGCCGCCATCGCCTTCGCCGCGAAACAGCCGCTGGAGATCGTCGAGGTCGATCTGGAAGGACCGAAGGCCGGCGAGGTTCTGGTGGAGATCAAGGCGACCGGCATCTGTCATACCGACGCCTACACTCTTGATGGCCTCGATTCGGAGGGTCTCTTCCCCTCTATCCTCGGCCACGAGGGCGCGGGCGTGGTGCTGGAGGTCGGCGCGGGCGTGACGACGCTGAAGCCCGGCGATCACGTCATTCCGCTGTACACGCCGGAGTGCCGGCAGTGCAAAAGCTGCCTTTCGCGGAAGACCAACCTGTGCACCGCGATCCGCGCCACCCAGGGCAGGGGCGTGATGCCGGACGGCACCAGCCGGTTTTCCTACAGGGGCGAGACGATCGCCCACTACATGGGCTGCTCCACCTTCGCCAACCACACCGTCTTGCCGGAGATCGCCCTGGCGAAGATCCGCGACGACGCCCCGTTCGACAAGGCTTGCTACATCGGCTGCGGGGTCACCACCGGGGTCGGCGCGGTGGTCAACACCGCCAACGTCGAGCCCGGCGCCAACGCCATCGTCTTCGGGCTGGGCGGGATCGGGCTCAATGTGATCCAGGGCCTCAAGATGGTCGGCGCGGACATGATCGTCGGCGTCGATCTCAACGACGGCAAGGAGGAATGGGGCCGACGCTTCGGCATGACCCATTTCGTCAACCCATCGAAGGTCTCGGGGGATCTGGTGCAGCATCTGGTCGCCCTGACCGACGGCGGCGCGGACTACACCTTCGACTGCACCGGCAATACCGGGGTGATGCGCACGGCGCTGGAGGCCTGCCATCGCGGCTGGGGAACCAGCGTCATTATCGGCGTCGCCGAGGCCGGCAAGGAGATCGCCACCCGCCCGTTCCAACTCGTCACCGGACGGGTGTGGAAGGGCTCGGCCTTCGGCGGCGCGCGCGGCCGCACGGACGTGCCGAAGATCGTCGACTGGTACATGAGCGGCAAGATCGAGATCGACCCGATGATCACCCACGTCCTCCCGCTCGAGCGCATCAACGAAGCCTTCGACCTGATGCATCGCGGCGAGAGCATCCGCAGCGTGGTTGTCTATTAGTGGAGATCGTTTCCACCGCGCGGGCCTTCGGCGGCGTCCAGGGCGTCTACCGCCACGCCTCGGCCGAGACGGGCGGCGAAATGACCTTCGCGGTTTTCGTTCCGCCCGGACCCGGGCCGTTTCCCGTGGTGACCTATCTTTCCGGCCTGACCTGCACCCACGCCAATGTGATGGACAAGGGCGAGTATCGCCGCCTCGCCGCTGAAACTGGCCTCGTCGTCGTCTGCCCCGACACCAGCCCGCGCGGCGAAAGGGCGCCCGACGACGCGGCCTCAGATCTCGGTCAGGGCGCGGGGTTCTATGTCGATGCGACGCAGGCGCCGTGGTCACCCTCGTTCCGCATGTACAGCTATGTGACCCGCGAGCTTCCCGCCCTGGTCGCGGCGAGCTTCCCCGTCGACCCGGCGCGGCAGGGGATCTTCGGCCATTCCATGGGCGGCCATGGCGCGCTGACCATCGCCCTGAGGAACCCCGAAACCTATCGCTCGGTGTCCGCCTTCGCGCCCATCGCGGCGCCAAGCCAGGTTCCCTGGGGCCGCAAGGCCTTCGCCGGATACCTTGGGCCAAGCGAGGCGGCGTGGCGCGAGCACGACGCCGTGGCGCTGATCGAAAGCGGGCGAACGACGCGGGATATCCTGGTCGATGTCGGGACCGCCGATCCGTTCCTGGACCGCGAACTGAAGCCCGAACTCCTGGAGGCGGCCTGCGCGAGGGCGGCGATACCGCTTACGCTCCGCCGCCAGGCGGGCTACGACCACTCCTATTTCTTCATCTCCTCCTTCATGGACGATCACCTGCGCTGGCACGCGGCGCGGCTGGACGCCGGGGCTTGAGCAGCAGATCGTGACAATCCAGGCGAAAGCCCTCCCGACGACCAACGCGGATCTCGACATCGTCGCCGAGCTGGACCGCAAGGTGCACTGGCTGTCGGCCTGGACGATCCACAACGCCAACCACATCCGACCAAGCCGCGACGGCCTGAAGGTCGGCGGGCATCAGGCCTCGTCGTCCTCCCTCGCGACGATCCTCTCGGCGCTCTATTTCGCGGTGCTGCGTCCCGAGGACCGGGTAGCGGTGAAGCCGCACGCCAGCCCGGCTTATCACGCGATCCAGTACCTCTATGGCCGCCAGACGCGCGACCAGCTGGAGCGCTTCCGCGCTTTCGGCGGCGCGCAGCCCTACCCGTCGCGGACCAAGGACAAGGACGACGTCGATTTTTCCACCGGCTCGGTGGGCCTCGGTGTCGCGGTCACCGCCTTCGCTTCCCTGGTGCAGGACTATCTCGAGGCCCGCGACTGGCTGCCCCCCGGGCGCAAGGGTCGCATGATCGCCCTCTTGGGCGACGCCGAGCTGGACGAGGGCAACATCTACGAGAGCATCATCGAGGGTGCGAAACACGATCTGCGCAACACCTGGTGGATCGTCGACTACAACCGCCAGAGCCTCGACTCGACGACCTCGGACCGGATGTTCGACCGCTTCGCCGAGATGTTCGCCGCCTGCGGCTGGGAAATCGTGATCCTGAAATGGGGGCGGCTGCAGGAACAGGCCTTCGCCGAACCGGGCGGGCAGTCGCTTAAGGAATGGATCGAGGCCTGCCCGAACGATCAGTACGCCACCCTGACCTTCCAGGGCGGCGCGGCCTGGCGGGCGAGGGTAATGACCGAGATCGGCGACAAGCCGGGGGTGAAGGCGCTGCTGGACCGGCGCGACGACGCCGCCCTCGGCGCCCTGATGACCAATCTTGGCGGGCACGATCTGGAGCGCCTGATCGAGGTCTTCAATGCCGTCGCCGACGACCGGCCGCGCCTGTTCATCGCTTACACGATCAAAGGCATCGGTCTGCCCTTCCAGGGCCACAAGGACAACCATTCCGGTCTGATGACCGAGGCGCAGATGGAACAGTTCCGCGCCGGGATGGGCGTGGCGGAGGGCCACGAGTGGGATCTTTTCGAGGGCCTGCCGAGGTCGGAGGCGGAGTACCGACGCTTTCTGAACGCCTCTCCCCTCGCCTCGAACATCCCCCGCCGATACAGCGCCGCCAAGATCGCCGTGCCCTCGCGGGAGGCGTTCCCCAAACCCACGGGGAGACAGTCGACGCAGGTCGCCTTCGGCAAGGTGCTCAACGATCTGTCGCGCGCTGGCGGGGAACTGGCGGACGCCATCATGACAACCTCGCCGGACGTCACGGTCTCCACGAACCTTGGCGGCTTCGTCAATCAGCGCGGCCTCTTCTCGCGCAATGACCGCGCGGACGCCTTCAAGGACGCCGCCATCGCCTCGCCGCAAAAGTGGCTGGCCAGGCCCACGGGCCAGCATGTCGAGCTCGGGATCGCGGAGAACAATCTTTTCCTGATGCTGGCGGCCGCGGGCCTGTCCCATTCGCTGTTCGGCAAGCGGCTGATGCCGATCGGCACGGTCTATGACCCGTTCATCAACCGCGGCCTCGATGCCCTGAACTACGCCTGCTACCAGGATGCGCGGTTCATGCTCGTCGCGACCCCGGCGGGGATCACGCTCGCGCCGGAAGGCGGCGCGCACCAGTCGATCCACACCCCCCTCATCGGCATGGCGCAGGACAAGCTGGAGTATTTCGAACCCGCCTTCGTCGACGAACTCTCCGAGATCATGCGCTGGGGTTTCCACCACATGCAGGCCGATGACGGCGGCTCGATCTACCTTCGCCTCTCCACCCGGCCGATGGAGCAGCCCGCGCGGAACCTCTCGCAGAGCGATCTCGAGGCGATCATCGCCGGCGCCTATTGGCGGGTCGAACCGGCGCCGGACACCGAAATCGTCCTGGTTTATTGCGGCGTGCTCGCCACCGAGGCGATGGCGGCTTTCGAGCAGATTTGCGAGGACGTCCCGGGCGTCGGCCTGTTGGCGGTGACCAGTCCCGACCGCTTGAGCCGCGGTTGGTTCGACGCCCAGGCCACGCGGGCGTCGGGTCGCCCCACCGCCGCCCACGTGGAGCGCCTGCTGGCCGGTGTTCCGCGCGGCGCCGCGCTCGTGACGATGATCGACGGTCCGCCGGCGGCGCTCGCCTGGCTGGGCGGCGTGCACGGCCACCGCGTTTCGCCGCTCGGAGTCACCCGCTTCGGCCAGACCGGCGACATCCAGGACCTTTATCGCGCCTATCGCCTCGACGCCGACGCGGCGGTGGAAGCGGCGGCCGTCGGGATCGTCGGAGACTGAGGCGCCGCCTCCAAGGAAATCCTTCTCGCCGACGCTTTTCCCGCGCCAGGTCGAAGGCGCGGTCGATCTCGCCGGGCATGCGATAGCCCTGGGCGTTGCGATAACGCGGCCGGTTGATCGTCGCGGTCGCCACGCCGCCTTTGGACCGATAGTCTAGGTCGTGGAATCGCGGCCCGTCGCTCATGCGGGGACATCGCCTCTGGAGCCCGAGACATGCTCGAACACCTGAAAGGCAATAATCTGAGGTGGGCCGAGCGCAAGCTCGCCGCCGATCCCGGCTTTTTCGCACGGCTCAGCCATCAGCAGGCCCCGGACTATCTCTGGATCGGCTGTTCGGACAGCCGCGTGCCGGCCAACGAGATCGTCGATCTCGATCCCGGCGAGCTCTTCGTCCACCGCAACGTCGCCAATCTCGCCCCTCCACAGGACGCCAACTATCTCTCTGTCCTGCAGTTCGCGGTTGAGGTCTTGAAGGTGAAGCACGTCATGGTCGTCGGCCACTACGGCTGCGGCGGCGTGGCGGCGGCGGTGGACGGCAAGCGGCGGGGTCTGGTCGATCATTGGCTGCACCCGATACGCGAGGTCTATCACAGCCACCGGCGCGACCTCGAAGCCATCGAAAACCAGGACGCGCGGCTGAACCGCCTGTGCGAGCTCAATGTGATCCAACAAGTCCGGAACGTCGCCTCCGACGTCTTCGTCCAGGACGCCTGGGCGGCCGGAGCGGAGCTCGCGGTCCACGGTTGGGTCTATTCCCTCGCCAACGGCCTGATCACCGATCTCGACGTCACCAAGACCGGCCCGGCCGATCTCGAGACGTGCGACTGACAATTCCGGAGGAATAGCCATGGACCAACTCAGCGGCAAGGTCGCCATCGTCACCGGCGGCCCGTCCGGCATCGGCGCGGCCTGCGCCAGACGCCTCGCCGCCGAAGGGGCGAGCGTGGTCATCACCGATATTCAGGACCCCATGGGCGAGGCCCTGGCGCGGGAAATCGGCGCGGCCGCGCGCTATCTTCATCACGACGTGACCTCGGAAGAGGCCTGGATCGAGATCGTCGCCACGGTGAAACGCGACTTCGGGCGGCTGGACATCCTGGTCAACAACGCCGGTATCGGACTGTCCTGCCCCAGCATCACCCAGATGAGCCTGGCGGACTTTCGCCGGCAGCAGGCGATCAACGTCGAAGGCGTCTTCCTGGGGGTCAAACACGGCCTTCCCCTGATGCGCGAAGCGGGGAACGGCGGCTCGATCGTCAACATGTCGTCGGTCGCGGGCATCAAGGGCTCGCCCACGCTGGCGGCCTATAGCGCGACCAAGGGCGCGGTCAGGCTTTTCACCAAGGCGGTGGCGCTGGAATGCGCGGCGGCCAAGGACGGCGTGCGGGTGAATTCCGTCCACCCAGGCATCATCGAGACTCCGATCTGGCGGGGCATCATGGACGGAAACGGCCCCCCGACGAACACGCCGCCCGACCTCGACGCCCTGTCCAGCATGGCCGTTCCCCTCGGCGTGAAGGGCCTCCCCGAGGACATCGCCAACGGCGTTTTGTGGCTGGCCGGCCCCGAATCCCGCTACGTGACGGGGGCCGAGCTCGTCATCGACGGCGGGTTCTCCGTCCGTTGAGCGGGATTTGAGTCCGCTTCATTTCCCGGGTCTGTCGTCGGAGGCCAGTCCCATCGCCGCCCGCAACGGCCGCTCGGCGTAGAACGACCGATGCTCGTCGCGCGCCAAGAATGACGCCCATCGCGGGACGTCGGCCAGCCAAGACATGAGCCGAAACCGCGCCAGCGGATCGGACGCGCGAACGCGGGACAGGATGTCGCCGAGATTCAACGCGGCGGTCCGGATCGCGGCCCGATCGGTCTCCAGTCCCGTCGCGGCGTAGCGTTCGTCCAGTTGTCCCAGGCGTGAGCGCGCCGCTTCCACCATCAGCACCGCTGTCGTGACATCGCCGCGTTCAAGAGCGCCCAGCCCCGCCCGAGCCGCGCGCGTGGCGTCGGAGACGGTCAGGGCGGCGCGGAGGCGCTCTTCTCCCCGTCCGGCGCAAATCCTGGGGTCGAGCGCGCGAACATAGGCGACCAAGCCGTCCAAAACCGCGGGCGGCGGCTCGGCGCCGGCGAATTCGTCGACGACGAGGCCGCGGATAAAGGTCCGAAGCGCCGCGCCATCGCCGCCCTGGTCGATTTTCAACCGCCGCTTGTCGCCCCCGAGGTCGGGGATAGTTCTGGGATTGTCGACGCCGTCGTCCCGCACCATGCTGAAGAGGGCGGAGGTAACGTCCGCCGTCCCTGGCGCGCCGGAAAGGCCGGGGAAGAAGAAGTTCGGATTGGCGCGCCCATTGCGGTGGCAGCTCTCGCAGCTGAGCCCCGCCCTCGCGGCCTGACCGCCCAGAAGCAGAGGCGTGCGGAAGGCGGCGCGACCGACCTCGACGCCATAGCTGGCGGCCCCGTGAGCCTTGATGGCCAGGCATTCCGCGGGCTGATGCGTCAGCGCCTTGACCGGATCGGCGTCCGCCGCCACCCATCGGAGAGCCCGCAGAGGAAACGCCTTCGGCGCCAGGCCCTCCGCGGCGCCGGCGAGAAGAAGGATGAGGCCGCCGGCCGTTGCGATCAGGCCGGGCCAGACCGCGGGCTTGGCTCTTCTCAGGGCTCGTGGCCGGCGACGATCCACCGCCGCAAATCGTCCTCTTCGACGCAACCATAGGCGCAGGACCGCTCCAGGCTGGCCAGGAGCCGTTGGGCCCCGGGGATGTCGCCCCGCTCCACCTTCAGCTCGCCATAGTATTCGGTCGCGCCGACATGCCCGGGCGCGATCGCCAGCACCTCGCTGTAATAGCGTTCGGCTTCGTCGAGGCGGCCAAGCTTGCGGTTGACGTAGCCCAGATAGGTGAGGACGTCGGGGTGCGGACCAAAGGCGCGTTGCGCGGCCTTGAGCTGTTCGAGCGCCGCCTCATAGCGGTGCAGATTTATCAGCCGGACGGCGTCGACATACGATCGGTCGCCTTGGGCGGCGCTGGCGAAGATCAGGCTCGGCGGCGACAGGGCGGCCGTGGGCTTGGGCGCGGGCGGGGTCAGCGCGCTCTCGACCAGCGAGATGTCCGACTTGAGTTGCGCCGCCTGCGGGCAGCTATCCGCGCACTTGGCCGCCTCCGACTTGAGGGTTGCGAGTTCGGCTCCGGCCTTGTCCGCCTGGCCCAGTTTGATCTCGGTCAGGGCCAGTTCGCGGCGCGCGCCGGGGTGGTCGGGATCCGACTTCACCGCCTTGTCGAAGAAACGCGCGGCTCCCTTCAGGTCGTTCTCCCCAGCCTTGGCAAGACCCATGGCGAAGAGGCTGTTTGGCTCTTTCGGCGCAACGTCGAGCACGTGGCCCAGCGCCCGGTCGGCGTCCTTGAACTTCTGGGCGTCGAGCGCCTCGATGGCCTTGCGGTACTCCGCGGCGGGATCGTACTGCGGCGCCGAGGCGCTCGGCAGCGAGCCGCCGCCCCCGCCGCCGCCGCCTCCCGACGCAAGGGTTGGTCCGGCGCCAAGCGATAGAAGGCCCGCGATCAGCATGCTTCCGCACCGGCCGGCGATCGACATCACGGCGTTCCTCCTCGAGGAAAGAATGTCTCGCGCCGCCGGCCCGCGTCGTCAAGTTCGCGCCCGCGACCGCGGGCTACACCAGAGGGAAACTTGAATTTCGCCGCCCGACAAACTATCTTCGCCGCCCCCGGCCGCGAGCCTTCGCGCACGCGAGCCACGACTTTCACAAGGGCGGCATAGCCAAGACTTCATGGAAAAAGTTCCGATGACCGTCGGGGGTTTTCATACCCTGGACGAAGAATTGAGGCGATTGAAGACGCAGGACCGGCCGGCGATCACCGCCGCCATCGGGGAGGCGCGTCAGCATGGCGACCTTTCGGAGAACGCCGAATATCACGCCGCCAAGGACCGTCAGGGCTGGATCGAAGGGCGCATCGCCGAGATCGAGGACCGCATGGCCCGCGCCCAGATCATCGACGTCTCGAAACTCTCCGGCGCCCAGGTCAAGTTCGGCGCGACGGTCAGCGTGGTCGACGAGGACACCGAACACAAGGCGCGCTATCAGATCGTCGGAGAGCATGAGGCGGATGTCGGATCGGGCAAGATCTCGATCATCTCTCCCATCGCGCGGGCGATGATCGGCAAGGAGACCGGCGATGTCGTCGAGGTGAACACTCCCGGCGGCGTCAAGGCCTATGAGATCACCAAGGTGGAGTGGGTCTGAGCGGTTCGATGAGCGAACCGCTGAAAGGCGCTGAGGCGAGGCGTGTCCGTTGCCTGATCCTCGGCGCGGGTCCGGCGGGTTATACCGCCGGGGTCTACGCCGCGCGCGCTCTGCTGAACCCCGTCCTGATCGCCGGCCTGACGCCGGGGGGCCAGCTGACGATCACCACCGATGTGGAAAACTATCCCGGCTTCGCCGACGTCATCCAGGGTCCTTGGCTCATGGAGCAGATGCGCGAGCAGGCGGAGCATGTCGGCTGCGAGATCGTGAACGATATCGTGGTCGCCGCCGATCTTTCCGCGCGTCCGTATCGTCTGATCTGCGATTCAGGCGCGGAGTGGCTCGCCGAGACCTTGATCATCGCCACCGGCGCCCAGGCCAAATGGCTGGGCCTTCCGACGGAGGCCAAATATCAGGGCTTCGGCGTCTCGGCCTGCGCGACCTGTGACGGCTTCTTCTATCGCGGCAAGGAGGTCGTGGTCGCCGGCGGCGGTAACACCGCGGTGGAAGAGGCGCTGTTCCTCACCAAGTTCGCGTCGAAGGTGACCGTCATCCATCGCCGCGACGAGTTCCGCGCCGAGAAGATCCTGCAGGAACGTCTCTTCGCCAATCCGAAGATCGAGGTGATCTGGAATCAATCCGTGGAAGCGGTGAATGGAACGGAGTCCCCGCTCGGCGTTACCGGGATCACCGTGCGCGACACGCTGACCGGCCAACCCCGCGAAATCCCCTGCGACGGCTTCTTCGTCGCCATCGGTCACGCCCCGGCGTCCGAACTGTTCAAGGGTCAGCTTCGAATGGACGCCGCCGGCTACCTCCACGTCGAACCGGGCAGGACCGAGACCGCGATCAAGGGCGTCTTCGCCGCGGGCGACGTCACCGACGATGTCTACCGCCAAGCGGTCACCGCCGCGGGCATGGGCTGCATGGCCGCGCTGGAGGCGGTCAGACTTCTGGCCGAAGAAGATCACGCGCGCGCGCACCACCCGATCAGTCACCATGAGGCGGAGAAGATCGCCGCCTGGTGAGAGCGGGATTTCGTCAGGCGGTATGTGGCGAGGGTTGAAACGCCGCCGACGCCTCGATCGTAGGTCTGGGCAATTTCCCGATCGCTGCTCCGCACGCCAAAAGGCGCGGTAGGAGCGCGCTGGCGGCCCGCACATCACGGTGGGGCGCCTCGGTTAGTCGATGAGGGTTGCCGGGAGGGGCGTGGATCATCCACAAGGATGAGTGTTTTGTGACGCGCAAGCGCGGGTTATTGGGCTCCCAAACCGCCGCGCCTTCGAGGTAGAGCGGAATGACGATCAAACTGCCGGCGGCACTCTGCTTTGCGGCCCTGACAATGGCCAGCGTGTGCGCGGCCGCCGTGACGCCGGCCGACTACGCCATGCTGCGCTGGCGGTCGATCGGGCCTTTCCGGGGCGGGCGGGCGCTGGCGGTGGCGGGCGCGAGCGACGATCGACTGCACTTCTATTTCGGGTCGGTGAACGGTGGCGTGTGGGAGACGCGGGATGCCGGGCGGACCTGGAACCCGATCTTCGACACCGTCGCGGTGGGCTCGATCGGCGCGCTGGCGGTGGCGCCGTCCGATCCGAAAACCCTCTATGTCGGCACCGGGGAGTCCGACATGCGCTCCGACATCGCCCAGGGCGAGGGGATGTTTCGCTCCCGCGACGGCGGGAAGACCTGGTCGGCGATCGGGCTGAAGGACAGCCAGCAGATAGCGCGCATCTTGGTCGACCCCCGCGATCCGCGCCGGCTCCTGGTCGCCGCGCTCGGCCACCCCTATGGGCCGAATGAAGAGCGCGGTGTCTTTCGCTCCATCGACGGCGGCGAGACGTGGACGAAGGTTCTGTTCAAGGACGCCGACACGGGGGCCGTGGATCTGGCGTTCAAGCCGGGCGACCCCGGCGTGGTCTACGCCGCGCTCTGGCAGACGCGGCGGCCGCCGTGGAACGTCTACCCGCCATCGAGTGGGCCGGGCGGGGGGATCTACAAGTCGGTCGACGGTGGCGCGACCTGGGCCCCGCTTGCCGGTCACGGCCTCCCCGCGACGACGGGCCGGATCGGCTTCGGGGTCAGCCCCGCCGCGCCGGACCGGATCTACGCCCTGATCGACTCCAAGGCCGGCGGCGGCATGTATCGCTCGGACGACGACGGCGCGAACTGGGTGAAGACCAGCGGCGACGCCCGCATCTGGCAGCGCGGCTGGTATTTCGGGGAGCCGACGGTGAACCCGGCCAACGCCGACGAGGTCTGGGTCTGCGACACCATCGTGCTGCGTTCGGACGACGGCGGTAAGACTTTCCTGCCGGTCAAGGGTGATCCGACCGGCGACGACTATCACCATCTCTGGATCGACGCCGCCGATCCCGCCCGTCGCATCCTGGGCGTGGACCAGGGCGTGCTCGTCACTCTGAACGGCGGCCAGACCTGGAGTTCGTGGTTCAATCAGCCGACCGGGCAGTTCTATCACGTCGCCACCGACAACGCCTTTCCCTACCGGGTCTACGGCGCGCAGCAGGACAGCGGCGCCGCGGATGTGCCAAGCCGGGGCGGCAGTCTGTGGGACGGGATCAATATGAGCCAGTTCCACGAGTCGGCGGCCGGCGGCGAGAGCGACAATATGGCGCCCGATCCCGATGATCCGGACACGATCTATGGCGGTCGCGTCGACAAGCTCGACAAGCGCACCGGTCAGGTGAAGAGTGTCGATCCCACGCTGGCGACCCCCGGCGAATATCGTGGAACCTGGACGCTGCCCCTGGTCTTCGGCGCGGATCGCAAAAGCCTCTATTTCGCCAATCAGCGCATCTTCCGCACACGCGACGGCGGAGACCACTGGACGCCGATCAGCCCGGACCTGACCCGGCCCGACCCCGGCGTTCCAGCGACTCTCGATGCGCCGACCGCGGCGGACGTCGACGGTCCAGGCGCCCGCAAGGGCGTGGTCTACGCCATCGGCCCCTCACCGCGTGACCGGGGCGAGGTCTGGGCCGGCACCGACGACGGCCTGGTCTGGCGCACCCGCGACGACGGCGCGAACTGGACGGAGGTCACGCCAAAAGGCCTTGGCCCATGGTGGAAAATCGGGGTCGTCGAGCCCTCGCATTTCAATTCCGAGGTTGCCTATCTGGCGATCGACCGCCACCGCCTGGACGATCGCAAGCCCTACGCCATGCGCACGCGGGACGGCGGGCGATCGTGGAGCGCCATCACCGCCGGGCTGGACACCACGGTGAACGTGATCCGCGAAGACCCGGTGAAGCGCGGCCTGCTCTATGCCGGGACCGAGCGCGGAGCCTTCGTGTCGTTCAACGACGGCGGGTCGTGGTCCCCGCTCGAAGCAGGGCTGCCGACGACCTCGGTGCGCGACATCACGGTCCACGGCGACGATCTCGTCATCGCCACCCACGGGCGGGGATTCTATGTCCTGGACGACATCGCGCCCCTTCGCGATCTCGCCGGCGCGGAGGCAGGCGGCGCCCGGCTTTTCACGCCGGCCGTTGCGGTGCGTTTCCGGCCCTTCGGCTTTACCGGAACGCCGATGCCCAAGGACGAGCCGCTCGCGGCCAATCCGGTGTTCGGGGCGGCGATCGACTATTCACTCGGCGCCGACGGTCCGGTCGACCTGCGTATCGAGGACGCCGCGGGCGGCCTCGTGCGCCATTTCAGCAGCGCGGACCCGGATCCCGCGCCAAATCTGCAAGGCATCGACAGCGCGCCGGAGTGGTTGCCCCGCGCTCCGCCGCCGGCGGCCACAAAGGGCGCGCATCGTTTCGTCTGGGACCTGCGCTACGCCTTGCCGGTCGGCGCCACGCCTGACTTCCGCATCGGCGCGGTGTGGGCGCCGCCCGGACGCTACAGCGTCGTGATGACGGCGAACGGCAAGACCTTGCGTAAGCCCCTGGACGTTGTTCCCGACCCTCGCGTGAAAGCCGCGCCCGGCGACTATCGCGCGGCCTTCGACCTTGCCCGACGCATAGAGGCCGATCGCGGGCGCGCGCTGGCGGCGATCAAGGCAGCGCCGGCCGACAAGGACCTGCCCGTCATCGTCGAGCGCCTGGGGAAGCTGCAGATCGCGGTGGATGGCGCGGACGGCGCGCCGAGCGCGGACGCGGTGTCCGGCTACGCTCAGGCGGCGGCTTTTCTGAAGTCGAAGTTGGGATCGTGATCATTGCCAAGGTGTAACGTGGAGCCCTGTTCCAATCGCGGGGGAGTTGATCGATAACGTTCTCAACTGGGTTGAACTCGAGGGACTTTTCATGAGGCGTGGCATCTTGGCGCTCGCGGTCGTCGGCGTGGCCGCGCCGGGATGGGTTTTGGCGCAATCGAGGGCGCCCGCGCTTTCGACCGAGGCGATCGTGGCCCGCTATACCGCCGCGCGGGGCGGCCTTCCGGCGATCCGGGCGATCCATGGCGTCAAGATGACCGGGACCATGCGTCCCGGCGGCTTCGACGTGGTGCTCAAGTTCGAGGAAACCATCGACCGGCCGGGCTCGGTGCGCATCAACGCCACCTTGCAGGGCCTCACGTTGGTGCAGTCGTACAACGGATCGACCGGATGGCAGATCCAGCCGTTCCAGGGCCGCAAGGATCCCGAAGACCTCTCCGTCGACGACACCAAGAGCCTCCAGGAAGAGGCGGATTTTGAGACCCCTTTGATCGACGCCGCCGCCAAGGGCGCGACGCTGGAGAACCTCGGGGTCACCGACATCGACGACGCGCCGGCCTATGTCATCCGCGCCACGCTCAAGAACGGCGACGACGAGACCTGGTACATCGATCCCGACGCCTTCCTTCCGGTCCGCATGGTGACGCACCAGAAGGTTCGCGGCTCGGACGTCTATACCCAGACGGACTATGGCGACTACGAGAAGGTCAACGGGGTCTATTTTCCCTTCGAGATTTCGAATGGACCCAAGGGCGTTCCGCAACAACAGCAGCGCGTGACTTACGATACCGTGGCCGCCAATGGCCCGACAGGGGCGACGCTTTACGAACGCCCCGCCGCGCCCGCCGCGAGTTCGGCCGCCGCCCCGCTTCCGGAAGACAAGAAGCCCGCCAAGACCTCCGCGCCGGGGAAGCCCGGCGCGTCTCCGACCCCGCCGGTTTCTCACTAGGATGTTCGCTATGCGTGCTTCGATCTCGCTGATCGCCCTCTCCGCCGGCGCCATGCTGAGCGGCCCCCTCGCCGCCGCGCCCAAGAGCGTCCCCTTCGACTCCGCCTCGGTCTCGGGCCTCGGCGCGCGCAATATCGGCGCGACCTCGATGAGCGGCCGGATCGCGGCCATCGCCGGACGGGTCGAGGCGGACGGCAAGACCACGCTCCTGATCGGCGCGGCGTCTGGCGGGGTTTGGAAGTCCACCGACGGCGGCACGACGTTCCGGCCGATCTTCGACAAGCAGACCTCTCAGTCGATCGGGGCGCTCGCGCTGGATCCCTCGCATCCCGACACCTATTGGGCGGGGACGGGCGAGAGCTGGATGCGCAACAGCGTCTCCATCGGCGACGGCATCTACAAGACCACGGATGGCGGCGAGACCTGGACCAAGATGGGTCTGCCGAACGCCGAGCACATCGCCAAGATCGTCGTCGACCCCAGCAGCAGCGACACCGTCTACGCCTGCGTGCCGGGACGGCTGTGGAGCGACAGCGCCGAGCGGGGCCTGTACAAGACCACCGACGGCGGCAAGACCTGGGCGCTGATCCTCAAGGGCGGCAATTTTTCGACCGGTTGCTCCACCGTGGCGATGGACCCGAAGAACCCGCGCAAGCTCTTCGCCGGTCTCTGGGATTTTCGCCGCACCGGCTGGGGCTTCCGCTCCGGCGGCGCCGGACCGGACCAGCCCTCGGCCAGCGACCTGATGGTCAGCGAGGACGGCGGCGCGACCTGGGCCACGCTGAAAGGCGCGGGGGGTTTGCCGAAGGGGCCGTGGGGCCGCCAGGCGATCGCCTTCGCGCCGTCGGACCCGAAGATCGTGTACGCCTTCGTCGAGGGGGTGCGCAGCCAGCTCTTCCGCTCCGACGACGGCGGCAAGACCTGGTCGACGCGCGACCGCAGCCAGAACATGGTCTGGCGGCCGTTCTATTTCGCCAATCTGATCGTCGATCCGACCAATCCGAACCACGTCTTCAAGACCGACCTGTCGCTGATCGCCTCGGAAGATGGCGGCAAGAGCTTCTCGGCCGTCGCGGAAAGTGCTCACAGCGATCACCACGCGGTGTGGATCGACCCGGTCAACGCCAAACACATCGTCACGGGCAACGATGGCGGCCTCTACATCAGCTACGACGGGGCCAACCGCTGGCAGAAGGCGGACAATCTGCCGATCTCGCAGTTCTACCACGTCAGCGTGGACGATAAGGACCCCTATCAGGTCTACGGCGGGCTACAGGACAACAGCGCCTGGGCCGGAGACAGCGCCTACCCCGGGGGGATCACCAGCGGCCGATGGGAAAACCTGGGCGGCGGCGATGGCTTCTGGGCCTGGGCCGACCCCTCCGCGCCCACCGAGTTCGCCTATGTCGAGAGCCAGGGCGGCGCGATCGCCCGCGTCAATCGCAAGACGCTGGAGGCGAGGGATATCCAGCCGAAGTCGGACTCCCCCGAAAAGCTGCGCTTCAACTGGAATACGCCCATCGCGGTCAGCCCGAACGAAATCGGGACGATATATATCGGCGCGCAGTATCTCTTCCGCAGCCGGGACCATGGCCAGAACTGGGAGAAGATCTCTCCCGACCTCACCACCAACGACAAGGAAAAGCAGAAGCAGGAGGAGAGCGGCGGCATCACCGTCGACAACTCCGCCGCCGAGACGCACACCACGATCTATTCGATCAGCGAGTCGCCCAAGGCGGCGGGCGAGATCTGGGTCGGGACCGACGACGGCAATCTTCAGCTCACCCGCGACGGCGGCAAGAGCTGGTCGAACCTGACCAAGACCGTCGGCGTCCCGCCCGCGTCCTGGGTGTCCTGGGTCGAGGCCAGCCCCTACGATCCGGCGGTCGCCTACGCCGCCTTCGACCGGCACACTTTCGGCGACTTCAATCCCTACATCTACCGCACCGCCGACCACGGCGCGCACTGGACGCGGATCGCCGGGCCCGGCGGCGCCATGCGCGGCCAGGTCTGGGTGATCAAGGAAGATACGGAAAAGCCCGGCCTGCTCTACGCCGGGACGGAGTTCGGCCTGTGGATTTCTCCGGACGGCGGCAAGCGCTGGGCGCAGTTCAAGGGCGGCGACCTGCCCGATGTGCCGGTCCACGACCTCGCCTTCCAGACCCGTGACCACGATCTCGTCCTGGCCACCCACGGCCGGGGGATCTGGATCATCGACGACCTGACGCCCCTGCGCGCGCTGGACGACAAGATCATGGGCGCGCCCCTGACCTTCCTCCCCGCGCGCCCGGTTCAACAGCGGATCCAGGCCAACGGCGGCTGGTCGATTGGCGACGCCAGCTTCGTCGGCGACAATCCGGCGGATGGCGCGGTGATCACCTATTATCAGCCGCAGCGGCACCTGTTCGGCAAGTTGAAGATCGAGATTCTCGACGCCTCGGGCAAGGTGCTCGACACCCTGCCGGCTTCGAAGCGACCGGGGATCAATCGCGTCTTCTGGGGCATGCGCGCGCCCGCCCCGCACGCGCCGCCGGCCGCCCAGATCGCGTTCAATTCGGTGCAGGGTCCCCGGATGATGCCCGGAGCCTACACCGCGCGGATCACCAGCGGCTCGACGGTCTTGACCCAGCCCCTGGCCATCACACTCGACCGCCGCGCGACCTTCTCCCTGGCCGACCGACAAAAGCAGTTCGACGCCGCCATGCGCGTCAGCCGCCTGTTCTCCAAGGAGACCGCTCTGGTCGCGCGGATCAACGCCGTTCGTCAGGGCGCGGAGGCCAAGGCCGCGGGCTTGCCGGACGGCGATCCCCTGAAGGCGCAGCTGAGCGACCTCTCCGCCAAGGCCGACGTCCTGCGCAAGGAGATCGTCGCCACCAAGGAAGGCGGTGCCATCACCGGCGAGGAACGCCTGCGCGAACACACCGACCAGCTCTATGGCGCGATCCAATCCTATGAGGGCGCGCCGGCCGGCTATCTGGGTGTGCGCGCCCAGGTCCTCGAGGACCAGGAGAAGGACATCGCCGGTCGTTTCGACAAATTGGCCGCCGGCGATCTGGCGGCGCGAAACGCCGACCTCGTCGCGCATAAGCTCTCGCCGATCGCGCCGCCGCCGCCGGATCCCGACGCCGAGACGGGCGGTAGTGGCGGTGGTTCGGCGGCCGGTCTTCGAGGCTATGCCTTCAGCCTGCGCCCGGCTCTGATATCGCAGAGCGTGGCGGAGAAGGACTAGCCAGGAGATCGATCTCCGCGGCGAGGACGCGGCACGCCGGCGGCGTCAGCACCTCGTCGAAGACCGATTCCATGACCAGCAACGCGGCCCGCGCGCGCGCATAGGCGCGCACGCAGTTCATGGTCGCCAGGCGGTCGCCCCAGTCGTCGAGATCGTCCATGATCGCCCTGGCGAGGGCGGCGAGTCGGCCGAGGTCACGCGCGGCCACAGCCGGATATTGCGAACCGTGGATAAATTCGCGTGAATAAGCGTCGAGGGCATGGATTTGACTATTCGGATCGGCTTGCATATAGCAATTATAATTCGCGTCTTACAAATTGCAATATGAAAAGATGATCGCCGAGGACGCGAATCAGCCCGCGCCTGGAGCGCGCGCGCTTTTCCTCGCTTTTCTGGGTGTCGGCCTGTCGGGATTCGGCGGCGTGCTGCCCTTCGCCCGACGGATGCTTGTCGAGCGTCGGGGCTGGATGAGCGAGTTGGACTTCACCGAAACCCTGGCGCTCTGCCAATCGCTGCCGGGGCCGAACATCGTCAATCTTTCCGTCGTGGTCGGGTCGCGCAGCGCCGGCGCGTTGGGCGCCATGGCCGCGCTCGGCGGTCTGACGCTCGCCCCCGTGGCGATCGTTCTGGGCCTCGCGACGCTCTACGATCGCTATGGCGCCGTGGGCCGCGCGCCCGATCTTCTGCTCGGCCTCGGGGCGGCGGCGGCCGGACTGGTGGCGGCGACAGTGGCCAAGATCGCCCGGCCCGTGGTGATTTCCCGCCCCTGGACCGCCCTGCCGATCGTCGCCCTGGTCTTCGTGGGCGTGGGCTGGCTGAGGTTTCCCCTGCCCGCCGTGCTGGCCGTGGCCGCGCCGATCAGTCTGGCCCTCGTCTGGCGGACAGCGCGGTGAAGGGACAGGGCGACATCCTCGTCACGCTGGTCGTGCAGTTCAGCCTGCTCTCGCTCCTCGCCTTCGGCGGCGCCAACGGCGTCGTGCCGGAGATGCAACGCCAGGCGGTGGAGGTTCGCCACTGGATGACAAGCGCGGAGTTCACCAGCCTCTTCGCCATAGCCCAGGCCGCGCCCGGACCGAATTTCATGATCTCCACCCTCGTCGGCTGGAAGGCGGCGGGCCTGCCGGGGGCCTTGGTCGCCACCCTGGCGATGTGCGCTCCGTCGTGCCTGCTGTCCTACTGGGTGGACAAGGCGTGGGATCGCGCGCGCGGCGCGCGCTGGCGGGTCGTGACGATGGCGGCGCTGGCGCCGGTCACCGTCGGCCTCGTGAGCGTGACGGCCCTTTATCCTGATCAAGGGGGCCGATCGGAATTGGAAGCTGGCTCTGGTGAGCCTCGCGGTGGCGGTGGTCGCCTACCGCAGCCGGCTCAATCCCCTCTGGCTCCTGGCCGCCGCCGCTGGGCTGGGGCTGGCTGGGGCGTTGAGCTGAGCGATTTGCGGCGCGTGGCGAGAGACTCGACGACCTTCGGCCCCTCCGTCGCTTCGCCCTCCTCGTGGATGCGGAAGGTGGCGAGGACATCGCGCGCCTGCTGACGGCGCTCTTCGGGGATCCCCGCCCAGATATCCAGAATGTCGGTGGAAACGTCCGCCGGATCGACCTCCAGCAAGTGTCCGGGCCGCGTGCCCAGCACCGGCGCGAGCACGCGCAGCCACTTGTCCGACAATCCGCGATCGCCGGACTCGAGCAGGCTGATCACCGCTCCGGTGGTGCCGACCGCCTCGGCCAACTTGGCTTGGGTCATCCGGCGATGTTCGCGCCAAGCGCGGAGGAAATTCTTCTGTGGCGTTCTGACCATGACCGCATTATGCAACGCCCGCGCAAAACGTCCATCCTGCAAACCGCAAATATTTGCACTTTACAATCTTATTGCAGAATGTAATACTTGGGTATGGTTTAGCCCATTTCCGCGCAAAAACAACCCTGCCAGTCGCGCCCCTGGCTCACCCGGAAACACGGAGAATGCGCCTTTCCCGTGGGCGGCGAAGGGGCTGAAACGCGCTCCTGCTGCCGCCCCTGCGAGCCGCCGACGCGCTATTGCCGAGACCACGCCAAATTGATCAAGGGACCGCGCGGCCCCTCCGTCGAGGACCTGTTGCGCGAATATGCAAGGTTCCTGGCCTAGCCGCATGCCCCGCCACCGCAAGACCCATCGCCCGGCGGATCCCGCCGAGATCATGCGACGCCGCGTCGAGGCCCGGCTGCAGGCGCAGGCGCGGGAGCCGGAGGTCCCGGCGATCGATCCCGCGGCCCTTGCCCTTCCGTCCAACGCCGCCGTCCGCGTGGTCACCGATCACCTGGGCCGCGTGACCTGCGCGCGTCGCCAGGATGTCTTCGATCTCTTCCTGGCCAGGGGCAAGCTCGGCCCCGACGCCTATCAAGCCGTGCGCCGCCTTCAGGACGATATCGCCATCCTCCATCGCGTCGTCAGCGGCGGCGGCGACATCACGCCCCGCGTCGACCGCTCCCGCACCGCGGACGGCTTCAGCGACGTCCGCCTCGCCGCCGGCGCCCGGATCGAGGCGGTGCTGGGCCACGCCGGCTCCTCCAGCGCCGCCCTCCTCGCCGCGCTCTGCGAACCCGCCGTGATCGCGGGGCGAGGCACGGACTGGCGCGAGGTGGTCACGCGGGTAACCGGCGAGCGCCTGCCGGACGCGCAGGGGGCGATCCTGAGGGTCGCCTGCGAGAATCTCGCGGGGGCCTATGTCGCCGCGCGCGTAGCGAAACAGCGCGCTACTTCAGCAACTTGACCGCGGCCACCACCGCCACCAGCAGCACGAGCACCACCCCGCCCACCAGCATCAGCCGCTTTTCCAGCACCGGCAGCAGGCCGGGGCCGAAACGTTTCACCAGGGCCGCGACGCCGAAAAAACGGGCGCTGCGGGTCACGACGCTGGCGGCCACGAGTTGCCACAATGGGATGGGGATCAGGCCCGAGGTGATGGTGATCAGTTTGAACGGGATCGGCAGCAGCCCAAGCCCAAGGATCAGCAGGACGCCCGAGCGCTTCACATGCGCTTCGATCCACGCCTCGGCGCCGCCGCCACCCGTGGCGTCGAGGATTTGGTGAGCGAGGTCATGAAGCGAGTAGCCTATGAGATACCCCAGCATCCCGCCGCAAACCGACGACGCCACGCAGATCGCCGCGTAGCGCCAGGTCCGCTCCGGCCTGGCCAGCACCATCGGCGCCAGCATCACATCGGGGGGAATCGGGAAAAAGGCGCTTTCGGCGAAGGCGATGCACGCCAGCGCCCAGCCGGCGTGGCGCGAGCCCGAGAGCCTCATCACCCAGTCATAGAGGCCTTTGAGCATCACAATCCTTTATCGAGACCCGCGCCGGCGCGCGAGGCGGAGAACCGGGCAGGCGGCGCGCCTACCTTGTCTCGAACCGCGCCACGGCGCGCACCTTTGCGTCGTTGGCGATGTCGGCCGGAGCGATGAAGCCCTTGCCGTCCCACGTAATGTGAACGCCGACGCGCTGGTAGCAGCGATCGACATATTCGGAACAGATCATTTCGTCCTTGGCCTTCAAAGGCTCGGGCGTGTGGCGATGGGAACGCCCGAAAACGATGCGGGTGGCGATCTTGACGACCTCGCCCGTCGAAAACGGATCGCCCATCAGATCGATGGCGTCGTCCACCAGAGGTCCAAGATCGCTGATGGCGGCGATGTCGTCGTGGCGGGCGAGCACGATCTTGCCGGGGTAGGGCTTCTGGCCGCTGCTGGTCTGGCTGATGAAGCGCTCCATGCCCACCACGTGAACCCCGATCTTCTGGACACACTCCATGGCCAGGATGCGGTCCACCTCCGGCCAGCGCCAGGCGAAGCCGACGTGGCTCCACGGGCTCTTGGTGCTCCAGCCGATCAGGCGGGAGAAGGGATCGTGGGCGGCGCAGAGCAGGAGATCGCCGTTGCGGATCTTCGGGCCGATGATCTCCAGCGGCTCGGCCGGCATCTCGTCGAGAACCTTTGGATCGATGGTCATCGTCGCCCGCCCCGCTTAGGAAGAAGCCCGAGCGTCATCCAGGAAACCCTCACTTGCCAGCCGAAATCGCCGCCGCGTCACTCGCCTCCGTCGATAGCATCATCGAGGGTCTCGGCAAGATCGGCTACATCGCCTCCCGCCGGATCGCCACGTCGCTCTACATGGCCGCGCACCTGCAGAAGCCGGTCCTGGTGGAAGGCGTGGCCGGCGTCGGCAAGACGGAGCTGGCGCTTTCCGCCGCCGCCATGCTCGGCCTGCCGCTGATCCGCCTGCAGTGTTACGAGGGCCTCGACGAATCCCGCGCCCTGTATGAGTGGAAGTACGGCAAGCAGCTGCTCTACACCCAGATCCTGAAGGACCACATGGGCGCGAGCCTGGCCGGCGCGCCGGACATGGCCACGGCGATGGCCCGGCTGGACGGCGCGGGCGAACTCTTCTTTTCCGAACCGTTCCTAGAGCCACGGCCCCTGCTCCAGGCCCTGCGCACGCCGGGCGGCGCGGTGCTGCTGATCGACGAGATCGACAAGAGCGACGAGGCCTTCGAGGCGTTCTTGCTGGAGATCCTCTCGGCCTTCCAGGTCTCGATTCCCGAGATCGGCGTGATCAAGGCCGACGTCGCGCCCATGGTCTTCCTGACCTCCAACAACGTGCGCGATCTGGGCGACGCGCTGAAACGCCGCTGCCTTCACCTTCACATTCCGCTGCCCGACCAGAAGCTGGAGGAGCGCATCGTCGCCGCCCGCGTGCCGGACGTCGAGACGCGTCTGCGCGGCGACCTCGTGCGCTTCGTACAGTCGCTGCGAACGATGGACCTGCGCAAGGCGCCCTCGATCTCGGAGACGGTGGACTGGGCGCGGGCCCTGGTCCTGCTCCACGCCGGCGCGCTGGACGCCGACATGGTGCGCGATACGCTCAACGTCCTCTTGAAGTTCGAGGTGGATATCGCCGCCGCCGAGCCGCGTATCGCGGAATTCATCCGCCGGCCCGACTAGCGCCATGCCGGCAATGCAGCGCACCCTGGAGGACTTCCTCCGCGCTCTGCGGGACCACGATGTGCGCGTCTCTCCCGCCGAGGCGATCGACGCCCACCGCGCCGTGGTTGAGGTCGGCTACACGGACCGCATCCTGTTGCGCGACGCACTCTGCGTCACCCTCGCCAAGAGCGAAGACGAGGTCGACCGCTTCGACGCCTGTTTCGATACGTTTTTCAGCCGGACGGCCACGGCGCCGAAGGGGGAGGAGGCGGATATTCCAGAGGGGGCGCCAGACCTCGCGCGCCAGGTGCTGAACGGCGACGAAGCGGCGCTCGCCCAGGCGATGGAGGCGGCCGGCGCCCAGGTCGGCGCCGGGGAAATCCGGCTGGCTACCCAGCGCAATCTCCTGGTCCGGCGCCTGTTGGACGAGATGGGACTACGCGACCTCGAGACGATGATCCACCGCCTGCGCGCCGACGGTCCCGACGCCGACGCGGCCCTGGCCGACCGTCTCGCCGCTGAACGGCGCGGTCTCTTCACCCGCGCCGGCCAGTACGTCGACCGCGAGGCGCGGCTCCACGCCAGTGAAAGCGGCCGGCGCCTGCGCGAGGCTCTACTCGCCGAACGGAGCCTCACCGCGATATCGCCCGACGAATTTCGCGCCATGGAGACCCTGGTCCGGCGCATGGCGAGGCGCTTGGCCACCCGCTATGCGCGCAAGCGTCGAAATGCGCGGCGGGGCCGCCTCGACGTGCGCTCCACGGTCCGCCGCGCCATGGGCCACGACGGCGTGCCCTTCGATATCGTCTGGAAGACGAAGGTCATCCACAAGCCCAAGATCGTGGCGATCTGCGATGTCTCGCGTTCCGTGGCCGGGACGGCGCGGTTCCTGCTGCTCTTTCTCTACGCCCTAGGCGAAGTGGTGGAGAAGCTCGACGCCTACGCCTTTTCGGACCGCCTGATCGCGGTGAACGACCTGCTCGCGGACGAGAGCGTGGACGACGCCATCCCGCTCATCCTGTCGCGGATAGGCTTTCGCCCCACGGACTATGGACGCGCCCTCGCGGACTTTCGCGAGCAGGGCGCCCGGGCCGTCGACCGCCGCACCACCGTGATCATCCTGGGAGACGGCCGCTCCAACAACGCCGACCCGCGCCTGGACCTGATGCGCGAGATCGCCGACCGCGCCCGCGCGGTGATCTGGCTCAATCCCGAGCCCGAGACCTTCTGGGACCAGGGCGATTCCGAGATGCACGCCTACCGCCGATTCTGCACCGTAGCCAAGACCTGCAACACCCTGAAGGGCCTGGAGCGCATTATCGATGACGTCTTGCGGACCTATACGCCAAGGTGATCGTGGGCGGTTTACCGCGCGCGGGCGAACGCCAAGGCTTTATCGCCGAATTGAATTGCATTCTGAAATATTCTACAATTACCGCTCCGACTGTGCGCTCCGGGCGCATGCATCGCGTGATCTTTGACATCGTCAAAATGAAATAAAGCGAAGTTCGCACGTCGGCGGCGCGGATCCCGGTATTCATCACGCTAAACGGGGTCATCACCGCAGACGAAATGTCCAACTCAGATGCCAAAAGATGCCATTCTTCAGACCACCAGCGGAGAAGAGTTCAAAGACTTTTGAGTAGGTTAGACCGAAAACCTCCTATTTCCGCGCCGCCGCCGTGGCGTCGCGCGCCGGTTTGAACTGCGAATTGGCCTCCCAACCCGGCCAATCGCGGGACTCCGCGAGGTCGTGGCCGAGGTCGTAGTAGACCTGGAGCTGCTGGACCATGCC
This sequence comes from Caulobacterales bacterium, assembly GCA_038231315.1. GTDB lineage: Bacteria > Pseudomonadota > Alphaproteobacteria > Caulobacterales > Caulobacteraceae > Acaudatibacter. Next base: position 198,246 of record JBBRLN010000002.1, read on the forward strand.
GTCGTAGTTCCACTTGGGATCCCATTTGTCGGCGGGCTGATGGTAGCGGTGGCTGACGTAGTCGGCGTGCGCCGCCTGCCCCGCGGGGACGCCGCCGTTCACCAGATCCAGCCCCTCGCCGATGGTGATCGCCGGCACGCCCGCGATGGCGAAGGAGAAGTGGTCGGCGCGGAAAAAGGCCCCCTCCTCCGGGCGCTGATCCGGACGATAGGCGAGGCCGCGCTTGGCCGCCTCGGCCGCGAAAAGGATCTCCAGCGGCATGGCGCCCGTCCCCCGGTCGGTGACGTTCTTCGAGGCGCCGTCCAGGTTCATCACGTCGAGGTTGAGCAGGGCGACCGTGGTTGCCAGCGGGGTCACCGGGTGAGCGGCGTAAGAGGCCGAGCCCAGCAGGTTCTTCTCCTCGGAGGTGAAGGCGATGAAATAGAGACTTCGCGGCGTGCGCGGCGCGGTCGCGAACCGCCGGGCCAGCTCGATCACGCCGGAGATCCCCGAGGCGTTGTCCGCGGCCCCGTGATAGATGGTGTCGCCCGAGGCGTCCGGCGCGCCGATCCCCAGATGATCCCAATGGGCGCCATAGAGCACGGCCTCGTTCGGATGCGTCGTTCCGCTCAGCTTGCCGATGACATTGTGGGTGACCACCGTCTCGCTCTTGACGTCGTAGTCGGCGGAGAAGCTCGCGCCCTTCAGGGCGACGGGTTGGAAGGCCTCGGTCTTCGCCTTGGCTTTCTCGGCGTCGAAATCGAGCCCGGCGGCCTTGAAGAGGGCCACGGCGACGTCGCGCTGGATCCAGCCCTCGACCTGGGTGTGCGCCGCCGCCGGATCGGCCCGCAGGACGTCGAACTGCGGATTGCTGTTGGAATTGCGCACGGTGGCCCAGCCATAGGCCGCCGGGGCGGTCTCATGGACGATCAGCACCCCCGCCGCGCCGCGCCTGGCCGCCTCCTCGTACTTGTATGTCCAGCGGCCGTAGTAGGTCTCCGCCTTGCCGTCGAAACGGCCGAACAGCGGGTCGCCGGGAGCCAGTTCGAAATCGGGATCGTTGACCAGGACGACGGCGATCTTGCCCTTGAGGTCGACGCCCTTGAAGTCGTCCCAATGCCGCTCCGGCGCGCTGACGCCATAGCCGACGAAGACGAGGGGCGCGTCCTTCAGCGAAACATGGGACACCGGCAGCAGGGTGCGCATGACGATCTGGTCCAGCGGCTTCAGCGGTTGGGCCTCGCCGTTCACCGTGAAGGCGGTCTTGATCTGGCCCGCTGGCGCGAAGCTCTCCAGGGTCACCGCCTGGGTCCACCCGCCGTCCTCGCCCACGGGCGAGAGGCCGACGGCCTTGAACTGGCCCGCGATGTAGTCGATCGATTTCGTCTCCGCCCGCGTCCCCGGCCCTCGCCCTTCGAAAGCGTCGGAAGCCAGGATCTGGATATGAGCGCTGAGTTTGGCCGGATCGAACGCGGCCGGGCTGGCCAGACAGGGCGTCGCCGCGCCGAGCAGAAGGGCGAGAAGGAGGCGCGCGCGATGGCGCGTCTTGTCAGTCGTGATCATTCGTGGAGGGTTAATCGGCGCTCCGGCGAGGGGCAAGCCGGATAGCAAAAGCGGGTGTCATGAAAACCCTGATCGCCCTGCTGCGCGCGGTGAACGTGGGCGGAACCGGCAAGCTGCCGATGGCGGACCTCGTCGCCCTGGCGACGGCCGAGGGCTTCGGCAGACCGCGCACCTATATCGCCAGCGGCAATCTCGTCTTCGAAACCGACAAGAGCGAAGCCCAGGTGAAAGCGGTTCTGAAGCGCGCGCTCCATGCCTATGCGGGAAAGCCCATCGGGTGCTGGTGCGCACCGCCGAAGAGTTGGACCGCGCCGTCGCCGCCAACCCCTTTCCGGACGCCCCGGCAAATCGCGTGATGGCGATCTTTCTCGACGCCCCTCCCCCGCCCGATTGGCGGGAGCGGGTGACCGGCCGCGGGAACGAGGCCTTCGCCGGCCATGGCCGAGAGATCTTCGTGCACTATCCGGACGGTCAGGCGGACACCAAGCTGAAGATCCCCGCCGCCGCCGATGGAACCGCGCGGAACATGAATACCGTCAGGAAGCTCGCGGCGATGGCGCGGGAAGGATGAACAGCGGGCCTCCGTCCCACGGCGAAACCGCTGGTGTTGCTATCGCCGACGGGGCGGTTGGCGCTACAACGCGGCCGTGATCCCGGGAGACACCGCCATGGCCGAAGACCGTAGCCGCCACCGCCGTATCGGCGACCACGAGCTTCATCCAGAAACCCTGATGTTGGGTTACGGCTATGATCCGGCCCTGTCCGAGGGCGCGGTCAAGCCGCCGATCTTCCTGACCTCCACCTTCGCCTTCCGCTCCGCCGAGGAAGGACGCGACTATTTCGACGTCGTGGCGGGGCGCAAGCCGGCGCCCGCGGGCGGGGCGGGCCTGGTCTATTCCCGCTTTAACCATCCCAATTCCGAGATCATCGAGGAGCGTCTCGCGATACACGAAGGGGCGGAGAAGGGGCTGGCCTTCTCCTCCGGCATGGCGGCGATCACCACCACGGTCCTCGCCCATTCCAAGCCCGGCGACACTATTCTGCACAATCAGCCCCTCTATGGCGGGACGGAGACCCTGTTCACCCGCACGCTGGCGACCTGGGGTTTGTACGCCGAGGGTTTCCTCGATGGCCTCAGCGCGGCGAGCATCGACGCGGCGGCCGACAAGGCGATGGCCAACGGGCCGGTCGGAATGATCTATGTCGAGACGCCCTCGAACCCGACAAATTCCATGGTCGATTTCGCCCTTGTCGCGGCGGTGAGGGAGCGGATCGAGAAGGCCCAAGGCCGCCGGCCGCTGGTCGTCTGCGACAACACCATGCTCGGCCCCATCTTCCAGCTTCCGCTAAAGCATGGCGTGGACGTCTCGCTCTACTCCCTGACCAAATACATCGGCGGCCACAGCGATCTGGTGGCCGGCGCGGCCTTGGGGTCGACCGAGGCGATGCGGCCGGTGCGGGCGCTGCGCAGCGCCATCGGCACCCAGCTCGATCCCCACACCTGCTGGATGATCGGTCGTTCTCTCGAGACGTTGAGCCTGCGGATGCGCGCGGCGGCCGCGGGGGCGGAGCGGGTTTCGGCCTATCTGGAGAAACATCCCCGGATCGAGCGGACCTTCCTCCTCCGCGCCGACGGGCCGGACGCCGCGGCCAACGCGGTCTATGCGCGGCAGTGCACGGGCCCAGGCTCGACCTTCAGCGTGACCTTGAAGGGCGGGCAGGCGGACGCCTTCAGGGTGCTGAACGCGCTGCGCATCTTCAAGCTCGCGGTCAGCCTTGGCGGCACCGAATCCCTGGTCAGCCACCCGGCCTCCATGACCCATTCCGGCGTGCCCGCCGAGGTCCGCGCGGCGGCCCAGGTGACCGACGGCCTGATCCGGATCAGCGTAGGTATCGAGCATCCCGATGACCTCATCGCCGACCTGGAGCAGGCGCTCGGGTTGTTGGACGCAGGCGTCTAGCCCTTGCCGGTCTTGCCCGCCAACAGGTTGACGATGACAGCGCGCTGATTGGCATAGACCGGGAAGCCGGGGCGCAGGCTTAGAGCGCGGTCGTATTCGGCGAGCGCTCGCGGGAGGTCTCCCCGCGCCTGAAGCGTGCGGCCGTGATTGGCGGCGGCCTCGGCGCTATGCGGCACGAGCGCGATGGTCGCCTCCATCAGGGAGATAGCGGCGTCGAGCGCCCCCGAATTGAGCAGGAAAAGCCCGTGATTGATGTAGAGCGCGCGGGCGAACAGTCCGCAGCTTGCGCAGCTCTCCGGGGGCGAGACCGCCACCTGACCGCCTCTCAGATAGGCCTCGAAACCGCTATGGACGTGAGGCAGCAGCTTCATGGCGCGCTGAAAATTGCTCTTCGCGAAGGCGACCAAGTCCTCCTGATCGCCCTGGCCGAGCGCGAGTTGAGTCATGGCCACCGCCGCTTGATAGGCCGGCCGAACGGTGGCGACATAGGCGGCAATCTCGCCGCTCTCCAGGCCGAGCGCGGCGGCGCCGGCGAGGAGCGGCGAGGCGAAGCTGGTGCCCAGCACGCCGTCCGTCTCCTTCAGCGCGATGTCGTTGAACAGCGATTGCGGCGCGCGCGGGCCGGCGGCGGTGGCCGTCTCAGTGTCGCCGGCGTCGCCGCCCAGGTGGACGATGTTCTGGGCCTCGCTCTGGAAGCCGCCCGACACGGCGCCGGCGGATCGCGAGGGGCAAAGCGCCTGGGCGCCGTCGTTGCCGGCGGCGGCGAACACCATTTTTCCGGCCTTGGCGGCGGCCAAGGCGGCGTCGCAGACCCGGCACGCGCCGTGCGGGGCGAACAGATCGGCGAGATAGGCCTTCGCGGCGAGGGCGTCGTCTTCCCGCAGATACCGCGCGGCCTGCTCGGGCTGCAGCCCTTCGAGCTTGCCGTCGAGATCGTCGATCACGGTGGCGGCGCCCAGACTGAGATTGAGAATGTCCGCTTGGGACTCGGCGGCGGCCCTGATGGCGAAGACGACGTCGGCGGCGTCGATCCGCCCGTCGTCGCCGGCGACCGCATAGACGTCGAGCTGGGCGTCGGGCGCCACCCGCGCGACGAGGAGGGTGACGGCGGTGCCGTGCGAAGTGTCCTCCGGCCCCAGCGGCTTGGGCGCGACGCGGACGAGACTCGCGCCACGCTTCGCGAGCGCCGGGACCGTGACGTCACAGGCGGTGTCGATGATCGCGATGCGACGGCCCTGGCCGCGATGTCCCAGCGCGTGCGCCCGGTCCACGGCTGCCCAGAAATCGCCGCCGAAGGGCACCGCCCAGGTGTCGCTCGCGGCGTCGTAGGCGTCCAGCAGCTTATCCGAGCCCGTCCCCGCCTCGAGTTGGAATCGGCGCCTGTCCGGTTCGGTCACGCCGGGTCGAAGGCGGGGTTGCGGGCGGACAACTCGACAAAGGTGTCGTCGCTGGGCGGCGCTTCGGTGAGCGCCTTGGGCTTGAACGCGCCGCCTCCGAGGTGAAGCATCCAGTCGAAGCCGTACAGACCGAGCAGGATCGGACCGTCGCCGCTGCGCTGGTAGCCCCCGAAGTTGGATTCGGCGACGGAGATGCCGGCCTTGGCGAGATTCCAACTCTTCAAGGCGTCGGCGGAGCCCTTGAGGACCAGGGAGGCGCCGCTCTGCGCCGCGACGATGACGGTGTAGGCCTGGGCGGTGGTGACCCGCGAGACCATCACATAGCCGGGCTTCCATGCCTCGCTCCGGGCTTCGATCGCCGATCGGACGAGCAGCATGTTCGAGATCACGGCCTCCTCGCACCGCTCGGCGTCGAAGGCGACCCCGCCGCTCTGGCCGAAGGTGATGGTCACCTCGCCCTTCGCGTCGATACCCGGCTCGACCGGCGCGCCGCCCGCGGCCTTGACCTGGCTGGCGGTGACACCGGCGGACCGAAATCGCGTCGGAGCACTAATGGCCTGGCTCGTCACCTGAAGGTCGATCCCCGCGATCAGATCGGACAACGTCCCCTCGCGGCGAAAGATTCCGTTCCGCACGGTGCCGACGTCGCCCGGCGCGATCGCGTCCCCGGGCGGCCAAACCGGGAAGAAACCCAGCCGGTCGCGGACCTCAGCGGCGTAGCGGCTGTCCAGTTCCATTTCGCCCTCCATGGCCCCCCTCGCGTCCTAAGGCCGCCTCGCACCATGTCAAGCCTCGGCGCCGGGCGGAAAGCGCCCGTCGCGAGGAGAGGTGTCGCGAAACGAAAAATCGGCCATAAGCGTCGAGCAAACCCTTCGAAATCGGGAGATTCGATGATCGTCTTGAACCGCCGTCTCGTCATGGCCGGCGCCCTCGCCGCCTCCGCCGCAGCCTGCTCGAAATCCTCGCCCACCGCCGCCCTGCCCGACGACATGAGTCTGGGCAAGGCGGACGCGCCGGTCACGATCATCGAGTACGCCTCGGTGGCCTGCCCGGTCTGCGGGAAGTGGTATCGTGACAACTGGGCCGCGTTCAAAGCCAAATACATCGATAGCGGCAAGGTCCACTACGTCTCGCGCGAAATGCTGGTCGGCGACTCCACCGAAGAATCGATCGCTGCCGCCGGATTCCTGCTTGCGCGCTGCGTGGGCAAGGACAAATATTTCACCGTTACCGACGCGATATTCAAAAACCAGACCGATATCTACGCCGACCCGCGCGGCGGCTTGTTGCGCATCGCCCAATCGATGGGGATGAACGAAACGCAGTTCGACGGCTGCGTGAAGAACGAGGCCGCGCTCCAGGCCTTGGACAAACGCGTCCAGGGCTATGCCGCCAACAACGGGGTCAACTCGACGCCGACGTTCGTGGTGAACGGCAAGATGATGCAGCCGGGCTATCACACCATGGCCGAGATCGACGAGGCCATCGCCGCGGCGTCCGCCGCGCACTGAGGCGTTCAGCGCGGGAGAGCGAGTGATCCGCAGCGCAAGGCGCCACGCGCGCGCCCCGTCTAGGCCGAGTCAGAGTTAACATAAATTACAATCGCGCCTTGAACCAAACCCCCGCCCCGAACGTATGGTGGGAGAGTTATCTTTAGGCGCAGCGTCAGTCGCGACAGGCGGTTCGCGGATCGCCCTCAGGCACGCGACGACGCTCCCGGTTCAGGGTGAATACAGTTGGCTGTCGATTGCGTTCCACACGCCGCGCGGGCGCACGCCCCGCGCGCGGGACATCATGCGTCCATTCACCGGCCCGGTCACACGCCGATTGTCGTCGCGAAACCTCCAAGCGCGGTCCCGGCGGCGCATGCCCGGCTGGTGGTCCACCGACACCACGACCGCCCGCGCGAATGCCCTCCCGGGACGATCGCGGTTCCGTTGAACCAGATCAGCGCCGCGGATCTCGCGCCATTCTATGCGGCTGATTCCGCCTATGTCAGCCCGGAACTGGGTGTGGGACCCGCGACGCCCAGTGGCATGGAATTGCCGGGGGCGCCCGCGGAGACACACGCTTCTTCCTCGGTGGGTGGGTCATCGGGTTTCGGGCCTGTCATCGGTGGCGGGTTGTTTGGCGGCCCGCCCGGCGGCGGCGTCATTGGGATCCCGCCAGGCGCCGGCGGCGGCCCAGGCGGAGGCGTCGTAACCCCGCCGCCGATTTCCGGGACCCCGGAGCCCGCGACGTGGGCCGTGATGCTGCTAGGTCTCGGCGCTGTCGGCGGCATGACCCGTATCTCGCGACGGCAAAAGTCGGTGGTCTAGCCGCGCAGGGTCGCCCCGACCGCCTTCGCCGCGGCCGCCACCAGCTTCTTGGAGAGCGCTTCGATCTCCGCGTCGGCGAGCGTGCGGTCGCGCGGTTGGATCGTGACCTCGACGGCCACCGACTTCCTGCCCTCGGCGACGCCCGCGCCGGAATAGACGTCGAACACCCGCGCGCCCGCGATCAGTTGGCGGTCGACGCCGAGCATGACCCGCTCCAGATTGCCGGCGGCTATGGCGCGGTCGACGACGAAGGCGAAGTCGCGGGTCAACGGCATGAGGGGCGAGAGCGCCAGGGCCGGTTTGGTCTTCGCCCTGCCGCGCTTGGGTTCGGGAATCGAGTCCAGCGCGATCTCGAACGCCAGGATCGGGCCTTCCACGTCCATCGACGCCAGGGTCGCGGGATGCAGTTCCCCGAACACCGCCACTATCGCCTTCCCGAGTCTCAGGGATGCCGATCGCCCCGGTCGCCACCAGGCGCCGGGCTGGTCCTGTTCCAGGCGCAGCGAGGCTGGCGCGCCCAGGGTGTCGAGCAAGGCCAGGAGGTCGCCCTTGAGCGCATAGAGATCGGCCTCGGGCGTCTTGTTCCATGATCTCGAGCGGCCAGGCTGGAGAACGGCCGCCACCGCGGTGCGCTGATCGCTCGGCTCGTCGCCTGCGAAGGCGGGGCCGATCTCGAAGAGCGCCGCGCCGGGAAAACCGCGCCGGGCGTTGCGACCGACGGCCTGGATCAGTCCGGGCAGGGCCGAGGGCCGCATGCAGTCGAGATCCGGCGCCATCGGGTTGTCGAGCACCAGCCGCTCGCTCCCGCCGCCGAACAGGGCGGCCACCTTCTGGGAGGTGAAAGACCAGGTCACCGCTTCCTGATACCCCGCCGCCGCCATGGCCCGGCGGGCGAGGCGAATGCGACCCTGGCGGACGGTCAGGACACCGCCGGCTGCGCGCGGGAGTTCGGGAAGGGGCGTGCTGGGCAGGGCGTCGAAGCCCTCGATCCGCGCCACCTCTTCCACGAGATCCGCCTTGCCGTCGATGTCGCGCCGCCACGACGGCGGCTGCACCGAGCCCGCGCGCACGTCGAAGCCGAGCGCGGTCAGGATCGCGGCTACCCGGTCGGCCGGCACGTCGATGCCCGACAGGCGCTGGACGTAGCTCGGGTCGAACGCGATCGGCGCGAGCCGAGTCGGCGCCTGGCCGGCGAACACGATCCCGGACGCCTCGCCGCCGCAGAGCTCCATGACCAGACGGGTGGCGCGTTCGAGGCCGGGAATTAGCGACTCCGGATCGACGCCGCGCGCGAAGCGGTATTGCGCGTCGGAGACGATGCCGGTGTCGCGACCGGTCTGGGCGGTGCGGATCGGGTCGAACCAGGCGCTCTCGATGAAGACGTCGGTGGTCCCGAACGAACAACCCGTGCTGGTCCCGCCCATCACGCCGCCCAGGCCGATGGCGCCGGAGGCGTCGGCGATGACGCACATGGCGTCGGTGACCGGATAGGTCTTGCCGTCGAGGGCGTCGAGGCTTTCGCCATCGCGGCCTAGTCGGGCTTCGATATAGCCGCCAGTGACCTTGGCGACATCGTAGACGTGCAGTGGCCGGGCGCGGTCGACGCCGAGCAGGTTGGTGATGTCGACCAGGGCGCTGATCGGGCGCAGGCCGATGGCCTTGAGCCTTGTCTGAAGCCAGGCCGGGGATGGCCCGTTCTTCACGCCCCGCACCAGCCGTCCCGCGAACGCGGGGCACGCGTCCGGCGCGCCCAGCCGGACCTCGATGGGACAAGGAAATGTCCCCGCCACCCGTGGGATGAGCCTGTCGACAAGCTTGCCGAGCCCTGCCGCCGCCAGATCGCGGGCGACTCCGTCCACACCCAGCCAGTCGGCCCGGTTCGGCGTCACCTCGAAGTCGATCACCGAATCCAGCCCCAGCGCCTCGGCGGCGGGCGCGCCGACGGCCAGATCGCCCGAGAGTTCGAGGATGCCGTCGCTCTCCGCCGCCGTCTCCAGCTCCGCCGCCGAGCACAGCATGCCGTTAGACACGACGCCCCGCACCGCGCGCGGCTCCAGGGTGATCCCGCTGCCGGGCACATAGGTTCCTATAGGGGCGTAGATGGTGGTGAGGCCGGCGCGGGCGTTCGGCGCGCCGCACACGATCTCCTTCATGCCGTCGGTGGTCTCGACCTGGCAGACTCGCAGCCGGTCGGCGTTGGGATGCTGGACTGCTTCCACGATGCGCGCCACGGAGAAGGCCGCGAGCTTGGCGGCGGGATCGAGCACATGCTCCACCTCCATGCCCACGCGCGTCATCGCCTCGACGATCTCGTCGACCGTCGCCGTGGTTTCGAGGTGCTCTTTCAGCCAGGAGACGGTGAACTTCATCGTCCGTCTCCCAGGTGGAGGATCGTGACCAACCGGAAACGTTCGCAGTTCAACATCATGTCCGGCCGAAAACCATTCGTGCGGACGAAATAGGCTTGGTGTCCGACGCGCCATGACTCCAGTGTCCGGTCTTCTTCGCCTTCATCGAAGGCGAAGGCGGCGTCCACCTGATCAAAGCGCTGTTGCGTGAGCTCTACGGTCTCCAGCACCGCTCGGGGCCGGCCCGCGCCATCGGTCGCGACCATCCGCTTACCGACCTCGACCCCCTTCACGCCTTCGGCCACGTCCCAGCACGTCGCCGTCTTCTTGCCTTCGAGGACCAGCGCGAGCAGCTCATCGGCCAACGCTGGCCCGTCGCCGAAGCTGAATGACTCCAATGTCCGCCAACCAGCGCTCATCAGCTCAGCCCCGACGCGGAGTTCGGCGCCTGGAACGCCGAGAAGCCGTAGTGCGCCAGCCAGCGGGTGTCGCTGGCGAACATGTCGCGCAGGTCGGGCATGCCGTACTTCAGCCGCGCCAGCCGGTCGACACCGAAGCCGAAGGCGAAGCCCTGCCACGCGTCGGGATCGATGCCGCAGTTTCGCAATACGTTCGGGTGGACCATGCCGCAGCCGACGATCTCCGACCATTCCGTCCCGACGCCGATCCTGACCTCGCCGCCCGAGGTGTCGCATTGCACGTCCATCTCCGCCGAGGGTTCGGTGAAGGGGAAGTGGTGGGGCCGGAGGCGGGTGACCACGCTCGGAAGTTCGAAGAACCGCGCGATGAACTGGTCCAGCGTCCACTTGAGGTGACCCATGTGGATGGCGCGGTCGATCACCAGCCCTTCGAGCTGGTGGAACATCGGGGTGTGCGTCGCGTCGCTGTCGCAACGATAGGTCCGGCCGGGGGAGATGATCCGGATCGGCGGTGTCTGGCCGGACGCGATCCACGGCGCCGGCGGCGGGGTGTTGCCCTGGCGCATAGTGCGGACCTGGACCGGGCTAGTGTGGGTGCGCAGCAGCTTGCGCATCCCGTCTGGGCCGGGACGGAAGAAGAAGGTGTCGTGCATCTCCCGCGCCGGATGTTTCGGCGGGAAGTTGAGCGCGGTGAAGTTGTGAAAGTCGTCCTCGATGTCCGGCCCCTCGGCGAGGCTGAAGCCCATCTCGGCGAAAACGGCGATCATCTCGTCCATCACCTGCATGATCGGATGGACGGCGCCGGCGCGGCGGAGGGGCGCGGGAAGCGAGAGATCGAGGGCGCCGGCGGCAAGTTCGGCGTCGAGTTGGGCTGTCTCCAGCTCAGTCTTACGCGCGGCGATGGCGCTCGCCACGCGGTCGCGCAAGCCATTGATCGCGGGACCTTGGACGCGCCGCTCATCCGGTGACATCCCGCCGAGAGACTTCAGCATGGCGGAGACGGAGCCGGTCTTGCCGAGAAACTCCAGGCGCACGGCGTCGAGCGCCACGAGATCGGTCGCGACGGCGACCCGCGCTTCCGCATCCCGCTCGATGCTGTCGTAGTCGTTCATGTCGAAGTCTTCCCTGCCCAGCGCGGCGGGGAGCTGAAGCCTAGCCCAGAGCCGCGCGCACCTTGTCCGCGATCGCCTTGAAAGCGGCCGGGTCGTTGCCGGCGATGTCCGACAAGACCTTGCGATCGATGTCGATGCCGGCAAGTTCCAGGCCGTGGCTAAACACCGAATAGGTCATCCCCTCGGTGCGCGCGGCGGCGTTGATGCGCTGGATCCACAGCGATCGGAACGAGCGCTTGCGGACCTTGCGGTCGCGGTAGGCGTACTGCCCGGCCTTGTCGACCGCGGCCTTGGCGGCGCGGATGGTGTTCTTGCGGCGTCCCCAGAAGCCCTTGGCTTGCTCGAGAACCTTCTTGTGCTTGGCGTGGGCGGTGACGCCCCGTTTGACGCGGGCCATTGTTCTATCTCGCTTCTAAAGGATCACAGGCCGTACGGCAGGAAGAGCTTGATGGTCTTGGTGTCTTCCGGGGTCATGACCTTGGTGCCGCGGTTCTGACGGATGTATTTGGCCGAATGGCTGATCAGCCGGTGCCGCTTACCCGCCACGCCGGACTTGATCTTGCCGGTCGCGGTGATCTTGAAGCGCTTTTTGGCGCCTGACTTCGTCTTCAGTTTGGGCATTTTGCATCGGCCGCCGCGGGGGCGAGCCGTCCTTGTATAAGAGACGCATTAGAGAACCGCCCTGGCATGCCTATTGGCCAGGCGGCTCAAACGAAGCGCGGGTGTGTAGGGGAAGCGGAGGCGGATGGCAAGGATCAGGGGGTTTAGAAAGTCTTTTCACCACGAAGACGCGAAGGACACGAAGGTACACGAAGTTAGAGAATGAACCGTCGAATGCCTTGCTTCATGAGTGGCACGTTGAAATTCATGAGGAAGCCCAGCCGGCATCTGGAAAGTTTCAGGTATGTAAGAACCTGGGCCTCGTGGACGCGCAGGAGCGCGTCGATCGCTTTGACCTCGACGATCACGATCTCTTCGACCAGAATGTCGATGCGGTAGCCCGCGCCAATCTCTAGCCCCTCGTAGATGAGCGGCATAGGGACTTGCGTCCTTACGGACAGCCCCCTCTTCTTGAGTTCGTATGCTAAGCATTGCTCATACGCGGATTCCAACAATCCCGCGCCAAGGGCGCGATGAACCTTAATCGCCGAGTCGACCACCGCGCTCGCCACCGGCTCGGCGCCCTTCGTGAATCCTTCGCGTCCTTCGTGCTCTTCGTGGTTCATCTTTCTTTCTTCAAATGCTCTGGGAGACCCCATGAACGAACTCTTTGACCTAACCGGCAAGATCGCCGTGATCACCGGCGGCTCGCGGGGGCTCGGGCTGGAGATGGTTCGGGCGTTCGCTACGGCCGGAGCGGATATTGTGATCGCCAGCCGGAAGCTGGACGCCTGCGAGGCGGCGGCGGAGGAGGTTCGGGCGATGGGGCGCCGCGCGCTCGCGGTGTCGGTCAACGCCAGTAGATGGAGCGATGTCGAGCGACTGGCGGAGGTCGCCTATGCCGAGTTCGGGCGGATCGACATCCTGGTCAACAATGCCGGCATGTCGCCGGCCATCCCGTCGCACGACGTCACCGAGGCGTGGTTCGACAAGATCGTCTCGCTGAACTTCAAAGGACCCTTCCGCCTGGCGTCTGTGGTCGCCCAGCGGATGCGTGACGGCGATGGCGGTGTAATCATCAACATCTCATCTAGCGGCGCTTTGGTCCCCCTGCCCGGCGTGGTCGCCTATTCCGGGGCGAAGGCGGCGCTAAATGCGATGACGGTCTCGCTGGCGCGGGAATACGGACCCAAGGTGCGGGTCAACGCCATTTCCGCCGGCCCTTTCCTGACCGACATCTCGAAAGCCTGGGACGACGCGAGCCGCGAGACCGCCGCCAACTCGCTCCGACGTCCTGGACGGCCGGAGGAGATCGTTACCACCGCGCTCTACCTGGCTAGCCCGGCGTCGAGTTTCACGACGGGGGCGATCGTGCGGTGCGATGGCGGGATGGGGTGAGATAGGGAAGATTCACCACAAAGGCACGAAGGACACGAAGGTTCACGAGAGGGTTGGAGCCACCCGGGACCCCGGCGCGGACAATGTGAATTTCCCAGGGACGGCGTCGCCGTCGATTAGATGAGAGGTTCCTTGCAAGATATGCGCGTTGACACGGTCTCTTTGTGAACCTTCGTGTCCTTCGCGCCTTCGTGGTTAATCTTTCTCTTTACACTCTCGCCGCCCGCCTCCCCACGGACATCGCGAGCAAAATCGCCGGCGCCACGATCGCCGCGCCGATCCAGAACGGGGCGTTCGCATTGATCCCCGCGAACGCGAGCCCCGCCGTGAACGGCCCCGCCACGCGCGCGAAGGCTCCGGCGGCGTTGTTGAGGCCCATGATCTGGCCCTGATTGTCCTCATCCGCCGACCGGCTCATGAGGGCCGTGGCGTTGGGAAAAGCGACCGAGGATGAAAGCGCCGTCAGCGCCAGCAAGGCGATCGTGGTCCAGTCACCGTGGCTGAAGGGCTGCAATCCCATGGCGACCACCGTGCCGACCATGCCCACGGCCAGCATGGTCGCTTCGCCGAACTTTCGCGAGAGCGCGCCGGTCAGGAAAAATTGGGTCGGCGCCGACACGATCCCCGCTATCCCGAAACACCAACTGACGTTGCGCGGGCCCCAGGCGAAGCGATGCTGAGCCCAGAGGCCAAAGGTCGACTCGATGCCGGTGAAGGCGAAGCCGACGAAGAATGTCAGCAGAATCAGCCGCCCGATCACCGGGTGGCGCGCGGCGAAGCCCATCATCGCCCAACGACTGGGCTGGGGCCCGCGCGCGGCGCCGCGCACCCGACTTTCCTTGACAACCAGGAAGACCCCCAGCGCCGCGCAGGCGGCGAGACCGGAGGCGACCAATAGCGGGATCTGAAACCCCAGAGGCCCCGCCGATGGCTTGGCGAGCATGCCGCCGGCGAACGGGCCGAGGATGAATCCCATATTGTAGGCGGCGCCCAGTTTCGACATCCGCCCGGCGCGCTGATCGGGCGGCGTGACATCAGCGATATAGCCCTGCACGACGGAATTGTTTCCCGCCGCCATCCCGCCCAGCAGCCGTATGAGAAAAGCGAGATAGATGTTCGGCGCGAAGGCCAGGGCGCCATAGCAAGCGCAATTGGCCATCAGGGTCGAGATCAGAATGGGTTTGCGCCCGATACGGTCCGACAGCCTCCCCCAGAAAGGTTCACCGAAGAACGAGCCGAGGGAGTAGGCCGAAAAGATCAGAGCGATCTGGTAGGGCTGGGCGTGGAACGACTGACCGTAAAAAGGCAGCAGAGGCACCACGATGCCAAAGCCCATGGTGTTGATGAACATCACCGACAGCAGCGTGTAGAGCGCCGCCTCCGACCGCCCCGCCGACGCGCCCGCGCCGTCCACGGGCGTGGATTTTGAGGACGGATTGTCGGCCATGGCCGGGGGATAGCGCGGAACCCCGTGAATCGCGAAATCACGATCCAGCCGACGTGCCTGGCGCCGTCAACTCGCTGGGTTGTTTTTCGCCAGAAAGGCGACGGTGGCCTGCAGCTTCAATCGGATCAAGCCGACCATTTCAGCCGACTCCGGGAATCAACATCCCCACGCGGCGCCGGTAGTCGTCGTAGGTCTCCGCCCCGAGTTCACGCCGCAGGAAGCCCTCCTCGATCCGGGCGGTCATCGAGAACCCGACGGTGATCAGGACCGCGCCGACAAAGGCCGCGGGGCTCGCGCGCAGGAAGGCGGTCATCAGGGCCGCGAACATCAAGCCGCTGTAGATCGGGTGCCGCACCAGGCCGTAGGGGCCGGTGTCGACGATGCGGTGGTCGTCCTTGAGAGTCACGAAGCCGGACCACAGCCTGCCGAGGTGCACTCGCGCCCACCAGCAGAACGCGAGGCCGCAGACCGCTAAGGCGAACAGGGTCCAGCCCAGGACCAACGATTGCGTCCAAAGTCTCCCGACCGCTAAAGCGGGAAACGGCCCGAACTTGGAGAGCCGGCGGAGCGGCGCGAACAGCAGGACGACGCCGATGCCCGAGATGTAGCGGTGCCAGCCGCCCATGTCGGTCTTCATCTGGGTCTTGGTGCGCGCCGAGAAAACCGCCGCCGCGATCCAGGTCGCATACCAAACTGCCCACAAGACGTTCAAAGACGCTTCGGGCGACCGGAACAGCGTGGCGCCCTTAGCGCGGCGCCAGGATCATGATCATCTGGCGGCCTTCCATTCGCGGCTCGTATTCGACCTTCGCCAGTTCGTCGAAATCGACCTTCACTTTCTGCAGAAGCTTCATGCCCAGCTCCGGGTGCCGCATCTCGCCGCCGCGAAAGCGCAAGGTGACCTTGACCTTGTCGCCCTCCTCGAAGAAGCGGTGCATGGCCTTGGTTTTCACTTCGTAGTCATGAACGTCGATGTTGGGTCGAAGCTTGATTTCCTTGACCTCGACCAGCTTCTGGCGCTTGCGCGCTTCGTTTTTCTTCTTCTGTTCCTGGAATTTGAACTTGCCGAAATCGAGGATCTTGCACACCGGCGGATCGGCCGTGGGAGAGACTTCGACCAAGTCCAGGCCCGCTTCGCTCGCGGCCTCGAGGGCCGCCGATGTCGGCATGATTCCCTGTTTCTCTCCGTTCTGATCGATCAACAGAACGCGCGGGACGCGGATCTCATCATTGATGCGAGGACCATCCTTGGACGGCGGCGCGGGCATGGGACGACGAATAGGCTCTACCTCTTCTGTTGTTACGGATAGGGATTCGTCGCTGGCAAGGCGGCGAAACCACCCTCGTATATGCCCTTTTCGCCCCCTGGTTTCAAGGCGCGGTTAGCCGCGCGACGCGTTGGGCCGCCGCGAGCACCTCGCCGGGTTGCAGGGCGGCCAGATCATCGCGCCGGAGCACCTCGACCCTGCCCCGCGGCGCTGAAAGTTCAGGGCGCGAGTCGGCGGAGAAGAGCGCCACGGTGGGCGCGCCCGCCGCGGCGACCAGATGGGTGGGTCCGGTATCGTTGCCGATGGCCAGGGACGCGCGCGCGCCCAGGCGGGCGAGATCGGCGACGCCGGTCTTTCCCGTGAGATCCCGGGCCGCCGGTGCGCCGGCGCGGATGACGGCCGCGAGATCGCTCTCGGGCTGACCACCCAGGATGGCGACATCGAAACCGTCCTCGGCCAGTTGCGCGGCGACCCGCGCATAGCCCGCCGCCGGCCAGCGCTTGCGAGGCCGGCTGGGCGCGCTGCCGGGGATAAGCAGAGCGAGCGGCGGCTGGCTGGGCTCCACGGCCTCGCCGATCAGCCAGGAGACGTCAGGCGGCGCGGCGGACATCGGCGCGGTCGGCGCATCCGCCCAGATGCCCGCTTGTTCCAACTGGTGCGCCTGACGCTCCAGGCTGTGCCGCTCCATCCGCGTGGGGTCGCGGTCGGGCAAGGCGCACCCCGCGGCTGTACCCGACCACGCCGGTGGAAAGGGCCTGAGGGCCTGGAAGATGAGATTGGTGCGGTCGTTCGTCTGCAGATCGTAGATCCGGGCGAAGCGGGCCTGCCTCAGCCGCCCGATCATCCCAAGCCAGGCGCCCGCGTCGCCGGGCCGGCCATCGGTCCACACCCGATCGAAATAGGGGCTGGCCTTGGCCAGGGTCTCGAAAGGCGGCGTGGTCAGGAGCGTGATCGGCGCATCGGGATGGGCCAGGCGGATACGTTCGAAGGCCGGAAAGGCGAGGACGAAATCGCCGAGAGCGGAGAGCTTGATCACCAGGATGTCGGCGCGGGAGGTCATTTCGCCGTCGCCGCCAGCCGCCGGTAGATGGCGAAAGTCTCGGAGATCATGGTTTCCAGGCTATAGAGCGCGGTGGCCCGATGACGCGCGGCGCGGCCCATGGTCTCGCGGTCAGTGACGGACGCCGCCAGCGCCTTGTCGATCGCCCGCGTCCAGGCGGCGGCGTCGCGGGGCGGCGCCAGCCAGCCGGTCTCACCGTCTCTCAACGTCTCGCGATGCGCCCCGAGGTCCGAGGCGACGACCGGGCGGCCCATGGCCGCCGCCTCGACGACCGTGCGACCAAAGGACTCGGCCTCTCGTGAAGGCGCGAGCACGAGATCCGCCACGAGGAGCGCGGCGGGCATGTCATCCGCCTGTCCCACCACCTTCACCGTCCGGCCCACGCCCAGCGCCTCGGCCCGAAGCCGCAGAGCGTCGGCATAGGCGGCGCTCACCCCGAGACCGGCGAGGATCATGACCGCGTTCTCGCGTCGAGGCCGGGCCGCGAAAGCCTCGATCGCCGTCAGCTGCCCCTTCCAGGGGGTGAGGCGGGCGGCGCATAGGATGACATGGCGGCGGTCGTCGGGGGCGAGGCTCCAGGCGGCGCGAAGGGCGTCGATGCGTCCCGGGGAGACCGCCATGGGATCAAAGCGAGCGGTGTCGATGCCCTCGGGGACGACGACGATGCGGTCAGGCTCGACCGCATGCCTACCGAGGATGTGATCGCGGGTGAAGCCGGAATTGGCGATCACTAGGTCGCCGCGCGTCATCACGCCGTTGTACCAACGCTTCCATGAAGAACGGTCCGAGTAGATGCCGTGATAGGTCGCGACGACCGGAACACCCGCGCGGCGCGCGGCGCGGATCGCGCTGAACGCCGGGGCGCGTGAACGGACATGGACAAGGCTGACGCCTTCATCACGGATAACCCGGGCGAGCTTACCCGCGTTCGCGAGGATCGAGAGCGGATCGCGGGCATGAACCGGGAGGCGGACGAGCTGGCCTCCCAAAGCCACCAGTTCAGCCTCCATCGGCCCGCCGTACGAGGCGACCAGCGCGCGGCCGCCCGCGCGCACGACCGCGACCACCATGTCCAGGGTTGCGCGCTCCACGCCGCCGCCGTTCAGGCGCGGGACGACTTGCAGCAAGGTGAAGTCCGGGGGCAGGGTCGCGCTCATCAGCTTGATGGGGGCTTTTCCCCCAGGCCGGCGCGGCTGACAAATCGGGGGCATTGATGACGGAGGCGCGCGGCCGACTGGATGTCGATGGAACCGCCATCGCCTGGCGCCGCGTGGAAGGCGCCGGCCCCACCGTGGTCTGGCTGGGCGGATTCCGCTCGGAGATGGCGGGAACCAAGGCGGACGCCGTGGCGGCCTGGGCCGCCGCGCGCGGACGAGATTTCTTGCGCTTCGACTATTTCGGCCATGGCGAATCGGACGGCGATTTCGCGGAGGGCACGATCACCCGGTGGCGCGGCGACGCTCTGGCGGTGATCGATACGCTCACATCCGGACCGCTGGTGCTGGTCGGATCGTCGATGGGCGGCTGGATAGCCTGCCTCGCGGCGCTGGGCCGGCCCGCGACTGTGTCCGGTCTCGTGCTCCTCGCGCCGGCCGCCGATTTCACCAGCGTGCTACTGGAGCCGGGCCTTCCAGCCGAGGCCAAGGCCGCCCTGGCCCAGGACGGCGTCTGGATCCGCCCCTCCGCCTACGATGCCGCCGGGTATCCGATCACCGCGCGTCTTCTCGAGGACGGCGCGCGCTGGACGATCCTGCCAGGACCGGTTCCCATAGGTATTCCCGTCCGCATCCTTCAAGGCGGAGCCGATCCCGACGTACCCTGGCGCCACGCCCTGGAACTCGCCCAGGCGATCAAGGGCGACGACGTGGTCTTCACCCTGATCAAGGACGGCGACCACCGGTTGTCGCGCGGCCAGGACTTGGAGAGGCTGATCGATGCGGTCGAAGATGTGGCGTCGTAGGTAAACAAGAAAGGCAAACCACGAAGGGCGCGAAGGAAGAGGAAGGATTCACAAAGAGAGCTCGGCTGAACGAGGCAGGGCGATGACCTTGCCGGCTTTGAACGACGGCCAAGCCGTCAAAAAGTTATGGGCGTCACCGTTCGACTTTCGATTCCAGATCAGCGCGCGGCCTTCGTGAAACCTTGTTCTTCCTTCGCGCCCTTCGTGGTTGGCCTTCCTTACCCCGCCAAAACGAGCCCAACCGCCCGCCGCGCCTCGTCCCCCAGCTTATCATCCTTCACCGCATAGGCGACGTTGGCGCGCAGGAGGCCCACCGGGTCGCCGCAGTCATAGGTTGTTCCATCGTAACGCAGGGCATGGAAGGCGTCGGTCTTCATCAGCCTCGCCATGGCGTCAGTGAGCTGGACCTCACCGCCGGCGCCGGTTTCCTGATCGGCGAGGATGCCGAAGACTTCCGGCTGGAGAATGTATCGACCCGAGATGAACAGGTTGGAGGGTTCGGTTCCGGGCGCCGGTTTTTCGACCATGCCGGTCATCCGGGCGAGGCGGCCGTCGAAACCTGGAGCGGTCTCGCCGAGGGCGACGATGCCATATTTGTGCGCCTCGCCTTCCGGCGCCGGCTCGACAGCCACGATGTTTCCGCCGACCGCCGCATGGGCCGCGACGCATTGCGCCAAAGCCCCTGGCGCGGCGTCCATCAGCATGTCCGGAAGCATTACGGCGAAGGGTTCGTCGCCGATGATATCGCGGGCGCAGAAGACGGCATGGCCCAGCCCCCGCGGGGCCATCTGGCGAACGAAGCTCATCCCGCCGGGTTCGAGAAGATGGTCACGCACCGACGCCAGGATGGTGTGTTTCCCTTTTATCTCCAGCTGGTGCTCGAGCTCATAGGCATTGTCGAAATAGTCCTCGATCGCGCCCTGCCCTCGCCCGACGATGAAGACAAAATGCTCGATTCCCGCGGCCAGGCCTTCGGCGACGATGTACGCGACGATCGGGCGATCCCAGACGTTGAGCAGATTTTTCGGCGTCGCCTTGGCGGCCGGCAGAATGCGCGTGCCGAGCCCCGCCACCGGGAGCACCGCCTTGCGGATGGGTTTCATACTCAAGCCCCGAAATCTCGCGATGACCAGACGCTACTCGACCGTCACCGACTTGGCGAGGTTGCGCGGCTGATCGACGTCCGCGCCCTTCAGGACGGCGACGTGATAAGCGATGAGCTGGATCGGGACCGCGAAGACCAGCGGCGCGATCAGGGGATCGCACTCCGGCGCGACAACGACCTGCGCGCCCTCCGGCGCATGGCGGGCGCCGGCGGCGTCCGTGACCAGAACCACCCGGCCGCCTCGGGCGATCACCTCGCTCATGTTCGACATCGTCTTGTCCATGAGGGCGTCGCTGGGCGCGATGACGATGGTCGGGGTCACCTCGTCGACCAGGGCGATGGGGCCATGCTTGAGTTCGCCTGCGGCGTAGCCTTCGGCGTGGATGTAGCTGATCTCCTTGAGCTTTAAGGCGCCCTCCAGAGCCAGGGGGTACATCGCGCCGCGGCCCAGGTAGAGGACGTCCCGCGCCTTGGCGAGATCCTGGGCGACGGGAGCGATGAGGTCTTCGAGCTTGATCGCTTCGGCGATCAGACGGGGCGCCTCCATCAGGATCGCGACCAGGCGCGCCTCCTCGGCGTCGTCGATGCGGCCGCGCTGGCGGGCGGCGGCGATGGCCATGGCGGTCAGGGCGGCGACCTGAGAGGTGAAGGCCTTGGTCGAGGCCACGCCGATCTCCGGCCCGGCGTGGGTGGGGAACATCACATCGACTTCCCGCGCCATGGTGCTTTCATGGCTATTGACCAGGGCCGCGGTGGTTACGCCCCGGGTTTTGCACCAGCGCAGCGCGGCCAGGGTGTCGGCGGTCTCACCCGACTGGGAGATCGCCAGGGCCAGAGCGCCGGGCGCCAGAGCCGGCTCGCGGTAGCGGAACTCCGAGGCGATCTCGACGTCACAGGAAAGGCCCGCAAGCCGCTCGAAGAGATAGCGCCCGATCATCCCGGCGTAGGCGGCCGTGCCACAGGCGATGATCTGAAGCCGGTCGATGGTCGCGAAATCGAGGCCGGGCGACTTCGCCGCGCCATTCACCGGATCGATATAGGCCGAAAGTGTATGCTGACAGGCGTCGGGTTGGTCATGGATTTCCTTGACCATGAAGTGCCGGTAGGCGCCCTTTTCCACCATCGCCCCCGCATTGGCGACGACGCGGACAGGGCGCTCCGCCTGACGCCCATGCTCGTCGAAAATTCGAGCGCGATCGTGGTCGATGGCGACATAGTCGCCGTCCTCCAGATGGATGATCCGCGAGGTCAAGCCGCCCAGGCCGAGCGCATCGGTGCCGATGAACATCTCCCCCTTGCCCTCGCCGACGACCAGGGGGCTGCCGCGACGAGCTCCCATCACGAGGCTGTCCTCGCCTTCGATTAGAACGGCGAGGGCGTAGGCGCCGGTCAAGCGGTCCAGCGCCGTCTTGAAGGCGTCGAGCGGCGGCGCGCCGCCGGTGAGTTCGCGATCGATCAGATGGGCGACGACTTCGGTGTCGGTGTCGCTCTCGAAAACGCGACCCTGGGCGATGAGTTCGGCCTTGAGGGCGGCGAAGTTCTCGATGATGCCGTTATGGGCGACGGCCACGCGGCCGGCGATGTGGGGGTGAGCGTTCTTCAGCGTCGGCGCCCCGTGGGTCGCCCAGCGGGTGTGGCCAATGCCAACCGTTCCGACCAGCGGCTCGGCGGCGAGCACGTCCTCCAGGTTGCGCAGCTTGCCCGGCGCGCGGCGCCGTTCCAGCCGGCCATCGACCAGGGCCGCGACGCCAGCCGAATCATAGCCACGGTATTCCAGTCGCTTGAGACTTCCGATCAACCGGTCGCTGACCGGTCTGACACCCACTATGCCGATGATGCCGCACATGCGCTCAAAACCTCTTGACCCGACCGCGCCGGGGCGGCTGTTTTGTGAAAAATCGCGCCTGGCGCTAAGCTCCGCGGCGCCGGACCGGTTCGCGCCAGCTTTGCAGCGGCTTGGCGGCCTCGGTCAACAAACTCGAGGTTTCGCTTCGTTTCCGCGCGGATGACCCAGACTTCATGACCAGACGCTCTTATTTCGGCACCGACGGTATCCGGGGCCAGGCCAATGTTTTCCCGATGACGGCGGAAGTCGCCCTGCGCGCCGGAATGGCCGCCGGGAAACTGTTTTCCTCGGGAAGCGACCGGCGCCATCTCGTGGTGATCGGCAAGGATACCCGCCTTTCCGGCTATATGATCGAACCCGCCCTGGTCGCCGGCCTCACCAGCGTGGGCATGGACGTGCGCCTCTTCGGCCCATTGCCGACGCCGGCGGTGGCCATGATGACCCGTTCGATGCGCGCGGATCTGGGCGTGATGATTTCCGCCTCGCACAATAATTTCGCCGACAACGGCATCAAGCTCTTCGGACCCGACGGCTACAAGCTCTCCGACGAGATGGAGCTCGCAATCGAATCGCACATGGACGAAAGCCTTCATGAAGGCCTCGCCGCTCCCAAGCAGCTCGGTCGCGTGGCGCGGATGGACGAGGCCCAGGCGCGTTACATCGAGATCGTCAAAGCCACCCTGCCGCGCGCGCTCAGCCTGTCGGGACTGCGCGTCGTGATCGATTGCGCCAACGGCGCCTCCTACAAGGTCGCGCCGACCACGCTTTACGAATTGGGCGCCGAGGTCATCGAGGTCGGGGTCTCGCCCAATGGCTTCAACATCAACGAGGAGTGCGGATCGACGCACCCCGCGGCGATGATCAAGGCCGTGCGCGATTACCGCGCCGATGTCGGCATCGCGCTGGACGGCGACGCCGACCGACTGGTCGTCTGCGACGAGAAGGGCCAGCTCATCGACGGCGACCAGATCATGGCTCTGATCGCGGCAGCTTGGGCCAAGCAGGGCCGGCTGCAGGGCGGCGGCGTGGTCGCGACGGTGATGTCCAATCTTGGGCTCGAACGGTTCCTGGGCGAGCTTGGTCTCACGCTGGAGCGTACGCCGGTCGGCGATCGGTCGGTGATGGCAAGGATGCGGGAGGGCGCGTTCAATCTCGGCGGCGAGGCCTCCGGCCACATCATCATGTCCGACTTCTCCACCACGGGCGACGGCTTGATCGCCGGTTTGCACGTCCTGGTGGAGCTGGTCCGCTCTTCCAAGCCGATGAGCGCCCTCGCGCGGCAGTTCACGCCCGCGCCGCAGAAACTGGAGAACGTCCGCTTCGGCGGCGGCAAGCCCTTGGAGGCGGCTTCGGTAAAGGACGCGATCGCCAAGGCGGAGACCCGCCTCAACGGCTCGGGCCGCCTTTTGGTGCGGGCGTCCGGCACCGAACCGTTGATCCGCATCATGGCCGAAGGGGACGACGAGAAGATGGTCAACGACGTCGTCCGCGAAGTCGCCGGCGCGGTGCGCGCCGCCGCGCACTGAGCCCGGCGCGGCACGGGTGCGACACATTACATTATCGACATGTTCAGGATTCGGGCGCTTGATCGGCGCTTCGAGGTTCCGGGACATCACATGAGCGACATCCGCGCGAGAGATCTGGTGGCGCGCTACACCGCCAAAGTGTCCGACAAGCCCCTCAAGGGCGCGAGCGGAATAGCCTGCGCGATCTTCGCGGCGGCGCTCGGCGCGGCCTTTTGGGCCGGCGCGGTTCTGGCCTCCACGCCCCTGCCGCACTGACGATCCTGGTCGCGACCCGAGCGGCTGACTCGCTGATAATATCGAGACTAAAACCGTCGGTGCGGTGATGAGTCGAATTCATCGAACTGTCACGCAACCGTCGCCGGACTGTCTCGCGGCTTCGATACCCCTCCGCCGACGCGCCGAAATGTCGCGCGACGAGTTCGGGGATTCGCATGCGCTATCGGAATTTTGCCGCCCTGGCCGCCGGCGTGAGCCTGGCCGCCTTGGCCAGAGGCGCAACGGCTGCCGACGCCGCGACTGGGAGCGATTCCACCGCCGTCAGCGAGGTCGTCGTCACCGCCGCGCCCCGTGAAGAGGAAAAGGCCCGCGCCGTCCAACTCGCCGCGCCGGTCATCGTCAACGTCCAGTCCGCGGAAACGATCGCCAAATACCCCGACTACAACGCCGCCGAGGCGCTTGGCCGCATTCCGGGAATTTCTCTCTCCAGCGACACCGGCGAGGGCCGCTTCGTCAACATCAGAGGCATCGACGCCAACCTCAATGGCGCGACCTATGGCGGCGTGGTGCTGCTCAACACATTTGCCGCCGGCACCGCCGCGTCGGGCTCCGGCCGCGCGGTGGAGTTCGACACCATTCCCACCGGGGCGATCGACGGCATCGTGGTCTACAAGACGCTCTCGCCCGACCGCGAGGCCGAGGGTCTTGGCGGCCAGATCGAGTTGACTCCTCGGTCGTCCAAGGCGCTGACCAAGTCGTTCCTCGACGTCGATATCGGTTGGGGCTACGAGACGCTGCACGATCAGACCGGCCCGTTCACGGCCAATATCGCGGCGGGCGTCCGCTTCGGTTTCGACAGCGGCCGGCTGCATATTGCCGGCGATGGCCAAGCGGAGCCGGTGCTGACCGGTTTCATCCAGAACCCGACACCCTTCTCCCTGGTGATCACCGGCTCCCGCAAGGACGACCGCCGCGGCGTGGATGACACCGAGCCGAGCTACGCCAACGACGGCGCGACCTGTGGTTTCCTCGCCAACGGCCAGTGCGACCACGTGCTGGGGCGCGCCGACTTCCGCTATTACAACTATCATCGCCGCCGGTTCGGCTATGGCGCGAACTTCGATTTCACGCCCAACGACGACCACAGCTGGTACATCCGCGCCGATATCGCGGGCTATAAGGAGCGGGCGCACAAGAACCACTTCTACGCCAATTTCGACGGCGGGCCGTCCGCGCCGGACGCCAACGGCTTCGTCACCGACGGTTTCCAACCCCAGGTCGACGTCGTCGATCTCAATGAGACCCACCGTAACACCGTCGTTGCGCTAGGCGGCCAGGATCGCTTCGGAGCCCTGGAAATCGACTATCGCGCCGCCTACAGCCGCGCGACCTATGTCGAGAACTATTACTACGAGGCCCGCTTCTATGGCGCCGACACCTATGTCGGTCAGTACAACAACACCGCCGATCCGTTACATTTCCAATACCGCTTCTTCGACGACGCCTCGCTGACCACACCGTTCGTCTCGACCGACGCAACACAATACGGCAGCCCTCCATTTTTTCGTGGACGAGGCAATCCGGCCCTCACCAACTTCTTCGAAAGCGACGTCGATGAGGAATACAGCGGCGTCCTGAACGCCAAATACGCCGTCCATCTCTTCGGCTACGACGGCGCCTTCAAGGCCGGCGCGAGCGTTCGTCGCAGAAACAAGGTCGTCAACGATTTCGGCGGCTTCGGCGGCGTGCAGTCCAACCTGTCGAACTATGCGCCGAGCGTCGGCGCGGCCAGCAACTATTATTTCGGCTATTTCCCGAAGGCGCCCTACGCCAACATCGGCGCGATCGACGCCCTGGTCTATGCCAACACCACGCTAGGCCCGTCGCTGGGACGCGACTTCAAGGACCAGGAAAACGTCTACGCCGGCTATCTGCTGTACACGACCGATATCGGTAAGCTGGGCGTCCTGACGGGCGTCAGGGTCGAGGCGACCGACGCGACCTACGGTAATTTCCTGACCACCACGGACGCATCGGGTAACGATACGGTCAGCTTCGTCAACCATTCGAAGAGCTACGTGAACGCCTTCCCGACGGTGCAATTGAAGTATCGCTTCGCGCCCAATTTTCAGATTCGCGCGACCTACTCGACGGGCATCGCCCGACCCGGTTTCACTCAGGCGGGGGGTAACGCCAGCGTCGATTACAGCACCGGCTCCGTCTACCCACAGGTCTCGACGGGCAACCCCAACCTCCAACCGACCACGGGAAACAACTTCGATTTCGACGTGGAATACTACCTGCCGAACGGTGGCATTTTACAGGCCGGCGTGTTCGACAAGGAGTTCAGCAACTATATTTTCAAATCGACGCGAAAGGCCGTCACCGATCCGGCCCTCGGTCCCGGGCAATTTGACGAAAGCACCTATATCAACGCCGACGCCTACGCCCGCGGCGTCGAACTGGCCTACCATCAGAAATTCACCTTCCTCCCGGGTGTCCTGAAGGGTCTAGGCGCCGACGGCAACATCACCTGGGTCGACTCGCGGTTCAAGGAGTACAATGCCGTGACCAGCGGCCAGGGCGTCGATGAATACAGCCGCCTGCCCGGGACCTCGCACGTCACCTGGAACGCCGCCGCCTTCTACGAAAACAAGGGCCTCGACCTGCGACTTTCGGCGGAATACGTCGGCGCCAGCCTGTTCAGCCTCAACGGCGATCGTACGCTCGACACCATCCAGGACCGCCGACTGACCCTCGACTTCAGCTCCAGCTATCAGTTCACCAAGACCTTCCAGGGTTATTTCCAAGTGAAGAACCTGCTCGACACCCCCCTACGCTACAATGACGGCATCGATCGTTCGCGGGTGCAGCAGCTGGAATACTACGGCCAGACCTACGAGTTCGGCGTACGCGCGACGTTCTGACGGATCTCGCGCGACGTCAGATTTCCTGATTGTACGCGCCTACCGCCGGCCATTTCGCCAACCGGGGCTTAACCTCCTGGTGGAATAGCGCGCGCATGTCGTCGGCGGACTGGGTGCTCTCCACCACCACGACGATCTCCGGCTTGTTGGACGACGCGCGGACCAAAAGCCAGGAGCCGTCGTCCAGGGCCACGCGGACACCGTTGACGGTGATGACCTCCTTGATCCCGCGTCCGAGGATCGTCTCCCCGCGCGCCGCGAGACCCTGGTATTCGGCGACCACCTCCTCGACCACGCCATATTTCGCCTCGTCGGCGCAATGCGGGCTCATCGTCAGAGAGGTGTAGGCGATCGGCAGCGCGCGCTTGAGGTCGCTGAGCTTCTTGTCCGGGTTGCGATCCATCATCGCCAGGATCGCGGCGGCCGCCGTCAACCCGCAGTCGTAGCCGCGCCCAAGCTCGCCGTTGAAAAAGAAGTGGCCGGACTTCTCGAACCCGGCCAGGGCTCCGAGCTCCGCGGTCTTGCGCTTGATGTAGCTGTGACCGGTCTTCCAGTAGACGGTCTTGCAGCCGTATTTCGCCAGCACGGGGTCGGTGGCGAAAAGGCCGGTGGATTTTACATCGACCACGAAGGTCGCGCCGGGGTGCAACGGGGCGAGGTCCCGCGCCAGCATCAGGCCGATCTTGTCGGCGAAAATCTCCTCGCCGGTGTCGTCCACCACGCCGCAGCGGTCGCCGTCGCCGTCGAAACCGAGGGCGAGATCGGCCCCGGTCTCCCGCACCCGCGCCGCCATGGCGTGGAGCATCTCGGTATCCTCGGGGTTGGGGTTATATTTCGGGAAGGTCCAGTCGAGGTCGCAGTCCATCTCGATCACCTCCGCGCCCATGGCGCGAAGGGCCTGCGGGGCGAAAGCGCCGGCGGTGCCGTTGCCACAAGCGCAGAGCACCTTCAGCGGTCGCTTCAGCGAGCAGCGCGCGGCGGCGTCGGCAATATAGCGCTCCATCACCCCGTCGACGTGGCTCAGCGAGCCGCCCGTCACGGGCTTCACCTCTCCGCCGAGGACGAGTTCACTCACCCGCCCGATCTCGTCGGGACCGAAGGTGAGCGGCGGGGTGGCTCCCATCTTGACCCCGGTCCAGCCGTTTTCGTTGTGGCTGGCGGTGACCATGGCGACGCACTTCGCGTCCAGGTCGAACTGGGCGAAATAGGCCATGGGCGAGAGGGCGAGGCCGATATCCAGCACCTCGCACCCCGAGGCGACGAGACCGAGACAAAGCGCCTGTTTCACGTTGATCGAATAGGAGCGAAAGTCGTGGCCGACGATCACCCGCCGCTCGCCGCGCTCCTGGAAATAGGCGCCCAGGCCGAGACCGAGCGCTTCCAGACCCAGATAATTGAGCTCCGAGCCGATCCGCCAACGGGCGTCATACTCGCGAAACCCTGTCGGCTTCACCAGCGGGATGGTCTCGAAGGCCACGGTGTTGGGAGCGAGATCGGCGCGGGGTCGAGGAAGCATGGGTGTCCTTGGGGTCTAGACCGGGGCTGAACGCGTCGGCCGCTATCGGGATGCGGCGGCTTTGCCGAATGGCGGGGGCGAGGGCCGACCCATGCCTTGCGGCCAGACCAGGGACAGCGCCGTCATCGCCAGCGCCAGGACGGCGAAGAGAAGCAGCATGACGCGGTGACCCATCGCGCGGAGGCTATAGCCGAACCCGCCACGCTCCCATAGTGAAGTCGCCTGATCGTCTCGTGAGGTTATGTGACCCAACTTGTCCTGCTCCGCCACGGCCAGAGCGCGTGGAATATACAACATCGCTTCACTGGCTGGGTCGATGTCGACCTGACCCCGGTCGGCGAGGATCAGGCGCGGCGCGGGGGCGCTCTGTTGAACGAGGCGGGCGTGCGTTTCAATGGGGCCTTCGTTTCGGTGCTGACCCGGGCGATCCGCACAGCCAACATCGCGCTTCGCGAAGCCGACCAGCTTTGGATCCCCATGGTGAAGGACTGGCGGCTAAACGAACGCCACTACGGCGGTCTGACCGGCCTCGAACACCGACCGACCGAAGAGCGCTACGGCAAGGAGCAGGTCAGGCTTTGGCGTCGGTCGTACGACGTGCCGCCGCCGCCGCTGGAACCCGGCGGAACGTATGATTTCGATTTGGACCGGCGCTATGCCGGGATGAAGCCGCCCAGGTCGGAGAGTCTCAAGACTACGCTGGAGCGTGTGCTGCCCTATTGGGACGAGGCGATCGCGCCAAGGATCGCCGCGGGTGAGACCCTGTTGATCGCCGCGCACGGCAATTCCTTGCGGGCGATCGTGAAACACCTGTTCCAGGTCGCCGACGCGGAGATTCCCCAGGTGGAAATCCCCACCGGTAATCCATTGCTGATCGAGATGGAGGGATCGAGGATCGCCGCCGCCCGCTATCTGGACCAGGCGGCGGCGAGCCCGTTACCCGCCCTTCCCTAGCGAAAAGAGCGGGTGGGTTACGGCCAGTCTCAGGCGGCTTTGGAGCCTTCGATCAGGTCGCCTTGAGCCGGCGCGCCGGTGGTAATAGCCACCTGGCGGGGCTTCAGGGCTTCGGGCAGTTCGCGCGTCAGCGTGATCGAGAGAAGACCGTCGGCGAGGGCGGCCTCGGACACGACGACGTAATCGGCCAGTTGGAACTTCCGCTCGAAGTTACGCTCGGCGAGGCCGCGGTGGAGGTAGCGCTTGGCCTCGTCATTGGCGACCTTGCGGCCTTGGACGGTGAGGAGGTTTTCCTTCACTTCGATCGCGAGGTCTTCGGTCTTGAAGCCGGCGACGGCGATCTCGATGCGGTAGTCGTTCTCGCCGGTCCGCTCGATATTGTAGGGCGGATAACCGGTGGCCGCCTCGGTGCTGGCGGAGTCGAGAAGCGCGGCGAGCCGGTCGAAACCGACGACCGAGCGATACATGGGGGTGAGGTCGATAGTGCGCATGAGAGACATCCTTCTTTGCTCTAAGCAAGGTTGTGTTTTTAGTCGGACGTGGACGAGCCGAATGGCCTCGCCCGGGTCCGGAAGGCCCGGAAATCCAGCGCCTTCGGACCTGATTTAGGGTGGGACGCGAAGGGTTCAAGACCCGTCAAATCGCCGTCGCCTTCCTTTGGACCCGCGCAAAGTCTAGAAGGCGCGGCAACGATCCCCAGGCCCACGGCGAAACCTCATGACACCCTTTCTCTTCACAACCTCGATCATCGGCGCTTTGACCCTCGCGCCCGTCATCGGCGCGGCGCAGACGACCCCCACGCCCTCGCCGTTCGGGCCGCCGATCCCTGGGATCTGCCTGTTCTCTCGCGACGCCGCGATCTCCAATTCGAAGGCCGGCCAGGCCACCAACGCCCGCCTGCTCGAATTGGGCAAGGGCGTGGAAGCCGGGCTCCAACCCGAGCGCGCGGCCATTGTCACGGAAAACACCGCCCTCAAGGCCGGCGAAAAGACGATCCCCGCCGCTCAGCGGGACACGCGCATCGCCGCGCTGGATCGCCGCGCCGCCGCGTTCAACCAGCTTCAGCAACTCCGCACCGCTCAGCTCCAGCAGAGCCGCGGTGACGCCGTGAAGACCATCCTCAAGGCGATCGATCCCCTGCTCGGCCCACTGGCAGCGGCCCGTCACTGCTCGGTGGTCTTCGAACGCGGCGCGACCTATGGCGCCAATCCGGCGATGGACCTGACCGCGGCGCTGATCCAGCAACTGGACACCAGCCTGCCGACCGTGACCTTCAACCTCGCCACGCCGGAGAGTGTGAAGCGCTGATGCCGACGCTGGGGGAAATCACCGACCGCATGCGCGCGGCCGTGGGCGAAAACTCCGGACTGGGTAAAAGCCTGAAGTTCAATCTGAAGGACGATGGCGTAATCCTGATCGACGGCGCCAACGTCAGCAATGAGGACGGTCCGGCGGACCTCACGATCACCATGTCCAAGGACGACCTTGTCGATCTGGGCAGAGGCAAGCTCGACCCGCTGTCGGCGATCATGCGGGGGCGAATGAAGCTGTCCGACATGGGCCTGGCCATGGGGCTGCAGAGCAAGATGACCGCTCTTTTCTCCCGTCTGAGCTGATCTGATCGTGGCCGAGCCCGCGCCGCTGATCGCCACGCCGGCGGCTCCGGTTCCAACGGGGGGCGCCGCCGAGTGGTTCGTCGGCGCGGGCGGCGCCAGGCTGCGCGCCGCGCTTTTTCCCGCCACCGCGCCGTCGCCGCGAGGGACGGTCGTCGTGCACCCGGGCCGCACCGAACCGATCGAAAAGTATTTCGAGGTCGTGGAAACGCTTCGCGCGCGCGGCTTCGCGGTGCTTGTCCACGACTGGCGCGGACAGGGTCTGTCGCACCGGATGCTCCCCGATCGTCTGCCCGGTCACGCCGTGGGCTACGCCGACTTCCTGAGCGATCACGACGCCCTGCTGAAAAGCTTCGCCGAGCGGCTGCCAACGCCGTGGATCAGCCTGGGCCATTCGATGGGCGGGTGTCTGGCCATGCTGACGCTCGCCACGGGAGAGGCGCGCTACGCCGGCGCGATCCTCTCGGCGCCGATGCTGAGCCTCGCCTTGCCGGGCACGCCGATGGCGGCGGCCCGCGTCCTTGCGGCCAGCCAGCGCGCGCTGGGTCGCGGCGGCCTCTTTGCCCGGACGGGGGGCGGTGAGCCGGAGGTCTTCGAAACCAATATCCTGACCCACGACCCTCGACGCTATGCGCGGAACAATGGGCAAGTCACCGCCTGCCCCGACCTCGCGCTCGGCGGCCCGACCTGGGGCTGGCTCGACTTCGCCCTGTCGGCAACGCAGGTGCTCAGGCGAGGGCCGGGCGTCCCTCGCATCACCGTGCCGACCGTCATCGCCCTCGCCGGGGAGGAAAAGCTGGTGGACAACACCGGGGGCCGCCGCGTCGCGGCCCGCTGTCCGACCGCCACAGTGGTCGAGGTTCCCGGCGCCTATCATGAGATCCTGCAGGAACTCGACGCCTTGCAGGTCCCATTCTGGAAGGCGTTCGATGCGCTGGCCGGGAAGCTGACCTAGCCTTTCAAGGTTCCGACATAGGCCCGCCAGCCGCCGAGATAGGTGATCTCCGCGGCGCCCAGGATCGCGCGGGGTTCGGCGACGAACCCCTTCACGGTATCGCCGTTCGCCAAGGTCACCGAGCCGATCGCCAGGGGCGGCGGGACCTCGGCGGTGAAGCTGCCGAAGGCGGCGGCGTCCAGCTCATACACCTCGACGTCGATCGAGCGGCCGCCCTGGGCGTCATGGACCAGAGCCGGTTTCGGTGGCTTCGATCCGGCCATCGCATAGAGGCGATAGGTCGGCGCGGTCTGGGTCGCTTCGACGAACCTCGCGTCTCGCGAGGTGAGCTGCCAGTGCAGCGGCATCCCCGCGAGGTGAGCGCCGACGACGGCGAGCTTGATGCGTTCCGCTCGTGGCTCGAAATCCAGCGGCGGCGGCTCCCGGTCGTCGCCAAGCCTTGCGGCCAGATCCAGAAGGTCGCGCTCGCTCCAGGCGGGACCGATCAGGCTGACGCCAAATCCGGTGCCGTTGTCCCGGAAACCGGCCGGTATCGCGATGGCCGCCATGTCCAGCAGGTTCACGAAGTTCGTGTAGAGACCGAGATTGGCGTTGAGACCGAAGGGCTCGGCCATCACCTCGGAGATGCGGTAGATCGTCGGGGTCGTCGGCAGCAGCAAGGCGTCGATCGCGGTCCAGATCTCCTCGGCCCGGGTCTCGAATTCGCGCAGGGCGTAAAACCCCTCGAAGGTTTCCACCGCGGAGGTCGCCGCGCCCCCCATCAGGATCGTGCGGACCACCGGATGGATCGCGCCGGGACTCGTCTTCAACAAGCCCGCCACGGCCGCCGCGCGTTCGGCGACCCAGGGACCCTGATAGAGCAGCCGCGCGCAGGCGAGGAGCGGGGCGATGTCGACCTCCACCATCACCGACCCCGCATCGCGCGCCCGGCGTTTGGCGTCCTCGAAAAGGCGCTCGGACTGCGTGTCGCCGAACCATTCCAGATCGGCGGCGCGCGGAACGCCCAGGCGGACGGTCCCAATCGCGAGCGGTCTGCTCGGCGGCGCGTGGCGGGAGTACGCATCCTCGGCGTCGAAGCCCGAGAGGAGGCCGTCGATGAGGGCGGCGTCTTCCAGACTGTTCGTCAGGACGCTGACGCAGTCGAGAGAGCGGCAGGCGGGGACGACGCCCCGGGTGCTCCAGCGACCCTTCGTGGGTTTGAACCCGATCAGGCCGTTGAAGGCCGCCGGGACCCGGCCCGAACCCGCGGTGTCGGTGCCAAGCGCGAAGGCGACCAAACCCGCCGCCGTGGCGACCGCCGATCCCGCGCTCGATCCGCCGGAAATGTAGGCCCGGTTGAAGACACAGCCCGGCGCGCCATGCGGACTGCGCGCGCCGACGAGGCCGGTGGCGAACTGGTCGAGATTGGTCTTGCCGACGGGGACAGCCCCCGCGGCGACCAGCCGGGCCACGACCTCCGCATCCCGGCCCGGCGAATAGCCGTAGGCTGGGCAGCCCGCCGTCGTCTCGGATCCCAAAAGATCGATATTGTCCTTTACCGCGAAGGGTACGCCCGCGAGCGGCAAGCGCTCTCCGGCGGCGATTCGCGCGTCCACCGCCCCTGCGCGTTCCAAGACCGCGGCGGGTGGGAGGCGGGAAATCCAGGTCTGCGGCTGGACCCCGTCATAGGCCGCGATACGCTCCAGACACGCGCCCGCGACCTGGACGGCGGTGCGCGCGCCGGCGTTCACCGCGCCGGCGATTTCCGTGGCGAGGAACCGCCCGCTCACGACGAAATCTCGACGGCCAGTTCCGGGAAAGCGCCGCGATGGAAGACGAGGGGCGGGGCGTCGCTGTGATGGCCGATCCGCAGGCCTCGGCCCACGATTATGCGATGATCTCCGGCGTCGTGGGTCTGTTCAACGCGGCAATCGATGAACGAGGTGGCGACCGCCAGCCGGGGCGCGCCGCCCTCATGGCAGCCAAGCTCGACCTCGGCGAAGCGGTCCTCGCCCAGATCACGGCCGAAACGCTTGGCCAGATCAACGTGCTCGGCGGCCAGGATGTTCACGCCGAAAAGCCTGCTTGCCTCGATGGGGCCGAGCGCCGGATTGGCGTGGCCGAGACACACCAGCAGCAGCGGCGGATCGAGGGAGACCGAGCAAAACGCGTTGACGGTGGTCCCGACCGGCCGATCGCCGTCCCAGGTCGTGACGATGGTGACGCCCGAGGCGAACCGCGCCATCGCCCCGCGCCATTCGAGGGGGGTCACCGCCTCGCTCAAAGCACCCGCCATGGGGTCTGGTTCGGCAATCCCGTCCGCGCGATCAAAGCCGCGCCGGCCTGCGCGGCCTCGGCAAGCAGCTTTTCCTCATCGATCAAGGTCGCGCGGCCATCGTCGATCACCCGCACCCCATCGATCCAGACGCTGTGGACGCCGCGCGCCGGAGCGCTGAAGGCGAGCTGGGTCACGGCGTCGAAGACGGGTCCCCATTCCGGAAGCCGGGTGTCGTGGAGTACGAAATCCGCCTTCTTGCCGACTTCCAGAGACCCGATCCGATCGGACATTCCCATCGCCTCCGCCCCATTCACCGTGGCCAGTTCCAGAACGAGGCCGGCCGGAAAGATCGTCTGATCGATCCGCGCGTCGCGAAAAAGGCTGGCCATCAACCGCGCGGATCCCAGAATTTCCGCCGCGACGCCGTCGGTGCCGACCATGACCGTCACGCCCCGCTCCAGCATCTCTGGATACAGCCCATGTTGGGAAAGGCCGAACCCCCCCTGCAGCGCCGCGTGGGGGCACAGGATGGCGTTGGCCCCGGAAGCGACGAGTTCGTTCAGCTCGCTCTCATCGATGTTGGCGAGATGGGTGATCGACACGTTGGGCCCGAGGACGCCGATGTCCGACAAATGCTCCAAGGGGCGGCGATTGTATTTGGCGAGGAACCATTCCGGATCGCTCGGGCGCGGGCTCATATGAGCCGATACGCCCAGGCCATGCTGGTCCGCCAGGGCCTTGGCCGCGCGCCAGACCTCGTCGGAATTGGTCGAGTGGCCGACCAGGATCGGCCAGGCCGCGAGGCGACCGCCGTCGTCGGGAAAGCGCGCGACCTCGTCCTCGAGGACCGCGATCGCCGCAGCCGAGACCTTTGCCTGATCGGCGGCGGGATCATAGGCGCGGCCCTCGACCCAGGCGCCGAGCCGGCCGCGAACGCCGGTGGGCGCCAAGGCGTCCATTACCGCCTCGAGGTGGACGACCGTGCCCGCTTCCAGAAACGTCGTCGTTCCGCCGCGCATCATCGCCAGGGCCGCGCATTGGGCGGAGATCGCTTCGTCCGCCGGGGTCTGGGCGCGGAAGATCGGGATCACCCAGCGCGACATGATCTGGGAAGGTCCCTCTCCCGGCTGCCCCCGGGTGAAGCCCCGGGTCAGGGGGTCCCCGGTGATGTGGATATGACCGTCGACGAAGCCGGGCGTGACGACGAAGCGGGAAGCCTCCAGGGTTTCCTTGGCCCGCACCGTCCGCGCCAGGTCATCACGCTTGCCGACGGCGACGATCCTGTCCGCCTTCACCGCCAGGGCGCCGTCGGCGAAGACCCGTCGGTCCCCGTCCATGGTGATCACCGTGGCGCCCATGATCAGCAGGTCGGCCTCGACCGCGGGGTCGGAGCTCATCCGAAACGGTATCCGGAAAGCCGGGCGTTCAGGGCGATGTCGCTGAATATCCGCCTGGCGCCGTCCTCGCCGCCCGCGCCGGCGGCGACCATGAGGGGCAGGAGATGCTCCTCGCGGGGATGAGCGTCCCTGGCGGCGGGCGCCTCGGCCCAATGGCCGAGCTTCTCCGTCCGGCGGGCCGGATCGCGCTCCTCGACCGTCTCGGTCAGCCAGCGGTCGAAGGTCTCCGACTGGGATTTGGACGCCTCCGAGCCGAAGCCGCGCATGTTGTGATAGCTCATGCCGCTGCCCACGATGAGCACCCCCTCCTCGCGCAGAGCCGCCAGCGCGCGACCGGCGGCGAGGTGCTCTTCCGGGTCGAGCCCCGCCTTCAGAGAGAGCGGGACGACCGGTATGGTCGCGTCGGGGAAGACCAGCATGAAGGGGATGAAGACGCCATGGTCGAAGCCCCGCTCGTCGTCGGTCGCGGCGGGCAGACCGGCGGCCTCCAGCAGCTCGACAATCCGCGCCGCCAGGGCCGGCGCGCCAGGGGCGGGATATTTCAGCTCATAGGTGTGCGGCGGGAAGTTGTTGTAGTCGTAGATCATCCCGGGCTTGGCCGAGGTCGCCACGGTGAATGCCGGCGCCTCCCAATGCCCGGAGATCACGACGATAGCCTTCGGCGTCTCCGGCAGGGTCGCCGCGAGACCGCGCAGCCAGTCGCCCATCTTCGTCCAGGTGTCGGCGGGCGACCAATCCATGAAGAAACAAGGCCCACCGCCGTGGGGGATGAAGAGTGTCGGCATCGCGCCGTGGGAAGAGGTGGCGTCGCCGCCGTCCGGAGCCATCGAATTCGATCCTAATAGGGTCTGTCGCCCTTCACCCATAGCCGATGCATGGTGCGGAAATATTTCTGATCATCATACAGGGTGCCAGTGTGCAGGGTGCAGCGATTGTCCCACATCAGCAGATCGCCCGCCCGCCATTTGTGGCGATAGACGAAGCGGTCGGCGGTCATGAAGTCCACCAGCTCGTCGATCAGGGCCAGACCCCCGGGACCCGGCTTGCCGATCACCTCCGTCACCGTGCCGGTGGACGGCCAGAGCGCCTTGCGGCCGTCGGCGGGGTGGGTGCGGATCAGCGGGTGTTCGACGTCCGGATTGTCGCGCTTGATGTCAGCGGAAAGCTCCATCCGGCCATGCTCGCGGGTGGCCATGAAGTGGGCGTAGCTGTGGTGGAGTTTCAGGGTCTCGAGCTCGGCTCGGCGCTCCGGCGCCAGGGCGTCATAGGCCGCGCAGCCGTCGGCGAGGAGCGTGTCGGAGCCCTCGGGCGGGACCTCGACGGCGTAGAGCATGGTGCACATCACCGGCTCGGGCTTGTAGCTGTAGTCGGTGTGCCAGCCGACGCCGTCGTTGTGGGCCCCGATGGGGACGCCGTCCTTCTCGCGGTTGGAGAGGATGTAGATCTTCGGAAAGCCCGGCAAGGTGTATTGCTGGAGGGTGTGGCCCTCGGCCTCGCCGAACGCGGCGATGAAACGCATGAGGTCGGCGGGGGCCATCTTCTGGTCGCGCAGGAGTATCGCGCCGTGACGCTGGAAGGCGTCGACAACGTCGGCGAGGTCCTCTGGGCTCGCGCGGGCTGCGTCGAGGCCCAGGATCTCGGCGCCGAAGCCCGGTTTCAATTCCTTCAACGCGAGGGTCGCCACCGACATCGTTCGAGCTCTCCAGTCTCAGTCCACCCTATATGGGAGCGCGGCGTTCATCTTGGACCCAGGCGTCCCCGGCGCGCCCGGAAGACGCACCAAGTCGGCGTGCGTCTGTGGGCAAGACCGTCTTGGCCGGAGATGGTTCGTCGCGTGGACGAACGCCTCGGGCCGGGACCATGGATGCCGATCTCCTGAACGACCGGTTCTTCGCGTCGATCGAGGCCTCGGACGGCGCGATCGAGAGTGCGATCACCCTGCCGCCGGCCTGCTACACGGACGAGGCCTTCTACCGCTTCGAACAGGAGGCCTTGTTCAATCACGAGTGGCTCTGCGTCGGCCGGGAGTCCCAGGTCGCGGAGCCCGGCGATTTCTTCACCGCCCGGATTGTCGGCGAGCCGATCGTCGTGGT
This sequence comes from Caulobacterales bacterium, assembly GCA_038231315.1. Lineage (GTDB taxonomy): Bacteria > Pseudomonadota > Alphaproteobacteria > Caulobacterales > Caulobacteraceae > Acaudatibacter. The sequence continues at coordinate 235,481 of JBBRLN010000002.1, forward strand.
CCGCAACCGCGCGGGCGAGATCCGCGCGATGTCGGCGGTGTGCCAGCACCGGGCCATGCTGGTCGCGGAAGGCGCGGGCAACACCCGAGGCTTCGTCTGTCCCTATCACCACTGGGTCTATTCCCTGGACGGCGAACTGGTGAACGCCCCGGCGATGGAGCGGACCTGCGATTTCCGCAAGGAGGAGGTCCGCCTGCCGACCTTCCGGGTCGAGGTCTGGCAAGGCTTCGTCTTCGTCAACTTCGACGCGAACGCCTCACCCCTCGCGCCACGCCTCGCGGCGGTGGCGGAGGCGATCGCCGGCTACGGCCTCGCCGACGCCGAGGCCCTCTCGCCCATCACCGGCGCCTTCCCCTGGAACTGGAAGGTGATGTTCGAGAACAACAACGACGGCTATCACGCCAGCAAGCTCCACCGGGGGCCGCTGCACGATTTCATCCCCAGCGAGCGGGCGATCTTCCCCGAGGCCGCGCCCGGGGACGCGGGGTTTCTGCGCTACAACGGCACCCTCCACCCCGACGCAAGCTTCAACCCGACCCAGCGCGCCGTCTTGCCGATCTTCCCGAAATTGACGCTCGAGGATCGCGGCAGGATGACCTTCGCCAACGTCCCGCCGACCCTCTCGCTGGTGCTGACCTGTGACCTCGTCATCTATCTGATCCTGCGGCCATGCGGGGCGGAGGCGCTGGAACAAGACACCGGCATCTTGGTCGCGCCCGGCGCGCGGGACGATCCGGCCTTCGAGCACCGGCTGGAGATGATCATGACCAGCGCCCAGAAGATCATCGCCCAGGACATGCATGTCGATGAACTGGTGCAACAGGGCCTGCGCTCCCGCTTCGCCGCGCGGAGCCGCTATTCCTGGCAGGAGGGCGCCCAGGGCCAGCTCAACCGCTGGCTCGTCGAGCGTTACCGCAGAACTTGGGCGGGCATGAGAGGTCGAGGACCGAAGGACGCCGCAAATTTGAGCGCATCGGAAGTTTCCCGCGTGGCCTAGGCCCGGCCTCTCGCGCTGCTCGGGAATCGGGTCTAGCTTCCTTTCCCGAAAGGGCGTTTCGATCATGAAGGCCTGGCGGTTCAGCACCGAGAGCTATCTTCCCCACGAGCGGGCCGGCGAGTGGCGCGAGGCCATGCACCGCCTGGGACTTCCGGTGGGAGAACTGGCCGGGATCGAGGCGCCCAGCGCCCAGGTCACCTGTCTCACCTCGCCACTCGGCATGGATTTCGCCCTGATCGAAGCGGGCGCCCAGGTGATCAGCGGCCGGCGCACCGACCAGCCGGCGGCGGTCTGGCTGGCGGTGCTGCTCGGGGGCGAGGCCGGCCTCGAAAGCGACGGCCAGGAACAATTCCTTTCCGTCGGCGACATCGCCTATGGGCCCACCGGCCGCACGGCCAAGCTTAGCCTCGAGACGAGGTGCCGGATCATGTTCGTACAGGCCCCCCGCGTGGCGCTCGACCACCGCATCCTCGCGATCCGCAATCTCAAGGTCGGTCGCCTGCGCGGATCGCTGGGCGTGGCGCGGATTTTCTCCGGCCTGCTGCGCGCCACCGCGGAGGCCCTGCCCGGCATGACGATCGACCATCTGCGCCCGGTCGAACTGGCGGTGACGGAGTTTCTGGCGGCCAGCCTCGCCGAGGTCACTCAGGCGGCGGCGGCCGGGGTGACGGGCTATTCCCCCCATCTCCATCGCATCTGCCAGAGCATCGAAACGCTGCTGGCCGATCCGGAACTTTCCCTTCGCCGGCTGGCGCAGAAGAACGGCGTATCCCCGCGCTATATCCAGAAATTGTTCGCCGCCGCCGACGAGACCTTCGGTCACTATGTCCGCTCCCGGCGTTTGGAGCGCTGCCGGATGGAGTTGGCGAGCCCGATGTGCGCCAAGCTCTCGATCTCGGAAATCTGCTTCCGGTGGGGCTTCAACGAGTCGGCCCATTTCAGCCGAGCCTTCCGCAACGAATACGGCCAGTCCCCTCGCGAATATCGCCGCCATGAAGCGCAAAGCGCCGCCCCGGAATCCCCGCCGAGCGAGCACCGCGCGCTGCCGATCGTTCAATAAGCCGCGCTACCATATTCTAAATTCAGGATTTTCGGGTTCGGTGCTCGACCCGGCATTGGGGTCGACGTGGCAGGTTTTGGCATCTGAAACGGCCAATCTTCGTGTGCGCGGCCGGCGCTTCGGGCGGATTTCGGAGGCGATCGCCAGCCGTCCTAGCGCTTCGCGCTCCGCGCGGCGCTCTTCGGCGAGTTCCTTCTGCAGACGCCAGGCGTCCATCAGGGTGAGGCGGGTTTCGCGCATCCGCTCGGGCGTGTCGAAATAATCGCAGCGCTCGGCCATGCGCAGCAGGGCGGCGACCATCGCCTGACCACCCGCCCCGTTCAGCTCCTCCGCCGCGGCCCTCAGCTCGACGATCCGCTCCGCCACCGCGGCGCGCTTGGCCAGTCGCGTCGCGTGGCCGGGAGCCGAAACATAGCCCGCCGCTTCGAAAGCGTCGTCCAGCAACTCCCCCCGCGCGCGATGCTGGGCAAAGATTTCGTGGCGAAGGTTGTCGAGGACAGGCAAGGGCGGGCTCCGTGCGCGGCGATTTGAGTTGCATTTTGCAATTTTATCGCACGAAGGTCAAGCGGGTCGAGCCCGATGGCGATCCGATCTCGACAACCCGGGCGCAAAGCAGCTCGCCCTTCGTCGAGGGCGCCGCCCCGTCCCTCAGCCCGGCTTGTTCGTCAGCAGACCGTAGGCCGCGACCACCGCATCCGCCGCGCTGGAAACCTTATTGATCCAGTCGTTTGTGGCCTTGGACCGCGCCTGGATGGTCTCCAGGGCGCCGCAGGCGTCGTCGAGGCTTGCGAGCATGGCGATCGTGTCGGGCGCGTTGTCGATGGCGGTTATGGTCGCCCTGTTCACCCGCATCTGGTCGAAGGCGTAATGGCTTGAGAGGCCTTGCAGAGCGTAGAGCAACACGCTGTCGGTGGAGCCGGCGTCGAGAAGGGATTGTAGCAGGTCGCCCACCTTGCCCGCGCCATCGCTCAGCAAGCCCGCGGTCACTTGGGTCGCCGTGGCCACAGTGATCGCCATGGTTGAACTCTCCTATTTTTTCACAGGGCCGAGAGCGGCGGCGACCTTTTCGACATCGGTTCGCACAACAGTGAATTCCGCGATCGCGGCGGCCACGTCCGAACCGGGGTGTTCAAGGGAAGCGACCATCTTCGCGTGAGCTTGAGGGAGGGTTTCGCTAACATCGACCGACAGCGACGCCGCCGCCCGCTCAGCCGCCGCCGCATCGAAAAGATCTTCGGCGATCGCCGCGCGTCGGTCCATGTCCAGGCCGCCCGATGTCCGCAGACGGACGCTCAATTCGGAAACTCTTTGGATTCGGCCCTCGAGGACATTTTTCCTCAACTCGACAAGGTCGGATTGAATCTTGCGGGCGATGGGGCCGATCGCCGGGTCCATCCCGCGGGTGATCTTCGCCAGCACCGCCCGGCGTTGTTGAAGACGGGCCTGAGCGACGAGTTCAGCCGCCAGATTGGCGACCTCCGCAACGCCGGGAATTCCCGCCGCCGTGGCAAGCTCCCCCGCGCTCGAGCCGAGCTTCTGCAAGGCCGTTTTCTGGTCCGCGATGTCCTGGGCGGCGGCCAGGCCCTTCAGGCCTTGCCCGTACCGATCGAGCTTAGCCGCGAGTTCCGCCACACGGGGCCCGACCTCGCCCACATCCACGGGCTGCCCGCCCACGGTCATCGAGACGCCGCAATCGGTGAAGGTTGTCTGGCCGACGCTGTGCAGGCAACCGTGCTCCCCAATCTCGCCGCCCGCCAAAGCTTCCCTGATCGCTTGGGTCCGAAAAGCCTCGTCCTCTCCCAACCGCGCGGCGTCGAGACCGCCGTGGACGCTGGCGGCGAGGTCGGCAAAGGCTGGGACCGTGGGATCGTCCGACACGCTCTGACAGCCGGCGGCGAGCGACGCGACCGCCATCACGCCGGCGATCTTCGCCCAGACGCGCGCCGCTGTGGTTTTCGAACGTGGCATCTGGCCCCCCTGACCGCATCAGGAACATTGAGGATGTCACAACCACCGATCCGCGCAACCGTGATGATCGTCCCTCTTTTCCAGCGTTACCCTCGTCACATCAGCCGCGTTCGCCTCGCCCTAGAACGCCGGCCGTCGGACGGGGCGATCACTCGCTCTGTTCCGGCAAGGACGCGGCCCTTTCGGTCGCGTCATCAAATAGGGGCAAGACGATTATGAATACCAAAGCGATCTTCCCGATGTTGGCGGCGCTTCTGCTGGTCGGAAGCGGCGCCATGGCTCGGGGAAGCGTCTACGACGATGGGGAGGTTCCGTCCGCCAAGGTGCAGTACGGCGACCTGGATCTGACCACCAAAGCCGGTGGTAAGGCCATGTTGGTGCGGATCAGCCATGCCGCGATCGCGGTCTGCGGTCCTCGGCCGTACGATCCGATCTGGGCTCGGTACGAGTTCGATCCCTGCGTCAATCGGGCGATCGACCGCGCGGTGGCGCGGCTGAACAACCCTATCGTCAGCGCGCTCAACGGCGGCAAGGCGTCCAAGGACGCCGTGGCTCTAGCGAGCCGCTGACAGCGGCCTGGGGGGCGACCCCCGGGGGTGCGAGTCCCCGTCTCCATTGGCTTGGAGGCGGGGATTTCGTGCGTGGAGCAAGGCGAAGCCTGGCCGCGGCGTGACCCAAGTCACATCGCGCCGCCCGGCCCGGCCCTAGGCTGCCAAATCAAACGCGCGGTCGGCAGCGGGAGGTGGACATGACCTATCTGACGATTTTCATTCTGGTTTTCGCGACCTTGCTCGCGGTCGACGGCCGGGCGGCGACCGCTTCGCGCGCCACTCACGGCCATGCTCACGCGCGAGCCTTCGCCTTTTCGAAAACGACCGCTCGCCAGGACTCCGCCGGGGGCGGCATGCGTCGCTGGGCCGGGCCAGATAGCGCGATCCTTCTGCGCGACGATCGGCCCCGGTGGCTGCGGCCCTCCGACTCCTCGCCTGATCGTGTGTCGGCATGACCTGTGGTAAGGTCAACCCAGTTGGGCAGGGGGCCGGGGCCATGGTCATCCCCATCGGCGAGCGGGCGCGCGCGGGCCAGATACGCGGGGCCGCGCTCGCGCCCATGTCTGAGAGCGTCGCGCCAGGCCCGGTTCTCGCCGCCCTGCGCGACAGCCTCGTCCTGCATCTGCTGCCCCAGAAGGCGCTTGAGCGCCTGGCCGCTTCCGGCGGGTCGATGAGCCTCGCCAAGGGCGCCACGCTTTGTCAGTCCGGCGATCCAGGCGACGCGGTCTATGTGGTGCTGCAGGGCGAGATCGAGGTGCTGCTGCGTTCCCGGGAGGGGCGCGAGGTGAGGGTCACCGCCCTCGGCCCAGGTTCCCTGGTGGGAGAAATGGCGGCGCTGGACGGCGGTCCGAGGTCCGCCGACATGCAGGCGACGCGGACGTGCGCCCTATGGCGCATCCCGCGCGCGGCCCTGTTGGAGACACTCGAGGCCGAACCGAAGACGGCGATCGCCCTGCTGGGCGAGCTCAGCCGGCGGCTGCGCTCAGTCAACGAGGCGTTGGACGCAAGCGCTCGCCTGAGCCTCGGCGCGCGCTTGGCGAGGCTGCTGACGAAGGAAAAGGGCGCCCGTGGCCTCATTCCCCTCACCCAGACCGAGATGGCCCGCCGGCTCGGCGCTTCCCGCGAAAAGGTGAACCGCAAGCTGCATGCCTGGGCCGCCGAGGGCTGGGTGGAGATCACCCCGGCGGGCGTTCGCGTGCTCAGCGACGATTTCGCCGCGCTCACCGACACCGGCTGAACTCGGCGACGTCGACTTCAGACATTCACCCCGCGACCTTCAGGAGACGCGTCATGCCCGAACTCATCACCAGCAAAAACATCCAGGGCATCTCCGACCTGGTCGTCTGCGCGCCGATCAAGACGGGCTTCATCACCGCCTTCGAGAACGTGACCTACGAGACCCGCCTGCGGCTGGCGACGAAAGCCTTCTTCCAGTTGCGCAATTATGCGCGGGAATACGAGCTCATCAAGCCGTTCACCGACACGGCCGAGCGCATCCAGTCCCTGCTCGATTTCCGCATCGGCATTTTGGACACCCAGCCGCAGCGCAGCATGATCCTGGCGGCGACCTTCGACCGCGGGTGGGAGCCCTATATGCGGACGATCTACGATCCGCTGGGCTCGTTCCTCGATGTGCTGCTGTGCAATTGCGAGGGCTATGTCTCGGCGGGAGATCACAGCTTCGCGGAGTTTGCCGGGTGGGTGCGGGAGCATCAGGTCGACAGCACCATCTTCTACGCCACCACCCCGCTCACCGTCGGTGACCAACAATATTTGAGCAAATTGGAGCGGGTGCAGCGCAAGGGCGTCCAGGCCGGGTCCGGGAAGACGGCGGCCGAGGCCTTAGACCTCCAAATCGCCAAGATGACGTTCGACGACCCAGAGACGTTGGCGCGGGGCGTGCGAACGGAGGCGTTCGGCGATGGCGACGTGGCCCCCGACCAGGAGAATCGGCAGAAACTCCTGACCATGTCGATCGAGGGGCTGGAAGTGCTCTATCGTCTCGCCGACTATTATCCGCCCGACAGCATGGACAGCGACGGCAAATACCTCCTCCGCGCGGCCCAAAATCTCTTCAAGGGCTGGGATACCACCGATGGCAACCAGCTTCCCGGCGTGGTCAAGCAATTCAAGAGGGAGCTGTTTGCCTGGTTCGACAAGCCGCCGCCGAGCGGATTCATTCCAGGACGCGACCCCAGGAAATTGGATCGAAGGGAGATTCAGGCAGGGGTTTTGTCGGGGTACAATACGCCGCCGGGGCAACTTATCCAGCACGGCGCCATGTTGCTTCTCCGCGTGGAGAACCCGGAGAATGCTCGCAAATATCTGAAGGCGCATACCGACGAAACAGCTTGGACCGAGGCGTCGCAGGCCGCGAGCGCCATGTTGTCCGGGGCGGACACATCGCTCCAGTCCAGCGAAGTCTCCGGGATGGGGATCTCCTATCAGGAGGAGCAAGCTCCCTCAGGTCCGCTGACCGCGAATACTCCAGACGCCGCGGTTTCCGTCGGTGATACCCAACCGCCCCGCCTTTTCGTCAACCTCGCCATCACCTATCAGGGCCTTAAGAGCCTCCAGATCGAGCAGTCCGACATCGACGGCTTTCCCCGCGAATTCAGCGAGGGCATGGCGGCCCGCGCGATGGCAATGGGAGACATCGCCGGCAACCACCCCCAGCACTGGACCCCGCCGCAGCGCTTCGGCTATCCCGCCGGCGAACCCCCAGTGGAGTTGAGCGAAGTCGATCTGATCAGTCAACTTCGCACCACGGGGGGCAAATGGAACTATATTGACCTCCCCTCTGATATAGAGACCTTGAAAGGCTCTGAACATCCGCTGGCAAAGGTTATCCTGGCCAATCTCGCGGTGGCAAAAGCCAACGGCGTCGCCTTGCTCTCTATCCAGCCGATGCGCCGCATCGCGGCCGAAGATGGCCAGGGGAAGCAGAAAGAGACAGGCGAAGATGTTCAGACGCGCGACCATTTCGGCTTCAAAGACGGCCTGAGCCAGCCTGCTCTCGACAGGAGGTCTGGCGCGCCGGCGCGCGATGTCGTGAGTAAAGGCGAACTCGTCCTCGGCTATCGCAACGATAGGGGCGACCCAGCGACATGTCCCGAATTCCAGCGGGACGGCTCATTTCTGGTGATCCGGAAAATGAGCCAGAATCTGGCGGCGCTGGAAGCGATAGAACCCCCAGAGGGCATGGACACCGACACGCTGCTGGCCAAGATGGTCGGACGTTCGCGCGACGGCGTCACCCTCGTTACCGCGCCAAAGAACGATTTCAACTACAGCGGGGATCCCGAAGGGGTCAGCTGCCCGTTTCAGGCCCACATTCGCCGCGCCAACCCTCGAGTCGCCAAGAACGACGACCCTCCCTTCGGCCGGCCCCTGCCCCGGATCATGCGCCGAGGGATGTCCTACGGCCCGACAGGCGACGAAACGAAGGCCAATCCGACGCTGGGAGATGAGCGCGGCGTAATTTTCATGGCCTATAACGCCAGTATCGCTGAGCAGTTCGAGGTCGTGCAGCGTTGGGTCAACGGTGGCAATATCACTGGCGTCGCCGCCGCGCAGAACGATGCGTTGTTCGGAACCTTCCCGGCGCAGGGCGGCAAGACTTTTCGTTTCGTTGATGGCGAAAGGGTTCATCGGGTCGACATCCCGGAAACCACCGTCGCTCTGGAGTGGGGTCTCTACGCCTTCGTTCCGTCGCGAACGACGCTTCTAAAAATCATCGGTTCCGCTGCACAGAAGCCTTCGGTCGGCGCCCGCATGCCGGACAAGACGGCCGATGATCGCCAGAAGGCGATACCGCCTGGAAAGGCGATCCTCGATAGCCTGGAAGCGATGGCGCCCGACAACGCCAAGGCGGCCTGGAAGATCTACCTGGAAGACTTCTCCACCAAGGACCCGGACGAGCGTTGCGACAGTCCAGACCTATGGTCATATATCCGGGAGGCCAGGGGCGGCGCGGTGCGTTCGCCGAACGGCGTGATCGTCGCGAGCCGAACCCTGGTCGACCGGGTGCTGGACGACACCGACGGAACCTACAGCGTCGGCGGGCAGAACCTGCGGATGCGGCAATCTTTCGGCGAGATCTATGTCGGACTGGACGCCGGCGACCAGTACGTTCGGGATTCGACCGAGACGAACGACCTTCTGATGCGCATCGGCAAGTGCGACGCCTTCGCGGTCGCCTTCGAGGCGGCGAAAAACGTCCTCTTCTCGGGAATTCTCGCCGTGGAAACGGTGAACGTAGCCTCGGGGGTGACGTCCTATCCCGTGGAGTTCGACGCGCGCGCCGATTTCCTGACGCCGGCTCTGGGGGCGATATGCCAATACTGGTTCGGATTGCCGGACTCCGAGCTGAAGCCTGACCGCGCGATCGATCCTCCAGGAGCGGCGCCCTTCATAGAGGCGGGCGGTTGGAACTGGGACCCGCTGGCGTCGCGAAAGCCGCGCTGCCCCGGCGATTACATGGCGCCATCGCGTTATTGCTTCTATCCCGCCCCCACCGACGCCATTAGCGCCTATGGCATGGCCCAGGGGCAGGCCTTGCGGGTCGCCGCAAAGCAGTGGGTCGATACTCATCGGCCGACCCGCGACGGCGCTCCGCCTGCGAAACCAAAGGGATTGCTCGCGAAGGGCTTGTTCGCGCTGGAGTCGCTTAAGGACAATGATCTTCTGGCGCGGACGATCATCGGGCTGATGGTCGGCGCTCTACCGCCCGTCGACGGCAACCTGCGCGCGGTGTTGTACGACTGGCTGCAGGACAAGTCGTTCTGGCGCTGGCAGAGCGCGTTCCTTGCCTTGGCCGAACCGCAGCTGAACCCGAACTCGACGGACAAACCTGATCAAATCATGTCGGGTCTGTTTGCGGCCGCGAAAGAGGCGATCGAGCCGGCGATGAAGAGCGCGATGCTCAAGCGCCCCGCGCCGGACCTGTTGTTCCGGATCGCGTTGAAGAACCACAAGCTTGGAAACGTGGAGGTCGAGACCGACGATAAGATCGTTTTGGTGGTCGCGGCGGCCACCCAGGAGGGCTTCGACGATGAAGACGCCGACGTCTACCCGATCTTCGGAGGCAAACGAAAGGGCGAGCCGCCGGACGGCCACATCGCGTTCACGGACGGAGCCACCCATGAGACTACGCCGCATCCGCTGCACGCCTGCCCCGCCTATGACATGGCGATGGGGACGATGTTGGGTATCTTGGCCGCTTTCATGAGCTTTGGACGGATCGAAGCCCTGCCCGCGCCTCTGCTGGTCAGATTGACGGCGACGGGGGCCGCGAAAGACGCGGCGGATAAATGGCGGAACGAGCAGATCCTCGCCGCGGCCGCGCCGGCGGCAACCCCGACCGTTCAAGCGGCTACGCCGGCGGTGGGACCCAATCCATCCCCATTGTCTCCAGCGCGCGTCGAGCCCGCGCCCGCAGTGTAGCCGCCCCTTCCGCGTCGCCGGTCAGAGCGGCGATCTCCGCCGCGCACAGCAGGGTTTTCGGGCCCTCGTGCGCGGCGCCTCGCTCAATGCCGGCGGCGGTCGCTTTTTCCAGGTAGCGGCTCGCCGGGTGGCGAAAGGGGTGGGAGGCCGCTGCTGTCGCCAAAGCGCGCCAAGCCATCGCCTCGCCGACGCGGTCTCCTTGCCGAGCGCGATGGAAGGCCTTGGCGGCGTATTGTCGAGCCGCCGGTATCCGGTTTTCGGCGACCATCGCTTGAGCGAGCCAGCCATAGTTCAGCGCAATGAACTGGCGGCTCTCGCTGGCCTCTAGCCAGGAGGTCGCTTCAACCAGCGTCGCCAAGCCATCGGCCGAGCCGTCGATCCGCCAGCGCGCGTAGGATTGGAGAGCGCGCGACATGCTGAACATGTAGCGGGCCCTGACGCGCTCGGAGACCCATTCGGCTTTCTCGGCGTGCGCGATCGCCTCTTCCATTCGCCCTCGCCAGAGGCACGCGGCGCTGCGTTGCGTGAGGATGGACGCCATCATCTCGTGCGGCGCATCGCCCATCAAACCGAGCGCTTCGTCGAAGCCAGCGTGGGCCTCTTCGAAGCGTCCCAGATCGGCGAGCACGATAGCCTTGCATGAGATCGAGTACGCCAGGCCAACCGATTGCCGCGCGCCCGATCGGTGGCTTCGCTTGATGGCGATCGCCTCGTCCAACAGCGTCGTCGCCGCATCGTACTCGCACGCCGTGCCGTGCGCCTGTCCGAGGGTGGCGCGAATCTGAACGGTGAGCTTGTCGTCGCCAAACGCCTCGGCGGCGGCAAGCGCTCGCTTGCAATGGGTGATCGATTTGCGGGCCTGTCCCAGGCCGTAATACATGAAGCCGAGCCAATACTCCGACCAGGCGAGGGCGCCGACGTCCTTCCGCGCCATGGCGGCCGCGATGGCGCGCTGGATGATCGGGATATGTTCGAGCGAGGGATCGAACACCGCGGAGAGGCCGAATTTTCTGACCACCGCGTTCCAGATCTCCACCACCGCATCGGTCTGTTCCAGCCCCTCCAGGGCTGCGAGCGCCGCGCGATACTGCGCCTGGGCGCGGTCGAGGGACGACACCGCCATTGCTTGGTCGCCGGCCCGCTCAGCGTAGCGGGCGGCCTCGACGCGGTCGCCGCCGGCGCCGAAATGATAGGCCAAGGCCTCGCAGTTCTCGTCCTCTCCCGAGATCCCGGCCCGATGCTGCAGCGCGCCGACCACCCGCATGTGCAGCGCCCTGCGCTCTCGCAGACCGACGGTGTGATAGATCGCGTCGCGGGTGATGCCGTGTTTGAAGCGCAGCGTGCCCGGGACCTCGCCGCTGTAGATGAAGTCCTGCCGGGCAAGTTCGTCGGTCAGCGCCTGATCGGCGGCGCGGCCGGTGATCTCTTCGAAGAGCCACGCGGGGATGACGTTGCCCACGACCGAAGCGGCCCTGACCACCCGGGCATGATCGTCGGGAAGCCGGGCGAAGCGGGACTCGATGAGGGCGTTCAGCCACGCGGCGCGGTCTTCGGCCCCGTCGCCATCGGCGCCCTTGGATTGCGAGTGGCAGAGCTCCTCGATGAACAGAGGATTGCCGCCGGCGTAGTCCGCTACCCGCTCCACGACGAAGGGCGCGGGGGCGCGGATGAGATTCGAAATCGTCCGCGCCGACTCCTCCAGCGAGAGGGGCGGCAGCTGGACGACCAGGGCCCCGCTAAGCCGGGCATCCATGTCGCCGAATTCCCGCGTGGCCAGCAGGGTGAAGACCCGGCGGCCCTGGATCTCGCGCACCGCGCTCAGAGCCTGGCGACTGATATCGTCCGCCCACTGCCAATCGTCGATGAACAGCAGCACGGGCGAAGCTTCCGCCAGTCGCTCGACGATCTCGCGTAGGATCGCCGCCGCTTCGGCCGCGGGCGGCGCGGGCTTCGGCGCCGCGTTCTCTCCGCCGCTCTGCAGCGAGAGCAATCGCCGAAGCGCATCGATCCGGCTCGCGAGATCGGGGCTCAGACGCCTGACGCTTTCGGCCAGAACCTCGCCCGCGCGGTCCGCCGCCATCGTCGGGTCGATGCCGAGGATCGATCCAAGAAGCTGCAGGAACGGCTGGAGCGGGCGAGCGCCGAGGTAGGATTCGCAATAGCCCTGATGAACTTGAAAGCCCCGGGCGCGGGCTTCGGCGAGAAATTCGCCGGCCAGCCGCGTCTTGCCGATTCCGGCGGACCCCACCACCACGGCCATTCGATTGGCCCCGTTCGCGGTTTCGTCGAGGCAGGCGCCCAGTCGTTCGAGCTCCGCGTCCCGTCCCACGAAGGGCGACAGGCCCCGGCGCACGCGCGCGGCGAAGCGGTTCTCGGTGGTCTCCCGACCGAGGATGCTGAGCGTTTCCAGGAACGCCGCCTTGCCGCCGCCGACGCCCACGAGCTTCGGCTCTCCGGTGCGGAAGAAATGGCGTTCCGCGCCGAGGGTCGCCACGCTGACGACGATCTCGTCTTCGCCCGCCAGCGCCGAAAGATGAGCGGCGATGTTGATCGGATCGCCGAACGGCTCGAAGCGGCCGCGCACCTGGTCGCCCTCTTCGAACAGCACAAGGCCGGAATGTATCCCGCTGTGCAGACGGATCCGCGCCGCGGCGCCCGAGGGCGTGACGACCAAGCGGCGTGCGCGCTCGTGCAGGTCGAGCGCGGCCTCCGTGGCGCGGCGACCGTCGTCCTCGTGAGTGTCCGGAAAGCCGAAGGCGGCGATGACCCCGTCGCCGACGATACGAACCACCTCTCCGCCATGGCGCGCGATCACCTCGGCGAACGCCGATTGCGCCGCGCGCACCAGATCGGCGTATTCTTCGTACTCCATGGCCCGGGCCAGATCGGTCGAACCATGAATGTCGGAGAACAGTATGGTGAGGTTTCGCCGCCGCCCGCGGGACGCCGGCAGGCCGGGGTCGGGTGACGACTTCCCTGGCGTGATTGCAGACATCAGATCAGCCCCGAACCTTGATACTACGCGAACAGTCTAGCGTCGTCGCCAATGCAATGAAAGCGGACCGCTTTTCTCTCGACCACCACCGCAACTTGACATTTTCACGGTGTATTTTGTCTATAGTTTCAACAGCGGTGATCTCTGCCGGATCAATTGCAAAGTTGATCGCGCGCAAGCAGGCGTCGCGGCGAGCTAGCCGAGGCCGCGAGCCGCTCCGCCAACGCCGCCGAACGCCGATTACGCGCCGCTCTCTAATCGCCCCGCGCATCGACGGACGTGACCGAGGTCACACCAAGCGCGCCTCGCCGCTCGCCCCTACAAGCGGTTGAGCCGAGGGTGTGGAGATGAAGACGCCAAGATTACATCCGGGCAAGACGGCGGCGAGCGGGGTGGCTAGTGAAGTCGATCTCGATATGTTGAGGCGAAGACGACGCCGAACAGGACGCCTCATGAAACTTACCACCCTGCTGCTCGCGACGGCGATCGCCACGCCCGCGCTGCCGGCCCTGGCCGATCCGACCCCGGTCTCGGCGCTCGCCGCGCCGCCCGCCGACGCGCAGCGCTTCACCATCATGTCGCCGGCCGGCCGGCACGGGACCTCGGCGCGGTGGGTCGCGGCGGACGGGACGCGGATGGGTCGCGAAAGCATGAACCTGCGCGGCCAGATCTTCGAGCTGGACAGCGCCGCCCACGTCGGAGCGGACGGCATGTTCGATCATCTTGTCGTGCGCGGATTCACCCCCAATGGCGACGCCGCCGAAACCTTCGCCATCGCGGGCGGCAAGGCTTCGTGGAAGAGCCCGGTCGACGCGGGCTCCACGCATTACGCCGCGCCGGCGGACTACAACAGTTTCGGCGGGACGATGGACCTAAACGCCGACCTGGTCGAGAAACTACTCGCCTCACCCGACCACGCGCTGACGCTGCTTCCGGGCGGGCGCGCCGTCGCCGAGCCCCTGGCCACGGCGCAGGTCGGCGCGGGCGCGACGCGCAAGACCGTCACGGCCTATGCGGTCACCGGCTTCGCCAGCGGTCCGTTGCCGATCTGGGTCGATGAAAAAGGGAAGTTCTTCGCCATCGATCAGGGTCTGACCTGGATCCCGGTGGGCTACGAGGCGGACCAGCCGACGTTGGAAAAGGCCCAGGGCGACGCCCTCGCACTGCGCTCGGCCGCCCTGGTCGGGCGACTCGCGCCCACGCCGAGCGGCCCCGTCGCCTTCACCCACGTCCGCGCCTTCGTCGGCGGCGATCATTTCGTCTCTGACGAAACCGTAGTGGTGGACAAGGGCCTGATTGTCGCCGCCGGGCCTAGCGGGACGACGAGGCTGCCCGCGGGCACACGCGTAATCGGCGGCAAGGGCGCAACCCTGGTCCCCGGACTGTGGGACGCCCACCAGCACGTGCCCGACGACGTGGCCGGACTGTTCCTACTCGGGCTCGGCGTGACCTCGGTGCGCGATCCCGGGAACATCACGCCGCTGACGCTTTCCCGCGCGGACCGCCGGGCGAAGGGCGCGCTTCTCATGCCCCACGTCTACGCCTCGATGCTGATCGACGGTAAGGGGCCCAACTCCGCCCAGGTTGGAATCTCGGTCGGCAGCCTCGAGGAGGCCCTGGCCGTGGTGCGCAAGGCCCATGACGACGGCTTCATCGCCGTCAAATTCTACGGCACCTTCAATCCCGCCTGGGTCGCGCCGACGGCGGCGGAGGCCCATCGTCTCGGCATGCACGTTCACGGCCACCTGCCTGCGGGGATGCGGACGACCGAGGCCATCGCCGACGGCTACGACGAGATCACCCACATCTATTTCGTGATGATGCAGGCGATGCCGGACAGCGTGGTCAAGGCGTCCAACACCATCGCGCGCTTCGAGGGGCCCGGCCGCTACGCCAAGGACGTCGACCTGAAGGCCGAGCCGATGAAGTCGCTGATCGCGGAGATGGCGGCCAAAAAGATCGTCTCCGACCCAACCCTGGTGGTCGCCGAAAGTCTCTATGTGCCGGAGAACGGCGATCTTGGCGCGGCCTATGCGCCCTTCGTCGGCACGTTGCCGCCCTCCGTGGAGCGCGGCTTTCGCCAGGGCGGCTTCACCGTGCCCAAGGACCTGACCCGGGCGGACTATCGCGCCAGCTTCACCAAGCTGGTCGATCTGGTAGCGGCGATGCACAAAGCCGGCGTGCCGATCGTGGCGGGCACTGATGGCTCGGGCCTGGAACTCGTCCGTGAGTTGGAACTCTATGTCCAGGCCGGCTTCACCCCGGCCGAAGCGCTCGCGAGCGCGACGCTCGTTCCAGCCCGCCTAGTCGGCGGGGAGGCCCGCACCGGTTCGATCGCGGTGGGCAAGGTCGCGGACCTCGTGTTGGTGGACGGCGATCCCTCGCGAAACATCGGCGATCTGCGGCACACCAGGATCGTGGTGATGGACGGCAAGGTGATGGACGCCGACGCGTTGAGGGCCGCGGGCGGCGTGTCCGCTTGGCCGAAACTGGAGGATTAACGAGACGATCCTTTGCCCGTCGCGTGAGAAGGGTTGCTCGAACGCAAGCGCTTCGCCACCCGCGTGAACCCCTCGCCAAAGACCCGGTAGTAGGAAAACACCACGCCGCCCGGCGGCAGCTTCGCAGCCAAATGCGCGAGACTACTCGGCAAGCTCGTTTCCGGCGCGAGTATGCCCGGATCTCTTGGAAACGCCGCCGGCTCGGCCAGGGCGCCGCGCAGATGGGGGCAGAGGCGACGGGCGCGCGTCGCGCACGCGGCGTGAGTCGGGGGCATATGCGTGGCGTAGCGCGCGCCGCGCGGGGCCTTGATGAAGGCGCCGGTGACTGTGGGAAAGAGCCAGCGATCGGCCGTGGTGGTCGCTTCTCCGCAGACCTGGCAAAGGTGTCCGACCATCGCCCGGCGCTGGCGCATCAGGTTCATGCCCTGAAACTGGGGCTCGCCTTCGCCCGGCGCCTCGCGCTGGATGAGTTCTTTCAGGCCGGGAAAGGCTGCGGAGTCGGCGAGTCGGAACTCCCCCTCACCGCTCCAGGGCGCGGTCCACGGCAGGTTTTCGCCGACCCGCCAGGGGCCGGCGATTGGGGGGCTCCAGGTCAGTCCTTCGACTTGACGTAAATCACCTTCGAGCCGCCGCTGTTCATGATCATGCCGACGATCAGTCCGGCGACCGCGGCGACCGCCAGAGCGGCGTAGGGTTTTTCCCGGACCATGGGATCGACCTTGCCGTAGACGTCCTTGGCCTGGTCGGAAACCTTGTCCATTGTCTGCTTCGCCTGAGCGTTGACCTTGCCATAGGTTTCCTTGGCTTGATCGGTCACCTTACCGTAGGTGTCCTTGGCCTGCTCGCTAACCTTACCGTAAGTGTCCTTGGCCTGATCGCTAACCTTACCGTAAGTGTCCTTGGCCTGATCGGCGAGAGTCGCGGCGACGGCCTTGGCCTGGTCGGCGACTTTGGCGGCGGCGGTCTGAGTGGCGCCGACAGCCTTTTGCACCTGGCCGTGGACCTGTTGCTCCGCGCCGCGCGCGCGGACCTCGCGGTCGTCCAGGGCCTCGCCGGCGAAGCTTTCGACCTTGCCGGCCGCCTCTGTGACAGCGCCCGCCACGGTGTTTTCGTTGGTCATGATCTCAAGTCTCCTCGGGTGGGATTGATAGGATTATCGTTCAACGTTTGCGCCCCTTGGCCTTGGCGACCTTTTCCTCGCGCTTCAGCCGCCGGCTCAAGGCGACATCGCCGATCATCGCGAGCGCCGCGACGCCGGCCTCGGTGGCCAGGCGTACGGTCGCCGGGTCCATTTTCGGCCGCGCCACCACAAGATCCCGCTTCTTCGGCGCGGCCTTCGGCACGAGGATGGCAAGCGCCGCCGTGATGAAGGCGAAAATCGCCGCCGTGATCGCCGCGGCGCCGGCGGTCGTGACCCAGGTCTGCAACAGGGCGAAGAGCGCGAAGGCGAGGGCGACGAACGCGATACCTCCGGCGAACGCGGCCAGGATGATCGCCGCGACGCCGGCCCCCAGTTGTTGCATCAAGGTCTTTATCATTGATCCTTACGCCCCGCTGACAACGCGGCGACGCGCGCCGCCATGGCGCATGGTCCGCGCAGGGCGCCGCGCCCAAGTCAACGAAATAGCGGGAGCGATGTTCCGCGACGTCGCCCGTGATCGACTATCGCGCAAAATCCGGCTCGAGAATTTGTCCCTCGTCGAGCTGAACCCCGAAACTGTTCAGCATCATCGACACCTGGGTGTATTGGCCGACGGTGAAGACCAGATCCATGCGCTGCTTTTCGCTGAAATGCGCTTCGAGCGCCGCCCAACTTTCGTTGGAGATGAAGTGGTCGCGGTGAAGATCGTCCGACGCCCGGAGGAGCGCGCGATCCGCCTCGGTCCAGCCCGGGTGATCGGGGCCGACCTTGATCGCGGCGATTTCCACCTCGGTCACGCCCGCGCGTCGGCCGATCTCGACATGCTGGGTCCATTCGTAACCGGACCGGCAGAGCCAGCCGGTGCGCAGGATGACGATCTCGCGCTCCCGCGCCGGCAGGGCGTTCTTGCGGCTGAGGATATGGCTGCCCCAGGCGAGGAAGGCCTTCAAGGCCTCCGGATCATGAGCGAGGGTCTTGAAGATATTGAGGACCGGGCGCTGTGCCGCCATGGGCGCCAGGATGGCCTTCTGGTCATCGTTCCACTCGATCTCGGGGATGGCTGAAACGCGAGGTTTCGACAGGCGCATGGGAATGGCTCCTCTAGCCGCGCGGCGCGATCCGCCAACGCGCGAGGCGGTCATAATAGGGTTGAGCGGCGTCGGCGATCTCTCGGACGGAAAGTTCCAGTTGGGCGGGCGAACCTCTATGGGACGCGAAACCGGTGGAACGCTCGACCTGATCGTACCAGGCGGGCGCCCACACACCGTCGCTGGCGCGTTTTCCCGCCGGCCAGGCCAGCATGCGCGAGGTGAAGGGAATGTCGATCGCCGCGCAGAGCGCCGCCAGGACCGCGCCGGGGTCGGCGAGGACATCGCCGGCGTCGATCACCGGCGGCGCGCGACCCAATCGGTCAGCCTCGCGGTCAAAGAGTTCGGCCTGGCGAACGACGCCGATCGCTCCGAGGGAAACCTCGTCCCGGCGGGCCGCGTAGGAGGCGACGACCTCGTCCGGACGCCGGATGAGAAAGACGTTGCGGCACAGCGCCAGCCACTCCAGCCCGATATCGGGCAGCATGTGGTGGGTCATGTGCTTCTGATAGAACACCGCCTTGCCGCCCGGAATCTGACCCGTCAGCCTTGCGACGACCTCGCGCCAGTCGGTGGGCTGGCTGGCGATCACCTCCGCGCGCAGCGGGTGATCGGCGCCGGTGGCCGCGAGATAGGCGGCGTAGAAGGGTTCATCGACGACGACCGTGTCCGCGCGGTTCTCGAAGGCGCGCATCATCGCGGTGGAGATGTTGCGGGGGCCGGACCACATGGCGATCCTGACGGGGTCGCTCACGTCGCCTCCGCGTCCTTGCGCGCCTGGTAGCCCGCGCTCAGCCGCGAGGTGGTCGGGCCGGGCGGCGGCAGGGCGGGCCGCCGGCCATCCACCGAGCGAACCGGGGTCACGCCGCCAAAAGTTCCGGTGACGAACACCTCATCCGCCCCATGGAGGTCGTCGAGCGGGAAATCGCCGAGCACGAGCGGGATGCCCAGGTCGCGGCAGAGTTCGATGACCACGGCGCGGGTGACGCCATTGAAGCAGTAGACGCCGCTCGAGGTCCTCACTTCCCCGGATTTCACCCAGAACAGATTGGTCGCGTTGCAACTCGAAACGAAGCCGTGGGGATCCAGCATCACCGCCTCGTCCGCGCCGGCGCGGATCGCCTGCTGCAGGGCCATGATCAGGTTGAGCCGACTGTGAGAGTTCAGCCGCATGTCGAACATCTCGGCGGGACTGCAGCGGATGTCGGCGGTGGCGAGCGCGAGGCCGGCGGACATCAGCGCCTGGCTGGGCGACTTGGCCTCGGCGAGAACGACCACCGTCGGGACGCCCAGGGCGTTGCGCGGATCCTGATTGGCCCCGCGCTTAGGCCCGCGCGTGATCATCACCCGCAAATAAGCGGCGTCGTCGAAGCCGTTGGCGGCGAGGGTGCGTTGGATCTCCGTCAGCAGGGCCTCGCGCGACAGGCCGATGTCCAGATCGATCGCGGCGGCGCCGGCGTAGAGGCGATCGAGGTGTCGGTCGCGGAAGATCAAGGCGCCCTTGTGCAGCCGCATCCCCTCCCAGACCCCGTCGCCCACGGTGAAGCCCGCGTCGAAGATCGAGACCTTCGCCTCGTCGCGCGGCGTCAGGACGCCGTTGAGCGAGACCAGGACGGTGGCGTTGCGGGGATCGTCGGTAAAATCCTGACTTCCGGGCATGGTCGGGCGATCAGACCCGCGCGGTGGTGGGAAGGAGGTTTCGAAAATCGGGACGACTTCGCAAGGACGCGAAAGCGTCGTCGATGCCAAGGTAGAGCATCTGCAGCTCGCGCCGCGCCTTGGCGATGCGCAGAAAGGCCAGCGCACCCGACTGGTCGCCGATCAAGGCTCGCAACCGCGCGACCGAGTAGGCCGTCGCCGCGCCGTTTTCATAGGCCCGGGTTTGGGCGGTCAGGAGCGCCGCCAACAGCCCCGCGCGGCCACCGGTCCTGAAGCCCTCCGCCGCCGCCCGCGAGACGGTCGCATCGGAGAAATCGCCGCTCTTGTTCGCCAGCCATGCGCTCTCGCGCAGAAACACATCGTCGCGTCCCCCGACCAAGGCCATCTCGGCCAGATAGCGGTGAGGCGAGAGGAACTCTGGGTGCGCCGCTTCCAGGGCAATCAGAGCGGCGACACCGGCCGCTTGCCGTCCCGCCGTGGCCATGATGACGGCGCGATCGGCCGCGATGGCGGGCGACTCGGGGTCAATCGAAAGGGCGGCGTCGATCTCGCGCAGCGCGCCGGCGTTGTCGCCCTGGGTGCGCAAGAACGTCGCGAACCAGTGCCGCGCATTTATGGATTTGGGATCGAGGGCGACAGCGCGTTTGAATTCGCGCCGCGCCGCGGCGGCGTCCCAGAAGCCGTAGAATTCGGCGAAGGCCAAGGCGGCGTGGGCGTCGGCGAGACCCGGATCGAGGGCGATGGCCCGCTGCGCTGCCGTCCTGGCCAAGGGAAAGGCCTGAGATCCGGCCATCAGAGTATATTCCGGCATCAGATCGTAGCATTCGGCCAAGCCGGCGTAGGCCTGCGCGTAGTTCGGATCCAGCGCGATCGCTGCATTGAAGGCGTTGAAGGCGCGGTCGAGGCTGGCCGGCGATCGCGCGGCCCAATCGTTCATGCCGGCGACATAGAGCGCCTGGGCTTTCAACGGCGGCGTGTGCCCAAGGCGTGGCCACGCCAGGGCCACGACGGCGGCGATGATTGCAACGCCCACGGCCATGGCGGCCAGGGCGCCGACCCGCCGAGGGGACTTCGCGGCGGCGCTCGAGGCTGAAGGAATTACGACGGCGGCGGCCGCAAGGACAGGCGGCGGTTCGCTCCGCGCCTCGTTCAACGTCGAGCGTCGCCACGCTTCGAGTTCGTCGACCTCTGCGAAGACCCGGCTGCGACCGCCGCCCGGGAGCCGATGGATCGGCAGGCCGCGATCCACCTCCCAGCGTTTCACCGTACGCTCGTCGCAGCGCAGAAAGGCGGCGATTTCCTTCCAGGTCTCGAGACGCGATCTTGAATGCGTTTCCGCGCTCACGTCCCGAAATGCCCTCTCATGTCCCGATACGCCACGCGAGGGCGCCAACGGCGGCTGCTATCACGAAGCGTCTCATCCGACCACGCCCCCGCGGAGCCGACGGCGCTTTCACACAACCGCGCAGCCAACGACAGGAACACCATGAAATCCCAAGCCTACGCAGCCGCCACTTCGGTGATGCTGCTCGCCGCCGTCGCCGCGTCTCCCGCTCAAGCCGGTTTCAGCGTCGTCGCCTATGCCGAATCCTACGTGAACGCGGCCAATACGGACTACTCCCGTGGGTACAACGACTTCCGCGTCTACGGCGGCCCGGGCTACACCTCGTACGGCGGCTGCTACCCCGGCGGCCCTGTCTGCACGCTCGGCGGATCGGGGACGACGTCCAGCAACCCCAATCTGACCACGGCGACGGAAAGCACGAGCGCCAACGACTATTTCCCTCCCTCGGTCAATCCGCCCATCCCGCCCTATTCAGCGTCGTCGAGCGCTTACGCCACGGCCAACCTCGCCACCGCTTCGATCGGCGTGGGTGGTCAGGGCACCTATCTCGACTACCGATTTCCCCATAGCGGCCAGGACGGCGGCACCGGGACCGCCGAAGCGCGGGACAATGACACCCTGCATTTCCTCATTGCCGGCGCGAACGCCTCGACAGTGACGCCGATCGGGGTTGCGTTCACCGTTCACGGGACCGTGGGCTCGCCGACACCCCTGGGAGACAGTCAAGGCCACGTCCAGGCGACCTTGGATTTCGGCGGCGGTTATTTCAACGCCAGCGTCGACTCCGACATCAGCTCGGCATGGGTTCCGGTGTTCACCCCCGGGGCGACGGCCGGCTGGGCGAGCTATACGATTTCTCCGGCCAGCCCAGGAAACTTCACCTTCAGGGGCGTCTATGATCTCGTTGGATCCACGGTCGATCTGGGCGTGCTGGAGCGGCTCTATGCCAGTTGTGGGCTGGGAACGTCCTGCGACTACACCCATACTGGAACGCTTGCATTTACCCTGCCGAGCAGCGTGAGCTTCACCTCGGATTCCGGGGTCTTCCTCACCTCGCCCACCGGCGGGGTCCCCGAACCGACAACCTGGACGATGATGCTGGTCGGCGCCGCCTTCACGGGCCTGGCCCTGCGTGGCTCACGGCGAAATGGAGCGCTCGCTCTAAAGACCTGAGCGCCGGATATCTCGCGGCGTGCGCAGCGCTCGGCTGTCCGCCATTCCCGCCGTTCGATCACAAATCCGCCAGTTGACGGTTCAAGGCAAACAACGGCCTCGACCGCTGAACGGGTTTGCCACAGGCTGCGCGAAGACTTCGATCTCCGCGCGCGCTCACAAGCGGACGGTGGGGACCTGGAAACGGCGACGAGGACGCTGGAGATGGCCGATGATCGGTTCGACACCGCCCTGAGCATGGCCCCCGGCGAGGCGCGGTGTCCGGGGCCGTCCACCGCTGAGCTCATCGCGTTGGACGACGGGCCCGCGCCGCCCGCGGCGCTGATCGCCGAAAGCTATGCGTTTCTGGGCGATGCCGATATTCCCTACGACCGCTACATCTCCAAGGACGTCTTCGATCTCGAGATGAAGAAGATGTGGCCTCGGGTGTGGCAGTGGGCCTGCCGCGAGGAGCATCTGCTCCATGTCGGCGACTACCTGACCTACGATGTCGGGCCGCATTCGGTAATCCTGGTGCGCAGCACGCCCCATACGATCAAGGGCTATGTCAACGCCTGCCTTCATCGCGGGACGCAATTTCGTCCCTCCGACAGCCGGGGCGTCGCGCCCGTGCTGCGTTGCCCGTTCCACGGCTGGACCTGGAACCTCGACGGCACGATCAAACAGATTCCCTGTCGCTGGGACTTTCCGCATGTGAAGGACGCCGACCTCCATTTGCCGGAGGTGAAGGTGGCGCTGTGGGGCGGCTTCGTCTTCATCAATATGGACCCGAACGCCGGCCCGCTGGCGGAGCATCTGGGCGTGCTGGCCGACCATTTCAAAGACGGGTGGGACCTCGAGCGCCGCTACACCGTCCTGCACATCCAGAAGGAATTGGAGACCAACTGGAAGGCGGCGCAGGAAGCTTTTCTCGAGGCCTATCACGTGCTGGCCACCCACTCCCAGGCCCTGCCCACCGCCGGCGACGCCAACGCCCAATATGACATCTGGGGTGAGAACGTCTCCCGATTCGTGCACACCATCGGCCACCCCAGTCCTCATCTTGGTCGCTCGATCTCGCAGCAGGAAATGCTGGAAAAGATGGGCTCGGGACCGCCCGATGCGACCGTGCCCGAAGGTCGGCTGGCGCGGGGCGTCGTGGCCGATCACCAGCGCGCGACGCTCGGCGCCGAGATGGGAGTCGACCTTTCCGCCTATTCGGACAGCGAGATGCTCGACTCGATCGAGTACCACCTGTTCCCGAACATGTTCCTGTTTCCCGGCGTCAGCCTGCCGATGATCTACCGCTTCCGCCCCCTCGGAAACGATCCCGGGCGGACGCTGTTCGACCTGCTTTTCCTGCGACCGCTCGCTCCTGGCCAGGAACGCCCCGAAGCGCCCCAGCCGCACCGCCTGACGCCGGGGGAATCCTATGCCTCGGCACCCGGCATGAACCCGGGGCTGGGCTTCGTCTACGATCAGGACACCGACAATCTGGCGATGCAGTACAAGGGCTTCCAGGCCTCGCGCAAACGCGGGCAGACCCTGGCTAACTATCAGGAAGCGCGCGCCAGGCGTGTGCACATGACCCTCGACAAATACCTCGGAGATTGAGGAGCTTGGTCGCCGCCGTCGAGACCGTACCCACGTCGCGCACCATCGAACGGGCGGGGTTCGGCGCCTGGTATGCGGCGATATTCCTGACGGTCGCCGCCAGCTTCTCCACGGTGGACCGCCAGATCCTGGCGCTGATGATCGGTCCGTTGAAACGCGACCTTGCGATCAGCGACACCGAGATGGGCGTGCTGGGCGGCCTGGCCTTCACCCTGCTCTACACCTTCGCCACCCTGCCGGCGGCCTGGCTGGCCGATCTCAAGTCGCGCCGCCTCGTGGTGACGGGGGCCGTCGCGCTCTGGAGCCTGATGACCGCCACCTGTGGGCTCACCCACCGCTTCCTGACCCTGTTTCTCGCGCGGATGGGCGTTGGCGTCGGGGAGGCGGCGCTCTCGCCGGCGGCCTATTCGATGCTGTCGGACCTGTTTCCCAAGCGCGCCTTGCCCCTGGCGATCGGCCTGATCACGGCCGCGCCGTTCATCGGCGTGGGTTTTGCCAGCATCGTCGGCGGCCAGTTGGTGCAGCGTCTGGAGGCGGCGCCCGTCGTCTTGCCGGGCCTCGGCCTGGTGAAGTCCTGGCAGGCGATTTTCCTGATGCTCGGCGCGGCGGGGGTCGCGCTCGCCCTGATCGGACGGCTGACGCTGGCCGAGCCGCGCCGGCGGGGCCTGGTATCCGGCGCGGCGCGCGAGACCCTGAGTTTGCGACAGATCGTCGACTTCCTCGCCGGACGGCGGCGGTTCCTCATCCTGCATTTCATCGCCTTCATCGCCCTGTCGATCCAGGGGTGGTGCCTGTTTTTCTGGGTGGTGGAATTCCTGGTGCGGGAGCGGGGGATGAACCACGCCCAAGCAGGGCTGGACTATGGGATCATGGCGCTGGTCTTCGGCCTCTCCGGCAGCATCGTCGCCGGAAGGCTGGCGTCGAGACTTCAGGCGCGCGGCGACGGCGACGCCACCATGCGCCTGGTGCTGATGAGTGTGCTGGCCTTAGGGCCCTTGGCCGTCGCCATGCCGCTGGTTCCTCACGCCGCCATGACCTTGGCGCTTCTCGCGCCGATCACCTTTCTCATGGGCTGGCCCGGCGGCCTGGGGACCACGGCCCTGCAGTTCATCGTCCCCAACGAACTCAAGGGTCGGATCATCGCCCTCTATATGCTGGTGGTGAACTGCATTTCCCTAACCCTCGGACCCTGGCTGGGCGGACTGATCAGCGACCGGGTCTTCGCCGGGAAGTCCCTTGGCGGCAGCCTCGGCCTGATGGCGGCCATCGACTATCCGGTCGCGGCGTTCTGTCTGCTGCTCTGCCTGGCCCCCTTCCGGCGCGCGATCGCTCAGGCCGCGGCCTGGGACGAGGGCTGAACGGACACACTCAAGGAGCGCAATGGCGTGAGCGATCGGCTGACGGGCAAGACGGCGGTGATCACCGGCGCGGCGAGCGGGATCGGCGCGGGCGCGGCGCGGCTGTTCCACGCGGAAGGCGCGAACGTGATCCTGGCGGATCGGCAGGAGAAACCGGGCGGGGCCCTCGCGGCGGAACTGGGCGCGCGCGCGCGCTTCATTCGCTGTGACGTCACGGTCGAGGCGGATGTCGCCGCGGCCGTCGACCTCGCGGTCTCGGCGTATGGCGCTCTGAACATCATGGTCAATAACGCCGGGATCGTCGGCGCGGTCGGGCCGATCAAGGACACGCCGCTTGAAGACTGGAACGCGACGCTGTCGATCCTGCTCACCGGCGTCTTCCTGGGGATCAAACATGCCGCGCGGGTGATGACCCCGCGCCGGTCGGGCTCGATCCTCTCCATCGCGAGCACCGCGGGGGTGATGGGCGGCCTCGGACCCCACGCCTATACCGCCGCGAAACATGGCGTGGTGGGCCTGACAAAGTCGGCGGCTTCTGAACTCGCGCAGTACGGCATCCGCGTGAACGCGGTCGCGCCGGGCAATACGGTGACCGCCATGACCGCCTTCGTCGTGACCGGCGATGCGAACAACCAGGGGGCGACCACCGAGGCGATCGCGGCCGGCGCGCCGCTCGGGATAGCGGGGACCCCCGCCGATCCCGCCTACGCTTTGCTCTATCTGGCGAGCGACGAGGCCCGCTACGTCACCGGCCACACCTTGCTGGTGGACTCCGGCCAGACCACGGGGGGCGCCGTGCCGGCCTTCCATAACGGTGCGACCCGCGTGATCGGCGCGCCGTCGGTCGGCTGACGCGAGAGACCGACCCATGACCACGCCACATCCCGACCCCAGGCTCGACGCCCTGATCTCGCGCCAGGAGATCTACGATCAATGCTGCCGCTATCTGCGCGCGCAGGACCGCCTGATGCCCGCCCTGCACCGTTCCGTCTTCTGGGACGACGCCACGACGGACTACGGCTTCTATCGCGGCGGCCCGGATGGCTTCGTCGATTTCGCGCAGAACGCCCTGAAGGATCATGGGGCGAACCATCACATGATGGGCCAGGCGTTGATCGAGGTGGAGGGCGACGTCGGCTTCGGCGAAATCTACTTTCAGGCCTTCCACCGCATCGTCGAGGACCGTGAGGAGAAGGACCTCTTCATCAGCGGCCGCTACGTCGATCGCTATGAGCGGCGCGGCGGCGTTTGGAAGATCGCCCATCGCTCGGAACTGGTGGACTGGGCGCGGACCGAGCCGGCGGCCGATCAGTGGCTGAAATCGACCCCGAAGGTCCTGGTCGGCCATCGCGGCGAGGCGGACCTCAGCAACCAGCGCGCCCGCGTCCGCGCGCTCTGAAGCTCGGAGACAGCCCATGACGCCCGCCTCGGAGATCGACCCCGCCGACCTCGCGCAAGCCATCGCGCGCGGAAAGATCGCGGATGTCCTGACCCGCTACTGCCGGGGCATCGATCGTTGCGAGATCGACACCCTGACCGCCGTGTTCTGGCCGGAGGCGAGCTGCGACTACGGTTCGGGCGCGCAAAACGCGGTGAACTGGGCCAAAGCCACCGTCGCGGCGCTGAAAGGCATGCTCCGCACCATGCATTCGGTCAGCAACATGATCATCGATATCGAGGGCGGCGGCGGAGGAGACCGTGCGCGCGCCGAGACCTATTGCGAAGCCTACCACGAGCTGGCGGGACCGGACGGACGCCGGGAGATGATCGTCGGCGGGCGCTACCTCGACCGTCTCGAACGCCGCGCCGGCGCGTGGCGGATCGCCGAGCGGCTCTATGTCATGGACTGGAACCGCAACGCGCCCTCCAGCTGCGAATGGGACACGGGCATCTATGCGAGCCTGAAGACCCGCGGCGCGCGTTGGCCGGACGATCCGCTGCACGATTTCCTCAATCAGTCCGCCCCGAAGAACGCGGGATTGGCGCCGCCGTCCGGACCATAGACCGGCGCCTGCCGCCCCACTTCATAAACCTGGTTCCACGTCTCCACGAGCCCGATGGACTGCAGGATCGCGACCATCTCGGCGTAATAGGGGTGCTTGAAGTGAGCCGCGAGAGAAGCGGCGTCCTCCCACAGCTCATAAACCTGAATGCGGGTCTCCGCGCCGGGATCGGCGGCGAAGCAATAGGCCTCGCAACCGGCTTCCTCCGCGCGGGTGCGCATCTGGACCGGCGTCGTCAGCCGCACGGCGCGATCGCGGTTTTCCTTCGTCGCGAAGTCCAGCGTCGCGGCGACGACGACCTTGGCCATGGCGTGTTCCTGTTCTTGTGAGCCGTCGAGTGTTCGCGTCGGATTGGAAACGCGGCAGGGCCAACTACATCCCGCCGGCGACGATCACCGTCTGGCCGGTGATGAAGCCACCCGCGCTGGAGGCGAGCAGCAGGGCCACCGCCGCGACGTCCTCCGGAGAGCCCAGCCGCTCCAGCGCGACACCCCATTCCCGGGCGAGGCGGGCGTAGTCCGCTTCCGTCTTCAGGTTCAGCGGCCCGGTGAGGGCTTCGGTGGTGATCGGACCCGGCGCGATGCCGTTCACCCGGATACGCGGCGCCAATTCCTGCGAGAGCGCGACGGTGAGATTGTTCAACGCCGCCTTGGCCGCGATATAGCCCGCGGCGCCGCCCGCCGGCTTGTAGGCCATGATCGAGGACATGTTGATGATCGCGCCCTGGCCGGTGATGAGGGGCGCGACCGCCTGGGTCATCATGAGGGCGCTGACGAGATTGACGTCGAGCTGTCGGCGAAAGGCGTCCTCGGAGATCGCCATCGCCCCTTGAACGGCGTCGCCGTCGCCCAGGCCGCCGACATTGTTCACGAGGATACTGAGGCGACCGAGACCGGCGTGGGCCGCCGCCGCGATCGCCTTGGGCGCGCCCGGCGCGGTGACATCCATCGGCAGGGCGACGCAGAGTCTACCGAGCCCCTCAACCTTCGCCTTGACCCGCTCGAGCGCCGCCGCCGATCGCGCCACGATGGCCACGTCGGCGCCCGCCTCGGCGAAGGCGAGCGCGATCGCCGCGCCGATGCCGGCCCCCGCGCCCGTTACGAGCGCGGCTTCACCGTCGAGTCGGAAGCGATCGAAGATCGTCACCGTTGCGCCTCCCCGTGCATCTCGCCTCCTGACGCCGACCAACTCACAATCGGTTTAGGCGGGTCCGCTCTGATGTTTTCATGGGCCACGGCCCGACGGATCACAAGACCGCGACTTTGCCGATCACCGACGGCCGAATTCGGCATACGGCATGCAGGGACGCCGCTAGATCGCGCCCGACAGCCAGGCGGCCACATTCTCCACGTAAGCGTGGACATCGTCCAGCGCATCGGTCGAGCGCAGCACCTCGTCGCCCGGCGGCTCGCTGACGAACGTCGGACAGCCCAGCCGCGTGTCCCAGTTGTAATCCGCGATATGGTGGAAGCTGGAGTCCGACACCGCGCGGCCGAACCCCGGCTGCTCGACGGCGACGCAGAGGCCGAACGCGGCCCCGGTGGTTTGGCTACGCCCAGTGGCGACCAGGCGGGCATGTGCGCCGAGGCTCGCGGGAACCCCGACCGCCCCTTCGTGGGGATGGGCAGGAAGGCGGGCGATCGGATCGCCGGAGCGCCGCCTCATGAGGGGATGCAGGGGATCGGTCGCTTCGACGGGCTGGAGATCGCCATTTCGCCCCGAGTGATAATTTGGCCAGGTGATCGTCGGGGTCTCGACATCGTCGCAGCATCGCCGAGCTTCGTCCGCTTCGGGATTGCTCAACTGGAAATGCTGTGTCTCGCCCAGCGCGCCGAGGCGGGTCAAACAGGAACCGAGATCCTGATGATCGCGCGTCAGGAAGACGCCGCCGCCGGTTTGGCGAAACGCGGTGATTGCCGCCACGTCGCCCCGCGTGAGCCCGCCCGTCACGTCCGTCGCGATAAGCCAAAGCTGGCCGCCGCCACGATTGGCCAGGGCGGCGAGATCGCTGTCGTCGCCCGACACGGTCTCGCGGCGGTCGGCGCTCTCCACCGTGTAGAGTGGCTGGCCATCGCCGCCTTTCAACGACGCCAGATGTCGAGCCAACAGCGAGAACCGGCCGACGTTCCAGTCGTCCTCAATCCTTGGGATCGTCGTCTTGATCAGGATGGGAATGGGCGAACTCATGCAGTCATTCTCCAAGCGCTTCGCATACGACCCTCGCCGCCAAGCGCCGCGCCGACATTGCCCGCGCCGATGATAAGGATGCGATGACCCATACTGTCGTCCAGATACGCGCTCTTGATAGAACGGATCAATATCTGTACCGAAGTGCGGTGATCTATAGCTCGAACGCTTGATTTATTGATCGAACGTCTTGTTACGTGACGGAAAAATGACATTCCCAGCGATCAGCGGCTTGCCCGACGCGATGTCCGACGTCCTGTCGCTTGTGCGCATGCGGGGCGAGTTCGTCTGCGCCAATGAGTATTCGGCGCCGTGGAGCCTGGGCTTCCGCAAACCCGTCGCGCATTTCCACATCATCGAGCGGGGTTCCGCGTGGTTGACCGTCGATGGTGAAGAACCGATCCGGATAGAGACTGGCGATCTGGCCATTCTGCCGCTGGGCGCGGGTCATGTGCTCGGCAGTGATCCCACGCTCGCATCCGTGCCGATCGACGTTGCGATTGGAGACACGACGCAACGCAGCGGGTCCGTCTACCGCCTCGGCGGCGGCGGGGATGAGACACACGTTATCTGCGGCCGATTCTCCTTCGAGGGCGTCCTCGCGCCGAAGCTGCTGACCGTTTTGCCGCCCATGCTGCACATTCGCGCCGAGCACGGGAGGCCGCTCGAGTGGCTCCGCCTGACTTCGCACTTTCTCGTCGAGGAAACGCGGCGGCCGAAACCCGGATCGGCGATCATGATCTCGAGACTGCTCGACCTTTTGTTCGTGCAAGCGATCCGCGAGTGGGGCGCGAGAAGTCCCAAAAACCGGGGTTGGCTCAGCGGCTTGAGCGATCCACAGGTGGGCAAGGCGCTGTCGGGGATCCACGAGGCGCCCGCTCGAAAGTGGACGGTGGAGCAGCTTGCGGAGCTTGCGGGAATGTCGCGCGCGGCGTTCGCGGCGCGGTTCACCGAGGTCGTGGGTAGACCGCCGCTCAAGTATCTGGCTGCGTGGCGACTGAATTTGGCGGCCGATCACCTAAGGGCCGGGGGCGCCAGAATGGGCGAGGTCGCCGCGCTGACCGGCTATGGCTCCGAGGCCGCGCTCAACCGGGCGTTCAAGACCCAGTTCGGAACGACGCCCGCCGCCTATCGGAAGGGCGCCGTTGGACTCTGAGCCAAACCTCTGGCTTTTGCGCGTCGTACGCTAAAAAATGGTGCGGGTGGTCGGGGTCGAACCGACACTCCTTGCGGAACCGGATTTTGAGTCCGGCGCGTCTACCAATTCCACCACACCCGCGCGCATCGGACTGGCGCTCGAACGGCTAAACAGCCGAGGTCGTCGCACCTGCCGAGCCCATAGGCTCCTGATGCCACACACCCGCGGACCGCGTCCAGAGACCTATCTCGACTGGCCTCGGCCATCGCGTCCTGAAGAAGCGCGGAATTGGTCGGTCGGCGACCGGCGGCGATGTCGCGCAAAGCGTTCGGAGGGGTCAAGCCTCTAGACCGCCGCGGCGGCAGCCTCTCTACGGGCGTGGTCGGGCCGTCCTATCGCCAAGGCGTAGACCGCCGACTGGGTCGGGCGCGTGAGCCCCAGGGTTTCCTCCACCAGCCCTTGATCGAGCGCGCCGGTGCCATTTGCCGCCAGATCGTGATGGGTCGCGACGAGCATGATGTTCTGGGCGATGTGCCCGGCCTCGATCATGGTGATGCGATATGCCGAGCCATCGTGGTATTTCCACATTGTCCGTTCAAAGTCGGCCACCAGAAAGATGATCGCGGCGGCGTTGTCCGCCCAGTCCTGGCCGGCGAGCAATCGACCGAAGGCCGGCGGCCTCGCCGCCGCAATCGGCGCCAGCGTCCGATCGAACGCGGAATAGTGATAGGTCCCAGGCGTCAGACCTTCGACATTGCGCGCGCAGAGATAGCCTTCGTAGGGATTTCGCGCGCCGCCGGACGGCGTCATCTTCAGAGGCAGATCCACGGCCTCCGGGTCCTTCATGATCGCGGTGATGGCGAGGGAGTAAAGGAAACAGTCCAGGATCTGGTCCAGGCCCACCGCCTCGTCCAGCATTATGCGGTTGGTTCTCCGCCGGGACATGGTGAGGAAGGGCTCGACGAAGGTATCCGGGATCGAAGTGGGCGCCGCCCCGGCTGAAGGGGGATTGGTTTCGTAGAGCGGCGGCGATGGGTGCCATTTCATGCGCTGCCGAAGCAGGGCTTCGCCGGCGTCGCCGCTCATGAAATTCCCGCGCTTGGTGGAGAAGTGATAGGCGGCGGCCCAGGGACCCCAGAGCCAGCGTCGCGCGAACTCTTCGGCGCGGGCGGCTTCCTCCGAACCCTCCGCGACGATGGCGGCCAGTGCGATCATCTGCTCGAGGGAGCGAACGACCGAAGCGCGCGAGTAACCCGGAAGGGAATCAACGACCGCCTCGAGATCGGTCCAGGCCCTGAGGCGCCGGACGATTTCGAGAGCGGTCGGACTGGCGGAAAAGGTCTGCTGTTCGAGATAGTTATGAAAAACAAACCCGTCGCCCTCGAGGGACACGACGATCGTATCCGATCGCTTGATCCGCATCGAGGGGCGGCAAGTTCTCGTGAATCGGAACTTTAGATCGTGGCGGTGACGGCGCGCAGGTTCATCGCGAAGGCGCCGAAGACCAAGCCGGTGTCGGCGCTTTCAATGGCTGTGATCTGGAGGTCGAGTTCACGCTCGGCGACGACGACTTCGGGCGTGGTGGTTTCGATGATGTTGGTCATAAGCTTGCCTCTCGAGGTTTCTGGTTAAGATGGGAAACGTTCAGATCCGCGCGTCGACAGCGCGCAGGTTCATCGCGAAGGCGCCGAAGACGAGGCCAGTGTCCGCTTCCTCAATGGCCGCGATCTGGAGGTCGAGTTCGCGTTCGTCGAGAACGATTTCGGCGGAGGCTTTGGAGGTATCGACAGTCGTGGTCATCGGGATTTCCTTTCGATCGTCAAGCCGCAACAACAATATTTGTTACTAAGAATATTTCGGGCTTGGATGCCCGCTGTGATTGTCTTAGCACTCGAAAAATTGCCTGTCTATAGTCGATTTACAAACTTTTTCGATGAATTACACTAGTCGTACGCCGTAAATCAGTACATATGCAGATAAGAAGGCTTTTGTTAGTCGTTGTAATACTTAGGAAACCGTAGATTACGTTATCGTCACTTCGAAATGACAGAATTTCACTTCCTCTCGTAGATGTCAACTGTCATCAAATCGAGTCGGTTTCAGAAAAAATGCCGCTTCCGCTCGCCCCATGGGCGGGACAACGATATGTTCCGTAGACATATCCGCAGAGCGGATTGGGTATAGTTTGATTTCGTAGCTCCAATAATTGAGAATTATCTGCGATTTCCCGCACATCAGGTGAGTTTAACAATTTTTGCTGTGGAGAGCTCGCGTAGTTTATTAGTCGCGGTCGACGCTCCCGAGCTGCGCAAGTGCTTGTTCGACGCCCGGAAGGAATTTCATTAAGGCATCATTTACTTTGAAAAAAATACCGAGACACGACGAGTATCCGCCATTGTACTTGGCGGCTAGGAATGCCCCGGCTCCCGCGTCATTCGGCCCAATCGCATCCGGATGTGTCGAAAATTCCACACGCGACGGCGAAAAGCCCGGTCGGCGCTAACGCCTGGTTAGTGTGACGACAGCCTTCCACCCTTAGCCGGTGTTGTCGCCACGCGAGCAATCGATAGCGCGAGCGGTCTACGCTGTGACGCGCAGCGACCGTTGCGCTGCGTTCTCATCGTGGAAGGGAAGCGTGAACGTGAAGACAGATCCGACGCCCAACGTCGTTTTGCAAACGACAGCGCCATGGTGACGCGCCGCCACCGCCTGCACCAGCGCGAGTCCCAGCCCAACCCCTGAAGTGCCGTTCGCGGCGACGCCGGTAGTGGCGAAACGGTTGAAAATCTTGCTCGCGGTGGCTTCGGCCATGCCACCGGCATTGTCCATGATCTCGCAAGCCACCGCCCGCCTGCCCTCAAGTACAGCGGGCCCGACCTCGCAGGTTACCGTGCCTCCGTCTGGGCTGAATTTCACGGCGTTGTCCAAGAGATTGATAAGGGCTCTCATGAGCGACCCACGGTCGGCGAAAATCGTGAATTCGCCGGGCCGCAGCTTCAATTCGACGGTCACGCCGCCCTGCTGGGCGAGGGACCAAACCGCATCGACCGCCTCTTCGGCGATGTGGCTGAAATCCAGGACCTCGAGAACGTATTCGGCTGACTCCGCCTGCGCCAGCCTCACGAACGCATCCGCCATATCGAGCGTTCGGCGGGCCTGACGATCGACAAGCTCCAGCAGCCGCGCCGGCGCGTTCTTGAAATCCGGGTGTTGCAGGACGGCGATGATCGAGGCTTGGGGCGATCGCATGTCATGCGAAAGCAGTTGCAAGGCTTCCTCGCGCTGTCGCATTGCGACCTCGCGCTGATCAACGGCGTTCAGCAGGGTGGTGATGTCAGCGAGGTGCACGATCCACCCCGTGGGTTGATCGGCGGCGCTCAGCGTGGGCGTGAAGCGGAGTTCGAAGGCTTTTCCGTCAGGGCCCCTTCCCGTCAACGAGCGATTGAGAACGGTCGATCCCGCTTTGCGGACCAAGTCTTGAAACGGGGGCCAACCGGTCGCGCCCTGCGGTTCCAGTGGAGTGATCTTCGAGAGGATCGCGTCCACGGGCGAATCCGGACTGACGGGCAGACCGAGACGACGCCCGAGGTCCGACGCCGCTTCATTGACGGTCAGGATACCGCCGTCGACGTCGACGACGAAGATCGGCTCCGGAAAGTTCGCCAGGATGTCGGTGACGAAACGGCGCAGGTCCGAAATCCGCCTTTTGGCTTCCTGCAGGAGAGTCATTTGCTGAAGCACGACATCGCCCTCGATGGGCGAGGACTTGCCATCGAGAATGTTGTCGCTCTGAACGTGTTGCTGAAGGCCGCGCAACTCTTCAGCAAAATAGTCACTCGCCGCATGCAGGCGTCGCCAACCCCAATACGGGGTGACGACCGCCACGGTGAGCAGAAACGACGCCGGGGGGAACCACACGTTGAACGCGAGCAGCCCGACCAGCGCCGCCGCGAACGGCACCACGATCATAGCGGCCGAAAAACGCAGATTATCCCGCGGCGCCAGCCGAAGCAGGGCTCCGAGTAGGAGCCACAGGCAAGCCATCGACGCCAGGATGACTTCCAGCGGTGTCGCCGGAATGATCATGCCGCGGGTCAACAGACCGTTCAGGACGTTCGCGTCGATTTCGACGTTCGACATCGAGGAGGACGTCGGCGTCGGATAGAGATCCCCCAGGTCCTGCGCCGTGGGGCCGATCAAGACATATTTGTCCTTGAAGTAGGACGGCAAAACCCTGCCGTCGAGCACCGCCGCAGCGCTTATGGTCGGAAATGACCTCGCTGGCCCCGAATAGGGGATCAGGACCGGGCCGTCAGGCAGTCGCCGCCGGGCAAGCTCGCTTGGAGGGAGGCCCGCGCGCGAAACCAGGGCGACGAGACGAGGCGAAGCGCGCGTCCCCGCCTTTTCAACCAATGTCGCCCGCCTGATGATCCCATCTTCATCCGAACTCTGCTCGCCAAGTCCGATGCCCGAGGCGGCCGCGGCGAGCTTCGGGATCGGACGCAATACATTCCTGGAATTGGCGCCTGCCTGGGCGGGCCGCGGGGTCGGAATGAAGGTCCGACCCATGGTCATGGCGTCGTGCAAAGCCTGGTCGTCGATCGCCGTCGTGGGGAAGACAAACAGGAGGTACAACGCCATCGCGCGGGGATGGTCCTTGGCGATCCTCGCAAGGACATCGGCCTCGAGCCTTCTCGGCCAAGGCCAGGGTCGTTTTTCCGAGAGGCTGGCCTGATCGAAGGCGACGATCACGATGTCCGATCGCGGCGCGCGCCGCTCCAGCTTCAAACTGAGGTCGTAAATGGAATTATCCAGCCTCGCCGTCGCGCCGGTCCCGATCAGGGTCGTGAGCAGGAGGCTGGCGACGATCGCCATGGCCCACCATTCGCCCCGCAGCCGGCGGCTGTCGCTGCTTCGCGTTGTGGACTCGCGCCGGCGGCCCGGCCAGAACCGCAGCTTAGCCAAGGAACGCTCGCGCCCGCGCCATGCGTTCCGAGGGTCCTCGGCGACCAGTAACTTGAACGCGGGTCAATTCCACTCCGACGCCATCAGCGACCAAAACGGGAAAAGATTGTAACAGAAAGTTAATTCTGGGTCCAGGCAAGCGGGTCACGGAGGTTGCGCCGGGGCTCACGGGCATCGGTTGCGATTGAGCTTGGTTGATGAGCCTCCTAAGCTTCGCGACGAGCGCCGTTTGGATTCCTAGCACGGAACACCTGAGATGATTTTGATCGGCCAATATGACTCCCCCTTCGTGCGCCGCGTCGCCGTGGCCCTTAAGACCTATGGCGTCGACTACGAACATCGTTCCTGGTCTGGGTTCGGCGACGTGGAGAAGATCGCCCAGCATAATCCGCTGCGACGGGTGCCGACCCTTGTCCTCCACGACGGTCGCGCGGTGGTCGACAGCGGGACGATCCTGGAGTTCATCGACGACGTGGTTGGCCACGCCCGGGCGAGCTTGGCCCGCCACGGGGCGGAGCGACTGGACTCCCTGCGAATCGCGGCCTTCGCCTCCGGCGTCGCCGACAAGGGCGTCAGCCTGGTCTATGAGAGCGCCTTTCGCGAAGGCTTGCCGATGTGGGTCGATCGCTGCATCCGTCAGGTCGACGACACCCTGGATTACCTGGAGCGCGAGCGCGCCGCGCGACGAGGCGAGTGGCTTTTCGGCCGCGCTCTGAGCCACGCCGATGTCGTCCTGGCCACGATGTATCGGTTCATGGCCGAGGCGCTCCCCGGACGGTTCGACCTGAAAGCCCGGCAAGCGCTCACGCGGCATGCCGAGGCCTGTGAAGCCCTCCCGTTGTTCAAAAGCGTCTACCGGCCCTACGCCCTCACGCGGCCGGCCGAGGCCTGAACCGTCTGCTCGATAGCGCCGAAGATGGAGTGCCGGCCGGCGTCGCGCATCTCGATCCGCACGGTATCGCCCGCCGCAAGGAACGGCGTCGTCGGCGCGCCGGCGGTGAGCGTTTCCACGGTCCGTAGCTCCGCGAGGCAACCATAGCCCAGGCCGCCCTGCGCGATCGACTTGCCTGGGCCGCCGTCGGCCCCGCGATTGGACACCGTACCGGACCCCACGATGGAACCGGCGACGAGGTCCCGGGTCTTCGCGGCGTGGGCGATCAGAGTTCCAAAATCAAAGGTCATGTCGACGCCTGCGTCCGGGCGACCGAACGCGACGTCGTTCAAATCGACCAGTATCGCGCCCGAGAGACGGCCACCGCTCCAGGCGGCGCCGAGTTCGTCCGGCGTCACGGCCACCGGCGAGAACGATCCGGCGGGCTTGGACTGAAAGAACCCGAACGACTTGGCCAATTCGCCAGGAATCAGATTCCTCAAGGAAACATCGTTGGCGAGCATCACTAGACGAACCGCATCCAGCGCCTCCGACCGCGACGCGCCGCGCGAGACGTCGCCGGTGATCACAGCGACCTCCGCCTCGAAATCGCAGCCCCACGCGGGGTCGGCCAGCGGGATCGGATCGCGCGGTCCCAGAAAGCCGTCCGAGCCACCCTGGTACATCAAGGGATCGGTCCAGAAGCTCTCCGGCATCTCCGCGCCGCGCGCTTGGCGAACCAGGGCGACGTGGTTCACATAGGCCGAGCCGTCCGCCCACTGATAGGCGCGCGGCAATGGGCTCGACGCCTCGTGCTCATGAAAGCGCAGCTCCGGCAGCGAGCCTGTCTCGAGGGATTCGGCGAGCGCGCGAAGCAGCGGCTCGCACCGATCCCAGTCGTCGAGCGCCGCCTGCAAGGTCGGGGCGATCGCGTCGGCCGGGGCGAACCAGGCGAGATCCCGAGAGACGACGACCAGCCGGCCGTCGCGGCCGTGTCTGAGGGAAGCGAGTTTCATACTTGAGCGAGGCGGTCTGGCACCCCCTCCACCACCGCCCCAAGAGGCGGCGGTCCCCCTCCCCCGGAAGAAGGCGGGTGGCGATTTAACCGATGTCTACGCCGCCCCCGCCCGCTTGCGGGGGAGGTAGCGCGCGCCCTCTCGCACGTGACGGAGGGGCGGCTTGGCTGCCTCAAACCCCGCCCTTCCAGCTGTCGACATAGGCGAGGTTCTCCACGCTCGCCGCGCCCTCGCACACGTCCAGCGGGTCGCGCGCATCGATCATCACGGCGTATTCGTCGGTGGCGGGCTTGCTCTGCACCAGCATCGACTTGAGCGCCTTGGGGTGTGGACCGTGGGTGAAGCCGCTGGGGTGGAAGGTCATCATCCCAGCGTCGATGTTGTCCCGGCTGAAGAAATCCCCGGCGTGGTAGAACAGCACTTCATCGTAATCGTCGTTGTTGTGGAAGAACGGTACCTTGAGCGCGCCGGGATCGGTTTCGAAGGGTCTGGGCGTGAACGTGCAGACGACGAAGCGATCGGCCAGAAACGTCGTGTGGACTGAGGGCGGCAGGTGGTAGCGGTGGCTGGCCACGGGGCGAATGTCGCGAACGTTCAGGCGCGCGGGCGCCAGATCGCCGTGCCAGCCGACAGCGTCCAACGGGTTGTAGGAATAGGTCACTCGGGAAACCTCGCCGCGCTTCTTGATCTCGACGGCGACCTCACCGGGCTGCTCCTGGTGCGCGCGGAACGCCGCGTCCATCACGGGTGTGTCGAGGATGGCCGGGTCGAACTGGGCGTGGGGACCGAGCAGGCCGCGATCGGGCAGGGTGTAATGGCCGTTGGTCGCCTCGATCATCAGCACGGCGGCGGGGGTGGTGGGGCTGAGCCGCCACATCGTCCCGCGCGGCAGGTAGATGTAGTCGCCGGCCTCGAACGCCAGTCGGCCATAATCGCAGAAAAGGTCGCCCTCGCCCTGGTGGACGAAGAGCAGCTGATCGCCATCGGCGTTGCGTGCGAGCGCGGGCATCGGCGCGCTGAGTTTCCAGAACCGGACCTCGACCTTGGCGTTGGCGAGGACGCGCGGCGCGGACCAAGGCGAGGCCTCCGCCGCATTCATCGCCGCGAGATCGAAGGCGCGCGGGCGCAGCGGCCCTTCAAAGGTCGTCCAACCGGTCGGCGGCCGTTTGTGATGGAAGAAAGCCGCGGGGCCGAAGAAGCCCTCCTTCGACACCTCCCGCTCATAAGTGCCCGCGGGCATGTCGGCGTGAGCCTGACGGGAGTGGGTTCCTTGCGCGCCTTTGACGGGGATCCAGTGGCCGGCCAATCTAGTCGGCCTTGGCGGGCAAGACCCCGCGCTTGATCTGGTCCGCCTCGATGCTCTCGAACAGGGCGCGGAAATTGCCCTCGCCGAAGCCTTCGTTGCCCTTGCGCTGTATCATCTCGAAGAAGATCGGGCCGATCATGTTCTGCGTGAAGATCTGCAGCAACAGCCCTTGCCCCTCGGTCGGCGCGCCGTCGACGAGGATGCGATCGGCCCGCAGGCGTTGGAGGTTTTCACCGTTGCCCGGGACGCGGGCGTCGAGCTGTTCGTAGTAGGTGTCCGGGCTTTCTTGGAACTTCACCCCGCGCTCGCCCATCGTCTCGACGGCGTGGTAGATGTCGCCGGTTCCCAGCGCGATGTGCTGGATGCCCTCGCCTTTATAGTCGCGCAGGAATTCCTCGATCTGGGAGTGGTCGTCCCGACTCTCGTTGAGGGGAATGCGGATCTTGCCGCAGGGACTGGTCATCGCCTTGGAGAGCAACCCCGTCTGGGCGCCTTCGATATCGAAATAGCGGATTTCGCGGAAGTTGAAGATGCGCTCGTAGAACTCCGCCCAGTGACTCATCCGGCCGCGATGGACGTTGTGCGTCAGATGGTCGAGATAGGTCAGGCCGACGCTGGCCCGCGAGGGGTCCGCGCCGGGAATGGGAACGAAATCGACGTCGTAGATCTCCTGAGCCCCATAGCGATCCACTAGATAGAGCATTGAGCCGCCGATACCCTCGATCGCCGGGATGTTCAGCTCCATGGGCCCAACGCGCCCGCTCGCAGCGGTCGCGCCGCGCTCGACAGCCAGCTTCAGCGCCTTGGCGGCGTCCTTGACCCGAAAGGCCATGGCGTTCGCGGATGGGCCGTGATGGTCGCGAAACGAGGCCGGCTGGCCCGCCGGCTCCATGTTCAGGATAAAATTGATGTCGCCTTGGGCGAAACGCAGCACATTCTTGGAGCGATGCCGGGAGACCGCCGTAAAGCCCATCTGTTCGAAGAGGCCCTTGAGCCGTTCCGGCTCCGGCGAGGTGAATTCGACGAATTCGAAGCCGTCGGTGCCGAGGGGGTTGTCGAACAGATCACCCACCGCGATCGCCTGTGGCGCCACGTTCGCGTTCATCGCCGTCACTCCCTATCAGACCCCGCCATCATGTCAGGCGAAACGCCTTCGCGGAAGGGCGGCTCCCCGCCGAAACGTTCGTCCATCAAGCGCGGCAGGGAAGCCGGCAGGCCGTCCAGCGGTCCCGACGACAGCAGGAGCACAACTTCGTCCCCCCTCAGCGTGGCGATGAGATCGATGTTGACCGCGCTCGCGCCGGCGGCGGCGGTGACCGTGACGCCGGACTTCGCGATCCTGGCCAATATTTCGCCTCCGCCGATCTGATCGTGGTTCGCCGCGCCATGATCGGGTGGCGGCAGGAGCAGAACGCGGGAGACGCCGGCGAACACCGTGTCGTACCAGACCAGGGCGTCGCGATTGCGCCAGCTGAAGGTGTGGGGTTCGAAGACGACTATGGCGGGCCGCTTCGGGAAATGCAGCAGCATCGCCTCGATCGCCGAACGGGCCTTTTCGTAGGACGACCCGAAACCCTCGTAGACCGGCACGCGGGAGGTCGTGGTCTTCCTATCCAGCCGCCGCGCGACGCCGCGAAACCGGGCGACGCCGCGTTGCAGGGCGAGGACATCGATATCGCCGCGCTCAAGGAGGAAGGCCGCGGCGCCGACGATGTTCTCGATGTTGTGCAGGCCCAGCAGCCCGGTGCGGAGCGGAATGCGTTCGCCGCGGGGAGTCACCAGATCAAAGCGCGTCACCTCGCCGATCGCGACGTTGTCGGCGTGGTAGCCGGGACAGGGATCAAGCCCGTACCAGACCACCGTCCGACCCGCCGTCAGGCGACGGAGCGGCTCGAAAGCATGGGCGCAAACGAGCAAGGCGTCCGCCGGCAATTTCCCGATCAGCCGGGAAAAGGGCGCCTCGTAGTCGGCCATGGTCGGGAAGACATTGACGTGGTCGTGGGCCAGGGAGCTCAGCAGCACGGCGTCCGGATGATAGTAGTCGAATTTCGAGCTGCGGTCGTCGTCGCCCGTGACGTACTCGTCGCCCTCGATCAGGAAGATCGGATCGGCCCCGCCATGCCCGGTGGTCGCAAGGTCGAGCGGCACCGCGCCAATGAAGAAGCCGGGATCGCGACCCGCCTCGCGAAGCAGCACCGCGCAAAGGGCGGTCAGGGTCGACTTGCCGAAACTGCCCGCGATGACGAGATTTCGGCGACCGCGGGTGTGCAAGCCCAGAAATTCCGGGAAGCTATGCAAGGGCACGCAGCGCCGCTTGAGTTCCGCCAGTTCCGGGTTGCGGCCGAGATCCAACTTCGCGCTCCCGCCGACGATGGCGGCGTCGATCTTCGCCGGAAGCTTTTCGGCGTCGAAGCCGTCGCGCCAGGCGATCCCGAGGCGATCGAGATAGTCGCTCACGGGGGGAAACACCCCGCTGTCCGAGCCGGAGACGCCATGGCCCTCCGAGATCAGCACGGACGCCAGCGCGCTCATCCCGGCGCCGGCGATCCCGAGGAAATAGACGTCCAAGTTCAGGTCACCCGGCCCGAAGCCGCGGGCGCGTTGCGCCAGGACTCGGTCGCCATGATCTCGGCGAGAACTTCCACCGCGCGCCACACGTCCTCGTAACCCAGATATAGCGGGGTCAGGCCGAAACGAAGCACGTCGGGTTTGCGGAAATCGCCGATCACCCCTCTCGCGATCAGCGCTCGCATGATCGCGTAGCCTTGCGGGTGGGCATAGGCGATGTGGCTCCCGCGACCGGCGGGATCGGCGCCGGTGATCCTCTGGAAGCCATAGGCCGCGCACCGCGCCTCCATACGCTGGGCGAAGAGCGACCAGAGCTTTCTGGACTTGGCCTCCACCGCCGGAATGGTCGCCTCCACGGCGATATTGACCCCCACCTCCAGCGCGAGCACGCCCAGGATCGAGGGCGTGCCGGTGAGGAAACGCTCGATCCCGCCGGCGGGGCGGTAGCCTTCCTCGAAGTCAAAGGCGGCCGCGTGGCCCATCCATCCGGTCAGTGGCGATGTCAGGGACGCGTGGCGCCGCTCCGCCACGAACAGGAAGGCCGGCGCGCCAGGACCGCCGTTGAGGAACTTGTAGCCGCAGCCCACCGCCAGGTCGGCGTCGCAACCGTTCAGGTCGATCCCGACCGCGCCGACCGCATGGCTGAGATCCCACACGATCAGAGCCCCGGCGGCGTGGGCCCGGGCGGTGAGGGCCGCCATGTCCCACCGCGCGGCGGTCTTGTAGTGGACTAGGCTGAGAAGGACGACGGCGACGCTTTCATCGATGGCCTCGGCGAGGCCGTCACCGGGCGCCGCCCGCGCCTCGACATCTGGAAGCATCGCCGCCAACCCCTGGGCGATGTAGCCGTCGGTGGGAAAGTCGCCGGCCTGGTAGAGCACCGCCCGCCGACCGGGACGCGCCGCGACCGCCGCGGCCAGCAACTTGAAAATGTTCACCGAGGTCGAATCGGCAACGACGACCTCGTTCGCCCGCGCCCCGATCAACCCCGCGATCTTGCCGCCCACGCGGGCGGGCGCGTCGATCCAGTCCGCGTCGTTCCAGCTCCGGATCAGCCCCTCGCCCCACTCCTTCGTCGCGACGAGGCGCAGGCGCTCCGGTGTCGCCGCCGGCAGGGCCCCAAGGGAGTTGCCGTCGAGATAGATCACGCCGGCCGGCAAGGCGAAGCGGGCGCGAAACGCGCGAAGCGGATCGGCCGCGTCCAGCGCCGATGCGTCAGCCAGGGAAATCATGGCGGGCTTGATACGGCAGCGCGCGGTGTGCGCAAACTGTCGACCTATCCTATATCCCGATCATGACAGCCCTTTCCGTTCTCGATCTTTCCCCCATCGTGCAGGGCGGCGACGCCGGTCAGGCGTTGCGTAACAGCCTCGATCTCGCCCGCCATGCCGAGCGGCTGGGCTACCACCGCTATTGGATGGCCGAGCACCACAACATGCCGGGGATCGCCAGCGCCGCAACGGCGGTGGCCTTGAGCTTCGTGGGCGCCGGCACCTCCACCATTCGCATCGGCTCCGGCGGCGTCATGCTGCCGAACCATGCGCCGCTGATGGTGGCCGAGCAGTTCGGCACGCTCGCAGCGCTCTACCCCGGGCGGGTCGATCTTGGCCTCGGTCGCGCGCCAGGGACCGACCAGCGCACGGCCCAGGCTCTGCGGCGCAATCTCGCGGGGGATGAGGGCCGCTTTCCACAGGACGTCGTCGAATTGTTGCGTTGGCTGGAACCCTCCAAGCCTGGCCAAGCGGTGCGCGCGGTGCCGGGCGAGGGGGCGGATGTGGAAGTCTGGCTGCTTGGCTCCAGCACTTTCGGCGCGCAGCTGGCCGCCGCATTGGGCTTGCCCTACGCCTTCGCCTCACATTTCGCGCCCGGCGAGCTGGAGGCCGCCATCGCGATCTATCGCGAGCGGTTTCAGCCCTCTGAACGGCTGGCCAAGCCGCATGTGATGCTGGGCGTCACCGTCGTCGCCGCCGAAACCGACCTCGAGGCGCGGCGACTGTTCACCTCCCTTCAGCAATCCTTCGTCGCCCTGCGAACCGGAATGCCCGGACCGCTTCCGCCGCCCGTGGACGACTTCGAAGACAAACTGCTTCCCGAAGAACGCGCCCTGCTCGCCGGAGCGCTGAAACAGGCGGTGGTCGGCTCCCCGGCGACGGTTCGCGCCGGTCTTGCCGCCTTGGCCCATGACCACGACGCGGACGAGTTGATGATTACCAGTTCGGTGTTCGACCACGCCGCGCGCCTGCGCTCGTTCGAAATTGTCGCGGAAGCTAGCCCGGCGTTAGCCCTCGCGGCTTGAGAGCAATCGGTTTAAGAGCGCCGCGATGCGGATCACCTACCCCCTCCTCGCGGGCGCTATCGCCCTGTGCGCCGTCGGCGCGGTCGCCGCCCAATCCACGTGCGAGGGGACGCCCGGCGAGGCGCAACTCCACATCGTCATCTCCGGTGTCCATGGCTCTACCGGCCTGATGACCGCGAGCCTCTACGGCGACGACGAGGCACATTTCCTCAAGAGCAAAGGCTCGTTGAAGGTCTGGCGGGCGCCTGCCGTTTCGCCACAGACAACCATGTGCATCTGGCTGCCGCATCCCGGGGCCTATGAGATTGCGATCTATCAGGATCTCGACGCCAACATGAAATGGGATCACGCCGCCTTCGGCTCGATCGAGCCTTTCGGCTTCTCGCGAAACCCGACCATTTTCTTCAGCGCGCCGTCCCTGAGTTCGACCCGGTTCCAGGCCCCGGCGGGAGACACCACCATCCGCGTTCGACTGAACCACCGCTAGATGGCGACTGTCACTCTGACCGACGGCCTGAAGGTGGCGGCCCGCGTGCTCGGATCGACCCGCACGCCCATGTTGGCCCACCTCGTGGTGACGCGTTACTGCAATCTCGAGTGCGCCTATTGCAGCGAATTCGACAAGGTCTCCAAACCGGTCCCGTTGGACGACATCCTCGCGCGGGTCGATGCTCTGGCGCGACTGGGAACGCAGATCGTCACCCTGACCGGCGGCGAACCGATGACCCACCCGGGCCACGACGAGATCATCCGCCGGATCCGCCGTCACCGCATGGTGGCCACCACGATCACCAACGGCTTCCTGCTGACGCAGAAGAAGATCGCCGGGATGAACGCCGCCGGCCTGCAGGAAATGCAAATCTCCATCGACGGGGTGAAGCCTGATGAGATCTCGAAGAAATCCTTGAAGTCCTTGGCCGGCAAACTGAAACTGCTGAGCGAGCACGCCGCCTTTCACGTCAATATAAATTCAGTGCTCGGCATCACGGAAGAACGCACCCAGGATGCGCTGGAGATCGCCAAGGCGGCCAAGGCTCTGGGCTTCAGCCACACCGTCGGTGTGCTCCACGACGCGGCGGGAACGCTCGCTCCGCTGTCCGCCAGCCAGCGCGCGGTCTACGACCAGCTGATGGGCGAAGGCTCGCTGGCGCACCGGATCAACTATATGATGTTCCAGAAAAACCTGATGAACGGCAGGCCCAACAGCTGGAAGTGCCGCGCCGGCGCCCGCTATCTCTATATCTGCGAA
The DNA here is from genome assembly GCA_038231315.1 of Caulobacterales bacterium. Classification (GTDB taxonomy): domain Bacteria; phylum Pseudomonadota; class Alphaproteobacteria; order Caulobacterales; family Caulobacteraceae; genus Acaudatibacter. The sequence continues at coordinate 279,954 of JBBRLN010000002.1, forward strand.
GATGGCATGGTGCATTATTGCTCCCAGCAGAGAGGCGAGCCCGGCACGCCCTTGCTCAGGTACGGTCGCGCCGACATCGATCGCGCCTACCACGCCGAAAAGCCCTGCGCGCCGTTTTGCACGGTGTCGTGCGTGCACCAGGCGAGCTTCCTGGATGCGTGGCGCGGCGGGCAGCAGAAGACGGCGGTCCGCCCTCACTACGCACCCGCGCAACCGGTGGCGGCCTAGAAACCCGCTTCAACGGCCGGTGTCGTGAGCCCGAGACGGCATCGATGCGCGGACGCTGATGGCCGGCTTTCCGACGCCTCGAACCGCGGTCGCGCGTTTCAAATCCACGTTGACGCGTATCGGGCTTGACCTGGACCCAAGGTCATAGCGGCGTGGTGGCGCCGTCAACGAGGACACGCCGTGAACGCCTATCATCTTTCCCCCGCTGAGACCGCAAAAGCCCTCGGAATCACCCGCAGGGCGTTACGGTTCTATGAGCAGCGCCGGCTCGTCCAGCCTCTCAAGACCGCCAACGGCTACCGCGCTTACGGCCCCGATGCGCTCGCTCGCCTTCATCAAATCCTCGCGCTCAAGCGGCTCGGTTTCACCCTGGCCGCCATGCCCGCTGTGCTCGCCGGACGCCTCGCGCGGCTGGAAGACGTTCTGGAGCTTCAGGAGGTGGAGTTGACCAAGCGGCGCGATGACGCGGTGCGCGGGCTTGCCCTCGTCCGCGCGGCGCGCCGTCGGCTGATGTCCGGCGAAACCCTTTCCCTCGACGATCTCACAACCCTCACAAAGGAGACCACCATGTCCGAGAAGACCCCTGAATGGGCCGAGCAGATGCAACCCGCCGTCGACCGGAACTTCAGCGCGCAGAACAAGGCCGACATGGCGGCCCGCGCGGGTGAATTCGACCAGATCGCGGTCCAAGCGGAGTGGGACACCTTGATCGCCAAGGCGAAGTCTCTTGTCGGCACCGACCCCGGCGCTCCGAAAGCCGCCGATCTCGCGCGGCGCTGGCAGGCCCAGGTTCGGCTCGCCGCCGGCGGCGACCCGGCCACCTTCGCCAAGATCGGCGCGGTGTGGCGGGAAAGTCTTGCCGACCCGAAGGTCGCCCCCGCCTTGCCGTTCGGCCCCGAAGTAATGGCGTTCGTCAGCGCGGCGTCGGCGCGCCTGTAGACGGGGCATGGACCGTATCGCCCCTCGCGGGGGACGGGGCGCGGCTCATCTTGAGGAAATCTAGACGCCCTTCCACGGCTCGATCAGATACTTCTCGCCGGTGGCGCGACGACTGTAGATGGCGATGACCGCGGGTCGCAGCGCTTCGGCGAGACCGATCCTGGCGGTGTAGTGACTGGCGAAGGTTGTCGTCAGCTCGCGGGCCACGCGCTCGCGCAGGGCCAGGGCGACCTTTGGCCCCGCCTTCTGGAGAAAGGGAAAGAGCAGCCAGCCGCCAACGCCCCAGGCCATGCCGAAGGTGCGATTGAGCTCTGTGGGCGCGGTGTTCAGGCCGCCGTAGATGTAGACCTGTTTGTGCACCGTCGATCCATAGCGGCTGTATTCTTTAGCCGTGCGGTTGGCGGCCACTTCCATGGCGCCGAGGATTTGGCCCGCGCGCTTGCCGCCGCCGATGGCGTCGAAGGCCAGGGTGGCGCCGGTGGCGACCAAAGCATCGGTGAGATCGTCTCTGAACGTCGCCGCGCCGCTGTCGCAGACGTGGGCGGCGCCGACGCCACGCAAGATCGCCGCCTGTTCCGGGCTGCGGACGATATTCACCAGCGGCACGCCGTCGGCCAGGCAGATGCGGTTCAGCATCTGACCGAGATTCGACGCCGCGGCGGTGTGGACCAGAGCGGTGTGACCTTCGCGGCGCATGGTCTCGACCATGCCCAACGCCGTCAGCGGATTGACGAAACAGGACGCGCCGTCCGCCGCCGTGGCCCCGCTCGGCAGGACGATGCAGTCCGCCGCTTTCACCGTGCGGTACTGAGCGTACATCGCCCCGCCGATCATCGCGACCTTGACTCCGATGAGGTCGCTCGCGCCCTCGCCCGCCGCGATCACGGTTCCGGCGCCCTCGTTGCCGACGGCGAGCGATTGATCGAGCCGGCCGCCCATCGCCGCGAGGACCCGCTCCGGGATCGTCGCGGTCAAGGTCGGGCGATCGGCCGTCCCCCCGGTCGTGGCGGTGGCGAGGTCCGCCGGACCGATCAAGAGACCGAGATCGGACGGATTGATCGGCGTCGCCTCCACCCGGACAAGGATTTCGCCGGCGCCCGGCGGCTCGACGGCGACCTCTTCCAGCGACAGCTTCAGGTCTTTGCCGGAGGTGACGAGCGAGCGAAGCTGAAGTCCCGTCGTGGGGATCTGCGAGGTCATCGTGATGGTCTCCGGCGCGCGTCGATCATCCTCACATCGCCTTCCAGGCGGCCAAGGTCGCCATCAAGCGCGCGTGGAGGCTGTCGTACAGCGCGATCTGCTGGGTGGTCGGAGGCGTGTCGGCGTCCTCGAGCGTGCCGGCGAAGGAGGCATATTGCTCGTTAAGTTCGCCGGGGAAAGCGAGGTTGGCCTCCGAGCCCTTCATATTGACCTGCATGAACCTCGCCTCCATCGCTTCGAGCTTGGCCGCGCGGGTCTGATCGGCGGATTTGCGGGCCTCGCGGATGGCGACGACGGCCTTATGCAGGGCGTCGATATCCGCCGCCGTGGCGATGGCGAGCGCCGTCTTGGCCGCGATAGCCGCGTTGGCGCTCTCGCCACCGCGCGGATCGGCGATTACCGTCAGAGGCTGGCTTTGCGTCACACCGGCAGCGGTCAGGCGCAGTTGATAGACGCCCGGCGCGACGAGAGGGCCTCGCGGCGCCTCGCCGGAATAAAACGCGCCCGGTATCTGAGCCGGGTCGTCCATGCGCAGGTCCCAGACCAGGCGGTTGAAGCCGGCCTTGGCGGGGATCAGATCATTGGGCACCAGCTGGTCGGGCCACTCCGGCGGTTGGACTTCCTTGGTGGTCTTGGTGCTCGACAGATGGCGCACCGTTCGGCCCTTGGCGTCCACGATGTCGAGCGTGATCTCGTCGCTCGGCGCGGTGGCCAGGGTGTAGTCGATCAAGGCGCCCGCGGGTGGGTTCTGACCGACCGGGCGGCGGGCGTCGACAGCGTCCGGGTAGTAGAGCCGCACGGCGGTCTGCGGGGCGAAGAGGGTCGCGGCCCCCGTCGTCGGCGCGGTCTGCCGCAGGGGCGTCAGGTCGGTGAGGATCCAGAACGCGCGGCCGTGGGTCGCCGCGACGAGATCATCGCCCTTGACCACGATATCGTGCACGGCCGCCGCCGGCAGACCGCGACCGAGCCTCTGCCATCCGGCGCCGTCATCGAAGGAGACGAAGACGCCCAGCTCGGTGCCGGCATAGAGGAGGCCAGGGCGCACTGGATCTTCCCGCACCGCGTGGACCACCGCGCCGTTCGGCAGGCCGGCGGCGATCGAGGTCCAGGTTCGTCCGTCGTCGGAGGTTTTCCAGGCATAGGGCGCGATGTCGTCCGATTTATGCCGGTCAACGGCGATGTAAACGCGACGGGCGTCGCGCGAGGAGGGGTCGATCATATCGATCGAGCTCCATGCCGGCATTCCCTTCGGCGTCACATCCGCCCAGTGACCGCCGCCATCCTGCGTAAGATGGACCAGGCCGTCGTCCGAACCCGCCCAGAGCTTGCCCTTGGCCAGCGGCGACTCCGCCAGGGCGAAGATGGTGTCGTAATATTCGACGCTGGTGATGTCCTTGGTGAGAGGGCCACCACTGGCGATCTGTTTCGACTTGTCGTTTCGAGTCAGGTCCGGACTCACGATCGTCCAGGAGTTGCCGTGATCGGATGACTTCCACACCACTTCAGACGCCGCATAGATCGTGTCCGGATCGTGCGGCGAAAGCATCAACGGCGAAGTCCAGTTGAAGCGGTGCGCCAGTTCCGAGGCCGGGTGGCCGGAATTGTCGATGGGGTCGGGACTGATGTCCCGCACCTGCATGGCGTGTCGGTCGAAGCGGCCGAACTGGTTTTCCGCGTCGCTGTAGATGATCTGCGGATCGCGCGGATCGGGAACCACGAATCCAGACTCGCCGCCGCCGGCGACATACCAGTTCTTCGGCCCGATCACGCCTTCGTCGTCGAAGCTGGCGACGGCCAGATTGGAATTATCCTGCTGCGCGCCATAGACCCAATAGGGAAAGCGATTGTCGGTCGCGACATGGTAGAAGGCGCCGGTGGGCTGGTTTTCTTGTGTGGACCAAGTCGCGCCGCCGTCCATCGAGACCGAGCCGCCGCCGTCGTTGCCGTTGACCAGGATGCGCGGATCGTCGGGGTTGATCCAAAGCGAGTGGTGATCGCCGTGCGTGGCCGAGACAAGGTTGAAGCTCTTGCCGCCGTCCGTGGAGCGCAACATCCCGGTGTTGAGGGCATAGACCGTGTCCACGGCTTTTGGGTCGGCGTAGATTTTCGAGAAATACCATGCCCGCTGACGGATACGGCCGTCCTGGCTGATCCGGGTCCAGTGGCCGCCCGCGTCGTCGGAACGATAGAGACCGCCATCCTTGGCCTCGACCATGGCGTAGACGCGCTTCGGGTCCGCGCCGGAAACCGAGACGTCGATCCGGCCGAGAATGCCGTCCGGCAGGCCATTGCCGGTTACGTGTGTCCAGGTCGCGCCGCCGTCCGCCGAGCGGTACAACCCGCTGCCGGCGCCGCCGCTGGAGAAGTTCCACGGCTGACGCCGCACGGTCCACAACGCCGCCCAGACGATCTTCGGATCATGAGGGTCGAGGGCGACGTCGATCGCCCCGGTCTCCTGGTCTTTGTAGAGCACCCGGGTCCAGGTCTTGCCGCCATCGACGGTGCGGAAAACGCCGCGCTCGGTATTGGGACCGAAGGCGTGACCCACCGCGGCGACCAAGACGATGTCCGGATTCGTCGGATCGACAACGATGGCTCCGATTTGACGCGCGTCGCTCAGGCCGACGTGGTTCCAGCTCTTTCCGCCGTCTACTGACTTGAAGACACCCATGCCGTTGGTCATGTCGCCCCGCATCGCCCCTTCGCCGGAGCCGACGTAGATCACGCTGGGATTGCTGGCCGAGACCGCCACCGCGCCGATGGAGCCCGTTCCGGCGGTGTCGAGAATGGGGGTCCAGCGTTGGCCCGCATCGACAGTGCGCCAGACGCCGCCGCCGGCCGCGCCCATGTAGAAGGTGTTTGGCTGTCCCGGCACGCCGGTCACGCTATCGGCGCGGCCGCCACGGAACGGCCCGATGCCACGCCACTGGAGGCCAGCGGCGGCGAGGTTGGGCGTTGCGTCCGCGGCGGCCGCCAGAGGTAGCGAGAGCGTGACGGCGGCGACGCCGAGAATGAGAACGGCGCGGAAGGATCGGGCCACGGGCTGAGAACTCCTGTTGAACGGGTTTGCAGGTGCTTTTTTCACGGTGAGCGTCCCCAGTCGATGGCTTGGCGCGGCGCATCTTTCGCCGTGGAGGCGGCGATGGCGGCGAGGCGCAGAACAACGCCGGCCGCGCGGCCACGCCAAGGCGCTAAGCCCGCCGAACCCTGGATCGCATCCCGCTCCGCCGGAACGATGACGCGCGCTCGGAAATCGGCGATGATCGCGAGGTCGACGACGATGGCAAGAAACTCCTCCTCCGCGGCGAGACTGGCGAAATCGAAGTTCGAGGAGCCGACAATCAAGGTTTCGCCGTCGATGAGCAGGCCCTTGAGATGGCTCATCACCGGTCCGAGCACGATTTCGAAGCCGTGGCGATCCGCCGACGACAGCAAGGCGTCGCGGACGATGGGCTTGTTGTTGGCCAGCGGCGTAAGCAGGCGCACCCTAACGCCCCGGTGGGCCGCGCGGCCGAGCAAGTCGGTGAAAGGCGCGGTTGCATAGGGGCTGACAACGACGATCTCCTGCCGCGCGGCGACGATGCGATCGAATATCTCCGCGAAACCGGAGCGGTTGCTGCGTCCATCGAGTGCCATCAGGCGCAAAGCGCCCAGGTCGGCGTTTGCGGCGCCGGCGAGCCCGGAGAAGGTCCTGTCGAAATCGGCGGCGAGGAAGCCCGCCGCCTCCGCGCCCTCGATCCGCAGCATCAGGTCCGGCCAAGCGAAGTTGTGGTCGCAGAAATTGATCCCGCCGACATAGGCCGCGCCATCGGCGACGATGAGCTTCTTATGATTGCGCGCGGGATAGTTGAGCCCCAACCGCCCGATCGGGTTGGTGATTCGCACCTGGGTTCCGCCGGCGACCAGGCCGCGAAACATGGCGTCCGTCGCCGCGACTTCCGCCTGCAGGATCGCGTCGCGTCTGGCGGCGGTGGAATTCAGGGACCGGTCGTTGATGTTGACGCGGGTGTAGTCGTCCACCAGCACCCGACGATCCGCCGCGGCGCTTGCGAGAATCACGTCGGCCACGGCCAAGCCGGCCGCGTCGCCCTCGAAGCTCATCGCCTGTACCAGGACGCGGCGCTTCGCCGTCGCAACATCCGCCCGCGCTCGCGCCCAGAATTCGTCGGCGCCCACCAGCAGTTCCAGGGACGGGCCTATAGCCGCAGACCGAACTTCGGACCGATCAGGACCATGGCCAGATAGAGAGCGACAGTCAGCATGCAGCCCGCGCTCAGCGCCGGCCAGAAGCCGACGCCGCGCTTCAGCAAAGCCGGGATCAAAAGGAACATCGGCAGGGACGGCAGAACGAACCAGAATGTGCCTGTCGCATGATCCGCCATCCGCTCCAGATCGTGGGTGTCGCGCCACAGCCACATCATGCCCAAAATCGAGACCAGCGGCAGCGAGGCCACGAGCCCGCCGAAACCGGGGTAGCGCCGCGCGATCGTCGAGACCGCCGCGACGATCGCGCCCGAGAGCAAGGCCTTGATAACGAAATAGAGCATGATCCCGTGCTTAGCAGATCGCGCTCTGAGTTGCTCCGCCGACCCTCGCGAGGCTAAGAGCGCCGTCGCGGCCCCTTGACCGGCTGTTTCGCCCAGGGGCTTCTCTTTGAACAGACCGCCGCGCGTGCTGCTGCTGCTCTCGTCCATGCATGGCGGCGGTGCGGAGCGGGTGGCGGCGCATCTGGTCAATCGCTGCGATCCCGCGGTGGTGGACGTCCGGATCGGTCTTCTGCGGCGCGCGGGGCCTTTCCTCGAGATGGCCGATCCCGCGCGGGTCATGTCGTCGCCGATCCGCGAGGATTGGCTCGTCTTCGAGGGCCATAATTCCAGCTTCTATCGCCCCGACCGGTTGATAGCGGCCTCGACCCTGGCGCCGCTCAACGTCCGCGCGATGATCCGAGACTTTCGCCCCGACGTGGTGATGAGTTTTCTGAAGGGCATCGCCATCCTGACCTGGGCCGCTCTGCCCACCGTGGGACGAGACCGGCCGCGCTGGATCCTTCGCGAGGGCAATAACACCGACGCGGTGATCGAGGACGAGCTTTCGAACCCCATGGCGCGCCGCTTCATCAAGGCGGTCACCCGCCGCGCCTATCGCGGCGCGGACGCCTTTCTGGCCAATTCACATGAGATGGCGCGCGGATTGCAGGCGCGCCTTGGCCTGGACCCCGCGCGGATGCGGGTGATCCAGAACCCCATCGATCTCGCGGAAGTCCAGCGGCGCTCGCGCGAGCCGATCGAACCGCCGACCCACCGTCCGTTCATCCTCAACGCCGGTCGGCTGGAATATCAGAAGGGGCAGGACATCCTGTTGCGGGCCTTCGCCGCCGGCCCGGCCGCGCGGGGACACGACCTGATCATCCTGGGGCGCGGCACACGGGAGGACGCGCTGAAACGGCAAGCCGACGAACTGGGGATCGCCGACCGCGTCCACTTCCTGGGCTTCGTCGACAATCCCTGGGCCTGGATCGCCCGATCAGACCTATTCGTCCTCTCCTCGCGGTGGGAGGGTTTTCCCAGCACCGTCGCCGAGACCTTGGCGTGCGGCGTTCCCGCTCTGGTCACCGCGTGCGATTTCGGCCCTGCGGAAGTGGTGGAGCATGGCGTGAGCGGCTGGGTCGTCCCCGCGGAGGACGACACCGCCCTCGGCGTGGCCATGGACGGCCTCCTGTCCAATTCCGAACTCCGATCGACGCTCGCCGCCGCCGGTCCCGCCCGGGCGGCGCAATTCGACGTCGCCCGCATGATCGAGGGCTATACCGCGCTCTTTCTCGAACAGGCCGCGTTCAAGCCCTGAGACGCTCCGCGTGGTTCCAGGCGGTTTCGTCGTCCACATCCAGCCAGAACCGCGCGCCGATATCATGGGTCTGAGCGAGGCCCGCCGCGGCGAGGCGGGTCATGCCGCTCGAGATCGAGCCCTGCCCGCCGTCGGCGACATCGGCGTGGATCGCCCCAATCAATCCCTGTGTGGCGAGGAAGACTCCCGTGTCAAAGGCGTCGTAGGTCTCCAGGCCCTTGCCGATCGTCAGGATCGCCCCTTTCGAGTCGGTCTGGACGCAGGTGACATCGGCCAGATCGACGAGGGGGTTGTCGAGCCGCCGGTCTACCGCCAGCGTCACGCCTCCCGCGATCCGCGGCGCATTCAGGAGATCCGCCAGAAGGGCCGGCTCAAAGAGATGGTCGGACATCATCAGGACGAAGTCCTCGCCAAGGCGCGCCTCCGCGGCGGCGACCGAGAGGCCGTTGGGCCGCGTCCACTCGGAGTTGTGAACCGTCTCGATGCTCCGGCCAGACCGCTTGGCCAGATGGCCGAGGAAGGCCTCAAGGGGCGCGGCCTCGTACCCTGTGACGACCACGAAATCGTCGATCCCCGCCTCGGCGGCGCTGTCGATCACGCTCTCGATCAGCGGCACCCCGCGCACGAGGGCCAGGGGTTTGGACGGGGCGATGCCGCGCAGCCGCGTTCCCATGCCCGCCGCGACGATGAGAGCCTTCACCTCGCCTTCCCGGACGCGCCCAGTTCTACTCCGCCGCGACGCGGCTCGGGGTCTGGATGAAGAGATCGACCATCTGGCTGGCTTCGTCGTCGGTGAACTGCTCCGGAGGGTGTTTGCAGAAGAAGGCCGACGGCCCGATCAGCGCGCCACCGTCACCCCGGTCGAGCGCCAGCTTGCAGCAGCGGATCGCATCGATCACCACGCCCGCGGAGTTGGGCGAATCCTCCACAGAGAGGCGCACCTCGATGTTCATCGGCACATTGCCGAACAACGCGCCTTCCATGCGCAGGAAGCAGAGCTTGTTGTCGTTGAGCCACGGCACATAGTCGCTGGGACCGACATGGATGTTTTCGTCCGCCAGACGCTCGGCCATCACCGATTGAACCGCCTCGGTTTTGGATATCTTCTTCGATATCAAGCGGCCGCGATCCATCATGTTGAGGAAGTCGGTGTTGCCGCCAGTGTTGAGTTGGTAGGTCCGGTCCATCCGCACGCCGCGCTGACGCATCAGATTGGTCAGGGCGCGGTGGACGATCGTCGCGCCGAACTGCGCCTTCACGTCGTCGCCGACGATGGGCAGGCCGCGCGCCTTGAACTTCGCTTCCCAAACCGGGTCGCTGGCGATGAAGACCGGCATGCAATTGACGACGCCGACACCGGCCTCGAGCGCGCATTCCATATAAAACCGGGTGGCGTCTTCCGATCCCACCGGCAGGAAGTTGATCAGAACGTCGGCGCGCGACGCCCGAAGGTCCGCGACCACCGACGCCTTGTCTGATTCGCCACACTCGGCTTTGACAAATGATCGGTCGGCCGGCATCGCCGCCATGTGGTCGGCCACGCCGTCCAGCACCTGACCCATCTTCACCTTGACGCCGCTGGCGGGCACCTCGGCGAAGACCGCCGTGCAGTTGGGCTTCGCGAAGATCGCCTGAGCCAGATCGACGCCGACCTTGCGGGTGTCGATATCGTAGGCAAGGACGAACTCGACGTCCGTCGGTTCATAGCCCCCAATGTTCCAATGCATAACGCCCGCGGCGTTGTCGTTGGCGGCGCGATAGTAGGCGACGCCTTGGACCAGCGAACTCGCGCAATTTCCAACGCCTATGATCGCCACGCGAATCTTGGCCATGAACCCCTTTACCCTTTTGGAAAAAAGACCGTCAGCGACTTCGGCCGGCTGCCGGTCGTATGTTTATCCGCGCCAAACCGGCCGTGGCGAAACGATTATATTAACCGCCTATGCCGAGTGTCACAAGACTGACGTTAAATCTATCCCAAGGAGCTGAGAGCGCGCGTGACCGCCAACCCCGCCTCGCCGGAAGCCACGGGCCGGCCCGTGGAAATCGAAGAGTGGGCCAATCGACTTTGGGTCCACCCGACGTCGCGCGTCTTGGTGGACCGTTTGGCGACGACTCCCATGACGCCCAACCAGGTGTCGATGTTCAGCGTCCTCGCGGCCCTGCTGGCTGGCGTCTGCTTCATTGAGCTGCCGGGCGTGGCTGGCGCGCTGGGGGGCCTCGCATGCCTCTTCGTCTGGCACGTTCTCGACGGCGCGGACGGCGACCTCGCGAGGCGGACGGGGCGGGCGTCGCCGATCGGCGAACTGGTGGATGGCGTCTGCGATCACATCAGCCAAGCTGTGATCTATATTGCCCTGGCGCTGGTTCTGCAGCGCGCCATCGGGCCGTGGGCGTGGGCGGTCGCGACACTCTCTGGCCTGTCGCATACCGTGCAGGCCAATGCGTACGAGACCGGCCGCAAGACCTATCGTCACTGGGTCTATGGCGCGCCCTGGATGCGGCAACGCCCTGATCTTTCGCGCTCCCCGGCCGGCATGGCCAATCGCGCCTACCTGGGCGCCGCCGAGATTTTCAGCCCCGCCGAAGACGCTGTCGAAGCCGCGATGGCCGCTCAGATCGTCCGTGGAGCGGACGCTGAACGCGCCGCGCGGAGACTCTACAAGGCCAAGGCCGTCGGGCTGGTGAAGGCGAGCGGCATCCTCGGCGCCACGGGCCGCAGCCTCGCGGTCGTCGCGAGCCTCCTGGCGGGCAGCCCGCTGTGGTTCTTCCTTTGGGAGATCACGGCATTGAACGCCGCATTGGTCTGGATGGTCATCCGTCGCCGCCGGCTCAATCTGGAGATCGCCGGATTGCTAAGCGGCTTCGGCGCCGAACTGCAGGCGGGCCAGGCGGGCGTAGAGGCCGTTTCGCCCTAGCAATTCGGCGTGACGCCCCTCCTCGACGACGCAGCCGGCGTCCATGACCACGATCCGATCAGCTTCCAGCACGGTCGCGAGTCGGTGGGCGATCACCAGAGTGGTGCGACCAATCATCGCGCGCTTCAGCGCCTGCTGCACCAGACGCTCATTTTCCGAATCGAGGGCGCTGGTCGCCTCGTCCAACAGCAGGATCGGGGCGTCGCGAACCAGGGCTCGGGCGATCGCCAGCCGCTGGCGCTGTCCGCCCGACAAGGTTTTGGCGTGCTCGCCAACGATGCTCTCGAAGCCTTGGGGCAGGGCGCTGAGAAAACCCTCGGCCTGGGCGGCCGCAGCGGCCCCCTCCACCTCCGCGCGCGTCGCGCCGCGTCGGCCGAAGAGGATGTTGTCCGCCGCCGAGCCGGAAAAGAGCGGGGCGTCCTGCGCCACCATCGCCATTCGCTCGCGCACCTCCACCGGGTCGGCCGCGGCCAGATCGACGCCGTCCAGACGAATCACGCCGCGATCGGGGTCGTAAAAGCGCAGCAGCAGACGAAAGACGGTGCTTTTGCCGGCTCCCGAGGGGCCGACGAGCGCGACCCGCTCTCCGGGACGGACCTTCAGATTGAACCCGTTTAGAGCGGGCGGGCCGCTGCGGTGTGGATAGGAGAACGAGACGTCACGGAAATCGATCTCGCCCCGGGCGGGCCGCGGCAGCGGGATCGGTTCCTTGGGCGAGGCGATCGCGGTCTCCAGATCCATCATCGTCGCGACCCGCTCCGCGGCGCCGGAGGCTTTCTGGATCTGTCCCCAAAGCTCCGAGAGGTCCTTGACCGCGTTGGCGGCGAAGAACGCCAGCAGCAGAAGTTGAGACAGCGCGCCGCCGGTCAGGCTGTGCCGCACGACCACGGCGACCGCTGACTCGTAGAGCAGGGCGAGCATTCCGAGGAAGATCACGGTGATCATCATCGCCGAGAGCGTGCCCCGCGCGCGCAGCTGGGAGCGGGAGGCCTCGAACGCCCGCTCGACGGCGTCGTTGAACGCGGCCGAAACCGTCGGCTCCTGACCGAAGGCCTGGACCGTTTCAAGCGCGCCCAGATGCTCGCCCGCGAAGCCCACCGCCTCCGCGAAGCGATCCTGCGCCCGAACGGAAAGCTGCTGCATCCGGCGGCTGAGGAGGAATAGCGGAGTCAGGAGCGCCGGGATCAGCAACAGCACCAGACCCGTGAGGTTCGGACTGAGCACCACCATCCAGACGAGGGCGCCGACGAGGACGACGATGTTGCGCAGGGCCACCGGGATAACATTGCCGACCACTCCCTCGATCATGGTCATGTCGGTCGTCAGCCTCGACAGAACCTCGCCGTTGCGCAGCTTCAGGAAGTGGGCCGGATCGAGACTCAGAACATGGCGAAAGATGACCTGGCGCATGTCCGCCACCACCCGTTCGCCAAGCTTGTAGAGAAAATAAAGCCGCAGACCGGTGGTCACCGCGAGGACCGCGACGGCAAATCCCGCGCCGAAGAACAGCTGGATCATGGCGGCGCGATCGTGGCGGGCGAATCCGCCGTCGATCACCCAGCCCGCGAGCCGGGTCAGAACCAGCAGGGCCAGAGCCGAAACCAGCAGGAACACCAGACCCAGCACGGCGTCCACCGGATGGGCGCGGACAAAGGGAACGATGCGGCCGAGCGGTCGCAGATCGCGCTTTTCGGCCCCGCCGAGCGTATCGGCGAGGAGCTCGTCCTTCATCAGGGCGCCGAGACTGGGGCCCCCGCCGGTCGTTCCCGTCGTCGATGAGGGTCGGCTCATGGCTGGATCGTCTCCCGTCCACCTTCCGCCGCTCGACTTGTCCCGGCGGGATGAACTATCAGATAAGGATCGTTCGTCGATAATGACGCCGAGCCTGGGCTTGTGGCAGTATGATCGCCAAACCCCGAGGTTCGCCACGCCTCCGATCAACCGCACCCTTCTTAGACTGGATCGCCCTATCTTGACTCCCACGCCGACAGCGCCCGATCGCCGCATGCGAAAGGGCGACTTCGCGACCCTGCCCGAGGCGATGGATTTCGCGGCCGAACAGTCCACCGGATTGAACCTTCATTCCTTGCGCGGCGAACTCACCGAGGTCCTGAGCTATCGCGACCTCGCCGACCAGGCCCGGCATTTGGCGGGAAGGCTTCTCGCCCTCGGCCTCGAACCCGGCGACCGCGTCGCCCTGGCCGCCGAGAGCGACGGGGCCTTCCTGCGCGCCTTCTTCGCCTGCCAGTACGCCGGGCTGGTTCCCGCGCCTCTTCCGCTACCCGCGCCATTCGGCGGCAAGGACGCCTACGTCGACCATGTTCGGCGCATGTTGCTCTCCTCGCGCGCGCGCGCCGCTTTTGCGCCACCCGCGCTGGCGCCGTGGTTCGCCGAGGCCGCCGAGGGGATGAACCTCGTCCTTACCGGCAGCATCGACAGTCTGCCGACCGTTGCTCCCGCAGGTCTCCCAACGCCTGATCCCGAGGGATTGTGCTACCTGCAGTTTTCGTCGGGAAGCACCCGCTTTCCCCTGGGGGTCGCGGTCACTCAGCGCGCCCTGATTGCGAATATCGGCGCGATCGGCCGAGAGGGCCTCGGCATCGGACCGGCCGACCGGACGGTGTCATGGCTGCCGCTCTACCACGACATGGGTCTCGTCGGCATGCTGCTCACGAGCCTTCTTTTCCAATGTACGATTGACCTCCTGCCGACGGGCGCCTTCGTGCGGCGGCCCAAGCTGTGGCTCGACCTCGTCTCAACGCGAGGCTGCACCATCACCTATTCACCGACGTTCGGCTATGACTTGGCGGCGCGCAGGGCTGGCGCGACGGTGGCCGACGACCTCGACCTATCCACCCTGCGTATCGCGGGCCTGGGCGGCGACATGATCCGCGCCGACCCCCTGCGCGCCTTCGCCGCCGCCTATGAGCCCGCCGGCTTTGACGCGCGGGCCTTCGTCGCCAGCTATGGCATGGCCGAGGCGACCTTGGCCCTGACCCTGACCCGCCCAGGCGCGGGCCTGCGCACCGACACCGTCGATCTGGCGGCGCTCGAGCAACGGGGGCGCGCCGAGCCGGCGAGCTCGGGCCGATCCCGTGAATTCGCGCTGTGTGGCGAGACCCTTGTCGGCCATCGCCTCGAGGTGCGTGACGAAAACGGCGTTGTCGCGCCGGAACGCGGGGTCGGCCGCATCTTCGCCTCCGGACCCAGCCTGATGAAGGCCTATTTTGGCCAGCCGGAAGCGACCGCCGCGGCGTTTGCCCCCGACGGCTGGCTTGACACCGGCGATATCGGCTACGTCGTCGATGGCCAGATCGTCATCACCGGACGCGCCAAGGATCTCATCATCGTCAACGGTCGCAACGTCTGGCCGCAGGACCTCGAATGGACCGCCGAGACGGATATCGCCGCCCTGCGCAGCGGCGATGTAGCCGTGTTCTCGACCATTGATGAGTCGGACGAGGAAAAGGTGGTCGCCCTGGTCCAGACGCGAACCCGCGACGTCGCCTTGCGCGAAGCTTTGCGCGCGGAAGTCGCGACCCTCTTGCGCGTCCGGCACGGCCTGGACGTCGCGGTCACCCCCGTTCCTCCCCATAGCCTGCCGCAAACCTCGTCGGGCAAGCTCAGCCGCTCGAAGGCGAAGGCCCTCTTTCTTAAGGGCGCCTTCGCCGACGCCGCGACCCCCGTCACCGTCGGAGGATGACCAGGGGGCTGGTCGCCGTTACCGGCGCCACGGGGTTCCTCGGACAACGACTGTTTACGGCCCTAGCCTCCGCCGACTGGCGGGTTCGCGCCTTGGTCCGGGCGAGCACGACACCGACATGGCAAGGCCCCATGCCTCAAATCGTTGCCGGCGATCTCGCCGACACCGCCGCCCTCGCGCGCCTTGTCGAGGGGGCGGACGCGGTCGTTCACCTCGCCGGAGCGATCAAGGCGCGGGACCGCGAGACCTTCTTCGAGATCAACGAAGGCGGCGCCCTCCGTGTCGCCGAAGCGAGCGGCGATCGCCATCTCGTCCTGGTCTCCAGCCTCGCCGCGCGCGAGCCCGGACTGTCAGACTACGCGGCCAGCAAACGCGCCGGCGAAGAGGCCGCGCGAGGCGCCGCGCGCGGCCCCCTGACTATCGTCCGCCCGCCGGCGATCTACGGCCCCGGCGACCGCGAGACCCTCGTTTTGTTCAAGGCCGCCCTGGGACCGATCATGGTGATACCCGGCGATCGGCGCGCGCGGCTGGCCGTGGCGGAGGTCGGCGACGTGACCGCCGCCATTGTCGATTTGCTCGCCGCGCCTTCCCCGCCCGAACGCTTGACGATCGGCGGCGACCGGCCGGAGGGCTACGCCTGGAGCGAGCTGGCCGCGGCCGCCGCGGCCGCCGTGGGCGGCCGTCCCCGCGTATTTGGCGCACCGCCCTGGCTGCTTAGGATGGCGGGGCTGGCCAGCGAGGTGAACGGCGCATTGCGCGGCGCGGCGCCGATTTTCACCCGCGGCAAGGCGCGCGAAAGCCTGCATCGCGACTGGTCCGTCTCGGCGGCGGAGATGGGCGTCTCCGCGCGGCGAGCCTATGTCCCCCTCGCCGATGGCTTTGCTCGAACCGTCGCGTGGTACCGCGCCGAGGGCTGGATGCATTGAGCTTGGGAAAACTCCGGCCGCGCGCGCAGAGGCGGCCGCCGCCTCGCCCGTGAGGGCGTGCGACAATGGAGGCGGGACGGCGGATCAATAGTCTGCTAAGTTGCCCGCTTCGAGCCTGCGATCCGTCGCGGTTGGAGCCCGGTCGCCGAACCTGTTACGGTGGCGCGCCGGGCCGCTCGAGGCTCGCGAGTGATTTTAAGGGACAGCTTGGCCGGATGCGACCAAATCATCAATTGGCGTTAGTCGAAAACAAGGACTCCGATTCAAGGGCTTCAATGCGGGGTGAGATCAGATCGATCTTCGAGCAAGTGCTTGAGCGCCCCGTGAAGATCGACGACTCAACGGATATTGTCGAAGATTTGGGCATGGATTCCCTGGGGGTGATGAATTTCGTCATGGCCATCGAGGATTTCTACGACATATCGATTCCGCTTGATCGAATCGCGCAGATCCAGACCGTGGGTGACCTCATCCAGGCCGTTGAAGAGTTGCGGAGCGGAGTGCCGGCATGACCATTCTCGCCAAACATTCCGCCTACAAGGCCGCGCGCGATTCGCTGCGCGCTCACGGCGACCCCTTGAACGTGCGTTTCGACAGCGTGCTCTCCCCCACCGAGGGGATACTCAACGGCCGCCGCACCGTGCTGTTGGGGACGCATAACTATCTAGGCCTGACGTTCAACCGCGATTGTATCGAGAAATCCGTGGAGGCGACCCGCAGTCAGGGAACGGGCACCACCGGTTCGCGTGTGGCGAACGGCAACTACGACGGCCATCTGAAACTCGAGCGGGCCCTCGCCGATTTCTATGGCTGCGAGCACGCCATGGTGTTCACCACGGGCTACCAGGCCAACCTCGGCGTGCTCTCGACGCTGGTCGGACGCGGCGATCACCTGATGCTCGACGCCGACAGCCATGCCAGCATCTATGACGGTTCGCGCCTCGGCGGCGCCGAGGTCATCCGCTTCCGGCATAATAACCCGGACGATCTCTACAAGCGCCTGCAGCGGCTCAAGGATGTCCCGGGCGATCGGCTGATCGTGGTGGAAGGGATCTATTCCATGCTCGGCGACACCGCGCCGATCAAGGAGATCGCGGCGGTCAAACGGGAAACGGGCGCCTACCTGCTCGTCGACGAAGCCCACGCCATGGGCGTGTTGGGCGAAACGGGCCGTGGTCTGGCCGAAGCGGCCGGGGTGGAAGACGACGTCGATTTCATCGTCGGCACCTTTTCGAAAAGCCTTGGCAGCGTTGGTGGTTTCTGTGTCTCGAACACTCCCGACTTCGAGGTCATGCGCATCGTCTGCCGGCCCTATATGTTTACCGCATCCCTGCCGCCCGGCGTCATCGCTTCGACGCTTGAAGCCCTGCACAAGGTCAGGACGGAGCCGGCCCTACGGACCACGCTTCGGCGCAATGCGCGCCAGTTCTACGACGGTCTGAACGCCATGGGGTTCAAGACCGGCCCGGAGGCTAATCCCATCGTCGCCGTGGCGATGCCGGATCAGGAGGTCGCCCTGCAGTTTTGGAAGCTGCTGCTCGACGCCGGCCTCTATCTCAATCTGGCGCTTCCCCCCGCCACGCCGACGAACACCTGTCTATTGCGCGCCAGCGTCAGCGCGGCGCACTCCACCCAGCAGATCGACACGGCCCTCGAAATCTTCGCCGATGTCGGCCGCAAGCTGGGCTTCCTCGAAGTCAACAAGCGTCGCGTGGGCGGCGCCCTCTAGCCGATGGTCTCCATGGCGCTGAGCGCCCCGGGCCGACGGGGGACACCCTGGCGGCCCGCCATTCTCGACGGCTACATCCTGCGCATGCTGGCCGCGCCGGCGGCGGCGGTTCTGGGCGTGACCCTCGTCGCCTTTCTGCTGGAACAGACCCTGAGGCTGATCGACCAGCTGTCGTCCAACGGCGCGAAGCTCGGCTACCTCTTCGGCCTGATCACCAACTTGGTGCCCTATCAACTGGGCCTAGCGTTGCCGGCCTCGTTCTTCGTGGCGATGTTCATCGTCATCGCCCGATTGGATGAGGAAAGCGAGATCGACGCGCTTCTCGCCGGCGGCGTCTCGTTCGAGCGCATCGTCGCGCCCCTGCTCTTCGCGGGCGCGATCCTGGGCGTGGTCAGTCTTCTCTTGCTCGGATACCTGCAGCCCTACAGCCGCTTCGGCTACCGCGCGGTGCTGAACGCCGCGACGGAAGCCGGCTGGACGGCGCGGCTCGATCCGCAGGTCTTCCTTCACGCCGGCCCGGACTTCACCATCTCGGCCGACGAAGTCGACGCCACCGGACGGTCTCTTCGCGGCGTCTTCATTCGCCGCGTCGGCAAGAACGGCGAAACGGTCGTAACCTCCAACGGCGGCGCGCTGAGCCTTCGCCCCGACGGCAAGACCACCGATCTGCGCCTGGACGGCGGCCTGATCCTCACCGACGTCGCCAAGGGCGGCTCGCGCCTATTGCGGTTCGGCGACTTCACCGACCATGAAATCCTCAACGCCGGAGCCGTACTCGCGCCACGGGGCGGGGATGTTCAGGAACTGACGATCCCTGAATTGATCAATGAGAGCCGCCGCCCCGACGCGATGATCCCCCAGCGCGCGCTTCTCGCCGAGCTCTACGCCCGCCTGGCGCGATCCTTCGCTATGCCCCTGCTGCCCCTGGTGGCTCTGCCGCTGGCCCTGGCCGCCAAACGAGGTCGGCGCGCGCCGGGTATGATCGTGGGCGCGGTGCTGCTCGTCGCCTTCCACCACGGCGTCACCCTCTGCAAGAGCCTCGCGACAAGCGGCGTGGTCGATCCGGCGATTTCCATCGGCGGCCTGTTCCTGGCGATGCTCGGCTTTGGTCTCTGGCTATTTTTGTCCAGCCGCCGACGCCCCGGCGAGACCCCGATCTCCGCTCTTCTGTCGCGCATGGAAGCGCTGTTCCAGGGCCGCGAGAAGAAGGTCCGCCAGGTCCGCGCGAGCACGACGTTCAGCATCTCCGCCTATCTCACGCGGATGATGACCGTGCGGACGGCCGCAGCCGCCGCCGCCCTCATCGGCCTGCTACAGTTGATCGATCTGCTGGAGCGGACCAGCGACATTCTCGCCCGCGGCGGCGCGCTGGGCTTCCTGCGCTATATGGTCCTGCGGCTGCCGTTCATGTTCGTGGAGGTTGCGCCCTTCGCGGTGCTGGCGGGCGCGATCTTCACCTTCAGCCAGCTGGCGCGGAACAGCGAGCTTGTGGTCATGCGGATCACCGGCCTGTCGCTTTTCGAGATATTCAAACGGACCCTGCCCGTCGCCTTGGCCGTCGCCATGCTTGACCTTGTCATCGCCGACCAGATCACGCCCCGCGCGCAACAGGAATTGGCGAGCTGGTGGGCGGCAAGCGCGCCCGGCGCGGTCCACAAGGCGCCCGCCCCGCACTGGTTCCGCATCGACGGCGAGGTCGTCGAGATCAAATCGGCGTCACGGGACGGCGCCCTCCTCCACGGCGTCTCGGTCTACGAGCGGGACGACAAGCAAGCGTTGACGCGTCGCATGATCGCCGGCGCCGCGACGCGCTATGCGGGCGGCTGGCGCCTCAGCAACGCAACCGTGACCGATCTGGTCCAGGACCGCGCCACGTCCATGACAGTCGCCGCCGCCGACTGGCGCACCTCTCTCACGCCGGTCGACGTGCAGCGTCTCTTCGCGGACTCCTACGAGGAGACCTCCAACACGGCGTACCGCGCACTGACCGGTCAGGGGCCGTTGGACAAGAGCCCCAGCGCGTCACGGACCCGCCTCTATCGCACCCTCGCCGAGGCGCTGGCCCCGATCATCATGCTGCTCCTCGCCCTGCCCGCCTCTCTCGGCTACCCCCGCAGCAACAAGACCGCGCCGGTGGTCTTCGGGCTCGGCGTCGGCCTGCTCTACCTGGTCGCCGACGGCCTGCTGACCGCGATGGGCAGCACCGGGATCTTGCCGCCCCTCGCCGCCGCGTGGGGCGCCCCCGTGGCGTTCGCGGCCGGCGCCGTCACCATCCTGCTCTACGCCGAAGGATAAGGCCGACTATGGAGATCGTCCCCGTCGCGACCAAGTCGGAACTCGAACGCTTCATCCAGGTCCCCATGCGGATCAATGCGGGCGATCCGAACTATATCGCGCCGCTGATGTTCGAACGGCGCGAGGCCTTGTCCGCCAAGCACAATCCCTTCTTCCTACACGCGGACGTGCAATTCTGGCTGGCGCGGAAGGACGGCCGCGACGTGGGGCGGATCAGCGCGCAGATCGACCACTTGGCGAAGACCGATCCCGCGGCGCCCGCCGGCTATTTCGGCATGATCGCCGCCGAGGACGATCCGGAGATCTTCGCGGCCCTCTTCGCGACGGCCGAGGCCTGGCTGCGCGAGCGTGGAAGAGCGGAGGCGATCGGCCCGTTCAACCTCTCGATCAACGAGGAGGTCGGCCTGCTGGTGGAGGGCTTCGACTCGCCGCCGATGCTGATGATGCCCCATGACGCCACCTTCACCGCCCGCCGGGTCGAGGAGCAAGGCTACCATCAGGTCAAGGATATCTACGCCTATTATTCCGGCGTGCCGACCTTCCCCCCCAGCGTTCAGGCGCGCTTGGACAAGCCAATGCCGGCCGGAATGGTTCTACGCCCGATACGGATGAACAGGTTCGACGAGGAACTGCGCACGCTGGTCGACATCTGGAACGACGCCTGGAGCCAGAACTGGGGCGCCGCGCCGATCACCGAGGCGGAAACCAAGCATCTGGGTGAATCGCTGAAGCTCATTCTCCACCCGCGTCTGCTCTGGTTCGTCGAGATCGACGGCGAGGCCGCGGGCTTCGGCGCCCTGCTGCCGAATCTCAATGACGCGATCTTCGATCTGAAGGGCAAGCTCGCCCCCTTCGGCTGGGCCAAGCTTCTCTGGCGGCTGAAGGTGCGCGGCGTGAAGCGCGGCCGCGTGCCGCTGATGGGGGTGAAGAAGAAATTCGGCCGCGACCGAAGGGGCATCCTCGCCCCCTTCTTCATCATCGACGCCTTTCGCCGCGAAGGCGTGAAACTCGGCATCACCGAGGCGGAATATTCATGGATCCTCGACGACAACATGCCCATGCGGCACATCCTCGAGACCCTCGATACCCGGCGCTACAAGACCTATCGGCTGTACGGAAAAAGGCTGGACGTTCCCGTCCAGCCTTCAAGTCCGTCGGCCGTGTGAGCCGAAATTATCGCCGGCTGCCGCCCATGAAATAGAGCAGGAAGCGGAACAGGTTGACGAAGTCGAGATAGAGGCTGAGCGCGCCCCAGCTGGTGGCCGAGCTCATCGCCGCCTGGTCGCCGCCGACCTGATAGTACATCATCTTCAGTCGCTGGGTGTCCGCCGCGATCAGCCCGGCGAAGATCCCCACGCCGATGAGATTGATCAGGAAGACCAGCATCGGCGAGTGAAAGAAGAAGGTCGCGATCGAGGCGAAGATCAAGCCCCAGACGCCCATGATCAGGAAGCTGCCCATCGCCGTCAGGTCGCGCTTGGTGGTGTAGCCCACCAGCGAGAGCCCGCCGAAGGCGGCCGCCGTAACCAGGAAGGTCTGGAAGATCGAAACGCCGCTGTAGATCACGAACAACATGCCCATCGAAGCGCCGATCAGCGAGACCACCGCCCAATAGGTAAAGTTGGCGCTTTGCGGCGACTGACGTCGCGCGAAACCCTGGAACAGCAGGATGCCAAGCGGCGCGAAGGCGACGACCATGCCCAGGATCGTGTACTGGATCCGGCCCTGCTCTCCAACCCGGAACAACAGGTCCCGTACCGCCGGCACGGTGCCGGTTACGAACGCCAGCGCCGCCGAGAGCACGAGGCCCAGCGCCACCTTGTTATAGACACCGAGCATGAACGTACGCAGACCCGAGTCGATCGCCATATCCGGCGAGGCGACCGGTCCGCTCCGTAGCATGCCGCGATCGTAGTCGCTCATGAAGGCAAACCCTCGAAAATTGATCGCGTCCCCAATGGACGCTTAGTCGCTGAATATCGGCCTCCCGCGCCCTCTGCGCAAGGCGGACGCGCATGAACGAACCGCAATGCTCCGCGTTCGACGATGGAACCCCATGAAGGACCCCTCTCATGAAACTCTACTACATGCCCGGCGCATGCTCCCTCGCCTCGCACATCGCCCTGAACTGGGCCGGACTGCCCTATGAAGCGGAGCGGCTGAGCCACGATACCGTGCACGGCGAGGCCTTCCTGAAGGTCAATCCCAAGGGCGCGGTCCCGGCGCTTGAACTCGACGACGGCGTGGTGATCACCGAATCCCTCGCGGTGCTGGAATATATCGCCGACGTCTCGAAAGACGGTGTGCTGAATGTCGACGGCCCTCTCGATTGGGCGCGGCTCAACGAACGCCTCGCCGAGTTGGTCAGCGATGTCCACAAAGCCTGGGCTCCCTTCTTCGCGCCGCAGCGGTTCACGACCAGGGAAGCCAACCATGACGATGTCAGACAGGCGGCCTTCGCCCAGATCGACAAACAGTACGAGCGGATGGACAAGCAGCTCGCCGGGAAGACCTGGTCGCTGTTCGACCATCGCTCCGTGGCCGACGCCTATCTCTATGTGATGTGCCGCTGGAAGGACCTCAGCCCGACGAAGATCGCGGCCTATCCCGCGCTCGCCGCGTTCAAATCTCGTCTCGACGAGGACGAGGGGGTGAAGAGGGCTCTGGCCGCCGAAGCCTGATCAGGGCGAGGAATTTCCGCCCACCAGTTCATCCACGCGGTCGGCGAGGTCGTTGAGGTCGCGGTGCAAGCCCTCCAGCGCGAAGGCCAGGCTGAAAACCCTGCCGGCGGCGTCGAAGTCGAGGGGCCGCATAATCCCGCTCGCGCGCAATCCGGCGAAAGCGGCCTCGAAATCGTCGTGACGCGCGGCGATGTCCTCGCGGGGCGCCGGTGTCAGGGCCCTCAGCCCCTCCGCGCATCGCCCGGCCAGCGAGGCTTCCGCCGTCAAAAGCGTGGCGGCGGCGGGTCCGAGCGTGGCCGCCACCTCGCTCGGCAAGGCGCCGATCGCCGCGCGTTCCACCGAGACCAGATCCGTGCGCACCCGCCACAGTGTGCGCGGGATAGCGGCCGGAATCGCATGGCGCGCCAGGCGCGCGGTATGCTCCCGCTCAGCGTCGGCCATCGCCGCCTCGACGGCGGTCAGGGCGCGGCGCAGTTCCCCGTGGTCCGGCCGGGTCGTCATCGCCTCACCCGCCCGCAACGCCTCGGCGAACGCGGTCAGCATGGCCGCCATCCGGTCGAGGGCATCGGCCGACAACGCCGCGACCCGGGGCCCTGACCTGGCGGGCAGGACGAAGAGCGTCGCCAGCACGCCGAGCGCGCCGCCCACCGCGATCTCGATCACGCGAAAGAGGGCCGCCTGCACCGGCGGCATTCCGCCGGAGGAACTCAGCAGCATGATCGCCACGGTGATCGGCGCGACCTTGTACCTCGGCCTTGCCGCCGCCAGCAGAGCGGTCGCGCCCACACAAATGACCAGGGCCGCTCCGATCGCCACGGGGGCGCGGGGTACGATCGCCGCCGCGGTCCCGCCTACCAAGGCGCCAGCCACGGTGCCGAACATCCGATCCACCGAGGCGTCCAAAGTTCCGCCTATGGAGCCTTGCATCACGATGATGACGGTGAAGACAGCCCAGTAGCCTTGGGGCAGACGAAAGGCTTCATAGATCCCGAACGCCACCGCCACGGCAGCCATCAGGCGCACCGCCTGGCTGATGGCGGCGCGGTCGGGACCCCACCTCTTGGGCGGAGCCAACTTCAACTCAGGAAGACTATTTGGCGGGATGCTTGGTCCGATTGCACCACGCGCAGACTAGGAAGAGCAGCGCCACCGGGATGCCCGGAAGCAGCACGAAGGCGGCGATCACAGGCAGATTGTGGAACTGAGCGCCATCGCCCGACGGATCGACCATTTCTCCCGTCGCCGCCACGAAGGCCAGGATGGGGATGAGGGAAAGATAGGCGAGCGCCGTGAACGCCAGAATCGGCTTCAAGGCGGGTCCGAGCCCTTTGCCCATGGCCTTACACCTCTCCATGACCGCTCTATCGGCGGGATGGGATGATGGAATGCCCGAAACACGACTTTGTCCAGTATTTATTGAAGCAGACGCACGGCCTTGGTCGACTATCGCTAGCCGACCTTCACCACCTACTCCCCGCGCAGGGTCTCCGCCGGGCGTTTCGCCAGGGCTGACAGGGCCGCGGCCAAGCCGCCCGCCCCGGCTAATCCCGCGGCGCCCAGCACCAGCGTGGCCACCCCCGCCCAATCGACGCTCCAGGTCGCCTTGAAGACCTGCACCACCACCGGCCACGCCGCCGCGTAGCCGAGCGCCACGCCCGCGACGCCGGCGATCAGGCCGACGGCGCCGTATTCCACGGCGTAGGCGGCGAGGATCTGTCCGCTCGACGCGCCCAGCACCTTGAGTGTCGCCGCCTCCCGCGCCCGGGTCCGCGCGCCGGTGGCGATGGCGCCCACGAGAACGAGCAGCCCGGCCACGGCCGCCACGGCGGCGGCGGCGCGGACGGCCAGCGCCAACTTGTCGAAGATGCCCGCGGCGGTCTCCAGCGCCTCGCGCACGCTGATCACATTGACGGTGGGAAACTCGACGCCGAGCGCGCGGGTGGCGCGGGCCTCTTCCGCCGGCGTCGCCCTCGCTTCGGCGACCTCGTCGAGACCCGCGCCCTCGATCGCGGCCGGATCGAGGACAACGGGGAAGTTCGCGCCGAACCCGGCGAAGTCTATCTTGCGGATCACGGCGACCCGGGCGTCGATCGTTCGTCCAAGCAGCTCGAGTGAGATCGTTTCCCCGACCTTCAGCCGGGCGCCTTTCGCCGCATCGACGGACAGGGCGACCAGGGGCGGACCCGCATAGTTCGCCGGCCACCAGCGCCCCGCCTCGATCGTAGCGCCCTTGGGCTCCGGACCGATCGCCGAAATCGAGATGTCGTTGTCATAGGCCCAGCGGTCCGGCGGCGCGATTTTCGCGATGTCGATCGCCGCGCCGCGAGCACCCGCGATCCGCCCCGTCGCGAAGGGCGCGCGGAGATAGTCGCCTGACTTCAACGAATGCCCGAACGCCCGCGCCAGGGCGGCGTCGAACCTCGCGGCCTGATCGGCGGGGATGCCGGTGAAGACCATCGACGGCGCGGTCGCCGGCGCCACCTTGGCGACCTGCGCGAGCAGGCTGGACTGGATCAGCACGATCGCGGCCAGCAGGGCGACGCCGATCCCGATGGCCGGGGCCGCCGTGCGCGCGGCCGACCTGGAGCCCGCCAGATTGGCCACGCCGATGCGCAGCGGTCCCCGCAGGCGTCCGCGCCAGACCCCTGCGGCGCCGGCCAATCCCCAGCCGATCGCCCAGAGCAGGCCGAAGGCGACCGCCACGCCGGCGATCATCACCGAGGCGGCGACGGGCGTCGGCGCGGTGACGACGGCCAAGCCCGCCAGCCCGGCGCCGCAGATCACGGCGAAGGCGACCTCCACGCCGAATTTCGGACGCCGGCTAACGTCGCCTCGAAAGAGCGCCGAGGGCGGCGTCGACCGCGCGCGACCGAGCGGCGCAAGGCCAAAGGCGGCCGCGGCCAGCAAGCCGAACGCCCCCGCGCGGGCCAGAGGCCAGGGATAGATCGCGAACAACGCCGGGACCGGGGAGATCGACTTGATCAGCTCTCCCAACACCAGCGGCGTCGCCGCGCCCACGATCAGCCCGATGGAAACCCCCAAGGCGGCGAGCAGACCGATCTGGATCAGATAGACATCGCGCGGCAGATCGCCCCGCGCCCCCACGGCCTTCAGGATCGCGATCGAGGTGGTCTTGCTCTCCACGAAGGCGCTGACCGCGCCGAAGACGCCAAGCCCGCCCGCGACCAAAGAGGCGAGGCCAATGAAGCCCAGGAAGTATTCCAATTCGTCGATCAGGCGAGACAGCCCGGGCGTCGCGTCGGTGCGGTCGTGCAAGCGATAGCCGGTCGGCCCGGCGGCCTTCATCGCCCCGCGCAGCGCGCGCTCCGCGGGAACAAGGGACGCGCCCGGTTTCAACGCGATCCGGGCGGTCTCGCCAAACGGCAGGCCGGGAACCAGGAAGCCGCCGCGCTCGACCACCTCGGCGCGGGTCAGGACGCGTGGGCCAAGCGAAAACCCGCGCGAGAGCCGGTCCGGCTCGGAGACAAGGACCGCCCGCGCCACCACGGGCACATTGCCGACCCTGAAACGCGTTCCGATCTTCAGGTGGAGCTTGTCGAACAGAGCCTGTTCCACCGCCGCCCCCGCCGCCTCGCCGTCCGGCTTGAGCGCGTCCGCTAAACGCGCCGCGCCGGAAAGCTCGACCCTACCCGCCAGCGGATACGATCCGTCGACACCGCGGATTTCGACGAGCCGCCGTTCACCGGAGGGACTTTGCGCCATGGCCTCGGCGCTGGCGGCGTAGGAGACCCGGCCGATCCGCGCCAGGGCGGCGCGCTCGGCGACCGTGAAC
The DNA here is from genome assembly GCA_038231315.1 of Caulobacterales bacterium. GTDB lineage: Bacteria > Pseudomonadota > Alphaproteobacteria > Caulobacterales > Caulobacteraceae > Acaudatibacter. The sequence goes on from JBBRLN010000002.1 coordinate 306,210, forward strand.
TCGCGCTCGCGAAGCGTGATGGCGACGTCGCCACCCAGGATTTCGCCGGCCTGAGAGGCGAGGCCCATGCGAAACGCCTCGGCGGTCGAACCGGCGGCGGCGATGGCCGCGACGCCGAGCGCGAGACAGGCGAGAAAAACGCGAAAGCCGCGAACCCCCGCCCGCAACTCCCGGGCCGCGAACCTCAACGCCAGCGGCATTCCGCTCAAGCGTCCGCGACCATGGCGCCGTCGTACATCCGCGCGATCCTGTCGGCCCGGGCCGCCAAGGCGGTGTCGTGCGTGACCAGCACCAGGGCCGCGCCCGTCTCGGCCACGAGATCGAACATCATCGCGGCGACGGCCTGGGCGTTCGCGGCGTCCAGGTTGCCGGTGGGCTCGTCGGCGAAGAGCAATTTGGGACCCGCCGCCAGGGCCCGAGCCAGGGCGATCCTCTGCTGTTCGCCGCCGGACATCTGACGCGGATAGTGCCGCGCGCGCGCGGTCAGGCCGACGCGGTCCAGCCAGGCGCGCGCCTTGTCGGCCGCATCGGGGTCTCCGGCGATTTCCAGCGGCGCGGAGATGTTCTCGGCGGCGGTCATGTTCGGCAGCAGATGGAACGACTGGAACACTAGCGAGACGCGGCCGCGCCGCAGGAGCGCGCGACGATCCTCGCCGAGAGGGCCCAGATCCTCGCCGAACAGGATGACCGCGCCCCTCGTCGGCCGCTCGAGCCCCGCCGCCACGGCGATCAGCGAAGATTTGCCGCACCCGGAAGGCCCGACCACCGCGACCCGCTCGCCCGGGGCCACCACGAAATCGACCCCTCGCAGGATCTCCACCGGCCCGGCCGCCGAAGGCAGGGTCAGCGAGACGTCGGTCAGGCGAAGCGGCGCGGCGGGCGCGCTGGCGTCAAACATGGAGCATCCAGAGCGTGAGGCGTGGCGGCGGAACCCCAGATAGTGATCGACCACCCTGAACGCATCGGGTCGGACGCGCTGGCGCCTGCATTTCGCGGACCGGGCGGGCGCAGGCCAAGAAGACCGGCCGCGCCCCGCGGCACCCGAAATCGCCACTAAGACTCGGAATGGAGCGCCGCCTCGGCCAAGATCCCTGTCCGTCGGTCCTACGGTCCGGAGCCTCCCGCCTTCCGATAAATCTCGCGCGCCTTGACGATCGCCGTCGTCGCCGCCTTGCGATCTTCAACGTAGCGGTCCTGGGCGGAAGCGATTTGCGCGTCCAGTTCGTCCCGCCGCCGCTGCAGCGACGTCTCCTCGCGTTTGCGTTCCTCGTCGAGTTCCCGAAGCGCGGCTTGCGCGGCGTCCAGCCTGGAGCGGTCCGCCGGCGGCTTGGCGGGCGATTTCGGTCTCGAGTTCTTTCTCGAAGTTTGCGGCGACGTGGCGTTCGCGGCCCGTTTAGGGGCGTCCGGTATCGTAGGCAGGCTGCTCGGCTCGATCTCGAAAGCCGCGTTCGAACCGATCGCCCGTCGAAGCGGGACGTCGGGGTGCGCGAGCGCGGCCTTGACGGCGGCCGCTTCGGTGATCACCCGCGCTTGGCCGTCGGCGAAGAGATTCTGGTGCGTGCCCCACGCTCTCAAGGCCGCGGCCTGTCCCGACGCCGCGACGATGCTGTCGTAAAAGCCGAATTGAGCTTGAAACACCTTGAGTTTGCGCGTCGGGGGCTTTTTCATGGCGCTCTCAAACCCGCGAACCCCTCTGCAAAGGACCCGTCGCGCGCCCGGTGACGGTTCATCGGCTGATCTCGATCCAGACCGGCGCGTGGTCGCTGGCGCCCTCTTCGCCGCGCACGGACTTGTCGACGCCCGCCGCCGCCAGGCAAGAGGCCGCCTCGGCGTTCAGCAAAAGGTGATCGAGCCGCATCCCTTTCCCGTTCAGCCATCGGTTCCGCAGATAGCTCCAGAATGTCCAAGGCGGGCCGTCGGGATGCGCCGCTAGCAAGGCGTCGGTCCAGCCCTGATCGAGGAGCCGGCGGAACGCGGCGCGGGCGGCCGGATCGACCAAGGCGTCACCGGCGAAACGGTTGGGCTGGTAGATATCCGCTTCGGTCGGGACCACGTTATAGTCTCCAGCCAGGACAACAGGCGCGCCGGTCGCCAGCAGACCGGCCGCGTGGCTGATCAGTCGCTCCAGCCAAGCCAGCTTGTAGTCGAACTTCGGCCCGGGGTTGGGATTTCCATTGGGCAGGTAGATCGAACCGACCAGGACGCCATTCACCGCAGCTTCAATGTAGCGCGCCTGCAGATCCGATGGATCGCCCGGCAGAGCGATGCGGGTCACGACCGGATCGGCATCCTTCGCCAGGATGGCGACGCCGTTCCAGCTCCGCTGACCATGCCAAGCCGCGCCATACCCGGCGGCCTCGATGTCCGCGATGGGAAAGGCGCGATCCTCCGCCTTCAGCTCCTGCAGGCAGACGACGTCCGGTCCAGTCTCCGCCAGCCATGCCAGCAGGTTTGCCAAGCGTCTGTTGACGTCGTTGATGTTGAAAGTCGCTATGCGCACGCCATAGCTAGGTCATGGCGCGGCGATTTTCGGCAAGTCCGACCGGCGCTTCGCGCCCCGCATTCGACCGGAACATTATGGGAACATCCCCTTGCGGGGCCGGGCCTCCCTGGCCTAGCTCGGCGACATGGTCACCGCGCTCCAGCAGACACCGCCGGGATGGCTGGCTCAGGATGGGCTTCTTCAGCCTGACCGCAGTATCGCCGGATATCTGGCGAGGGGCCAGGAGGTCAGCGGCCGCTGTCACCTTCGCGACTGCCGCCGGACCTGCCTGATCGACACCGCCCGGCTGACCGCGCAAGGTTTCGGACGGCTTCCCATCGAGGCCGTCAAGCGCTGGATGCGCTGCGCGCGGATGGAAGGTTGTGCGCTCGATTTTCACGAGGAAACTTCCGGCGGCTTGCCGATAGACTCATTGCGCGGCCGAGCCCGCGTCGCCATCCGCTTCAAGTGCACGGCCTGTGGATTCCACCGCACCGCGCTCCCCGATCAGATTCTCGCCAAGCTGAGGGCGATGGGCGGAACGGCAAGCCACGACGCCACGGTGCAGAAAGTGGCGGGCCTGGCCAAGGAGCCATGCAAGAGCTGTGGAAAGACCGATTGGCGGGTGGACGTGCTGTGGCCCGATCCCAACAGCGAGGGTGGCCGCCGATCACGATGAGAGGACCCCGCCTGGGCCGCCGCGGCGACGTCGAGCTCGCGCCCGTGGAACGCTCCGCCGCAAAGGTCGTTTAGGCGCCGCGCGGGTCACGCCCGCAACCGACGCTCCATACGCCATAGGATACGAGGAACCGATCGCATGACGACAGAGGTCTCCGCCGCCGCAATTCGGCGCATCGCAAGCCCACGGCCCACGCTCGCCGTGTTCGGAATTTCCGGCAAGATTTCGAAGGCCGATATCGAATACATGGCCGAACAGATCGACAAAGCCTTCGACGACTACGATAAAATCGACGTTCTGCTGATCATGTCGCATTTCGACGGCATGGAGGCCGGCGCCGTCTTCGATCGCGAGGCGCTGGGCGCTCAGGTCCGCTCCGTGCGCCACGTCCGCAAATACGGTGTGGTGGGCGCTCCGGCTTGGGCGCGGGCCATGATCGAATTCTCCGACTTTCTCTCCCCCGTGGACGCGAAGACCTTCGATCTCGAGGAAGAAGCGGCGGCTTGGGCCTGGATCGAGGCGGCCGAAGACTAAAGGCCGGCCCTGCGCATCCGGGTGGAGCGGCGCGCCGGAAGGCGTTTGAGATCGTTGGAGGCCTGGCCGAGAATCGAACTCGGGTGCGCGGATTTGCAGTCCGCTGCGTAACCACTCCGCCACCAGGCCGAAGGGCGGAGGCTATTATCAGAGCGATGGGGTCGCGGCAACGCGCCGCCGAGGCCTTCGGCCCGGCGAAGCGCGCCCAAGCTCCCGCACCGCGACGCCAAGGACTAGCAAAGAGGCTTGGCGCCTCACCGAGAGGAAAACGTCACCGTCCGATGGCGTAGAAGCGCTCACCTCTCTGCTCGCGCAGGGCGTCGGGCGTGAGTGGCGTCAATGCGGCGAGCTCGACCTCCAGAACATCGCCGACGCGGGCGATGGCCTTGGCCGGATCGGCGTGGGCGCCGCCGACAGGCTCCTCGATGATCCGATCGACGATCTTCAGTTTGATGAGGTCCTCGGCGGTGATTTTCATCGCCTTGGCCGCGCCCTCCGCCTGCCCCCGGTCGCGCAGCAGAATGGAGGCGCAGCCCTCCGGCGAGATCACCGCATAGATCGAGTGCTGCAGGATCAGGACGCGGTTCGCCGCCGCGATGCCGATAGCGCCGCCGCTCATGCCCTCGCCGGTGATGGTGGCGATCATCGGGACCCCTAGGGTAAGGCAACGCTCGGTGGCGCGGGCGATGGCCTCGGCGACGCCGCGTTCCTCGCTGTCGATCCCTGGATAGGCGCCGCCGGTGTCGACGAAGGACAAGACCGGCATGTTGAAGCGATCGGCGAGATCCATCAGGCGGATGGCCTTGCGATAGCCTTCCGGCCGGGGCGAGCCGAAATTGTGCTGGATGCGGGTGGGCGTGTCGCGCCCCTTCTCCTGGCCGATGACCACAACCGCCGCGCCGCGAAACCGGCCGAGGCCGCCAACGATCGCCTGATCGTCCGCGAACGTCCGGTCGCCCTTCAGTTCGACGAAATCGTCGATCAGGGCGGCGACATAATCGACCAGGTGGGGCCGCGCCGGGTGGCGGGCGATCTGGGCCTTCTGCCAAGGGTCGAGATGGGCATAGGTCTGAGCGCGGCGCTCGGCCACGCGGCGGCGAAGCGCGGCCAGCTCGGTGTCGAAGGCGCCGGGCGCCTCGCTTTCGGAGAGCTTGGAAAGCTCCTCGAGCTTGGTCTCCAGGTCCGCGATCGGCCGCTCGAATTCGAGATAGTGCGTCGCCATCGCCCGTCGAGCGCCTTCATGCCGGAAAGCGCGCACCTCTAGTCGGGGCGGGGTTCGCGGGCAAGCAAGGCTTGTGCGACCGCCAGGAGACAGGGCCGAAAGTCGCCAGACTCCGGGACGCCGTCCCGCTTAGGGTTCCATCATGACCTACCGCATCACCGGCCTTTCACCAGAACCCTTCCGATCGCTTTATGGCGCGACAGACGCCCATTTGCTGGCGCGCGGCGCGAGGCGATACCGCGCGGACGTTTCGCCGGGCTTCCCCGATCGCATCGAGCTGCGCGACGCGGCGCCCGGCGAATCGATCATCCTGATCAACTACGAGCATCAGCCGGCCGAAACGCCCTTCCGTTCTCGCCATGCGATCTTCGTCCTGGAGGGAGCCGAGACGGCCTATGACGAAATCGATCGCCTGCCGCCCACCATGGCCACGCGCACGATGTCGATCCGCGCCTTCGACGCCGAACATATGATGACCGACGCCGGCCTCGCAGCCGGCGCCGAGATCGAACCTCTGATCGAGCGCCTCCTCCGCGACCCCGCCACGGCCTACCTTCAGGCGCACTATGCGACCCGCGGATGCTACGCGGCGCGGATCGATCGGGCCTAGGCCTCCCCGGCGCCGCCCCCCGCGAGGGGATGGTGAGTTTCGACGACCTGACGCAGCCGCTCTCCGGTGACGTGGGTGTAGATCTGCGTCGTGCCGATGTCGGCGTGGCCGAGCAGGGTCTGCACCACGCGCAGGTGCGCCCCGCCCTCCAGCAGATGCGTCGCAAAGGCGTGACGCAGGACGTGGGGGCTGACCCTGGCGGGGTCGATCCCGGCGGCGATGGCCGCCTCGTCCACCATCTGCGCCACCCGCCGTGTGGTCAGCCGGCCCGAGGCGCCGCGCGAGGGGAAGAGCCAGGGATTGGCCTTGCCGCCTCTGGTCACCGGCGCGCCGCGAAGCGCCAGCCAAGCCTTGATCGCCGTCCGCGCGGGCCCGCCCAGTGGGACGAGGCGTTCCTTGCCGCCCTTGCCCTTGACGATCAGAAACGCCGGGTCGCGCAGGACCGCCGCCAGCGGCAGGGCGACGAGTTCCGACACCCGCAGACCGGAGGCGTAGAGGATTTCCACGATCGCGCCCAGGCGCGCGCCGGCCGCGCCGTCCTTCGACGCCGCCGCGTCGATCAGCCTGACCATCTCCTCCCGGCTCAGGACCTTGGGCAGCGTGCGGCCGGCTTTCGGCGCCTCTACCCGCGACGACGGATCGTCCGATCGCCACTTCTCGCCCAGGACGAAACGGTAGAACTGCCGCGCCGCCGAGCGCCGCCGCGCCGCGGTGGCCGGCGAAAGACCCCGCCTGCCGATATCGTCGAACCAGGCCTCGACATCCTCATTCGACGCACCGCCCAGATCGGTGCCGCGCCGCGCGAGAAAACCGGAAAGGTCCGCCAGATCGCGACCGTAGGCGACCAGGGTGTGGGCCGAGGCGTCGCGCTCGGCCGACATCATCTCCAGGAAGGTTTCGACCCAGGCCGCCGCGCCCATCCTGTCTCTCCGACTCACCTCATGGCGCTCAAGGCTCCGAATTTGGCGCTCTTAGCGGCGGTCGTGTAAAGCGGTCTTCGGCCATGACCGCCCCCACCCCTCTCAATCGCAAGACCATCGCGCTAGTGGGCCTGATGGGCGTCGGCAAGAGCACGATCGGCCGACGCCTGGCCCTGGCCCTCGGCCTGCCCTTCCGCGACGCCGACGTCGAGATAGAGGCGGCGGCGGGGCGTTCCGTCTCAGAGATCTTCAAGACCTATGGCGAGGCCTCGTTCCGCGACGGCGAGCGGCGCGTGATCGCCCGACTGCTCGACGAGCCGCCTCACGTCCTGGCCACCGGCGGCGGCGCGTTCATGGATCCCACGACCCGCGATCTGATTCGGCAGAAGGCGGTGTCGATCTGGCTGCGGGCCGATGTCGATGTGCTCGCCCGCCGTCTCGGCCGACGCGACACGCGTCCTCTGCTCGCTGGCAAGGACCCGATCGCCGTCCTGCGCGAGCAGGCCGCCATGCGGGAACCGGTTTTTGCCGAGGCGGACATCGTGGTGCCGACCGGCGACACCGCTCATCAGGTCTGTGTCGACGCGGTGGTGAGCGCCTTGCGGGCGCATCTGGCCACGACGTCGTGACCAGGTCGGTGACGGTCGCCCTGGCCGATCGGTCGTACGAGGTCGTCATCGGGCGCGGTCTGATCGCCGAAGCGGGCGCGCGGATCGCGCCGCTGCTGGGACGCTCGGTCGTGGCCGTCGTGATGGACCGAAACGTCGAACGGGCGCTGGGCGCCTTGCTCCTTGCCAGCCTGGACCGGGCGAAGATCCGCGCCCATGTCCTCGTCGTCGAACCGGGCGAACAGACCAAGAGCTTCGCGGGCCTGGAGTCGCTCTGCGACGAACTGCTGGCCACGGGTCTGGAACGGGGCGACATCGTTGTCGCCTTCGGCGGCGGCGTGGTGGGCGATCTCGCGGGCTTCGCGGCGGCGATCTACAAGCGCGGCGTCGATTTCGTGCAGATTCCAACAACCCTTCTCGCCCAGGTCGATTCCTCTGTGGGCGGCAAGACCGCCATCGACACGGCGGCCGGCAAGAACATGATCGGCGCCTTCCACCAGCCGCGCCTCGTCCTCGCCGACCTCGAAGCGCTTGAAACCCTGCCCGACCGCGAGCTGGTCTGCGGCCTCGCCGAAGTTCTGAAGTACGGCCTGCTGGGCGACCCGGACTTCTTCGACTGGCTGGAGACCAACACCGGCGCCATTCTTCGACGCGAACACGGCGCCCTGGCCGAGGCCATCCATCGCTCGGTAGCGATGAAGGCGGTCATCGTGGCCGAGGACGAACGCGAGGGCGGTGTGCGCGCCCTCCTCAATCTGGGGCACACCTTCGGTCACGCCGTGGAAGCGGAGTCAGGATTCGGCGAGGCGCTGAAGCACGGCGAGGCCGTGGGCCTGGGCTGCGCCATGGCGTTCCGTCTTTCGCGGGAGCTTGGCCTCTGCCCAGGCCCGGATACCGCGCGCGCGGTCGCCGCCATCGCCGCTGCCGGCTTGCCGACCGCATTGGGTGAGATCGCCGCCGGCCCGTTTGGCGCGGACGCCTTGATCGGGCACATGACCCAGGACAAGAAGGCGAGCGGCGGCCAGCCGACACTCATCCTCGCGCGCGGCCTCGGCGAGGCCTTAGTGACCCGCGATGTCGCGCCGGGCCGGCTGCGCGATTTCCTGCTTTCCGAAGGAGCCCTGTCGTGATCGCCGCCCTGGGCGCTGTTGGCCTGCTGATCTTCGCCCTGTTGGTGGTCTCCGCGGTGTTCTCCGCCGCCGAGACCGCGCTCACCCGCGCCAGCCGCGGCCGGATGCACCAGCTCGAGCGGGAGGGCGACAAGGGCGCCAAGCGCGTCAATCGCCTGCTGGACGATCAGGAGACGATGATCGGCGCGGTCCTGATCGGCTACAACGTCTTGAACATCCTCTCCTCGTCTCTGGCGACGGAGGTGATCACCAAGGAAGTGCCCGGGGTGTGGGGCGTCGCCATCGCCACCGGCGTGATGACCGTTCTCGTGGTGGTCTTTGTCGAGGTCCTGCCCAAGACCCTGGCCATCGTCCGCGCCGACGACGTCGCGCGCTCGGTATCGGCGCCGATGCTACTGGTGGTCCGCGTGCTGGGGCCGGTGATCTACGCCATCCAGTGGATCGTGCGCCGCACCCTTCGCCTCTTCGGCGTCAATCTGGACATGGAGACCGATGTCCTGGCTGCTCACGAAGAAATTCGCGGCGCGGTGAATTATCACCACTCCGAGGGCGCGGTGGAAAGCCGGGACCGCCGGATGCTGGGCGGCGTCCTCGATCTCTCGGATATGGGCGTCTCCGAAATCATGGTGCACCGCAAGTCGATCACCATGATCGACGTCGATCTGTCGCCCCGCGAACTGGTCCAAAAGGTGCTGGAGGCCGAACACACCCGCCTGCCGCTCTATCGCGATGAACCGGAGAACATCGTCGGCGTCCTTCACGCCAAGGACCTCCTGAAAGCGACCGCCCTCAACGCTGTCGAGACGATCGACATCGCCGCGATCATGCGCGAGCCGTGGTTCATTCCGGACACCACGGTGGTGAAGGATCAGCTCCAGGCCTTCCTCAAGCGCCAAAGCCACTTTGCCCTGGTGGTGGACGAGTACGGCGCGCTCCAGGGCCTCGTCACGCTGGAGGACATCCTCGAGGAGATCGTGGGCGAGATCGACGACGAACACGACGAGGCGATCCAGGGGGTCCGGCGACAGGCCGACGGCTGGGTCCACGTCGACGGCGACGTCACGGTTCGCGACCTCAACCGCTTCATGGATTGGGACCTGCCGGACGATCACGCCGTCACCATAGCCGGCCTGGTGATCCACGAGGCCCGCGCGATCCCCGAACAGGGGCAGACCTTCCTATTTCACCAGCATCGCTTCGAGATTCTCGGCCGCCAACGCAACCAGATCACCGCCTTGCGGGTCAGTTCCCGACTGACACCGCGCGACGACTAGCGTACCAAGCTTTGCCGTGCGACAGGGTTTCTTTTATAACATTCGTTGAAGTTGGTCAGAGGGATCCACACTGATGGACGGCAGCGTATCGTTCGCGGGACGGCGCGTCCTCGTCGTCGAGGACGAGATGATGATCGCCATGCTCGTCGAAGACATGCTGGCGGACCTCAACTGCGTCGTCGTCGGTCCGGCGCACACCGTGGAGACCGCCATGGCCCTGGCCTCCGGGGATACCGAGATCGACGCCGCGCTGCTGGACGTCAATCTGGGCGGCCGACCGGTGTTCGACATCGCCGACGCCCTGCGCGCGCGCGGCGTGCCGATGATTTTCTCCACCGGCTACGGCCAATCGGGTCTGCGCGAGATCGATCGGGATTCCGCGGTGCTGCAAAAGCCGTTCCGCGCGAACGAACTTTCCGCCGCCCTGCAGACCGCCCTGGCGCCCGCGGCGAAACCTTAGCGCCTCACGCCTCGCCCGGCGCCCGCACCGTCAAGGCCAAGGCGTGAACGGGGCCGGCCAGTTCCTCGGCCAGCAGGGTATAGATCAATCGCTGCCGCGCGACGCGGCCCAAGCCGGCGAAGGCCGCTGAGGTAATGACGATCTCGAAATGACTCTCTCCGCCGTCGCGCGACCCGGAATGGCCGGCGTGGCGGGCGGAATCGTCGATCACCGCCAGGTGGTCGGGCGCGAAGGCCTCGCGCAGCTTCCGCGTCAGATTTTCCGCCACCGTGCCCATGGTGAAACCTTTGCCTGTCCGCTGTCAATTCTTGATCTGAAACACTTCCGCCTCATACTCGGGGTATGGCGACGCGCTTTCAATACAAGCCGAGATTCAAGGATATCCGGGTGCGGCCGCCAGGAGCCGAGGGCGCGGCGCGCCAGGACGATGTCCATACGCTAAAGCCGGGCGAACGCCGCTGCGATCATCAGGGCTGTTCCCTGCCCGGCGAAACCCGCGCGCCCAAATCGCGCGAGCTGATCACCGACCACTACTGGTTCTGTCGGAGCCACGCCGCCGAATATAACCGTCACTGGAACTTCTTCGCCGGCATGAGCGAGGGCGAGATGCGCGCGCGCGTGGCCGAGGAGCAGATGACCGGCGGCCGGCCGACCTGGTCGATGAAGGGCGGCGGGCGCAACCGCGAGGCGGCGGCGTCCAGGGGCGTCTTCCGCGATCCTTTCGGCGTCTTCGGCCCCGAGGGCCGGCGCGCGGGCGACGACCGAACGGCCGCCGAGCGCGGGCTGGGCAAGCTGGAGCGCGGCGCTCTGGCCGACCTCGACCTCGACGTCGCCGCCCAGGGTCCCGCGATCCGGGTCCGCTATCTGGAACTCGTCAAACGCTGCCATCCCGACGCCAATGGCGGCGATCGTTCCGCCGAGACGAAACTCCAGCGGGTCATCAAGGCCTACAAGACCCTGCAGAAGGCGAAGCTGGTCTGAAAAGGTGGCGTTTGCCTACATGCCGTCCATCTTCTAGTGAACGCCCATCATGCCCAGTTTCACCGACCCTTCCGACGACACGCTGCTCGCCTTGACCCCCGACCACAAAGTCGGTGTGCGAGAGATGTTCGGGGTCGACTCCGACATGATGGTCCCGGCGTTCGCGGTCAAAGACAGCCACGTGCCGGACCTGGACGAGGCCTATCAGTTCGACCCCCAGACCACCCTGGCGATCTGCGCCGGGCTCGCCTTCGACCGCCGGGTCATGGTCCAAGGCTATCACGGCACCGGCAAATCGACTCACATCGAGCAGGTCGCGGCGCGGCTGAACTGGCCGATGATCCGCGTCAATCTCGACAGCCACGTCAGCAGGATCGACCTCGTCGGCAAGGACGCCATCGTCCTGAAGGACGGGAAACAGATCACCGAGTTTCGCGAAGGCATGCTGCCCTGGTGCCTCCAGCGGCCGATGACGCTGGTCTTCGACGAATATGACGCCGGCCGCCCGGACGTGATGTTCGTGATCCAGCGGGTGCTGGAGGCGCAGGGGAAGCTTACCCTGCTGGACCAGAACCGGGTCATTCGTCCAAACCCGTACTTCCGACTGTTCTCGACCACGAACACCATCGGCCTCGGCGACACCACCGGCCTTTATCATGGCACCCAGCAGATCAATCAGGGCCAGATGGACCGCTGGTCGATCGTCGCGACGCTGAACTATCTCGCCCACGACGTGGAGGCCGAGATCGTGCTGGCCAAGGCGCCGAGCTACGCCAGGACGCCCGAGGGCAAGCGGACCATCGCCGCCATGGTCCGCGTCGCGGACATGACGCGCAACGCCTTCATGAATGGCGACATCTCCACGGTCATGAGCCCGCGCACGGTGATAACCTGGGCGCAGAACGCCGAGATCTTCGCCGGCGACCTTGGCCTCGCCTTCCGCATGACCTTCCTCAACAAGTGCGACGAGCTGGAGCGTCCCACGGTGGCGGAATTCTACCAGCGCGCCTTCGGCGGCGACCTGCCCGAGAGCGCGGCGCGGGTGAAGGTGGCCTGACGCCCTGAAGCTCCTCCTTCTCGGGCGGCGCGGAAGCATCAACCACTGGCTGGAAGACGCCGCCCACGCCTGGCGCGGCGATGGTCACGAGGTCGCGCTGGGCTTCGTGCGGCATCCCCCGATCCATCGGAGACTAGGCCGCGCCCTGGGCGAGCCGATGGCGCCGGAAATCTCAAGGCAGGCGAGGCGATTCGCGCCGGACCTCGTCCTGGCCATCGGCGGCTTCCATGTTCCCCTTGCTGTTCTGCGGGCCCTGCGCGGACGGTCCGGCGGACCACCGGTCGTCGGCTGGGTCGGCGACGCTTTTGGCCAGGAAGCCGCGCCGTTGGCGGCGCTGTACGATCTGGTCGCTCACACCGACAGCGGCCTGGAGGCGCGACACCGCGAACTTGGTTTCGCCTCTCCCGCGATCTGGCTGCCCCACGCCGCCAATCCCCACCGCGCGGTCCCGAGACTGGAGCGCTCCGATCGCATGGTCTTCGTCGCCGCCGCCTCGCCCGAGCGGGAGCGGATCGTGAGGGCGATCGCCGAGCCCATCGCCGTTTTCGGCCCCGGCTGGAAGAGCAATCCTCCTGCCCAACATGCATTCGGCGACCGGGTCGCCCACCGGCGCCTGGCTGGACTTTACGCCGGACATCTGGCGTCCCTGAACGCGCGCAACGCCGACCACGTCGTCGCCGGGCTGAATCAACGAAACTTCGATCCCTATCTCTTCGGCGCCCCGGCCGTCACCGACGATCAGCCAGATCTCGCGCATTGCTTCGATCCCGGGTCGGAGGCCCTGGTTTATCGGACGACGGATGAGCTGAACGACATTTACGCCCGCCTACGCGCGGACCGGGCGTGGGCGGCGACCATCGCGGCGCGGGGCCGAAGCCGTATTTTGGCCGATCATACTTTCGCGGTCAGGCTTTCCGCGATCCGCGATAAATTGTGCTGATGGAAGGCCGTTTTAATTAAGCAGGACCTCGCTCTGGGGCCGGCCCCGCGTTCCGCTCGCGAAGGCGAACACCCGGCCCGCCAACGGCTGCTCCGCCCGCGCCCTGGGGGAAAGATCGGACCACGCGGTGGTGACGAAGGCCGTCGAGAGGTCATCGCCGCCGAAGGCGATCTTGGTGACGTTGGCGACGGGCAGGCGAACCTGGGCGATCGTTTCTCCCGCGGGCGAGAAGCGCCGCACCCCCCAGCCCCCCCAAAGCGCGGTCCAGACACAGCCTTCGGCGTCCACCGTCGAACCGTCCGGCCAGCCATCGGCGGGGTCGATGCGGGCGAACACCCGGCGATTTGAGAGGTCGCCGTCCCGCGACAGGTCGAAGGCGTAGAGCGAACTGTCCAGGCTATCGGTGTGGTAGAAGGTCTTGCCGTCGGGCGAGGTCGTCGGGCCATTTGTGATGCCGTAGTCGCGATCGTGGCAGATGACGCCGCGGGAATCGAGGCTGTACAGCGCGCCGGTGCGTTCGGTTTTCGGATCGTGCATAGAGCCGAACCACAGCCGGCCGGCGTCATCGACGAAGGCGTCGTTGAGGCGGTTGTCGAGGGCCGCGTCCTCGATCGCGTGCAGACGCTGGAACAGGCCGGTCGTCTCGTCGAAACCGTGAAGCCCGCTCTTCAACCCGGCGATCCAGCCGCCGCCCGCGACCGGAGCGACGAAGCCCACGCGCTCGGGGGCCGGCCAACTCATCGCCGCGCCGGTCATCGTATCCAGCCGGTGTATGCAGGAGGCCAGTATATCCACCCACCACAACGTCTGGTCGCTGGCGCGCCAGACCGGCCCCTCACCCAGTTCGCAGACCGCTTCGCCCACGACCTCCGGCGCGCCCATCGGGCTTATTTCTTGGACAGCGCGGCGATTTGTTCCTGCATCGCGGCCATCTGTTGCTTGATCTCGGCCAGGGACGGCTCGGTCTTGGTGGTCGCCGGTTTTTCCGCGGCGGCGACTTCGTCGGCCCGATAGGCGAAGGGCGTGAACATCTTCATCGCGCGGTCGAACAGCGCCATGTTCTGACGGATCTGCTCGTCGAACATGCCCATGCTGGGCGTGGCGACGGTGAACTTCTCGCGCATGCGTTCCTGCTGACGAATGAAGCTTTCCAGGGACAGCTCGAGATAGCTCGGCAGGAAAGCCTGCATCCGGTCGCCGTAGAATCCGATGAGCTGGCGCAGAAAGGGCACCGGCAGCAGGTTTTGCCCCCGCCCCTCCTCCTCGAAGATGATCTGAGTGAGGACCTTGCGGGTTATGTCCTCCCCGGTCTTGGCGTCGTTCACGACGAAATCGACGCCGTCCTTCACCATCTGTGAAAGATCCTCGAGGGTGATGTAGCTGCTGGTCGCCTTGTTATAGAGCCGGCGGTTGGCGTATTTTTGGATGATGACCCGCTCGCCGTCGGTTCGGGCGGATGCGGCGGTATGCGTGTCGGCGGGCATCTTCGTCTCTCTTGGGGCGTCATTTCGCGGCTGCGAACGATGCTTATCACGCAACTGCGGCGCCAACGCCATATCCGCGACGTGACGCGGCCCTTCCGATTTGTCATGATGCTTTCAGGGGCACTTTAGGGAGAAATCAGCCATGACCGACGTCGTCATCGTTTCGGCCGCGCGCACGCCGGTGGGGTCGTTCAATGGGGCCTTGGCGTCCCTGCCCGCCCACGAACTCGGCTCGATCGCGATCAAGGCGGCTATCGAGCGCGCCGGGATCGCGCCGGCGGATGTCGATGAGGTGATCATGGGCCAGGTGCTTCAGGCCGGCGCCGGCCAGGGTCCGGCGCGACAAGCATCCGTCAACGCGGGCGTGCCCGTCGAAAGCCCGGCGTGGAGCGTCAACCAGCTTTGCGGCTCGGGGCTCCGCGCCGTGGCGCTGGGGGCGCAGCAGATCGCGGCCGGCGACGCGGCGATTGTCGTCGCCGGCGGCCAGGAGAGCATGAGTCAGGCTCCGCACGCGGCCAATCTTCGGACCGGCACCAAGATGGGCGATCAGACGATGATCGACACGATGGTCAAGGACGGCCTGATCGACGCCTTCCACGGCTATCACATGGGCACCACCGCCGAGAACATCGCCAACCGTTGGCAGATCACCCGCGAGGACCAGGACCGCTTCGCCGTCGCCTCGCAGAACAAGGCCGAGGCGGCGCAGAAGGCCGGAAAGTTCGACAGCCAGATTATCCCGGTCACCATCAAGAGCCGTAAGGGCGACACCGTGGTCGACAAGGACGAATACATCCGCCACGGCGCGACCTACGAGGCGATGGCCGGTCTGCGTCCCGCCTTCGACAAACAGGGTTCGGTCACCGCCGCCAATGCCTCCGGCCTCAACGACGGCGCCGCCGCCCTGGTGCTGATGAGCGCAGACGAGGCGGCCAAGCGCGGACTGAAGCCGATCGCCCGCATCGCCTCCTGGGCCCACGCCGGCGTCGATCCGGAGATCATGGGCACCGGCCCGATCCCCGCCAGCCGCAAGGCCCTGGAAAAGGCGGGCTGGAGGGTCTCCGATCTGGACCTCATCGAGTCCAACGAGGCCTTCGCCGCCCAGTCGATCTCGGTGGTTCGCGAACTCGGGCTCGACCCGGCCAAGGTCAACGTCAACGGCGGCGCCATCGCCATCGGCCATCCCATCGGCGCCTCCGGCGCGCGCATCCTCACCACGCTCGTCCACGAGATGCAGCGCTCCGGCGCCCACAAAGGCCTCGCCACCCTCTGCGTCGGCGGCGGCATGGGCGTCGCCATGTGCGTCGAGGCGATGTAGGGCGAGAGACGCTCGCGCCGCGCCCCCGATTTGCGTCATGGACCGGCGTTCGTCCCGGTCCTGACGGTTCTCTCGCGAGGTGAATTGCCAGGAGAGCGATCAAGTCAATACCTCGACCTTGGGTCCGATCGACAGATCTTTCGCTCGCTTCGCCAGCCCCCGATCGAAGGTCGCGAAGGCCGCGGCCCTTGAAGCGCGCGACAGATGCAGGGCATCCGCGAAATCGAGGCCCTTTTGGAAAGCCTCCAACGCCGTCAGGACCGCGCCGCGGTCTTCGATCGTCACGTGCTCGATACCGGCGAGCGCCAGCACGACTTGGGCGACGTCCGGCGGCTTCATGCGATAGAAGCCGCGCATGACCCACTCCAACTCGAGCAGGACGGTCACCGAAACGAACGCACGTTCCGAGAGGACCGCGACCGCCGCGGGTCTCTGTTTCATGGCCTCGGCGTCGTCTGGATCGTCGATGAAGAAACGGGCGAGAACGTTGGTGTCGAGCGCTCTCACGGCTCGGAAGAAGGCTCGTGCGCCATCATCGACGCGGCGTCGAAATCCTCCAGCCGCCGGGGAACGCCTCGCGACGGCGCGGTCAGCATCCCGGCGAGCGCGGTCACATCGCCACTCCCGATCGCCCGGACGACCCGCAGCGTGACGCCGTCGGCTTGCTCCAGGACCTCCAGTTTCGCGCCGGATCCCAGTCCCAGTCTGCGCCTGAGGGCCGCCGGCAAAACGATCTGGCCTTTGGAAGACACCGTCAGCATCGACATCTCAATCGCCTCCAAACGAGACGGAAAATAATTCAGCTTACGTAGTAAGTCAATTTCGCACGGGACTGTGTTATAGGGCGTTTCCAGAATGCGTCTCGAGGCCTATGTTTTTGTACGGCATCCATCAGAGACGCCGTCAGGGAGAGACACGACGATGAGCAGGGTTGCGTTCGTTACGGGAGGCACGCGGGGGATCGGACGGGCGATCAGCGCCCGGCTCAAGGCCGCGGGCTACAAGGTGGCCGCGGGCTATGCCGGCAACGAGGTCGCGGCCAAGACCTGCGCGGACGAACTCGGCATGTTCGTGGTGAAGGGCAACGTCGCCTCCTTCGCCGACTGCAAGGCGGCGGTGGACAAGGTCGAGGCGGAACTCGGTCCGATCGACGTGCTGGTCAACAACGCCGGAATCACCCGCGACGCGGTCCTACATCGCATGACCGAAGAACAGTGGAACGAGGTAATCCACGTCAACCTCGCCTCGATCTTCAACATGACCCGAAACGTCATCGAGGGCATGCGCGAGCGGAACTACGGCCGCATCGTCAATATCAGCTCCATCAACGGCCAGAAGGGCCAGATCGGCCAGACCAACTATTCCGCCGCGAAGGCGGGGATGATCGGTTTCTCCAAGGCCCTGGCCCAGGAGAACGCCAAGAAGGGCATCACCGTGAACACCATCGCGCCCGGCTATATCGATACGGAAATGGTGATGAGCGTGCCCAGCAATGTCCTGGAACAGATCGTCGCCGGCATTCCCGTCGGACGCCTGGGCATGGCCGACGAGATCGCCCGCTGCGTGGCCTTTCTCGCCGCCGAGGACGCGGGGTTCATCACCGGAGCGACCTTAAGCGTCAATGGCGGTCAGTACATTATCGGCTGAGCCTTTGCTCGTTCGCCGCGCGTCGCAAAAACGCCCCGTTCGATTGGCAGTCTACGCCCTATGAAGTCGGCGACGGCCCTCAAGCGTGGCGGGGGATATCTGCTCGCCGGGGCGGTCGCTTTGGCGAGCGTCATCGCCACCTCGGCCGACGCGGCTCCGGCGTGGCTCAAGGGCGCGTTCGGGAAACACAGCCACGTCCCGCAAGCGCAGAATAATATCGTCGCGCGGTATCACATCGACGCCGGCGGTGCCTTCATCCTCGATCGCAGTTCTCCACGAACGCTCCTCAAATTCGATGACAGCCCCGAGGTTTGGGTTCTTGGCGGGTCTCACGGGCCGCGGGGAGACATGATCTACACCAGCGACCTCGGCCGCCCCCTGGTGCGCGTGACCCACATGGGAGGCACGACGGTGTTCACGCCCGAGCGGCCGGACGGTTCGGCGGCCTCGGAGGTCGGCGCCGCCGCGCCTTTGCGCCTGACGACACTTGGACCGGGAGGACTCTACCACGTCCTCATTCAGTCAAGCGCCCGCGCCAGCAAGGCGGCCCGCCATCTGATCGGTTTCGAAGCGCCAGACGCCGACCCTACGTCCGACGGTCTGATCGCCGACGCGGCGGTCGTCGCCAGCGAGGCCGTGATCGCCCTGTCCACCGACAGCGACAATCGGCCGATTCTGAGCCGCGTGACCCGCGTGGAGATTCTGCGCGGCGGCCAGCCCGGCGCCTCGCTGCGCGGCAATGTGGTCAACATCACCGTCGTCCCGCCGCTGGGCGTGGCCGGACGACCGTCTTCCCAGCGCATCCTCTTCGCGATGGGCGTGCGCTAGGACAGGACGGTGGGAGGCCCGATCTCCGGAGGTCGGGAACCGGCGCTAAACCAAAAGTCCTGGCCGTCAGCCCGTGAAGCCGTCCTTGGCCGCCCGGATCCTGCCGAACGCCTCGTGATCCGGTCCGCCGCCGACAAGCATTGGGGCGCGCAAAAAGGGGTTGGTCGCCTTCTCGAGGCCGATCGAGCTGGGCACCGTCGCCTCGCCGCGCGTCCGGGCCGCGAAGATCGCTTCCGCGCGGGCCTTCAGTTTGGGCGAGGGATCGACGCTGAGGGCGAAGCGGGCGTTCGCGGCGGTATATTCGTGAGCGCAATAGACCCGGGTGTCGTCGGGCAGCGCCGCGAGGCGTTGCAGGCTTGTCCACATCTGCGCGGCGTCGCCCTCGAACAGGCGGCCGCAGCCCAGGGCGAAGAGCGTGTCGCCCACGAACGCCGTGGGGCCTACGGGGTCGAAATAGGCGATGTGTCCCAGCGTATGACCGCCGGTTTCGATGACCTGAAAGCGGGTTTCCCCGACCTCCACGGTATCGCCGCCCGCAACCTCGCGGTCGAGCGGCGCGATCTTCGTCACTTCCGCGGGCCCGACGATGACGGCGCCCGTCGCCGCCTTCACCGCGGCGTTGCCGCCGGCGTGATCGGGATGCCAATGGGTGTTGAGGATGAAATCCAGGCCCCAGCCCGCGCGCTCGAGCGCCGCGAGCACGGCCGTGGCGTCGGGCGTGTCGACACAGGCGGTCCTGCCGCTGGCCTCGTCGCGAAGAATGAATCCGTAATTGTCGGAAAGACAGGCGAACTGCCGTATGTCCAGAGCCATGGCCCCGTTCCCTCACCGCCGCCGTCGATCCGCGCGGACGCGATACGACTTTAGCGGTTAGGCCGGGCCGTGCGCCAGAGCGTCCTCGAACTTCGCGAATTCTACGCCGGTCCGCTTGGCGCCGTGGTCCGGCGGATGATCTCGCGCAAGGTCGTCGAAGCCTGGGGCGACGCGGCGGGCCTCGACGTCCTCGCGCTCGGCTACGCCACGCCCTTCGTCGCTGGATTGGTCGGGGCGACCCGCGTGGTTGCCGCGATGCCCGCCGCGCAGGGCGTCGAGCTCTGGCCGATCGGCGCGGCGAATCGGGCCTGCCTGATCGAGGAGACGGCTCTGCCCCTGGCGAACGCGCTGTTCGACCGCGTGCTCGCCGTCCACGCCTTGGAAGAGAGCGACGATCCGGCGGCGCTTCTGCACGAGCTGCATAGAGTGCTCGCGCCGTCGGGCCGGGTCATCTTGGCGGTCGCGGCGCGCCACGGCGCCTGGGCGAGTTCCGAGGCCAGCCCGTTCGGCCACGGCCGGCCCTATAGTCGGCGGCAGCTGGAGCGCCTGGTGCGCGACGCGGAACTATCGCCGGTGGGGTGGACCCGGGCGGTTTATGTCCCGCCGCTGGAGTGGAGCGCGCGATGGGCGGAAGGATTCGAACAGGTGGGCGCGCGGCTGTGGCCGCCGTTCGCCGGCGTCATCCTTATGGAGGCGGTGAAGCAATCCTGGGCTCCCCTCGTCGCGCACAACGGCGAGCGCGTTCGCGTGCGCGCCCGTCAAAGGCCGCTGCTGGCGCCGGCGCCGGTGGGCGGCCGCTCGAAGTTGGACTAACCTCTTTCCGCCTCTCAAGCTCGACAGGAGTTCGCGCCATGAAGATGATCGTCGCGGTGATCAAGCCCAGCCGTCTCGACGCGGTGCTCGAGGCGGTGACCAGCGCCGGCGCGTCCGGACTTACCGTCACCGAGGTTCGCGGCTACGGGCGCCAGAAGGGCAAGACCGAGGTCTATCGCGGCGCCGAGTATGAGGTGAAGCTGCTGCCCAAGGTGCGCCTGGAGATCGCCGTGGGCGACGGAGCCGAGCAACATATCGTCGAAGCGATCGCTTCGGCCGCCAACACCGGCAAGATCGGCGACGGCAAGGTCTTCGTTCTCGACCTCATCTCAGCGCTCCGCATCCGCACCGGAGAGCGCGACGTCGCGGCGATCGCGGAATAGAAAGCTCAGCTCGCTTCGATTTCCTTTTCCAGCTTGTGCCTGGCCGCGGCGTTGTCGGCGAGGCTCGCGCGCATGTCTCCGGACTTGTTCCACCAGATCACCATGGGATAGCCGAACTTGACGCCGTTGCGCCGGACCAGATCGGCGATATTGGCGGCCGCCGCCTGGCTCGCGCCGACCACCGCGGTGCGCGCGGCGTCGCCGTCGGCGGGACGCAAGCCAGCCATGGTCGACGGCCCAGGTTCGCGCCAGCGCAGATAGAAGTTCCAATCGCGGTCGATCCAGAGTTCGGCCACCTCCGCGCGCTCCTGAGGCGTCGAAACAGCGCGGCCGTTCAGATCCGGCCGCGCCACCGCGATCACCCGGGTGTCGAAGCCGCGGCTCTGCAGCGTCTCCAGCGTTCCGGTCTCCAAGGCGGCGCAGGCCGGACAGCCGCCGGTGACCAAGATATAGGCCGGTTTTCCCGCCGCGTGCGGCGAGACCCACGCGGCGCGCTCCAACGCCGAGGCGAGGGCGGCCTGTTCCTTTTTCAGGGTATGCGGCGCCCCTCGGATTTCCACGAGCCAAAACAGTCTCATGATCCCGCCCAGCACGGCCAACATCATCAGAAAGACGAACCAGCGGCGCAATCGATCCAAGGCCATCTCCAAGTTTCGGCCGGGCGCATGGAGGCTTGGCCGGATCAGTGCTAAGCCCAGCTTCGCACGCCAGCGTCAACACAGCTTCGGGAACGTACGGGTCATGGATATCGGCGAAATCATGAACGGCCTCGGGTCGAGCCAAGCGATGCAGGACGCGGCGGGCAAGGCCGGCGTCGAGCCCGGCGTGGCGCAGAACGTCATCCAGACCCTGCTGCAGCACGTCGCTGACGGCGGCACGCTGGAAAATGTGGCCGAACAGGTCGCGGGAAAGGCCGGCGTCGATCCCGGTATCGTGCAGTCCCTGCTCCCTCAGGTGCTCCCGCTGTTGCAAGGGCACGCGGAAAACGCGTCGGACGGCGCGCAGGGGGTGTTGGGCTCTCTCATGGGCGCGATGGGTGGAATGATGGGCGGCGGCGACGCCCAGGGTGGCGGCGGTCTTCTGGGCATGGCCAAGGGACTCTTCGGCGGCAAGGGCTAGCGCCCTCGCCGACGCGATCCAGGCTTGCTCCCGCGGCGCGGAGGCGGGCATGGTCGCGGCCATGACTTCGGGGACGATCACCGCGGCCGGTCGTGTTTCCTCTCCCGCGCAGGTCGGCCGTCACGACCACATCGTCGACCGGCTGATCGCCGAGCGCGCCCCGAAACTGGCGTCCAGCCCAGCGTGGCCGCTGCTCAGGCTCGGCCTCTATCGCATTCTCGACTATCGCAGGGCCCGGCGCATGGCCGACGCGATCGCGCCCATGAGCGGCGCCGAGGCCCTGGCCTTTGTCTCCGCGCTGCTGCGCATTCAGGTCTCGGTGAGCGGTCTGCAAAGGCTGCCCCGCCGCGGTCGCCTCATCGTCATCTGCAACCATCCCACGGGGATCGCCGACGGCGTCGCGGTCCGTGACGCCCTCAAGGCTATCCGCCCGGACCTGATGTTCTACGCCAATTCCGACGCCCACCGGGTTTCCCAAGGGTTCGATGAGGTCTTGATCCCCGTGGAATGGGTGGAGGAAAAGCGCACCCGCGAGCGCACGCGGCTGACCCTGCAGATGACGCGCGAGACCATGGAAGCGGAGCGGGCGCTGGCGATCTTCCCGGCCGGACGGCTGGCGAGGCGCGGGGCGGACGGGGTGATCGCCGATCCCGAATGGGCGCCCAGCGCCTTTTCGGTGGCCCGAAAATACGAAGCGACCGTGACGCCGCTTCATCTCGAGGGACCGCGCTCCAGTCTATTCCACTTCTTCGACAGTTTTTCGGGAGAGCTGCGCGACATCACGCTCTTCCAAGAACTGCTGAACAAACAGGGCAAGGCGTTTCGCCTGATCATCGGGCCGCCGATCCCTCCTCACGCGCTGCCGGCCGATGCGAATGAGGCGGCCCTGGCGGTCAAACACTATGTCGAGACCGTTCTGCCGCGCGAGCCGGATCGCCCCTTCTCGTGACACGCGAGGCGGAAGGCTCGTTCGCCCTGGCGAGCGCGGGCGAGACCGCGCGGCTGGGCGCGGCGCTCGCCGCGGCCCTGCGCGTCGGCGAGGTCATCTGTCTGACCGGACCGCTCGGGGCGGGGAAGTCGGTCCTGGCCAGGGGCGCGATCCTCGAACTTTCGCCGGATGAGGCGGAGGCGCCCAGCCCGACCTTCACCCTGGTCCAGACCTATCCGAATCCGCGCCTGAACCTCGCCCATCTGGATCTCTATCGCCTCGCCTCGGCGGAGGAAGCCTACGAACTCGGGCTCGACGACGCCCTGCGCGAGGGCGCGGCGGTGATCGAATGGGCCGAGCGGCTGGGCTCCGACCTGCCGCCCGACCGTCTGGAGGTGGTGATCGCGCCCGGCGAATCGGCGGATAGTCGCGTCGCGACGCTCGTCCCGCGCGGCGCCTGGAAGGATCGCTCGATTGAGTTCTGATCGCGAGGCGGCGCGGCGGGAATTCCTGCGAGGCGCGGGACTGGGCGAGGCCCGACGCGAACCTCTGCCCGGCGACGCCTCCACCCGGCTCTACGAGCGCCTCTATCCAAGCCCTGGCGGGACGCTGATCCTGATGGATCAGACCCCGTCGCTGGAGAGCCCGCCCTGTCCGCCGGACGCAACGCCGGGCGAGCGCCGCGCCCTTGGCTACAACGCGTGCGCGCGTCTGGCCGCCGGCCGGGTGGACGCCTTCGTCGCCTGCGCCGGATGGCTCCGCGGGCGAGACCTGTCCGCGCCAGAAGTGATCGCCAGCGACATTGCCCAAGGCTTCGCGGTGCTCGAGGATCTGGGCGACGGCCTTTTCGCCCGCCTGCTCGAAACAGGCGCGGACGAGGCGGCGCTATACGACGCGGCGACGGACGTGCTGCTGTCTCTGCACGCGGCGGCGCCCCCCGAAACGCTCAGCGGCTACGGCGCGACGTGGCCGCTGCTCACCTATGACGGCTTGGCGCTGTCGACCTATCTGGGCATCTTCGTGGAATGGCTGCCCAAGATGACCCGGACGCCTGAATTCGGGCCGGGCGCCATAGCGGAATGGGAGGCGACTTGGGCGCCCGTCCGCCGGCTCGCGGAGGACGGCGCGAGCGTATTCTGTCATCGCGACTTCCACGCCGAGAATATGATCTGGCTGCCGTGGCGCGCCGGCGTCGCCCGGGTCGGGCTGATCGATTTCCAGGACGCCGTGCGCGCCCATCCGGCGTGGGACCTCTCGATGCTGCTGCACGACGCCCGGCGCGAGGTTTCCGCCGAGCGCGAGGCCGCGGTGCTGGCGCGATATCTGGCCGCCCGGCGCGACCTCGATGCGGAGCGGTTCGTCGCCGACTTCCACGCTTTGGGCGCGATCAATATCGTCCGCATCCTCGGGCTGTTTTCCCGGCTGGTCGCTCGCGACGGCAAGCCGCGCTATCGCGCCTTCATGCCGCGCCTCTGGCGCTATCTTGAGACCTGCCTCGGCGGCGACGGCCCTGAAGGCCTGGCAGCCTGGCTGGCCCGTCACGTCCCCTCGGAGGCCCGGGCGTGAGCCGTCCGACCACCGCGATGCTGATGGCCGCCGGGCTGGGAATGCGGATGAAACCGCTGACCGACGACCGACCCAAGGCCCTGATCGAGGTCGCTGGGCGGACCCTGATCGATCACGTTCTCGACCGGCTGGCCGCCGCGGGGGTGGCGAGGGTCGTCGTCAACGTCCACGCCTTCGCCGACCGACTGGAAAGCCATCTCGCCGCCCGCCGCGACGTGGAGATCGTCATCGCCGACGAGCGGGCCGCTCTTCTGGAGACCGGCGGCGGCCTCAAGGCCGCTCGGCGCCTTCTGGGCGACGCGCCGATCATCGTCGCCAATGTGGACAGCCTCTGGGTCGAGGAGGGGACGCCGGCGCTCGAGCGCCTGATCGGCGCCTGGGACGCCACGCGGATGGACGACCTCCTGCTGCTCGCGCCGGTCGAGCGCAGCCTGGGCTTCGCCGACGCGGGGGATTTCTTCCGCGCGGAGAACGGCCGGCTGACCCATCGCGGCAAGGCCCCGAGCGCGCCCTTCGCGCATGCCGGCGTTCACATCATCGATCCCCGACAGGCGGACGCCTGGCCGGAGGGGAAATACAGCATCTTCCCGCAGTGGATGGCGATGCAGGCGCGCGGGCGGCTGCACGGGCTGCCGATGGCCGGGCTCTGGATGCATGTCGGCGACCCCGCCGCCCGCGACGCCGCGGAGGCTCATCTGAGGGGGCCGCCATGAGCGGCGTCTTCGATCGGCCGGGACCGCGTTGGTTCACCATCGCCGCCGAGCGGCCGTTCCTCGCCGACCTCGCGCGCGGCGCCCTGGCGGCGTTGGAGCCGGAGGGCGCGCTTGCCGACGCCGTCCTCCTGATGCCCACCCGGCGGGCGGCGCGATCCCTGGCCCACGCCCTGTTGGAAGCGGCGCCCGGGCGGGCGCTGATCCTGCCGCAGATCCGCGTCATCGGCGATCTCGACGAGGGCGAACCGCCGTTTGAGGCGGGCGATGTGGCGCTCGATTTCCCGCCGGCGATCTCGCCCTGGCGCCGGCGCTTCGAACTGACCGGACTGGTGGCGGAGCGTCAGCGGTTGCTCGGGCGCGGTCACGATGCGGTGTCCGCCCTTTCCCTCGCCGACGCCCTCGCCGCCTTCCTCGACGGCTGCCATATCGAGGAGGTCGATCCCGCCGACAGGATCGCCACCCTGGTCGAGGGCGATCTCGCCCAGCATTGGAAACAGTCGGCGGACTTCCTCGATCTGGCCCTGCGCGCATGGCCCGCGCGGCTGCGCGAACTCGGCCTGATGGATGTCGCCGAGCGGCGCGTCGCCCTGCTGCGGGGTCTGGCCCAGCAATGGACCGCCACGCCGCCGCGACAGCCGATCATCGCCGCCGGCTCGACGGGATCCGCCCCGTCCTCGGCCGATCTGCTGCGGACCATCGCGGAGGCGCCCCGAGGCTGCGTCGTCCTGCCCGGACTGGATGTCGATCTGGCGGAGGCGGCGTGGGAAGAGGTCGGCGAGCCCCATCCCCAATTCACCCTCAGCCGATTACTGGACCGCGCGGGCGTCGCGCGCGGGGATGTCGTGGCGTGGCCGCCGGTCGCGCCCACGCGGGCGGGCCGATGGCGCCGGCGACTGATCAGCGAAGCGCTGCGCCCGCCCGCCCGAACGGCGGACTGGCTGGAACAGATCGAGGCCATCAAGGCGGAGGGCGCGCGCTCGGGCGTCGATGCGATCGCCGAGGGCCTGCGCGGCCTCTCGGTCGTCACCGCGCGGACCGAGGAGGAGGCCGCGACCGTCGCGGCGCTTCTGCTGCGCGAGACCCTGGAGACGCCGGGCAAGACCGCCGCGCTGATCTCGCCGGATGCGGGCCTGGCGAGACGCGTCAGCGCTCGGCTGCGACGCTGGAACATCACCGCCGACTCCTCTGCGGGACGGCCCCTGACGACAGCGCCCGTCGCGGTGCTGGCGACCCTCTTGGCGGGGCTTGGCGTCGATGCGGCCGATCCGGTGGGCCTGCTCGCGGTGCTCAAACATCCTCTGACCCGGCTGGGAAGGGCTGCGGAAGAGCTCGACGCGGCGCGGCGCGTCATCGAGGAAAAGTCCCTGCGCGGACCGCGCCTGAGCGATCTGCGCGCCGTGGTCGCCAAGCTGGTCTCCGAGGCGCCGCCCGGCCTGGACGACGCCGTCGACCTCGTCGAACGCCTTGGCGCCGCACTCGACCTCGCGCGCGCGCCGTTCGAAACCGGCGCGGCCACTGTGGGCGCGGCGAGCGTCGCTCTTACCACCGCCCTGGAGGCGCTCTGCGAGGACGAGCGGGGCGATAGCGGCGCGGCGTGGTCGGGCCTCGCCGGAGAGGCGCTGGCCGGCGTGCTCCAGGCGATGATCGGCGAGAGCGCCGCCATGCCCGAGGTCACGCCGAGCGGCTTTTGGGAGCTGCTGGAGGCCCTGCTGGCGGGCGAGACCATCCGAGCGGGTGGGGCGAGCCATCCTCGCCTGCAGATCCTGGGCGTGCTCGAAGCGCGCCTCGTTCGCGCCGATCGGTTGATCCTGGCGGGCCTCGAAGAGGGCTCGTGGCCGCGCGCGCCGGCGATCGATCCCTTTCTCTCGCGCCCCATGCGGACGGCCCTCGGCCTGCCGCCGCCGGAACGGCGGATCGGCCTTTCCGCCCACGATTTCGCCCAGGCCGCCTGCGCACCGGAAGTCGTCCTGCTGAACGCCGACCGGCGGGGCGGCGCGCCGGCCCTCGCCTCCCGCTGGTTGTGGCGTCTGCGAACCCTGATCGAGGGCGCGAAGACCAAACTGCCCGTCCGCGAGGACGTCCTGGCCTGGGCCCGCGCGCTGGACGCGCCCCTCGTCGATCCTCCCGTCAGCCTGAAAACCGCCACCCGGCCGGCGCCGACACCGCCTTTTCCGGCGCGTCCACGCAAATTGGCGGTGACCGATATCGAGCAATGGGTCCGCGATCCCTACGGCCTCTATGCGAAGAAAATCCTTCGCCTGCGCCGGATGGATCGCCCGGACGAACCCGTGGAGGCACTTGCCCGCGGCAGCGCCGTGCACAAGGCCTTCGAGCTGTTCGCCAAGGCCCATCCGGGCGAGTTGCCGCTGGACGGAAACGACCGCTTCGTGGAGTTCCTGGTCGGCGCCCTGATCTCGGCGGGCATGCCGCGCTCGCGGATGGCGCGGGAACGGACCCTCGCCGCGCGCATGGCGCTATGGGCGATGGAGTTCGAGCGGCGCCGCCGGCCGGGGGCCGAGCTTCTGGTCGAGACCACCGGCGTCCATCACTTCGAAACGCAAGGCGGCCTCTTCACCCTCACCGCCCGCGCCGACCGCATCGAGGCGCGGGACGGGCGCGCGGACATCCTCGATTTCAAGACAGGGCTGCCGCCCAGCGCCCGGATGGTCCGTGTCGGATTCGCGCCGCAGCTCACCTTGACCGGGGCCATCCTCGCCGCCGGAGGCTTCGCCGAGCTGGGTCCGCGCCCGGCGGGCGATCTTACCTATGTGCGCGTCAGTGGCGGGCGGACGCCGGGTCTGGAAATCACGCCGGACCCCGGCGCCGCGATCGACCTGGTCGAGGCGGCCATCGCGGGCCTGCGCCGCCGGGTCGAGGCCTACGACGACCCGGCCACGCCCTACACCTCCTGGGTCGCGCCCCAGTTCATCGGACGTCAGGGCGGCGACTACGATCACCTCGCCCGGCTCTGGGAATGGTATGTGGTCGGGGAGACTGAAATCGCGTGAGCGCGTCGCGACACCCTCAGATCGCGGCCTCGGACCCCGCCGCCTCGGTCTTCGTCGAGGCGAACGCCGGATCGGGCAAGACCCACACCCTGGTGATGAGGGTCGCGCGCCTCTTGCTCGGCGGCACGCCGCCGGAAGCGATCCTCTGCGTCACCTACACCAAGGCCGGGGCGGCGGAGATGCAGCGCCGTCTGTTCGACCGGCTGGGCAAATGGGCGGTGGCCGAAGACGACGCCCTCGAGGAGGCGCTGGCCGCCTTCGACGAGGATGGCCGCGACCACGGCGTGGCCCGCGCGCTCTTCGCCCGGGCGCTCGAGACCCCCGGCGGCTTGAAGATCCAGACCATCCACGCCTTTTGCGAACAGCTTTTGCGGCGCTTTCCGCTGGAGTCCGGCGTCGCCCCCAGCTTCACGGTTTTGGAAGACGTCGCCGCGCGGCGGGTCTCCGCGCGAGCCCGCGAGGGGGTTGCCGAACTGGCTGCCGAAAAGCCGAACGGGCAAGTCGTGGCCGCCTATGCCCATTTCTCCGTGGAGCTGGACTGGTCGGCGTTCACCGCCATGTTCGCTGACTTCGAGGCGCGGCGGGCGGCGATCGGCGCCTATGTCACCGCCAGCGACGCGCGGGGCGGCTACGTCCACGATGTCTGGAATCGATGCGGCTTTCGTCAGCCGTCGAGCTGCGCGGAGATCGAAAGCGAAGTTCTTAGCCGCATGCGTTTTGGCGAATGGCGCCGCCGCGCGGACCTCGTCGCGTTGGGAACCGGCAAGACCGACCGCGAACTGGCCACCAGGATGCGCGCCGTGGGTCCGCACTCGACCTTCGCCGAGCTGTGGCGCGTGTTCTCCACCGCGACGGGCTTGCCGGCGGCGCGGCTGGGCACACAGTCGGTCGATCCCGCCGTGCGCGCCTGGCTCAAGGACGAGCAGGACCGGCTCTTCGAGGTTCGCTGCCGCCTGATCGCCGCGCGGGTGGCCGAGGACACCGTCCACGCCCTGACCCTCGCGACCGCCTACATCGGGCTGTATGAAGGGGAGAAGGATGCGCGCGGCGCCCTCGATTTCGGCGACCTGATCAACCGGGCGCACGACCTGCTGACCCGCCGCGCCGACGCGGCGTGGGTGCTCTACAAGCTGGACGGCGGCATCGAGCATGTCCTCCTCGACGAGGCGCAGGACACCTCGCCCGAACAATGGGATATCCTGCGCGCCCTGACCGGCGAGTTCTTCGTCGGCGCCGGCGCGCGGATTTCCAAACGCACCCTGTTCGCGGTGGGCGACGAAAAGCAGTCGATCTTTTCGTTTCAGGGCGCCGAGCCGGAGCGCCTGGCCCGCGAGACCCAGGCCTTTGAAACCACGATCACCAGCGCCGGTCTGCGCTTCGAGCCGGTCAAGCTGCTGGAGAGCTGGCGGTCCGCGCCGGAAATCCTGGCGTTCGTCGACAAGGTGTTCAGCTACCCCGACGCCGCCGCCGGTCTGCGCCCGAGCAGCGGCGGCAATGTCGTCGCCGGCCGCCTGATCCACCGCGCGATCCGCGACGACTCTGGCTGCGTCGAGCTCTGGCCCATCGAGGCTGGCGGAGAAGCGGATGAAGCCGACCCCTGGCAAGCCCCCGTGGACGCCGAGGCGGCGCGTAGCCCGAACAAGGCGCTGGCAGCCCGGGTGGCGACGGCGATCCGGGCCATGGTCGCGCGCGGCGACGGCGTGCGGGATCGCGACAGCGGTCGACGACGCGCGACACGCTACGGCGATGTCCTGATCCTGGTGCGCCGCAGGGGTCCGCTGTTCGACGAGGTCATCCGCGCGCTCAAGCGCGAAGGGATACCGCTGGCCGGCGCGGATCGTTTGAAGCTCGCCAAGCACGGCGTGTTCGAGGATCTGCTGGCGCTGGGTCGTTTCGCCCGTTTCGCCGAGGACGATCTGACCCTCGCGGGCCTGCTGCGCGGGCCCTTCTGCGACGTCGACGAGGTCGGCCTTTTCGAGCTGGCGCATTATCGCGAGGGGAGCCTCTGGCCGGAACTGGTCGCCAGAGCGGGCGAACGGCCGGCGTGGCGGGACGCGGCGGCGTTCCTCGGTTGGCTGCGGAGCGAGGCGACCGCCGCGCCGCCGTTCGATTTCTACAGCCGCGTCCTCGGCCGGCTCGATCCCGACGGCCGCTCCATGCGCCAGCGCATCCTGACCAGGCTTGGCGCGGAGGCCGAGGAGGCGTTGGACGCCTTCCTCGCCCAGGCTCTTGAAGCCGAGGCGCGGGGCAATCGCGATCTGGAGAGCTTCGTCGCGGCGATGGCGACCAGCGAGTTGGAGATCAAGCGCGAGCAGGACGAAGGGCGCGGCGACGGTCCTGGCGAGGTGCGCGTGATGACGGTACACGGCGCCAAGGGTCTCGAGGCGCCCGTGGTCATCCTGCCGGACACCACCACCCGCGCCACCGCGCAAGGCGGCGCCCTCCTGCCGGACGCCAACGGCGGCTTTCTCTGGGCGCCGCGCAAGGCGGACGATTGCGACTGTTCCGCGGAGGCGCGCGGTCTGCGCGATATCGCCAACGAGCACGAGTCGGCGCGCCTTCTCTATGTCGCCCTGACACGGGCGCGGGACCGCCTGATCGTCTGCGGCGTCGAAACCCAGCCCGGCCGATTCGACGGAAGTTGGTACCACCATGTCCGAAACGGCTTCGACGATCTGTCGATACATCCCTTCGATCTGCCCGGGGGCGGCGAGGGCTGGCGATACGGCGCGGACCCAACGCCCGCGCTCGGAGAGGACATCGCCCTGCCCCTGGTCCTGCCCACGCCGTCGTGGATGAAGGGTCTCGCCCCCGCCGAGTCGGAATTGGCCCGCTTCGCCTCGCCGTCCGGTCCGTTGGAGGCGGCGGAGAAAACGTCGCCCTCCCCGCTGGCTGCCGTGGGCGGCCTCGGCCGCTATCGCCGGGGTGACCTGATCCACCGCCTGCTGCAGATCCTGCCCGACCTGCCCGCCGTCGATCGGCCGGCCGCCGCGACGCGAGCCCTGACGCGTGAACGCGATCTTACCGACGCCCAGCGCGAGGAGATGGCCGCCGCGGCGCTGCGGGTGCTCGAAGATCCGTCCTTCGCCGACGTCTTCGGTCCCGGCTCGCGCGCGGAGGTCGCCATCGCGGGCGGCGCCGCGGCGTTGCCCGCGGACCTCAAGGTTTCCGGTCGCCTCGACCGCCTGCTGACCGAGCCGGATCGCATCCTTGTGATCGACTTCAAGACCAACCGCCCGGCGCCCGCCCGGATCGAACAGGCCGACGGGGCCTACATCCGGCAGATGGCGCTTTACGCCGCCGTGCTCGCGGAGGTTTTCCCCGGTCGGCGGATCGAGGCTGCGTTGATCTGGACCGATGGACCGAAATTGATGCCGGTTCCAGAAGCGCTCATGGCCGCGTCGCTTGACGCGCTCCGCGCCCCCCTTACATGACGAGCTTTACGAGGAGACTATTTCGATGAGCACGGTCGCCGTCACCGACGCCAGCTTCGACACCGACGTCCTGAAAGCCTCCCAGCCGGTGCTGGTCGATTTCTGGGCGGAGTGGTGCGGCCCCTGCAAGCAGATCGCCCCGGCGTTGGAGCAGATCGCCCAGGAACTGGAAGGCAAGGTCACGGTGGCCAAGCTCGACATCGAGGCTTCTCCGACGACCCCCTCGCGCTATGGCGTACGCGGCATCCCCACCATGATGCTGTTCAAGGACGGCCAGATGACCTCCATGAAGGTCGGCGCCATGCCCAAGCAGAAGATCTTGGATTGGCTGACCGAGGCCGGAGTCGCCAAGGCCGCTTGATCGTGGTCCCCGCCCCGCGCTACGCGGGTGTGACGGGATGGTGACGGCGCGCGGCGCCTGATATCCGGTCCGGGGGCGCCGTGGCCGATCTCGAACTCCGTGACGGTGTGTCCATCGGTCCCGCGCGGCCGCGACGGGTGCTCGGCGTGTGGCAGCCTTCGGCGGTCGTCGTCGGCATGGTGGTCGGCGCCGGCATCTTTCGCACCTCGGCTCTGGCCGCTCAGCACCTGGCCACGCCATCCGCTGTTCTGATCGCCTGGGCCTTGGGCGGCGTCTTCGCCATCGCCGCCTCGCTCTGCTACGCGGAGCTTTCCACCGCCTTCCCCTCGCCCGGCGGCGAATACCATTTTCTTCGCGAAGCCTTTGGCAAGACGGTGGGATTTCTCTTCGCCTGGTCGCGCTTCGCGATCGTGTTCACCGCCTCCTCGGCGATGCTGGCCTTCCTCGCCGCCGACTATCTCGCGCAGATCGTCCCCATGGGGCAGCTCGCCCGGGCGGGCGTTGCCGTCACCCTGATCCTCGCCCTGGCCCTCCTGAACGCCCGGGGCATCAAATCGGGGACCAGCGGACAGATGGCCTTGGTCCTGCTCGATGTGAGCGCGCTGATCGCGCTGGGCGTCGCGGGGCTGGTGGTGACCACCATGGCCGCCGCGCCGCCGCCGTCTCCGGCCGCCGGCGCCGGCGGCGGCGGTGGTTTCGGCGCGGCAATGATCTTCGTCATGCTGGCCTATGGCGGCTTCAACGACTCCGCGACCTTGTCGGCGGAGGTGCGCGAACCCCGCGACATGACCCGCGCGCTCATCGGCGGCATGGGCCTGGTGACGGCGCTCTATCTGATCGCCAACTGGGCCTATCTTCAGGGCCTGGGTCTCGCCGGACTGGCCGCGTCGGACGCGCCGGCCGCCGATCTGATGGGCCGGACCTTCGGCGGGCCGGGGCGCATCGCCATGGCGACCTTGGTCGGCTTTACCGGACTCTCCTCGCTGAACGCCCTGACCATCGTCGGCGCGCGGACGCTCTACGCCGCCGCCGCCGATCAGCCGAAGCTGGCCCGCCTCGCGGAATGGGACCTGGGCAGAGGCGTCCCCCGCGCCGCGCTGTGGTTCCAGGCGACGATCGCGATTGTTCTGGTCGGCTGGGGGACCTGGAGCCGTCGCGGCTTCGCGGCGATGGTGGATTATATGTCGCCGGTGTTCTGGCTCTTCCTCACCGCGACCGGCATGGCGATCGTGGTCCTCAGACTCAAGCGCGGCGAGCAGCCCCGGCCCTATCGCGCGCCGCTTCTTCCCGTCATGGCGACGATCTTCATCGGCGGGGCCGCCTACATGCTGGTCTCCAGAATGCGCTACGTCGGCTGGACCGGCTGCGCGCTCAGCTTCGGTGTGCTGGGGGCGGGACTGGCAGCGCTGATGGCGACGGGAGGGTCGCGTCGCGCGAGCGCTCTTGGAACGTGACCGCCGCGGGCCGCCGCATCAGTAGAACGCGTCGTAGATCACATCCGCGACACGCCCCGTGCCGTTCTGGACAAGCAGCAGATCCGGCCCGTAACGCACCCAGCGGTAGCCGAACGGCGGCGCGTAGACGCCGTACCGTCCGTAGTCGTTGAAGTAATAGGCCGCCGACAGAAAGAGCAGCGGAATCGACGCGCCGATGGCCCAGCGCCGATAGCGATAGCCGTGGGGATAGCGGTAAGGGCGGCCGCGGATCGGCCGAAATCCCGGCGGGCGGCCCGGACCCGGCGGCCGGATTCCGATGGGAGGCCTCACCCCGACCGGGGGCCTCGTCCCAATCGGAGGGCGCGTACCGATTGGCGGCCTCGTCCCGATCGGCGGGCGGGTCGCCCCTGGAGGATTGGTTCCGATAGGGGGACGGTTGTCACCGGGCGGGCGCCCTCCGAACGGGGGGCGGGAGCCTTGCGGCGGACGATTTCCGCCGGGCCCCGCGCCGCCGGGCGCGCCGGCGATCGGCGCGGGCGCCGGCTTTGAACCCGCCGGTCCTCCCGGTCTGCCGGGCGGCCCAGCGCGGTCGTCAGGCATCTGAGCGAACGCCAACCCCGGCGCGATCAAGGACAGTCCAGCCATCAGAAGAAAACGCCGATCCACTTCAACCTCCCGTCGTTCGCGTAGAGGATGGGCCGACGCGCTGACGCCGTCCACAGATTTCGCTGCGCGCAACTCGCCGAGCCCTTATAGCCCCACCGCCTTGAGCGCCGCCGCCTGCCTTGCCGCCAAGGCCTCTTCCGAAAACCCCTCCAAGGAGGCCTCGAACATCCGCCGCCAGTTGTGCCGGGCGCCGAGATGGAGAAACGCGCTGCCAAGCCCGATGGCCGCGCGGTCCATGAAGACGAACTCGCGGGGGATGGTGACCGGCCCCTTCTGCTCCAGGGCCTGTTTGACCTGGAAGGCTTCGCGGCGACCGTATTCGCCGGGGGCGACGCCGTCGGCGACGGTGCGCACGCGGTCGTCCAACAGCGGGCCGTAGATGAACCGCGCCCAGATACCCAGCACGTCCATCAGGTCGTCCGAGAGACCATTGAAGCCCCATGCCTCGTAGGCGGCGCGTTCGCCTTGGCGGTCGCCGGCGACCATGGCTCGGTGCAGCTTGACCACGCCGCCGACGAAACGGGGCGGGAAGACCCGGATGCAGCCGAAATCCAGCAGGTTCAGGCGGTCGGCGTCGCCAGCGAAGCTGTAGTTTCCCAGGTGCGGGTCGCCGTGGATTACACCGATGTGGGTCAGCGGACTCCACCAGCCTTCGAAGAGCAGCTTGGCGACGCGGTCGCGGGCGGTCTGGTCGGAGGCCTTGAAGTCGGTGAGCCCGCGCCCCTCCAGCCAGCTCATGGTGAGGAGACGGCCGGTGGAAAGCGCCGGCTCGCCTTCCGGCACCGCGATCTCTTCCCGATCGGCGAAGAAGGCCCGATAGAGCGCCATGGCCCGGGCCTCGTGGTCGTAGTCCAGTTCCTCGCGTAGCCGTTCGCTAAGTTCGCCGATCACCTCGCTGGTGTCGATCGCGCCGAACATCCGCCGACCGATGGCGAGGATCGCGCGGAGCTGCCCAAGATCGCTCTCCACGGCGCTCTGCATTTCGGGATATTGCAGCTTCACCGCCAGCGCGCGGCCATCGAGCGCGGTGGCGCGGTGGACCTGGCCGAGCGACGCCGCGGCGGCGGGTTTGAGATCGAAGGCGGCGAACCGCGTGGCCCAGTCCGGTCCCAGTTCCGCAGCCATCCGACGGCGCACGAAGGCCGGTCCCATGTCCGGCGCGTTGGTCTGAAGCTCGCGAAGCTCGGCGGCGAATTCCGGCGGCAAAAGGTCCGGCACGGTGGCGACCATCTGGGCCACCTTCATCAATGGCCCCTTCAGCTGACCGAGCGTTTCCTTCAGCGCGCGGGCGTTGCGCGCTTCGGCGTCGCCCCGGCCGAACACCGCGTTGGCCCCGAACGTCGCGGCCGCGCCGCCCAGCCCCGCGCCAACCCTTGCGAAGCGCGAAATGCGACCGGACAGGCGGTCTCGTTCAGGGTCTAGGGTCATGGAGGCGCATATAGGAGTGGAACAGGCTTGAACCATCTATCAGCGAAGAAGGTTCGAACCACCAAGGACACGGAGGACACCAAGTTCCGGATCGCGCGGTCGCGATCGGGACGGCATGAGAAGGACGGCTGCGCCGTCAAACATCGATCGGCGACAAGACGCCAACCGTCAGAACGAGACCCTTGGTGACCTTGGCGCCCTTGGGGGTTCAAACCTCTTCAAGCGAAGCCCAAGCCCGTCCCTCGGCCCGGATGCGTATGCTCAACACCACGGCGTTCAGCACGAAGAACACCGCGGCGAAGATCGGCAGACCGAAGGCCAGCGGCAGGACCGCGATCTCCGCGCTGACCACGGCGTAGTTGGGGTGCGACAGGAAGCGAAACGGCCCCTTCCGCACGCGTGGCGCGCCGGGAAGAACGATGATCCGCGTCGTCCATCGCTCGCCCAGGGTGGCGATCACCCAGACGCGCAGGGCCTGCAGCACGATGAAGACCGCCAGCCAGAACAGGTCGATCGGCCGGTTCCAGCCCAGCCACCACAGCCCGATCAGCCAAGCGCCGTGCATCGCCACGATCAGCGGATAGTGCGTGGGCGCATGCTCCCGCGCGCCGCGCGCCAGCAGTCGCCGCGTGTTGCGGTTGGCCAGAAAAAGTTCGCCCAGCCGCTGCGCCGTCACCAGCGCCAGGACAACGATCGAAAGCGTCACGCCGCCAGCGCGACGCAGCTGGCGGTGAAGCCGGGGCCGAGCGCGGTGAGAACCATCCGGCCCTTGTCGCCCCGCTCCAGCACGCGTTTCAGGACGAAGAGCGCGGTCGGCGCCGACATATTGCCGTGCTCGCGCAGAACCTCCCGCTCCACGTCCAGCGCGCCTTGTCCAAGCTCCAGAGCGCGCTCGATGGCCTCGACGACCTTGGTTCCGCCCGGGTGGCAGACATAGCGATCGACCTCGGCGGCCTCCAAAGCCATGCCGTCCCGCA
Organism: Caulobacterales bacterium; assembly: GCA_038231315.1. Classification (GTDB taxonomy): domain Bacteria; phylum Pseudomonadota; class Alphaproteobacteria; order Caulobacterales; family Caulobacteraceae; genus Acaudatibacter. The sequence continues at coordinate 342,029 of JBBRLN010000002.1, forward strand.
ACGTCGCCATGCCATCGCGCAGCTTGGCCGCGGCGAAGGCCGGGATCGAGCGATCGAAGATCACGCCGAACCCCTCCGGGTCGACGCTCCAGCCCATGATCGCCAAAGTGTCGGGCCAGGTGTGCTCCGCGCCGGCGTCCAGCCGCGCCAGAGCCTCCCCCTCGGTGGAGATCACGCAGGCCGCCGCGCCGTCGCCGAACAGGGCGGTCGCGACCATGTTCGCGCTGTTCAGCTGGTCCAGCCGCACGGCCAGTGTGCAGAGTTCGACGCAGATGAAGAGCACGCGCGATCCCGGCGCGGCCCGCGCCAAGCGCGCCGCGAGGGCCAGGCCCGTCACGCCCCCGGCGCAGCCGAGGCCGAAGACCGGGACCCGCTGGACGTCGCCGCGAAAGGCCATTCGCAGCATCGCGCGCGCTTCCAGGCTGGGTGTGGCGATGCCGGTGGAGGAGACCGTGACGATGGTGTCGACGTCCCCCGCCTCCAGCCCCGCCGCGCGCAAAGCGCCCTCGGCCGCGGCGACGAAGAGGGCGTCGGCGCCGTCCAGATAGGCCGCCGTCCGCTCGGGCCAGCTGTGCGGCTCGCGATACCATTCCAGCGGCATCACCGACTGACGGGTGTCGATCCCGGCGTTGACGAAAATCGGCGAGAGCCGGTCGAAATCGCGAAACCGTTCGCCGAAATGTTCCCTCGCCGCCGCGGCGACGGCGTCCTGACGGATCACATGGGGTGGCGAGGCCGTGGCCAGCCCGATCAATCCGACGTTCCAGGTCAAGCGAGGCGTCTCCAGAGGCCGGAATGCAACCTATGCCTTAGGCGGCGCGGACGCCAAAGGTTCCTCATTCGATCGTTTCGTCCGGCGGCCGGCGCCGCGTCCAGGCCGGCGGCTTTCGCGGCTTCGCCTTGCCGGCGATCTCCTTCAGCTTGATCGACTGCAGCGCGGAGAGCGCCCGTCCCGGCGCGCCCTTTTCCGGATCGCCGAAAGCGCGGCCATAGGTCCGCACGCGGTCTTCCACCGAGCCCAGGAACTCGCCCTCCCAGGCCGAAAGCTCCACGCCCGCGCGCTGCGCCGCCCGCTTGGCCCGCCGCAACGCGTTCAGCGCCTGACGCTTGGCGGCGGCGCGGGGATCGGGGGGAGATTTGCGCTTCATTCCGTGAACAGTCGAACTTGCTATCTAAGCAAATGGCAAGCTAACCCATGCATGTTAGGACGCCTGGACATCGGCGTCTTGGCGTCGATCGATTGCATTTGTGAGCGGTCGCCAAGGGGGTGAGACTAAACATGTCGGCTCGGCTCCCGCTTATCGCGGCTCTATGCGTTGTCGGCGCGTCGGCGCATGCGGCGGACAAGCCGCGCATTGCCCCGCCCGAGGCTTGGGTATTGGCCCCCCTCGTTGCGGGCGGGCCCTCTCCGACCGTATCCGGGGCGGCCGCCGCCTTCCTCGCCGAGGACGTCCAGCTTCACTTCGACGAGACCGGCATGTCGCGGTATTCGGAGATCCAGGCCAAGATTCAGACGTCTGACGGGTTAGGAGCGCTCGGCGCGCTGTCGTTGGCCTGGTCCCCCCCCACCGACGTCCTGACGATCCACCGCCTGACGATCCATCGCGGCGCCGAGGTGATCGACTGCCTACCCAAGGATGGGGTGTTCACCATCGTCCGTCGCGAGGCGAAATTGGAAACCGAAGCGACGCTGGACGGCGTCCTGACGGTGGTCCTCCGTCCGGAGGGGCTGCAGGTCGGCGACGTGATCGACATGGCGACCACCATGCGTCGTGAAGATCCCCTGGTTAAGGGGCGCGTCGACGACGCGATCGGGAATTTCGACACCTTGCCGGCGCCCACCCTTCGTCTGCGAGCGACATGGCCGACGACCGCAGGTGTCCAGTGGCGCGCCCGGGAAGGCCTGGCCGACCCGGTCATCGCCAAGGCGGGGGGCGAGACCTCGGCGACCCTCGAGGCGCGCGAGATGATGCCTGTCGCCAAACCCAAGGAAGCTCCCGCCCGCTTTCAATCGGGCCGTTCCCTGGAATTTTCGAATTATCCGAGTTGGGCGGCCGTGTCGGCGCACCTCCAGCCGTTCTATGCCGACGCCGCGCGGATCACCCCCGGGGGCCCTCTCGACATCGAGGTCAAATCGATCGCCACGAAGACCGCGGATCCGGCGGCTCGGGCCGAGGCGGCGATCGCCCTCGTCGAGCGGATGGTACGCTACTTCGACCTCGCCATGGGCGAGAACGGGCTGAAGCCGGCCTCCGCGGATCTGACGTGGTCGCGGCGCTGGGGCGACTGCAAGGCCAAGGCGGTCCTGCTCGTCGCCGTCCTCAACGCGCTCCGGATCGAGGCAGAGCCTGTCTATGTGAGCGTCGCTCTCGGCGATGGACTGGACCAGAGGCTGCCGTCGCTGGGCGTGTTCGATCACGCGATCGTCAGGGCGACGATCGGGGGCCGCACCTGGTGGTTCGACGCGACGCGCACGATCGACACCCGGCTTTCGCGCATAAAGACCCCGGCGCTCGGCTGGGTGCTTCCGGTCCGCGCAAAGGGCGCGATGCTCCAGCGCCTCGTCGCCGAGCCCGCCGACGCGCCGGAACTCACCACCAACCTGCGACTCGACGCCAGCCGTGGCATCACCCTGCCCGCCGCAACCCATATCCAGGTGGTGTTCCGGGGAGACGCGGCCGCGGTCCTCCACAACACCGTCGCCAACCTGACGCCGACCGACCTGGACACCGCCCTGCGCGACTATTTCCGCAAAGCCTACGACTTCGTCACGCCGACAACGATGTCGGCGGCCTATGACGAGGCCACCGGCGAGGAGACGTTCAAGCTTGACGGCGCGGCCAAGCTCGACTGGTCGGACGGTTACGAGGCGGACGGCGCGAGCCTGGGCTGGAAGTTTGACGCGCACCGGGCGCCCGGTCCGCACGCCGACGCGCCGTGGAAGATCGCATTCCCGGACTACTCCGCGACCGAGGAAACCATCCTCCTTCCTCGGCAGGGTGTGGGCTTCACGATCGCCGGCGACAACGTCGACCGCGATCTGCTCGGGCGCCACTTTCAACGCAAGGCGTGGCTGGCCGGCGGTGCGTTCCACCTGGAGTCGAGCACCCGTTCACTGGTTCCTGAACTCGACAATGCGACCGCACAGGCCGCGGCCGCGCCGATGGCGGCGATGTCGAAGACGACGATCCGGCTCCAAGCGACGAACGACTACGCCTGGACGAGCGCCGAACTCAGGACCGCGATGGCCACCGAGCCCACCACGGTCGACGAATACCTCAGTCGCGCCGGCGCCTTGATGAACGCGAGACGAAACAGAGAGGCCGTGCGGGATCTGGACAAGGCCAAGGCCATGGATCCCCCGAGAGCCGACGTCCTGTCGGCCCTGGGGCTCGCCCACGCCTGGCTGGGTGAAGAGGCGCTTGCCGCACCCAATCTCGACGCCGCCGAGAAGCTCGATCCCAAGGATCCGAAAATATGGCGCGCGCGGGGACTGCTCGCGGAGAAGGCCAAGCGGTGGCCCGACGCGGTATCGAACTATCAACGTGTGCTCACCATCGAGCGCGACGACGCTTTCGCCCTCGGCCACCTCATGATCGTCTACAAAGACGCGAAGGATTTCACCCTCGCGCTGCAGGCTGTCGATCGCTTCGCGGACGCGCACCCCAACGGGGGCGTCGATCGACACGCGGCCAGGGCCGAGTTGTATTTCCTGATGGGCGACCCGCCCCGCTCGAAACAGGAGATCGACCTGACGGTGGCGGCGCTTAAGGAGCCGGAGCGCGGGTTTCGGCGGATCGAAATGTTCAAGTCGATCGGCGACACGTCCGACGCACAGATCGAAGCGGACAAGTTGGTCGCCGCCGCGCCGAGCGCCCAAGCGTATCTCCTGCGCGCATCAGTCCGCTCTCCAGACCATCTCGCCGAGGTCGCGGACGACCTGAACAAGGCGTTCGCACTTGAGCCGAAGAACCTCAACGCCCTGGTCAGCCTCCGCATGACCGAGACCGCATTGAAGAACTATCCGCAGGCGGACATGTGGCTGGCGAAGGCGCTAGCCGTGGCCCCGGATGACGCCGAGCTCTTGGCTATGAACGCCGAACGGGAATTGCGCGGCGGCGCCGCCCATGACGTCGTGGCGGCGGACTACGCGCGGGTTCGAAAACTCGCGGCGGGTGACGCCGGCGCGCTCAATATGCTGTGCTGGTCCGAGGCCACCCACGATTTCGACCTTGTGCCCGCTCTGGCCGATTGCGACGCCGCGGTCGGTCTCGCGCCCGGCAACAGCGCCATCCTCGACAGTCGCGCCTTCGTTCTACTGCGCCTCAACCGCAACAGGGAGGCCGCGGCTGGCTACACCGCCGCGATCGCCGACACGCCGCGGCCCGAATCGCTGTTCGGCCGATCGCTGGCCGAAGCCCGCAACAATGATCCCGACGCCGCCGCGCGCGACCGCAAGGCGGCGGTGGCGGCCAAGCCGACCGTCGAGCGTGACTTCAGCGAATACGGTGTGACGAAGTAGCCGCGTCGAACCACGCGTCCTCGGCAGCGTAGTCGAACCAGGGGTCTTTGTAGGCGGCCAGCCCGGGAAATGCGTCTCGCCACGGCGTTCGGCGGGCGCGTCGCGCGAGGTCCTCGCAGGTCGCGGCCACCGCATCGCGATAGCTCACCGCCGGAACGTAGCCGAGCGTCTCGGCCTTCGACGTATCGATGAGCATGGGGCGGTGCACGCTCCATGGCGTCGCCCCCACCGTGCCTTCGGGATGTTTGGGCAGGCCCACGAGTTCCCACGCGTGACCCATCGCTTCGGCGATGACGCCACCGATCTCGCGAACACTGGGCGGATCAGGATCGCCGATGTTGAAGACGCCGGTCGCGCCTCTCGCCAACGCCACTTGGCACAGTTCGGCGATGTTGGCGGCGGCGGTGGTGTGGAAACGGCTCGCGCCGTCATAGGCCAGGGGCACGCGGGTGCGGCCGTCCAGAGCGCGCTTGACGAACCACCACTCGCGCGGCGCATTGCAGCCCGGACCGTGCACGGCTCCGGGCCGAAGGATGGCCACGGGTCGATCGATGCCGCCCAACGCCATCTCCAGCGCGACCTTGCGCGTGGAATAGGTTTCGGGGCCAGGGCTCGTGGTCGGCTGGCTCTCGGGGATAGCGCCGGAGAACCTGGGGAAGCCGGTTTCGAACGCCTCGTCCAAGGTGCGGCCTTCCGCGTCGCAATAGACGCTGCAGGAACTGATCACCACGAAGGCGCCGACACGATCCTGGATCGCTTGCAGTTGCTCCGCGTCGGCCGGCGCATAGGCAATAGTGTCGATCACTGCGTCGGCGCCCTCGCCGATGCCCGCCGATAGGTCGCCCGCCACCGTGCGATCGAGCAAAACCTCCACGACGCCCGCGTCGCGAAGCTCACTTGGAAACGGTCCGCCGCCACGGTGGGCGAGTCTTACGTCGAACCTGTCGGCCGCGAACCGCACCGCCGCCGCCCGACCGATCTGGCCCGCTCCCAGGATGAAGACCGTGCCGGCCAAGAACCTCGCTCCCTGAAACGCGTTTCGAAACGATCGTCGCATGGGAGGACCGTCATGGCCAAACTCGCCACCAAGACTCGCAACGCCGAACCTAAGTCCGTGTTCGCCTTTGCCAAACAGCGCAAGGAGCCGCTGGAAGACGCCAGCCACGTCCGCAACGCCGTCGCGCGCTTCGATCAGGTCAAGGACGTCACCGACGCCGAGCGCGACGCGGCGTGGAAACGGATCAAGGCCGCCGCGAAAAAGTTCGACGTCAAGCTCGACGAGAAGAGCTGGCGCGACCTCGGCAAGAAATCCTAGAGCCCGCCGATCGCGGAAATATAGAGGTCGATAAGGGCCTCCTCCTCCTGGCGCTGGGCGGCGTCCTGCTTTCGCATCCGCACCACCTTGCGCATGATCTTGGTGTCGAAGCCCTCGCCCTTGGCCTCGGAATAGACCTCCTTGAGATCGGCGGCGACGCCGGCCCTGTCTTCCTCCAGCCGCTCGATCCGCTCGATCAGGCTCTTGAGTTTACCCTGGGCGAGGCTGGTCGCCTCCATGGCTTCGGGAAGTGCGGCGCCGTCGGCCATCTCTCTGGTCCTCGCATTGTCAGGCTTGATCCTCGTTCTTAAGTGTCGCCCGCCCCCGCGTCTCGGGGCGCTCGCGCTTGTCCACAGGAAGGATCGTCTTGCCCCTTAAGCCAGTAACCCAGGAGGAGGCCGAGGCCGCCGTACGCGTCTTGATCCAGTGGGCGGGAGACGATCCGGATCGCGAGGGCGTCGTCGACACCCCGGCCCGGGTCGCGCGATCCTACAAGGAGCTCTTCGCCGGCTACGCGACCAACCCGTTCGAATATCTGGAGCGGACGTTCGAGGAGGTCGGCGGCTATGACGAGCTGATCGTGATGCGCGACATCCCGCTGGTCAGTTTCTGCGAGCATCACATGCTGCCGGTCACAGGCGTGGCGCACGTGGGCTACCTGCCGACGTCACGGGTCGTCGGCATCTCCAAGCTCGCGCGGGTCGTCCACGGCTTCGCCCGCCGCCTGCAGATCCAGGAGAAGCTGACCGCCGAGATCGCGGGCGCCATCGATCAGGTGCTCAAACCGAAGGGCGTCGGCGTGGTCATCGAGGCGGAGCACGCCTGCATGACCCTGCGCGGGGTCAACACGCCGGGCGTCACCCTGACCACCAGCCACCTGACCGGCGTGATTCGCGACGACGCCCGAACGCGGCAGGAGTTTCTGAGGTTGGCGCGAAGCTAAAAGGCCGCCCGCCGGGAACTCCGCCCGGCCGGGCCAAAGCCTCTAGTGATGGGTCTGGCGGTCGGCGCCTTCCCGGCGATCCAGGCGGGCGAGCGCTTCGCGGACATCGTCCAGGCTCACCGGCTCCGGGGTGCCCAGCAGCCAGCGCAGCTTCGGTTCGTCGAGAACGGCCGAGGCGTCCGAGGCCCAGGATGACAGGACCGCGCGTTTTCCCTCGGTGTCGAGGATGGGGTCCTTCAAAACGTCTCGAGGATGGGTGAAGCCGACGCCGGGCCGGAGCCATCGCTCCAGGGCCGGGCCGAGGCCCTTGAATTGGAATTGCTGTTCCGAGGTCGCAAGCCGCATGGCCAGTCTCCTGATCTAAACCTTTCTCCCATGGCCCGACCCGACGATCCGGGCGGGCGGCGTTGAATGTAGAAAACCGCTTTTTCAGGTTCAAGGGTCCAGGAGGTGGTCAGCGCGAATGGAGTGCCCGAATCTCCCGCGGCTACGTTTCCTCGCGATTCTTGAAGTGCAGACCGAGCGATAGGATCAGAGCCGAGAGCGCGAGGCTGACCACGTTCGAGGCCACGAGCGGCCAGCTTTTCAGCAGCATGCCGTACGCCGCCCACAGCGCGAACCCGGTCACGGTCACCGCATACATCTGGATGGAGACCGCCTCGGCGTTGCGCTCCCGCCAGATCTTGAGGGCTTGTGGGATGAAGCTCGACATCGAGCAGAGGGCGGCGGCGACGCCGATGGCGTTGGTCAGGGTCGAGGACATGACGATGCAAAATCGCCCGCCGCGTCATGGTTCCCGAGCGGACGACCCCGCCCTTCACCGCCGACGCGTCACGCCCTGCCGAACCCTTGGCAACCCGAAATCGGGGTCTGCGTTCTGGTGGGCGCGTCGCGGACGGGCGCGCGAGACACGGGTCACCGCATGAGAGTTTTCGACGACATCGACCATCCGCTGGCAGCCCGGTTTCAGGACTTCGTTCGCCGGCCGGACTTCCCCTGCGTGGGCGCCAAGTCGGCGGTTGGCCGCGGCCAGATGAAATTCGTTGTCGCGCGCGACCTGCAATCGTCCTGGGACGATCTGAGGATCTATTCCGCGCTGCTCGAATTCGCCACCGCCTACCGCGAGAACCGCAAGCTGTTCCAGAGCCTGGTCGTGCTCTTCGAGACCACGCCGCGCATTTCGGAAACGGCGTTCGAACAGGCGATGTGGACGCGTATCCAGTCCCTCGCCGACAAGGATGTCTGGCATGGCCAGGACTATGACGAGCGCGTCAGCCCGGATCCGGAAAGCCCGCACTTCTCGTTGAGTTTCGGCGGCGAAGCTTTCTTCGTGGTCGGCCTGCACCAGAACGCCAGCCGCCCGGCCCGCCGCTTCGACGTCCCGGCCCTCGTGTTCAACCTGCACGACCAGTTCGAACAGCTGCGCGAACAGGAGCGCTACGAAGGCCTGCGGGCCAACATCATCCAGCGCGACGTGGCCATCGCCGGCTCTCCCAATCCCATGCTGGCGCGGCATGGCGAGCTGTCGGAAGCCCGGCAATATAGCGGACGGGCCGTGGGCCAGGACTGGGAATGCCCCTTCACGCCGCCGCCGGCCCTCGCCGCGGCGTCCAATGACCGTTGAGATTCCGCCGCGTTCCGGCGCCGCCTTCCGCGTCCGGCGCGGCGACCGCCTGCGCGTCATCGACCCGCTGGGCGAGCAGGTGTCGGACCTCCTGGCGTTCAACGCCGCCGATACCGCAGAGGTGATCTCCTCGGGCCGCTCGCTGGACTACGCCAGCAAACTGTATCTGACGACCGGCGATCCGCTCTATTCCAACCGCAGCAACGTCATGCTGCGGATCATCGAGGACACCGTCGGCCGCCACGACTTCTTGCTGACCCCGTGCTCGAAGGACACCTTTCGCATCATCTATGGCGACGCCGATCCCCACCCAGGCTGTTTCGGCAATCTGAGCCACGCGCTCGAACCGTTCGGGATCGCGCCGGATCAGATCCCGACCGCGTTCAACATCTTCATGAATGTCACCGTCGCCGGCGACGGCGCCTTGAAGGTCGAGCCGCCCCTCAGCAAGGCCGGCGACCACATCCTCTTCGAGGCCGAACAGGACCTCATCATCGCGCTGACGGCCTGTTCCGCGCTTCAATCCAACAACTACGCCTTCAAGCCGATCCATTACGTCATCGAGACCGGGGCCAATTCAGCCGGTTGAGCTCTGTCGTCGCGGCCAGGACGGCTCAGACACGTATCAGGCCGGGCTCCTCGCCCAAGGCGGACGTGGCGGCCGTCAGGTGGTCGATGAAACTCAAGGCGCCGCGGCCGTAGCCTTCGCTGGCGGGTTGACCGGGTTGCTTCGTCCACCAACGGAAGCCCCCGCCGTCGGCGTCGAGCGCGACGGCCGCGGTCGGCACATCCAGTCTCTGAACGAGGTCGCCAAAGAGCGCCGGATCCAGATCGCCTTCACGGATCAAAACGACATAGGGAATCCCGGCGAGCGTTTGGCTGGACCGCCAGCGCCATCCCGACGGCGGTTCCGTATCGAGCGCGCCGGGGCGTCCCTCGAAGTCTCGCGTCCCGACAAGAGGGAACAACGCGAAGGACAACCTCTCGCTCGTGCGCGGACTGGCATGCGCCGCGGGGTTCACCTGTGGCGGTCCGACGTCGGCGAGGCGGTCGCGTGACGCCCGAGGCTCGTCGCTCATCGGGAATCCGGTCAGCCGCGAATACAGTTCGGCGAGCGCCGGATAGACATCTTCGGGACCGCTGATGGCGCTTGGGTTCGGCTCGGGATCGGCAAGGCGATGGCCGTCCGCGTCGCGGCGGAATACCTCGAGCGGGCGTCCAGCGAAGAAGACCGCGTATCCGCAATATCCCAGATGGCGCGACGCCTCGGCTGAAACGACGAAGCCGCCGAGTTCGCTGGAGAGTTCGCGAGCGAGCGAGGGATCCCCTGCGGCGGCGTCACTCGCGTCGATATCCAGCGTCCAGGCCCTCGCGCCGTCGCCGCCGGAAGCGTTCGCCGCTGTTCGGAGGGTCGGCATGGCGCCTCGCCGCGCGAGCACCCGCTGCAGCGCTTCCCGGCCCTCATCGCCGCCCACGCCGAACGCGACGACGCGCTTCAGATGGGTCGACACTATTTCTTGTCCCGCTTTTCAGGGGAATCCGGGCGAGCGGGCGCCGGCGAGACCCCGGTGCGCGGCGGGCCTTTCAGAGGCGGCGTGAGCGTCCACTCGCCGTCGGCCGCGCGGATGATGACCCGAGAGATGACCTCGCCGTTGAATGCGGAATCGGGTGTCGGATCGGTCGGGCGGGGCGGCGGCCCGTCCCACGCCGCCTTGATCTCGGCGATCGTGCTTCCCGGCACATCGACACGGACTTCGACATGAGTGTAGCCCGCCTTCGAGGCCGAGACCTGTGCGTCGCCCGCCATTTGCTTGGCGATGTTCGGGTGCGCCGCCGCGACCGCCCGTTTGAGCGACAGCGGCCTTGGCGGCTCTCCAATGGTCCCGTCGATGCCCGGATAGTCGATACCCACGGGGGTGTCACCAAACAGATGAACCACCTCCCCGGTTCGCCGCGATATGCCGATGGCCTGATCTATCTCGTGTTTCGCGGGCGGTTCGTTCTCGAAATGGAGCGTGACGTTTTCGCCGGCCAGCTTCTGATTGTTGCGCAGGTTGGGCCGAAGCGGATCGCCCGAGGATGCTCTCGTCGCCTTATCCGCCGCGGTGACCTTGGCCTCGTATCGATCGAGCCAGACCTTCGCTTGCGTGGAGATCTTTTCCTTCGGGATCTTGCCATAGACGTTTTCCGGGTTGCCGCCCCGCGAACGGATGTCCGCCGACCAGGCGTCCAGACCCGGCTTCAGGTTTTCGGGAAGGGCTTTGCGGGCCGCCGCCTCGATCGGCCCCATCGCGGCGGAGGGCTGGGGCGCAGCCGGGTGTGGGGCGGCCTTCACCGGCACCTGGGCATTGGGACCGGCCGGAACTTCGCCGGGGCCGGCCAACTTGTAGGCCTGACCGAGCCTCTGCCCCCCGCGGTAGGCCTTGCTGCCGACGGCCAGGGTGGCGATGTTGCCGGCTCCGGCGCCCAATTGCGTGGAGCGGTTCTCGCTGCCCATGGGTGCGTTGGTGCCGATGCGCTCGCCCGTGATGCCCTCGAGCAGTTGGCTGACCCCGATGATGTCTCCCAACGAAGCCAGGATCGTGTTCGGAACGGGGACGTCGTAGTTCGACTTTTCGATCTCCTCGCGGCGAGACTCGTATGATTTGAAACCGGAATAACCGGCCATCCCCACAAGCAGCCAGGTGGCCTGCCCGCCGGTGATGATCTCCGCGCCGACCACCGCGCCGACTATGGCGACAACCAGCAGGCCCTTGGCGACCGTCTCTCCAAACGACGCCAAGATCGAGCCGGGCAACAGCTCGTTGCGATCGATGACCTCGTGCTCGAGCGGATGAAGTTGAGCCTGCCCGATTTTTTCGGAATAGCCGCTCTGCAGAAGATTGATGAGCACCTGCTGCTCGGAGACCGTGGCGAAGTTGGCGTCGGAGATGTGTCGCGACGCCCACCCGAGGAAGTCGTTCGCCAGCGCATTGAGGACGCGCTGCAACGCGGGGTCGCCCGTGACGAGGATGTCCTTGCCTTGGCTGTTCAACGGGATCGAGTAGGGGAAAGTGCGGCTCGAATAGCCCCACAGCTTCATCGCCATGTTGAAGAAGGCGTCGAATTTCGCGCTCTTCGCCTTGAGCGCCTCCGGGGAGGAGGCGGCGGCGTCCTTCTGGTCCTGCAGGTGTTTCTTGGAATCGGCCTCGACAGAGCCGCGCAGCAGGGCGACGGAGATATCGGCGTAGACCTTCGCGGGATCGGCCTTGGCGAAATCGGGGTCGGCCTTGTGCTTATCGAACCAGTCACCGAACCGGCGCAGCGCTTCGGTCTCGCGGGCGCGTTCCGCTTCCGGAAGCTTGGCGTTCTGCGCCTGCCGGTCCGACATGAAGCGCGCCCACATACTCAGGCGGTCGGCCTGCGGGTCCGCCGGCGCGACGGGCCGCTTCAGACTGCGCGACCACAACTCAGGCGGCGCGATCGCCATGAGATCAGGCGAGTTTCGATGAGCGGAAAGCCACTCATAGTAGCGAGCGACGGCGTCCGCCGGATCCTTGGTCCCTTTGATGTAGGCGATGAAGTTGTCGTAGGCCCGCTCCCTGTCGGGCGGCATGGCGGTCTTGGCGTTCGCAAAGGCCGGAGCGGTGTCGGATGGGCCGGTGACGCCGACCCGGGGTCCGTTGAAGATTTGCGCCTCGACCAGCTTGTCGGCGATGGCTTGGGCCGCAGCTTGCGACGACAGCCCCGCGACCGCGATGCGCGTGACGTTGGCGCCGTCATCGATAACGATAGCGCCCTGAGCATCGACACGGAAATTGGCCGAGTAGCGCGGTTCCGGCGTGGGCCGCGTTGGCGAAGCGTACACCACGATGGTGATCTGGTCGGCGGCCTTCAGAACCTTGCCGGGCGTCCCCGTCTCGCGTCGAACCACGCCGGTCGACGGGCCGGCGCCGGTCTGCTGGACGACATGGGCGAGCTCGTGCGCCAGGAGCCGCCGTCCGGACGGCCCGACGGGATCATAGGCGTGTTCCGCGAACGCCACGTTCGAACCGACCGTGAAGGCCCTGGCGCCGATCGCCCTGGCGGCCGTCGCCGCGCGGCCATCGGCGTGGATGCGGACATCCGCGAAACTGTGGTCGAACCTGGGCTCGAAGAACGCCCGTGATTCGCTGCTCAAGGGGGCTCCGCCGCTACTGATGGCGTCCATGACGGTCGCCGAAACGTCCTCGCCGCCGTGGTCGTCGGCGCTACCCCGCCTCGCCCGCGCGATCTGCCGGGGCACGCCGGTCAGGGCTGGGCGCCCGCCGGTCTCGCCCGCCGCCAGGACGCGCTCCGCGGCATGATCAGCTTCGCGCTCCAGCGGATCGTCGGGCGCGCCAACGACGAGCTTGGCTTGCACCAGAAAAGCCGCCCCGGAACTCGCGGGCCGCGATCCGATCGAGGCATCCCGTCCACGATTGAGAGGCAGCCGCGCGAGGTCGGTGCGCGCGGGAGCGCTGCCGGATTCGAGGACCTTCGGCCCCGACGGCGGCGCCCGGTCCCCGGTCACCATCGGCGCAGACGACTTCATCGGTGACTTGGCTACCAACGGAGCGAACATATCGACGCCTCTGAGCGATCCGCGCGATCGAGCGGCAAGGCGCTTACCGGAGCGGGTAGCAGACCCTGCACTAAAATCGCGTCGTGTCGATCCGCCGTCCACCGTGAGGGGAGTCTGGGATCATGCGCCCCTACGGTTCGCGTGTGAGCGGGCTCCGTTCAAATGGGCTCGCAGCCGCGCCATAGCGCAATATGCCGGATGAGGCGATTGTCATCCCCGACGACGCCGCGGAGCGGCAAGATCGGGGACGTAGCGATGCGCCTCAAACCCGGCCGGGCGGCTGCACGCCGAACCGGCCGACCGTTTGGAGACTTGATGCGCCTGCTGCGGAGGAAACGAGGCGAGCGTGCCTCCGGCTCGCCGCTGCGCGACGTCCGGAGGGGACCAACGCAACCTCAGCGTCCCCGATCTTGCCGCGTTGCGGCTTCGTCGGGGATGACAAGCACCTCCCCATCACCAGGCTGGGTGGGGATGCCCCCGATCTCGCCGCGCTACGGCTTCGTCGGGGATGACAAGCTCCTCCTGTCACAAGGCTGGGTGGGATGCCAAACGCTTCCGGTCCACCTCAACGAGTCCCGCTCTACGGACGGGCCAACCCCTGCAACTGGGGCAGGATAATCATGGTGATGTTGAACGCCCGGTCCATGTCGCCGTTGCCGAACACGTGGCGACTGGCCGGGCGCGCGCCGCTGATGATCATCATTCGTGGATTGGGTTCCAGGATGCAGATCCCCATCCCGACGGGATCCTGCGCCTGACCGCAGACAACATCCAGGTGACTGACCACGCCCGCCTTGGTGGTCACCTTGACGTCCGGGTGGGTCTGCAGCCGGTCGCCCTTGGTCATCGCGGCGATGGTCTTGTCGAAGCCGTCCGCCATCTCGCTGAAGACGAGGTCGCGATCGTAGATCTGGATTTCCACCAGACCCGGTCCATTGCGTTTCGAGTCCTCGACCCGGATGCGGCAGCGGTAGACCCACTCGTTCGGTTTGTCGTTCTTGTCGCAGACCGCGGGAGCGAATTTGACGCCGAGGTCGACGTCCTGGAGTTCGAGCGCCTTAATTCCCTCGGCGATGTCGGCCGGCGTCTGAGGGGTCTGGGGGGTCGCGGCGGGCTTGCTTTCGCCGCCGCCGCCCTCGCCCGCGGACGGCGCCCCGGCGGCGACCGCGGGCCTTTGCCCTTCAGGCCCGGGCGTGGCCTTCGGCTTGCCGCAGGCGCTGAGCAGGAACCCGCCGACAACGAGGAGCGACACCGATACGCGGCCGGGGTGGTTCATCGATGGTCTCCAGTATCGCTGCAGCGCACGTCGCTTGGCGTGACGCCGACGATGGCGTCGCCGCCCGGCGTTCGCGAGGCCCGCCGCCTGATGGCGACGTCCAGATAGTATTGGCCGGCCCAAACCCGGTACGCCCCCTTCGGCATGACCTCGATGCGCTCCACCGCGCCGTGGGCGGCGAGTCTGTCGGCGACGGCGTCCTCGCCCAGCACCGCCCGCGGCTCGGCCCAGCGTTCGGAGCGCGGAGCCATGGCGGCCCGCGCGGTCGAACCCCCTGAAAACGCCAAAACGACGACGGCAGAGGTCAACGTCAGGAGCATTCGGCTCATGCGCGGGATGGTGGTCCCAGTTCATGGCCGTTGCAATCGCCCGTCCACCCGACCTTGCGCCGCATGCACCTCGCCCGTCATGGTGGGCCCGGGCGATTGGGCTTCAGCGCGGGGGGCGCGGGTGGAATGGATACGCGGGCCTATCGCGAAGCGCGCCTGACCGCCGACAGCCACCTCCAACTGCGCCTGATCCACGCCGAAACCTGGCCCAACACCCCCCTCGTGGTCGGCAAGGTCGTCCGCATCTTCAAGGACCGCACCGGCCTCCTGCAACGTGGCGCCCCGATCGCGTTCGCGCAGCCGTTCACCAGCCGCCTCGCCCCTGACGCTGGACCCCCGCGGGAGATATGGGCCGCCGCCGCCAGCAGGTAGACTTCGGCCGCGCACCGAGGCGAATGGGGGGTGACCTGCGACCAGTTCACCCTGCTGCGCCGGCCGACGCTCTGGGCAGTGAACCGCGCAAACACCGATAGAGGCTGGTTCTCGACGGATCCTGGCCTGGTCGGGGACTGGTAGGCCCGACCCGTATCCGAAGACGCCCTCAGCGCGCGCGATTGCGACCGAAGAGCAGCCACAGCACGACGAGGATCGCCAACAGGCCGCCGGCCCATTTGCCGAGGATTCGCGGCCAGATGTCTCCGCGACCCTCTTTCAACGCGGCGTTGAAAGCCGCCCAATCGCCGAACTTGCCCGCGAGGAGATGATGGTGCTCCGTCGCCTCGGCGTCGCGCTTTCGCTGCGCGTCTTCCCGGTTGTGCTGGTCGATGACGGCCTCGAGATCGCCGCCCGCGACCCCGGTCAGGGCCGGAACCGAGGCGGCGGTCGGCGCCGTCGCCGTTTCCGCGGTTCCCGGATTGAGGGCGCAATCGACCCGTTGCTCGCTTTCGCTCGGCGGCGCGCGGTCGGCGCCGAGGTGAATAGTCTTCCCGTCAGGACAATGGATCGCCCCATCGGCGAAGCTCGGCCCCGCGGCCGCGGCGGGCGTCGGGAGGGCCAGCGCCCCGGCCACGCAGAGCGATAGCGCGAAGAGGAGGTCGATGGCCGGCTGGCGTTTCAGGACTCACCTCATCGTCTGACCGGAGCATCGCGCGATAGGTCGCGTCGCGCCTCGAGGCTTGCCCCAGAGCGATCGCTTTAACAACGCCGGGCGCCGCCGCGCCGCCTTCTCCGGAGCGCCTGACATCCCTCTCGTTTCGACAGCAAATCTTGACCGCGAAGATAAATAGTTGCAGAATGCGACTTTTACAACCGACTTTCCGACCGACGCGTAGATGAGCCTGGACCGCGACTATGAAATCCCACCCACAACCACCCGAACCCGGCGCATTCGTCCGTTGCGCGGCGTCGCAAGCCGTCCGCGCGCCGTTGCCAGACGCTCCCGGGCGCCGTTTCGGGTGCCAAAAGATGCCACGGCCCGCCGCCGCGCGCGGCTATGCTTCGCGGATTAGCCGTTACTTTTCAGAGGTTTGCGGCGATTTTCTGAATATGGCGGCGCCGATGCGAGTTCGCGCCATCAAGCGGGTCGTCCAGGAATCAGCCCTGGCGGGCCTTGAACCTCGGGTTGGTCTTGTTGATCACATAGAGGCGGCCCTTGCGACGCACGAGTTTGCAGTCGCGATGGCGCGTCTTCAGCGTCTTCAGCGAGCTTCTGACTTTCATGGCGCGGGGTTCGATCTTTTAGGCAATGAGCAAGGGGCGGTCGTATAAGGGAGGGGGGACGCAAAAGTCAACGCCGCCAGGATAGCTCGTGAACCGCCGCAACCTGATCCTCGCCGCCGCCGCTCTGCCCCTGATGGGTCAGGCGCCGATGCCGTCCGACGCGCCGGCGCCCGGAGGCGCGGACTATTTCACGGACTGGCTGGAGGGATTTCGCGGCCGGGCCCTGGCCGCCGGGGTCGCGCGGACGCTGCTCGACGCCGAGCTGGCGGGGCTGTCGCCGGACCCCCGGGTGATCGCCGCCGACGGCCGTCAGCCCGAGTTCGCCAAGCCGGTGAGCGACTATGTGCGCGGCGCGGTGAGCGAAGGGCGCGTCAGCCTGGGCCGGGCGAAGGCGGCGTCGATCGCGGGCTTCCCGGCCATGGAGAGCCGCTTCGGCGCGCCGCGCGCGGTTCTGATCGGGATCTGGGCGATGGAGTCCGGCTATGGCGCGCAGCAGGGCGATCTCGACGTCATCCGCTCCATCGCCACCCTGGCGGCGACCGGGCGGCGGCGAGCCTGGGCGGAAGGCGAGCTGCTGGCCTGTCTGCAGATCATCGGTTCGGGCGAGGCGCCGCGCGCAAGGCTTCGCGGCTCCTGGGCCGGCGCCATGGGGCAGACCCAGATGCTGCCCTCCACCTTTCTCTCCTCCGCCGTGGACGGCGACGGAGACGGCAAGCGCGATATCTGGGGCTCCGCGCCGGACGCCCTGGCCTCGGCGGCGAATCTGCTCGCCAAGGCGGGTTGGCGGCGGGGCGAGGGCTGGGCGCGGGAGGTCACTCTGCCGCCCGGTTTCGATCACGGTCTCAGCGAAGGGCCGGAAGAAACCCCCGCTTGGTGGACGGCCAAAGGGGTCGGGCGAGCGGCCGGCGGTCAATGGGACGAGGCCGACGGCGCGGCGAAATGGGTCCTGCTGCTGCCCTCGGGCGCGGCGGGTCCCGCCTTCCTCGCCGGGCCGAACCACTTCGCGATCCGGAAGTACAACAACTCCGTCGCCTATGCCCTGGCGGTCGGGTTCCTCGCCGACCGCATCGACGGCGGCGCGGGGGTCGTCGCGCCATGGCCTCATGAAACGCCGCTCTCGCTCAGCGATCGCATGGCGGCGCAGTCGGCCCTCGCGGCGAAGGGGTTCTATTCGGGGCAGGTGGACGGCGTCGCGGGCCTCGGCACCCGTCAGGCCCTGCGGGCGTGGCAGAGGTCTCGCGGCCTCCCCGCCGACGGCTACCTTTCCCCCGATATGATCCGACGCCTACAGACGACCTGATCAGGCGCTCGGCCCCCCGTGATTGGGAGGCTACGGGCCGAAAAAACGTGATCACGGCCTCGTGAAGAGAAGGCTTGCTTCCCATCGCCAACCCGGCATAATCGCTCCGCGCTTCGAGGACTGTTCACTCATCAAAAGGCGAGCTGTTTTCGCACCGCGCTTCCCCCTCACAAGGAACTCACCCGTCATGACCACCGAACTTTTCCGCAAGGTGCTGATCGCCGGCGCCGCCGTCGCCGCTCTGTCGGTCGCCGCCTGCTCCAAGCCTGCCGACAAGTCGGCTGACGCCGCCGCCTCTTCGGCCGACGCCGCCGCCGCTTCGGCCGACGCCTCCAAGACCGCCGCCGCCGACGCCGCCCCCGCGGCCGCCGCCACGGCCGCTCCGGCCGCCGCCGCCGATGCGAACTCCGCCGCCATGTCCGCCGACAGCGCGAACAAGTCGGCCATGGACGCCAAGGCCGCCGCTGGCGACGCCAAGAAGCCGAGCTGAGCTCAAAGTCGACACTAGACTTGGGGAAGGGCCGTCCCGTCGGGGCGGCCCTTTTCTTTTGCTGAGCGTGGTCGCGTGACGGAGTTTCGTGTCGGACCCGCCGACGTCGCCTGGACGCCGGGCGAACCACCCCGCTCCCGCGCCTTCGACGACGTCTATTTTTCGCGCGAGGACGGCCTAGCCGAGGCGCGGGCCGTCTTCCTCGCTGGCTGCGATCTGCCCGAGGCCTGGCAAGGCAAGGATCGCTTCACGGTCGCCGAACTCGGGTTCGGAACCGGGCTCAATATCGTCGCTCTCCTCGATCTCTGGCGCCGATCGCGCCCGCCCGGCGCGCGCCTCAATATCTTCAGCGTGGAGGGACAGCTCATGTCCCGCGCGCAAGCCGCCCGCGCGCTGGCCGGATGGCCGCAGGTCGCCGACGTCGTCGCCGCCTTGCTGGAGCGCTGGCCGCGCTTGGCGCGGGGCTATCACCGCCTCGACCTGGCGGCCTTCGGCGCCACCCTGGACATCGCCGTGATGGAGGTGGAGGGGGGCCTGGAGGGCTGGAGCGGGCGTGCCGACGCCTGGTTTCTCGACGGTTTCGCGCCATCCCGAAATCCCGAAATGTGGCGGCCCGAGGTGATCGACCTCGTCGCGAAGCGAAGCGCCCCCGGCGCCCGCCTGGCGACCTACACCGTCGCCGCGGCCGTGCGTCGCGACCTGGCGGCGGCGGCCTTCCGGGTCGATCGCAAGCCCGGTTTCGGGCGCAAGCGCGAGCGGCTGGAGGGACGGTTCGCGGTCGAGACCTCGGGATCCGCGCCTCGGCCTCTAACGGTCGCGATCATCGGCGGCGGCATAGCGGCGGCGGCGCTGCGCCGCGCCTTCTTCGCCCTGGGCGTTGCGGCGGAGGTCTTCGCCGAACAGACCCGCGCGCCCAACGCCTCGAGCGGGCCTTGCGCCCTGGTCTCGCCGCGTCTGGACGCAGGGCTGGCGGCGCCGGCGGCCCTTTTCGCCCAGGCCTTCCATCGCGCCATCGACCTCTATCGGGAGATACCGTGCGGGATCATCTCGACGGGGGCGCTCAATCTCGCCCGGACGGCCAACGATATCGATCGCTTCAGGAAGATCGCCGGGGGAGACCTTTTCGATCCGCCCACAATCCGTGTCTTGACCGCCGACGCGGCGTCGAGCCTGCTGGGCGAGCCGTCCTCGTCCGGCTTGGCGATCGACGAGGCGATCGTGGTCGATCCCCGTCGCCTGCTGTCGGCCTGGCTAGGGGATCAGCCGTCACGGCCCGTGGCCGGGCTGTCGCGGGGCGCGGAGGGGTGGAGCCTGGAGTCCGCCTCTGGCGCGGCGATGGCGACAGCGGACGTCGTCATCGTCGCCGGCGGATACGCCAGCAACACCCTGGCGCCGACGCTGAAGCTCGGCGCCGTGCGGGGGCAGGCGAGCTGGTCCACGGTTGAGGCCGCGCCCCTGGCCACCCTGGCCGGCGGCTACATTCTGCCCTGCGCCGGCGGCGCGATGTTCGGCGCGACCCACGATCGCGGCGACGTGTCGACCGATGAACGCGAGATCGATCACGAGCGGAACCTCGCGGCGCTCGGGGCGGTTCTCCCAGCCATGGCCGCGCGGCTGAGAGGATCGGCCATGAAGGCGCACACCGGAATCCGCGCGACGACGACCGACTTTTTGCCTCTGGCCGGGGCCGTGGGCGACGACCGGGACGGCCTCTATGTCCTGAGCGGCCTGGGATCGCGCGGTTTCTGTCTGGCCCCCCTGCTGGCGGAGCACATCGCGGCAATCGTGTCTGGCCTGCCCTCCCCTCTGCCCCAAACCCTCGCGCGCCTGGTCGATCCCGCCCGCTTCACCGGGCGGCTCCGGCGGCGTCGGCGCCGCGATGACACGGCGAGCGCCGAAGCGCATGAACAGCCATGAACGCCGCCCACCTTTCGACGCTCGTCGCCCATTTCGGCTATCTCGCCACCTTCATCGCCGTCGCGTTGGCGAGCGCGGGTATCCCGGTCCCAGCAGGCGAGATCCTGATCGCCGCCGCGGTCTACGCCGC
The DNA here is from genome assembly GCA_038231315.1 of Caulobacterales bacterium. Classification (GTDB taxonomy): domain Bacteria; phylum Pseudomonadota; class Alphaproteobacteria; order Caulobacterales; family Caulobacteraceae; genus Acaudatibacter. The sequence goes on from JBBRLN010000002.1 coordinate 362,116, forward strand.
CAACACCCACCGCCTGGGTGTCGCGGGCCTTCTGGCGGCCGGGACGGCCGGAGCGGCGATCGGCGGATTTGGCGGCTACCTCATCGGTCGCCTATTAGGGTCCGCCGCCCTGGAGCGATATGGCCGGTTCGTCGGCCTCGGCGCGCGGCGGGTGCGTCTCGGCCGTTACCTGTTCGCCGTGCACGGTGGAAAAATCGTTTTCTTTCTCAGGTTCGTCGCCCTGGTGGGTCCCTTCGGGGGTGTCCTCGCGGGCGCCAATCGGATGCCCGCCGCGCGGTTCGCGACGTTCAATCTGCTCGGCGCCATCGTCTGGACCCTGGTCTTCGGGGCGGGCGGGTATCTGTTCGGGTCGATGTTCGAGGCCGTGGGTCGACCGGCGGGGATCGCCGCGATTGTCGTCACGGCCATGATCATTGTGGGGATCGGGCTCTACATTCATCGCCGAGGAGCCGAATTGCAGGCGAAAGCCGACATCATGATGGGCGACGTCGCGGAGCCTCCCGCGGCCCAAGGGTTCTAACGATTTGTCGTTCATCCGTCCGACGTGAGATCTCGCCGTCGATCGCCTCGGCAGGCGATCGCGCACCGCGCGGACACGTCCGGAGCCGGAAAGAGTGCGATTTGTTACTGTCAGAAAAGTCGGCGGGTCCTAACTTGACGATAAATTACCTTTAAAAAAGTGATTTTACATATTGCGGACGGGTGTATTCGTGGAACGTCCAACATCGGCCTCAGGCGAGATTTTGCCAATTTCTGGGATTTAGGCTCGCGAGGCGTCAGCCGCGCGATTTATACTAGAATAAACGCGCCCAGAGCAGTTTTTATTGCAAGTGTCTAGTTTGATAATTTCCTGACAGTCTGCGAGAAACTTCTTGAGGTTATTCGATGTGACTGCCGTTCATGTCCGGGCGTCAAGAAAATAGCGTACCGTCAGTCAAATTTTTAACAAATGTACATGGGAGGAGGATCCGCCCTGACGCCCTTGAGAGGAAGAAATGAGTATATGCTTGCGGCGGGCTTGCCGCATTGTATTGCCAACGGAGATAAAAAAGATGGTGGACGCGGCTGGGATTGAACCAGCGACCCCTACGATGTCAACGTAGTGCTCTCCCGCTGAGCTACGCGTCCAGGTCCGGCAAACCCGGGGATCGGGGCGTATATCAGACAAGGGACGAGGCGCAAGGGCGCAGACGCCAAGGGGGGTGGCTCGCAGGGTGTCGGCCTTCTCATGACTTTGCGTTCATTCGACACTTGGTGGAACAAGCGGCGGCGACGCTTTGAAAACAAATACACGCATAGCGCGTTAGAGGAAATTTTAGAGGGCAAGAAAACAAAGGAACGAATTCGTTTTTCATTCTTTTGCGATCTTTCGGTTTAGGGCACGAGGGAAAATATGCGTTTAGCTATTCTTGATGATGATAGTGCGTTGGGGGCGCACATTAGCAAGCTTATGGTCGAGTCCGGCCACACGGCGTTGGAGTTTCGCAACGGCAAGGCGATGCTGAAGGAGCTTCGGCAAAACTCTTTCGATCTGCTGCTGCTGGATTGGAGCCTGCCGGACACCAGCGGGATCGAGGTGTTGGCTTGGGTTCGCGAACATCTCGACCCCTCGCCCCCGGTGATCATGATCACCGCGCGCGTGGGTGAGACAGACATCGTCGCCGGCCTGACTTCGGGGGCGGATGACTATGTGACCAAGCCGATTCAAGACGATGTTCTAAAAGCGCGCGTCGAAGCGGTTCTACGCCGGGTCTACGGCGGCGCGGGCAAACGTACGGTCGAGGTCTACGGCGAATACAGCTTCGACGTGCAGCAACGGACGCTGACGATTTCCGGGAAGCCGGTCGTGACCACCGCGAAGGAATTCACGCTCGCCTTGCTGCTCTTCCGTAATCTGCAGCGGCCCCTGTCGCGGAGCTACATCATGGAGGCGGTTTGGGGCCATGGTCCCGACATGATGAGCCGCACCCTCGATGCGCATATCTCTCAGATCCGCAATCGATTGGGTCTGCGTCCGGAAAACGGCCTGCGGCTTTCGTCGGTGTACAGCTTCGGTTACCGGCTCGAGCAGGTTGAACCCGCGGTCGGCGCGGCGCTCGAGACCTCGTGAGGGAAATCGCCGTCGCCTTCGCGGCGACTTTGTTTGCGACGGGACCCGTCCAGGCGGCGAGCGTTCCACGTCCTCAAGGCTACGGCGCGACGACACTTTATCGTGTGCGGCCCGGCGACACATTGAGCGGGCTGGTGGCCCGTCTAGCATTGGGTCACGGGGGAGCGATCTCGATCCAGCATTTGAACGGCCTGCGCGATCCGGACTTCCTCAGGGACGGCGCCGTGATCCACGTTCCCGCTCGACCCTCGAAGGCTGAGCCCGCGTCGCTCACGGCGGCGGCGGTGACGGGGACGGTGTTCAGAATAGCGTCTTCGGGAGCCAGGGTGATTCTCGTGAAGGGCGGCGCACTCAAACGGGGCGACCGCATAACCACCGGCCCAAATTCATTCGTCACGCTGACCCAGCCCGACGGCACGCGCGTGACGCTCCCGTCGAACACAACCATGAGGGTGGCGCGGCTAGAGTTGGGGGCGTCGGGGCGGGCGGCCCGCAGCGATTTCGTGATCGAAAGCGGGCGCGGTGAAATGGCGGTTACGCCCCTCCGCGGAACTTCCGATCGCTTCGATATCCGCACCCCGGCGGCCGTCGCGGCGGTGCGCGGAACCGAGTTTCGCGTCGCCTATGACGCGGGAGCCGCGCGTTCGACGCTGGAGGTGATCGAGGGGATAGTCGCGGAGGCGTCAGTGGGTGGCGGCGCGTCCAAGGACATCATCACCGGAGAGGCCGCCCAACGCGCGCGTGGCGGCGCGCGGCGGATCATCCCGCTTCCCGCGGCCCCCGAGTTGCAGCCGCCGGGCGACGTGCAGGTGAGTCGTGGATGGGTTTTCCGCATCGCCCATCCAAAGAGCGGATACAGCTACCATTTCCTTCTAGCACGCGATCCGGCCATCACGGACATCGTCGCGGAGCGGACAGTCTCCGAGGGCGTCGCGCGTTTCGATCCCATCGCGGCTAAGACGCTGATTGCGCGAGTGACCGCCATCGACGAACATGGCGTTGAAGGTTTCCCGCGGGACTATAACCTCGATCGCCTGCAGCCGGGTTCGGCTATCGGGACTGGAGGCTGACCAAAGCGAGGCCTTGTTAGCGCGGGACGCAACGTAGTTTGAGCCTCGAGACCATCTAGACATGCCGATCCGAGGCGTATCGCGCGACTGGTTGGCGTTGGCTCTCGCACTGACTGTCGGTCTCGTGGCGCTTTGCCTGACGGGAGCGACCGAGCGGGCCGACAACCTCTTCTACGATTGGGCCTCTCGCTCGTCGGTCCGTCCGCCGCCGCCGAATATCATTGTCGTCGCGATCGACGATCGCAGCCTGGGGGCGATCGGGCCATGGCCGTGGCCTAGACGCACACACGCCCAACTGCTCGAGCGGCTGGCGGCCTATCGCCCGCTGGCGGTCGTCTATGACGTCCTCTTCCTCGAGCCGGATCCCGATCCAGAGGCCGACCGCGCCTTGGGCCTCGCCTTGAGCCGATTGCCTCGGGTCTTCGCCCCGATGTTGTTCCGGTCACCGGGAAGCGACGGTCGGGGTTACGACCCCCTCTGGCCGATCCCGCCTGTCCGGAACGGGGCGACCATCGGTCAGGCCATGATCCGCCCCGATGGCGATGGTCTGGTGCGAAAGCTCGATCTCGCCATCGACGGTCAACGGCGTTGGACTCACATCGCCGCTCTGGCCGCCGACGCGGGGCAACCGCGACGCGGCCTCTTGAACAGCCTGCCCGCCTACAAGCCTCGCCCCGCCGCGGCGCCGCTCCATGCGGTGGGAAGTCGGCTGATCGCCTTCGACGGTCCGCCGGGACACGTGACCACGATCCCATTCGTCGACGTGCTCCGAGGCGAGGTTCCCGAGGCGTTCTTTCGGGGGCGCTATGTGTTGGTGGGGGCGACAGCGCCAGGTCTGGGCGATCAGTTCTCGACCCCGGTCGGCGGCGAAAACGGCGTCATGTCCGGAATCGAAATCCAAGCGAATTTTCTCGAAACGCTGATCGCGGGGCGTGGAATCGTCGAGGCGCCCGTCGGTGCGCGGATCGTTTTCGGTTTAGCGGCGCTCTGGCTGCTCATGGTGGGGTTCCTGCGGCTGCCGCCCAACAGCGCCGGGTTTCTGGGCATCGCGCTGATGGCCGCTTTCGCGGGCGGAAGCGCCGTCCTTCTCTTCGGATTCCGGGTCTGGGCTCCGCCCGTTTCGACCTTGGTTGTGCTCGCGCTCGCCCAGCCCTTGTGGACCTGGCGGCGTTTGAGCGGGGTGAGCGCCTATATGATCGAGGAACTGACGCGCCTCGCCGATGATCCCGATTTGGCCGTGAGCTCGCGCTCCAGCGCGCGATTGGGTCAGGATCATATCTTCAACCAGGTCGATCTCTTGCGGGACACCGTCGCGCGGGTGCGCGGACTGCGCCGCCTCGTGGGCGCGGCGGTTCAAAGTCTTCCCGACCCGACACTTCTCGTCGGCTTGGATGGCCGGATCACCCTGGCCAATGCGGAGGCCGCGAAGCTCTTCAGCGGAAGCCCCGTAGTGACGCCCGCCGATGTCGAACGGTTTTTCGCCTCCAGTCAGCCTCCGGGATTTACCCCCGAAACTTTTGAGGCGCCCGAACATCCCTGGATCGGCGAGCGCGCGGGCGACGACGGCAGCGTGCGAGAGATCATGCACGTCCCCTGGACCGATGGTGATGGCAAGCCCCTCGGCTGGGTCGCGCGTTTCGTCGATATCACAGCATTGCGACGCGCCGAGGTGGTGCGGGAAGAAGCCCTGCAACTCCTGACCCACGACATGCGCTCGCCTCAGGCCTCCATCCTGGCCCTGGTCAGCGACGACGCGGCGTCGATCGGCGTGTCCCTGAAAGCCCGCATTGTCCATTACGCCCAGCGCACCATCGAACTGGCCGATGGCTTCCTGCGGCTCGCCCGCGCGGACGCCGGCGCCTATGAGCGTCAACCCACCGACGTCGCCGACGCCGTCATCGAAGCCGCCGACGATCTGTGGACTCTCGCCTCTTCGCGCGGCGTCAGGATCGTCACCGAGACCGGGGAGCGCGAATTCATCGTCAACGGCAATCGGGCGCTGCTGATCCGCGCCTTCATCAACCTCTTGGACAACGCCGTGAAATTCAGTGAGCCGGGTGGACGGATCGTTTGCGCCGTCAGCGAAGCGCTCGCCGGGGATAGCGCCACGGTGATCTGCACCATACGCAACGAGGGTCGTGGAATGCCGCCCGAGGTTGTCGCCAAGCTGTTCCGGCGGTTCAGCCACACCGAGGGCAAGGTCGGCTCCGTCGATGGCGCAGGCCTGGGGCTCGCCTTCGTGCAGTCGGTCATAAAGGGCCACGGCGGCGAGATCGTCTGTACTAGCGTGGTCGGCGAAGGCACGACGTTCGAGATTCGCCTTCCTGCGCTCGGCCTCAGCTGACTTAGCTGGGCCCCATGGCGTTCAGGCCGACGAGGACTAGAAGCAGCATCAAAATCACGAAGCCCACCAGCGAAATCATCGCCAGCAGCGTCATGCGCGCCAGGGTCGAAAAGACCCCTGTTCGGTAGAACCCCCGCATGTGCGCGAAGAGATGAACGGGCGCGGCGAGGAAGAGGATCGTTCCCGCCGGTTCCCACAGCGCGCCGATCAGCGAGGCCACGGTGATCAGCAAACCCTGGAACGAGAGGGAATGCAGGGCGAATATCGTGTGATCGAACACGAAAAACTCGCGCTTGAATGCGAACAACATGCTGAGGATGAGCGTGGCGAGCGGCAGAGACAGCAAGGCGAATCGTTCGCCTTGGCTCTCCATCGCAAGTTTGAATCGCTCCGGATCGCTCATCGCCGTCGCCAGCCTTTGCTGGAGCCACGCGGTGGCCCCCTTGTTAACAGTCGAGCCGAACTGGACTTTCACGTCCTTGAGCCTGTCGGCGGTCAACGTCCGCGGTGTTGGATCTTTTGAATCGATGGTCGCCAGTTTGGTTCGACCGCCCCCGACGGAGCCGGCGAGGAACACCAGAAGCAGAACCACGAGGAACAACCTCAAGGGCGGGATTTGCGCGGCGCGGTGGCCGTCTATGTAGGCTCTTGTCAGGCGGGCCGGATGGAGGATGAGTTGGGGTACGGTAGTCCAGAAGCGACCGTCCAGATGGGTGAGGCCTTCGACCGCCTCCATCGCGAGCCGGCCGATCGAACGATGGAAATCCTCGGCGAATTGCCCGCATTGGTGGCACCAGTCGCCCCGCAGCGTGGAGCCGCAGTTGGCGCACGGGGACCCGGGCGGCAGGTGGAGCCCTTTTCTAGCGCGACGCCCGGTCAGAACGCCATCCAACGCAGCCGCCTCGATCTCCGGGTTCATCGGCTTCGTCTCCTCGCCCGACTCGGGCGACATTTGACCGACCGCCATGGTTCAACAACTATCGCGATATGATCAATCCAGTTTCGGTGACGGAGGTCGAGCGCCCGGAAATCCCGTCGTTTCACGTCGATTCGCCGGAGGGGCCGGCGAGCCCCCTTGTGTTCGGATCCCCTCACTCGGGCCGAATCTATCCTGACTCCTTCATGGCGGCCACAGCGCTGAGCGAGCGCGAGATCAGAGGGTCGGAAGACGCATATGTCGATCAACTCATCGCGGGCGCGCCGAAGTGCGGCATCCCCGTCATCAACGCGCGGTTCGCGAGAGCTTTTTTTGACGTCAACCGCGAGCCCTGGGAGCTGGACCCTCTGATGTTCGAGGACGAGCTGCCGAGTTTCGCGCGGGGTCGCGGGCCTCGCGTCGCCGCGGGTCTGGGCGCGATCGCCAGGATCGTCCGCGAGGGCCAAGAAATCTATGACCGGAAGCTGACCTTCGCCGAGGCGGAGGAACGCGTCGCCATGGTTCACGGACCCTACCACCAAGCCCTGAGCGATCTTCTTCACCGCGCCAGGGCCGCCAACGGCCAGGCGATCTTGCTCGATTGGCACTCAATGCCCGCCGAAGCGGCCGCGCTGTCCTGCGCCGGGCGAACCGCCGATATCGTGCTCGGCGACCGTTTCGGCGCCGCCTGCGCGCCCGCCATCGTCAGGCGCATAGAGCGCGAATTGACCGCCTTGGGCTATCGCGTGGTGCGCAACACGCCTTACGCCGGCGGCTACACGACGGAGCATTACGGCAAGCCGCACCACCGGACCCACGCGTTGCAGCTCGAGATCAATCGCTCGCTCTACCTCGAGCGAGACGGCCCCGTCCCCAGCCGCGCTTTCGCAGCTTTGAAAGCCAACCTGGACCGACTATTCAAGGCGCTGGCCGCGGTGGACTGGACCGCACCGTAAAAAAAAGGCCGCGCTCCTGTCGGAGGCGCGGCCTAGTTCATTAGGGAGGAAACGCCCAAGAAGGGCAGATACGTCAGCGACGCGTCGTGAGCGTTATCTACGTTGCAGCGCACAACGGCGCAAGCCATTTTGCCGGTTTCAATTGTAAAGTTCGGTTTCATTCGTCGTGAACGTCAGAATGCATTCGCCTTGGGCGGCCCGCCTGTGTATTGTGCAACGCACTGCCGTCCACAATTTTTTTCACGCGCCGCGGAACCTGTAGCGGCTTGGGATGGCGTTCAGCCCCAAAACCCGCCATCAGCGGCAAGACCCTTAGCGAAAACAAGTTCATGTCCCTGCGCAATATCGCGATCATCGCCCACGTCGACCATGGCAAGACGACCCTGGTCGATCAGATGCTGGCCCAATCGGGTGTGTTCAGGGCCAACGAATCCCACGTCGAACGCGCCATGGACTCCAACGATCAGGAGCGCGAGCGCGGGATCACCATTCTCGCCAAGGCGACATCGGTGCTCTGGCATGGCGCGGCGGGCGAAACGCGCATCAACATCATCGACACGCCCGGTCATGCCGATTTCGGTGGCGAGGTGGAGCGCATCCTCGGCATGGTCGATGGCTGTCTGCTGCTGGTGGACGCCGAGGAAGGCGTCATGCCGCAGACGAAATTCGTGTTGGGCAAGGCGCTGAAGCTCGGCCTGCGGCCGATCGTGGTTCTCAACAAGGTCGATCGCCCGCACGCCGATCCGGACAGGGTGCTCAACGACGCGTTCGATCTCTTTGCCGCGATCGGCGCCAGCGATGAACAACTCGACTTCCCGCACCTCTATGCGAGCGGCAAGCACGGCTGGGCCGCGACGAAGATCGACGATCCTCGCGACAGCCTCGCGCCCTTGTTCGACAAGATCGTGGAACACATTCCGCCGCCGGCCGCCGAGGCGCGGATCGACGAACCGGCGCAGCTATTGGCGGTCCTGATCGAGGCCGATCCCTTCCTCGGGCGGCTGCTGACGGGTCGCGTCGAATCCGGAAGATTCACCCCCGGCATGGCGCTCCGCGCCCTGTCGCGCGAGGGGGTGGAGGTCGAGCGCGGGCGCGTCACCAAATTGCTCGCCTTTCGCGGCCTGAAGCGTCAGCCCATCGAGGAAGCCATCGCGGGCGATATCGTCGCCGTGGCCGGTCTCACCAAGGCCACCGTGGCCGATACGATCGGCGCCATGGACGCCGAGGGCGCCTTGCCGGCGCAGCCGATCGACCCGCCCACGATCGCCATTACGGTATCGGTCAACGACAGCCCGCTCGCCGGCCGCGAGGGCGACAAGGTCCAAAGTCGGGTCATTCGCGAACGGCTGCTGCGCGAAGCGGAAGCCAATGTCGCGGTAAAGATCGCCGAAACCGACGAGAAGGACGCCTTCGAGGTCGCCGGGCGAGGCGAATTGCAGCTGGGCGTTCTGATCGAGTCGATGCGGCGCGAAGGCTTTGAGGTCTCGATCAGCCGACCGCGCGTCGTCTATCAGACCGATCCGGAAAGCGGCAAGCGCCTGGAACCCATTGAAGACGTTACGGTCGATGTCGACGAAGAATACAGCGGGATCGTCATCGAGAAGCTCTCGGCGCGCAAAGCTGAGCTCAAGGACATGGGTCCGTCCGGAACCGGCAAGACCCGGCTGGGCTTCGAGGCCCCCTCTCGAGCTCTGATCGGCTATCAGGGCGAGTTCCTGACCGACACCCGCGGCTCGGGCGTGCTCAACCGCGTGTTCTCGCACTACGAACCGTACAAAGGCCCGATCGAGGGGCGGCGCAACGGCGCCCTGATCTCCAATTCCGACGGCGAGACGGCGTCCTTCGCCCTCTGGAACCTGGAGGATCGCGGCACGATGTTCGTCGGCGCCGGCGAGAAGACCTATCAGGGCATGATCATCGGCGAAAATTCCAAGCCGGACGATCTCGACGTCAATCCGATGAAAGCCAAGCAGCTGACCAACGTCCGCGCCTCCGGCAAGGATGAAGCCATCCGCCTGACCCCGCCCCGCCGGCTGACCTTGGAACAAGCCATCGCCTATATCGGCAATGACGAGCTGGTGGAGGTGACGCCCAAATCCATCCGCCTGCGCAAACAGGTGCTCAATCCGACCTTCCGCAAGCGCAAGGTGAAGGAAGACGCCTGACCACCAGCTAATGTGGCGGCGTTGATCCTGCCGCCTCGGACGGACTCCGGCGGGTGTCGAAGACCGGTCCGCCCATATAGCTGACGTAGACTTTGTTCTGACTCTTCGAGACGTAGATCCGGTGGGCGCGGAAGAAGTCGAAGCCTAGCACCATGTCGGGGCGACGAATAATTTCGCTCGCGATGCGAGAGCCGACGAGAGCCTCTCGATCCTTACGAAAGACGTCGGCCACACCGATCTTCGCGTTGTGGATGGTTTCATCACCGAAGGAAAATGAGGCGAAGGTGGCGACTTCGCCGGGGACGGCCGTAGAGCCCAGCGTGGCCGGGGCGCCCTTGGTCGTCACCGCAAGACGGGCGCCCACGGGGGAGATTATGGAGCGGCCCCCGCCGGACGCCATTTCCGCCAGAATAGGTTGACCGGAGACATTCACCTCCACGACGATATCGCCCAGAGTGCTGTTGGAGCGGATGGGCGCCACGGCGTACGATTTGCCCCAGTAGACGACTTGGTCGCCCGCGCAGCCCTCCGGCTTGAAGAAGCGGATCTTCCCTTCTGGGAAGTCGAACTCTACGTCGCTTTGACGCAAAAACTGGATGCCAAGCTCGCCATATTCGCTGGAACCGCTAACCATCAGGTCGATGTTCTTGGCCTCCAGCGGACCCACTTTGAAGTCTTTGACCCTGGCTTCGCCTACGGTCTCGGCGCCGTTTCCTTCGTACAATTTGACATAGTCGAGCGTCTTGACGCTGAGGCCCAGTTTCGCCGCCGCCTTCCTGCCCAGGCTCGTGCTGGACGATCCGGTGTTGGCGACCATGGCGACGGATTGGCCGTTCACCGCCGCCTGTATCACCGGATCGCCGCCGTCCATCGACACCGCGAGCTCCCCGACTTGGCGCAGAACGCATTTGTTCGTGACGGACGGGTCAGCCCGCGCCGCGAGGCTGGCGACCAGGACGGCGACGGCCAATCCCATCGGCAAAATCTTCATCATTCCCCCATCCGCAACGTCAACCCGCGCGGTTCTTAACCAGATCATCCACTACGCCCGGATCGGCCAGCGTCGTCGTATCGCCGAGGTTCTCCGTCTCGCCCTCGGCGACCTTGCGCAGGATGCGGCGCATGATCTTTCCCGATCGCGTCTTGGGCAAGCCCGGCGCCCACTGGATCACGTCGGGATGAGCGAAGGGACCGATTTCCTGGCGGACATGCGCGACAAGTGCGGCCTTGAGGTCGTCGTGCGGTTCGTGATCCCGCTTCAGCGTGACGTAGGCCCAGATGCCCTGACCCTTGATGTCGTGCGGAAAGCCGACCACGGCGGCCTCTGCGACCGCGTGATGGCCGACCAGGGCGCTCTCGATCTCGGCGGTGCCCAGGCGGTGGCCTGAGACGTTGATCACGTCGTCCACCCGGCCGGTGATCCAGTAGTAGCCATCGGCGTCGCGGCGGCATCCGTCACCGGTGAAATACTTGCCGGGATAGGTGCTGAAATAGGTGTCGAAAAAGCGTTGGGGGTCGCCGTAGACCGTGCGCATCTGGCCGGGCCAGCTATCGGTGATGCAGAGATTGCCGCTCGTGGCGCCTTCCAGCACCCGGCCCTCGGCGTCGACCAGCTGGAGCTTGATCCCGGGCAGCGGCTTCGTCGCCGACCCAGGTTTGAGCGGCGTGGCGCCCGGGAGAGGCGCGACCAGGGCGCCGCCGGTTTCGGTCTGCCACCAGGTATCCACGATCGGGCAGCGCCCCTCGCCGACGACGCGGTAATACCACAGCCAAGCCTCTGGATTAATCGGCTCGCCGACTGTCCCCAGCAGGCGAAGGGAGGCGCGGGAGGTGCGAGTCACCGGCTCGTCGCCGTCGCGCATCAGGGCGCGAAGGGCGGTCGGCGCGGTGTAGAAGATCTCGACACGGTGCTTGTCGATCACCTCCCAGAAACGCGAATTGCTGGGGTAGGTCGGCACGCCCTCGAAGATGAGCGTTGTCGCGCCGTTGGCCAGGGGACCGTAGACGATATAGCTGTGGCCGGTCACCCAACCCACATCGGCGGTGCACCAGAACACCTCGCCCGGCCGATAATCGAACACCAGTTCGTGGGTGTGGGCGGCCCAGGCGAGGTAACCGCCGGTGGTGTGAAGCACGCCCTTCGGCTTGCCGGTCGAGCCGGAGGTGTAGAGGATGAACAGCGGGTCCTCGGCGTTCATCGGCTCGGGGGCGCAGTGGGCCGCCGCACCGCGCCGGGCGATGTCGTAGTCGACGTCCCGACCTGAGACCGTGGGGACATCGGCGCCGGTGCGCTTCACCACCACCACGGTCTTCACGTCCGGGCAACTCTCCAGCGCCTTGTCGACATTGGCCTTGAGCGGCACCTTGCGCCCGCCGCGCAGGCCCTCGTCCGCAGTGATGACGAAGCGGGAGCCGCAATCCTGGATCCGGCCGGCGATCGAGTCCGGCGAAAATCCGCCGAAGATCACGCTGTGGACCGCCCCGATCCGCGCGCAGGCCAGCATGGCGTAGGCCGCCTCCGGAATCATCGGCAGATAGATCGTGACCCGGTCGCCCTTCACCACGCCCAGCGACTTCATCACATTGGCCATGCGGCAGACCTCCGCGTGAGCTTCGCGATAGCTGATGCGGCGGCTCTCGGCGGGGTCGTCGCCCTCCCAGATGATCGCGGTCTCGTCGCCGCGCGCGGCGAGGTAACGGTCCAGGCAGTTGACGGAGGCGTTCAACTCGCCGTCCGCGAACCAGCGAATGTGGAAGTCCGCCTTATCGAATGAGGTGTCCTTCACCTCGGCGAAGGGGGTGGACCAGTCGAGCCGCTCGCCAACCTTTCGCCAATAGGCGGCGGGATCGGTCTCGACCTCTCTCCACGCGGCGGCGTACCCGCTCGCATCCATCAGCGCGCGGGCGGCCCAGGTATCGGGCACGGGGAAAATCCGGTCGTCACTCAATTCGGCGTTTCCTGAAGTTTCTTGGGCGTCGGCCCGAAGTTTTTATCACGAAAGCGGCCCGAGGCGCGAAGTCTCGCGCAGGAATTCGACGACAGCCCCGCCGCAAGAAATATATCCTCGCGCACATCCTCGAAGTGGCGGCTTCGGCGTCGGTTTCTCCGTGAGACTTGGCCGTTCCTTTGTGAGCTTTGTGGGTATCGAGAGAAAAGCGTCAGCTGCCCGGATGGTAAGCCCGCTCGGTGTGCCCCTCCAGTTGGTCCGGGTAGAAATAGACCTCGCGCAACGCGCCTGAGGCATAGCGTTCGGCCTGATCGTCGAAGTGAGGATCGCCCGGGTGGCCGCTCTCGCCGCCCGCTGTCACGGCCAGCGCGCGGACGCGAGGCCCGAACTCCACGACCGCCACGAAGCTATTGCCTTTCGAGCCGTACAGAAGTTTGGTTCCAGGGTAGCGATGGGCGGAGAAGGCGGCGAGAGAGCCCCAGCGCCCGGCGACGAAGGGGACGGGAAGGCTCGGCGCCCTGTCATCGAACGCCGGCCGGATGTCGTCGTTCACGCGCTGAAAACGGTTCAGGCGTCCCCAAGCGACGCGCCAGTCTCCGAAATCCCGGGTCAGGCGATCGGTGACGCGGGCGAGGGCCTCGAGCTTGGCCGTGGCCGGCTGGCGCAGGAGATACCCCACCGCCTTGGGGCCTTCGCCATCCTCGTTGTCGGGGTTCCAGAGGTCTTCGCCCCAAAGAACCGCCAAGGTCGTCGCCACCGAATCCGCCGACCAGCGATTATCCCAGCCGCGTAGAAGCGCGATCTGGTCGCGAAGCCTGGCCTTCATCGGATCGTTCTCACGCAAGCCGTCCCAGGCGGCCAGGAGCGGCGGGATGACCTCGTCGAAGGCCGGCATGGCGGAGTCGAACGCCGCCGCCCGCAAACTCTCCAGAGTGAAGTCGTGGCGTCCCATCAGCAGGCGAATGGCGTGGATCCCGCGGTAGTTTTGTCCGAAGGTGTCCAGATAGGGCGGAAAATCGGACTGTCGGGGACTGGCCGCTCCGGCCGAGAACCATGGCGCGTTGTTGGTGTTCACCGCCCAGCCGCTGGCCGGATTCACTGCACTGGGCAGATCGTTCAGACCATGCAGCCCGCGCCAGTCCGTGGCGCGGTCGGCGCCATCCACCGGATAGCGGTAGTCGAACCGGGAATCCCGTTTGGGTACGAACTGCGGGGCGAGGAAAGCGATCTCGCCCTTGTCGTCGGCGAAAAGGGTGTTGTTGCTGGAGTTCGCCCGGCGCTGGGCGACCTCGACAAAGCTCGCATAGTCGACCGCTTTGGTTCGCAGCCAGGACTGTTCCAGCTGCGCGACGGGGCTGTTCAGCATCGCCACCGCGATCCACTTCCCGTTGGCTGCTCGGACAATGGGGCCGTGGTGCGTCGCATAGGTGACGAACGATCTGGAGCGAAACGATCCGTCCGCCAGACGATATCGTAGGGTGACGGTTCGAGAGGTGACCGGTCGCTCCTCCGCGCCATAGCGATAGAAAAGCCGGTCGCCGCAATGGATGATCGTCTCGGCAAACTCATCGACGTTGTCCACGCCGGAGGTCGTGTGCATCCACCCCGCGTGGGCGTTGAAGCCTTGGTAAAGAAAAAACTGGCCCCACGTCGAGGCGCCATAGGCGTTCAGCCCCTCGTCGCTGGTCATCTGCAGTTCGGAGCGGAAGAAGAATGACGTGTGTGGGTTGATAAGGAGCAGGGCATGCCCGCCGAGGGTGTTCGAGGGGGCGATCGCGATGCCGTTCGATCCGCCGGGGTCCTTGGACTTGGCGACCTCGTCCGCCAGGCTCTCGGCGGGAGCGGTTCCGCCGTAGAAGGCCGCGAGGCCGGCAAGACCCACACGCTCGTCGTCCCCGCCGATGCTGCCTTCGGTGAAACTCAGCGCCATCCACGGTTCGAAATGCCGGATGACTTTCGGAGCGACCTTCGGGTGGCTCGACAGATAAGCGTTGAGGCCGTCGGCCCAGGCGCCCATCAAGGTCTTCAGCCACGCCGGGCTCGTCGCATAATCGGCCTTGAGGACTTCGGGATCGATGAAGAGACGCCGACGAAGGTCATTCCAGATCGCGCCTTCCCCCGCGGTTTCAGCCGTGAGGCCGAGCGCGGTGACATAGTTCATCTCCACCCGGTTGAAGTCGTCCTCCGCCTGAGCGTAGGCCGCGCCGAAGACGGCGTCGGCGTCGGTCTTGCCGCGCACATGAGCGATACCGTGATCGTCCCGCGTGATCGTCACGCGAGCGCTTTCGCTGGCCCAGCGCGCCGTCTCGTCGTCAGCCCGCGCGGCGCCGCTCAGGCACATGAAAAGCAAACCGACGGCGGCGATCCGCATTTTTCCCCCTAGCCTCGTTTTCATTGCTATCGACTTAGGCTGGTTGTCACAGTCCTGCAAAGTGCGTCTCCATGCTGCTCCACAAGTCGACTTGGCCCGAAATCGAGGCCTTCCTGGCGCGCTCCACGACAGTGGTCGTTCCCATCGGATCGAACGAGCAACATGGGCCGACCGGCCTGCTGGGCACCGATTGGATGTGTCCCGAGATCGTCGCGAACGAGGCCCAAAAGAATGCCGACATCCTCGTCGCCCCGACCTTCAACGTCGGCATGGCGCAGCATCATCTGGATTTTCCGGGCACCATCGCCCTTCGGCCCTCGACCTTCATGGCCGCGATCGAGGACTGGGTGCGCTCGCTCGCGCACCACGGCTTCACGCGCATATTCTTCCTTAATGGCCATGGCGGGAACGTCGCCACGATCGAAGCCGCCTTTTCGGAGATCTACGCCAAGTCCAGCTATGCGGGGGGCCGGATCGGCTTTGCCTGTAAGCTCGTCAACTGGTGGGACCTGAAGGGCGTCATGCGGCTGGCGCAACAACAGTTTCCCGTGGGCCACGGCAGTCACGCCACGCCTTCGGAGATCGCGATCACCCAGTGGGCCTACCCGACCGATATCAAATCCGCCAACTATGCGCCCCAGATCGCGCCGACTGGTCCGATCCGCGAGGCCGCCGATTTCCGCGCGAGATTTCCGGATGGACGGATGGGTTCGGATCCGGGGCTCGCGACGCCTGAAAAAGGCGGCGATCTCGTCAAGCTCGCCGCCGAAGGCCTCATCGAGGCCGTGCGCGCGTTCGGGGCGGAAGAGAAGGTCTGACGGGCGATCACACGAGACGACGTCCCTCGTGCGTCATCTGGGCCCACGGCGCTCCGGCGGCGCCCGCGTATCGAATTTTCCGTCGTTCGGCAGGCGCCACTCGCCCCTGAAGGTAAACTGGAGGTTGCGGCAAAGACGCGGCGTCACGGCGGGCGTGTCACCGATCACCGCCACGCGCAGATCCTGGCCATAGACCGGTTTGCCGATCGCGAGCCATCCACGCTTCGACCCTGGGCAGAGCGCCGCGACCAAGGCGTCGCCCTCGTCGGCCGCTTTGATCTGGTAAAGCCGCCGGTCCTCGGCGTCCGCCCCCGTAACCGACTTGAGGCTTCGGCCGAGCACCGCTTCCGACGCGGGAGATAATTCCACCGTGGCGTCGGCTTCGGTCGAGCGAAGAGCGATGAATCGCGAGCCGAACAGACCCTGCTGAAACTGGAAGGTCATCGGCCCCGCGGCGGCGCGGGTCTCCGCATCACCTGGATCATAGGAGAACATCCGCGTCGTCGCGGCGTGCGCGGGCGCGCAGGCCGCGGCGTAGCCGACGGCGAGCGCAAGCCAGCGCCCCCTCAACGCACGCTCCTGGAGCGCGCCGCCGTGGGGTCCGCGTCCACAAGCCGCCAGACGCCGTCCTCGAGAGCGAACGTCAGCAGGCAGGGCCCGTCCCGCCGAGCCGCGGCGCAGACCGCGCCGTCAGCGGTCGGCCGCAACACCGTGGACAACGCCAGTGCGCTGGGGATCGGCTCGCCGGGCCGGTAGCCATAGTATTCGGCTATCGCGCGGAACACCTCCGGCTGGACCAGCACCGCGTCCGTGGCCCGGGCGAGCGGACCGGAGAGGACGAGGCCCAGGAACTCGACGGCGGCGCCGCGATCGGACGATCTGGCCGCCGTGACCACCCGCGCCTGCAAATGCGCGCGCAGCGCCGTGCGATCCACGTAAGCCTCGAAGGCGCGATGGTCATCGTCGCGTACCGCGACCAGGAACGCGTGGACATCGCCGGCGGCCTCTACAGGCCGGATCGCTGCGCACCCCGATAGCAACCCTAACCCCAGCAGAACGATCCAGCGCACGGTCATGCCGCCGTCCGCGCCTTGAAAAACCCGATCACGCGGTCTTCGGCCGCCTTTGTGGGACCGTCGTCGCGCAAATGAAGTGTCAGCACCGAATGCGGGCTCATGCGCGGGTCGGGTTTCGCATCTTCGTCGCGAAGTTCGATCGCCTCGAACCTGTCGCCGAAGGTCGATTTCAGCGCCGCGAAGCGTTGATCGGGCACAAGCTTGTCGCTCGTGAAACGCAGGCCGATCATCGAAAGGTCTTCATCCTCGAACCGTTGTTTCGCGCAGGCGATTTCCGCGGGCGAGACGCCGAAGCTCGCCTTGGACCGCGCCCCCGGCCCCATCGGCAGAGACGGTTGCGAAGCACGGGCGCCACGACGGAGGGCTCGGTCATCATGGCGAGCGCGAAGTTCCCGGTAAAACACATGCCCACCGCGCCCACGCCGCGACCGCCGCAGTCCTTGTGCGCGAAAACCGCGAGCGCGCGCAGCCAGTCGACGATCGGGCTGGAGGCGCCGGTGGACCAGGCGTTGAACTCCCGTCGGACGCAGAGGGTCCTGGCTATTGTCGTGATCGCATAACCGACGGAGACCGGTCGCCCGGGATCTCCAAAAAGGCTGGGGCAGAAGACCGTCATCCCCGCGGCGGCGATAGATCGGCGAAGCGGATGACCAGGGGGTGCAGACCCGGCATCTCGTGAATTACGATCACCGCTGGCCCCGACCCCCGCCGCCAGACTGGACGCGTCCATAGCCCATCGGGATCGGTGAACTCGAACCTGTCGTAGGCCGACAGCGCCGCCTCGTAGCTCATCGCGCTTGTTCCATTCCCAGTCTGATCACGGGAAGCGCGCCAACCGGACTCAGAATATGGAGCGGCCCGCGATGCGAAGATCGTATCGCTGCTCGCCCGAGCGGAAGTCCGCGTCGCCCTCGAGGGCGAGGTATGAGTATTGCGATCCGCCTTTCAGCGACATCCCGATCGTGGCCCAGCCGCCCGTGTCGCGATCAGGCGCGAGGGTGAAAGCCGAACCCCCGGCGAAATTGGCGACCGTATCGCCGATATTTCCCGAGAAGACCTCACGATAGCCGCCTCGAACCTCGGTCCGCAGCCATTGCGCCTTGCCCCACTGCGAACCGACGACAAGGATGGCCTGGCCGCTCAAGCGCGATCCGGTGCGGCTGGCGGTGGTGAGGTCGAACCCGGCGTCGCCGCCGGTTTCGGAATGGCCGCTTTCGTGCAGACGAAGATAGTCGGCGGAAACCTCCGGCCGCGCATAGAAGCGCCCGAACTTCTGCTCATAGGCCACGCTGATGTGGCCATCGACGAAATAACCGTTCCAACTCGAATCGGCGCGTTCCGCGGCCCCCGCGGCGACGAAGCGCCGCTCTCCGGTAAACCATGAATAGCCGCCGGCCCCGCGCAAGGCGAAGGTCAGACCGCCCAGCGCTCGGCGATAATAGGCGCCCGCTTCCAGCAGCGAGGCGGCGACATGGCCGCCGACCTGTTGCGCGCGTTCAGCTTCCTCGGCGTTATAGTAGGCCAAAGTCGCGCCAACGGCGCCGCCCGACGAACCCAGCCGCTCATAGCCGCCGACGATCCCGAACAACTTCGAAAAGGACCCTTGTGTCTGCACACCGGCGCGGCGAACCCGTTCGTTGACCTCCTGCAACCACAGGCTTGAACCGGCCACGCGGGTCCCGGCGTCCGGGGTCGTGGAAGTGAGCTCCGAAACCGACTGAGCGGCGCGGTCGAGCGCGTCGAAAAGCCCCTGGCCTTGAGGCGGCAGCAATTGATCGTAGACGGCCCGGAACGTGGCTGGCGTTGTCTGCGCGAGGAGAGCGGTCTGGATGCCGGGCGACGCCGACGCGGCCGACAAGACCGCGTTCAAAGCGCTTTGTTCCGCGTTGTTGAAGCCGAGCTGCGCCTGCGTCTTCAAGGTCGAGGTGACGGTGATTTCGGCGGGTTGTCCCAATGCGGCCGGCAGGTAATTGGCCTGCGTCGCATACAGGAAGGGGGCGAAACTGATTGCGCCCGAGCCGAAGGTCCCCGCCGAGAGCGTGCCGGAGCCCGCCGTCTGGACCGCGATATAGGTCTCCGACGACGCGGCCTGGAGCGTGTTCAGTGTCAAGCCGACCTGAGCGCCTTGCGCGAACACCGAGCCATTCGCTCCCGAACCGGTGACAACGAATTTGGGTGTCTGCGGATGCGCCGGGTCGCCGGAGACCAAAAGGATCCCGTTGGAACCCACATTGACGCTGTTGGCCTGTATGGTCGCGGGATTGGTGGTGCTGAGAATGCCGCTCTGGACATTCACGGTCAGGGTGTTGCTCCCCTCGTCCTTGAGGGATCCCGAAACGATCGTCGTCGCGTTTCCGGCGACGGTCAGCGTGTTGACGCCCGATCCCAGATCGATCACGGACCCGAAGATCGTGCCGCCGTTGACGGTCAGCGTCGTGCCCCCGGACCCGAAATACAAAGAGCCATTGATCGCTGGCGTCACGGCGCCGATCTGCCGCCATAGATTTGAACTGCTCGCGGGGTCCACGCCGATGCCCGAGGCGCCAAGAGCCTGATAGACGACCCCGTTCTCCGTAACGATCGCCCCGGCCGCATAGCTCGTAGTGGCGGTGTAGGCCGTGGCGTTCGGCGGGAGCGCCGCGACGGACTGGGTGAGGCTCTGGGGCGCCGTCCCGGCCGACAGATCGATCGCCGTCAGCGTCCCTGGAATGGGCGAGGTGATCAGACTTTGCGTCAGTTCGGCGGTGATGGTCCCGGTATTGGTGACGCTGCTCACCGATCCCGATCGATCGATGATCGCGCCGACCGATCCTCCCACGCCCCCAGAGCCGGTGAGGTTGGCTGTGATGCCGCTGTTGTTCACAATCGTGGGCAGGTTGGCGCCCGCATCGATCAGAATCGCGTTGACACCAAGAGGGGTGACACCGGTGGTCGCGCTGTTGATCTGAGTCGCCGAAGCCCCGATCACACCGTCGTTGACGATGCGGGCGACGGTCGCGCCGCTCTGGACATGGATGCCGGTGGCGTTGGCCTGATAGGCTTGCGCCTGGACGCTTCCGGTATTGCGAAGGCCGCCGGCGATATTCACGACCGCGCCTGCGGCGCCGATTTGGATCGCGTTGGCGGAAACCGGGCCGGGCAAATTCGGGGAGGTGATCTGGTCGAAGAGGCCGCTGCCGACAACGGTGCCCTGCAGGAGAAGGCCGTAGCCGCTGGCGCCCGCGCCAAGATTGGCGGTCAATCCCGAGGCCCCGATCTGGAGGGCCGGCGCCGCGCCATAGGAGGCGATCTGTCCCGTCCCCTGCAAAGAATCGGGGATGCCGTTGCCATCCTGGTCGAGGTTGGTCGTGCTCAGAACCAATGGCGGAGCGCTGACGACGACGCCGCCGGCGACGGAGCCGCCTATCGTCACCGCGGGACCACCCTGCGAGAGCTCCTGCGCTGTGTATAGCGCGGACAAGGTGGGGCTGCTCGACCGCGTGGTGGTTCGGTAGCCGGTCGCCGTGACGACGCCGGCGATCTCGACATTTCCGGACACCGCCCCATCGATCACGACGCCTCGGGCCCCGATGCCCGTGGCGGTGACGCCAGCCAGTCGCACATTGCCGCCGATGGTGACGGGACCGCCCGTGGTGGTCGTCGGCGCGACAAGGAAGCCAACGGAATTGTCGCCCAGCACGCTGATCGCGCCGCTGGTTATGGTCGCCGCCGTCGTCGGCGTCGCCGCCGTCAGACTGATCGACTGGAAGTCTCCGGTGATGGGCGCGCCGATCAGGACGCCGTCGGAGGCGTTGCCGCGAATCGTGATCGCCCCGAAATTGGAAACGCCGCCGTTAAAGGCCCCTGGCCCGATGACCGCGATGCCGAACCGATTGCCGCCCGAGGCATAGTTGCCATCGAGCAGACCGTCCTGATTGCTGTCGGTCGGCGAATAGCTTTCGGTGACGTTGATCGTGCCGCTGTTCGTGACCGAGCCGGAGACCCCGCCCAGGACCTGGATACCCGTCGCGTTATCGACATCGGTGAAGCGGATCGTGCCCTCGTTGGTCACCGTATTGTTGCTGTTCAGGGTGACCGCCGCGCCGGCGCCCGCCACGGTGATCGAGCCCGACGAGGTGACGTCGATGTTGCCGGGACCGCCGGACACCGCGGTCGCCGTGGCGACAGGCGCGGTCGTGCTCGTCGTGATCGACAATTGCGCCGCCACGGGAGCCGCGATCAACAGGAGCGGCGCGGTCGCAACAGCCGCCGCGAGAAGGCTACGCTTCATGAAAAATGAACTCTCAACGGCGGATGTTTCAAGCGACAGAGCTTCTAACCCAACCCGACCCGCGTATTAGGACCGCAATTGGGCGCCGTTCAAGACCGAGCCGGCGGGGCGGCAAACTGTCACGCGCCCGACACATGTCGGGATTGAAGTGGAACAATGACCGATTCGGCATCAGACGGCGCGCTGCGAACGAGACCGCGGGTGGTCCGGGGAGAGGTCGACAGCCAGGTCTGGCCCGTCATCGCGGTGGGCCTGATCGCCGTCATCAGCCTACTTATTCTGGCGCGGATCGGCTCGGCGCCGTTCGCGGCGACCGCCACCTGCGCCGTGGCCGTCGCCCTCGCCACGGTCGCCGCCGCGGCCTCGATCCGCTTGCGCCCGGTCGCGGTCGATGACTCGGCCGCAACGGAGGTAGAACAGGCGTCGCCTTTCATCACGATGCTGGAGCACCTCCTCGATCCGGTCCTCCTGATCTCCGGCCAGGTCGAAGATGATTTGGGCGACCGTCGGTTCCTTTTCGCCAACGCCGCGGCGCGCGACCTCTTGAGGCTGCAACGCGGCGAGGGTCCGCTCACGACGGCCATCCGTTCACCCGAGGTTTTGGCGGCGATCGACGGGGCGCTGTTCGGCCGGGTGACGACGCGGGCCGACTGGGAGTCTCGCGGGGCCCTGGAGCATTTCTGGCAAACCCGCGTGGCGCCGCTCCCGTCTTCCGAGACCTCGCCCGGGGTGCTTCTCGCGCTGGTGACATTTCACGACGAGACCGAGGTTCGCCGCAGCGAATCGACCCGCGCCGACTTCCTGGCGAACGCGAGCCACGAACTGCGCACGCCCCTCGCCTCCCTCACCGGATTCATCGAGACGCTGCGCGGCCACGCCAAGGACGATCCGGTGGCGAGGGATCGGTTCCTGGCCATCATGGATGCTCAGGCGGCGCGGATGCGCCATCTGATCGACGATCTGATGAGCCTCTCGCGTATCGAGCTGAGCGAACACATTCGGCCCGCCGGGCGGCTGGATCTCGCCTTGGCGGTGACCGACGTGATCGACGCCCTGAAACCCCAGGCCGACGAGCGCGAAGTGACCTTCGAACTCAAGCTGCCTTCCGATGGCGCGAACGCGGTCGGCGACCGCGAGCAGATCGTGCAGGTGGCGCAGAACCTGATCGAGAACGCGGTCAAATACACCAAGGCCGGCGGAGCCATCGCGATCGAGGTGATCAGCCACATGGATGCGCGCGCCGCGGCTGCCCCGCTCTCGGTCGGAAAGGCCAGCCTCTCTCTGTTGACGCCGGACCGCGCGGCCGATCAGCGCTATGCGGTCCTGAGAGTTCAAGACCACGGCGTCGGGATCGCCCGCAACCACCTGCCTCGGCTGACCGAACGATTCTACCGCGTCGAGGGACAGAAGGCGCGGGAACGTCCGGGAACGGGGCTTGGGCTGGCCATCGTCAAACACATCGTCAATCGTCACCGGGGCGGGATGACGGTGGAGAGCGCGCCGGGGGAAGGGTCGACCTTCACGATCTATCTGCCCATGCCTCCGGAAGCGCCCTCCGACCCGCGCGTCGAGGAGCGAACGGCGGCGCTGACATAACGCCGCTCCCCCCCGCCACGCCGAATGCTAAGAGCGGCGAATGAAAATTCTTCTGATCGGTTCCGGAGCGCGGGAACACGCCCTGGCCTGGAAACTGTGCCAGTCCCCCCTCGTTGAAACCCTCGTCTGCGCGCCGGGCAATCCGGGGATCGCCGCGCTTTGCGATACGCGCCCGATTCGCGCCGACGACGTTGACGCCCTGCTCGCGCTGACGCGGGAATTGGTAACGGATCTGGTGGTCATCGGGCCCGAAACCACGATCGCCGCGGGTCTCGCCGACCGTCTGGCGGAGATTGGGGTCGCGTGTTTCGGCCCGACGGCGGCGGCGGGGAGACTGGAGACTTCGAAGGCTTTCGCCAAGGCCTTCGCCGTGCGCCACGGTCTCCCGACCGGCCGCTTCGCCGTTTTCGAAGACGCCCAGGCGGCCAAGGCAGCGCTCGATCAATTCAAGGCGCCGTGGGTCGTCAAGGCCGACGGCCTGGCCGCGGGCAAGGGCGTGATGATCGCTCCAGATCGCGAGAGCGCCGAGGCGGCGATCGCGGAGATTTTCGGCGGCCGCTTCGGCGCGTCGGGGGCCCGGGTCCTTCTGGAGGAATATCTGGAAGGCGAAATCGCCTCGGTCTTCGCGCTATGCGACGGACGCACCGTGACGATGCTTGGCGGCGCACAGGATCATAAGCGCGCCTTCGACGGCGATCGGGGGCCGAACACCGGCGGGATGGGAGCCTACGCCCCCGCGCCCGTCCTTGACGCGCCGACGCTGGAAGCAGTGCGCGCGAGGCTGATCGCCCCGGCGCTGGCGGGGATCGCCGAGGAGGGCGCGCCTTTCCACGGGGTGCTGTTCTGCGAGGTGATGGTGACCGCCGACGGCCCGAAATTGATCGAGTTCAACGTCCGCTTCGGGGATCCGGAGTGCCAGGTCTTGATGCTGCGCCTGCAAAGCGATCTCGCGCCCTATCTGCTGGCTGCGGCGACCGGCCGCCTGGCGGACATGCCGCCGCCGGTCTGGCGCGACGACGCGGCGATCTGTGTCGTGATCGCGGCGCGGGGCTATCCGGACGCCGCAAAGACGGGGGCGGTCATCTCTGGAGCCGAGGGCGATTTCGGCGACGGCGTCATGGTCTTCCACGCCGGAACGGCGCGACGGGCGGATGGCGCGCTGACGGCGGCCGGTGGGCGGGTGCTGAACGTCTGCGCGCGCGGAGCAACTCTGCGGGAAGCCGCCGCGCGAGCCTATGCCGTAGTCGATCGCATCGACCTTCCCGGCGGCTTCCATCGCACGGACATCGGCTGGCGCGGCTTGGCAAGCGGTTCCGCATCGGGCTAACTCCCGTCACAAGTAGGGAGAAACGCGATGGCGACCGTGGAAGCGACCGCCGAGCAGGAGCGCGAGCAACTGAACACCGGCGTCAAGCCGGTGGCGGACACCCATCGCTTCGACGAAGCGCGGCTGGCCGACTGGCTGGCGGCGAACGTCGAGGGCTATGGTGGGCCCCTGCAGGTGCGTCAGTTCAAGGGCGGTCAGTCCAACCCGACCTACCAACTAATTACGCCCGGCAAGACCTACGTTATGCGGCGCAAGCCGCCGGGAAAACTGCTGCCGTCGGCTCACGCCGTCGACCGCGAATTTCGCGTGATCTCCGCCCTTTATCCGACCGGCTTTCCGGTTCCCAGACCATACGGTCTGTGCACGGATGAAGGTGTGATCGGCACCATGTTCTACGTCATGGACATGGTCGAGGGCCGCATCCTCTGGGACCAGGCTCTCCCCGCCTATCCGCCGGCGGAGCGGCACGCGATCCACATGGCGGCGTTGAAGACGCTCACGGACCTTCACAACACGGACTATCGCGCCGTCGGCCTCGAAGGCTTCGGCCGCGAAGGTAACTATATGCAGCGTCAGATCGCGCGCTGGACCAAACAATATCGCGCATCCGAGACCGAGCACATCGAGAAGATGGAGCGGCTCATCGAATGGCTGCCGCAATCGGCGCCGCCGGACGAGCAGACCACCATCGTCCACGCCGACTATCGTCTGGACAACATGGTGATGCACGCCACCGAATCGCGCGTGGCGGCGGTGCTGGATTGGGAGCTATCGACCCTCGGCAATCCCTTGGCCGATTTTTCCTATGTCCTCATGCAGTGGGTGAACGGCACGATTTCCCATATCCCCGATCTTGAGGCGCACGGGATCCCGACGATGAAGGAATATGTCGACGCCTATTGTCGTTGGACCGGACGCCAAAGCCTACCGGACCTCAACTGGTTCTTCGCCTACAACAGCTTCCGATTGGCCGGTATCCTACAGGGGATTATCGGGCGGGTGAGAGACGGGACGGCGAACAGCCCTCAGGCGGCGGCGATGGTCGATCGGGTGCCCCTTCTCGTCGATTCAGCTTGGGGGTTCGCGGAGAAGGCTGGGATCTAAGAGCGAGTGCGGGGAATCTGAGGCAGGGCGCCCATCCACCCACGCGCAATTGGTCGTCCGCCTAGTTCTCGGCACTAG
Organism: Caulobacterales bacterium; assembly: GCA_038231315.1. Taxonomy (GTDB): domain Bacteria; phylum Pseudomonadota; class Alphaproteobacteria; order Caulobacterales; family Caulobacteraceae; genus Acaudatibacter. Next base: position 387,265 of record JBBRLN010000002.1, read on the forward strand.
GATCGACACGCGGATACAAGGGCAGTCACGACCTGGCCCTCGTTATGGAACTCGACCCGAGAGGGCCAAGCGGCAACGCGATCGCGCCAATCGACCGGGAGGCGGACCCAGTCTTTTTCAGTGGTGACGAGACCCGCGCCTAGCTTCGCCGCCTTCCGAGCTAAACGATTCAGCGCTCGAGTCGACAACGCCGCGTGATCCGGAAAGTCCTCGAAGGCCGCCAAATCACACCCGGCGGCGCGAAGCGCCAGGGCGAATTTCCACGGCTTGGCTATTCCCGCGAAACCGAATTGACGCCCCGTGGGAGGCGGAGGCGAAGCCCATCGGGCCAGCCAGACCGTCTTGTTCCTGAACAGCCCCGCAAGGTCGGGGTCGATCGATTCGAGATCGCTTGGCAAGACGACGACGATCACGTCGGCGCGCGCGAGGCCGAGATCGAGCGGCTCGCGCATCGGCCCCGCGGGGATCACCGCGCTTGAACCGAACGGCCACTCGCCATGGCGGGTCTCGCCATCGACCACAACGATGGAGAGCGCCTTGCGGAGCGAGGGATTCTGATGGCCGTCGTCCATCACGATCGCTTCCGCGCCGGCCGCGATGGCCAGGCGCGCGCCCGCCAGCCGGTCGCGGGAGACCACAACGGGCGCGATACGGCTCATCAAGACCGCTTCGTCGCCGAACGCCTCGGTCGAGTCTCCGGTCACTTCGATGGGACCCTTGGCTTGGCCGCCGTAGCCCGAAGCGAGAATGCGCGCGCCGAGCCCGCGACTGCGCAACAGCCGCGTGATTTCCATCACCACCGGCGTCTTCCCCGAGCCGCCGGCGGTGAGATTGCCGACGCAGATGACCGGGGCGCCGGGATCGGCTGGAGTGGTGGTTGCGATGCGTCGAGCGGTGCGCTTCTCCCACAAACGGGAAAGCGGCTTCAGCAGCCACGGCGCGACGGTCGCGGCGGGCGCGCGGCGATACCACCACTTCGGCGTGGTCCACTTCATTGCGGAAGGAGGTCCAGCACGCGGTCGATCTCCACCGCCGCCAAAGCATCGCGCCCGGAGACGGCGGCTTTCGCCCGCGAGGCCATGGCGGCGAGAGCGAGGGCGTCGCTCCAGACCCCAGCCATCGCTTCGGCGAGATCGTCCGTCCCGATCAGGCGCGTCGCGCCAAGAGCCGCCAACTCGGTGTAGATCGGCCAACCGGCGACGAAACGACCGGAGATGACGGGCGCGTCCAGGCGCGCGGCCTCCAGCGGATTGTGGCCGCCAATGCCGTCGACGAAACTTCCGCAGACGATCGCCAGGTCGGCCAGGCGGCACCATGACCCCATCTCGCCGACGGTATCCGCGATCAGCACTGACGACGCGTGAGCGGGGCGATCCAGCGTGCGGCGGCTCGTGGACAGGCCCAGGCTGGCGGCAAGCGCGGCGATCTCGCCGCCCCGCTCGGGATGCCGCGGCGCGAGGATCAGCACGGCATCCGGTCTTGCGGCGCGCGCACGGGCGAAGGCGGACAGGACGGGGGTGTCCTCCCCGGGATGGGTGCTCGCCGCGAGGATGACCGGACGTCCCGTCCAGGCGGCGCGGAAGGCGTCGGTCGTCGCTTCGTCGTGGGGTAGCGGGGCGGCGCCGAGTTTCAGATCCAGCACGCCGCCGATCCGCGCGCCCAGGGTTTCCAGCCTCCGCGCCTCGCCTTCGTCGCGCGCAAGGATCAGGTCGAAGCCGCTTAACAGGGGTCTGGCGGCGTTCGGGACCGAACGCCAACGGTCGTGACTGGAGGCGGACATCTTCGCCGAGACGAGGGCCGTCCGGACGCCCGCAGTCTTCGCGCCCGTCAGCAGATTGGGCCAAAGGTCGCTTTCCGCCAGGATGCCAAGATCGGGCCGCCAGTGGTCGAAGAATCGCTTCACCGCGCCGGGTGTGTCGATCGGCGCGTATTGCTGGATCGCGGTGGTCGGCAAGCGACGCTCCATCACCAACGCGGCCGCCCGCGTGCCGCTGGTCGCCAGAACGCCCAGATCCGGCCGCCTCTCCAGCGCTCTCTCGACGATGGACAGTAGCGACAGGGACTCCCCAACGCTTACTCCGTGCACCCAAAGAAGCCGCCCCTCGGGCCGAGCGACCCCGGCCCGCCCCAGGCGCTCGCCCAGACGCGCGGGGTCTTCCTTGCCGCGCCGCGCGCGTTGACGGAGCAGAACGCCGGCGGCGGGAGCCAAGAGCCGCGTGGCCGCCGCATAGGCGCCGAGGGCGAGCGGAACTCTCACGCCCGCGCCAGCTGGTCCTCGGCGCGACGCCGGGCCCGGTCCATCAAGTGCTGCCACTCGATGCGCGTGGTTTCGAGCGCCGCCGGATCGTTCGCCATCGGCGGTGGTAGCGGCCCTTCGACACAGAGCGCGGCGCGCGCGAATGGGAGCGGAAGCCTGCCGCCATCCCAGCTCTTCAGCGCCAGAGCGGGCGAGGCGGCCAGACCCATCAGCACGACCGGGCATTGCGCCGCCTTCGCCAGTTGGACCGGGCCCAGTTGCAGCGTTTCGCGGGGACCGCGCGGGCCGTCCGGGGTCATCAGCATCACCGCGCCGCCATCGATCGCCGCCAAGGCGGCGCGAAAGGCCGTGGCGCCACCCTTGTCCACACCGTCTCGAACGCGACCCGTGGATCCCCTGATCGTCGGAATCCCGAGGCTGAGGGCGGCGTCGGCGATGAAGGCGCCGTCGCGCGACAAGGAGATCATTACCGCACGCGGCTTGCGTTCGAGCAGGCGCCGACAGGCCATCGCGTGCGCGATCCGGCCATGCCAGAACAACGCGATGAAGCCGGACTCACCCCGCAGAAGGGGCGCCGCCGGACCGGCGTCCAGACTTCGCCATTGCAGGGTCGAGATCAGGAGTTCGATATAGCCTTGCACGAGGCGCGCTAGGACCCACTGGATCGGCGCGCTGCGCAGCAAACCTTTCACGCTGCGCCACCCGGGAGCTGCGCGAGGTCCTGGGATTGGGCGAGTCGCGAATAGAGGCCGCCGGCCCTGGCCAACGTGTCGTGGGTTCCCACCTCCACGACTCGGCCGCCCTCCAGGACGTAGATCCGGTCCGCGTTCCGAACCGTCGAGAGACGATGCGCGATGACCAGGGTGGTGCGGCCGGACATCAGCCGCGAAAGGGCGTTCTGAACCTGGGCCTCGCTCTCGGCGTCCAGGGCGCTGGTCGCCTCGTCGAGCAGAAGGATGGGCGCGTTCTTCAGAAAAGCCCGCGCGATCGCGATCCGCTGGCGCTGACCGCCGGAAAGCCTCAACCCCGCTTCGCCGACGAGGGTCTGGTAGCCGTCGGGTAGAGCGGAGACGAAGTCGTGCGCCGCCGCCGCCCGGGCGGCCGCCTCGATCTCGGCGTGGACGGCGCCCGGCTTCGAATAGGCGATGTTTGCGGCGATGGTGTCGTCGAAGAGGAAGGGTTCCTGCGTGACCAAGGCGATGGCGCCGCGAAGCGTGCTTAGGTCGACATCGCGAACATCCTGGCCGTCGATCGAGAGCGATCCTTCGCTAACGTCATAAAAACGCGGGATCAGTCCGAGGACCGTGCTCTTCCCCGCCCCCGAGGGTCCCACAAGGGCCACGGTTTCTCCGCGACGGGCGTTCAGGCTCACCTTGTCGAGGACCGGCGTCGCGGCGCCGTAGGCGAAGGAGACGTCTCTCAAGGCAACCGCGCCCTGCTGGACCTCCAGGCGGATGGCGCCCGGTCGATCGCGCACTTCCGGCGTCACATCCAACGCGGCGAACAGGCGTTGGCCCGCGGCCAGGCCCTGGCTGACCACCGTGCTCAGGTTCGAGACCTGACGCAGCGCCTGCCCGGCCATGAGCAGGGCGCCGAAGAACGCGATGAAACCGCCGATGTCGGCATGGCCGAGGCTGGCGCGCCAACCCTCGTAAGCCAGGACCGCCGCGGCAATGACCATGGTCAGCGCCTCGGTCATCGGCGAAGCGATGCCGCGGGCGTTCGCGCCGCCGACGATATGGCGCTGGCGTTCGGCCACCGCCGAAGCCACCCTGGCCTCCTCGAAGGCCTCGCGGTTCTCCATCTTGACGACGCGAACGCCGTCCAGACCTTCCATCATCGCCGTGGAGAGCACGCCGGTGGCGTTCATCGCGCCTCGGGCGGCGCTGATGGCCGTCCGCAGAAAGCGCCGCAGGACAACCGTCACGACTGGCGCGCCCAGTAGGACGAGCAGCGCGAGACGCCAGTCCTTCAGGAACATCAGGATGATGGCGGCGGCGAGCGTCAGCGCCTGTTGCGCCAGATTGACGCCGCCCGTCGAAGCCGCCTCGCTGACCAGCCCGGTGTCATAGAGCGCCCGGGCGACGAAACCGCCGCTGTGCTCGGCGCGCAGGCGGGCAAGGTCCGCCCTGACCATCTTGCCGTAGAGCTCGACCTGGATATCGCCGACGACCCCGGCCGCCGTCCGGTTGACCATCAGGGTCTGGACGATCTGGGCCAAGCCACGCGCCAGCGCGAGCGCCGCCAAGGTCAGGGGGAGGCGCCAGATCGAGCCGTCGCGCGGCGCGGTCAGCAGGCGATTGACCGCCGGCTGCAACATATCGATTAGAAGAAAGGACAGCCCGGCCGAGATCGCGGCGAACAGAAATGCGACCCCGAGGCCCCGCCATCTGGGCGCCAGATAGAGCCGCGCGAGGCGTCGGGCGACGTCGAGTGTCGAAGGTTCGCCGCTGGTCTCGACCCCGGGCCGCGCCGCCACACTATTTCTTGACGAAACCGCCGTACTTGGCGTTGAAGCGCGACACCCGGCCACCGCGGTCGGTCAGGTGCTGGTTCCCCCCGGTCCAGGCCGGATGGGTCTTGGGATCGATATCCAGATTAAGCTTCGCGCCCGCGGCGCCCATGGTGGAGCGCGTCTGATAGCTCGTCCCGTCGGTCATGGTAACGGTGATGAAGTGATAATCGGGGTGGGTGTCTTGCTTCATGGTCTGCTCGGGCCGATTTGGCCGCAAGCGACCAACGAAAAACCCGCCGGAGCGGCGGGCGTCATGGGACGCGCCCTATACACGACGGCTGAGGACATAGGCAAGTACGCATGGCCACAACGAAATCGGGCGACAACGGCGCGCCGCCCAAGCCACGCGATCTCAGTCCCCTCGCGCGACTGACGCCATTTCTGAAAGCCCATACCAGCGACGCCGTGCTGGGAGCGATCGCGCTTTTGTTCTCCACCTCGGCGACGGTGGCGCTCACCTTCGCCCTGCGCTGGCTCGCCGACCAGGGCATCGCCTCGCACACCGCCGCCCTGATCGGGCGGTATTTTCTCATTCTGAGCGCGGCGGTCAGCCTGCTCGCGCTTGCGACGGCGGCGCGGTTCTATTTCGTCACCCGGCTGGGTGAGCGGGTCGTCGCCGATCTGCGGATCGCCCTTTACGCCCATGCGATGACTCTCGATCAGGCCTATTTCGCCGGCACGCGCACCGGCGAGGTTCTGTCGCGGATGACGAGCGATCTGACGATCGTCGAAAGCCTGATCGGCTCGACGATATCGGTGGCGATGCGCAATTTCCTCACCGTCCTCATCGCGCTCATCGTGATGGTGATCGTGAGCCCCACGCTAACCGGGTTTGTCGCGATCCTCGGCTTCCTGGTCGTGACGCCGCTCTTTGTCGTCGGTCGCCAGGTTCGACGCCTTTCGGAACGCGCGCAAACCGGATTCGCCGAGGCGATGGGCTATGCGGGCGAGACGCTCGATGGTCTGGAAACGGTGCAGGCGTTTGGGCGGGAGACGAGGGTGAGCGCGCGTTTCGCCGCCGCCGTCGAAGAGGCCTTTCGTCGCTCGCTTGCGCGTATCGGAGCGCGGGCGCTGATGACCGCGCTGGTCACTGTCTTGGTGTTCGGCGGTATCGGCCTGGTGCTCTGGCGCGCCTCGCTCGCGGCCTTCGTCACCGGAACGATGACACCGGGGGCGTTATTGCAGTTCGTGTTCCTCTCCGTCCTGGCGGCCGGCGGGGCAAGTTCTCTTGGAGAGGCCTGGGGCGAAGTGCAGAAGGCCGCGGGGGCGATGGCCCGCGTCGCCGATATTCTGGACGCGAAGCCCTCGATCGTCGCGCCGGCGAGGCCGACGCCTCTGCCCGCGCCAGCCCGAGGCGCGCTATCCTTTCGAGGCGTCAGGTTCGCCTATCCGTCACGGCCCGACGCCTGGGCCCTCGACGGCTTCGAGCTCGAGGTCGCGCCGGGCGAACGCGTCGCCCTGGTCGGGTCTTCCGGCGGCGGAAAGAGCACGGCGCTTCGACTGTTGCTACGCTTCTACGATCCCAGCGCAGGGACTGTAGCCATCGACGGCGTGGACCTGCGGCAGGCCGATCCGGCGGAGGTGCGCGCCCGAATCGCTCTTGTCGCGCAGGATGCGCCCTTGTTTTCCGGGTCGGTCGCCGAAAACCTGGGTTTCGGGACGGACTGCGCGGGCCCCGCGCGCTTGGCGGTCGCCGTCCGCGCCGCCGAGGCCCAGGACTTCGTTGCCGCCCTGCCCGGCGGGATGAATGCGCCTCTGGGCGAGCGGGGCAAATCGCTCTCCGGCGGCCAGCGACAGCGCCTCGCCATCGCCCGCGCGCTGCTCCGCGACGCGCCTATCCTGCTGCTGGACGAAGCGACGAGCGCGCTGGACGCGGAGAATGAGCGCCTCGTTCAGACGGCGCTCGGCGAGGCGATGCGCGGACGCACGACCCTGGTCATCGCGCACCGTCTGGCCACCGTCAGGGGCGCCGATCGCATCGCGGTCGTGGAGAAAGGCCGGGTTGTGGAGATGGGAACCCACGACGAGCTTTGGCGGCGTCAGGGGCTCTACGCGAAGTTTGCGCGTCTGCAATTTGGCGAAATGGGCGGCTGACCACCCGAACGGCGGGGGCCGAAGGAATGGCCCGGTTAACGAGAGCTTCATTCACCGACCCGCAGAATGAAAAGCCATTCGGGGAACCCCATGCCGCCTCAACGAGACCGCATCATCGTCGGCGACTGCGTCGAAGAGCTTGCCCTACTGCCGGAGCGGTCGGTCGATCTCGTCTTCGCCGACCCGCCCTATAACCTGCAACTCGGCGGCGACCTGCTGCGGCCGGACAATTCCAAGGTCGATGCGGTCACCGAGACCTGGGACCAATTTGAATCCTTCGAGACCTACGACGCCTTCACCACGGCGTGGCTCACCGCGTGCCGCAGGGTGCTCAAGGACGATGGCGGCCTCTGGGTGATCGGCAGTTACCACAACATTTTCCGCGTCGGTCGCATTCTTCAGGACCTCGGCTTCTGGATTCTGAACGACGTCATCTGGCGCAAAGCCAATCCGATGCCGAACTTCAAGGGTACGCGGTTCACCAATGCTCACGAGACCCTGATCTGGGCCGCGAAGAGCCGGGGCGCGCGGCGCTATAGCTTCAACTACGACGCCATGAAGATGGCCAACGACGACCTGCAGATGCGCTCCGACTGGGTGTTTCCGGTGTGCTCCGGCGACGAGCGGCTTCGGGACGAGGCAGGGGTCAAGGCCCACCCAACGCAAAAGCCCGAGGCGCTGCTTCATCGCGTGATTCTGGCGTCGACCGCGCCGGATGACCTGATCGTCGATCCCTTTTTCGGCGTGGGCACGACAGGCGCGGTGGCCAAGCGGCTAGGACGGCGTTTCATCGGGATAGACCGCGAAGCCCGCTACGCCGACCTTGCCCGCGAGCGCATCGCGCGTGTGGTCGCCGCCGCCCCGGCCGACCTGGAAGTAACAGGGTCGAGGCGCTCCGAACCCCGAATCCCGTTCGGCCAGCTCGTGGAAACCGGCTTGCTGAACCCCGGAGACGTTCTCTGGTGTCCCAAGGGACGGCGCTCGGCGCGCGTGCGGGCCGACGGCAGCCTGGTGTTCGCCGGCATGGCCGGCTCGATCCACAAGATGGGCGCCATCGCCGGCGAGCAGACCGCCTGCAATGGCTGGACCTACTGGCACTTCCGCTCGGACGCCGGGCTCGCCCCGATCGACACCCTCCGGGCGAAGGTGCGCGCCGACCTCGGCGTCGACTAGGCCGGGAACGCCTTGCGGAAGACCGAGGGCAGAGCGCTCATGGCCTCGTCGCGCGTCATCCAGATGAACCCCGTCGCTTCCTCCCGAAGCTGGAGTTCGCGCACCGCCAGGGTCAGACTGAAGTGCGTAAAGACGTGATTGACCGTGCCGGCCGGTAGCCAAGCGCCGGAAACGGGCGCGGCGTCCTGGGTCTGAAGCTCCGACAGAGGCCCATCGCCCCAAGGCGACGTGGGCAACCCCAGCATGCCGCCCAGGAGCCCCTTGTCCGGTCGGCGGACCAGCGCGACCCGGCGCCCGCGCCACATCAGATAGACCGCCCCATGCCGATGCGGACGCTCCACCTTCGCCGATCGGCGAGGAAAGCCGGCGGCCTCCCCCATGGCCTGGGCGCGGCATGCGAAGGCGATCGGGCAGTTCGCGCAATCGGGCGTCTTCGGCCGGCAGACGCCGGAGCCCAGGTCCATCAGCGCCTGCGCCCAATCGCCCGGCCGGTCGGTCCGCACAAACCCACCGGCCAAGGCGTGCAGTTCGGATTTCGCCGCGGGAAGTGGGGTCTCCACGGCGAACAATCGACTCATCACCCGCTCGACATTGCCATCGACCACGTTCGTCGCCTCGCCGAACGCGATCGCGGCGATCGCGGCGGCGGTGTAGGCGCCGACGCCGGGAAGTTTCCGTAGGTCGGCCTCGCTGGGCGGAAAGCGGCCGCCGTGAGCGGCTGCGACCACCCGTGCGCAGGCGAGCAGATTTCTCGCCCTGGCGTAATAGCCAAGGCCCGCCCAGGCGGCCATAACGGCGCCGTCTTCGGCGGCCGCCAGATCCGCGACCGTTGGCCAACGGTCGAGGAAACTCAGGAAATAGGGCGTGGCGTGCGGAACGGTCGTCTGCTGCAGCATGATCTCGGAGAGCCAGACGTGGTAGGGATCGGAAGCCGCCCCCGGCCGCGCACGCCAGGGAAGATCGCGGCGCGCGCCGTCGTACCATTTCAGCAGCGCGGCGCGGACCGCATCGCGGTCCCCGACATCGAAATTAGAGACATCGCCCATCCGCCGCGTATACACGAGGTCATGAGCCGACCGTTGCCGTCGCTGGAGGACGCCGCGCGAATTTTCGCGCGCAAGCGGACGCGTCCGCCGCGCCGCCCGCCACCGCCGGCGGCTCGGGCCGTGGCTCGGGCGATCAAGCCGCTGGACGCTCGCTTCGGCAAGGGCGCCGAAGGGCTCGAAGCGCGCTGGACGGAGGTGGTCGGCAAGGCCCTGGCGAACCGCACGGAACCCGGGCGCATGATAAAATCCCGACTAAAACAGGGCGCGGTGCTGGAGTTGCGCGTGGACGGGCCATCGGCGATTTTGATCCAGCATCAGGCCGCCGACATCATCGCCCGCGTCAACCTCTTTCTCGGCGAGGGCGCCGTCAGCGGCCTGCGGATCGTGCAGGGGCCTCTGCGCGGTCAAGCAAGCCGGCGGACGGGCTCGGCCGCCATCGTGACCCGCCGGAGCAAGGCGCCGCTGGACGCCGCCGCTGAACAGCGCCTCGCCGCGGATCTTGCGGCCTTCGCCGATGGCCCGCTGAAGCAAGCCCTCAGCCGCCTCGGGCGTGAGGTTCTCCGCGGCGAGCGGAGGCCATGACGCGATCTGGAACCCTATCGCGGGGCTTGGCCGCGCTGTCGTGTATCGGGGTCTTGACCGGCGCGGGGACGGCGAGCACGCCGGTCGCGACCGTGGACGCCGCCGGGAACATGGTCCTTGGAAATCCCCACGCACGGGTGATCGTCGCGGAATACGCCTCGGTCGGCTGCCCGCACTGCGCGGTTTGGGCGCGGGAGGTCTATCCCGCGTTCAAGGCGAAATATATCGCGACGGGCAAGGTCCGCTTCGTCCTGCACGAGATGCTGACCGGTAACCCCACCTTGGCGGCAGCCGGTTTCCTCACGGCGCGATGCGCCGGGACGCCGAAGTATTTCGAGGTCATCGACGCCGTCTTCGCCAGACAGGCGGAAATCGCCGCCAAGGGCGGACCGGTTTTGAAATCCATCGCTCATGACGCCGGGTTGAGCGACGAGCAGTTCAAGGCCTGCCTGGGCGACGAAGCGGCGCTCAAGGCGCTTGGCAAGCGCACCGATGACGACGCTCAGGCCCATCACGTCACTGGCACACCGACCTTCTTCGTCAACGACAAGCGTCTGGACGGCGAACAATCTCTCGGCCAACTGGACGCGGCGATCGCCCGAGCGGGCCGCTAGCTTCGGATCGCGATGCGTTTCACGCGGCTGAAACTGGTCGGGTTCAAGTCGTTCGTCGAGACGACGGAGTTTTTGATCGAGCCGGGACTGACGGGTATCGTTGGACCCAACGGCTGTGGAAAATCCAATCTTCTGGAGGGTCTGCGCTGGGTCATGGGCGCTACCTCCGCCAAGGCGATGCGCGGCGAGGGGATGGACGATGTCATCTTCGCCGGCGCCGACGCCCGGCCGGCGCGCGGTCACGCCGAGGTCACGCTGACCGTCGAGAATGACGACGCCGCGGCTCCCGGCCCATTTCGTTTCGAGCCGATCTTGGAAGTCAGCCGCCGCATCGATCGCGGCGAGGGATCGACCTATCGGATCAACGGCTCCGAGGTCCGCGCGCGGGACGTCCAACTGCTCTTCGCGGACGCCTCCACCGGCGCCAATTCGCCGTCGCTCGTGCGGCAGGGCCAGATTTCCGAGCTGATCGCCGCAAAACCGCAGAATCGCCGACGCATTCTGGAAGAAGCCGCCGGCGTTTCCGGCCTCCACAGTCGTCGTCACGAGGCCGAACTTCGCGTCGCCGCCGCCCAGACCAATCTGACACGGCTGGAAGACGTCGCGCGCGAACTCGAGACCGCCCTCGCCCGCCTGAGGCGGGAGGCCCGCGCGGCGGCGCGCTATAAGGCTTTGGGCGCGGAGATACGCGGGTGGCGGGCGGCCGTCCTCCACGGCAAATGGCGCCGGACCGTGGAAGCGGAACGCGAGGCAGTCGCCGCGTGGAAGAAAACCGACGCCGCGAACCAGACCGCCGCGCGCGAGGCGGCGTTGGCGACCACCGAGGCGCTGGGCGCGGCCGAAGCCCTGCGTCCTCTGCGTGACGAACAGACCGTCGCCGTTACTGTGCACCAACGGCTCGTTCTCGAAGCCGACCGGGTGGAACGCGCGCTGGTCGACGCACGCGCGGTCATCGCCCGACACGAAGGAGAGCTGGCCCGCGGCGCCTCGGACATCGAGCGGGAAAGCCGAGCCTGCGAAGAGGCCAGCGCCGCCGCCGCGCGCGGGGCGGCGGAGTCGGCCGCGCTGGAGACTCAGATCCGCGATGCGCCCGAGAGAGGCCCGGCGCTGGAGGCCGAATGGCGCGCCGCGGAGACCCGGCGCCAGGCGGCGGAAGCGGCGGTCGAAGCCCTGGCGACCCAACTGGCCATCGGTCGCGCCGCGGCAAACGCCGCGCGGGATCAGAAACTGCAAGCCGAGTCCCGGCTCCGGCGGCTCGTCGAAGATCTCGGCAAGGCGCGGAGCGACAGGGAAGGGCTGGGCGAGGGACCGGACGCAGCCCTGGCCGCCGCGGAAAGAGCGCGTGAAGATTGCGATCTGGCCCTCGATCGCTGGCGCGAGCGGGTCGAAACGGCGGAGGCGGCGCGAACGGTCGCTTTGACGCGGGAGTCGGCAGCGCGAACCGCCGCGCGCGCCGCCGAGGAGGCTCTGGCGGAGGCCTCGGTCGAGCATCGCGCTCTGGCGCGGCTCTCCGCCCCTCCATCGGCGGCGAGCGGGCCAAGCCTGCTGGACCGTCTCTCGACCCATGCGGGATATGAATTGGCCTTGGCCGCGGCGCTGGGCGACGATCTTAACGCTGGCCTAGCCCCCAACACCGGCGCGTTCTGGAGTGAGGCCGGCGAACGGCGCGAGCCGACCGCGGCGATCAACTGGCCCGCGGGCGCGCGACCCATCGGCGAATTCGTAACCGCGCCGCGCCGTCTGTCGGCCCGGCTGGAATTGACCGCCCTCGTCGAACGTGAGGACGCCGAGGCCCTGCAGGCCGAATTGCCGGTCGGGGCGAGGCTGGTCTCCAGGGACGGGGGTCTTTGGCGCTGGGATGGCTATGTGGTCTGGCCGGGCGCCCCCTCCCCCGCCGCCGCGCGGTTGCGGCAGAAGGCTCGCCTGGACGAACTCGCGTCGCGGATCGAGGCGCTCGAACCGTCTGCGACCCAGGCGAAAACGGCGCAGGCGACCGCGGCCGCCGCGCTGGCGAAGGCCGAGGCGACGGCGCGGGCTTTGCGCGGAGAACTTTCTGGACTGGAACGCGAGCGCGCCCACGCTCGGGACGTCCTGGAAGATCTGAGACGCGCGGAGGACCAGAAATCGGCGCGCCGAACCGCTCTGGAGGAGGCTGTCGCGCGGTTGGAAGCCGAGATCGCCGAATCGAAGGCGGTGCTTGAGGCCGTGATCGCTAAGGCGCCGCAAAGCCAGGACGATTCACGGATCGTCGCCAGCCTCGATCAGGCTCGCGAACGCGGCGCCAAGTTTCGGGAGGCGGCGGCCCTCGCCCGCTCGGCGTTCGATCTGGAAAGCCGCGAACGCGCCGCGCGGACCCGCCGGCTGGAAGAGCTTCGCGCCGACGCCGCGGCCTGGCGAGCACGCGCTGAACGATCGCGCGCGCGTAACCGGGATCTCGACGCCGAACGGGACAAGCTCGAGCGGGACCTAGCGGCCGCGCGGTCCGCGCCGTCGTCGATCGAGGCGGCGCGCGAACAATTGCTGGGCGACCTGGGCGTCGCGGAGGCGCGTCGAAGCCGAGCGGACGACGCGATTGCCGCCGCCGAAGCGCGCAGGACCGAGGCGGACCGCCTTTCTCACGCCGCCGACGCCCGCGCCGCCGACGCGCGGGAACTGCGCGCCGCCGCCGTCGCGCGGCTCGAGGCCGCCAGACAGCGGGTCGGCGAGGCCTTCGCCGCCGTCGTGGAAGGCTGCGGTCTGACACCGGACGAAGTCGGCGCGAACCTCGCAAACGACCCGGCGGGCGCCGACGCGCTGACGTCCGACGGCGAAACACGCCTCGCCGCCCTCGAGCGGGAACAGGGGGCGCTTGGCGCGGTCAATCTGCTGGCGGCGGACGAAGCGGCGGAGGTCGCCGAGCGCCTGCGGGTGATGGCCGAAGAGCGGGACGACCTTGTCGGCGCGATCGGCCGCTTGCGTCAGGGGATCGCCGAACTGAACGCCGAAGGCCGCGAGCGGCTGAACGCCGCCTTTCTGGTAATCGACAGCCACTTCCGCGAGCTTTTCACCGCCCTGTTCCAAGGCGGCGCGGCGGAGCTTCGCCTGGTCGAGTCGGACGATCCGTTGGAAGCGGGGCTGGAAATCTACGCCTGTCCGCCTGGCAAGCGGATGGCGGTGATGAGCCTGATGAGCGGTGGAGAACAAGCCTTGACCGCCGTGGCCTTGATCTTCGCCGTCTTCCTGGCCAATCCCGCGCCGATCTGTGTTCTGGACGAGGTCGACGCCCCCCTGGACGACGCCAATGTAGAGCGGTTCTGCAACCTGCTCGCCGAAATGCGTCAGCGCGCGGCGACGCGCTTCATCACGATCACCCACAATCCGCTGACGATGTCGCGCATGGATCGCTTGTTCGGCGTGACGATGCATGAGCGCGGGGTTTCGCAACTCGTCTCCGTCGATCTGACCACCGCGGAGGCGCTGGCGGAACGCTGATCGGGAGGTCCAGGCCGATGGATCGTCCTCGGAGACAATAAGGCCGAGCTAGATATTCGCCTGAAGAATGGTTGCGTTTTGCAATGATTTGGCGTGAGCTTCGATCGAGGCCGCCTCAGGGTAAACATCTTGAACCGAAAACGCCCAGGGCTTTTGATCCGAGGCTTGGCGCCGTGGCCGAATTGGGCCGTCAGTCGCTGGTTTCGGCATTGGTCCAGACGCCCTGCACATCGTCGTCGCCTTCGAGGGCGTCGATCAGTTTCGTCAGCGTCGCCGCCTCGGCCTCGCCGATCGGCGTATCCGTCTTGGCCTTCCAGATAACCTTGGTCGAGCGCGCGGGGCCGAACTTCGCCTCCAGCGCTTCGGCGACCCCGGCGAGATCCTCGAACCGGGTGAGGATGGCGTGGTTCTCCTCCTCCACGACGACATCCTCGGCGCCGGCTTCGATGGCGGCCTCCATCATCGCGTCCTCCGATCCGGCCGAGAGCGGATAGAGAATCTCGCCCAGCCGATCGAACATGAAGGCGACCGAGCCCGCCTCGCCCATGTTGCCGCCGTTCTTGCCGAACAGGGCGCGGACATTGGCCGCCGCGCGATTGCGGTTGTCGGTCAGGACCTCGACGATCAGGCCCGCGCCGCCCGGACCGAAACCCTCGTAACGGATTTCCTCATATGTGTCGGCGTCGCCGCCCAGAGCCTTCTTGATCGCCCGGTCGATATTCTCCTTGGGCATCGACTCGGCCTTGGCGTTGGCGATCGCCAGGCGAAGCCGGGAATTTCCCGCAGGATCAGGCACCCCGGATTTCGCCGCCAGGGTGATGTCGCGGGAGAATTTCGAGAAAAGCTTCGAGCGCAGTCCGTCCTGACGGTCCTTGCGAAACTGGATGTTCTTGAATTTGGAGTGGCCGGCCATTTGTCTCGAGCGTTTAGGGTGGATCGAGGAGCCGCGCTTCTAACGTCCCGGACAAGGCGACGCCAGACGCGAGGCGGAACAGCGGATGGAGCCTGTCGATGAACGAAACCGTGGAAGCGATCCCGGCGATCGAGCCGCTTGTCGAATGGCAGCCGGACAATCGTCCAGGCGGCGCGCGGCTCGCCGCCGCCCGGGGGCTGGTCGCCGGGGGCGCCTTCGCGTTCGGCGCGCTGGCCATCGGCGCGGTGGCGATCGGGGCCGTCGCTATCGGGCGCCTGGCGATCGGGCGCCTCGCCATCGGGCGGGTCAATCTTGGGAGAGTCGTGATCGAGGACCTGGTCGTCAGGCGGGTATCGGGACTCTAGATGAATATCCTCATCACCGGCGGGACGCGCGGAATCGGCTTCGCCATAGCGTCGCGTCTGGCGAAACTTAGCGTGAGGCTTGTACTCGGCTACAGGAGCGACGAAACCGGGGCTATGGCGGCGCGAGAGCGCCTCGGAGCCTCCGGAGCAATCGTCGAGACCGTGAGGGCCGACGTCGGCTCGATCGACGAGTGCCGCGCCCTGGTCGTCGCCGCAGCTCGGGGCGGCGGCGTCCATCACCTGATCCACAACGCGGCCATGATCTATCCGCCCTCGCTGCTGGACGCGGACCTGCCCAGGTTTACCCGGGCGGTGGAAGTCAATGGGACCTCGCTGCTCTATCTTGCCGCCGCGGCCGCGCCGCTCATGCCGAGGGGTGGAAGCATCGTCTTCATCACCAGCGCGGGTTCGAGCCGCTACCAGCCGTCATACGGCGCGCTTGGGTGTGGCAAGGCGCTCGCCGAAAGCATCCTGCGCTATTTGGTCCCGGAACTGGCGCCGCGCGGTATTCGCATCAACGCCGTGGGACCGGGATTCACCGACACCGACTCGGTCACCACAATGGTCGGCGGCAAGGCCGAAGCGGACAGGCTTCTGGAGAAGGCGGCCAAACGAAATCCCTCGGGCCGGGCCGGTCGGGACAGCGACTATACCTCCCTCGTCGAATATCTGCTGACGCCGGAGGCGGAGTTTATCCAGGGCCAGGTCATCCAGGCCAACGGCGGAACTTCGGTTTAGCGAGATAGGGACGGTACGGCCCTCGCCAGTCGGCCGCCCACGCGAATCGGATCGATGGATTTCGCCAGGCCCGTGGCGTCGTCCGTTTCTACCAGAACGCCGCATACGGTGGCCGGCCCCTCCGCCGGCTTGTAGCGGCCCCCTGAGATGCGCGTGGTGAACCGCCTCAGCGGCTCCTCCTTCTGATTCCCGATGACGCTGTCGTAGTCCGCGCAGGCGCCGGCGTCGGTCTGATACGCCGTGCCGCCGGACAGAATCTGAGCGTCGGCGGTCGGGACATGGGTGTGGGTGCCGATTACGAGGCTTGCCCGGCCGTCGCAGAAATGTCCCATGGCCATCTTTTCGGATGTGGCCTCGGCATGCAGGTCGATCACGATCGCGTCCACGGCCTCTCCGAGCGGGCAGGCGCTGAGCTCCCGGTCGATCGCCGCGAAGGGATCGTCGAGGGCGTCCATGTGCACGCGCCCCAGAAGGTTGATGACGAGGATTTTCAGGCCGCGGGGCGCATCGAACATCTGCGCGCCGCGACCGGGCGCGCGGGCCATCGGCGGATAGTTGAGCGGTCGGATCAGGCGCGGTTCGCGGACGATATAGGTCAGCGCCTCCTTCTGATCCCATGAGTGATTGCCGAGAGTCAGGCAGTCCGCGCCAGAGTCGAAAAGCTCACGCGCCGTCGACTCGGTCACGCCGAAGCCGGCCGCGGCGTTCTCCGCGTTGACGATGACGAAATCGATCTCGAGGTCTCGACGCAGACGCGGCAGATGTTCGGCCAAGCCCTCTCGTCCCGACCTGCCGACGACGTCACCAAAGAATGCCAGTCTCATGGCGGCATCCTTAGCACCTCGATCAGCGCAGTCTCCGTGACAATGGCGTCCAGACGCTCATCGTGGTCCTCGGTGGGCGACTCCTCGACCTCCTGGCCGGCGAAGGCGAGGCCGACCACCCGCACCGCGCCCCGGCGTCGAAGTTCGGCGATCGTCCGGTCATAGCAGCCGGCGCCTTGCCCCAGCCGACCACCTCGGCGATCGAAGGCGACGACGGGGACGATGATCAGGTCGGGGGTCAATACGGGCGCGCTCGCCACGGGCGCCTGAATTCCGAACGCGTCGGGCTCACGTCGCGCGTCGGCGGCGTGAAAGGTGAGACGGCCGTCTCGATCGCCGGCGCGAGGCAGCGCGATGGACCAGCCGCGAGAAGCCAGCCGCGCCAACAAGGGGCCCGGGTCGATCTCGGAGCCGCGCGGCACATAGCCGGCCGCGACGCCTGGATTGGGAGGCTCGAACCGACCAGCCGCCAGAAAAGCCGCGTCCGGGTGTTCGCGGGCAAGGCGTGGCCGCAAGCCGCGCATGACTTGGCGGAGCGCCGCCTTTTCCTCGGCGAGGAGAAGGTTGGCGGCGCCGCGAGAACCGTGGAGGCGTTTCAATCCCCTCGGACCTGGAAGACCAGGTGGGCGCCGTGTGTCCAAGACCACGATCCTGGACAGGGACAGCTCCCGTAGAGGGTGATTAAGGTCCCCGGGATGTGATGCCTCCGACGAGAGCCGCAGCAGACCCGCCGGGAACCAAGGTAGGGCTGGCCAGCGGGAACCTCAAGGTCCTCCATGCGCTCAAGCTCCAGGGGCTGAGCAGAAGAACGCTCGACGTCCAAACGGCCGAACCCTCGGTCCATTGAGGAGAATTATCCGATGCTGATTGGTCTCGCCGCGTTACTGGTCGTTCTATGGGTCTTGGGTTTCTTGGTCTTCCACGTCGCGGGGGGCTTGATTCACCTTCTGATCGTCATCGCCATCGTCGTGGTGATTTACAACTTCATCAGCGGTCGCAAGCGTCTCTGATCTCTCGGTTCACGGCGCGTCGGCGTAAGCCTTGACCAGATCAGTCAGGTAGTCCCGGCCGAGATAGACCGCCTTCACCGCGATGTGCTCGTTAAGGCCGTGCGCGCCGCTCCCCTCGGGGCCCGACCAGAAACCGGGAACGCCGTAGGTCGGAATCCCGATCGGCGCGAGATATATCGGCGTCGCTCGCGCCGGTGGACATCGAGGGGATCACCGGGACGCCAGGGAAGTATTTGGCGGCGACCCGTTCCGCCGGTCCGATCACCTTGGGGTCCAGGGGCGCGGGAGAGGGTCTGTCGCGCACGGGCTCTAGCGGTATGACCTTCACGCCGGGGTCGCCGATAGCGGCGACAAGCGCGGCTCGCGTGTCCTCCATGGTGCGACCCGGAAACATCCGGCAGTTGATGTTGGCGCCGGCGCGCTGCGGCAGGGCGTTTTCAGCGTGGCCGCCATCGAGCAGCGTGGCCACGCACGTTGTGCGCAGAACGCTGTGGAAGGCGCGGTCCTTGTCGAGTTCGCTCAGGGCGGCTTTATCGGTCACATCGCGTGAGATGGCCACCATCGCCAAGCCTTGGGGATCGGTGCGCCCGGCGCCGGCCTTGGCGAAGAACGCGCGGGTGGTGTCGCTGAGTTCAGCGGGAAATTCGAAGTCGCGCACTTTCAGAAGCGCCGCGGCGAGCTGATAGATCGCGTTGTCACGGATCGGGGTCGAAGAGTGCCCGCCTGCGTTGCGCGTCTCCAGGCGGAACTGCTGCACCACTTTTTGGCCGACCTGAATGCCTTGGGTCAGCAACTTGCCGTGCTCGTCGACCCGCCGCCCTCGTTGAGGGCAAACTCGGCGGCGATGAGGTCCGCGCGATTCTTCGCCAGCCAGTCGGCGCCGTTGAAGGCGTTGGTCGTCTCCTCGCCGCAGGTCAGCGCGAGCTTAAGGGTGTGGCGGGGACGGTAGTTCTGTTCCTTGAACCTGATCAGCATATCGACCCAGGTCGCGTCGATCACCTTCATGTCCGAGGTTCCGCGCCCGTAGAAATAGCCGTTCTCCTCAATCAGGACGAACGGATCGCGCGTCCAATCCTCGCGCCTGGCCTCCACGACATCGAGATGTCCCAGCAGGAGGATCGCCTTGGCGGATGGCTCGCGGCCCGGCATGATCGCGACCAATCCGCCGTCCTTGGGATGCTCGGGGACTGAGAAATAGGTGAGATCCGCGTCTGGAAATCCCGCCGCGCGCAGGCGCGCGCCCATGCGCTGCGCCGCGAGCGTGCAGCTGCCGCTCGACAGCGTCGTGTTGGTCTCCACCAGCTCCTTGTAGATTTCCCGAAACCGGGATTGATCCGGACGCAGTTCCTCAGCCGACGCGCCGCGCGCGAGGAAGAGCGCGAGAGCAATCCCGAAAACCTTGCCGATCATACGCTTGCACCTCCTCGTCGCTGAAGAACCCTTAGGGCAGAAACACTTAAGCCTTCAATCACCCTCGGTTAGGCGGCTAGCGAGCGGCGATCGCCTCGAGCTTCTGGGACGCGGCGTCCAACGCCACAATGGCTCGGCTCTCGATTTCATCGACAGTCGCCGTGAGCTCAAGCGCCTTCGCCTCGGCGGCAGCGAGTTTCTTGTTCAGGCCGTCGACCTCGTCGGCGATCATCAAGGCCCCGAGAAGCATCAGCCTCGTTTCCCCCAGCTGCCCGGCGTCGGGGGCGATCTCCCGAACCTTGGCGTCGAGCAGAAGCGCAAGGCCGCGAACGTGCGATTCCTGGCCATCCTCGCAACCGACAGCATAGGGTTTGCCGTTCACCTGCACGGTCACCTGGGCCAATTCAACGCTCCGTCCCGGCGAGGGCGGCCTGGACTTCGGCCATTGCGCGATCCACCGCGAGGGACGCCGCCGACGCGGCCTCGGCCAGCTCTCGCTCCCGGGCTCGCGAGGCGTCCAGGTCGGCGGCGAGCCGGGCGCGGTCGAGATCGAACAGCCCGCCCGCCTGGGCGCCCGCTTCGGCGACCCGATGTCCCAGCCGCTGTTCAAGCATGGCCGCCGCCCGCTCCAACCGCCGGATCGAGACCTCGAGCTTGCCGCTCCCGCTCACGCGCTTTTCTCCTCCACTCATGAACCCGTGACGAAGCCATATAGACCACGCCCTTCACGCCCCGCAAAGCTGTCGCGCGCGGCCCCAAGCTTGACTTCGCCGGCTCGCCCCGCAACACCCGCGCCAAATGTTGAAGGAGGTCGCGCCGACCATGCCCGTTCGTGTCGCCATCAACGGTTTCGGCCGGATAGGTCGCCTCGTCCTGCGATCGATCGTCGAACACGGTCGCGGCGACATCGAGGTTGTCTCGATCAACGACCTCGGGCCGGTGGAGACCAACGCCCATCTGCTGCGCTACGATTCGGTGCATGGCCGGTTTCCGGGCGTGGTTTCCGTCAGCGGCGATAGCATCGACTGTGGTCTGGGCCCCATCAAGGTCACCGCGATCCGCGATCCGGCGCAGCTTCCGCACGGCGAGCTCGCCGTCGACATCGCGCTGGAGTGCACCGGGCTCTTCACCAAGCGCGATCGCGCAGCCGCTCACCTGGACGCGGGCGCGCGGCGGGTCCTGGTCTCGGCGCCCTGCGATGGGGCCGATCGCACCGTGGTCTACGGCGTGAACCACCACACCTTGACCGCCGAGGATCGGGTCGTCTCAAACGGCTCCTGCACCACCAACTGTCTGGCCCCCGTGGCGAAGGTGCTGCTCGACACCTGTGGTATCGAGCGCGGCTACATGACGACGGTGCATTCCTACACCAGCGACCAGCCGACCCTCGACACGCTGCATAACGACCTCTACCGCGCTCGCGCGGCGGCGATGTCGATGATCCCGACCTCCACGGGCGCGGCGAAGGCCCTTGGCCTCGTGCTCCCCGAGCTGGCCGGCAAGCTCGATGGCTCGTCGATACGGGTGCCTACCCCGAATGTTTCCGTGGTCGATCTGAAGATCGTGCCGAGCCGCGAGGTGACGCGGGAGGAGATCAATGCCGCGATGTCGGCGGCCGCGGCGGCGGGGTCTCTGGCGGGTATTCTGGCGGTCACCAACGACCCGGTTGTCTCGACCGATCTCAATCACGTCGCGGCTTCCGCGACCCTCGCCCTGCCCCAGACCCAGGTGGTCGACGGCCGTCTGGCACGCGTTCTGGCCTGGTACGACAACGAATGGGGCTTCTCCACCCGGATGGCGGACACCGCCCTCGCGATGGCCAACCTCGGCTGACCGACCGCCGTGGCGTACCAGACCCTCGACTCCGCCGCGCTCCAGGGCAGGCGCGCCCTGGTTCGGGTGGATTTCAACGTCCCGATGAAGGACGGGGTCGTCGCCGACGATACCCGGTTGCGCGCCGCGCTACCGACGATCCGACGCCTGCGCGAGGGCGGCGCGAAAGTCGTGCTGATGGCTCATTTCGATCGGCCGAAAGGTAAGCCGGCGCCCTCGATGAGCCTGGCTCCGGTGCTCGAGCGCTTGAGCGATCTGGTCGGCGCGCCTGTTCTTTTCGCCGCCGACTGCGTCGGGGACAGCGCCGCGTCCTCCATCGCGCAGACGCCGGACGGCGGCGTCGTCCTTCTGGAGAATCTGCGCTTCCACGCCGGCGAGGAAAGCGACGAGCTCGCCTTCGCAAAGGCGCTGGCGGCGAACGGCGACCTCTTCGTCAACGATGCCTTTTCGGCCGCGCACCGCGCCCATGCCTCCACGAGCGCGATCACCCGTCTTCTGCCGAGCTATGCCGGAGAAGCGATGCGCCGAGAGCTGAACGCGCTCGACGCCGCGCTTGGCCATCCCAAGCACCCGGTTCTAGGTGTCGTGGGGGGGTCCAAGGTCTCGACCAAGCTCGATCTGTTGCTCAATCTGGTCGGCAAGCTCGACACTCTGGCGATCGGCGGCGGGATGGCCAACACCTTCCTTCACGCCCAAGGCCACGAGGTGGCGGCGTCCTATTGCGAGAAGGATCTGGCCGGAACGGCGAGAGCCATCATGGCCCTGGCGGCGGAGAAGCATTGCGAACTGCTGCTGCCCATAGACATTGTCGTCGCCGAACGCGCCGCCGCAAGAGAGCCCGCCCGGGTTCGCGACCTGGACGAGATCGACGGCGACGAGCGGATTCTCGACGCCGGCCCGGCCACGGTCAAGCGACTCACGGACGCGATGGATCGATCGGCAACCCTTGTCTGGAACGGTCCGCTCGGCGTCTTCGAGGCGCCGCCGTTCGACGCCGGCACGGTCGCGGCGGCCCGACACGCCGCGCGCCTCTGCCGGGAAGGCAAGCTGGTCGCGGTGGCCGGCGGCGGAGACACCGTCGCCGCCCTCATCCACGCGGGGGTGGAGAAGGATTTCACTTTCGTCTCCACCGCCGGCGGTGCGTTTCTGGAGTGGATGGAAGGCAAGACCTTGCCCGGAGTCGCGGCTTTGGAAGATGCCGGGCGTCGACAGTTTACCGGGGGGCTCAGCGATCAATACAGCGCCTGAAATCTCGGTCGATCCGGCGGCCCAGGGAGAGCGAGCCCTGATCTCGGGGCTGTTTCAATTCTATATCTACGATTTCGCCGAGATGTACGGCGGGGGCTTCGATGATGTCGGCGACGACGGTCGATATCCCGCCTATTCCTATCTCGACAGCTATTGGACCGACGCGGACCGCATGCCCTTCGTTGTTCGCAGCGACGGACGGACGGCCGGCTTTGTGCTCGTAAACACCGTTTCACACCGCTCCGCGCCGATCGACCACGCCGTGGCGGAATTCTTCATCTTGCGGCAGTTCCGGCGCGGGGGGACGGGCCGCGCCGCAGCCCAGGCCGTTTTCCAGCGCTATCCGGGAAAATGGGAACTCGCCATAGCCCACGCGAACACCATCGCCCGCGCCTTCTGGCCTAAGGTCGTGTCAGAGACGCCCGGAGTCACTGGCCTGGAGACGTTCGAACTCACCGGCCCCGATCGTCCACGTCAAATTCTCGCCTTCGAAGTGGCGCCGCCGGTCTGACCTGAAATCAGGGGTCGGAAATAGGGGCGCGGGACCCGCCCGCGCCCCTCAACACTATTTTCCCTTGAGGCAGGCGCGGCGAAACTTTTCGCGATCCTTGCCGTGCAGACTCTTGGCGTCGGCCTGAGCCGAGCAGGCCTTCGATTCGGGTGTCATCGGCTTGCGACCGCCGGCCGCGTGCGTCGACGCCGGGGCGGACATGGCGGCCGTTGAGGAGGCGGCCATCGCCGGCTTCGAAGCCATCGCAGGCTTGGAGGCGGCCATGGCGGGCGCCGGAGTCATGGCGGCGGCCTTCGCGGCGGCCTTTTTTTCCTTCTTGGCCTCCTTCTTCGTCATGGCGGTCGATTTCGCCGGCGCCGCGGCGCTGGTCGTCATCTGGGCCATAGCCCCGCCGGACAGCGCAAGAACGGCGATCGACGTCAATATTAGATTTCTCATGGAATTCTCCTCCCCTTGGCCGCGACGCGCGGCCCGGTGCGGCGCAGGCTACAGAAAGGAGGGTTGTAGAGGAAGCATCCGCTTATCACCGCGACACGTCTTCGCAATCGTCGGCGGTTGCGGCGGCGGGGACTACTCGGGCCCTGCGAAAACGGGCATCAGGGTCGAGATGCCAACCCCCGCTTGCCGCCTCTATCTGGTTACGCCGCCCACGATCCAAGATGTGGCGGACTTCGCTCGCGCCGTGGCGGCGGCCGTCGCGGCGGGTGACGTGGGCGCCTTGCAAATCAGGCTCAAATCCGCGTCCGATTTCGAGATCGAAACGGCTGTACGTCGCCTTGCCCCTATCTGCCGCGCCGCCGGGGTGGCCTTGATCTTGAATGACCGACCCGCTCTGGCGGCCGCCCTCGATTGCGATGGAGTCCATGTCGGCCAGAGCGACATGCCCCTGGCCGAAGCACGCCGCGTCGTGGGGCGCGAGCGTATCATCGGTGTCACCTGCCATGACAGCCGCCACCTGGCGATGGAAGCGGCGGAAGGCGGCGCCGACTATGTCGCCTTTGGCGCCTTCTTCCCCACGGCCACCAAGCAGACCACCACCCGCGCCGATCCGGAGGTCTTGGAAATCTGGCAGCAGACCATGCTGATACCCTGCGTCGCGATCGGCGGCATAACTCCGGAGACCTGCGGCCCGCTGGTGACCGACGGGGCCGACTTCATCGCCGTGTCGGCGGCCGTTTGGGAGCATCCGGGCGGCCCGGCCGAAGCGGTGCGCGCGTTCAACGCGGCCATCGCCGAGGGTTTGGCGGCCCGACCGCCGTCCTGAGCGCCGCCAACCTCTCCGCCTTGAGTCCGCCCCTGCCTTCCAATAGGGTCCGCCGCCTTCCACTCACCTCTGAAGAGTCTCCATGCCCACGGTCGGTAGCAACGAAGTTCGCGTCGGTAACGTCATCCTGCATCAGAACGGAATCTGGCGCGCGGTGAAGATCGCCCATGTCAAACCCGGCAAGGGCGGCGCGTTCAACCAGATGGAATTAAAGAACCTCATCACCGGCAGCAAGCTCAACGAACGCTTCCGCTCCGAAGACAAGGTCAATCGCGTCACGCTGGAACAGCGCGAGTATCAATACCTGTACGAGCAGGATGAGGCCCTCGTATTCATGGACCAGACCACCTACGATCAGATCGAACTGCAAAAGGATTTTGTCGGCGAGGATCAGGTCCGCTTCCTTCACGATGGCATGATCGTCTCGGTGGAGTTCCATGACGAGCGCGCCATCGGCATCAGCCTGCCTGAAAGCGTCGTGCTTGAAGTGGTGGAAACCGAACCCACGGTGAAAAACCAGACCGCCTCGTCGTCCTACAAACCGGCCAAGGCGTCCAACGGCATGCGCATCATGATCCCGCCCTACATGGGCGAGGGCGAGAAGATCCTGGTCTCCACCGAGACCGGCGAATACATGCGCCGGGCCGACTGACACTTCAGTGGCGATTCCGACTTCGCCCCTGCTGAAAGTGATGATCGACGCCGTTCGCAAGGCCGGGCGGGCCTTGGCGCGCGACTTCGGCGAGGTCGCGGAGCTTCAGGTCTCGCGCAAGGGCGCGGCGGACTATGTAAGCCAGGCCGACCTCAAGTCGGAACAGACCCTCTATGAGGAGCTGAGCAAGGCGCGCCCCGGCTACGGCTTCCTCGGCGAAGAGCGCGGCATGATCGAGGGCACCGACAAGACCCACACCTGGATCGTCGACCCCTTGGACGGCACCACCAACTTCCTCCATGCCATGCCGCACTTCGCGATCAACGTCGCCCTGCAACGCGAAGGCCAGATTGTCGCCGGCGTCACCTACAACCCGGCTAACGCCGACCTGTTCTGGACTGAGCGCGGCAAGGGCGCCTATCTCAACGACCGCCGCCTGCGCGTCGCCGCGCGGACGAAATTCGACGAGGCGGTGTTCGCGACCGGCATCCCGTTCATGGGCCACGGCCAGCACGGCCGTTTCCTCAAGGAACTCCACCAGATCAGCCAGCGGGTATCCGGCGTGCGGCGGTTCGGCTCCGCGGCGCTTGACCTCGCCTGGGTCGCGGCTGGGCGGTTCGACGGATTCTGGGAGCGCGATCTGTCGCCGTGGGATATTGCAGCGGGGATCCTGATGGTCACCGAGGCGGGCGGCGTGGTCACGGACGCGGATGGCGGGGACGATGTGCTGGGCGCCGGATCGGTGTGCTGCGCGAACGCGGAACTGCATAGGCTGCTGCTGCAGCGGTTACGGGCGGCTGAATAAAAGTTCCTATTTTGTTCTAGCTGGCGTATTGGTTGGGCGTGTCCCAACTCCAACCCTCCCCTCGCGGCCGCGGCTCGCTCTCGAACATCTCCGGCCGCTTTGAGTCCCGCATAAGCGAAGCGGAGGACGATGGGTGGACGACGGCGGATGTGGCGCCTCGGCCCCTGCGCACGACAGTCACGGCCGAAAAAGCGCGGGTGATCATCACCAAGAACGACAGCCCGGATGTCGGCTTCGACCGTTCGATCAATCCCTACCGGGGGTGCGAACATGGCTGCATCTACTGCTACGCCAGACCCGCCCACGCCTATATGGGGCTTTCGCCGGGGCTCGATTTCGAGAGCAAGATCTTCTTCAAGCCCGGCGCCGGCAAGCTGCTGGAACGCGAACTGAGCGCGGCGAAATACAGCCCCGCCACCGTCCACATCGGCGGCAACACCGATCCCTACCAGCCCCAGGAACGCACCCTGCGCGTAACGAGGGAGATCATCGAGGTGATGTCGCGGTTTCGCCACCCGATGTCGGTGATCACCAAGTCGGCGCTGATCACGCGGGACATCGATCTGTTGGGCCCGATGGGCGAGGCCGGCTTCGCGCGGGCGGCGGTGTCGATCACCACCCTGGATCGCGGGCTTGCCCGGACGATGGAGCCCCGCGCGGCGACGCCGGAGCGGCGTTTGGCCGCGGTGCGCCAACTCACCGCCGCGGGGGTGCCGGTCAGCGTGATGTTTGCCCCGGTGATCCCCGGACTCAACGATCACGAGTTGGAAGGCGTGTTGCAACGCGCGGCGGAGGCGGGAGCGTTCAGCGCTAGCTATGTCGCCCTGCGACTGCCGCTGGAGATCAAGGATCTCTTCCGCGAATGGCTGGCCGCCAATGTGCCCGACCGCGCCTCACGCGTGATGTCCCTGGTCCGCCAAATGCGCGGCGGCAAGGACTACGATGCGCAATGGGGGACGCGGATGAAGGGTGAAGGGCCGATCGCCGACGTCATCGCCCAGCGTTTCAAGATCGCGAGACGTCGGTTCGGGTTGGATCGCAACCTGCCGCCGCTGGATGTGAGCCAGTTCAAGGTTCCGCCGAAGGCCGGGGATCAGGGAGATTTGTTCGCGTGATCGTCAGTGGCGCAGGCCGCGCGCCGCGAGGCTGGCGCGCAGGCGGGACTCGTCGACGAAGGTCTCGGCCTGGAAGCCTGCGGCCCTGGCACCCTCGACATTGGCCGCGACGTCGTCGAGGAACAGCGAGCGCGACGGCTCGATGCCCGCCAGCTCGGCGACCCTCGCGAACGCCGCGACATCCGGTTTCAGGCGTCCGATCTCGTGGCTGAGATAGGCCTCTATCTCGCCGAGTCGTCCGCCCGAAGCCGCGACCTGGCTGTCCCAATGCACGGCGTTGGTGTTGGAGAAGATCAGCACCCGGTGGCGCATGGCGAGCTGTTCGACGAACGCGAGCATGGCGCGATCGATGACCAGGTGGCAGCACCAGTCTTCGGCGAAACAGGCCCAGTCGCCGGAATAGCCGGCCTGCTCCTGAAACGCGCGATGAAGCTCGGCGATCGGCGCGCCCGTACCCCATTCCGGGCGTTCGGCTAAGGCGCGTATCTGCTCGATCGTCGCGCCGGCGCTTCGGGAAGCCAGCCGGTTATAGAGCACGCGGTTGTCGTGGGAGACGATGACGTTGCCGAGGTCGAAAACCAGGGCGTCGATTTCGCTCAAATCGGCTTCTCGAACAGGATGGCCTTCGTCAGGAACGCCGTGTCGGCGCCCGCCACGACGAGGCCCGCGCCCGCGAATAGGGCGGGGAGGTCGGTCTCACTGTAGCTGCCGTAGAACGGTTCATGGAAATAGGCCGGGAAGTTGGCCAGCGCGCGCGTCAGACACGGCTCGTCCATGGGCTGGATCGAGTCGGCGAAGGCGAGGACGCCGCCGGGCTTCAGAACCCGGGCGATCTCCGCCGCCACGCGAGGCCGAACGCGAGGGGGCAGTTCGTGAAATAGATAGATGCAGGTGACCGCGTCGAGACCGCCGTCGGCGAACGGCAGATGCTCGGCGTTGGCCTGGACCACCGCCTCGACCCCGGAGGCGCGCCGGGCCTCGGCGAGATAGGCGGTGGAAAGGTCGGCGCCGGCCAGTCTGGCGCGGGGGAAAGTCGCCGCGAGGTTTTCGAGGAAGGCGCCCGACCCGCAGGCGAGGTCCAATATCCGCAGATCACGGTGGTCGCGGCCGCGCCAGTGGCGGGCGAGCAACGAGAGGGCGCGGCGGCGCATGGCTCCGGCCGCCCCGGCGAACAGGGTCTCGACCTGAGCCTCGTAGCGCCGCGCGCTGTCATCGGTGAACCAGCCGCCGCTCTGATAGTGGAAGTTCTGACGGTAGTAGGCTGGGAGGGTGTCGCTCGGCGCCTCCTCCCGCGCTTCGACGCCGCCCCGCCGCCGCCGACGCGCCTCGACCTCGCGCGCGTCGGAGAGCAGGTCGGTGGCGACTCGGACGGCGGCAAGCGGGTTGGAGGGTCCATCGCCCATCGGCGGGTATAGTCCGGCGGCGACGTCGGCGTGGTCCTTTTCGATCGCCTCCCACCACGACCGGCGGAAGAAGCCCTTGGGCGGCGGGGGAGAATCGTCGGCGGGCGTCGGTCTGGCGGGCGCGCCAGGGCGGGCGACCGCGCGTAGAGCCAGGGCGGTGGCGCCCCACCACGCCGCCCGCATGGCCGAGCCGGCGGCCTGTCTCGACCTGTCACCCGTGAAGGCTCGCGGCCTGGGATCACCCATGGAACGGCACCTGTCCGACGCGGGAGAAGACCGCGACCAGCTCGATATGGGGCGACCATAGGAATTGGTCCACCACCGCCACGCGTTCCAGACGATATCCGCCGCCTATGAGTATTTTGGCGTCACGCGCGAAAGTCACCGGGTTGCAGGAGACGGCGACCACCCGTCCGACCTTCGACGCGGCGAACTGGGCGGCCTGGGCTTGCGCTCCGGCGCGGGGCGGATCGAACACGGCGACGTCGATCTTAGTGAGATCCGCAGCGAGTAGCGGCCGGCGGTCCAGATCGCGGGTCTCGGCCCGGATGGATTTCAGACCGGGCGCGCTGGCCGAGGCCCTGGTCAAGGCGCGAATTGCCGGCGCGGACGAATCGACGGCCGTCACCGGCGCCAAAGCGGCCAGTCTGAAGGTGAAGGTTCCCGCGCCGCAGTAGAGATCGGCGATCCGCTTGGCGCCTGCCGAAGCGGCGACAATCAGATCGGCCATGGCTTGCTCGGCGCCGGCCACCGCTTGGAGGAAGCCGCCCGGCGGCAGTTCCACGCTGGCTTGGCCGAAACGGACCATGGGTGCGCGGGCCTGATAAGCGATCTCTCCCGCCAGGGTCACACGGGCAACGTCGGCCGACGCCGCGATCGCGCCGACCCGCATCCGAGCGTCGGCGGAAAGACCGCCGCTCCTGCGCTCGACACCGGTGACATCGACGTCCAGGCCGCTTTCGGTGGTCGTGACGTGCAGGATCGGCGCCGACTTGGGGTGTTCGAGAAACGGCAGGGCGAGCGACCTTAAAAGGGGCAAGGCCGCGGCGATCCGCCGATCGGCGATCACGCAGGTGTCGATCGCCGCCAACGCCCAGGAACGCCGCTCCTTGAATCCCACAATCGCGCCGCCCCCGAATCGCCGGGCGTGCAGCGAGAGTCGGCGACGGGAGTGCGCCTCGGCGGCGAAGAGCAGGGCGACCTCGGCGTCGATCCCGGCCCGGACCAGGGTCAGGCGTACCTGATCGACCTTCCAGGCCCGACAGGCGGCGAGGTCCCAGTGCTGCAGGGCGCAGCCGCCGCAAACGCCGAAGTGCGGGCACGGCGGCGTGACCCGGTCCGGGCTGGAGGCCAGAACTTCTGTCAGCTCCCGCCGGCCGCCGGAGCCGCCGGCCAACACGCGCTCGCCGGGCAGCGTCAGGGGTATGAACAGGCCGTCGCCGGTTACGCCGTCGCCCTGCGCACCGATGCTCTCGATCGTGAAAATGTCGGGATCGGTCAGTTCGGCCGCCCGGCGTGGGCGCCAACGTCTCGGAGGATTGTCTTCCAGAGGTTGAAGTCTATGGCGTCGGGTTTGCGATAGCGCACGCAGCCCTTGCCACGATCGGCCCCCGCGAGGCGCCCGTCGTGGCGTTCGACCGCGCCGTGGCAGCCATAGATGGCCAGGTGATTCTTCTGGCTGGCGAAAGCGACCAAAAGAACGCCGTCCTGACGATAGGCGGGCATGCCGTAGAGGATCAGCTCCTCGGCGTGCGGCAGGGCCTCGCGACAGAGCGCGCGGAGCCGGCCGAGCGCCTCGCGCCGCGCCTCGGGCGCCTCGGCGATATAGCTCTCGACGTCGGGCGCGGTCGATTGCATCAGGCGATCACATCGTCCTTGAAGAGCTCGCGCAGCTTCACTTTCTCGATCTTGCCGTTGGCGTTGCGCGGCAGCACTTCCGGCCAGAAGATGATCTTCACCGGCACCTTGAACGCCGCCAGCCGCTCGGCGACGAAGGCGCGCAGCTCCGCCTCGGTGGCATGGGCGTCGGGCTTGAGGGTCACCACCGCGCCGGGCTCCTCGCCCAGGGTCTTGTGCGGAATGCCGACGAGGGCGGCGTCCATGATGGCCGGGTGGTCGTAAAGGACGTTCTCGACCTCGATGCAGTAGATATTCTCCCCGCCCCGGATCAGCATGTCCTTAGCCCGGTCGATGATGAAGCAGAAGCCCTCGTCGTCCAGCCGCGCCAGGTCGCCGGTCTTTACCCAACCGTCGATGAAGGTTTGCGCCGTCGCTTCCGGCTTGTTCCAGTAGCCGCGCACGACTTGAGGTCCCCGGCAGTACAGCTCGCCCACCTCGCCGATCGGCAGCTCGCGGTCGCCCTCGACGGTCATGATCTTTAGATCGGTCACCGCGACCGCCGGCCCGCAGGAGTCGGGACGATGCTCGTAATCCTCCGCGCTGTTGGAGGTCGCGGTGGCGGAGGTCTCGGTCATCCCCCAGCCGTTGCCGGGCTGGCTCTTCGGAAAGGTTTCCGTGATCAGCCGGACCAGCTCGGGCGCCGACGGCGCGCCGCCGTAAGCGACGCTCTCCAGGGAGGAGAGGTCGTAGTTCTTGCGCAGGGGGTGCTCGATAAGCTGCCAGGCGATGGTGGGCACGCCGCCGACCATGGTGATCTTCTCGCGCTCGATCAGCTCGAAGGCGCGCACCGGGTCCCACTTGCGCATCATCACGATCTTGGCGCCGGCGACGAGGGTCGGGTTCAGAATCGCGAAACACCCCGTGGCGTGAAAGAAGGGCACCGAGAGCAGGGAGCCGCGCTGCGGTGCCGTCGGGTCCGGCGCGGGCGGCATCTCTCCTCGGCGCAGGAAGGCGCGGCCGGCGGCGCACATGGCCGCCATGATGTTGGAATTGATGTTGCGCTGGGTGCCGATGGCGCCCTTCGGTTTCCCGGTCGTGCCGGAGGTATAGAAGATCGTGGCGTCGTCATCCGGCGCGATGGCGACATCCGGCATCGGGGTGTCGGGGAGCGCGGCCCAGCTGTCCGCCTCGCCGATGATATCCTCCATGCGCAGGACGGTGGGGTTAGACAGCTCCTCGACGTGGCGCGCGACATAGATCGTCCGCAGCCCTGGACAGTTGGGCAGATGCTCGGCCAGCCGCTCCAGCCGCTCGGCATCGACGATCACCACCTTCGAACCCGAATCGTTGAGGCCGTATTCCAGCTCCCCGCCTGTCCACCAGGCGTTCAGCGGGGTGACAATCGCCCCGAGCGCCGCGGCGGCGTAGAAGGCCACGGGCCATTCGGGAAGATTGCGCATCACCAGCGCCACCCGATCGCCCTTGACCACGCCTTGCTTGGCGAGATCGGCGGCGAAGACGGCGACGGCGCGGTGGAACGCCTCGAACGACACCCGCTCATCCTCATGGACCAGGAAGATGCGCTCGCCATGCGCCCGGCCGGCCTCGACCACCGAACGCAGGGTCGGCGGCGCGTTCTTCCAGGTCCGCGTTGGCACGCCCCGGATCGTCACCTGCTCCATCTCCAGAGGCGAGCCCGGCGCGGTGAGCAGGGCGTATGCCTGTTGAACGGACATGGCGGGCCAGGCGGCGAGGGTCTCGGGCATGCGGTGGCGTCCTCCGGAACGGCGTTCTGTTGATCCGAGACTTAGCGCGAGAGCGGGGCGCGTGTCATCGGGCGCCGCCGCGCAACAGCGACCGCACCCGATCGGCGATCCGGTCGAGGTCGTCGTCGCTGGCGACCGGGACGACCCCGAGCGTCTGGCCGCCGTTCCGCTCCAGGCTGCGGGCATAAGCGGGGTCGTAGTGGGTTTCGACCAGCTCGCGGGCCAGCTTGGTCAACGCCCCGCTCGCGAGCAGGGTGCGCCAACGGTCCACCTCGGCTCGGGAGATGTGGCGCGGCAGACGCTCGAGCGCGTCGGCGATGGCCACGCGCTGCGTCGGATCGACGCCGTATGACCGGACCAGTCGCGCGACGCGATCCGCGATTGGCACGTCCAGTTCGACAACGGGCGCGACCCGCATGGCCGCCCAGACGATGGGCGGCAGCGCGATCTGGCCGACCTTGCTTGCTTCCGCCTCGACCAGCACGGGCCGTCCGGGATCGAGCGCGCGCAGCGCCGTGGCCAGTCGGCTCTCGAACATTTTCTGCGAGGGTTGGTCCGTGCCCGGAACAGCGCCCAGCACCGAGCCGCGATGCCCGGCGAAGCCTTCGAGGTCGAGCACCTGCGTTCCCCGGCGGGCGAGATGAAGCAAGAGTTCGGTCTTGCCGGCGCCCGTCCGGCCCCCCAGCAGGACGAGATTGGCGAGCGGAGGCCCATCGTAGAGATGGCGAACCACGGACCGGCGGTAGGTCCTGTAGCCGCCCCGCAGCACCGACGCGCGCCAGCCGATTCGGGAGAAAACCGTCGCCATCGCTTCGGAGCGTTGCCCGCCGCGCCAGCAATAGATCAGCGGGCGCCAAGCCGGTCCACGCCCGGCGAGCGCCGTTTCCAGGTGGCGGGCGATATTGCGCGACACCAGCGCGGCGCCCAGCCTTCGCGCCTTGAACGGGTCGTCCTGAACGTAGATCGTCCCGACCTCGGCCCGTTCCGCGTCGGACAGCACCGGCAGGTTAACCGCGCCGGGAACATGGTCTTCGGCGAACTCCGAGGGGCTGCGGACGTCGATGATCTCGTCCGCGTCCGCCAAGGCGACGGGATCGGCGTCCTCGACGATCTTGATCATTTGGCGTGGATCATCGGTCGGCGTCGAGGACCCCGAGCCGCACGCGTCCGCCGCCGCTCTCCATCCGGCCGACGACCCGTGTCGCGGCGAAGCCGCGGCGCCGGGCCAGATCAAGCACGGCGGCGGCGGCGTCCCTGGCCACGGCGATAAGCAGGCCGCCGCTGGTCTGGGGATCGCAGAGCAGGTCGCGGCGCCAATCCTGAAGCGCTGGGTCGGCGGCGACATCGTCACCGTAGCTCGCCCAATTGCGTCCGGAGGCGCCCGTCACCACGCGGCGCCGCGCGAACGCTTCTGCGCCCGGAAGCCAGGCCGGCGCCGCCGGGTCGATCAGCGCGTCCAGCCCGGAGCCGCGCGCCATCTCCAGCGCGTGGCCAAGGAGGCCGAACCCGGTCACGTCGGTCACCCCATGCACGCCGGCCTCCTCACCAAGGTCGCGACCAAGGGTGTTGAGCTGCGTGGTGGAGGCGATGAGGGACGCGTAGCCGTCCTTGTCGAGAACGCCGGCCTTGAAGGCCGCGCCCAGTACGCCGGCGCCCAGCGCCTTGGTCAGGATCAGGACGTCGCCGGCCCGCGCGGCGCGGTTGGTCAGGATCCGGTCCGGATGAACGAGCCCGAGCGCCACAAGGCCGTAGATCGGCTCGACACTGTCGATCGAATGGCCGCCCGCGATCGGCACGCCGGCCTCGGCGCAGATCGCGGACCCGCCTTCGAGCACGCGCGCGATGGTGGCGGCGGACAATCTGTTCACCGGCATCCCCAGGATGGCCAGGGCCAGTATCGGCGAGGCCCCCATGGCATAGATGTCGGACAACGCGTTGGCGGCGGCGATGCGGCCGAAGTCGTAGGGGTCGTCCACCATCGGCATGAAGAAGTCCGTCGTGGCCACCAGCGCCTGCGAGTCGCTGAGGCGCCAGACGGCGGCGTCGTCAGAGGTCTCCGTCCCGACGAGCAGGTTCTCGAACGATCCCATGGCGGGGGTGCGCGCGAGCACCTCGCGCAGGATCGCCGGAGAGATCTTGCATCCGCAGCCCCCGCCATGAGCGAGAGAGGTTAGGCGGGGCTCGGCGTCGGTCACGCGGCACTCTTAGCATGCCGGTTCGGGCGGACTAACGATTAGCGCAGAGGGTGTCTTCGTCCCCGCACCGCGACGGGCCGGCGCCCTCGCTTCCCTTCTACCCGAGTGCGTGTCGGGTCGGCGCCGCGCGCGGCCGCTGTTCACGGCGCGACTTGCTGTGGTTAAAACGATCTCCGATCGGCGCGGCGCTGGTTCGTAGATTGAAAGGCGATGCCGATGGGAATGCCGTTGAGTGTTACCGGAGAGACGGACGTCGGCTGGTGCGCGGCGACACCGCCGAACGAGACCA
Source organism: Caulobacterales bacterium (assembly GCA_038231315.1). GTDB lineage: Bacteria > Pseudomonadota > Alphaproteobacteria > Caulobacterales > Caulobacteraceae > Acaudatibacter. Next base: position 421,197 of record JBBRLN010000002.1, read on the forward strand.
CCGACAACCACGGCAATCCGATGTTCGAGAAGGCCGGCTTCAGCGCCCTGGATCCCCGCGCGCCCGGGCGCCGCGTCTATGACGACCCTGAGGTTCAACGACTCCGCGAACACCTGCGCCTGCACAACGGCCTGCCGGGGCTGGAGATCTGCGCGCCGCACGAGATCGAACGCGCCACGCGCATCTTCCACCGCGACGGCTTCGTGGTGGTGCGCGATCTGCTGGACGCCGAGACCCTGCAGACCCTGCGCGCCGCAAGCGCCCGCATCCTGGGCCAGATCCTCGACATTCCCGGCGTCGGCGGGCGCAAATACATCACCGAGACCGCCCGGCTGCCGCACCGCTACAGCTATGGCACCGCGTCGGCGTCGCGCCAGCTGATGCACGAGCCCGACTGGGCCGCCCTGATCGATCTGCCGACCACCACGCCGATCCTGAAGAGGATCTTTGGCGGGCCGGACTATTGGGTGACGGGCGCGGGCGGCGATCTCTGCCTGCCCGGCGCCATTGAGTACCAGACCCTCCACGCCGATTTCCGCGAACGCTTCGAATTGCCGGAGGCGCGCGTGGCGCAGGCCCGCCGCGTCGGCGTCAAACCGCGAACCGACGACGGCGAGATGGACCATTCCGCGCGGCAACTGATCTTCGAGCGGACCCCTCCCCGGGTGACGATCAACTTCCTGATGTCCGACCTTACAAGGGAGAATGGCCCGATCCGGCAGATTCCCGGTACGCAGGGCCGGCCCGGCAACCCTCCGAGCCAGGCCGACGAACCGGAATGGATGCGCCTGTCCACCCTCGTCGGCGCCCCAGCGGGAGCGGGTATCTTCCGCGATCTGCGGGCCTGGCACGGCGCGACGCCCAACGTCGGCAAGGAGATCCGCGCCATGCCGAACGTGGAATACGGCTCGTCCTGGCTCGACGACCGCTACTTCAGCCGCTGCATGCCGCATGCGGTGTGGGAGATGCTCAGCGATCACGCCAAGTCGATCTCCATGCGCATCAAGACGGAACCGGGGGTGTGGCCGTCAGGCGCGGGAACCATGCATCCCCTGGCGCGGCAGCGGGAGATCGCAAGCGGCGGTGTGGGGGAACGGACGGGCCAGGCAATTTGACAAAGTAGGGGAATTCCCTCGCCTACTTCGTTGTGCCTGCCCGCGTTGAAGAAGTCAGCAAGATCACCGCCATGGGTCAGACGACCGTCTCTAAGGCGGTGCGGCGCGCGTTGGCGCGAAAGCTGCCAAAAATCTGCCACGGCAAAACCGGTCGATATTGCAATTTCTCAAACAAAATCAATGGCCGGTTGCTGAACGCGCCTAAAGATCAGTCAAGGAAAACACAGTCTTTTCGCGGGCGTCGAGTTTCGCGCGTCACCCTAGCGCGCCCAACCGCTCCACCATCACCTCCAGCCGCGATTTCGCTCCCTCCGCCGCCGCCAGCCGCGCGCGGTTTTCCTCGACGACTTCTTCCGGGGCCTTGGCGACGAAGTCGGCGTTGGCGAGCTTCTTGGCGGTTCGGTCGATGTCGACGGCGTGGGCGACGATCTCCTTGGTAAGGCGGGCGCGTTCGGTGGGCAGGTCGATGAGGTCGCCGACCTCCAGTGCGAGGGTGACGCCGCCGACGACCAGGGGGACGGCCCCGGGGGGCATGGCGGCGGCTTCGGCGATGGGGCCGGAGCGCAGGGTGTGGGCGATCACGGCCGAGTTGCGGGCCAGGGTGGCGCGCTGGGCGGGTTCGGCCTCGACGATGGCCAGGCCCGGGCGGGCGCCGGGGGGGACGTTGAGGGCGGCGCGGACGGAGCGGCCCTCGGTCACCGCGGCGATGACCAGGCCGATCTCGGCGTCGGCGGCGGGGTCGACGTACGAACCCGGCAGGGTGGGCCAGGACGCGCTGATGAGAAGGCCGTCACGGTCCGCCGTTTCGGCCCACAGCGCCTCGGTGATGAAGGGGGAGACGGGGTGAAGAAGCTTAAGCGTCGTTTCCAGCACCCAGGCCGCTGTGGCGCGGGTCTCGGCCTTGGCGGCTTCGTCGTCGCCCAGCAGGATCGGCTTGGCGAACTCCACGAACCAGTCGCAGAAGACGTTCCAGATGAAGCGGTAGAGGCCGCTCGCCACCTCGTCGAAGGCGCAGGTCTTCAGCGCCCTGGTCACCGCCTGGACGGCGCGGTACATCTCCCCGCGCACCCAGCGGTTGACGGTCAGGGTCACGCCGGCGGGATCGAACCCCTCCACCCGAGCCGCGCCGTTCATCTCGCAGAATCGCGCGGCGTTCCACAGCTTGGTGCCGAGGTTGCGGTAGCCTTCGATGCGCGGTTTCGCGAGCTTGATGTCCCGCGCCTGGCCCGACATGGCGACCAGGGTAAAACGCAAGGCGTCGGCCCCGAACTCGTCGACCAACTCCAGCGGGTCCATGACGTTGCCCTTGGATTTCGACATCTTGGCCCCCTCCGCGTCGCGGATCAGGGCGTTGATGAAGACCCGGCTGAACGGCGCCTTTCCCGTGAGGTGCAGGCCCATCATCATCATCCGGGCGACCCAGAAGAAGATGATGTCGAAACCGGTCACCAGGGTGTCGGTCGGGTAGAACCGCCGCAGGTCCTCGGTCTGATCCGGCCAGCCCAGGGTGGAAAAGGGCCACAGGGCGGAGGAGAACCAGGTGTCCAGCACGTCGTCGTCCTGGCGCAGGGGCGTGGTCTCGCCGTAGTGCGCGCGGGCCTGGGTAGCGGCCTCGGCCTCGTCCATACCGACAAAGATGTGGCCGTCGGGGCCGTACCAGGCCGGGATGCGGTGGCCCCACCACAGCTGGCGCGATATGCACCACGGCTGGATGTTCCGCATCCACTCGAAATAGGTCTTCTCCCAGTTGCGCGGCTCGAACACCGTGCGGCCGTCCTCCACCGCTTCGATGGCCGGGATGGCGAGGGTCTTGGCGTCGACGTACCACTGGTCGGTGAGAAAGGGCTCAATGACGACGCCGGAACGGTCGCCGAAAGGCTGGGCGATGATCCGGTCCTCGATCTCGCGCAATAGGCCGAGTTGTTCGATCTCCTGAACGACCATCTTGCGGGCGACAAAGCGGTCGAAGCCGAGATAGCGCTCTGGGATCGGCCCGGTCATCCGCGCCTGCTCGTCCATGATCGAGATCAGAGAGAGGCCGTGGCGGATGGCGACCTGGAAGTCGTTGAAGTCGTGCGCGCCCGTGATCTTGACCGCGCCGGAGCCTTTTTCCGGATCGGGATAGGGGTCGGCGATGATCGGGATCAGGCGGTCGGCAATGGGCAGGCGGACCATGCGGCCAACGAACTTCCTGTAGCGCTCGTCATCGGGATGCACGGCCACGGCGCCGTCGCCCAACATAGTTTCCGGGCGGGTGGTCGCGATGACGATCTCTGAGAAGCCATCGATCGGTTCGCCCTCCAAAGGATAGGCGAAATGCCACATCTTGCCTCGCACCTCGCGAGTCTCAACCTCCAGGTCCGAGATCGCGGTCTGGAACTGCGGGTCCCAGTTCACCAGACGCTTGTCGCGGTAGATCAGGCCCTGGCGGTGGAGCTTGACGAAGACGGTGCGCACGGCGTGCGACAGTCCGGCATCGAGGGTGAAACGTTCCCGGCTCCAATCGCAGGACGCGCCGAGGCGGCGGAGCTGGTTGGTGATCGTCCCGCCGGACTCGGCCTTCCAGGCCCAGACGCGCTCGACGAACTCCTTGCGGGTCATGTCCTTGCGGCCGACGTTGCCGGCGACTGCGAGCTGGCGCTCCACCACCATCTGGGTGGCGATGCCGGCGTGGTCGGTGCCCGGCACCCACAGCGTCGCCTTGCCCTGCATGCGGGCGAAGCGTGCGAGAGCGTCCTGAAGGGTGTTGTTGAGGGCGTGACCGATGTGGAGCGAGCCGGTGACGTTGGGCGGCGGGATGACCATGGTGAAGGTCGGCGCCGCCGGATCGTCGATGGGCGCGAAGGCGCCGCTGGCTTCCCACGCCGCGTAGAGCCGGGGCTCCGCGGTCGCGGGGTCGAAGGTCTTGTTGAGCATGCGAGTTCGGATCGATCGTGGGCGCGCTAGGACGCGCGGGGATGTGGCGTGGGCGACGTGGGCGCTGTTGAGGCGCTAGCGTACTCGCCGGCGCGTGATGCGATCGACTTCTTCATCGACGCGCGACTGAACGATCGCGGGGAGGTTTTCGTCCAGCCATTCCTTCAACATGGGACGCAGCAATTCGCGCGTGATGTCTTCAAGATTCCGGCCCGGCGCTGGCATGGCGATGGAATCGGCGGCGGGTGTCGGGGCCCGCGCCACGCTGGAGAGCTTATCGAAAGCGTCTCCGGCGCGCGACGCCGCCGGTTCGCCGACCCATTCAGTCTCCTGCGCGGGGGTCTGCGGAGTGGTTTCAGGGGTCATGGAATGTTCCGCCTTCGGTGCGATGGGATCGACGCGTTTGGTCAAAAGCATGGGCTCGCCCTCGTGGGCGGGAGCCTCGTTCGTAAGCGTATGAACATCGGCGTGGCTGGGCGCGCCGTCGTCCGAGATGATCCGCCGGATCGAGGCCAGGATATCGTCCATACTGGGTTCGGGTGCGGTCTCGTCGGGCATTGGGTGAGCCTGGTTGTACGCGTGCGCGAGTTCGAAAGTGGCGAGGGTCGAGGTTCGTGGTCTGTCGCCGGCGCGTACTGATAGCCTCGCGCGGCGCGCCCGGCAAATCGGTAATCGCCTAAAAGACGAAGCCAGGTTCGGCGGCGAAACCGGCCATGACCGGTGAGGTGCAGTCGAAAAGGGCGCGTCCGCCCACCGACTGGTTCGAGCGCAGATAAAGCGTGGCCCGGCCCGTCGGACCCTTGGCCTCGATCAAGCCCAGCCGCCCCTCCGGCGCCAAGGCCGCGAGCCATTCGGCGGGCGCCCGGGCGACCGCGCCTTCGCAGACGATCAGGGGCCAAGCCCCGGAAATCGTTGTCAGATCGTCGCCGTCCATGCGCGTCACGGCCAGGCCCATCGCCTCCATCACCGCCGCCGCATAGGGGGCCGCGATCGCCAACGCAGCCTCTCCGGGGCGAGGTTTCAAGGCGTGAAGCAATTTGGCGACCTCTCGCGGCGATAGCATCCAGCGCCCCGGCGCATATTCGACCTGGGCGTCAGCATAGCCCAGGTGGCGCTTCTCCGGCGGCAGCAGGGCTTCGCGCGAGATGGCGCGCATAGCGTCCTGGATCGCCAGATCCGGAACATCATTGGGCCGCACCTGGCTGTCGACCATGTTGTTGCGTTCGGTCAAGGCGTCAGCGCTCATGAGGCTGCTCGGCCGAACCTTCGCCTAGTGCTGACTTTCGGGCATCCGGACCGTTAGACCGTCGAGCTCGTCGGTAACCCGGATCTGGCAGGACAGCCTCGAATTCGGCTCGACGTTTTCGGCGAAATCCAGCATCGATTCCTCCATGGCGGATTTCACGCCCGTCTTGTCCGCCCAGCCCGCGTCGACATAGACGTGGCAGGTGGCGCAGGCGCAGGCGCCGCCGCAATCGGCGTCGATCCCGGGGATATTGTTCTTGACCGCGCCTTCCATAACCGAGAGGCCGGTTTTCACCTCGACGACGTGTTCGGCGCCGTCGTGTTCGATGTAGGTAATCTTAGCCAAGTCATTCCCCGGAGAGGCTGTCGTTTCAGGCGGCGACCTCTTTCATGGAAACGGCCACATCCGCAAGTCTGGCGCGCGAGATCGGCCGACGCGAGGCGATCAACTGTCTCCCGCCCATAAACTCGGCCGGGGCGTTCACCGCCTCGACGGCCTGGATCACATCCCCCGCCAGATGGAAGACCGCGAATTTGGCCGTCGCCGGATCGCCGCGGACCAGGACCGAGTCCACGTCAAACGGCAAGCCGGCGAACTGGTATTTGATGTCATACTGATCCGACCAGTTCCAGGTCACCTCATGCGGTGGCGCCGATCGTCCGGCGATGGCGCTGGCGGCCTGACGCGCCTGCTCCAGGGCGTTGGCGACGCTTTCCAGTCGGAACATGCGCTCATAGCGCGCCAGTGGTCGGTGGGTGACGTCGCCGATGGCGAAGACCGCGGGATCGCTGGTGCGCGCCTGGTCGTCGACGACGACGCCGCCGGTGGTTTCAAGACCGGCCGCCGAGGCGAGTTCGTCATTGGGGACCGCGCCGATGCCGACCAGGGCGGCGTCGCACGCAATGACACGACCGTCGGCGAGGCGGACGCCGGTGACATGGCCCCCGTCACCCTCGAAAGCCTGGATGACGGCGCTGGTGACGAACTCCACGCCCCTGGCCCGGTGGTAGTCGGTGAAGAAGGTCGACAGCACCTCGCACGCTACACGAGCGAGGATCCGGGGCTCTCGCTCGATGACGACCGCCTCGGCCCCCAGTGCGCGGGCGGAGGCCGCCGCCTCAAGCCCGATGTAGCCGCCGCCGACTACCGCCAGGCGCGTGCCTGCCCTCAACGCCGCCTTCAGCCGCTCGGCGTCCTCGGCCGACCGCAGGGACATCACGCCGTCCAGGTCGGCGCCGGGGACGGGCAAGGGCCGCGCGCGCGCGCCGGTGGCGATAATGAGATGGTCGTAAGGGATGATGCGCCCGTCGAACAGGCTGACCGTCTGGGCCGCGCGATCGATCTTCGAAGCGACTGCCCCGAGCATCACCGTGATGTTCGCCTCGGCGTAGAAACTCTCCGGTTTCAGCGCCAGTGAGTCCCCATCCGCCTCGCCCTTGAGCCAGGCCTTGGACAGCGGCGGCCGCTGATACGGCGCGAGCGGCTCCTCGCCTATCAGGGTGATCGCGCCTTCGAAGCCGAACTGGCGCAAGAGCGCCGCGGCCGTCCCACCGGCGTGCCCGGCGCCGATGATGACGACGTTCAAGACACCACCGTCCCGCTAAACCACCCGCTCCACCAGCGCCGCCTTGATCTCCGCGATTGCCTTGGCCGGGTTGAGCCCCTTCGGGCAGACCTGGGCGCAGTTCATGATGGTGTGGCAGCGGTAGAGCTTGAAGGGGTCTTCCAGGGCGTCGAGGCGCTCGCCGGTGGCTTCGTCGCGGCTGTCGACGATCCAGCGCTGGGCCTGTAGCAGGGTGGCCGGGCCGAGGTATTTCTCGCCATTCCACCAATAGCTCGGGCACGAGGTGGTGCAGCAGGCGCAGAGGATGCATTCGTAGAGGCCGTCGAGTTTAGCGCGGTCTTCCTCGGACTGGCGCCATTCGCCCTGCGGCTCCGGCGTCGAGGTGTGCAGCCACGGCTCTATCGAGGCGTACTGGGCATAGAACATGGTCAGGTCGGCGACGAGGTCCTTGACCACGTCCAAATGCGGTAGGGGCGAGATCGAGACTTCCTTGGCCGGCTCTTCGGCCCAGCCGTGGGTGCAGGCCAAGGTGTTGCGCCCGCCGATGTTCATCGAACACGATCCGCAGACGCCTTCGCGGCACGACCGGCGGAACGCCAGGGTCGAATCCATGGTGTTCTTGATGTGGATCAGCACGTCGAGCACCATCGGCCCGCAAGCGTCCACGTCGACGTCGTAAGTGTCCCAAACCGGGTTCCCCTGCCCTTCCGGATCCCAGCGGTAGACCTTGAACGCCTTGACGGTCTTGGCTCCGGCGGGAGCGGGATGATGCCGGCCTTTGCCGACCTTGGAATTGCGGGGAAGGAGGAGCTCAACCATGGGACTGATCTCTAAGCGGTCGGCACATCAATAGACCCGCGCTTTCGGTGGGATATACGCCACGTCGTTCGTCATCGTGTAGCTGTGGACGGGACGGTAATCGATCTTCACCTCGCCTGTGGCGTCGTCGAACCAGGTCAGGGTGTGCTTCATCCAGTTGACGTCGTCGCGGTCGGCGAAGTCCTCCCGCGCGTGGGCGCCGCGGCTTTCGGTGCGGTTGACCGCGCCCGCCAGGGTGACGACGGCCTGGCCGATCAGGTTTTCGAACTCGAGGGTCTCAACGAGGTCGGTGTTCCAGATCATGCCGCGATCGACGACCTTGATATCCTTTCGGCGGGCCTGAACAGCCTCGAGCCGCCTGTGGCCGTTCTCCAGCGTCTCGCCGGTGCGGTAGACCGCAGCGTCCTCCTGAGCGATCATCTGCATGTCTAGACGCAGATCGGCGGTCGGGGTCGGGCCGGATGCGTTACGCAGGCGGTCGAAGCGGGCGAGGTGCGGATCGGTCCACGCTGCTCGCGGCTCGGGCTGCGAGGCGCCGGCCTTCAGCATTTCACCGCAGTGGAGCCCGACCGCGCGACCGAAGACCACGAGGTCGATCAGGGAGTTGGAGCCCAGGCGGTTGGCGCCGTGGACCGAGACGCAGGCAGCCTCACCCACCGCCATAAGGCCGGGCACAACGGCGTCCGGATTATCGCCATTCAGGGTGACGACCTCGCCGTGGAAGTTTGTCGGGATGCCGCCCATGTTGTAGTGGACCGTCGGCAAGACGGGGATCGGAGCCTTCGTCACGTCGACCCCGGCGAAGATCCGCGCCGTCTCCGAAATCCCCGGAAGGCGCTCGTGCAGAACCGCCGGATCGAGGTGGTCGAGGTGGAGGAAGATGTGGTCCTTCTTCGGACCCACCCCGCGGCCTTCGCGGATCTCGATGGTCATGGCCCGGCTAACCATGTCGCGCGGCGCGAGGTCTTTCACGGAGGGCGCATAGCGCTCCATGAACCGCTCGCCCTCGGAATTGGTGAGGTAGCCGCCCTCTCCGCGCGCGCCCTCGGTGATCAGGCAGCCGGCGCCATAAATGCCGGTGGGGTGGAACTGAACGAACTCCATGTCCTGTAGCGGCAGGCCGGCGCGCAGCACCATGCCGCCGCCGTCGCCGGTGCAGGTGTGCGCCGAGGTGCAGGAGAAATAGGCGCGGCCATAGCCGCCGGTGGCGAGGATCACGGTCTGGGCGGAGAAACGATGCAGCGTGCCGTCGTCGAGCTTCCAGGCCGTGACGCCCCGGCAGACACCCTCGTCCATCATCAGGTCGAGGGCGAAATACTCGATGAAGAACTCCACGCTCTTGCTCAGCGCCTGGCCGTACATGGTGTGCAGCATGGCGTGGCCGGTGCGGTCGGCGGCGGCGCAGGTGCGCTGGATCGGCGCCTCGCCGAAGTTCCGCGTCATGCCGCCGAAGGCGCGCTGATAGATCTTGCCCTCGGGCGTGCGGGAGAAAGGTACGCCCCAATGCTCCAACTCGTAGACGGCTGCGGGGGCGTTGCGGACGAGGTATTCGATGGCGTCCTGGTCGCCCAGCCAATCCGAGCCCTTGACGGTGTCGTACATGTGCCAGCGCCAGTCATCCTGGCCCATGTTGCCGAGGCTGGCGGAGATGCCGCCCTGGGCCGCCACCGTGTGCGAGCGGGTTGGGAAGACCTTACTGAGGCACGCCGTCTTCAGGCCGGCGGCGGCGCAGCCGAGCGCGGCGCGCAGACCCGAACCGCCGGCGCCGACGACCACCACATCGTATTGGTGGTCGATAAACTTGTACTCCGAAACCGCCAACTCAGGCTCCCGCGCCGCCAAGGGCTACTTTCAACAGACACACGACCGACAGCGCCATCCCGCTCCAGCAGACAAAGGCGTTGGCGATCAGCAAAACCGCCTTCGTGGCGGGCTTGTGGATATAGTCCTCCACAATGACCCGCATGCCGATCCGCATATGGTGAAAGCCAACGACTGCTAAAAGGACAACGAGGACCGCATTGATTGGTGAGCCAAGCCAACCGCGGGCGCCGACATATCCGCCGCGAGCAAGGGTGAGCCCCGACCAGACCGCCCACAGGACCAGGGGGACGAGGGCGACGCTTGAAACGCGCTCCGCAATGAAGTTTCCGACACCTTGTTTCGCCGAACCCAAGCCGCGTGCGCGGCCGAGAGCCGTGCGATAACCGACCATATCCTAGAGCGCTCCCATGGCGGCGGCGGCAATCCAGGTCAGGACCGAGGCGATCAGGGCGAAGGCGAAGGCTCCCCACGCACTGGCGCTGGCGGTTTTCGGCGCGAAGCCCGCGCCCATATCCCAGAAAAGATGCCTGAGGCCGCCCGCAAGATGATAGAACAAGGAAAGCGTGAGGCCAAAAAGCACGACCTTTCCCGGAAGCGATCCGAGGATGCTCATATAACCGGCGTAAGCATCCGGGCCCGAGGCGAGGGCGAGAGCCCACCCGGCCAGGATCAGCATGCCGCCGTAGGTCGCGGCGCCGGTCATTCGCGTCGCAATCGACGCCGCAAGGGTAATGTGCCAGCGCCAGACTTGCAGGTGGGGCGAAAGCGGACGCGCTCGCGGGGCCGCCGGAATTTCAACCATCTCTGCTCTCGAAACCTCCAGCCCGCGCGGTGTTCTAACCCCCGACGGAGGGCTGTCAACGAAGCGTGCGGCGGTCTTTGCGTGATCCGCCCAAGTTGTGTGGCTTGATCTGCGGCAATGCGGGCTTTGACGGCCCTCGCCCTTAGTGAGCGGTTGTTTCCGTTCGCCGCGCCATCAGGCGTTCGAACTCGGACCAGACGCCGGTTTCACCGTGCCACGCACCACGCGTCGCCGCCTTGGAATATTCCGTCGACCGCGCCTCGAAGAAATTGGCGTGCTCGACGCCGGACAGCATGCTCTGCAGCCAGGGCAAGGGATTTTCCTTCGCGCCATAAACTTCCGGCAGGCCCAGTTGCCGCAGTCGCCAATCGGCAATGAAGCGAATGTATCCCTTGATGTCGTCGGGCACCATGCCTTCGACCTCGCCCGCCTCGAAGGCCAGATCGATGAAGCGATCCTCCAGCCCCACCACGGTCTTGCAGCAATCGACGATGTCGTCAGCGACCGCCTTGGTCACCGCGACAGTCTCGGCGTTGAAGGCATGGTAGAGTTTCACGATACCTTCGCAGTGCAGGCTTTCGTCCCGCACGCTCCACGAAACGATCTGGCCCATGCCCTTCATCTTGTTGAAGCGCGGGAAATTCATCAGCATCGCGAAGCTGGCGAAGAGCTGGAGGCCCTCGGTGAAACCCCCGAACATGGCCAGGGTCCGTGCAATATCGGCGTTCGAGCCGACGCCGAATTGCTGCATATAGTCGTGCTTTGCTTTCAGCGCTTCGAGCTCGAGGAAGGCGGAGAATTCCGATTCGGGCATGCCGATCGTCTCGAGAAGGAGCGCGTAGGCGGCGATATGTATCGTCTCCATGTTGGAAAATGCGGAGAGCATCATCTTCACCTCGGTCGGTTTGAAGACCGTGGCGTAGCGCTCCATATAGTTGTCGTTCACCTCGACGTCGGACTGAGTGAAAAAGCGGAAGATCTGAGTCAGCAGATTGCGCTCGCGGTCGTTGAGCTTTGAGGCCCAATCCTTGCAGTCCTCGCCCAGCGGCACCTCTTCCGGCATCCAATGGACCTGCTGCTGACGCTTCCAGAAGTCATAGGCCCATGGATACCGGAACGGCTTGTAGGCGAACGACGGCGTCAGGAGACCGGGGCGGACGAGGAGGTTTGACATGGCGAATCTCGAAGGCGCGACTCACCCGGTTGGCGGGTGCGGAGGGGGAGAGTAGACGGTGACCGACCAGAGCCAAAGGGGCTCGTAAGCGCGCGCCTGCTTCAGGTGGGGATAGTTCGATTCAACCACATCTGGTTCATCGGTCGACGGGTTTAGGTTCGATCGCCGTCGAAGCGGCCTTCACACTGACCCGAAGGGAGGACGAATGAAGCGCCGCCGCGGAGCGTCTGAATGCTGATCGGCCAAGATTCCCGGCGCACGATCTGGGTCGAGGCGGACGGCGGCGTTCACATTCTTGACCAGACCCGGCTGCCTCACACGCTCGCGACCTTACCACTCCGGAATCTCGAGGAGGCTTGGTCCGCCATATCCAACATGAGCGTGCGCGGCGCCCCGCTGATCGGCATAACCGCTGCCTACGGACTTGCCTTGGGTCTGCTGCCGGACGCAGGCGACGATGCGCTGTCGGCGGTTGTAGAGCGGCTCGCGGACGCCCGTCCGACGGCGGTCAACCTCCGCTGGGCGTTAGCGCGCGTCGCCGATGCCGTTCGTAGTCTACCGATCGCCCAGCGCGCCCAGGCTGCTTTCGCTCTCGCTTGCCAGATGGCGGAAGAGGACGTAGCGGCCTGCCGACGCATCGGCGAGCATGGCGCCAGGCTTATCGAAGCGGCCCACGCGCGCGCGGGTAGCGCTGTGAACATCCTCACTCACTGCAACGCGGGTTGGTTGGCGGCGGTGGATTGGGGCACGGCGTTGGCGCCGATCTATGTCGCCCAGGAGCGAGGCATTCCAATCCATGTCTGGGTCGATGAAACGCGCCCTCGTCTTCAGGGGGCGGCGCTCACCGCCTTCGAGCTTGGGCAACAGGGTGTCGATCACACGATAATCGTCGACAATGCCGGCGGCCATCTCATGCAGCACGGCCGGGTCGATCTGTGCATCGTCGGCGCGGACCGAATCACCCGAGCCGGGGACACGGCCAACAAGGTCGGCACCTATCTCAAAGCGCTGGCCGCCGCCGACAATGACGTCCCGTTCTATGTCGCCGCGCCGGCATCGACGATCGACTGGTCCATAACCGACGGCGTACGCGATATCCCCATCGAGGAACGCGGCGGTGACGAGGTCACTCACGTGACTGGAGCCACCTACGCCGGGAAGGTGGAGCGTGTGCTCATCGCCGCGCCGGGAAGCGCGGCCGCGAACTTTGGGTTTGACGTGACCCCGGCGCGCCTAATCACCGGTATCATTACAGAGCGCGGCGTAGCGACAGCGAGCGAAGACGGTCTTGCCGCCCTTTTCTCAGATCATCACTGACAGGCGAGACACTCATCGTAGTCGGTCGGAGCCGCGTCGACGAGATTGACGGCGACTTCGGGCGTGTCCGAGCCGGCGAAGGCGGCCCGCTGGATCGACTTCGAGCGCAGATAATACAAACTCTTCATGCCGCGCTCCCACGCCTGCCAGTGCAGCATGTGCAAATCCCACTTATCGACATCGCCGGGCAGGAAGATATTGACCGACTGCGATTGACAGATCTCCGGTGTGCGATCCGCGGCCAAATCCACCACCCATCGCTGATCAATTTCGAACGCGGTCTTGAAGACGCCCTTCTCGTCGTCGCTCAGAAAGTCGAGGTGGGCCACCGAACCTTCGTTCTGGAGGATCGACTCCCAAACGGATGAAGTGTCCCGTTCCTTCTGCTGCAACAGACGTTCCAGATACGGGTTTCGCACAGCGAACGATCCCGAGAGAGTCTTGTGGGTATAGATATTAGCGGGAATCGGCTCGATACCGGCGCTGGTTCCACCGCAGATGATCGAGATCGAAGCGGTGGGCGCGATCGCAAGCTTGTGCGAAAAACGCTCCATGACTCCGCGCTCCGCAGCATCGGGGCAAGGGCCCCTTTCCTCGGCAAGCACGGCGCTTGCGGCGTCGCAGCCGCGCCGTAAATGTTTGAACAACCGCATGTTCCACGACTTGGCCATGGCGCTTTCGAAGGGGACGTTTTGCCCCTGTAGGAAAGAGTGGAACCCCATCAGGCCAAGGCCGACGGAACGTTCCCGCATGGCCGCATAGGCTGCGGCGTCCATCTCCGAAGGCGCGCGGTCGATGAAGTCTTGGAGGACGTTGTCCAGGAACCGCATAATGTCCTCTATGAACGACGGGTGATCCCGCCATTCCAGGAACATCTCGGCGTTGACCGATGACAGGCAGCAGACCGCCGTCCGTTCGACCCCGAGATGATCGACGCCGGAGTGCAGCATTATTTCGGAGCAGAGGTTAGACTGGCGGACCTTGAGGCCGAGGTCTCGCTGGTGCTTCGGCATCGCGCGGTTCACCGCATCGGAGAAGATCAGGTACGGCTCGCCGGTTTGAAGACGCAGCTCCAACACGCGCTGCCAGAGGTGCCGGGCATCGATGGTCCGCACCACTTCCGCCGTCTTCGGCGAGCGCAACGCGAAGGGTTTGCCATCCAGAACGGCATGCATGAACTCGTCCGTGATCGATATGCCGTGATGAAGATTTAGCGACTTGCGGTTGAAGTCGCCCGACGGCTTGCGGATCTCAAGAAATTCTTCGATCTCGGGATGGTGAATGTCGATGTAGACCGCCGCCGAACCCCGGCGGAGCGAGCCTTGGCTTATCGCCAGGGTTAAACTGTCCATGACACGAATGAAGGGAATGATTCCGCTGGTCTGGCCGGAACCTTTCACTTTTTCGCCGATAGACCGAACGCCACCCCAGTAAGTGCCGATGCCTCCCCCGTTGGCGGCTAGCCACACGTTCTGGTTCCAAGTGCCCACGATACTTTCGAGCGAGTCGCTAACGGCGTTTAAGAAACAGGATATCGGCAGGCCGCGTGAGGCGCCGCCGTTCGATAGAATGGGCGTCGACGGCATGAACCAGAGTTTGGAGATATAGTCATAGATCCGCTGCGCGTGATCGGCGTCATCGGCGAATGCCGTCGCCACCCGCGCGAACATATCCTGATAGGATTCGCCGGGGAGTAGATAACGATCTTCCAAGGTGGTCCGGCCAAAATCTGTCAAGAGGCGATCGCGATCGCGATCGATCTCCACCTTCCTGACGAGCGCTAACCGCGGACGGTCCTGCGGCCAAGGACTCTGCGCCGCCGTTCTCGCGTCCGTTCTGACCCGACTTGCCTGCGCCGCCATTGCCATCCCCACTTGAAACTCGATCTGCCCAACCAGCTTGCCCCAAGAGAGGTCAAGAAAGTCCTAAATGTTGTGGGTCACATCGCTTAGACCCCACGATATGGGGTCACAAGCCTGGGAGGTCGTCAACCATCCGGACTGACTGTGCGCAGATTTTTTTCGGCTGCGAGAGCTTCGGAAGATCAGGCCGAGGCGGAAGCAACCGGAGTAAAAAAGAACGAGCGGAAACGAGAAAAGCCCGGCCTTTCGGCCGGGCTTTTCCTACTAAGTTCGCACCACAGCCAGAGGCTAGAATTGGATGTGGATGGTGCTCCGACGGTTGAGAGGTTCCTTCACCCCATCGCCAGTCTGAACGGCAAGATCGGATTTCCCGGTCCAGCTCACGTCCAGGCTCGTCTGCGGAACCCCGAGAGAGACCATAGCATCGGCCGTCGCTTTGGCGCGGCGCTCGGAGAGGCGGAGGTTGTACGCCACCGAACCGGAGGTATCGGTGTGGCCAACGACCACCTCGCGCTGCGCATGACCATCGGCCGCGTACTTCGCCGCATCCTGCAGAACAGACTGCGCCTCCGGGGTGATGACATACTGATCGAAGGGGAAATAGATAACGTAGTCCCGCGTCGTGAACGCCGGCGGCGGAGGTGGAGGCGCCGCTTCAGGCGGGGGCGGAGGAGGCGGGGGAGGAGGCGGCGGCGGGGGCGGCGGCGGCGGCGGCGGGGGAGCCGCAAACGCATAGCGCAGACCCAGGGTCAACGAGTGGTCATCGACCCGCGTCTGATAGACATCCGAGGTTCCCGCGGAAACCGAGCGCGCCAGGAAGGCGAAGTGATTGCTGCGCAGATAGCGATAGGTCAAATCGACATTGAGACGATCGGTCGCTTGGTACGAGACACCCGCGATGCCCTGATAGCCGAAGACGGTCTGAGACTCGTCAACGGTAGAGTCCTGGGTGTTCGCGCCCACGCCAAAGCCGACGAGCGTTCCCCGCTCTCTCAGCTTCACGTGAACCGCGCCGGCGCCACCGCCGATGAAGGGATTGATCTTCGAATCGGGCAGTACGTCGAAGATCAAATTGCCCATCGCGGTCCAGGTATCGAGACTTCCTTCCGGACGGCCGCAGGCCCCGTCGATTCCGCCGGGAGCGCCCGGGTTGAAAGTATTTCCGCCTTTGATATTGCACAGCGCGGTGAAGTTGCCCGTGCGGCTGATGACGCTCTTAAGCGCCGCTGGCCGATAGCCGCCTTCGATTTCGATGCGCACATGCGGCACGACTTGGTATCCGAGACGCGCGAACGCCGCGACATCGATCTTGGACTTGATATTGAAGCTTTGCAGCGACGGTTCGACGGGCGTGATCGGCGTGGTGGCCTGACCGGGGGTCTTGTGAGCGCCTACGTCGATGGCTCCGTACCAGCCTGGTTCAGAGGCCAAAGCGCCCGTGGCCGCACAAACGGCGACGACGGCGGCTCCAGCCAGGAGTCTTGCCTTCATATTTTTTAATCCTTCTTTGCCATCAGCGGCGGCCGACTATGACGCGCAGCCTTATAACGAACGAAACCCCGATTTGGCGTGTCTGTCGAGACACACCCCGCGATAATTTGCCTCACTGCATATCGCAAGACACCCATTGTAACTTCAACGGTTAATCTGACGCGGACGCAAGAGCATTGACCCTTTCAAACGGGGCGACCGGCCACGAATCTAGATTGAGGCTGGATCGTGTCCGTGTTGTGTCGCCCGCTTCGAACCCCTAATCCGGAAAGCGCATAAAAGTTCCAAGGCGCAACTTGCAATTTCTTCCGGAAAGCGTGCGGAGCATGCGAAGGCTCTAAAATGTTGGACAAGCCGGGACCCGAATTTGACACACGACGACGCTCAAGCCGCGGCCACGAGAATAGTGTTCGTGACACAGGACGACTGGCGACAGATCGCTCGCAACCCGCCGCCCGAACTCCTGTCGGCGGCGGAAATGTCGAATTTCTGCGGAAAACACGGCGAGTTTGCTTGCATCGCCGCGCCGTCCGGAAGTCCAGGCTGGGCCCTCATCGGCTTCGACGCTGCCGCGGGGAGCGTGTCTATGTTCAGAGCGCTGGCCGGTCGTCTCCCCGGGGGCGACTATATCGTCGACGCCTGGCCCGCAGGCGTGGACCCAGACCAGGTGTGGGTCGAATGGTGCGCGGGCGCCTATCGTTTCGACCGATACAAGAAGAACGATGTGGCCCCCCCCAGGCGGGCCAGACTGCTTTCTGGGCATTCAAGCCGCGCTGAGGCCATTGCAGAGGCCTGCGCCTTGGCCCGAGATCTAATAAATACGCCCGCCAACGATATGGGGCCGGCGGAGTTGGAGACCGCCGCCCGAAAGCTCGCCCAGAGTTCCGGAGCAGTGATTGACGTAACTATGGGCACAAGGCTCGTCGACGGCTATCCGGCCATCCATGCCGTCGGTCGCGCCGCTGGATCGGCTCGTGCGCCCAAGATGATCGAGATCAGCTGGGGGCAGGAAGCCCATCCGCTTGTCGCGCTGGTGGGCAAGGGCGTGACGTTCGATACCGGCGGATTGGATATCAAGGCGTCCGCAGGCATGCGGTGGATGAAAAAGGACATGGGAGGCGCCGCCCACGCCCTGGCTCTGGCGGGACTCATCATGAAATTGGGTTTGCCCGTCAGGTTAGCGGTGCTGTTGCCGATCGCCGAAAACGCGATCGCAGGGGACGCGATGCGCCCGGGCGACGTTATCGCGACGCGCAAGCGCCTCTCGGTCGAGATCGGCAACACAGATGCCGAAGGCCGGCTGATTCTGGCCGACGCGCTGACGCGGGCCAGCGAGCTCATGCCTGATCTAACGATCGACCTTGCGACATTGACCGGCGCGGCGCGGGTGGCTCTCGGTCCAGACGTCGCGCCATTCTACACCGACGACGATCGCCTCGCGGCGGACCTCGAAAGCGCCGGGCGTGCGGGCTTTGACCCGATTTGGCGGATGCCACTTTGGTCCGGCTACGAAGACGCCCTTAAAAGCGACATCGCTGATCTCAAGAACGACGCCGACGCATGGGCGCAAGCTGGATCGATCACGGCCGCCCTCTTCCTGAAACGATTCGCGCCGCCAGGGCCCTGGATCCACTTCGACATATTCGCTTGGAACGCGCGGTCACGGCCAGGCTGGCCGCAGGGCGGCGAAGCCCAGGCAATTCGAGCGATCTTCGCGATGCTCGAGGTTCGCTATTCAAAATGACGGACCCGCGCATCAGCCTTCTGCGGCCCGACCTCGCGCCATTCGATTGCGAGGGGCTGGCGTTCGCACGCGGTTACGGCGGACTCCGGCGCGCGAGAATCATGGTCGTGGCCACGGCCATAAGGGCGGCGGCCGACGATGGCGCCGAACAGATTAACCAACTCCTTTTTGGCGAGGATTTCGACGTTTTGCGGCGAGAAGGCGAGTTCGTCTGGGGGCAATCGCGCCGCGACGGCTACGTGGGCTGGGTAGCGGCGCGCGCGCTCTCAAGCGATCTGTTGGAGCCCTCGCACAGACTAAGGGCTCCTCGCGCCGCTGTGCTGTCAGCACCTAATATTCGAGCGCCCGCGCTTGCGTGGATCGGGATGAACGCTCTGGTCGCGATCCCCGATTCGCATGGCGCCTTTTCGCTCGTCGCGGGGCTCGGCTGGATCGCGTCGACCCAACTCGCCCCGATCGGCGCGGGGTTTTGCGAGCCCGCCGAGGCCGCGAGCATGTTTGTATCGACGCCGTATGTCTGGGGTGCTCGGGACGGCGCGGGGCTCGACTGTTCCGGCTTGGTGCAACAAGCATTGTTCGCGGCTGGCCGATCATGTCCTCGTGACGCCGACCAGCAGGCAGCGCTTGGGGCCGATGTCTCACCGGACAACTTGCGCCGTGGCGACCTTGTCGCCTGGCGTGGACATATCGGTATGATGCTTGATGCCGAAAACCTGATTCACGCGAACGCCCATCACATGGCGGTAGCCATTGAGCCCCTCGTGAGCGCCATCGAGCGCGTCGATTGCGCGACAGGCGACCGACCTTTGACGTACCGGCGGCTCTCTTTCGGGTAAATTGGACGAAGCGATAAGCTTCGGGTGCGTTCGCTCTGGACTCTCATCGTCGGTCTGGGGAATTGTTGTACCCCGCCTGGAGCTTAGCCATGAACGCCATCACGACCGACGCCGCGATATGGGTTGCGGCGGGTAAGGGGGGCTTGGCGGAGGCGATCGATCTGAGGCGGGCAATCCACGCTGAACCGGAACTCGGCCTTGACCTACCCAAGACCACGGCGAAGGTGAGGGCCGCCCTGGCGGGACTTCCGCTCGAAATTCGCGAAGGACCTTCCACCAGCGGGCTCGTCGCCCTGCTCAGGGGGCCGGCCAACGGCCGCACCGTACTCCTGCGCGGGGACATGGACGCGCTGCCCTTGACCGAGGAAACCGGCCTCTCCTTCACATCCGAAGTCAGCGGCGCGATGCACGCCTGCGGTCACGACACCCATGTGGCCATGTTAGTCGGGGCCGCCAAAGCCCTGTGCGCAAACCGGGACACTTTATCCGGCTCGGTCCTATTCATGTTTCAGCCTGGAGAGGAGGGACATCACGGCGCGCGGTTCATGATCGACGACGGCCTGCTGGACCCGATGCCAGACGCCGCCTTCGCCCTGCATATTTCACCTAACATGCCGTCGGGGACTTTCGCCGGTCGCACCGGGCCGCTGCTCGCCTCGTCGGACAAACTGCGCATCCGGGTGATCGGCGCCGGAGGTCACGCCTCCATGCCACATGACGCCATCGACCCGATCCCGGTGCTGTGCGCCATCGTCACGGCCCTTCAGACTCTGGTCACGCGCCGCATCTCGGTGTTCGACCCGGCCGTCATTACCATCGCCCACATCGAAGCCGGCACCACCGATAACGTTATCCCCGAAGACGGCCGCCTGTGGGGTACGCTTCGCACCCTTTCCGAGCACACCCGCGCCGTCGCCCACGAGGGCATCAAAGCGGTGGCCGAACACGTCGCTCTCGCCCACGGCGCTCGCGCCGAAGTGATGATCGAGAAGGGCTTCCCAGTCACCGTCTGCGACGGTCGCGTCGCCGAACTCGTCGAACGCACCGCCCACGCGCTCTACGGCGAGAATGGCTGGGTGACGATGAAGAACCCCATGATGGGCGCGGAGGACTTCTCCTATGTGCTGCAGAAGACACCGGGCGCTATGGCCTTCCTAGGCGCGGCGCCGGAGGGCGGCGACTACCGCACCTGCTGCGCCCTGCATTCCAACCGCATGACCCTGAACGAGGACGTCATGGCCCGCGGGATCGCCATGCACTGCGCCATGGCCCAGGCCATGCTGAGCGAACAGCTCGAACTTTGATCCGGCGGCGATAGGCGCTAAACGCGCGGCGAAGAGCCGTCCACGGAGCGATCCGGCGCTTTTCACAGCGCGTGGAGGAGTTCGAGCTTGGGTAATGTCACCGTGGTCGGCGCTCAGTGGGGTGACGAGGGCAAGGGCCGCGTTATCGACTGGCTGGCCGAACGGGCCGATGTCGTCGTGCGGTTCCAAGGCGGCAACAATGCCGGCCACACGATCGTCGTCGGCAACCGGACCTACAAGTTCTCGCTGCTGCCCTCGGGTGTGGTCCAGGGCAAACTCTCGGTGATCGGCAACGGCGTGGTGGTCGACCCGTGGTCCCTGCTCGCGGAGATCGAACAGGTTCGCGGTCAAGGCCTGGAAATCACCCCGACGATCCTGGCCGTCGCGGACAACGCCTGCCTTGTCCTGCCGCTACACCGCGACCTGGACGCCGCCCGCGAGAGCCGGGCGGGCGCCGGCAAGATCGGCACCACCGGCCGCGGAATCGGTCCCGCCTATGAAGACAAGGTCGGCCGTCGTGCGATCCGGTTCTGCGACCTTGACGACGAAGCGGCCCTGCGGATCAAGATCGAGCGTCTCCTCGCCCATCACGAACCCCTTCGGCGCGGTCTCGATCTGCCGGAAGTCACGCCGGACGCCCTGCTCGCCATGCTTCTGGAAGTCGCGCCGAAGGTGCTGCCCTTTGTCCGCCCGGCGTGGCGGGTGCTCGACGAAGCCGCGCGCAGTGGCAAGCAGATCCTGTTCGAAGGCGCCCAAGCCGCCATGCTCGACGTCGACCACGGCACCTATCCCTTCGTCACTTCGTCCAACACCGTGGCCGGACAGGCGGCGGCGGGCGCGGGCGTCGGCCCCGCGGCGGGCGGCTATGTGCTCGGCATCATGAAGGCCTACGCCACCCGCGTCGGCGAAGGACCCTTCCCCTCCGAACTCCATGACGAAACCGGTGAGCGCCTCGGCGTGCGCGGCCACGAGTTCGGCACCGTTACCGGGCGTAAGCGCCGCTGCGGTTGGTTCGACGCCGTGTTAGCCCGCCAGTCGGTAATCGTCGGCGGGATCCAGGGTATCGTCCTGACCAAGCTCGATGTTCTCGATGGCTTCGAGACAATCCGCATCTGTACCGGCTATATGCTCGGCGACCGCGTACTCGACTACCTGCCGGCCGGAACCCGCGACCAGGCCGCCGTCATCGCAATCTATGAAGACATCGAAGGCTGGGAAGGCACCACACGCGGAGCCCAATCGTGGCGAGACCTTCCCGCCGCCGCAGTCAAATACGTCCGCCGCATCGAGGAACTCGTCGGAGCCCAGATCGCCATGGTGACCACCAGCCCCGAACGCGAGGACACGATCCTGATGCGGGATCCCTTCAGGGGGTAGAGCACACCGCAGCCTCCCCTCCTGATGCGTCATTGCCGAGCTTCAGTCCCGGCGACCCATTGAGCGCTATCCTTGGGTGGCCGCCGCGGCGGCGGCCATGCGCCGCTCGCGCGAAATTGGATGGCCGGGACTGACGCCCGGCCATGACGAAAAGTGGAGGGCCGTCGAGGGCGTTCGCCCCTAGGCGTTGACCATATTCTGATCGATCGCCGCCGCGCGCATCGCGCGTTGCAGCTTTTCGAACGCCCGTACCTCGATCTGACGCACCCGCTCACGGCTGACGCCATATTCGGACGCAAGAGTTTCCAGCGTCGTAGGATCATCGCGCAGGCGGCGCTCGGTCAGGATGTGGCGCTCGCGGTCGGTCAGCTCAACCATGGCCTCGGAGAGCAGGCCCATGCGCTGGGACTTCTCCTCGTCCTCGGCGAGACGAGTTTCCTGGCTGACCTGTTCCTTGTCTTCAAGCCAATCCTGCCACTCGTTCTCGGAGTCCGAGCGCAGCGGCGCGTTCAGCGAGGCGTCGGGACCGGACAGGCGGCGGTTCATCGAGATGACTTCGCTGTCGAGCACGCCCAGCTTCGTGGCGATGGCGCTGACCTGTTCGGGGCGCATGTCGCCTTCTTCCAGGGCGCTGATCTCGCTCTTTGCCTTGCGCAGGTTGAAGAACAGCTTCTTCTGCGCCGCGGTCGTGCCCATCTTCACCAGCGACCACGAGCGCAGGATGTATTCCTGGATCGAGGCGCGGATCCACCACATGGCATAGGTCGCCAGGCGGAAGCCGCGGTCGGGGTCGAACTTCTTGACCGCCTGCATCAGGCCGACGTTGCCCTCGGAGATCACCTCGCCGATGGGCAGGCCATAGCCGCGGTAGCCCATGGCGATCTTGGCCACCAGGCGCAGGTGCGAGGTGACGAGCTTGTGCGCGGCGCCGGTGTCCTCATGCTCCTGCCAACGTTTGGCGAGCATGAACTCGTCATCCTTGGTGAGCATCGGAAACTTGCGGATCTCGGTCAGGTACCGGGACAGCCCGCCTTCCGGCGAAAAGGTCGTGAGTGAATTAACAGCCATGGTCAGATCCGGACTCCCCCGGTGGTCGGAAACGGTTATGGCGCAAGGTTGAACCGCGGTTTGCGGCCGTCCCTAGCCCCCCTCAACCGACCTCAGATAGATATTGTTGCGAACAGTTGAAGCGCATCCGCGTGCGGAACCGGCCAAGCGTGGCCTTTGCGTCCCACTTGCGGAAGGTCGAGCGCGAACCTATCAGCTAGTGGGTCCTTTTTCAAGACTTAGTCGAAAACGCCGCGCCTTAAAGGAAATCGACGTGGATGTGGTCGTCGTGGCGGGCGGCCTGGCAGCCGGCGAAGCGGACCTTGCTCTCTTGTTCCAGGCCGAAGCGGCGCTTCAGATGCGGCTCCAGGAAGATGCGGCGAACCGTGGGCTCGGCCAGCAGGGCGGCGGCCAAATCGCGCGTACGGGTCTCGTCCAGTCGCCAGGGGCGGTCCGGCGCCGGGTCGCCGGTGTCGCCGGGACGCTTGCCGGAGCAAGGCGCTTTCGGGTCGCCGGGCCGGGCGGGCTCATAGCTGTTGTAGCCGCCGAAGGTGGGAGGTTGGGCCAGGGCCGCGCCGGCGGGCGTGCGGTAGAACATCGCCAGATCGACTTCGCGGCCGTCGCCGTGGCTGAGATGCGGCGCGAATGGGCGTTTCCCGTCGGCGCCCGAGGCGTCCATGTAGAAGATCACGGAGCCCGGGTGAGCCGCCTGATAGCGCGCCGCAACACCTGTCAGCGCGGTGCGCACCGCCGGGGTGACAAAGCTGCGGCCCAGCCAGCAATACCCCGGCTGTCGGGGCCGCAGTGATCCGGAG
>JBBRLN010000003.1:0-349105 GCA_038231315.1 Caulobacterales bacterium
ACAGGAGGTTGGCCGCTGGGCCAACAACCGGGCGGAGAACTCACACCAGCCCTTCCGACGACGAGAGCGCGCGATGCTCAGGTTCAGGAGGATGAAGACCCTCCAGAAATTCGCCTCGGTCCACGGATCGGTCACCAACCATTTCAACCAGGAACGTCACCTCATCAGCCGGGAACACTACAAGGAACGACGCTCCCAGGCGCTAGCGGAGTGGCGGGCAGTCATGGCCTAGCGCCAGAGGGCTTTGGGCCAGCTGCGCACAGCCGGAGACAAGTTGCCGTTGGACTAATAGCACCGCCAGAATCACGTTCGCGACCGTTCGCGATGGGCCACCAGTTGTAGAAGTCCCTATCTAAAAATCGCCGCCCACATCGCGAAGTGATCCGCGGTTGGCCGCTTGTGCTCGCCGCCGGTCGGGTCGCTAAGCTTCCTCGAACTCCGCATCGACCACGCCATCGTCCGTGGGTTTGGCTCCGCTCGCCGCTTCGCCCTGTTGAGCCGCGTACATCGCCTCGCCGAGCTTCATCGAAGCCTCGGTCAGGGCCTGGGTCTTGGCGCGGATCGCCTCGAGATCGTCGCTGTCCTTGACCGCCTTCAGATCGGCGGCGGCGGTCTCGATCGCGACCTTGACCGGCGCCGGAACTTTGTCGCCATGCGCGGCCAGAGCTTTCTCGCTTGAATCGAGCGCAGCGTCGGCGTGGTTCCTCGCTTCCACGATATGTTTGCGGGTCTCATCCTCGGCCTTGTGGGCCTCGGCGTCCTTCAGCATCCTGTCGATATCCGCGTCGGAGAGGCCGCCGTTGGCCTCGATCCGGATCGACTGTTCCTTGTTGGTCGTCTTGTCCTTGGCTCCGACATTGACGATGCCGTTGGCGTCGATGTCGAATGTCACTTCAACCTGCGGCACACCGCGCGCGGCCGGTGGAATACCAACAAGGTCGAACTGGCCGAGCAGCTTGTTGTCCGTGGCCATTGGGCGCTCGCCTTGAAAGACCCGGATCGTCACGGCCGATTGGTTGTCGGCGGCGGTCGAGAAGGTCTGGCTGCGTTTGGTCGGGATCGTCGTGTTGCGCTCGATCAGGGGCGTGAAGACGCCGCCGAGGGTCTCGATGCCTAGAGTCAGCGGCGCGACGTCCAGCAGCAGCACGTCCTTGACGTCGCCTTGCAGCACGCCGCCTTGGATCGCCGCACCGAGCGCCACGACCTCGTCGGGATTGACGCCCTGGTGGGGTTCGCGCCCAAAAAAGGCTTTCACGACCTCCTGGACACGCGGCATCCGCGTCATGCCGCCGACCAACACGAGTTCATCTATTTCGGATATCTTGTAGCCGGAGTCCTTCAGCGCCTGCTCGCAGGGTCCGATCGTCTTGGCGATCAGATCCTCGACCAGCCCGTCGAGCTTGGCCCGGGTCAGCTTGATATTGAGGTGCGCCGGCCCCGCCGCGTTCATCGAGATGAAGGGCAGGTTGACGCTGTATTGCAGGACGCTGCTGAGCTCCTTCTTGGCCTTCTCGGCCTCCTCGCGCAGGCGTTGCAGGGCCAGCTTGTCCTTGCGCAGATCCAGCCCGGTTTCCTTTTTGAATTCGTCGATCAGGTAGTCGACGACCCGGACATCGAAGTCCTCGCCGCCCAGGAAGGTGTCGCCGTTGGTCGCCTTGACGTCGAAGACGCCGTCCTCGATCTCCATGATCGAGACGTCGAAGGTGCCGCCGCCCAGGTCATAGACCGCGATCTTCTTGCCTTCGCTTAGGCCGATGCCGTAGGCGAGCGCCGCGGCGGTCGGTTCGTTGATGATCCGCAGAACTTGGAGGCCCGCGATCTTGCCGGCATCCTTGGTCGCCTGGCGCTGGGCGTCGTTGAAATAGGCCGGCACGGTGATCACCGCCTGGGTGACCTTTTCGCCCAGGTGAGACTCGGCGGCCTCCTTCATCTTTTCCAGGATGAAGGCGGAGATCTGCTGGGGCGAATAGTCCTTGCCGTTGGCGCGGACCCAGGCGTCGCCCTTTGGGCCCTTCACGATCTCATAGGGCACCATGCCCTTGTCCTTGGTCACCATGGGATCGTCGAACTGGCGACCGATCAGGCGCTTGATGGCATAGAAGGTGCTGGCCGGATTGGTGATGGACTGGCGTTTGGCCGACTGGCCGACCAGCCGTTCGCCATCGTCCAGGATCGCGACGACGGAGGGCGTCGTCCGGACGCCCTCGGCATTCTCCACCACCTTCGGGGTTTTGCCGTCCATGATCGCGACACACGAATTGGTGGTCCCGAGATCGATGCCGATGATCTTGCCCATGATGCGATAGCCCTGCGGTTTGCGGTCGGCGAAATCCCAATCGCGAACCCGTGTGGGCTCATCGATCGTCAAAGGCTTTGAGGCGATGGCGCCAAGAGGCGCGCCGCCGGAGGTCGTCTGGCCGGTGTGAGCGATGACCCTAGTCGGCAAGGGGACGCCCACGTCAGGGCCGGAAACTACTCAAGCGGGGGGCTCGGGACGCGGGTTCTCAGGACTAACAAGGGGCTCGATCGAGCGGGATGACAATCATCTTGAGTAGTTTCCGAGGCTGCAGCGATGTCGCCGTCGACATTAGTCTCACAGCTCAAATCATTCCGGAGATCGCGGCCGATGCGGCCGTCAACACGGTCGAACGATCCAATCGTCGAGGGATAGTCGAGATATGCATACCTCTTGGAACGACTGGCTCTTCGGTTGGGGCTGGGTCCTCTGGTTCGGTTTCATCCTGTTGATCTTCTCCGGCATCGGAAACTGGGGCTATTCCTACAGCGCGCATCGGAAATACGACCTCACCCGTAGTGGCGCTCGGGATATTCTCGATCAGCGGTACGCCCGCGGTGAACTCACCCGCGAGCAGTATGTTCAGCTGAAGACCGATATCGCGAGCGACTAGGACTTAAAGCGGGGCGGCGGGGTTGCGCTACTTTCTCGACACCGAGTTCAATGGCTTCGGCGGAGCGCTGATCTCGCTGGCCCTTGTCAGCGAAGCCGGACCAAGCCTCTACCTGGTTTATGGTCTGCCCGCCGCGCCCGGCCCGTTCGTACGCGATCACGTCGAGCCAAACCTGGAGCGAGTCCCCGCCGGGGTCGCGATCCATCGGGTGAACCCGTCACAAGGGGCCTATGCGATCGAGGCCTTCCTGCGCGACGACGCCCAGCCGGAGATCGTCGCCGACTGGCCGGACGATATACGGCTCTGCTGCCAAGCATTGATGATCGAGCCGGGGATAATGGTCGACATCGACAGGCTGCGGTTCGAAATCCACCGCGTCGATCCATATCCGACTGAATTGGCCGGCGCCGTGCAGCACAATGCCTGGTGGGACGCGATGGCGCTGCGCCAGAGGCTTGAACACCCCGGGGCTCTCTGATGGCGCAAGCCATCGCCCGTGCCGCGCCTGTATGAAGGACCCGAACTCGTGGACGACCCCTACAAAATTCTCGGCGTAACCAAAGGCGCCACTCAGGACGATATCCGGCGCGCCTATCGAAAGATGGCCAAGAAACACCATCCGGATCTGAACCCCGGCAACGCCAAAGCGGAAGACATCTTCAAAGGGGTAACCGCGGCCAACGACCTCCTGTCGGATCCGGCGCGCCGCGCCCGCTTCGATCGCGGCGAGATCGACGCGTCGGGTCAGGAACAGGCGCCAAAGCCGTCTTATCGCGACTATGCCGAGGGGGACTCCGGCCGACGCTACAGCCGTGGCGCCGACGCCGGGGGTTGGGGCGCGGACGATTTCGGCGACATTTTCGGTTCGGCGTTCGGCGGGGCGCGAGGGCGCGCCAACGACCGACCGCAACGCGGTTCGGACGAGCACTACGCGCTGACCGCGCAATTCCTTGATGCGATCAACGGCGCGAGCCAGCGGCTGACCCTGCCGGACGGGCGCTCCCTCAACGCCAAGATTCCGCCGGGCACGGCGGACGGGCAGATCCTGCGGCTCCGAGGGCAAGGCGGTTCCGGCTGGAATGGCGGGCCGTCAGGCGACGCCTTGATCGAGATCCACGTCGCGCCGCACCCGTTTTTCACACGCAATGGCCAGGACATCCGCATGGAGCTCCCCGTCACCTTGGCGGAAGCTGTCCTCGGCGGTCAAATCGAAGCCCCGACCCCGGCCGGGCCGGTGAAAGTCCGCATCCCGCCGGCCTCGGATAACGGTTCGTCGTTGAGACTGCGCGGGCGAGGCGTGCCAACGCACAATGGAATCACCGCCGGCGATCTCCATGCCACGTTGCGGGTCGTGATCGGGCCGCCGGACGCCGCTTTGACCGCGTTCCTCGAAGGCTGGACGCCGGAACACCCCATCAATCCCAGGCAAGCGATGGAGTCGCGGTCATGATCACCGTCGAGGTTCTGCTAACGCAGCTGCCCAATCTGCCGCTCCGTGATCTCGAGCGCTGGATCTCCAACGACTGGGTCAGGCCGGAAGGGCAGGTCGGCGACTATGTCTTCCGTGAGATTGACGTTGCGCGCGTTCGGTTGATTCAGGAGCTGCGGGACGAGCTGGAGGTCAATGAAGCCGCATTGCCCGTCGTGCTGCTGTTGCTTGATCAACTCTACGATCTGCGTCGGCGAGTGAGGGCGCTTCAATCGGATCCGGCGCAGAAAACATGACCGAGGCGCTGGACTGTCTGGTGATCGGCGGCGGCCCAGCGGGGCTGACGGCGGCAATCTATCTCGGCCGCTTCCGTCGGCGGGTCGTGGTTATCGACAAAGGCTGGAGTCGGGCGGAGTGGATCACCCTGAGCCACAACCTGCCGGGCTTCCCAAATGGGATTGCGGGTCCAGCGCTCTTGGAGGCTATGCGAACACAGGCGCGGCTCTACGGCGCCAGCCTGCGAAAGGGCGTGGCCGATGTTCTGCGCCGAACGGACGAGGGAGGGTTCGCCGCCACCATCGACGGTGGCGATCTGTTCGCGAACGCTGTCTTGCTTGCCACGGGGGTGGTCGAGAACAGGCCGCCCCTTCCGCACCTCGCCGATGCGGTCAAGCGGGGGCTCATTAGGACCTGTCCGATCTGCGATGGCTACGAGGCCATAGGCAAGCGCGTCGCCGTGCTCGGTGCGGGCGAACATGCAGCCGCCGAGGCGTTGTTTCTCAGGACCTACTGCGACCGAATCACGCTGTTGCTACCCGCCGCCGGCCCCGCTTTGTCGGTAGAGACCCGCCGCGCGTTGGTATCGGCCGCCATCGTGATCACCCACGTGACCGTCAGCGCCGTGTCGGTGGACGCCGATAATGTGGTGGTTCTAGAGGTCGAGGACGGCAAGACCCACCGCTTCGACCTGGCCTACTCAGCGTTCGGCACGACGTCGCAATCGCAACTCGCCGCTTTGCTTCAGGCACGGATCGACCCGGCTGGACGGCTGTTCGTCAACGAGCACCAGGAGACGTCGGTTCAGGGGCTCTATGCGGCGGGCGACGTGGTGCGGAGCCTCAACCAGATCTCCGTCGCGAACGGGGAAGCGGCTACCGCGGCAATGGCGATCCACAACATCTTACCGAGGTCGTTTGCTCGGGAGGACGGAGGTCACCGTGGGCGTTCAAGAGACGCCGTCCAGGGCGATCCCCTATATCTTGGCCAAGACGCCAATTCGGCGGTTCAGACGTGAAGGCGCGCCGATGAAACAGTTTGTCTGCCCATCCTGCGGCGCGGTGAATCGCGCGTCGGAAGGCCGCGACGCCCGGCTGGCGAAGTGCGGCAAGTGTCATCATGAACTTCTCACGGGCGCCCCCGTGGAAGTGTCCGGCGCCGAGCTCGCCTCCCACCGCAACGCGACGAAGGGCATCGCCCTGTTGCTCGACGTCTGGGCGCCCTGGTGCGGGCCGTGAAAGTCCATGGCGCCCCAGTTCGCGGCGGCGGCCAAGGACCTCGAGCCGGAGGTCCGGCTGTTGAAACTAAACTCGGACGCGGAGCCGGCCGCGGCGAGCGGCCTTGGGGTTTCGGGAATTCCGGCGCTGTTCCTCATCCGGGACGGCAAGGTGATCGCCAGAACAGCGGGCGCCATGCCGACGAGCCAAATCGTGGCCTGGACGCGTGAGGCCCTTCGGCAGCCGGCCGGCTGAGTGCGCCTAGGCTAGGCCTGGTCGAACGAACGACCTTGCCGCGTTGACGGAGGAGGTTCAGGCCACGACCCTGGCGAGCGCGGGGTAGTCAGTGTAGCCGTGGGCGCCGCCGCCGTAAAAGGTCGATGGATCCATCAAGGGGTTCAGGGTCGTGTTCTCCCGCAGCCTTCGGACAAGATCGGGATTGGCCATGAACAGACGGCCGAAGGAGACGAGATCGACACGGCCGCCAGCGAGGGCGTTGATCGCCATCTGGCGGTCATAGCCGTTGTTCACCATCCATGGGCCCGAGAAGCGGTCTCGGAGGGCATCGTAGTCAAACGGAATGCTGTCCCTGGCTCCGCCGGTCTCGCCTTCCACGACATGCACATAGGCCAAACGAAGGGGGCTCAGCCGATCGACGACATGATCGAATAGCGGCTGAGGATCGCTGTCGTGCGAGTCACCCGCGGTGGAGACGGGGGAGATCCGAACGCCAAGGCGATCGGCGCCGATCGCTTTCGCACAGGACTCCGTGACCTCGAGCATAAGCCGGGCGCGGTTTTCGATCGACCCGCCATAGGCGTCGGTCCGATGATTGGTCCCGTTGCGCAGAAAGGCGTCGAGGAGGTAGCCATGAGCGCCATGGAGCTCCACGCCGTCGAAGCCCGCATCGAGCGCCCGCAGGCACGCATGACGGAAGTCCGCGACGATGCCGGGGATTTCCGAAAGCTCGAGGGCGCGAGGCGTCGAGCAATCGACGAAACCCTGACCCGCGATGAAGGTCTTGGTGTTCGCGCGGATGGCCGACGGGCCGACGGGGGCCGCGCCGTCCTTCTGGAAGCTGGTGTGCGACACCCGGCCGGTGTGCCAGAGCTGGACGACGATGGTTCCACCCTCGGCGTGGACCGCGTCGGTGACCTTGCGCCAGCCCTCGACCTGGGCGTTCGTGTAACATCCCGGTGTCCCTGAATAGCCCTGGGCCTGGGCCGATATCTGGGTGGCTTCGGCGATGATCAGGCCCGCGGAGGCGCGCTGACCATAGTATTCAGCGGCGAGCACGCTGGGCACGAGCCCCTCGCCGGCCCGATTGCGGGTAAGAGGAGCCATCACGACCCGATTGGCGAGGTTGAAGGCTCCAACCTCCGTCCGCTCGAAGAGGGCGTCGGTGGAACGGGTTTGATAGGTGCGGGGCATGGTCGTCTCCTGGGCGCGTCCGCTGTCAGGCCGGAACGGGAACAGGCCGAGTAACGTCCGTGGCCTGACCGGCTGTTCTCCCATCCTTCGTATCCGTGAAGTCGAGCACGACGCGCGACGGGACATCGCCGTGTTCCAACCGCTCGAAGATCATGTTGATCGACGACAGCGGCGCCAATTCGATGTCGGCCTTCACCTTGCCCTTGGCCGCGAAATCAAGACATTCGGCCATGTCCTTGCGCGTGCCCACGAAGGAGCCACGCACGGTGACGGCCCCGGCGACGAGGCCGAAGATCTCCAGGGGAAAGGCTCCAGGCGGCAGCCCGACCAGGACGCAGGTCCCGCGCTTGCGAGTCATGGCGACGCCCTGCTTGAACGCCGGGAGACTTGGCGCGGTGATCAGCACGCCATGCGCGCCGCCGCCGGTTTCCTTTTTCAGCACCTCGGCAGGGTCGTGCGTCTTGGCGTTGATGACGAGATCGGCGCCCAGGCGCCTGGCGTGCTCGAGCTTGGCGTCCTCAATGTCGACGCCGCAGACCAGCAGGCCCATGGCCTTGGCGTACTGGATCGCCAAGTGACCGAGGCCGCCGCAACCGGAGATGGCGATCCACTCCCCGGCGCGGGCCTCGGTTTCCTTGATGCCCTTATAGGTCGTGATGCCCGCGCAGATCAGGGGCGCGGCCTCCTTGGGCCCGAGACCTCTGGGAATGTGGGCGACATAGTTGGGGTCGGCCAGGAGGTATTCGGCGAAACCGCCGTTCTGGGTGTAGCCGCCGAACTTCGCTTCGTCGCAGACCGTCTCCCAGGCCGAGAGACAGTACTCGCAGTGGCCGCAGGCCGAGTAGAGCCACGGCACGCCGACGCGGTCGCCCTCCTTGACGATCGTCACCCCGGCGCCGAGAGCGACGACGATGCCGATGGCCTCGTGCCCCGGAATGAACGGCGGCGTCGGCTTGAGCGGCCAGTCGCCGTTGGCGGCGTGCAGGTCGGTGTGGCAGACGCCGCAGGCCTCGGTCTTGACCAGGATCTGGCCCGGCCCGGGCGTGGGGACATCCCATTCCTGGATCTGCAACGGCGTCTTGAACGCCGTGACGACGGCGGCTTGCATCTTTTTGGGCATTTGATCCCCTTTTGGGGTTCGAGTTCAGGCGAAAGCGCCTCGTGGTGGTATCAGGCGGCCGCGGCGCCGAGCCCCCGTACGGCCTCGATCATCTTGACCAGGACCGCCTGGGCGTCGCCGTAGACCATGTTGCAGTTGGGCAAGTAGAACAGGGCGTTTACGATGCCCGAGTAGCCTTTGCCCTGGCCGCGCTTGACGACATAGACCTGCTTGGCCTTGTCGGCGTTGAGGATCGGCATGCCGTAGATGGGCGACGACTTGTCGGTGCGCGCCGCAGGATTGACGACATCGTTGGCGCCGATGACCAAGGCGACGTCGGTCGTCGCGAAGTCGTCGTTGATGTCGTCGAGTTGGAAGATCATGTCGTAGGGCACGCCGGCTTCGGCCAGCAGCACGTCCATCTGGCCCGGCATCCGACCCGCCACGGGGTGGATGGCGAACCTGACCTGGACCTTCGCCGCCTGCAGCAGCTTGACGAATTCATAGAGCTTCTGCTGGGCGCGGGCGGCCGCGAGACCGTAGCCCGGCACGATGATGACGCTCGAGGCATAGCGCATCTTGATGGCGGCGTCGGACGCGTCCGTCGGCCGTTCGCTGCCCTGGATGGCGCCAGGTTTGGCCTTTGCCACGTCCCCGAAGTTGGTGAACAGCACATTGGCGATCGAACGGTTCATCGCCTTGGCCATGATCACCGTCAGCAGCAGGCCCGCGGCGCCCACGACCATGCCGGCGATCATCAGCGCCGGGTTCTGCAACACGAAGCCTTCGAGCCCCACGGCCAAGCCGGTGAAGGCGTTGTAGATCGAAATCACCACCGGCATGTCCGCGCCGCCGATGGGCAGGGTCATCAGGACGCCAAACACCAGGGCGCAGGCGAAGAAGATCCAGATCCAGGTCGGAACGGCCAGAAACAGGACGCCGGCGCCGAGGGTGGACGCCAGGATCACGCCGCCGACGGCCAGCGTCGCCGCCAATACAGCGGCGTTGGCGAACTGCTGACCCTTCACGCGCAGGGGCTTCTTGATGACGCCGTCGAGCTTGGCCCAGGCGATGACCGACCCGGAGAGCGAGATCGCCCCGATGAGCCCGCCCAAAAGGGTGACGACGAGTTGCGTGGCGCCGTGGGTGTGAGCGCCGAACAGCTCCACCGCGGCGATCGAGCCGGCGGCCCCGCCCCCCATGCCGTTATAGATCGCCACCATCTGCGGCATCGCCGTCATGGCGACCTTGCGCCCGACAAACCATGCGCCCACGCCGCCGATCAGCAGCGCGGTGACCGCCAGGCCGATGTTGACCATCAGGTGAGGTCGCGCCGCCGCCGACACCGTCGGAAGATAGAGGAAGCTCGCCAGCACGGCGGCAATCATGCCCAGCCCCGCCAAGCGGATGCCGGACGGCGCCGTCGCCGGCGACGACATCCGCTTCAGGCCGAACATGAACAGAAACGCCGCGCCGAGATCGGCCACGCCGATGACGATTTGAGAGCCCAAGGTGAACATGGCGACTCTCAGCTCTTCTTCAGGTGAAGATGATGGATCTTGCCATTGCCGTGCTTGTGAGCATGGCCATGACTGGACCTGGATTTGGACTTGGCGTCGCTGCTCTTGAACATGGCGAGCATGCGGTCGGTGACCGCGTAGCCCCCCGCCGCGTTGCCGGCGCCGAGCAGAACCGCGAAAAAGCCGATGCCCTGCTCCAGCGGCGTGCTGGCGTTGAACAGAGCGTAGAGGCCGCCGACCACGACGATGCCGTGGACGAAGTTCGAGCCCGACATCAGCGGGGTGTGCAGGATCGCCGGCACGTTCCCGATGATCACCCAGCCGGCGAACCCCGCGAGCATGAAGATGTACAGGGCGACGAACCCAGTCATGGCTATGTCGAAACTCATCGTGGGGGTCCGATCGTTCTCAAGCCGCTAGGGCAGGCGATTCGGCGGGCTGGGCGTCGGCGTCGCACAGTTTGCCGTCGTGGGTCAGGGCGGTCTTGGCGAGGACCTCGTCGGTCCAGTCGATGGTGACGATGTTGTTCTTCATCATCAGGGCGAGCAGTGCGTACTGGTTCTTGGCGTAGAGCTCGCTGGCGTCCCGGCCGAGCAGCGAGGGCACGTTTAGCGGCGCGACGATGGTTACCCCGCCGACCTCGGTGGTCTGTCCAGACACGGTGTCCTCGCAGTTGCCGCCGCCTTCGGCCGAAAGATCGACGATGACCGCGCCGGATTTCATCCCCGCGACCTGGACCTTGCTGATCAGCTTCGGCGACGCCTTGCCCGGGATCGCGGCGGTGGTGGTGATGAGGTCGGAGGCCTGAATATGCTGGGTCAGGGCCGCGTCGACCTTGGTCTTTTCCTCGGCCGTCAGGGCGCGAGCATAGCCGCCCTTGCCGGTCGCATCGACGCCGGTATCGACGAAGGTTGCGCCGAGCGACAGCGCCTGCTCCTTCGTCGCCGGACGAATGTCGTAGCCTTCCACAACGGCGCCCAGGCGCTGGGCGGTGGCGATGGCCTCGAGTCCCGCGACGCCAAGGCCCATGACCAGGACCTTGGCCGGGCCGATCACGCCCGCGGCCGAGGTGATCTTGGGCAGCACACTGGTCATGTGGGTCATGCCGAGCGCGACGGCGTAGTAACCCGCCAGCGCCGATTGGCTCGACAAGGCGTCCATCGATTGGGCGCGGGAAATCCGCGGGACGCGCTCCATCGCGAAGCAGGTGATCTTCCTGGCCAAGAGCTTCGCGACCAGTTCGGGTTCGTTTGCCGCATAGATGAAGCTGACCAGGATCGCGCCCGGCTTCATGGCCTCAATCACGTCCAACGCGGGCGGCTGGACCGCCAAGACCACATCCGCGTCGGCCACCATCGCGATCCGATCATCTAGGATGGCGACATCCTTGAAGGCCGAATCGGCGAGCTTGATCGCGTCGCCGGCGGCCGCCTGCATGTGCAGCTTGGCGCCAAGCTTGATCAGCTTGGGGGCGACCGACGGCGTGAGGGCGACTCGCCGTTCGTTCGGCTGGGTCTCCTTCAGGACAGCGACATTCACGTACATAGTCGTTCCAGTTTCCGGAAAGCGCAGAAGGTCGGCGAGGGCGCCGGAGCGACGCCCTCGCCCGTTCCGGTCTAGGCCGGGGCTGTCATGGTCGCGGTGCGGACGAGCTTCTTGTTGACGAATTCTTGGATGCCCATGTCGCCAAGCTCGCGGCCGTAGCCGGAGTTCTTGATGCCGCCGAACGGAAGCTCGGCGTCGGACCAGTCGATGTTGTTGATGAACATCATCCCGGTCTCGACCTTGGAGGCGACCCGCTTGCCGCGCGCGACATCCCGGGTCCACACCGAGCCGCCCAGGCCGAAGTCGGAGTCGTTGGCCAGGGCGATGGCCTCGGCTTCGTCCTTGACCCGGAAGAAGAGGGCGACCGGGCCGAAGAACTCGTCCCGGAAGGCGGGGTTGCCCGGCTTGATGTCCGTCAGGATCGACGGCTCCATGTACGAGCCG
Organism: Caulobacterales bacterium; assembly: GCA_038231315.1. Taxonomy (GTDB): domain Bacteria; phylum Pseudomonadota; class Alphaproteobacteria; order Caulobacterales; family Caulobacteraceae; genus Acaudatibacter. The sequence goes on from JBBRLN010000003.1 coordinate 11,871, forward strand.
GGGCGATCGATCCGCTTGCCACCCATAAGCAGCCTGGCGCCCTTGGCCACGGCCACGTCCACCTGCTTGAGCAGTTGCACCAGGGCCGCCTCGCTGGACAACGGACCCAGCGTCGTCTTCTCGTCCATCGGATCGCCGGCCTTGAGCGCGGTGAGCGCGGCCTGAAAGCGTTCGATGAACTTGTCGGCGACGCTGTCGACCACGATGAAGCGCTTGGCCGCGCAGCAGGTCTGGCCGGTGTTATACATACGGCCCCAGACGGCCCACGGAATGGTCAGGTCGAGGTCGGCATCCTCGAGAACGATGAAGGCGTCGCTGCCGCCCAATTCCATGGACGAGACCTTGACGTTCTGGCCGGCGCGCGCGGCGATTTTCTGTCCCGCCGCCACGCTGCCCGTCAGGCAGACGCCAACGATCCGGGGGTCGTCGACGATCTTGTCCGACTGCTCGTGAGAGATGAAGAGGTTGGTATAGAGCCCGACCGGCGCGCCCGCATCGAGGAGCAGCTTTTCGAACGCCAGCGCGCATTGCGGCACGATGCCCGCGTGCTTCACCACCAACGTATTGCCGGCCATCAGGTGCGGGCCGGCGATCCGCGCCAGCTGATAGTAGGGAAAGTTCCAGGGTTCGACACCGAAGATCACCCCGAGCGGGCTGCTCTCCATATGGGCTTCGCCGACGGTCGGATTGAGCTTCACCGGAGCCAGGAAGCGTTCGGCGTTCTTGGCGTAATAGGCGAGGATGCGCGAGCTGAACTCGACCTCGCCGCGGGCCTCGGAGATGCGCTTGCCCATTTCGAGGGTCATGGTGTGGGCGAAGGCGTCGGCCTGCTCATGCAGAAGCTGGGCGGCTTTGGCGATGATCACCGCACGCTCGGCATAGGTCTTGTGGCGCCACGTCTCGAAGCAGGTCTGGGCGGCCGCCAGCTTGGTCTCGTATTCCGCGGCATTGATGTCTTTGAAGTCTTTAATCAACGTGCCGTTGAAGGGGCTGAGGCTCTGGTAGGTCATGACAATTTCCTTTGACTAGTCGGCCGGGGGTTCCCGGCTGAGGCGTTGGGGTTGATTCAAACTTCGATGAGGACTTTGAGCGCCTTGGTTTTGGCGGCGTTGCCGAAAGTTTCGTAGGCCTGGAGGATGTCGTCGAACTTGAAGCGGTGGGTGATCAGCAGGGTCGGGTCGATCTTGTGCGCGCCGAACACCTGGAGCAGCATCGGCGTCGAGACCGTATCGACCAGCCGGGTCGTGATGCTGATGTTGCGATCCCACAGCCGCTCCAGATGCAGGGCGACCTTGACGCCGTGGACCCCGATGTTGGCGATGACGCCGCCGGGCGCGATGATCTGCTCGCACATCTCGAAGGTGGCCGGGATGCCGACGGCCTCGATGGCGGTGTCGACACCCTTGTCGTGGGTGAGCTTCATTAAGGCCTCGACCGCCTTGCCGTCGCTGCTGTTGATGGTCTGGGTCGCGCCGAAGCGCTTGGCGACCGCCAAGCGGTTGTCGTCGAGGTCGATCATGATGATCTCGCCGGGCGAATAGAACTGCGCGGTCAGCAGGGCGGCGAGGCCGACGGGACCCGAACCGACGATGGCCACGGTCGCGCCGGGCTGGACTTTGCCGTTGAGCACGCCGCATTCGAATCCCGTTGGCAGAATGTCGCTGAGCATGACGAGCGCCTCTTCGTCGGCGCCTTTCGGGATGGGGTAGAGGCTGGTGTCGGCGTGCGGTGTGCGGACGAATTCGGCCTGGGTGCCGTCAATGGTGTTGCCGAGGATCCAGCCGCCGGTCGTGCAATGGGAGAACATGCCCTTGCGACAGTATTCGCACTTGCCGCAGGCGCTGACGCAGGAGATCAGGACGTGGTCGCCTGCTTTGAACGCCGTGACGGCCGACCCGACGCTGTCGACTATGCCGACGCCTTCGTGGCCCAGGATCCGGCCGGGCTTGCAGCTGGCAAGATCGCCCTTCAGGATGTGCAGATCGGTGCCGCAGATCGTGGTCTTGGTGACCCGAACGATAGCGTCCGTCGGATCGATGATCGTGGGTTTGACATGGTCTTCCCATGCCTTCTTATTGATACCCTTGTAGACCAAGGCCTTCATTGTGGCCAATTTTACCATAGCGTTCATAGTTGAATCCTTTAGGCGTCGGCGGTTCTATTGTTCAGCTGGTGTGGAGTCGATGCGTCCAAAGCGCCGATGTCCGGCAGGGCGAAAACGGAACCTGTAGGTTCGCCTCCACGACTGTCAGCCTTTCCTTAAGGCCGCCGAAACCATAGGCCGCGAAGGGAACGCGCCGTCAGGGGCGGAAACTACCTAGGGCTCGCGCCGTCGCGGATCGCTGGATCATGATCGACCATCGCCTGTGCGCGATCGACCACCGCCTGTGTCGGCCAGCGTCGGTAGATTCCGAACCTTTCCCTTGTGGAGCGACCACGGCGATCATTCGGATTGCCGGCGGATGGACATGATCACCCAAACCAAACTCGAACACGGCGTCCTCGCGCTGCTGACGCCCGCCCAAATGGGCGCCGCCGACCGCGCGGCCGAGGCGGCCGGCAAGAGCGGCCCCGCGATGACGGAGGCCGCCGGCGCCGCCGTCGCGGTCGCCATCGGCGAGCGTTGGCCGCTTTGCTGGCCCAGGGCATGGCGCCGTTCGAGGCCGCCGCGACCGGCGCCTGGCTTCACGGCGCGGCGGCGGCCGAATTCGGGCTGGGGCTCGTGGCGGAGGATCTGCCGCAAGCACTGCCCAGAGTGCTCCAGAGACTCAAAGCGCGAGCGGATGCTGGAACGAGGAGGACGTTGTGAAAGCGATGGTGCTCAACAAGCCCGAAACACCGCTCGTCTGGACCGAGTTTCCCGACCGCCAGCCGGGCGCCGGCGAGGTGCGGGTCAAGGTTCTGGCCTGCGGCGTCTGCCGCACCGACTTGCACGTGCTGGACGGCGAGCTGCCGGACCCCAAGTCACCGATCATCCCGGGCCACGAGATCCTCGGGCGGATCGACGCGATCGGACCCGGCGTCACGGGGCTCGCGATGGGTGATCGCGTGGGTATCCCTTGGCTCGGCCATACCTGCGGCGTGTGTCCGTACTGCAAGATGCAGCGCGAGAACCTCTGCGACGCGCCGCTGTTCACCGGCTACCGTTGTAAGGTGTTGCGCGTGGACGCGTGCGTGCTGGTGTGTCTGCGCCCGTCACGCCGGTGTTCGCGAACGGGCAACTAGCGATTGGATTTATTGATTGGACGTCCCCTTGCGAGTGCCCGCTTCAAGGGAGGAGCGTAGCGTCCGCTAATCCGCGCATAGAGGTTGATCATTTTTTGATGCGGCGAACGTCGTAAATGCGCCAAGAGTTGACTCCGACGTCGCTCCGGATTCACGACCTTCGACTAAGTCAGTTCCGCCGTGGCGAAGCGCGTCTATCGAACACTGCAGCCAGCACCCGCACCTCCGTCCGCTCGGGCTCTCACAGCTGTGCTTGTCAGCGTGCGTCTGGCGCGAGCGGGTTGGGACCGGGCAGGTTGACCATGCCGTAGCGGCGATACTGTTCTTCGGTCATTTGCGGGGGCGGGGTAGCTCCCCTTGGCGGTATCTCACGCTTGGGCGCCGGCATCGCCATCTCTCTTACGGCGAGCTCAAGCCCGGCTGGAGTATAGCCGTTCAGGAAAACCGCGGTTTCGCTGTCGACACGGAAGGCGTGCCGAGTGTTGCGGGGCACGAACACGAAATCACCCTTGCGGCCCACGCGGATTTCCTCGCCGAGCAGGAAGGTGATCTCGCCCTCCAGAATGTCGAAGTGTTCGTCCGACCATGTGTGCTTGTGCGGGGGTGCGCCCGAGCCTTTTGGCAGCGTTTCGTGCATCAGCGAGTAGCGTCCACCGGTATCGGCGCCATCGACAAGGACGACCCACAGGATATCGAGCCACCAGTAGGCCGGCGCTGAGTCGACGTTGCGGACGAACGGCATTGAGCCCGGAATCGCGGGTAGATCGGGTGTGTTGTCAGACATGTTGATCTCTCTCTCGCTCTCTCTCTCCGCGTGGCGCTGAATTTCAGTGTCCGCCGGGACGCAGCGGATCGGGTCCGGGGAGCCATTCCATGCCGTAGCGCGCGAGCAATTCGGCGGGCATGTTCGTCGATGGCGGCGGTCCCTTGGCGGGTAGAAGGCGCTCGATCGCCGGCGTCCCGAGCTCGCTCAGCATCGATTCCATGCTCGCTGGCGTGTAGCCGTTCAGGATGCGGGCGGTGTCGCTGTCCACTCGGAAGCCGTGGCGGGTGTTGCGAGGGATGACGAGGTAATCACCCTTGCGCGCTGACCTGATCTCCTCGCCGACCAAGAACGTGATCGCCCCGTCCAGGAGATAAAAGGTCTCATCGGACCACAGATGCCTGTGGGGCGGCGGTCCTGAATCCTTCGGCATGAGCTGCTCCATCATGGAATGACGGCCACCAGTTTCTCCGCCATCGCAAAGAACAACCCAGAGCGAATCGACCGACCAAAAGGCAGGCGCGGTATCGACGTTGCGATGCACCAACAGGGAGCCGGGCGTAGGCTCAATTACAATAGAAAAAGGGGCGGTCATGATGGTTGCTCCAGGCCAGAGGCCACCGCGAAAAAAACGCGGGGTCTCTGAGCGTCGGTTCAGGCAGCGACAGCAGGCTTGTGCGGTAGAGTGCGCGCCGCGAACTCCGCGAAATTCTCCAGCTTCGCGTCTGGGTAACGCTTATTCTGCAAGTCACTGAGCGCAGTCTGGCCGTTCAGCATGTAGAGCGCGTACGCGAGCATAACGGAGGTCTTGGGGTCGTCCTTCGCCTTGGCCATCGCGGCGCGCAGGTCGGCTTCCGAGCCCAGCGACCGGCGCTTGAAAGTGCGGCCGGTTTGCGCCTCGATCACCTTGGCGGCATCGAGGATCGATACACGGTCACCGGCGAAGGCGAACTTGCCGCTTCCAATTGATCGGTCCAGCGCGACGTGAGCCAGCATGAGAGCGGTAGACTCGACGCTGGTGCAATCGATCACTTGCGACCCGTCACCCCAGTAAGAGACGACGCCGGCGTCATAGTCGAATGTCCCCATCTTCGGGCCAAACATTTCCGTGAACGCGCCCTGGAGGACGTGGACGTGCTCGATACCGGTCGCGGCGATCTTCTCATCGGCCTGCGCCCGGATATCGAACATCATGTGCTCGCCGGGCGTCGCCTTGAATAGGTCGAGCGCATAGTCGGACGGCAGCATTCGGCGCACGCCATTTTGCTCGCCCGCCTCGGCAAGCGCCACCTGGCCGTCGATGATGATGTCGGGGCCGCCCTGTACAGCCGATACGATCACATCGACGCCGTGCGTCGCGCGATCAAGGGAGGTTCGATCGGTCAGATCACCCTCGACGATTTCAGCGCCGCGATTAAGTAGCGGGGAAAGAACGTCTTTCTTCTTCGAGTCCTCGCCAGAGCGGACCAGCAACCGAACATGTGCTTCTGGCTGATCTAAAAGATGGTTGGCGATGTGTCCGCCGAACATACCGGTGGCGCCCACTAAAAGAATTGTCTGAGTCATCCGTTTTGATCCCTTGGTTGCGGTTTCAACCGACCACCAACTTAATTGTTCCATTAAATTTCACTAGCTAGGACTTTGTAGACATGTCGTTCCAAAAATGGGACACAGAGGATATGCTTGATCTCATCGATCTCCGCTCATTCCTGCGCATCGCCGAGCTCGGGAGCATTTCCGCCGCAGCCCGATCGCTGAATATGCCCAAATCGTCGGCCAGCCGCTCGCTGGCGCGATTGGAAGAGGCCGTGGGCGCGGTATTGGTCGAGCGATCGACTAGACACCTGCGGTTAACCGACGCCGGACTACTCCTACAGCGTCACGCTCGCCGCATCGTTGATGACGTCGGCGAGGCGGAGAACGCGATCGGCGGCCTTGTCGGCAATCCGCGCGGCGACCTGCGCGTCAGCGTGCCGTTCACCTTCGCCGCCGGTCCGCTTGCGCCGATGCTTCCCAGCTTCCTCGCACGCTATCCGGAGGTGCGGGTCGTGCTGACCGTCGATAATCGGCCCGTGGATCTGCTGACCGAGGAGATCGACATCGCGATCCGGATCGGCCCGCTCCAGGACTCCGATCTGATCGCGCGTCGCCTGACGACCTTCGCGTTGTGGCCGTGCGCCAGCCCAGTTTATCTTGCGCGCCACGCACCAATCTCGAGGCCGTCGGACTTGAGCGGTCACACGCTGATCGCACACGCCGATCGGCGCGCCACTTGGAGATTCCGTTCATCGGCCGGGGGAGTTCGGGACATCGAGGTAGAGCCTGGGACCGTGGTTCCCGAGCCCGACGTGGTGAGGACGATGCTGGTCGCGGGAGCCGGCATTGGCTTGCTCCCGGACTTCCACGCGTTCAGCGCAATTGCGGATGGCACGCTCGTCCGGGTGTTACCCGATCACGAGGGCGGCAGTGTCGACGTGCACGCGCTCTATCCCAGTCACCGCAGTCTCTCCGCCAAGGTTCGCGTGTTCGTAGACGCGCTTGTAGACCACTTTAAAACTAATCAATAAACCCCAAAGCGCATCCTTTATCAGCCTCGGCCGCCTTCGAAAATGCCTAAGCCAATATAAGCATTGTCGAATTTTGCCTGGCCTCACACGACAGCACTATAATCAACTACAAAACTATTTTGCTTCTAAGCCGTTTTCTATTTGATCTCACTAGATTACCCGAACGATATAAGCGACGTCTCAATCAGAAAGGCAGTCGAACTTATAACCATACCCTGGCGCTGCCGTTTAGGTTTACGAGCCCATATCCGTTACGCCCCACAGGCGCCGATAAGGATATTCGTTTCCGCTGCGGCCCCTGGACAGGCCTCCCCGCGCCATCGCTGCGCTGCCCCATGTCCTACAAGCGGACGTGGCGAACTTCGCCTAAGAGTCAAAATCAGTCATGGGTTGACCCCTTGCAGAGCCTCGATCGTTCTTTTAGGGGACCATATAGGGGACGGGCTGCTTTAGTCGTTCTTATCGCTGTGTCTTCGATGACCTAGGGCGGTCACCCTTTCGACCCTTCATCGCCGACAGCATTGGGCGACGCCCGCCTGCGACGATCGGGTCTAGCCGCGGTGACGGCTTTCCGCGTCACCCAGCGCCGACTTCAGAGGCGCCAACCACGGTTCGAACTTCTTCCACTGGTCCAGACCCTCGCGGAAGATGGGCTGGCGGACCTGTTCCGAGCTGGGGGTCCGGACGCTTCGCCGGGTCTTGTGGAACTCGACGCAGGCCGGCTCGAACGGGAGGCCGCAGTGGTCGAGCATCCGCCGCACGCTGCCTTCCAGATCGGCGACGACGTCCTCGTGGCGGACCCGCAGGATACGTCCGGGCAGGGCCGCGTCCCAATGATCCATCAGGTCGAGATAGGTCAGGTAGTAGCGGGCGATGTCCTCGATCGAATAGGTGAATTCTTGACCCTGGGCAAAGAGCTGTTTCAGATTGCTGAAGCAGCAGGCCATGGGTTCGCGCCGGGCGTCGATGATTTTGGCGTTGGGCAGGATCAGGTGGATCAGGCCGATGTGCCGGAAATTATTGGGCATCTTGTCGATGAAGAAGGGCCTGTCACCGCGGTGGACGCGGGTGTCGGATAGGTATCGTTCGCCCAGCGCGCGAAAATCGTCGGCGCCCATCGCCTCCAGCGCGGCGGGGTAGCGGGGATGATCGGGCTCGGATTCGCGGCCCTGCATTTCAATGACCATCGCCTGGACGTCAGCCAGTTCCTGGGTGCCTTCGACCTGTGAATGGGAGGCCAGGATCTGCTCCAACAGCGTCGAGCCCGACCTTGGCAAACCCAGGATGAAGATCGGATCGGGACGCGGATCGCCCCATCCCGCGCGGCGACGAAAGAAATCGGCGGTACAGACGGCCACTTGCTGGGTCGTGTTGGCTTCGATGATCTCGGGTCGATAGCGGCTTTCCGCCCGCTTCAGGGCGTTGCCCCGCTCGTAACAGCGCCAGGACTGCTGGATCTCCCCTCGATCCTCCAGGGCCTTGCCGAGCGCGAAACAGAGATGCGCGCGGTCTTCGGGCGTCGTGGCGGGCGCGGCTTCGGCAACCCGCATCCGGCTCAGTTCCGCGTCGTCGAAGCGATAGGATTTCAGGTTGGCCAGGCTCCAATAGGCGTCCCCGAAATCCGGCCGGGCCTTGGCGGCCGCGCGATAGGCCTCGATAGCCTCGGGGAGGCGGCCCACCGTCTTGAGGGCGTGGCCGAGCCAAAGGTTTACGTCCGCCGATCCGGGCGCGGTCTCCAGAAGGCCTCTATAGAGGGCGATCGCCTTGTCATGCTCGCCAAGCCCCACCGCGACGGTCGCCGCGAGGGAGCGATAGTCCAGATTTTCCGGGTCGAGCGCGGAAAGCCGGCGCAGTTCCTCCCGCGCCGCCGCGTACTTATGCCGCTTCACGAGCGTTTGAGCGTAGTCGAGCCGCGCGGCGCGATGGTCGGGCGCGAGCGTCAATACGCCTGCCAACAGGATCTCGGCGTCGTCCAACACATCCCGCGCGATCCCGATGCGGGCGAGCAGCCGCATGGCTTCCGGATGGTCGCCATGACTGAGGAGGAAGGCGCGGATGATCGCTTCGGCCGGCGCCAGATCGCCGTCCGCGAAAAGGGACGTGGCGGTCAGGACTTCGGGCGGAAGAGCCCTCAGCGTGGCGACATGCGCGGCGGCGACCGCGGCCTTGTCGGCATCGCCGGTCAGGCGATAGAGCCCCTCCAACATCGCCCAGGCCGCGGGTAGCGCCGGATTTATATTGACGGCGTGGAGCAGGTGGCCAATGGCCCCCGGCGCGTCCTTCAAGGCGACGCGGCAAAGGCCGCGCTCCTGATGCAGACGGCTGAAGCCTGGCTGCAGGCTCTCCAGCTCGTCGAGAATCCCCAACCCCTCGGCGATCCGCGCGAGGTGGCGCAGGCTGGTCGCGGCGATCAGCAGGAGGTCGCGGTTTTCCGGAAAATCGACCAGTCGGTCGCGCGCGCCGCACAGCGCCGCTTCGTGGCTCCCGCCGCGTTGGAGTTCGCGCAGCCGCGCCACTACACCTTCGATTGGCGGCGTCGTTGAAGCGGCGAGCGTGCTCATGGATCTCGGGCCGAAGCGCGCGGACGGACGGCCCGCGCCCACCGTCCTAGGCGATCTAGAAGCTTGCGGCGATCTTCATGCCATAGGTGCGCGGCCGGATCGGCACCTCCGATTTGATGAACTGGGCGGAAGACGTGAAGGTGCTGGCATTGGAATCGTTGAGGTTGTTGACGAAGAGTTCCGCCGAATAGGTCTTGAACGAAACCCCCACCGCCGCGTCCACCGTGTAATAGCTCGGCTGAAGGTACCGGAGGTAGGTCGTCGTCGGGATCAGAACGTTGTCACCCGAGAGATAGGTCGCCGGCTGGTTGTACGAGCTGTCGGTATAGTTGGCGCCGGCGATGACATACGGCCGGTAGTCGCCGACGCTCCACTCGTAGCGCGCGCGGATATTGCCCTGGAACTTCGGAGAGAAGGCGGCCACGGTGCCGGCGGCGCCGAAGGGGTTTTGGAACGGCTGGTTCTTCACCGTGGTGATGCACTGACCGAAGGCAGGAGTGCCGGGGATGTTGTCTTTCAGGCAGGGCGAGTTCGATTGGCGATTGTCGTTGTAGGACGCCGAGCCGGTAAGGGTCAGGCCCTCGGTGGGTTTGGCGATGAACTGAGCCTCCACCCCCTTGATATTGTAGTCGGGGCCGTTGACGCCGAATGTCGTGTTGCCAAGCTGGGTCGGATTGAAAAACAGGAACTGCACGTTCTTCCAGTCCATCATATAGGCGGACAGGTTCAGTTGCAGACGGCGATCGAAAAGCTGCGTCTTCAGGCCGATCTCATAGTTGTCGAGGGAGTCCGGTGAGTAGCCGTTCGGCTTGCGGAACTGGGCCGTGCTTTTCGCCGTCGTGAGCGGGGCGACGTTGCTGACCGAGCGGTTGAAACCGCCCGGACGGAAGCCCTGCGAGAATGTGAAGTAGGCGTTCGTGGTGGGGGTCACCTTCCAGTTCACGCTCGCCCGGCTCTTGAAACCCGTATACGTCACGTGGTCGTTCGCGGCGTCGATATTCACCAGACCGCCGACGCACTGTCCGTTCGGCACGTTCAAACAGCCTGTCGTCGTGGCGTACTGCGACCCGACCTCGAACTCCGAATAGTGATAGTATCGCGTACCGCCGGTCACGGTCAGAACGCTCGGAATGACGTCGAAATCGACCGAACCAAAGAAGGCGTACTGGCTATAGCCCCGCTGGGTGTCCTCTCCGAAGGCGGTGGAATCGCTACGCTGTCCGGGAAAATTGGCCGTCGAACCCGGCGCCGTGGTGACGTTGGCGACGCAGGGCGGTCCGCCGGCAAGGGCCGTCGCCAGGTTTTGGGCGTTGCATGACGGGTCCGTCTTGTAGTTGAAGTTCTGATTGTCGTAGATCTTGAAGTCTTCGTAGAAGAATCCGCCGATCGCGCGGATACGCCAGTCGTCGGGCGTGCTCAGGCGGATTTCCTGGGTGAGGTGAGTGTTCCTGACGGTGTCTTGCCAGTAGCCGACCGGCGAATAGCAGATGGGAGCGCCGGTGCCGAAACCGGTCGAACCGCCCGTGCACTGATAGTAGATGCCGCCGCCAGTGCGGGAGTAGTTCGAATATTCCTGCTGTTGCGAGATGTTCCGCTCCAGGTAGCCGCCGGTGTAGATCGCGCGCAGCGGACCCAGTTTGCCGTTCACAGTCCAGGATGTGTTTTCGAACTTGTCCTTGTCATAGGACGGCGTGAAGGCGGTGATCTGCCGGGGCTGCAACGTCTGAAAGTCGGAGCCGATGTCATATTGAGCGGAAATGCCGTCGGCATCCAGGTTCTGAAGGCTCTGGGCGATCAGAATGTCCCAATCGTCGTTGATCTTATAGGCCAGGGAAATCCTGGCGCCGGTATAGGTCGTGGGGTTCTGCGCCTTGCGGGCGATCGCGAAATTGTTGGCCTGAGGCGCATTGGGCACGGCGCAGAGACCCGCGCTTCCAGGCGCCAAGCCATTGGGGCAGAGGCCGTTCGTTCCGAGAGTGATATTGAAATAGTAGTTCCCGAGATCGGAGTTCGCCCTCGTGAAAGTGCTGGGAACATTGTCGATGTAGCCGCCCTGACGCTCGTTGTAGATGACGGCCCGAATGGCGAGCTTGTCGGTGACGATCGGCACGTTCAGCGTCGCGGTGACACGATCATTCGGGTCGCCGTGCGTGGTGAAGCCGTAACTCGCCTCGGCCGAGCCCTCGAAGCGGTCCAGCTTCGGCTTATTGGTGATGTAGCGCACGGCGCCGGCTTCCGCGCCGCCGCCGAACAACGTGCCCTGTGGCCCCTCGAGCACCTCGACGCGCTCCATATCGGCCAGATAGATGTCCGCGTTGCGCGCCGGGAACTGGAAGGACTGGTCATCGAGATAGACTGCGACGTTGGGGAAGTTGCCCGCCGTCGCGCTGGACTGGTTGCCAGCGAAGCCGGCGCTCAGTCCACGGATGAAAATATTACCCTGGCCCGGGCCGTTGTTGCCGTAGGAGACGTTGGGCGTGAACTTCAGCAAGCCGTCCAGACTGGTGATATTCAGCTTCGAGATGGTGTCCCCGCTGAAGGCCTGCACCGTAAGCGGCACCTTCTGCAGGCTTTCGTTGCGCCGCTGAGCCGTGACGACAAGTTCCTCCACGGTGGCGCTCGTTCCCGACTCCGCGGCCGTGGCGACCGAGCCGGGCGCGTCGGCGTCCGCGGCGAACGCCATGCTCGTCCCGCCGGAAAGGAGTGCGCCGATTGCGCACGAGAGCAGGTACCTGGATTTCATCATCGTCCCCCAAAGTTGGGCCATCGACGCCACTTCGGGCGCCATAGGCTCGTCAGCGATCGACTCGCGAGCGCTTGGCGGGATGGAAATAGGTCACGTTGCGCGACAGTTTGATGAAGGAAATATATGCGATGATTGAATAAATTTTGACGACTTCGTAACAATCAGCCGCATTGCGCGTTGTTTATCAATTGTCATGACATTTACATCAGTATCTTCCGCTGGAGATACCGTGATGACCGATGAGAAAGGGAAATTTCCGCACACTGAATATATATGGCGGTCGTGAACGGCGCGGTCACGCCATGGTGGACAAACCACCTAAGGCGGGGTCACTGATGGAGGGCGCACCCGTTTCCACTCTCCCGGCTATTCGCCTTGCAAAAAGCGCGGTCGTTTCCGCGTGGACCGAGAAGTCATACCAACCTCGCGTCGTCTTCAGGTCCCACCGGCGCTCGACCCCGCCCCCGGCCGCTATATCCGCCATCCATGGACGGTGAGACCTGGCGTAGGCGTCGGACTTGACGGTTGCTCGAATTGGCGCGGCGCTCTGGTTCGTCAGGGTGAAAATGATGGAATCGCGTTTCGGATCAGCCCGGAATGCCACCTTGAGGCCCGACATCGAGGCGTCGCCGACGTAACGACGATGGAAACCGCCGGGGCCGATCACCCACAAATCATAGGCGCCGCTCGGCCAGGCGTCGCTCAGGATGCTCGCCGCGCCGACGGTGTAGCGGCGGGGGATCGCCTCAAGGCGTGGGCGATCGTAGACGTGGAAGACCGCACCCGCCGAGCCGTTGTTGACGAAGGTCAAGCCGATAGAATTTTCCCTGATCGCCTCTTCCACATTCAGATCGTAGGGCAGCGCCCTCGATGGCCGTTCACCCAAAGCCTGGGAGGGAGCGACGAGGTTGGCCGGCGTCGGCGGCGTTACGCGAGACCGCAAGGCGGCCGCCTTCGCGGCGATCTGCTGGGTTGCGGGCAATGGGCCGTTTGGTGAAGCGTGGTTGGGTGTTTTGAAATCGAAAGCGCTCGTCAGGTCGCCGCAAATGGCTCGCCGCCAAGGAGAAATGTTCGGCTCCAACACCCCGAACCGCCGCTCGAGAAAGCGGATCACCGAGGTGTGGTCGAAGACCTCCGAATTCACCCACCCGCCCCGGCTCCACGACGAAATGACGATCATCGGAACGCGTGGGCCAAGGCCGTAGGGCCGGCCGGTCAACTCATCGCGTTCCGCCCGCGCCTCGCTCGTCGCCCTCGCAAGGTGGTATTCGCCCTTGGTGTCCACCGTGGAGGCTCCGGCGAAACCCTCGCCGTCCCGCGACGGCGGGGCTGGAGGTGGGACGTGATCGAAGAAACCGTCATTCTCGTCGTACATCACCAGGAGCGCCGTGCGCGCCCACACTTTGGCATCGGCGGTCAGGGCGTCCAGGACCCTCGCGGTATAGTCGGCGCCCTGAGCGGGACTGGAGGGTTCAGGGTGCTCCGAATCCCGCGCGGGAGCCACGATGTAGGATACGCAAGGCAGGGCGCCGGAGAGGACGTCGGCGCGCAATCCATCGAGCGCACGCGTGCTGAGGCCCAGCGCGGCCAGCTTCGGGTCTGAACCCGGCAAGCCCGCATGGCTGTCGCGAAACGTCTTGAAGCCGGCCAGAGGATTGTCGGTGAAGTTGTCGGCCATGTCCTGATAGACGCGCCAGCTGACGCCCGCCGCTTGCAGTCGCTCGACATAGGTCGTCCAGCGGTACCCGTCCGGGTGGCCGCCGAGGGTAGCGAGGTTGTCGTGGGAGTTGGAGATCGAAGGGCCGCCGCGCGCTCCCTCCGGGTCGTTGGTCCCGCTCCACAGAAAAAGGCGGTTGGTGTTGGTCCCGCCCTGGAACGAGGCGTGGTAGGCGTCGCAGACGGTGAATGCGTCGGCCAGAGCGTACTGAAAAGGGATATCCTCTCGCCGATAATAGCCCATTGAGCGCGCCGTCTTGGCGACCGGCCAGCGGCTCATCCGGCCGTGATCCCACGCGGCCTGGGCGTCTGACCAATTGTGCGGCGTGCCCTCGACCCGCATGTGAGCGAAATTAGCCGTGGTGTTCAACGGAAACGGCGCGAGCACGGTCGAACCCGCGGCGCGCTGCTTCCAGACGGTCGCGCCGGTTTCGCTGTCGTCCGCGACCGGAATGGGAAAGCGATCGGCGAAGCCGCGCACGCCGTTCATCGCCCCGAAGTAGTGATCGAAGGAACGGTTCTCCTGCATCAGGATGACGACGTGCTCGACGTCGGCAATCGTGCCGGTGCGCCGGTCGGCATCGATCGCCGAGGCGCGGGCGATGGTCGGGGCCAATGCGGCCGCCGCGCCGCTGACGAGAAGACCGCGCCTATCGAAGTCCATGAGATGCCCTCACCGCGACGGCGTTCAGCGACGCGATCCAGTTCGCCAGTCCAGGGGTCGGTCTGCCCGGGACCTTGGCGAAATCGTCCGCCTCGCGCAATCGAATCGCATCAGCGCCGAAAGGGCTCGCCAGGAGGCGTCGACCTCGGAGCGCGTCATCATCCCGCCCTGAGCCTCGAACGAGACCGAGCTGACCGGCGAGAGGCCAGCGCGATAGGCCGGATCGCGCGTGACCAGGTAGCGTTTGGCGTCCACGTGGAGGCGGACAAGTTCGGCGACCCGTGCGCCCAGCAAGGGTTCGAGCGCCACCGCGCCCGCCACGCCGTGATCGCGCGTAAAACCCAGCGCCGCGCCGATGTCGTGGAGCAGCCCGGCGACCTGCAGCGCGATATCATCCGGCGCCCGCGCCCGCAGGATTTCCCCGCATTGCAATGCGTGTTCGAGTTCGCCCAGCCCCGGCTCATCGGACGGCGCGTCGATGATGCCGACAAGAAACGCCTCGAGCTCCGCGACCGTCGTGAAAGGCGTCCTCGTCATGCCGAGGCCGGGGCGGCGCGGACTGTTGTCCGACGGCTGAAATAGATCGCGCCCAGTACGGTGAGCACGGACCCGAACACGCTGGTGGCGTAGGCGCTCAAGGTGAAGAAACGCAACCAGTCCAGGTGCAGCGCTCCGAAATTGCGCCATAGCAACAGGGCGACGCTGCCCAGATAGCCGGAGGCGTCAGCGACATAGATCAGGAACCCCGCCGTCGCCACCCGGCCGCTGACCGCGATCAAGCGGTCGAACAGCATGGCGTTGAACGGCGTGTAGGCCATGTACAGCCCGGCGCCCACGAGGATCATCCAGAGCAGCGGCGAGAGCAGGTTGGCCTGGTAGGCCAGGGTAGAAAAACCCATCAGGGCAAAGCCCGCGAAGACGGTGGCATGGATCACCATGAGCGCTTTCAAATTGTCGCGCACCGCCATCACGGCGCCAAGAGCGCCGAGCGCGATCACCGCCACGGGAAGCTCGCTAGCGGTGAAGATTCCCGCCTCCTTGCCATAGCCAAGCGACTTCCAAATCTCGGCCGCGAAGTTGTCGCGGAAGTCGCGAAAGGCGGTCAGGAAGACGTAGGCGATCACCAAGACGACGATGCCCGGCAGATAGGCCTGAAGAAACGCCGCCCGCTCGGGGCCGTCCATGGGCGCGCGCTTGACCCGCTCCGCTTCGTCCCTGGCGTCGGGCGGCGGAATCTCGCCGAGCAGCCACACCGAGACGAGAAGCAGGGGCAGGAAGATCGCCCCGGTGGCCGCCGGCATCCAAAACGGGCTCACATGTCCGGCGAGCATCAGCCATGCGCCGACCGATTTCACGACCCCGGACGATAGGATGAAGCTCGCGCAGAGGATCGCGCCCAGCGCCTCCGAAACCCGCCGCCCTTCCATATAGCCGAAGACCAGACCCCAGATCATGCCGAGCGGGAGGCCGTTCAGGACCATAAAGGCGACGTTCCAAGGCGGTGGGACCAGCGCGAAGGCGACCAAGGCCAGCCACGCCGCGCCGATCAGGAGCAGGATGGCCGTCCCACGGCGTCGGGGGGCGATCTCAGAGATCACCTTGACCCCAATCAGTTTGGAGGCGGCGTAGCCGACGGCCTGGGCGATGACGAGGGCAACCTTGTAGTCGAGCAGAAGGCGCCAGCCGGGCACGGCCTCGAACGTCGCCGCGGTGAAGGGCTTGCGAAAGGCGTACATCGAGAAATAGGCGCTGAAGCCCGCCAGACCGGCGACCAGGGTGAAGACGACAGGGTTCGCCCTTGCCAGCGCTTGCGACACCCTACCCGCCAACTCGTGTCCCCCGACGCCCGACCAGCGCGGCCTTTGAGGGGTAAACACAGTGTGTGTCGGTTGGGTGACAGCGCCGCCGTCCTCAAATTGTCATCGTTCCTCGTCTAGCCGAGATTGCATGCCTCTTTCCCGTCCCTTCGATCTCGCCGTCGTGGGCGCCGGAATTGTCGGTCTGGCCTGCGCGCTCGCGGCGGCTAAGCGCGGCAAGCGCGTGGTCGTCGTCGATCGAGACGCGCAGGCGAATGGCGCTTCGATACGCAATTTCGGCCTGATCACCGTTACGGGGCAGGCCCGCGGCGCCATGTGGTCTCGCGCCCGACGCTCGCGTGAGGTCTGGGCGGCCGTGGCCGCGGAAGCGGAAATCTCCATCGTGCATCGCGGCTTGTTCCTGAGCGCGCGCCGCGCGGAGTCGATGGCCGTGCTCGGGGCCTTTCTCCAGACGGAGATGGGCGAAGACTGTGTGCTTGTGAGCCCGGACGCTCTCGAACGTCGACAGCCCGAACTTGTCACTCCGGATCTGCGAGGCGCGCTTTGGAGCCCTCATGAACTTCGCGTGGAATCACGTGATGCGATCCCCCGTCTGGCGAGCTGGCTGGAAGCGCGCCACGGCGTCACCTTCCGCCGAAACGTCGCGGCGGTGTCGGTGGAGTCTTCACGCATGGTGACTTCCGAAGGCGTGATCGAGGCGGAGGCGATCGCGGTCTGCGCGGGAGATGACCTCTCGGGCCTTTTTCCCGACCGAATCGCCGCTCGTGGAGTTACCCGTTGCAAGCTTCAGATGATGCGGCTTGCCGATCCCGCCTTTCGCCTTCAGGCCGGCGTGATGTCCGACCTCGGCCTGGTCAGATACGCCGGTTACGCAGACCTGCCCGAGGCTTCGGCGCTTCGCGTCAGGCTCGAGAACGAACAGCCCGGTCATCTGGCAAATGGCGTTCACCTCATCGTTGTACAGAGCGCCGACGGGACCCTCGTGGTGGGCGACAGCCATCACTACGCGCCGACGCCCGATCCCTTTTCGCGCGAGATGGTGGATCGTTTGATCCTCGAGGAATTCGCCAATGTCTTCGACGGGGCGGCCCCGCCGGTTCTAGAGCGATGGAACGGAA
This sequence comes from Caulobacterales bacterium, assembly GCA_038231315.1. GTDB lineage: Bacteria > Pseudomonadota > Alphaproteobacteria > Caulobacterales > Caulobacteraceae > Acaudatibacter. Next base: position 29,048 of record JBBRLN010000003.1, read on the forward strand.
CCTACGCCTATGCCCCCGACCGGGACGTGCTGATCGATGCGCCCCTGCCGGGCGTGCGGCTGGCGATGGTGACGACCGGGGCCGGCGCCTCGGTTGGGTTCGCCGTTGGTGAAGAGGTCGTTGCGGAATTGTTTGGGGAGGTGGCAAGCCGATGAACGAGGGCTTGAAGCGGTTCGATCTGGTCGTCTTCGACTGGGCCGGAACGATGGTGGATTTCGGCTGTCGCGCGCCGGTGGAGGCCATCGCGCGGGCCTTTTCCGCTCAAGGCGTGCGGCTCAATGAGGCGACGATCCGAAGGGACATGGGCAAGGCCAAGGCCGACCACGTTCGAGCCCTGCTGGCAACGCCTGATGTCGCGCTGGCCTGGGGCGCCGCCGTGGGATCGCCGCCGACCGAAGCGGATGTCGCGTCCCTGATGGAAGCGTTGGGGCCGCTCATGCGCAACGCGGCGGCCGCCGCCGCCGAACTCATCCCCGGCGCCGCCGAGACCGTGGCGACGTTGCGGGCGGCGGGGATCAGGATCGCCTCTTCCACCGGCTACACCCGCGAGATGATGGAGCCCGTTCTCGCGCGAGCCGCCGCCCAGGGCTACGCGCCCGATCATTTGATCTGCGCCGGTGAAACGCCGGAGGGCCGTCCGTCGCCGCTGATGATCTACAAGGCCTGCGCCGAACTCGGCGTCTGGCCATTCTCCCGCGTCGTGAAGGTGGACGACGCCGAGGCGGGGGTCGCCGAGGGCCGCGCGGCAGGTTGTTTCACGGTCGGTCTATCCGCTTCGGGCAATGGAGTCGGGCTTTCGGAGGCCGAGTTGGCGGCGCTCGATCCGGCGGATCGCCACGACCGCTTGAAGAGATCGGCGGAAGCTTTGAAGATGGCTGGCGCGGACATTGTCGTCGAGAGTGTGCGCGATCTCACCTTCGCTCTGACGATCTGACTTATAGACCGACAGGTAGACCGACAGGCGTGAGCGCTCGGCCTTCGAGGGATGTCGCCTTCGCGTCTTGACCGCCTTGAGGCGCCCTTTCCCGAGATCGGCCTTTTGGGCGTGGGATGAGGCAGATGCGAGACCCGAAACTGGGTCGGTCTCGCAGCTTGCGGCGTGGGTCAACGACGCCAGTTAGCCCGCCGCACGGATTGCGAGCGACGCGGCGGCCTTGGCCCTCGCCGTGATCGCGGCCATGTCGGGAGCGCCTTTCGGCACGAGCCAACTTCCCCCCACGCAGAGCACCGCGGGTAAGGCCAGCCACGCCGGCGCGGAGACCTCCGTGACACCCCCGGTCGGGCAGAAGCGCGCGGCGCCGAACGGGGCCGACAGGGACCTGAGGGCCGCAATCCCTCCCGAGGCTTCGGCGGGAAAGAACTTGAACCGGTTCAGACCCAGATCCAGCCCCCGCATGATGTCTCCGGCATTCGCGATCCCGGGCAGATACGGGATCGCGGCGTCCGCCGCCGCGCGGGCGAGAGGCTCGGTCAGGCCCGGCGACACGATAAAGCGCGCGCCGGCCTCCATCGCCGCATCCAGATCGCGCGGATTGAGCACCGTCCCCGCGCCGACCACCGCGCCGTCGACCTGTGACATCTCGCGGATCACGTCCAACGCCGCGGGCGTCCGAAGGGTGACTTCCAACGCCAGAAGGCCGCCGGCGACCAGGGCGCGGGCGATAGGGCCGGCGTGGGCGGCATCCTCGATCACCAGGACCGGGATCACCGGGGCGAGGGTCATGACGGCTTCGACAGACATCGACAAGGCTTTCACGAGATCTAAAGGGCGGCGGCGGCGAGCATGGCCGAGGCGCCCTTTTCGGCCTCGTCCGCGCCGTGGCGCATGAAAGCGAAGAGTTCGCGCCCGGTCCCCAGGTGCTCACCGGGGTAGGCGACCGCTTCCCGCGCCGCCCATTCGGCTTCTTCCACCAGCGCGACGAGTTCGCCCTTGTCTCCGCACAGTCTCACGCGGTCGCCGTCGCGCAGGCGGGCGAGCGGACCGCCGCCCAGGGCTTCGGGGCTGACGTGGATCGCGGCGGGGACCTTGCCGGAAGCTCCGGACATGCGCCCGTCAGTGATGAGACAGACCCGCAGGCCGCGATCCTGCAACACCCCTAACGCCGGGGTCAGGTGATGAAGCTCCGGCATGCCGTTGGCGCGCGGCCCCTGGAAACGAACGACAACGGCCACGTCCGCGGTAAATTCTCCGGCGTCGAAGGCGGCGAGAACCTCGTTCTGGTCGGCAAAGATTCGCGCCGGCGCCTCGATAGTGTGACGCGCCCTTTCCACCGCGCTGGTCTTGAAGATCGCCCGGCCAAGGTTACCCTGAACCAGACGCATCCCGCCGTCGGGGGCGAATGGTTCACTCGCCGGGCGCAGCATCGTCCCATCGCCCGGCGCGGCGGGGGCGGCTTCCCAGATCAGGTTTTCACCTTCCAGCCTGGGGTTTTCGGCGTAGGCGGAAAGATCGCCCTCCCACACCGTCAGCACATCGCGGTGCAGAAGGCCCGCGTCCAGCAGGGTCGAGATTGCGTAGGCCATGCCGCCCGCGGCGTGGAACATGTTCACATCCCCCGCGCCGTTGGGATAGATCCGCGCGATCGACGGCGTGGCGGCGGAAAGAGCGTCGAGGTCGTCCCAGTCGATAACGATCCCGGCCGCCCTGGCGATCGCCGGCAGGTGGATCGCGTGATTGGTCGATCCGCCGGTCGCCAGCAGGCCGACGGCGGCGTTGACGATGGCCTTCTCGTCGATGCAGCGCCCGAGCGGGCGATAGTCGTTCCCGTCCCAGCCGATCCGGGCGAGGCGTTGAACGGCGGCGCGTGTCAAAGCCTGACGCAGCTTCGTCCCCGGATTGACGAAGGCGGCCCCCGGAACGTGGAGGCCCATCACTTCCATCATCATTTGATTGGAATTGGCGGTGCCGAAGAAGGTGCAGGTGCCGGCGCCGTGATAGCTCGCGGCTTCCGCCTCGAGCAACGCCTCGTCGTCGACCTTGCCCTCGGCGTGGAGCTGACGGACGCGGACTTTCTCCCTATTGGCGAGGCCGGAGAGCATCGGTCCGGCCGGAATCAGGATCGTTGGGAGGTGGCCGAAGCGCAGGGCGCCGATGAGAAGGCCCGGCACGATCTTGTCACAAATGCCGAGCAGCGCCGCGCCCTCGAACATGGCGTGGCTAAGCGCGACGGCGGTGGAAAGCGCGATTGTGTCGCGGCTGAAGAGGGAAAGCTCCATGCCGCTCTGACCCTGGGTGACGCCGTCGCACATCGCCGGGACGCCGCCGGCGACTTGCGCGGTTACGCCCGCCTCCCGCGCGAAGAGCTTGATCTGATCCGGATAGCGACCATAGGGCTGGTGGGCCGAAAGCATGTCGTTGAAAGCGGTGACGACGCCGATGTTCATAACCCGTCCGCCGCGGATCGCGGCCTTGTCATCGCCGGACGCGGCGAAGGCGTGGGCGAGGTTGCCGCAGGACAGTTTCGGCCGACCGGTCCCGGCCTCGCGCTGTCGGGCGATGAAGTCCAGGTAGGCAGCGCGACCGACCCGCGAACGCTCGACAATCCGCGCGGTCACGCGTTCGACGACAGGGTGAAGTCCAGCCATTGGGCTTGCTCAAGATCGTGCCGGAAGGGGGAAGCGCAAGATACCCTATCGCAACGAAGACACAGCGCCAGCCAGCCGCTTTCACAATCGATTGCGATATCGATCCGCGGCAATCTCGGTCGCAAGTGGTCTGACCTAAGATGCGGTATATCTGGAGCGGGCGAAGAGATTCGAACTCTCGACCCCAACCTTGGCAAGGTTGTGCTCTACCACTGAGCTACGCCCGCGCTCCTCGGCGACGTCCCCTCACTGGAGGAAGGCCCCGAAATCGAAGGGCGGCTTATGGCAGAGGGTGGGCCTCGCCGCAAGCGAAGTTCAACGCCCAAGTTTGAGTGCGTTCATCCGCCTTTTATTGACGTGGTCCTTTGGCGCGGGGGCGTCGTTGGGCATCTCGCCTTTGAAGTAATATCGCTGCCACGCCTCCCTGATGGTCGCCGGGTCGCGCTTGTAGAGGCGGGTGTTGAAATCGTCTCGCCGCGCGCGCCAAGCCTCGTACTGGCCGTGAAGATCGGCGTCGCCGGTCAGGGATTTCTGCACGAGTTCGAATTTCTCCATCGGCCGATCCTGGGCCAGGGTGACGAAGCAGAACGGTTCGCCCTTGAGGAACTTCACCCGGCCGGGCCGCGTGAATACCCAGTTCATCGTGAATGGGAACGGCAGCCAGTCGGTTTCCACCAAGCCCGCGAGGGGCTGAACGCCGTCCTTAACGTGGTTCGGCGGCCCGCCAGCCCACATCGACCAGCCTTCCGGCGTGCGGAACAGGTAACCCGGATGGAAGGTGATGATGCCGTGCGAGAAATGACTCTTTACGAAATCCTTGAAGTCTGGAAACGGATGATCCGGCGTCAGCTTGATGTCGTCCTGCGCGATGCCGCCGTTCCACTCCGCGGTGAATCCGACCGGGCAGAGAATCTCCCAGCCGGTCGAATTGGCCATTGTCATCGGCAGGCAACGATAGGGATGCCGATCCAGAAAGGCGTCCATCCACGCCCTGCGCGGTCGCCCGGGCACGATGTCCGGCGGGCGGGTCGCGGTGGGAAAACATTCAAGCTGCATGACTGGTGATTAGCGCGGCGCCGCTCAGGGTCAAAGCTGAAGCCTCGCGCTCTCATCGCCCCAGCGGATCCCAATCCAAAAAAACTGCTTGCATGCCCTTTAGTGTTATGGTTGACTACATCACCAACGCGAGCCAACCCATGCAAGTCGAGTTCAATGACAGCCAGCCGATTTACCGCCAACTGCGCGACCGCGTGTCCGCGATGATCCTGGATGGGGTGTTGGGCGAGGGCGATCCGCTGCCGTCGGTTCGCAACGTCGCGGCGGAGTACCGGGTCAACCCGCTGACCGTGCTCAAGGGCTACCAGGAACTTGCCAACGACGGCGTGGTCGAGACCCGGCGAGGCCGCGGCATGTTCGTCAATCCCGGAGCCCGGGCGATGCTGTTGGAGGGAGAACGACGCCGTTTTCTCGACGAGCAATGGCCCGCCATCGCCGCCACCATTCGCCGCCTCGGCCTCGACGCCGCCGAGTTGCTGGCCGCGCCCGTGAAGGAAATCTGATCATGGCCGTCGTCACCGCCAAGAACCTGCGCAAGACTTTCGGCTCAACCGTCGCCCTCGATGGGGTCAACCTGACCATCGAGGAGGGCCGCATCGTCGGCCTGATAGGCCCCAACGGCGCGGGAAAGAGCACCGCGCTGGGCGCCATGCTGGGCCTGATCCCCTTCGAAGGCGAACTCGATGTGCTCGGCCGCAACCCCTGGACCGCTCGCGACCAGCTGATGAACGACGTTTGTTTCATCGCCGATGTCGCGGTCCTGCCCCGCTGGATGAAGGTCTCCAACGCGCTCGACTATGTCGCCGGGGTCCATCCGAAATTCGACCGCGCCAAGGCCGAGGCGTTTCTCGCCAAGACCACGATCAAGCGGTCCAGTCGGGTGCGCGCGCTCTCGAAGGGCATGGTGGCCCAGCTTCACTTGGCCTTGGTGATGGCCATCGACGCCAAGCTGCTGGTGCTGGACGAACCGACCCTCGGCCTCGATCTGCTCTATCGCAAAGCCTTCTACGACACCCTGCTCAACGACTACTTCGACGGCAACCGGACGATCGTCGTGACCACCCACCAAGTCGAGGAGATCCAGGACATCCTCACCGATGTCGCCTTCATCGATCGCGGAAAGATCGTCCTCGACCGCAAGATGGAAGAAATCGAGACCCGCTATACCGAGCTGATGGCGCGGCCCGGCGATGTCGCCACCGCCAAGTCCCTCGGCCCGATCCACGAGCGGCAGGTCTTTGGCCGCTGTGTGATGCTGTTCGATGGTGTCGCGCGCGAGCGGCTCGCGCCCCTCGGTGAGCTGCGCACCCCCGGCATCGCCGACCTCTTCGTCGCCCTGATGGGTGGTCCATCCGCCACCGCGTCGCAAGGAGCCGCAGCATGAACGCCCAAACCGCTTCCAACACCCCCGTCCTTCAAGGTCCCGCGCGCGCCTTCGCCTGGTCGATCCGCCGGGAGCTTTGGGAGCACCGCTCGATCTACATGGCCCCCGCTATCGCCGCCGGGTTGGTCATTACAGGCGTGGTGTTGGCCCACGTGCCGGGCTCTCACGTCGAGATGAAGATGGATGCCGCCGGAAATGTCTTCGCGGCAATCCTGCCCTACCTGTTCGCCGCCGGCGTGATCTTGGGGACCTCGCTGCTCGTCGCTTTCGCCTATTGCCTGAGCGCTTTGCACAACGAACGCCGGGATCGCAGCATCCTCTTCTGGAAGTCCCTCCCCGTATCCGACGCGGCGACGGTCGCCTCCAAGGCGGTGGTGGTGATGGTCGTCCTGCCGGTTGTCGCCGTCGCCGCGACGCTTTGCCTCCAGCTGCTCATCACGATGGTGGGCGCTGCATCCGGCAAGCCGCCATCGGGCGCGGCCATCAAGGTCATATCGACCTCCCTGCTCTACGGACCGATCGTGCTTTCGCTGTGGTACGCGCCGATCTACGGCTGGCTGGTCCTGGTTTCGAGCTGGGCCAAGCGCGGAACCTTCCTATGGGCCATTCTGCCTCCGCTCGGCGTCTGCGTGCTCGAGGCGATCGTCTTTCACACGCATCATTTCGCCGAACTGCTGTCGCTACGCCTCAACGGCGGGTTCGGCGCGGCCTTCGCGCTGGGCGGCACGCCTGTCACCGACAAATTCGGCCTGCCCACCGTAAGCGGCGCGCAGTTCTTCACCAGTCCCGACCTCTGGATCGGTCTGCTGGTCGCCGCCGCCTTTTTCGCCGCCGCGGTCTATCAGCGCCGTCGCGCCGAACCGATCTGAACACCCGGCCCTGAACAACGGACAACGCGACCATGGCGACCTCGACAACCGAAGCGACGACGGCGCGGGATCCAGTCGCCGAGGTGGCCGCGCGCCTCTTTCCCAAACAGTTCGATGACGACTATCGGGGACATCCGGCAGCCGTTTGGATCCTCTGTCTGGTAGGTTCGAGCTACCTCGCGTGGGCATCCCTCGGCTTGATCGCGGGAGGGATTGAAACCCGGGCCGACGGCTGGTTGCTCGGCGGCCTCGCCATGCTGGCGATCGTCAGCTACCGCGCCATGATCCCCCTGATCTCCCTTCTGATGGTGGCCGACGACATCGCGGGTGGTTTCCCTGGCGACGTCATATCGCTCGCCTTCGCCGGTCTGGCGGCGATCGGCTTGGTCCTGTCGCTCCGCGCCGGCGACGAGGCGACGGGCTGGCGCGACCGTGGCGCCCAGCCAATCTAGGCAGGCTCGTGTCTCATGGAAGCTCGGTTCGCCTCGACGACGAAGGGCCGCCCCGCCATCTGTTTCCACGCCTGAACGGAGAGCCGTCCTGCTGAAGCGCATCTTCCCCGATCGATACGACAACCGGTACCGCGGCCATCCGATAGGGCTGTGGCTGATGTACTTTTTTGCCTTCGGAAATCTGGCCATCGGCGCGGTGGCGCTCTTCAGTCCCGATAGCGGGGCGCAATCGGCGGACGGCGTGCCGCTATTTTCTTTCCCGCAGGCCGCCGCGGACGCGATCGTCGGAGCCGTGGCGTTGCTGGGCGTCGCGGGCTTTCTGATGGGCGTGCTTTATTCGATCGCGGCGACACGTTACCGCTCGATGATCCCGCTCATGTACCTCTTCATCGTCGGGAGCTATGCCGCACGCCGCGCGATCGGCGCGTTCAAGCCGATCCCTCACGAGGGCGCGCATGCCGGGGGCGCCGTCATCATCGCCATGACCGTTCTGGCGGTGGCTGGACTCCTCTTGTCTGTCGTAGGGAAGGGTTACGCCGCGGGCGCGGAGCCGACCCCAGTCCACTGATCGCCGCCGTGCACGGGAAGGATAGCCTGCTTGCAATGCTCGAGGCGCGCGGCGTGGCGCACGTTACGGTCTAACATCCCGCTCAGTTCCGGGTGGGCGACAGCGAGGTCGTGGACAGCCTTCCTGGCGTCCACAGCAAAAACCTCTTCCTGAAAGACGCCAAAGGTCAGCTCTGGCTAGTCTCGGCGGCGCAGGCCACGGTGATCGACCTGAAGGCTCTGTCCAAGACGATCGGTTCGGCCCGACTTTCTTTTGGGTCGGCCCAGCTGATGGCGGAAACCCTTGGCGTGACGCCTGGGTCGGTCACCGCTTTCGCCCTGGTAAACGACGCCGCGCGGCGAGTGCGGTTCGTGGCGGACAAGACTTTGTGGGACGCAGACGAGGTAAATTTCCACCCCCTGGTCAACACCGCCACCACGCGGGTCTCGGCCGCCGGATTTCGGGATTTCCTCACCGCGATCGGCGTCAGCCCCATCGTGGTTGCCTTCTAAGCCGTTGCCACCCGACCCTTGCGCGACCATGTAGAGCACCACGAAACAGGGAGCCCGCCGCCGTTCATGTCCTTGGTTGGAGACACCACCACCGCGCCCAGCGCGCCGCCCGGCGACCTGATCAAGGAAGGGTCCGACGCTGGCTTCATGGCCGATGTGATCGACGCTTCGAACACCCAGCCCGTGATCGTTGATTTCTGGGCGACCTGGTGCGGTCCTTGCCGTCAGCTCACGCCCAATCTGGAAAAGGCCGTCCGCGCCGCTCAGGGCAAGGTCAAGCTGGTCAAGATCGATGTCGACAAGCACCCGCAATTCGCCGGTCAACTTCGCGTCCAGTCGATCCCCACGGTCTACGCCTTCGCCGGCGGCAAGCCGGTCGACGCCTTCCAGGGCGCCCTGCCCGAGAGTGAGATCAAGGCCTTCGTCGATAAGCTGCTGAAGTTCGCTCCCGCCTCCGAGATCGACGAGATCCTCGCGGAGGCCAAGGAGGCGCTCGATGCGGGCGATACCGGCGGCGCGGCTCAGGCGTTCGCCGAGGCGCTGCAGATGGAGCCGCAAAACCTCGTCGCCATAGGCGGCCTTGCGCGCTGCTATCTGGTCGGCGGCGACACCGAACGCGCGGCCGAGGTCGCGGGCATGGCGCCGGCGAACGCCAAGAACGCCGACCTCGAAAGTGTCCGCGCGGCGCTCGCCCTCGCCGCCGCCGCGCCGGCCGACGCCTCTGGCGCAGAAGCCAAGCTTGCCGCCAATCCGGACGATCACGACGCGCGGTTCGATTACGCGAAATCCCTGGCCGCCGCCGGCAAGCTCCAGGCCGCCGCCGACCAACTCCTTGACCTTATCGCCCGCGACCGCGAATGGAACGAAGGCGCGGCGAGAGCTCAGCTGCTTACCGTTTTCGAGGCCGCCGGCCCGATGTCCGACGTCGCCAAACAGGGACGCAAGCGCCTCTCCTCAATCCTTTTTGCCTGAGATCAGTCATGGCCGGCGGCCCTTATCGCAAGACTTCTGACCTTCCATCCCAGCTGGCGGTTTTTCCGCTGGACGGCGCGGTGCTGCTGCCTGGCGGGCTGCTGCCCCTGCAGATCTTCGAGCCGCGCTATCTGAACATGATCGACGACGTCATGGCCGGCGACCGCGTAATCGGCATGATCCAGACCGGCGGGAACGGCGACAGGCGCGTACCCGATCTCGCCCGGGTCGGTTGCGCGGGTCGTGTCACGAGTTATTCGGAAACCGGCGACGGCCGCTATCTGATCGGCGTAAGCGGCGTCTGCCGATTTCGCGTGGTGGAAGAGTTGCAACTCCGCCGGCCTTACCGTGTCGCTCGAGCAGACTTCCAGCCATTCGCCAGCGACCTGCGGGAAGAGGACAGCGAAGCGGAGTTCGAGCGCCCGCCCTTCCTCGATCTCCTGCGTCGCTATCTGGACAATCGCGGCCTTGGGATCGAGTGGGAGGCGGTTTCCGCGGCGCCCGCGCCAGCCCTGATCAACAGTCTTTGCATGGCCCTCCCCTTTCCCCGCGTCGAGAAGCAAGCCCTGCTCGAAGCATCAGATCTTGAGGAGCGCCGCGCGGTATTGGTCGCCTTGATGGAGATGGACGCCGCGGGCGCGCATGATCACGATGACGATGACGCCGCCCCCTCCATGCAGTAGGGAGCGACCATGACCGACGCCGCCGCGCCCGCACTCGACCCGAAACTACTCGAAATCCTGGTCTGTCCCGCCACCCACGGACCCTTGATCTATGACCGCGCAGCGCAGGAATTGATCAGCCCCAGAGCGAAGCTCGCCTATCCCATCCGCGACGGCGTTCCGATTATGCTGCCCGAGGAAGCCCGCGGTCTGGAGATAGACGCCGGGCCGCTGCCCGGCGCCCAACCCGTGTTTGAGGCCACGATCAGAGACCCGAAAGACGGCGAATAGCGCGATGGCCCTGAAAGTCGCGATCGTCGGCTTGCCGAACGTCGGCAAGTCCACCCTGTTCAATGCCGTGACGCAGACCGCCGCGGCCCAGGCGGCGAATTATCCGTTTTGCACGATCGAGCCCAATGTGGGGGAGGTCGCGGTGCCCGAACCCCGCCTCGACGCTTTGGCCGCTGTCGCCAAGTCCAAGGAGATCATCCCCGCCCGGATCACATTCGTCGATGTGGCGGGCCTGGTCCGCGGCGCGGCTCAGGGGGAGGGTTTGGGCAATCAGTTCCTCGCGAATATCCGCGACTGTGACGCCATCGCTCTGGTCGCGCGCTGTTTCGAAGATAGCGACGTCACCCATGTCGAGGGCCGCGTCGATCCCCTGGCCGACCTCGACATAATCGAGACCGAGCTGATGATCGCCGATCTCGAGAGCTTGGAAAAGCGTGTATCCAATCTTGAGAAGCGGGCGAAGCAGGGTGAGAAGGAAAGCGTCCAGACCCTCGGCCTCGTCAAGCTGGCCCTGACGGAGCTCAACGCGGGGCGACCGGCCCGGATGGCCAAGGTCGCCGAGGATGACGCCAAGGCTTGGCGCATGCTCCAGCTTTTGACCACCAAGCCCGCCCTCTACGTCGCCAATGTCGACGAGGCGTCGGCGGGAACGGGCAACGCCCTTTCAGCCGTCGTTGCCGAGCGCGCGGCCAAGGACGGGGCCAAGACCGTGGTCATCTCCGCCAAGATCGAGAGCGAGATCGCCCTTCTCGACCCTGGCGAGCGCGCCGAGTATCTGGAAACGCTGGATCTCCACGAACCCGGCCTCGACCGCCTGATTCGTGAGGCCTACGCGCTTCTCGGCCTGCGCACCTATTTCACCGCCGGACCTAAGGAAGCCCGCGCCTGGACCATCCCTGTCGGCGCGACCGGTCCCCAAGCCGCGGGCGTCATTCACACAGATTTCGAAAAAGGCTTTATCCGCGCGGAGACCATCGCCTTCGCCGACTACGTTGCCCTGAACGGGGAGGCGGGCGCGCGGGACGCGGGCAAGCTGCGCAGCGAGGGCAAGGACTATGTCGTCAAGGATGGCGACGTGATGAACTTTAGATTCAACGTCTGATCCCGAAGGAGTTCAAAGATGGGCGAACTAACGAAGGTAATCGCGCCCGACGGTTTCGCCTTCGACGCCTACCACGCCGGGCCGGTCGGGCCCGCCAAGGGTGGCGTCATTGTGGTTCAAGAGATATTCGGCATCGACGAACACGTCCGCCGCGATGTCGATCGCTGGGCCAAACTCGGCTTCGAAGCCTTGGCGCCCTCCATGTTCGACCGCCGTGAGCCCGGCTTCGTCGCCGCTCACGATCCCGAAGGCATGGCCGCCGGAATTGGCCACGCGCGCGCCACCTCGATCGATCAGGCCCTAGGCGATATCGCCGCCTGCCGCGATACGCTCGCCCACGCAGGAAAGGTCTATATCGTGGGCTACTGCTACGGCGGCTCGCTCGCCTGGCTCGCGGCGGCGAAGGTGTCGGGGCTCTCCGGCGCGTCAAGCTACTACGGCAGCATGGTCCAGGCGAACGCGGCGTTGCAGCCGATGTGTCCGGTGATCGTCCATCTCGGGCGCCTCGACGCGCATATCCCCGCCGACGATGTGAAGGCCGCCGTGAAGGCCGCCAATCCCGATGTCCCGGTCTATATCTACGAAGACGCCGGGCACGGCTTCAACAACGACGACCCGGCCCGCCACGATAATGCCTCGGCCGAACTGGCGAGGGAGAGGACGTTGGCGCTTTTCGGCGGGCGATGACGCTTCGCTTCGCCCCAGAAGACGCACGGCGGGGCGGTCTGAAGATTCTGGGCGCGGCGCCGGACGAGGGCGAGCGTCTCGCGAAGCTCTTCGCGGCCGTCGGCTATGAGACGGTGTTGGGTGAGCTACCCGATGGCGCGGATCTCCAGCCTCCGGTCTTCGTCCTCGCTCTCCGCGACGCCGCCAGCGCCGCGTGGTCCCTTTGCGGCGTCGCCGCGATCGTCATCGTCGCTGACTCGCGAATTGCAACCGTCCTGCGGCGGGCGCCGAGCGTCCCCGTCATGCTCTACCTCGAGGCGGCCGCGCATGATCGACTTGCCGGCACGCTCGAAGCCTCGCATCCCGACATCGCGGTGCACCGCTTCGAGGCGACGCCTGACGGCGAGCGGCTGCTCCACCTGCGCGCCCTGCGCCATTTCGCCACCCATGCCGGAGGCCGCGGCGAAGTGTAGCGCGCCGCCGACCCCGCCCTTATAACGCCCGTCTCCCGATCGATCAGGATCCGCCTTTCCATGAATATCCACGAACATCAGGCCAAGGCCGTCCTCGCCAATTACGGCGTACCGGTTCCCCGCGGGCACGAGGCGTTCAGCGTGGACGAAGTGGTCAGGGCGGGTGAAGCCCTCGGCGGCCCGGTCTGGGTGTTGAAGGCCCAGATCCACGCCGGCGGCCGGGGAAAGGGCGGCGGGGTCAAGGTGGTCAAATCTCTCGAGGACTTGCGCGCCGAAGCCACGAAGATGCTCGGCATGACGCTGATCACCCACCAGACCGGACCCAAGGGCCGCGAAGTTCGCCGCCTCTATGTGGAGGAAGGCGCCGCCATCGCCCGCGAACTCTACCTCTCCCTCCTGGTCGACCGCGAAACCAGCCGCGTCGCCGTCGTGGCGTCGACGGAGGGCGGCATGGACATCGAAGAGGTCGCCCATTCCACGCCGGAAAAGATCATCACCTTCTCCATCGATCCCGCCACCGGCGTGTGGCCGCACCATGCCCAGCACCTGGCCAAGGCCCTGAACCTCACCGGTGATCAAGCCAGACAGGCCCGCACCCTCCTCCCCGCCCTCTACAGGGCCTTCACCGAGACGGACATGAGCCTGCTCGAGGTCAATCCTCTCATCGTCACCAACGAGGGCAAGCTCGTGGTGCTCGACGCCAAGGTCGGCTTCGACGACAACGCCCTCTATCGCCACAAAGACATCCTCGCCCTGCGCGACGAGAGCGAGGAAGACGCCAAGGAAATCGAGGCTTCCAAGCACGACCTCAGCTACATCGCCTTGGACGGCGAGATCGGCTGCATGGTCAACGGCGCCGGCCTGGCCATGGCGACCATGGACATCATCAAGCTCTACGGCGCTGAACCTGCCAACTTTTTGGACGTCGGCGGCGGCGCTTCCAAAGAGAAGGTGACGGCGGCGTTCAAGATCATCACCGCCGATCCGAACGTGAAAGGCATTTTGGTCAACATCTTCGGTGGCATCATGCGCTGCGACATCATCGCCGAGGGAGTCATCGCCGCCGTAAAGGAGGTCGGCCTTCAAGTTCCCCTGGTCGTTCGTTTGGAAGGCACCAACGTCGAACTCGGCAAGAAAATCATCGGAGAGAGCGGTCTGGACGTGATTGCCGCGAACGATCTGGCGGACGGCGCTGAAAAGATCGTCGCGGCAGTGCGCGCCGCGGCGTGAGGCCTGCCACGACGCTTCCGGACGTTGTCCTTGACTGCGACGAGGACGCGGGCACCCATCACCCACCATTGACGACCCGGTCTGCGAAGTGGCTCTGGCCGGTGCTGGCGATCGTCGGGCTGGGTGCGCTGGCCTTCGTGTTCCAGCTTGCGGATGCCATTTCGGATGGCATGTCGTTCAAGTTCGACCGCGCGATCCTTCTGGCCCTGCGCAAGGCGTCGGACCCCGCCGTTCCGATCGGACCCAAATGGTTGCAACTCTCTGCGATCGACATCTCCGCCCTGGGCGGCTTCACCCTGCAATGGCTGCTGGGCGGCGCGGCGGTCGTTTTCCTGATCTATGTACGGCGCCGCGCGGAGGCGAGTTGGCTCGCCGCTTCCGTCCTTGGCGCCTCGTTCGCCAACGCCATCCTCAAGCACATGCTTCAGCGTCCGCGACCCGACGTCGTCCCTCACCTCACCATGGTCGACAACGCCAGCTTCCCCAGCGGCCACGCCATGATCAGCGCGGCCATCCTGCTGACCATCGGGGCCATGCTCTCCGAGACGGTGAATAGTAGCGCCGCGCGCGCGACCATCATGCTTTTCGCCGGCGCTCTGGTGATCCTGATCGGGTTGTCCCGCTTGTATCTCGGCGTCCATTGGCCGACCGATGTTCTCGCCGGATGGTGCCTTGGCGGTCTTTGGGCCCTCGTCGTCTTCGCGATCAATCGCCTCGTCCGCCGGCGCATGGCGGGCAAGCCGGTTCTGCGAATGGAGGGCTGACGCGCGCCCCCTTTCATTGCGACGCAAGTCGGTTTCGCAAAAGGGTGGCCGTCGACGTCTGCCTCCCCAGCCTGAAACGCGAACCACGAGTCGCGCTCGAAGATTTTGCGTCGGCGCGCGCAGCACGCCATAAGCGGCGGCAAACGGAGGACTCCAACACCATGCCGCTCGACGCCGGCTACCCGCCGAAGTCCTTCCGCTGGGATGACCCGCTCGATCTCGCGGGACGCCTCTCGGAAGATGAGCGCATGATCGGCGAGGCGGCGCGGGACTATGCTCGAGACAGGCTGCTGCCTCGCGTGGTCAGCGCCTACGCCGACGAACGCTTTGATCGCGAGATCATGACCGAAATGGGCGCGCTGGGCTTCCTCGGGCCAACGATCCCGGAGGAGTACGGCTGCGCCGGCGTCAATCACGTCGCCTACGGCCTGATCACGCGGGAGATCGAGGCCGTCGACAGCGCCTATCGCTCGGCGATGAGCGTGCAGTCGTCGCTCGTCATGTACCCGATCCATGCCTTCGGCTCGGAAGAGCAGCGCCGACGCTGGCTGCCCGGCATGGCGAAGGGTGAGATCGTCGGCTGTTTCGGCCTCACAGAGGCCGACGGCGGCTCCGATCCCGCCTCGATGCGCACCGTCGCGGTGGCCGCGCCCGGCGGCTTCCGGCTGAACGGCGCCAAGATGTGGATCACCAACTCTCCCATCGCCGACGTGGCGCTGGTGTGGGCCAAGCTCGACGGCGTGATCCGGGGCTTCCTGGTCGAGCGCGGTTTCGACGGCTTCACCACGCCACGCATCATGAACAAGCTCTCCCTCCGCGCCTCGGTGACCGGAGAGATCGCGCTGAACGACGTCTTCGTGCCGGAGGGCAATCTGCTGCCGGACGTACGCGGCCTGCGCGGGCCGTTCTCCTGCCTCAACAAGGCGCGCTACGGCATCGCCTGGGGCGCGATGGGGGCGGCGGAGTTCTGCCTGCACGCCTCGCGCGACTACGTCGCCTCGCGCAGCGTGTTCGGCAAGCCGCTGGGCGCGCGGCAGCTGGTGCAGAAGAAGCTGGCCGACATGGTGACCGAGATCGCCCTCGGCTACGAGGGCGCCCTGGCGCTGGGCCGCCTGATAGACCAGGGCGCCTGGGTGCCCGAAGCCATCAGCCTGATGAAGCGCAACAACTGCGGCAAGGCGTTGGACATCGCGCGCACCGCCCGCGACATCCACGGCGGTAACGGCATCAGCGGCGAGTACCACGTCATGCGCCACGCCGCGAACCTGGAGACGGTGAACACCTACGAAGGCGCGCATGATGTGCATGCCTTGATCCTCGGACGCGCGATCACCGGCGAGAACGCGTTCTAGGTGTTCGGTTGACTGGTCCGAAAGCCCCATCCCTTTTCACCATCGTCGCGGCCGCCTCCCTTGGGGCGACGTTCGAGTGGTACGACTTCTTTGTCTTCGGCGCCCTCGCGCCGGTCATAGCCAAGAATTTCTTCAGCGGACTCGATCCGACAAGCGGCCTGCTGGCCGCCTTGGGACTGTTCGGCGCGGGCTTCTTTTTCCGGCCGTTCGGCGCGTTGATTTTCGGGCGGATCGGCGACCGGGTGGGGCGCAAGAGCACCTTTCTGCTCACGGTCATCTTGATGGGCGGTTCAACCTTCGCCATCGGCGTCTTGCCCACGTGGTCGCAGGCGGGTCCCCTGGCGCCCATCCTGCTGATCGTCATGCGCGTCTGCCAGGGCACGGCGTTGGGTGGCGAATACGGCGGCGCCGCGACCTTCGTGGCGGAACACGCTCCGGCGAATCGGCGGGGTTACCTCACCAGTTTCGTCCAGGCGGCGGCGGCGATCGGGCTAGTCGGCGCGCTTATCGCGATTTTGGGCGTCAGGACGTGGCAGGGCGAAGCGGCCTTCACCGACGCCGGCTGGACCGCGGGCTGGCGGGTTCCGTTCCTGATATCGGCGGGACTGCTGGCGGTCTCGGTATGGATGCGGCTGAAACTGACGGAGAGCCCCGCATTCGAAGCGGTGAAGGCGGCTGGAGAGCAGTCCCGCGCGCCGTTCGCCGAGGCGTTCGGCCGCTGGGGCAATTTGAGGATCGTCCTGACCGCCCTGGTGGCGATCATGTGCGCTCAGGGCGCCGCTTGGTACACCGTGTTCTTTTACGCGGAGCAGGTCTTTCTCGAGCGCTTCCTCAAGGTCGCGCCGGCGACGGGCAACGGACTCCTGATGCTGGTGACCCTTGTCAGCGCGCCCCTCTATGTCTTCTTCGGCTGGCTTTCGGACAACGTGGGGCGCAAGTGGGTGCTGTGGGGTGGGATGACCCTGGCCGTGGTCTTTTTCTTTCCCGGCTTCCATCTCCTGACCCATTTGGCTAACCCGGCGTTGGAGGCGGCGCAGAAGCGCACCCCCGTGGTGGTGGTCGCCGATCCCGCGCGCTGTTCGTTCCAGTTCGATCTCACCGGTAAGGCGCGCTACGCCACCTCCTGCGACATCGCCAAGAGCGCATTGAGCAACAATGGGATCTCGTACAACAACCGGTCCGCGCCGGCGGGTTCAATCGCCGAGGTCCGGATCGGAACGGTGACGGTGGTCTCGAGCGAGGCGGCGAGCTTGACGCTGCCTCAACAAAAGGCCGTGGCGGCCAACGTCAAGGGTCGGTTGATCGCCGCCCTTACCGCCGCGGGCTATCCGGCCAAGGCCGATCCGGCGGGCGTGGATTTCTGGGGTCTGTTCGGGGTGATGCTGGTCTTCGTTGTCTCCTGCACCGCTCTCTTCGGACCCATCGCGGCGACCTTGGTTGAGCTTTTCCCGACGCGCATCCGCTACACGGCGCTATCGCTGCCCTATCATATCGGCACCGGCTGGGTCGGGGGCTTCGTGCCGGTCACCGCCTTCGCCATCGTCACGGCGACGGGCAACATTTACGCCGGGCTTTGGTACCCGGCGATCTTCACGGGTTTGAGCGTCCTGACCCTGCCCTTCCTCCTCCCAGAGACCTCTCGCCGTTCGCTGACGGGCTGAACCGCGCCGCGATAGCGTTGGAGATCAGGACAGCGATCACCGCCAGCGCCGCGGCGACCGCGCACAGCATCGCCGCTCGCGCCTCGCCGTCGGGGGTTTGGGTGGCGAGATAGATGTCCGTCGGTAGCGTGAGGGTTTCGCCGGGAATCGCGGCGACGAAGGTGATCGTGGCCCCGAACTCGCCCAGCGCCTTGGCGAAGCCCAGCACCATGCCGGCGACGATCCCGGGTGCGGCAAGGGGCAGAGTGATCCGCGCCAACCGCGCCAACCGCCCGGCGCCCAGGGTGCGCGCCGCCTCCAGCGCCTCTCCGTCGATAGCCTCGAGCGCAAGGCGCATGGGTCGCACCATCAAGGGGAAGGCCATCACCGCCCCGGCGATGGCCGCGCCGGTCCAGCGGAACGCGAAAACGATCCCTACCGAGGACAGAGCGTGACCAAGAACGCCATGTCGACCCAACAGGGTCAGCAAAACATATCCCGTCGCCACGGGGGGGAAGACGAGGGGCAGAAAAATCGCCGCGTCGAGCAGTCCCCGACCAACGAAACGCTTGCGCGCCAGGACATAGGCGATGGTGAAGGCCAACGGCAATCCGACCAGGGTCGAGGCCGTCGCCACCTTGAGCGACAGGAGGATAGCCGCAAGATCGTCTGGACCGAGACCGTTCAAGGGGGAGTGTTCAAAGCGGAGTGTTCAAGTCGGCGGGTTCGCGAGCGGGCGCGGCCTCCAGCCACTCGATGTCGATCGAAGCCGCTCTCAGATCATCCGCGAGCCCGCCGTTCCAGGCGTTGACGAGGGCGACCCGGCGGCCTCGGTCCGCGAGGGCGACCAGCCGCGCGGCCGTGATATCGCATGGTGAGAGGTGCTCCGCGTCGCGTCGCGCGTGACTGGTCAGAATCTCACGCGCGCCGCCGCCATCGACGACGATGTCGGCGACGTTCAGCACACGGACCGCGCGTAGACTGAGGAGATCCGCCTCGGATGGCAGCGCGATGAAACTAACGCCGCCGAGCGCTTTCCAGCCCTTGGCGATGGCCTCGTCGAGCAGGCGTCCGGCCCGTGGGAGATCGCCCTTGGCCGCGGCGTTCGCGACCTCGCCCGTCAGCACTGCGCGGAAGAAGCTTCTTCGATCGCCGAGGTCAGGCAGAGCCGCGCGCAATGTCGCGCGCCGGTCCAGCAACAACGCGGCGATCTCGCCGGCGCCCGCCGGGATCCGCGCCTCGATCTCGGCGCGAATAAGCGAAGCCATCACCGGCGCCCCGCCTCCAGTCCCGATGGCCGCGACCACCGCGCCCCGATCGACGATGGCCGGGGTATGGAAATCGGACATCGCGGGCCTGTCCACGACATTCAACGGCGCCCCGGCCGTCCGCGCGACCGCCGCCACAGCTTTAGCCCAAGCCTCGTCCCAGCTCGCCACGAATATCAAGGCCGCCCCGACGTAGGCGGCGGGATCGAGGGCCGCCTCGCCCTCGAGCCTCAAGATCTCCGCGGGCGAGCCTTCGAAGAGCCGGGCCTTCGACTCAGCGGGTTCGCCATCTCCGGCGATCACCACGCGTCGTCCAGCCAGGGGATAAAAGGCGGGGAAGCTGTCCACAGGCCATTCTAACCACAACGCGGCGGGTTGAAACGCGCGGCCGTCGACGCCTCTGAGTTCAGGCCCCTAGACTTTCCGGTGTCGCGCGGAAAAGGTCAATCGCGCCCTGGCTGACCGCGCTGGCGAGCGCCGGGGTCCCAGCCAGGACCTGTTCGGAGAAGACGCGGGCTAGGCCGATCCTGGTGCGCCAATAGTCGGCGGCCCCGTCCCCGGCGGCGATCTTTTCCGAGGCGGCAATCGCGCCTTTGGCGAGCATCCAGCCGCCGACCACGTCGCCGAGCAGCTTCAGATAAGGCGTGGCGCCGGCCAGAGCGTCGGGCTGGGCGTGGCCGCGGCGTTCGATCAGCCAGCCGGTGGCCGATTGGACCGCCGCCAGTCCCGCTTCCAATCGCGCGCCTATCGTGTGCAACCAAGCGTCATCGGCGCTCTTCAGGGCGGCTGCCGTCGCCACGATGTCGCTGACAAGTTCGCGCACGGCCTGGCCTTTTCCGATCGCTAGCTTTCGGCCCATCAGATCGATGGCCTGAATGCCGTTGGTCCCCTCATAGATCGGCAGGATCCGGGCGTCGCGATAGTATTGCGCGGCGCCGGTCTCTTCGATGAAGCCCATGCCGCCGTGCACCTGCAGGCCCATCGAGGCAACCTCGACGGCCATGTCGGTGGACCAGGCTTTCGCGAGGGGTGTGAGCAGATCCTCTCGCATCTTGGCGGCGTCGCGATCGACCGGATTGGTCGCGAGGCGCCCAAGATCCGCGGCGACGGCGGTCGCCAGACAGAGACCACGCGCAGCCTCGATCTTGGCCTTCATCAGCATCAACGTGCGGCGCACATCGGGATGGT
Organism: Caulobacterales bacterium; assembly: GCA_038231315.1. GTDB lineage: Bacteria > Pseudomonadota > Alphaproteobacteria > Caulobacterales > Caulobacteraceae > Acaudatibacter. The sequence goes on from JBBRLN010000003.1 coordinate 49,061, forward strand.
CGAACAAGCGAGAATTCACCGCGCCGGTCCAGGCCGAGCGGCCTTGCTTGCGTTCCAGCGCGAAAGCCAGCGCCGCCTGGTAGGCCCGCTCGGCGAGGCCTACCCCCTGCACCCCGACCTGTAGTCGCGCGGAATTCATCATGACGAACATCGCGGCGAGGCCCTGGTTCGGCGCGCCGACCATCTCCGCGGTGGCGTTCTCATAGAGCATGACGCAGGTGGGCGAGCCGTGAACACCCAGCTTGTGCTCCAGGCTCGCAGGCCGCACGCCATTTGCTTCTCCCAGCGCGCCGTCCGGTCCGACCCGCCGCTTCGGGCAAAGGAAGAGGGTCAGCCCCCGTGACCCGGGTGGCGCATTGGGCAGACGCGCCAGAACAAGATGGATCACATTCTCGGCGACGTCGTGATCGCCCCACGTGATGTAGATCTTCTCGCCGGTCAGTCGAAAGCGCTCGCCGTCCGGCACGGCGCGCGTGGTGATGCCGCCGAGATCGGAGCCGGCCTGAGGCTCGGTCAGGTTCATCGTCCCGGTCCACTCGCCGGTTATGAGCTTGGGTAGATAGATTGCCTTCTGTTCGTCCGTGCCGTGGCTGGTCAGGGATTCGATGGCCGCCAAGGTCAGCATTGGGCAGAGGCCGAAAGCCATATTGGCGCCCTGGATCATCTCGAACACCGCGACTTCGAGCGCTCTAGGCAGACCTTGCCCGCCATAGTCCGCCCCGGCAGAGAGGCCGTTCCAACCGCCGTTCGCGAACTGCTTGTAGGCCTCAGCGAAGCCGGGCGCGGTCCGCACGACGCCGTTCTCCAGCTTGGCGCCCACGGTGTCGCCAACACGATTGAGCGGCGCCAGGACATCGGCAGCCAGCGCGCCGGCGCCCTCCAACACAGCGCTTACCGTCTCGGCGTCGGCATTGGGGAAAAGCCCGCTCAGCCGGCCAAAATCCGCCGCGGCGTTCAGCGAGAACAGCAGATCGCGAACGGGGGCTTTATAAGTCATGCAGGGTCCTCGGCTTCGATTGCCGCTCTATTAAGGCAAATCCGAAAATCGTCTAAGGGTGAACGCGCGGCGTGTTCGGACGCCGTCCAATCATGAGGATCGCCGATGCCGCGCGGCAATCAGATGCGCTACAACGGCGTTGCGATGTCCATGCACTGGATCATCGCCGTCCTGCTGATCACCAACATCGCGCTTGCTTGGTATTTTAACACCTTGAACGGCGCCGCGAAAATCCCGCCGGTTCAGTTGCACAAGTCGATCGGGATTACCGTCCTGATCCTGAGCGTGCTGCGCTTGGCTTGGCGTTTCGTCTCGCCGCCACCGGCCCTGCCGCCGACGGTCACAGGGTGGGAGCGGATGGCCGCATTGACGGTCTACGCTCTCTTTTACCTCGTTATGATCGGCATGCCGCTGACGGGTTGGGCGCTCAGTTCGGCTAGCCCGCTGATCATGGTCTATCCGATCAAGCTCTACGGCGTCGTTCCCTGGCCGGCGATCGGCTACCTGACCCATCTTCCCCACGACCAAATGAAAAGCGCGCATCAGATCTTCGTCGGACTCCACGGTCTGGGGGCCAAGCTTGCCTATGCCCTCATCGGCCTCCATGTGCTGGCGGCGGCCCGGCATTGGCTGATCCTTCGGGACGGCGTCGCCGGTCGCATGATCCCATTCTTGAGAGCGCCGACGCGATGATCCTCCGTTTCACTCCCTTCGTTGCCGCATTGCTCGCCCCGGCATTTGTTAATGCCGCTCCGGCGAACTGGACGGTGGACAAGGCGACCTCCAGCCTGAAGTTCACGTCCGCTATGGCGGGTGAGTCTTTTTCCGGTGTTTTCCGCCGCTGGGACGCGGATATCCGCTTCGACCCCGCGGACCTCGCCCACTCCAGCGCTGCCGTCTCGGTGGAGGTTGCCTCGGCGAACACCGCCAATGCCGATCGCGATCAGGCCCTGCCTACCCCCACCTTTTTCAACGCGGCCAACTTCCCAAAGGCGACCTTCATCGCGCGGACCTTTACCGCCGCCGGACCCAATCAGTACCGCGCCGCGGGTGTGCTCACGATGCGGGGCGTCTCCAGGCCTTTGACTTTGCCGTTCACCGTCGTCATCACCGGGGCCGCGGCCAAGATGACTGGACAGGTGGCTGTCAACCGCCTGGCGTTCGGCGTGGGACAAAACGAATGGAAGGCGACGACCACCCTCCCGGCGGCGGTCCAACTCTCGATTGCCCTGAACGCCAGAAAGACCAGATAGAAGTCGCCGCGGCCGCCCTACGCGCCGGCGGTGTGGTCATTTTGCCCACGGAGACGGTCTACGGTCTCGCCGCGCGCGCCGCCGATTCCGCCGCCGTCGCGAGGCTCTATGAGGCCAAAGGTCGGCCGAAATTCAACCCCCTAATCGCCCACGTGCTGGACGCAAAGGCCGCGCGTATCGTGGCGGTTCTCGACGACCGGGCCGAGAGGCTCATGACCGCGTTTTGGCCAGGACCCTTGACCCTCGTCGCGCCATACCGCGCGGGATCGGCGGTCTGCGATCTAGCAAGGGCGGGTTTGGACACCGTGGCGATTCGCGCTCCCGCCCATCCACTGGCCCTTGCCTTGCTGGAGATCATGAACGAGCCGCTGGTCGCGCCGTCCGCAAATCGCTCCGGTCGCCCCAGCCCAACCAGCTTCAAGGCCGCCATGTCCGAGACGGGCGATGCGGCCGCCGTCGGTGTCGACGGGGGGTTGTGCAGGGTGGGACTGGAATCGACGGTGATTTCCCTTCTAGACGGTCCGCCGCGGCTGCTCCGGCCGGGCGCGGTTACGCGCGAAAGCATCGAAACTCTGATCGGCCCTCTAGCGGCAGCGGAACACGACGCCGCCCGATCGCCCGGCCGGATGACCCGTCACTACGCCCCCAACGCCCCCGTGCGCCTGAACGTGACGTCTCCGCTGAACTCCGAGGTCTATCTGGCGTTTGGGCGCGCCGAGACCAATACCCAGACGATGAACCTAAGCCCCTCGGGCGATCTTGCTGAAGCTGCGGCCAACCTCTTCGCTTTCCTGCGAGCCGCCGATGCGTTGTGTCCGGCGTCCATCGCGGTCGCGCCGATCCCCTCCGCCGGTCTGGGGGAGGCGATCAACGACCGGCTGGCGCGGGCGGCGGGAGCTTTAGGATGACCATGGCCATCCCGGTCGAGGTGCTGAGCCGCCTTAAGGCCGCCCTCGGACCGGACGGTTGGAGCGAAGAACCAGGCCGCCTTGCACCCAAGCTCGTGGAATGGCGCGATCGCTGGCGAGGCGCGACGCCCCTGCTTGTCCTGCCGAAAACCCCTCAAGAGGTCGCCGCCGTCGTTGGCCTCTGCGCCCAGAATGGCGTCGCGATCACAACGCAGGGCGGCAATACCGGTCTTGTCGGCGGCCAGATCCCCGACGGGGAAATCCTGCTCTCCACCGAACGCCTGAGGGCCATCCGCGAGGTGAACGTGGCGGACGACGCCATGGTCGTCGAGGCGGGCGTGGTTCTCGATTTCGCGCACGCAGCGGCCCTCGCGGTGGGCCGGCGGTTTCCCCTCGATCTGGCGTCCAGCGGTTCGGCGACGATCGGCGGCCTGGTGTCGACCAACGCTGGGGGCACGGCGGTCCTGCGCTACGGCAATATGCGTGATCTAGTCCTGGGGCTGGAAGCGGTGCTGCCCAACGGCAAGATCTGGAATGGGCTAAGGCGGCTGCGCAAGGACAATACCGGTTACGATCTCAAACAGCTGATGATCGGCGGCGAGGGGACGCTGGGCGTGGTCACGGCCGCCGTGCTGAAGCTGTTTCCCATCCTGCGTTCACGCGCCGTCGCCTTCATCGGCGTTAGTAGCGTCGCGGCCGCGGGCGATCTGCTGGAGACCGCCAAGACCGTGGTCGGTCCGGAGATAGAAGCTTTCGAACTGATCAGCCAATTGGGTCTGCGGCTGGCCCTGCGCTATCTGCCGGGCGCCCGGGATCCGCTGGCGAACCCCTCGCCTTGCTACGTCCTGCTTGAGATCGCCAGCGCGAGGGACGGCGCGGCGGAGGCCGCGATGGAACGATTATTGACGGAGGCGCTCAGCCGGAGCCTTGTCGAAGACGCCGTGGTCGCCCAGAGCGAAACCCAGGCCAAAGCTTTCTGGGCTCTGCGCGAAAGTCAGTCGGCGGCTCAGAAACGTGAAGGCGCGGCCTGGAAGCATGATGTCTCCGTTCCCCTGTCGCGCATCGCGGAATTCACCGAAATCGCCGGCCGCCGGCTCGACGCGATCTTCCCCGGGGTGCGCGTCGTCGCCTTCGGCCACATGGGCGACGGCAATATTCACTACGATGTCCTTGCGTCAGCCGGCGGCGATCAGGCCGGGCACGCGGCGGCGCGCGATGACGGCGCGCGCATCGTTCATGATCTCGTCGTTGAAATGGGAGGGTCGATCAGCGCCGAACATGGGCTAGGAACAATGAAGACGGCGGAGGCGGCGCGCTACAAAAGCGAAGCCGAACTCGCCGCGCAGCGCGCGGTGCGTGCGGCGCTTGATCCAAAACGGATCATGAATCCCCGCGTCTTGTTCTAGCCGCGTCCGCTGTTCCGCCGTAAGCCTCGCCCATGTTGATGGTCGTTTCCCCAGCCAAAATGCTCGACTTCACCGCCGGGCCTGACAGCGCGCCCTTGACCGTGCCGGTCCTGCGCGAAGAGACGGCGATCCTGGCCAAGGCGGCGCGGCGGCTCACCGGGCCGGACCTAAAGCGCCTGATGGGAATTTCGGACGCTCTGGCAAAACTCAATCGCGCGCGGTTCCAAGCCTTCGACGCGCAATCCGAGGACGGCGTCCAGGCGATTTTCGCCTTTGCGGGTGATGTATACCGGGGCCTTTCAGCCCGAACCATGGATCGCGCGGCTCTTCGCTGGGCGGCGGATCACCTCCGGATCCTGTCGGGACTGTATGGGGTTCTGAGACCCTTTGACGCGATCCAGCCTTATCGTCTGGAGATGGGCGCGCGGCTCAAAACGCGGCGCGGTCACGATCTCTACGCCTTCTGGGGCGACCGTCTCGCCAAAGTGCTCGACGGGGAAGTAGCCGGTCACGTCGATCCGGTGATCGTCAATCTCGCAAGCCAGGAATATTTCGCCGCGGTCGATCGCAAGGCGTTAAACGCCCCGGTAGTGACTTGCCACTTCAATCAGCTCCGTGACGGGGAGGTCCGCCCCCTGGGTTTCGCCGCCAAACGTGGGCGTGGGCTGATGGCCCGCTGGATCATCGACAATCGGATCGATCGTCGTGATGAGCTGACGGGCTTCGACTCGGAGGGCTATCGTTTCCACCCGGCGTCGTCGAACGAGATCGAGCTCGTCTTCGTCCGCGACCCTGCTTCGTCGGCCTGAGCGACGCCGAGACGATCGAGGAGCGCGGGGTAGCGGAGGGCCACCGCACCCTATCGGAGTGGTCCCGACGACTAGCTTTTTCCGTCCTGGCGCGACTCCCTGTAGGTTGGTCCCATGACGACCCTGCTCACCCTAGTGGCGATTTGTTCCGCCCTCGGCGCCGCCGCAGCGGTGATCTGGGGCATGAGGGAGCGAGGTCGAGCGAACGCCGCGGAACTCGAGGCGCGGATGCTGCGTGAGCAGGCCGCCGCGACCACGGAAGCTCTGCGCGGACAGGCGTCGATCACCGCCAACGCCGTCGCCGAAGTGCTTGTGAAATCGGCGACCGACGTCTTCGCCGCCCAGGACCGCCTCACCCAAGCCCGTCTCGAAGCTCAGCTGAAGCCGGTCGCCGACACCCTCGACGCTTTCCAAAAGAAGGTCGCGGAGGCGGAAAAGGCTCGCGCCGAGGAGTCCGGCGGACTCAAACAGCAGATAAAGAGCCTGCTGGACGCCTCGATTGCCACCCAGGACGAGGCGCGCCGCCTTTCCCGCGCGCTCGGTCGCGGGGCCGGCGTCCAGGGCCGTTGGGGCGAACAGGTTCTACGCATCGTGCTGGAGCGGGCGGGACTACGGGCGGGCCACGACTTCATAGAACAGCGCAATGTAGACGTCGAAGGCGCGACACATCGTCCGGACGTGGTGGTTCACCTGCCCGGCGGCGGCGTCTTCGTCATCGACGCCAAATGTTCGCTTACCGCATTCGACGAGGCCCAGAACGCCCCGGAAGACGCCGACCGCGCCGCCGCCATGCTGCGCCACGTCTCCAGCCTGCGCGCCCACGTCGAGAGTCTCTCGCGTAAGGCCTATTGGGACAAGCTCGACAACACGCCGGATTTCGTCGCCATGTTCGTTCCGAGCGACGGTCTCCTGGCCCCGGCCCTGGACCATTCGCCCAACCTCCTTGCCGAAGCGATGGACAAGAAGGTGATCATCGTCACGCCATCCACCCTCTTTGGTCTCTGCAAGGTAGTCGCACTCGGCTGGCGCGCGGAGATGCAGGCCGCCAATGCGCGCGAGGTCTCGGAGCTCGGCCGCGAGCTGTACAAGCGCATCGCCACTATGGCCGATCATGTCACGCGGATGGGCGTCGGCCTCCAGACCGCGGTAAAGAGCTACAATAATTTCGTTGGCTCGCTGGAAACCAGCGTATTGCCGCAGGCGCGGAAGTTCGAAGCGCTGAAGGTGGAGCATCAGGGCAAGGACATCGTGGAACTCGAACCCATCGACGCGGCGATCCGACCGCTCACCAAGCTGGCCGCGTCGGCGGCGCCCGCCTTGACCCTGGTGGAGACGGCGCCTACCTCGGTCGGATGATCCGGCGCATCCTCACCGTCGACGGTGACCAACAGGTCCTGAAACAGAAATCCAAGCCGGTGGCGGCGGTGGACGATGATCTGCGCCGCTTGATGGACGACATGCTGGAGACGATGTACGCGGCCCCCGGCATCGGCTTGGCGGCAATCCAGGTCGGTGAAGCCAAGCGCGTGATCGTGATGGACATCGCCAAGGGCGAGGAGCCTCCCGAACCGCGCTATTTCGTCAATCCCGAGATCACTTGGTCATCGGACGAAATGTTCGCTTATGAGGAGGGTTGTCTCTCCGTGCCGGAGATTTTCGACGAGGTGGTTCGCCCAAATCGCGTGAGGCTGCGCTATCTCGACTACAAAGGGAAGAAGATCGAGGAGGAAGCCGAGGGGCTCTTCGCCGTCTGCATCCAGCACGAGATCGACCACCTCAACGGCGTCCTTTTCATCGACCATCTTTCACGCCTCAAACGCAATCGGGCGATCGACAAGGTGAAAAAGGCGGCAAAGGTGGACGCCTGAGACGCCGCCTAGCCCAGGCTGTCGAGGTCGGTGCGCGTGTCGATATCCAGATGAATTCCAGCGTCGGACACCTCTGCCAGAGCCAGCCGCCTGCCTAGGCTTAGCAGGATCTCCCGTCCCCCGTCGTCGCCTTGCAGCGCCGCCAGGGAGGCGAACAGCCTGCGGCGGAACAGTACGGGGTGTCCGCGCCGGCCGGCATGGACTGGCGCCACCGCATCCACGTCCGGCTTGAAGAGCGCCGCCAGGGCAGAGGCCGTGTGCGGCGGAACGAGCGGCATATCTCCCAAAAAAACGAACACCCCGTCGCAATCGTCGCGCAGAGCAGAGATCCCAGCGCGGAGGGAGGACGACATCCCAAGCCCATGTTCGGCGGCGTGGACCAGACGGATGCGACGGTTCTCGTGCTGTCCCGCGATCCTTTGCGTCACCTCGGCGTCAGCGCCGGTCACCACGACGATCTCGCGAACGGAAGCCGCCAAGGCCGCGCTCAACGCGCCGTCGATCAGCCGGCCGCCCCGCCAGGGGGCCATCAGTTTCGCGCCGCCGAACCTTGACGCTGATCCCGCCGCCAGGACGATGGCGTCCAGTCGCGGTGCGCGCTCTGTCGCCATGGCCGGCGATCCCCTATGTTCAAGGCGCGATGACGCCCTACGACGCCCCTTTACCACCCGCCGCGCCGGCCGCCTTGGCCGATGGGCTGGGACGCAGGGTGACCTACTTACGCCTGTCGGTCACGGACCGATGCGATCTGCGCTGCGTCTATTGCATGGCCGAGCACATGCGTTTTCTGCCGAAAACCGAGGTGCTGACGCTGGAGGAACTCGACCGCGTCGCCTCGGTCTTCGTGGGCCTCGGCGTTCGCAAGCTGCGCCTCACGGGAGGAGAACCGCTGGTCCGCAAGGGTTTCCTTGGTTTGCTCGAGGGCCTGTCGCGCCATCGACGCAGTGGCGCCCTGGATGAACTGACGCTCTCGACAAATGGCGTGCGCCTCGCGGAATTCGCGCGCGACCTCGCCCGGCTAGGCGTGCGGCGGGTGAATGTCTCCATGGACACCCTTAAGCCCGACCTCTTCGCCAAGCTGACGCGGGGTGGGGACTTGGCCAAAGTGCAGGCGGGGATCGAAGCGGCGAGGTCCGCCGGTCTCGAGATCAAGATCAACGCCGTGGCCCTGGCTCACGACAACGCCAAGGAGATCCCCTCTCTCATTCGTTGGGCGCATGCGCGCTCCCTCGCCATAACTCTCATCGAGACCATGCCGATGGGTGAGATTGACGAGGACCGCACCGACCAGTTTCTTTCCCTGGCGAAGGTGCGCGCGGAGCTGGAAAGTTATTGGACCCTGCGCGACGTTGCGCTCAACACCGGCGGCCCGGCGCGCTATGTCGAGGTTGTGGAAACCGGCGGCCGGCTTGGCTTCATCACCCCGCTTAGCCACAATTTTTGCGAGAGCTGCAACCGCGTCCGACTCACCTGCACCGGAACTCTGCACACCTGCCTTGGCCAGGATGACGCCACGGATCTTCGCGCGGTGTTGCGGGGCGGCGGTTCGGACGCCGATCTGCGCGCCGCCATCATCGCCGGTGTGAACTCCAAGCCGAAGGGGCACGATTTCCGCCTTGAGCGGTTCGCGACGCCCGCGGTGACGCGGCATATGTCCACCACCGGCGGCTGACCGGTGGCGCGAGTTTTATTGTTCGGACGCCTTGGCGATCTTGCGGGCTGGCGCGAGAGGGACGTCGCGGCGGACACGTTAAGCGGTCTCAAGGAGATCCTCACCGGTCTCGACGCCGCTCTTGGCTCGGCCTTGAAAGGCGTCGGCGTGCAGGCGGCGGTGGACCGGGCGATCGTTCGGGGAGACACAGTCCTCGCGCCAGACGCCGAAGTCGCCTTCATGCCGCCGATGAGCGGCGGATGATCCGAATCGTCGATCACGTGTTGGACCCCGGCGCGGAGCTGACCCGGTTCTGCGCGAACCGGAGCGTCACAGGCGCTGTCACGAGTTTCGTAGGTCTCGCGCGAGGCGAGGAAGGAATGCCCGCTCTGGAACTACAGGCGTATGCGGGATTCACGGAGGGGGCGATAAATGGGTTCGTCGAAGACGCGAGCCGCCGGTTCGACCTCCAGGATGTCCATATCGTCCATCGCGTGGGCGCCATACGAACCGGCGAAGCCATCGTCCTCGTCTTCACCGCCGCCGCCCATCGCCGCGCGGCCATGGAGGCCTGCGACTATTTGATGGACCATTTGAAATCCCGCGCGCCCCTATGGAAGAAAGGCGCCGACGGCGCCTGGATCGAACCTACCGCGCGCGATCACAACGATCTTGCCCGCTGGAACCGTGATGGAGAAGCCTGAATGAGTTTGACCGTGGGTGGCCGCTACGAGGAAGGCCAGGCGATCAAGCCCGTGCGCGTGGCCGTGCTGACCATCTCCGACACCCGGGATGAGGAGAGCGACACCTCCGGCCATCTGCTGGCGGAACGTGTGAAAGCGGCGGGGCACGAGCTGGCGGACAGGACGATCGTGCCCGACAGCATCCAAGCCATCCAGTCCACGATCAAGGGTTGGACGGGTTCCGGCTTCGTCGACGCCATCGTCACGACAGGCGGCACCGGCCTCACGGGAAGAGATCGGACGCCCGAGGCGATTCGACCCCTATTCGACAAGGAGATCGACGGATTCGCCGTGATCTTCCACCTCGTCAGCTACCAGACCGTGGGCCTTTCCACCCTACAATCGCGCGCCCTGGCGGGCCTCATCGACGGGGTTTTCGTGTTCTGCTTGCCGGGCTCGAACGGCGCGGTTCGCGATGGCTGGGACAAGGTCATCGCGGCTCAGCTGGATAGCCGCCATCGGCCCTGTAACATGGTCGAGTTGATGCCGCGGCTCCTGGAGACGTGAACCGCCTCACGCACGTCGACTCCGAGGGCAGAGCGCGAATGGTCGACGTTTCGGCCAAGCCGGCGACCGCGCGCGAGGCGGTGGCGACCGGGCTGGTGCGGATGACCGCCGAAACCCGCGCGCTGGCGCTCTCCGGCGCGGCCAAGAAGGGGGATGTCCGAGCGGTCGCCGAGATCGCCGGCGTGATGGCGGCCAAACGGACCGCCGATCTCATCCCGCTCTGCCACCCGCTGGCCCTGTCGAAGGTCGAGGTGACCGTCTCACCTCATGATGCCGGGCTGGAGGTGGTCGCCCGGGTCAAGACCACGGGACCGACCGGCGTCGAAATGGAAGCCCTTACGGCCGTCGCGGTCGCCTGTCTGACCCTCTACGACATGCTGAAAGCGGCGGAGCGCGGGATGGTGATCGACGGGGTCCGTTTGCTGGAAAAGACCGGCGGTGCGACCGGCGCCTGGACAGCGAAATGAAGCTGATGACCGTAGAGGCGGCGCGGGCGGCCATGTTGGCCCACTGCGCGCCTGTCGGACTCGAAACCGTGCCGCTGAACGAGGCGCTGGGCCGATTCCTCGCCGAGGATGTGGTCGCGAGCCGTGACCAGCCGCCGTTCGCGGCCGCGGCCATGGACGGCTGGGCCGTGCGCTCGTGCGATGGCGCGGGCCCGCGCAGGATCATCGGCGAGAGCGCGGCTGGCCGCGGCTTCGACGGCGAAGTCCGCGCGGGCGAGACGGTCCGGATCTTCACCGGCGCGGCGATCCCCAACGGGGCGGACGCCGTCGTGATCCAGGAAGACACTCGTCGCGAAGGCAACACGGTGACTATTCCCGGCTTGACCGAGCCTCGCCATATCCGGCCCGCCGGCCTGGATTTCCGCGCTGGAGACATCTTGTTGACGCGTGGGTCTCGGTTGGACCCTTGGACTCTCTCCCTTGCCGCGGCCGCCGGATGGGCGACCGTGAAAGTCGCGCGTCGGCCCGTTGTCGCGATACTCTCGACCGGGGAGGAGGTGGTCGAGCCAAGCGAGACCCCAGGACCATTCCAGATCTATAATTCCGGCTCTACCGCGCTCAGCGGCCTCGTCGCGCTGTGGGGCGGCGTCGCCCTGATGCAGCGACCCGTCGGCGACGACCTAGCCGCCATAGTGGCCGCGGTTAAAGACCTGACCTTCGATATTCTCGTGACCATCGGCGGCGCGTCGGTGGGCGATCATGACCTCGTCAAACCCGCGCTGGAGACCCTCGGCCTGACGCTGGCGGTGGAAAGCGTCGCGTTGCGACCGGGCAAACCCACATCGTTCGGCGTGCTTGGTGACGGCCGCCGCGTACTCGGCCTGCCCGGAAACCCAGGGTCGGCCATGGCGTGCGCCGAGTTGTTTCTAAGGCCGGCCTTAAGGACGATGCTGGGCGCCGATCCTGCGCTCAAACTCCAGACGGCCAGGGCGGCGATGCCGTTGGCCGCCAATGGGCCGCGCGAGCATTGGATGCGGACGCGGCTGATCGTGTTGGACGACGGGATCCTGACAGCGACACCGTTGCTGGATCAGGATTCTTCCCTGGTGACAGTCTTCGCGGAGGCGGATGGGTTGTTGCGCAGATCGGCGGATTCGGCGGCGGTCCTAGCCGGCGAGCGCGTTGACGTCTTGCGCCTCGATCGCCTCTCGTAGGTTCAGAGTCGGATCACTAACCTAACGTCGCGGGTACCGAAGCCGCGTTAGGAATCCCCGTGACCTTGGTTGTTATGGGCGTGAATCTTCGTTTCGCGCCGCCGCGATCTCTGCTTCGCGCTCCCTTACGATCTCCGCCATAACCGCGATGGCGACATCCCAGGGAGCTTTACCGCCGATATCGAGGCCGATCGGCGCCCGCAGTCGCGCCAAGTCACGCTCCGCGATTCCGGCGGCGCGCAAGGCCTCCAGCCGTTCGCCCAGTCGCCGGCGCGCGCCCAGGGCGCCCACGTAGAAGGCCCGGCTCGGCAAGGCGGCGACCAGCGCCTCGTGATCGACGATCGCATCATGGGTCGCCACAGCCACGGCGGTCCAGGGGTCGAGAGCGAGCGCGGCGAACGCGGCCGTCGGTTCATCCCGCAAGTAGGCGACGCCCGGGATCGGCGGGGACTCGTTCGGACCGCGCGGGCGCACCAGCGCCGTCTCGCAGCCTGATTGCGCGCCAAGCGTCGCGATCGCGAGAGCGGTGGGATCAGACCCCAGAACCACGAGACGGATAAGTGGATCGAACCGCTTGGCGTAGGCGCCATCCCAGGCCTCTTCTTCGCAGGTCCGTCGCCGTCCGTCGCTGCGCCAAGTCGTCGACTCCCGGGCGTGCGCGCGAGCCAGGAGTTGGCCGACCGCCGGATCGTCGGGCGCTATCGACTCCACCAGCACCTCGATCCGTGCGCCGCAGAGCAGACGGATGTCCGGCCAGGGGCTGCCTTCGCCATAGACGAGGCGGCGAGGCCCGCCGCTAGACAAAACCTCGAAGGCGTGGGTCGCGACATCGGCCTCCAGGCAGCCCCCGGAAAGAAAACCGCTCATCTCGCTCGGCGAGATTACCATCTGGGTCCCGATCGGCCTCGGTCCTCCACCATCGAGGGCGACGATCGTGGCGAGGGCGGCGGTCTCCCGGCGTCCGCGGCAGCGGTGAAGCGCGGGCCGCGGATCATCAGCCAATCCGAACAGCGGCCACGCGGGCAAGATCTCGCTCATTGGGGCACGTTAACCTTCATGCAACGCCCTCGATACCGCTTCTTCATAACTGCTCATCTAAATAGCCTCGACGGTTCCGGGCCTTAGCGCCCCTCAACATGACGGGTTCCATGAAGTCATTGGTCGCGAAACTTGGATTGGGGGCGGCCCAATTCGGCTTGGACGGCGGCGCGCCGTACAGAGGACGCACGCCCGAAACAGAGGTGCGGGAGATGATGATCCTCGCGGCCAAGGCCGACCTGAGGGTGCTGGACGCCGGTGCGGCGTCAAGTCATGGCGAAGCGGTGATCGGCGCGGTGACCCCTCGCCCGATGCCGTTCTCGGTCACGGTGAAGGCCGCTCGCGGCGATCGCGGGGGTGACTACGTTGAGGCCGAAGCGCGGGCCTCGCTGCGCAGATTGGGAATTGACCGAGCGGACGCTATCGTCGTTCAGTCCGCCGGGGATCTTTTCTCACCGTCGGGTCTCGCGACGTGGACACGCTTAAAGAACCTGCGCGAGGCGGGCCTGTTCGCCAAGATCGGCATTTCCGCCTACGTTTCCGACGATCCGGTGGGCTTGGCCCGGCGCTTCGACCCCGACCTTATCCAGGCCCCCGCCAGCCTGCTCGATCAGCGCCTGCTGACCGACAACAGCCTAGCGCGGATCAGAGACATGGGCATCGCTGTGCACCTACGTTCAATCTTTCTCAACGGCCTGATGTTCTTGCCGCCGGACCGGGTGCCCAGCCAGATTCGCGGCGCGGCGGCCCGGCTCTCGCGCGCCCGTCGCCTGATCGCCGAGGGCCGCAGCGATCCCCTGCAGGCGGCCCTCGGCTTCGCCTTGTCGCGCCCGGAAGCCAATGCGGTGATTGTCGGCGCGGCCACGGCCGCCGAGCTGTCCGCAGTGCTCGCCGCCGCCGCCAAGCCGCCGCCGGACCTCGACTGGGACGATATGGCGCTCGACGATCCAGAGGCCCTCGACACGCCACGTTGGGCGGCCGCCTAGAGCCTCTCCGCGATGGCGGCCGGGCGTTTACGCTCGAGGACCGCGTCCACCACGGCGGCCACGGCGCGCCGCGCTTTCGAACCGGTCATCCCGTCCGACCTATCGAGGCTCGCGCCGGCGCGGGGCAGGTAGAGGCCCGGCTCACCCAGGCGCAGCAGGACGACCGGTCGCGGCTCTTCGAGAGCGCGGGTCAGGGTGTGGCGCGTCCCGCCGACTTCCCCCGCGTCTTTCGGGTGGTCCACGGCGATCAGGATGTCGCACTTCTCGATCAGCATTTTCCCCTGCGCGGCAAAGACTTCACCTCGGGAATCGCGCACCTTCCGCGCGAATTCAGAGGTTAGGTCGTCAGGCGGCAGAGGCCTCATGACGCCGTCCATCTCGACGACAAAGCTGCAGGACGCCGCCGACCTGTCGAAGGCGGCGCGATCTTCCACCGGACTGCAACGGGCGAAATCGTCCCGCCGACACGGCAGCACAGCGCCCAGCATGCGCGGCACGCGCGGATGTCGCCCACGCTGTGAGAGGAACAAAGATCCGGCTATCTGATCAGCGCCGTCCGCCAAGCCGGTGATCAGGGTCAGTCTGGCGCCATGGCCGGCGGCGTGCTTTTTTAGCCCCGCCTCGGCGAGGGCGAAAACCGAGGCCAGCCCGTCTTCCATAACCCCGCGGTGCGCCGGATCGATCCGACGCTTGCCCGCAACGGCGAGGGTGAGAACGAGGGGGGACAGGACCGGGTATTCGTTCGTCATCGAAGGTGGATCGCCAAACTTGCCGCGTTCCTTCAGCTCTCCGGCGACACCTGAACGACCAGTTTGCCGTCGTGATCGCCAGTAAAGAGGCGTCCGAGGGCGGTCGGGGCGTTTTCCAACCCCTGTTCGACATGGGCCTTCCACTTGATCTTACCCTGCATCACCCAGGGGACCAGCTCGGCCATCGCCTCCCCGGCGCGGTGGAGATAGTCGATGATTATGAAGCCCTTGATCGTCAGGCGGCGCATGAGAACCCGGGCGAAATCCTCCGGACCCTCTACCGGCCCTTCTTTATTATAGGTCGAGATCAAGCCGCAGAGCACGACCCTGCCGAAGGTGTTCATCCGCGCGATCACCGCTTGCATAATCGCACCGCCGACATTCTCGAAATCCACGTCGATGCCGTTTGGACACAGACGGTCCAGCGCTGCGCCAACATCCTCGTTCTTGTAGTCGATAGCCCCGTCGAACCCGAGTTCGTTTACCAGCCAGTCGCACTTGGCCTTGCCGCCGGCGATGCCGATCACACGCGCTCCAGCTAGTTTGGCGATTTGGCCGGCGATGGACCCGACGGCGCCCGCGGCCGCCGAGATCACCACGGTTTCCCCAGGCTGAGGCTTTCCGATTTCGCGCATGCCGAACCACGCGGTCAGGCCCGTGCCACCGAGGACGCTCATGAAAGCGGTCAGGGGTAGCCCGGGTATCGACTGAAGCTTCGAAAATCCCCCCGCGTTACCTTGCGCGTGCGATGCCCAGCCACCGAGGCCGAGATTGACGATGTCGCCCGGTTTCAGACTCTCGGAGCGCGATTGTTCGACCACGCCGATACCGCCGCCACGCATGACATCGCCGATCTGGACCGGCGGCAGATACTGATCCTGATCGCTCATCCAAATCCGATTTGTAGGATCGAGCGAGAGATACAGCGTACGGACCAGGGCCTCGCCGTCGCCGAGCGGGGGCAACTCCGCCTCGGCATATTCGAGATCGCCGGAGCTGACATCGCCCACCGGTCGCCGCTTCAGCACCCAGCGTTTGCTGATGGTCATGACATCTCCCGTTTCCGCTGCCCGCATCATGGGCGAGCGCGCCCGCGCGGGCTAGTTCTTTCCCGCGAGACTGACGCGTAGGCCGCCAAACGCCCCGAATCCGGGGCGTTGAAACCCGGTTGGGTCTTCGTAGCGCCGATCGGTCAGGTTATCGATCCGCGCGAAGACGGCGAGGGTATCGGTCAACTTATATTCACCGGCTACCCCGAAGGTCGCATAGGGGTGCGCCACGAGGCGAGGGATCGAGAAATCGCGGTTCCCGTCGATCCGCGCGCCGATATAGAGGCCGGTGGCAGACAGGGTGAGCCGATCGGTCGGACGCCAGACGGCGGTGAAATCGATTTTGGTTTTGGGACGCCGCAGCAGTTCCTGCCGCGCGATGTCGTCGCGGGCGACGAGGTAAGTGTAATCCACGCGCAACGACAAGCGAGATGACGGTGCGAAGGCGACGAAACTTTCCGCCCCAAAGGTCATGGCTCGTCCAATGTTCGCGTAGGAATCGCCGGTCACGTTGGTGACGATCAGGTTGCGGATCGCCTGATGAAAGGCCGTCACGCCGAAGCGCAGCTTTCCGCCGGCCACGGGCTGCTCGAACCCGGCGTCGAAACCCTCGCTTGTTTCCGGCTTCAGGTTCGGATTGGCGGAGAAGAACGGAAAGCTGACGAAAAGTTGGGTGAGAGTGGGAGCTTTGAACCCCGTGCCGTAGCTGGCCTTCAACACCGTTCCCGTGGCCGCGACGGTATATGCTGGCGCTATCCGCCAAGTGATCTTGTCGCCGAAGCGATCGTCCGAATCGTAGCGCGCGCTGACGGCGGCGCTGAAATGGGCGAAGGGTCTGGACTGCAGTTCGGCATAGCCGGCGCGTTCGCTGTCGTGAGCGTCGATGGGCGCGTGAAAGACGCGGTCGCGACGATCCTCCGCGCCCAGCACCAGCGTCTCGGTCCGCGAAAGAACCGCGGTTCCCCGCCAATCCACCTTCAGCCGGTCGCCATCGTTCAGGGTGGTCAAAGCCCCGAAGCCGTCGTCGGGATTGGCGAACCTAGTGTGATCGTCGCTGTAGCCGAGACCGAAGACATTGCCGAACTTGCCGCCGAAGAGGTTCACGCGGGCCTCGGCGCGAGCAAAGACCTGACGAATTTTCTCATCGGTCTGGACGGCGTCGGGGATATCGCTCGGGAAATTGACGAAGTTCTCGCCGGTGAATTTCAGGTCGGCGTCCACATAACGGACCACGAGCCTGAGGCCGAGCAGGGGGTTCAGGTCGAGGCCCAGCTTCGCGCCGAGGGAGAGGTTGTCATAGCGGTCGTCATTCCGCCTCTCGCCCGGCGCGAGCAGGACTAGCGGCGTCACCGGCGTCGCGCCGACGTGCACGTGATCGACGTCGAACGCATAGCTGAGCGCCTTCGCCGAGCCGCTCAACGCGGCGCTCTGATCGAACGTGCCGAATGACCCGCCTTCAACCGCGGCGTCGAGCCGAGGCGCGCCATGACCTTCGCGGGTGACGATGTTGATCACACCGCCGAGCGCATCGGAGCCATAGAGGCTGCTCTGAGGGCCGCGCAGAACTTCCAGTCGCGCTAGGCCGCCGGTCAGAGCGTGGCCGAAGTCGAAGGCATCGTTCTGACTGGGATCGTTCACCTCGATCCCGTCGATCACGACCTTGGTGTGGTTCGAATTGGCCCCACGAATGAAAACCGAGGTCTGCCCCCCAGGGCCGCCGCTTTGCACCACCTCGATGCCGGGCGCCGACTTGAGCGCGTCCGGGACGCTTCGCCACTGATGGTCCTGTATATCTTTCCCGGTGATGAGGGTGATCGAACTACCGACCTCGTCGATCGGGGTGGGGATCAAGGTCGCGGTCACGACAACGGGGGCGACTTCCTGAGCGTTCGAGTCAACAGCGAAAAAAATGCTCGCGGCCCCGGCGACGAGGGCGGTGGCGGTGGCGGTGGCGGAAGACATGGCGGCGCGGAACCTTCGGTGACTCGTGACACGTCACCGCGAGAAGCCATGCGCCGCCCCTCCCCGCTCGGGGGAGTTTCGGAACATCACCTCGGTGCACCCCGCCCGACGCGCTCGCGTGCGACCACGCTCGTTGTGGCAGGTCTCCTGGCTCACGGGTCGTCGCCTCGGGACCCGCCTTCCCGGGGCGAGCCCCAGTGGCGAACGATCGGTCCTTCGGCTGACCGCTCACAGTTGCGGGGGCAGCCGCGGAATCACGCCTAGATCGGGCGCTCACCACATTCCCTATTGATCCCTTGCGGGAACCACGGCTGCGCTTTGGGACGAACCGCCTGCCGCGTCAAGGCCGCGAGCGGGCGAGGGCGGCGAGGGCGTCGCCTCGCAGCTGACGGGTGATCCATTCAGTTTTCGCCGTCGCGCCGAGGTAATCGTAAAAGGCGATCGACGGCGCATTCCAGTCAAGCACCGCCCATTCCATGCGCGCCAACCCCTCATCGACGCACCGCCTGGCCAGCCGCGCCAGCAGAGCTTTGCCGACTCCAGCGCCCCGCGACGCCGGTCGCACATAAAGGTCTTCGAGATATAGACCGTAGTGACCCTCGAAGCTGGAAATATTGTAGAACCACAGCGCGAAGCCCACTGGCTCGCCTTCGATCTCCGCGATTTCGCAAAAGGCGCGAGGTGTCTCGCCGAACAACATCGCCTCGATCCTCGGCACGTCGATCAGCACCTTGTCGAGTAGCTGTTCGTATTCCGCCAGCTCTCGAATGAAGCTCAAAATAAGCGGCGCGTCCGGCGTGACGGCGGCTCTGATTGTCGTGGTCGTCATATTGCCCCCTTTTCGCGTTCTTGACCTCCGAGCTAGCGGCGGGGCATGAGACCCGCAAGGGATGCGGTTGGGAGTGATACGCATGAAATCGTTCGGCATAGGTCTGATGATTGCGGTGTTCGTGGCGGCCACCGCCCCGTCGGTCGCCTCGGCCGCAGCGCCGCCGGCGGTCAGCAAGGAGTCCCGCGCCAAAGGCATGGCCGCGGCGCCTGGCTTGGTCAGCGCCGGAGGGCTGGACTGCAGCGTGGCCGACGCCCGCTTCGTCGGCGAGGGCGGGCCGGACCCAAAAACCAAAGCGAAGACAGCTCTGTACGAACTCGCCTGCACGGGAAACGAAGGATTGCTAGTCCAGCAGGTCGGGACCAACCCGCCCTCGACGTACACCTGCGTACAGGTGAACGAACCCAGACCGGACGGCAAACCGAATCCGACGGCCTGCGTGCTGCCTGGAAACGTGGATTCGAAGGCGGGCCTGCTGCCTTACATCGCCAAGAGCGGTGTGATCTGTTCCCCCGACAAGGTTCGCCCCCTCGGCCAATCGGCCACCGAAGCGTTGTTTGAAATGACGTGTAAGGAAGACAACGGCGGATTCATTCTGCAGATTTCCTCACCGCCTCGCCTGGACAAGCCGATCGTCGCCACTCCGTGCATCTCCGTGCCCGAGGGCGGCAACATCAGTTGCACCCTCACACCCCGCGCAAAGCAGATGGCGATGGTGGACAAGCTCCTCGCCGCCTCGGGCAAGCCTTGCACGATCAAGGAGGGCGGCCGGGGCTACATCGGCTCCTCCCAGAGCGGAAAATCCTATTTCGAAGCGGCTTGCGCCGACGGAAAGGGCTACATCCTCGAACAGGCGCCTAACGGCTCGTTCTCCCAAGCGGTGGATTGCGCCGCCGCAGACAATATCGCGGGCGGTTGCAAACTGACCGACGCGCGTCAGGCCAAGACCGAGCAGTCGGGGCTATACAGCCAGCTCTCGAAGAAGGCCGGCTACGACTGCGAGGTTTCCGGCTACGCCCCATTGCCCAGCCCGGCGGCGAGTCCGACCACCGAAGCGGTCGAGCTGAAATGCTCCAACCGTCCGGACGGCGCTATCGCGCTTTTCGCGCGCAGCGGACCCTCGCATGCGTACGACTGCGCACATTCGGAGATCGTGGGCTATCGCTGCAGCCTGACCAAGGCGACCGCCGCTTATCCGTCCCTGACCAAAGATCTTCAGACCCTCGGCAAGAACAGCTGCGTCGTGTCTGCCGCACGCTTGGTGGGAGTCACGGCGGACAAGCAGGCCTATGTCGAAGTCGGATGCTCGGACGGCCTGCAAGGCTACATGATCCAATACGCCGCGAACTCGGTGACGCCGAAGTCCACCATCGTCTGCAGCGACGCCAAGGGAATCGCGGGAGGCTGCACGTTGCCAGGGAATACCAAGAAGAGCTGACCACCTCAGAGAACGATCACACCTGGGGCTGGCGGATCGGCGAAAAGCTTCATGATATCCAGGGCGCGCAGCGCGCGGGCCGTGGTCTGGTTGATATAGCCTTTGTCGGTAATCTCTCCCGAGACGGGATCGGGCAAGCCTTCCAGGATCATCGCCCTCGCCACGCGGCTCGCGCCGCCCGAGGCCGAGCGGTTGAAGCGGGTCAGGCCGTCGCGAACCGCCTCGCTCAATCCGGCGGTCTCGCCGCGCGCGGCGAAGATCAGAAGGCCGACACTGGGCTCGCCCTCGCCGCAAACCACGGCGTCGGCCGCGGCGCCGCCAATGGCCGACACCGCCGCGACGCGTAAGGCGCCGGCGTTGACGAAGACGCCGCTCGATAGCTTGAAATTTTCCGAGAGCCGGCCGTCGAAGACCAGGCCTCGTTCCGGATCGCTCTCGTCCGCGAAGCGCGCCGCGTCGCCGAGGCGATAAAAGCCCTCTTCGTCGAAGGCGCGCGCGGTGGCCTCGGGATCGCGGTAATAGCCCGCGCTGACTTGTGGTCCTTTGACCCTGAACTCCATTCGACCGTCACGGGGCGCGAGCTTCACCGTGGTGCCCGGGATCGGGAGGCCCATCAGGCCCATGCGACGGTTCGGCCAATGGACATTCGTCGCCGTGGGGCCGGTTTCGGTGGCTCCGTAGCCGCTGGCGAAGCTAATCGTCTCGCCGACGGTCCGCGCCGCCACCGTTTGGATTCGGTCGCAGGTGCTTTGACCGAGCGCCGCGCCGCCGTATTGCAGCACCCTGACGCGGCTGAAAAAGGTCCGCGCGAACGCATCGTCCCGCTCAAGGTCGAGCGCCAGCAGGTCCCATCCGGCGGGGACCATGTTGTGATAGGTCGGCGCGATCTCCCGCAGGTTTCGCACCGTCTCGCCTGAACGGCCCGCGACCGGCGCACCCGCGTCGATGTAGAGGGTTCCGCCGCGATGGAGCACCATTTGCAGGATGGCGTTTGCGCCCAGGCTGTGGCTCCACGGCGCTTGGTTGACGACTATGGGAGGGTCGGGATCGTCGTAGCAGGCCGCCACCTGCGCGGCGTTCACCGCGACCGCCGCGTGCATGCACATCACCGCCTTGGGTTTTCCCGTCGAACCGGAGGTGAGCAGAAGCTTGGCTATGGCGCTGCCGCGCGGTCTGATGAAGGATGCGCCGCGACCGAGCAGGTTGTCGAAGAGGATGTCGCCGGGTCTCGGATTTGAGATCACAATGACCGGTAGCCCTTGCAGGGCAGGCGATTGCAGGGCCTCGGCGAAGGCCGCGCCATCGTCAACGAACACCGCGCCCGGCCGGACCACCCCAACGGCATGGGCCAATCGCGCGGGCTCGGCGCCCTTCAAACCATACTGCGGCGAAATCGCCGCGACGGGAATTTCCAGGCTCATGGCAGCAAAAGCGAGAAGGGCGTGGTCGATGCTATTGCGAGCCAGCACGAGGAGCGGCGCGCCCGCCGCGAAACCCAATTCGGCCAAGCCCGCCGCGAGCGCCGCGACCCGCTCGCGCGCTTCGCCATACGCCAATTCGCGCCATCCTTCGCCGGAGCGTTCGGCAAGCCAAGTTCGCCGTTGCGCGACCGCCGCCCAATGGTCCAGCGCTCCCAGGGTATTGTCGAAAGGGCAGTCAGGCGATCGAGGATTGTGGAGAAGGATCGAGCCATCCGCGCGGCGCTCGACCTGAAGCGCACGCGGCGCATAGCGGGGATCGCGCATCGCGGTCGTCACGCCGGGCCGCCTCCCGCGCCGCGCGCCACGAACCAGCCGTTGCGGAACCCTTCGCCGGCTTTTCCGTAAAGGAAGGCGCCGCTCTTGTCGGTGGTCAAGGACCCGCCCGCGGCGACCAGGATAGCGTGGCCAGCGGCGATGTCCCATTCCATCGTCGTGCCGTGGCGGGCGTAGATATCGGCGACGCCTTCGGCGATGCGGCAGAGCTTTATCGAGGAATCCAGCGGCTCGCTGCGGTCGAAGCCGTAGCGTTCGCGCAAGGCGCTCAGCGTCTCCGGCTTCATGGTGTGGCTGACGAGCGCCACGGCCTCGCCCTTTGGCCACGGACGGACGCGGACCTTGGTTTCGCCGCCGCCGCCCATCGGAATTTTCACCGCCCCGCCATCTCGCGTGAACCACACCTCACCGGTGGGCGGAGCCACAACCGCGCCCGCGACCGGGCGGCCGCGCTCGATCAGGCCGATGTTAACCGTGAAATTCGGATCTCCACGCACAAACGCCTTGGTGCCATCCAAGGGATCGACCAGGAAGAAGCGCTCGCCGATGCTCTTCGGCACGCCAAACTCGCTGGCGTCCTCTTCAGAGATAATCGGAATGTCGGGGAAAACGCGCCCGAGGGCCGCGACGATCAGGGTTTCGGCCCGCTGATCGGCGACGGTGACGGGGCTCTCATCGGCCTTGGTCAGAACCTCCAAGCCGGAGCGCCAAAGCGGAAGGATGAGACGCGCCGCCTCGATGGCGATCTCCGCGAGGGTGGCGCCGATATCGCGCGGCGCGAAAGTTTGAGAGGTCATGATCTCGTTGTTAGAGGCCCGCGCGGCGTTTGCCAAAGGCGGGCAAATCAAGCGACCAAGCCGCCATGCCTATGGAAGCGCCTACAGCCGAACAACTCGCCGCGGCGCTGGCCGCGCGGATCATTCATGACGCGATCGGGCCTGCCAACGGCGTTGTTTCGGCGTTCGACATGGCGTCGGATCCAGCCATGTCCGCCATGCGAGACGAGGCGCTGAGCCTCGCCGAACAGGGCGCGCGCGCGCTCCTCGAGAACCTCGTCCTCGCCCGAACGATCTATGGCGCCGGCGGCGCGGCCTTGTCGGAGTCTGAGCTGACGGCGGCGGCGAAGGGCCTTTTCAACGGATCGCGCGCAAGCCTGCAACTCGTTATCGATCCGGCGGCGATCACCGTCGGCTCGGGCCGCCTTCTGCTCGGTCTCCTCCAGATCACCGCAGGGGTCATGGCGGCCGGAGGGCGGGTGGCGGCGGGCTTATCGGGGGGAGAGCGCGTCTTAATCGAAATCGAGGCCATCGGACCTAAGCCTCGCCTAGGCGTCGACCTTCGCTTGGCGCTCGGCGGCGAGGTCCCCGAGAGCGGTCTCGCCTCCCGCTGGGCGCCGGCTTATTTCCTTAGCCTTCTGGCGCGGTCGCGCGGCGGCCTGATCGCGACGCGAGTGGGTGACCGGCAAGTGTCGATTCGCGCGACCCTGGACGCCCCTTAGGGTCGCAAGGCTTCCGCACGTCGTGCAGCTGTCGACCGCCCAAATACTTGGAATCCGCCCATCTCGGCGCACGAGCCTGCCGGACGCAAAACCGTTGAATTAGAACGAAAAATGGTGCCGCCTGCGTGACTCGAACACGCGACCCTCGCATTACGAATGCGATGCTCTACCGGCTGAGCTAAGGCGGCCCCTGGTCGGGTCTTTAGCGCGGGCGGGGGTGGCCGCCAAGAGTGTCGATGCCGGAGCCGCTGTGGGCGTCGGGGCCCAGCACCTGGATCACGTGTGTCTTCGCTGAGGAGACCACAAGATAGGCGGCGATGAAACAGATCACGCACAGGGCCATGGCGCCCCAAAACAGAGGCGTGATGATGCGTGACGGCTTGGGGTCTGGTGTGTCGGTCATTTGGCTGCGTCCGTCAGCGCGGCGAGAAGGGCGTCTTCGTTTGGCGCCCGGGCGACGATAGGCCGCGCCGCGTCGCTTGACGAGGCCTGGGCGACGGCGGCCGACAGGCAGACCGGCCTAGGGCGATCGAGGGCCATCCCACGGAAAGCCCGCGCCGCCTTGGCCGAGTGAAGCAAGACGAATTCGGCGTTCGCGGCGCGCTCAAGCTCCGAGCGGGTTAAAAGGGCGACGACGGTGCGATAGACAACGATTCCTCGCGCGCTTACGCCACGCCGCTCCAGCGCCAGGACGAGATCGGCGGCCGGTTCGGCCGCGCCGGCATGCAGCACCAATCCCCCACTGGGTATTGATCGAGCGAGTGCGAGAACGTCGCCCTCGCTGGCGATGACTGAAGCGAACCCGGCGTCGCGGGCGGCCTCGGCGGTTCCCTGCCCGACAGCAAACACGGTCAAGCGTCGCTCCGGGGTTCGCGATCCGAAGGCCCTCACCCCATTGCCGCTCGTGAAAGCCAGCGCGGCGACGCCATCGAGGTCGATAGGGCCACCGGGTTCGAACCGCACCTCCAGCAGAGGCGCGACGAATGGCGCAAAACCTAGGGCCCTGATGCGTTCGGCGGTCGCTTCGGCGCCCGGCTGGGACCGCGTGACCCAGACCGTGATCACGCGAACAGCACGTCGCCCGCCTCGGCGCGTATCGATCGGCCGAGATCGAGCCCGAGGGCCCGCGCCGCCGTCTCGCCGTCCGCGCCGCCCACCTCGACCTCGCCGGTTCGCCGAAAACGTCGCTCTCCACCGGGCGTAAGCGCTTCGACGATGAGTGTCAGCCTACCGGCGTCGATGGTTGCGTAGGCTCCGATGGCCGTCCGGCATGAACCCTCGAGCGCGACAAGCGCGCCGCGTTCAGCCGCGACCGCGAGCGTGGTGGGACGGTCTCTGAGGGCGGTCACCCAGGGTCGGTCGGCGTCTTCCACGCGGGTTTGGATCGCCAGGGCGCCTTGCCCGGGCGCGGGAGGATTCGCCGCCGGATCGATCAGACCGCTGGCGTGATGAGCTAGGCCCAGGCGATTTAGACCGGCCATAGCCAAAAGAATGGCGTCTGCCCCTCCGGCCTGCATCTTGGCGATCCGCGTGTCGACATTGCCGCGCAGGTTGAGCACCCGCAGGTCCGGTCGTCCGTGAAGGGACTGCGCCTGACGGCGTAGGCTAGCGGTGCCGAGAAGCGCACCCTCGGGTAAGGTCGCCAAGGCCTTATGACCGACGCTGAGGAAGGCGTCCCGCGGATCCTCCCGCTTGGGGATCGCCGCGAGCGTCAAGCCGTCCGGGCCTTTCGCCGGCATGTCCTTCAGAGAATGGATCGCGCACTGGATGCGGCCAGATAGCAAAGCCTGTTCGATCTCCAGGGTAAAAAGGCCCTTTCCACCGATTTCGATAAGGGTGCGATCCTGGATGCGGTCGCCCGAGGTGGTGATCACTTCGAGCCGCGCGCGGTCGTCGCCGCCTAGGGCTTGGGCGATCTGGGCACGCACGGTTTCAGCCTGGGCGAGGGCGAGGCGGGATCCCCGCGTGCCAATGAGGATCGGTTGCATGGTCATGGCGCCGTGAGCTACGCCAACCGGTCCCCTACGGCAACGCGACAGGCCCAGTTGTCTTTCACACCTCTAACGGTTCTCGGCATCGAGACCAGCTGCGATGAGACAGCGGCCGCCGTGGTGCGCCTGGACGCCCAGGGCCGCGCCTCGGTGGCCTCGTCTGTAGTGCTAAGTCAGATCGCCAAGCATGCACCCTATGGCGGAGTGGTGCCCGAGATTGCGGCGCGTGCTCACGTCGAGGCTATCGACACCATCGTGGCGCGGGCTTTGACCGATGCAGGCATGACCGCTAGGGCGCTGGACGGCATCGCGGCGACCGCGGGGCCGGGTCTCGTCGGCGGGGTGATGGTCGGCCTCTCCTTCGGCAAGGCCATGGCGCTGGCGCTCAGCCTGCCTCTGGTGGCGGTCAATCATTTGGAGGGTCACGCGGTCTCGGCCCGGCTGACGGCGGATATTTGCTATCCGTTTTTGCTGCTGCTGGTGTCCGGCGGCCATTGTCAGCTGCTGGACGTCGCGGGAATCGGGGCCTGCCAAAGGCTTGGCTCGACGATCGACGACGCTGCGGGCGAGGCGTTCGACAAGATCGGAGGCACGCTGGGCCTGACTTATCCCGCGGGCCCGGCTTTGGAAAAGTTGGCGGAGGGTGGCGACCCGATGCGTTTCCCCCTCCCCCGCCCGCTTCTCGGCCGCGCCGGCTGCGACTTCTCATTCTCCGGCTTGAAAACTGCGGCCGCTCGGCTCGCCAGCGGCCTCACATCCGAGAGCGATCGACGCGACCTCGCCGCCGCCGTCCAAGCTGCCATCACGCTCCAGTTGGCTGACCGCACTGAGCGGGCCATGAAAACCTATCTGAATGTCCACGACGGTCTCGATCGCCGCTTGGTCGTCGCCGGTGGGGTGGCCGCCAATAGCGCTGTGCGTGGCGTCTTAAGCAACCTGGCCGAGAGCCACGGGTTCAGCTTCTATGCCCCACCGGTCGAGTACTGCACGGATAACGCCGCCATGATCGCCCTGGCCGGCGCCGAGCGGCTGGCCGGCGGGATGACCGATGACCTCGCCGTCGTCGCCCGCCCGCGCTGGCCCCTGGACGAGGAGGCCGCTCGCCTGCGCCCCACGCATCTGGCTGGACACAAGGGCGCCAAAGCGTGAGGCGCGTCGGGGTGATGGGGGGCGGGGCCTGGGGCACCGCCCTTGCTCAGGTCTGCGCATGGGCGGGCCTGGAGGTCACAATGTGGGCGCGCGAGACCGAGGTCGTGAATGCGATAAACTCAAGTCACGAGAATCTGGTGTTCCTGCCCGGCGTCGCCCTGGCGGAGTCGATCCACGCCTCCGCCGATCCGGCTTCCCTCAGGAGCAGCGAATTTGTCCTCGCGGTCGCGCCCGCGCAGCATTTGCGATCCAGCCTGGCGACCCTCCTGCCGCATACGTCCACAGGCCTGCCGGTGGTGCTTTGCGCCAAAGGCGTGGAACAAGGCTCGCTGAAGCTTATGACCCAGGTTCTAGCAGAGGTGATGCCTGACGCCGCGCCAGTCGTGTTGTCCGGACCGAGTTTTGCGAACGAGGTCGCGAGGGGGCTGCCGACGGCTATTACACTCGCGGCGACCGATGTCACCTTGGCGCATGAACTCGCCCATAACATCGCCACCCCGACCTTCCGGCCTTACGTCAGCAACGACATGGTTGGGGCGGAGGCGGGCGGCGCGGTGAAGAACGTCCTCGCTATCGCTTGCGGTATCGTGGAGGGTCGGGGCCTCGGTCGTAGCGCCCATGCCGCTCTGATCACCCGAGGCTTCGCGGAATTGACCCGGCTGGCCGTGGCGTTGGGTGGAGAGGCGGAAACCGTGGCCGGCTTGTGCGGACTGGGCGACCTGGTTCTGACGTGCTCAAGCCCGCAGTCGCGGAATATGACCGTCGGCCTCGCTCTTGGACGTGGTGAAACGCTTGAGCAGGCGTTAGCGGGCAAGAAGACCGTGGCCGAGGGGGTGCAATCCGCTCCCGCCGTTGTCGCCCTCGCTGCGCGCTTAGGCGTGGAGGTTCCGATCTGCGCCGCTGTCCAGGCAATACTCTCGGGGCGCGCGGAGGTCGAAGCGACTATCGCCGCCCTACTCTCACGCCCCCTCAAGGAAGAAGGCTGAAACGACCGTGGCGACCTTCGTCATCATCTGCCGCGACAAGCCCGGCGGTCTCGAGCTTCGAACAGCGACGCGAGAAGCGCATCTCGCCTACCTCGGCCGCGACGGGACGTCGGCCAGCGTGATCCGCGCCGGTCCGATACTCGACGATGCTGGCTCGCCCATTGGATCGATTCTGACGGTGGAGGCCCCAGGACTAAAAGAGGTAGAATCCTTCGCGGCCGCCGACCCTTACGCCGAAGCGGAACTCTTCGCCTCGGTCGAAATCCTACTATGGCGTCAAGCCGTCGGCGTCTAGGTGAATCCCGCCCAGCCGCAGGCCGGCACACGACTCTGCGCCTTCGACGACGTCGCGGATCCTGGCGCGAAGGGCTTTATGTTCCGGGAAGACGAGGCGCTGTTTCTTGGTTTCGTGGTCCGACGGGGCTGGACCGTCACAGGTTACGTCGATCGCTGCCCCCACGCCGGCATGCCACTGGCTATGGGGCCGGGCCGTTATCTGACGCGCGACGGCGGACTCATCCTTTGCGGGTCGCACGGCGCGCTGTTTCGCATCGACGACGGGGTCTGTGTGGGAGGTCCTTGCGCGGGGCAGTCGTTGAGGCGTTGGGCTGTGATCGTCGCGGGAGATACGATCGTAGCGGGGTAAAACGATTCGAGCGGGCATCCTCGGTATGTGGTGCTCGGCGGAGGATACGCAGATTCATCCAGAGCGCAGCGAGACTGGTTGTTGAGTACGAGTCTTGCACCGGCCTTGAGCAGGATGACGCGCCCTTCAAGCACGTCAGCCACAAATCGCTGATAACCTTTGACCCAAGCTCACCTCTTCCAGCCGCTGACCGACGCGATTTCGATCGCTGATGAGGCAAATACTGGATAGGGCTCGGGAAGCTGGCTCAATCTGGATGTCGTGATCCGAGCGATTTCCGTGGAAATCATTCGCTCGATACTCAACGAAACGACATGATGCCGACGTTCAACCGCCAGGGACCGCCCATGCGCTCGCCAAACCTCATTTTTCTCCTTCTGGCCCTAGCGAGCGGCGCGGCGGCCCAGCCCCACCGGGACCACGCCATGGTGGACGCCGCCAATCCGTTGGCGGTGGAATCCGGGTTGAAGATACTGCGCGCTGGGGGCTCGGCGATGGACGCGGCGGTGGCGGTGCAGGCGACGCTGGCGCTCGTCGAACCCCAGAGCACGAGTTTGGCCGGCGGAGCCTTTCTTACGATCTACGATCAAAAGACGAAAACAGTCACCGCCTACGACGGCCGCGAGACAGCGCCGGCGGCCGCGACCTCCGCGTTGTTTCTAAAGGCAGACGGCCAGCCCATGGGGATTGGAGACGCGATCCTGTCGGGCCGGTCCGCGGGCGTACCCGGCGCTATTGCAATGCTCGCGCTTGCCCACAGCAAACATGGGCGGTTGGCTTGGCGCAGCCTGTTCGGTGACGCCGAGCGGCTGGCGACGAAGGGCTTTGTTATCTCCCCACGCATGGGCCGATTTATCTCGAGCCCTGTGCCGGAGACAAAGGCGCCCGATGTCGTCGCTTATTTCGCCAAGCCCGATGGTTCGCGGATGAAAGCGGGGGATCGGCTCCAAAATACCGCTTATGCGGCGACCTTGAGGAAGCTTGCCGCCGAGGGGCCCGCCGCAATCCTCCGGGGGCCAATCGCCGCGGACATCGTCAAGCGGCTCGCCGACGTACCGACGCCGGGAGCGATGACCCTGGCGGACCTCGCTGGCTATCGTCCGCAGGTGTCCGCCGCGCTATGTCGGCCCTACCGCCAATGGACCGCTTGCGCGCCGAATGCTCCGTCGGGTGGCCCGGCGACGCTGGAGGGCCTGGGTCTGCTCGAGCGCACGGACATCAGCAGACGAGGACCGAACGATCCTGTCGCTTGGCTGCAAATCGCGCAGGCCGAACGGCTGATGTACGCCGATCATTTGAAATACGTCGCTGACCCCGCTTTGGTGACCGTCCCGGTCGCAGGTCTGCTCGATCCTCATTATCTGGACGCTCGCGCTAAACTTATCGGCGACGTTGCAGGGCCACCGCCGGAGGCCGGCGCGCCTATCGGCGCGCCGAGACCGGGGGCGGACCACACACGCGAACCGGGGGGCACCTCATCCTTCGTCATCGTCGATGCCCGCGGCCAAGTCGTGTCGGTGACCACAACAGTCAATTATCCGTACGGCGACGGGCGGATGGTCGACGGATTCATGATCAACAATCAGCTCGACGACTTTTCAACCTCGCCAACCGATAAGGATGGGCAGCCCGCCGCCAACGCGCCGGGACCTGGCAAACGCCCGCGCTCATCGATGTCGCCGATGATTATACTCGACCGTCGAGGACGGTTTGTGATGGCCGTCGGCTCGCCCGGGGGGCTGGCGATTCCGTCCTATATTTTGAAAACAATCGTCGGCGTGCTCGACTGGGGCATGCCGATGCAGGCCGCGATCGAGTTGCCGAACCTGATCGCCGTCGGCCCGAACGTGGTCGGCGAGATCGACAAGTTTTCTCCGGGGGTCGTGTCGGGCCTGGCCGAACGGGGCGTTATGGTGCGCACCGGGTTCGGAGCAGAGGATTCCGGGCTACATGGGATCATCGTCCGCGACAACGGCCGCCTCGAAGGCGGAGCCGATCCCCGACGGGAGGGTGTAGCTAAGGGGTGTTGTTGAGCCCGCGCCGGAAGTCGATCGGTGCGACCTCCGGCCAGACCAGCGCTTCGGCTTTTTGTGTTCCGTCGACCCATTCAGAGCCCCGGGAGTTTCAGCTTCGAATCGCTTTTGCGGGCGATGACCACGGGTTGTCCGCCCGTGAGGCCGGCGATGCGGTTGGCCTCGACCTTGGGGTCGAGGGGCGCTGGCGTAGTGGCAGCCGCGTCGACGGCTACAGCGGTTTCGGCGGGCTGACCCTTGCGCCAGAACATCACCCGGTCGGCGAAGCTTTTGTCCTTGTGGGCAACGGCGCCAAATTCGTCATCCACGACATAGCGGATAAGCGGATCGGCCTTGTCGGCGCCGGCCTTGGCGACCAACATCTTCTCCCCATCGGAGCGCACCTCGGCGTTGCGCTCGCCCAGCAAGGCGGTGCGGGCGGCGCTTTCGGGCTGAAGTTCCTGCGGGCGGGGCTGGCCTGGGGCGGGCGGGCGCAAGGAGTAGTCGGGCGGCAGGATCAGAGGGGCCTTGGTCACGACGCGGAATTCGTCCGGGGTCACCTTGCTTATGCCCAGCGCGCGCGAGGCGCCACTGCACCCGGCGATCCCGGTCAAGCCGCACAGCGCTGCTACCGACAGGAGGCGATTGATGGTCATCGGTTCGAAGACATCCTTTGTGCGAAGCGTGCGTTCTAGCCCACGTCGGGCATGGAGGACAAATTTGGCGCTCGCTAGGCGACCGTCTTCGGCGTGATGAAGCTTTCGAGCAATAGAAGCGCGACCCCGACGCTGATTGCGCTGTCGGCCAAGTTGAAAACCCAGGGAAAATAGAGGGCAGACGCGTCGATGAAATCGACCACCGCTCCGCGCAGCAGGCGATCGAGCAGATTGCCCACCGCACCCCCCATGATCAACCCGATCGCCACCGCGCTGAATAGTCGCTGGGCGCGCGTCGCCCAGACCGCAAGAGCCAGTGTCACCGCGAAGGCGAAGGCCGCCAAGGCGTAGGGCGCCCAAGGCTGATCGCCACGCAGGAAACCGAAACTGACGCCATTGTTGAAAGATAGATTCAGCCGGATCGGTCCCAGAAACGGCGCGGGGCTGACCGCCGCCAGATGGAAAGTGGTCAACAGCCAAGTCTTGGCGGCCTGATCCAGGGTGACAACGGCGGCGGCGAGACCAAAGGCGATAAGGGTGTTGCGGGTTAAAACCGTCATGCGTGCACAGCGTCCCATGCGGCAACAGCCTCGGCGTCGCGGAGGGAAAGCTCCGGGTAGCGCGGATCGGTGCCAACCTCGGGCAGCACGCGCCATGAACGCGCGCATTTGCGACCGGGGGCGCGTTCCACGCTCACCGATACACCGCCCACGCCGTCGGACCTGAAATCGCCAGGTTCACCGTCGCCAGTGATCAGACTCGCTTGACTGACACGAAACACCTCGGCCGCGTCCAGGTCTTCAAATTCATCCATAAGACTCGTACGAGCGATGCTGACGGTCACCATGGCCTCGAGCGCCGCGCCGATCCGCTTTTCGCGACGCTCGACCTCCAATGCGCCGGTCACGACGCTGGTAACCGTCTGAACGCATTGCCAGCGTTCCGCCTCTCGCTCGTCGCGCCACTCGTCCGGCGTCGGCGGGATTGTGCGCAGGCTGTTGAGGCCGCCATCCGGGAAGCGCGCCATCCAAGCCTCCTCCATGGTGAAGGGGATTAACGGCGCCAGCCAGATCGTCAGCCGCTCGAACGCGGCCTCCATCACAGTGCGGCACGCGCGGCGGCGAAGAGAGCTCGGCAGGTCGCAATAGAGAGCGTCGCGGCGGATATCGAAGAACAGCGCCGAGAGATCGTTGGAGCAGAACTCGATCAGAGGACGTACAACGCCCGCAAAATCATAGGCCCCATAAGCGGCGCGGACCTGACCGTCGAGGTCCCAAAGTCGGTGCAGGATGAACCGCTCAAGCGGCGGCATCTCGGCATGGTCGACCCGTTCCGCCTCGTCGAAACCATCGAGCGCGCCCAGTAGGTAACGCACAGTGTTGCGCAATTTGCGATAGGCGTCCGCCGTGGTCTGAAGCACCGTTGGGCCGATGCGCTGGTCCTCGGCATAGTCGCACAGGGCGGCCCACAGGCGAAGGATCTCCGCGCCGCTCTGTTTGATCACGCTCTGGGGGTCGACGGTGTTGCCGACCGATTTCGACATTTTCTCCCCCTTCTCATCCTGGGTGAAGCCGTGGGTGAGGATGGCTTCGAACGGGGCGCGGCCGCGGGTGCCACAGGCCTCCAGCAGCGACGACTGGAACCAGCCGCGATGCTGGTCGGAGCCTTCGAGATAAAGGTCGGCTGGCCAATGCGTGTTCGCGCGGCCCTCCAGGGTGAAGGCGTGGGTCGAGCCGGAATCGAACCAGACGTCGAGGATGTCGTCGACCTTCTCGTAGCGCTCGGGGTCGAGATTGCCGAGGAAATCGCCGGCCGGCCGGGTGAACCAGGCGTCGGCGCCTTCCAACGCGATCAGGTCGACGATGCGCTCGTTGATGGCGTCGTCTCGCAACGGCTGCCCGGTTTCCTTGTCTACGAACATCGCCAGGGGGGAGCCCCAGGCGCGCTGGCGGCTGACCAGCCAGTCGGGCCGGCCCTCGACCATGGAGCGGATGCGATTACGACCGGCCTCGGGAAAGAAGGCCGTGGCGTCGATCGCCTTCAGCGCCGTCTGGCGCAGGGTCTTGCCGCCGTGGGCTTCGTCGTCGATCGGCGCATCCAGGCGAATGAACCACTGCGGCGTGTTGCGGAACAGGACCGGCGCCTTCGAGCGCCAGGAGTGCGGATAGCTGTGCTCGACCCGACCCCGCGCCAGCAGGTTGCCGCCCTCGATCAGTTTCGCGGTGACCTCGGCGTTGGCGGGGCCGAACTTGCCGGCCTTCTTGCCCTCGGTTTCCATCACCTTCATCCCGCCGAACAGGGGCACGTGGGGGAAGTAGGCGCCATCCTCATCGACGGTTTCAGGGATGTCCTTGTAGCCGTTGGCAAGCCAGACGAGGTAGTCGTCTACGCCATGTCCGGGCGCGGTGTGGACGAACCCGGTGCCTGCGTCGTCCGTGACGTGGGTTCCGCTGAGCAGGGGCACATCGAAATCGTAGCCTTGATCGAGCGCGGCCAGGGGGTGTTTCGCGGTGAGCGTACCCGGGTCGATGGATTCCAGCTTGCGGTATGCGCCGACCTTCGCTGCGGCGAAAACGTCCGCGGCGCGGGCTTCGGCGAGGATCAGCTTGTCGCCGGGCGCGGCCCAGGGCTGGAATTCCAGGCCGGTTTCCAGCGCCTCGACCTCATAGAGCGCGTAGTCGATGGTGGGGCTGTAGGCGATGGCGCGGTTGGCGGGGATGGTCCACGGCGTGGTCGTCCAGATCACCACCGCCGCGCCCGCCTCCGAGCCGGTCACCGGAAACTTCACCCACACCGTCGGCGAGACGTGGTCGTGGTGCTCGACCTCGGCGTCGGCCAGGGCGGTGCGCTCGACGGGCGACCACATCACCGGCTTCGAGCCGCGATAGACCTGGCCCGACTTCAGGAACTTCTGGAACTCGGCGACAATGGCCGCCTCGGACGAGAAGTCCATCGTCGAGTAGCGGTGCGCCCAGTCGCCGAGCACGCCCAGGCGGCGGAACTCGGCGCCCTGGACCTCGATCCAGCCCGCGGCGTAGTCGCGGCAACGGGCGCGGAACTCGGCCTTCGAGACCTCGTCCTTGCGACGCCCCTTGGCGCGAAACTCCTCCTCGACCTTCCACTCGATCGGCAGGCCGTGGCAGTCCCAGCCTGGTACATAGTCCACGTCGTACCCGAGGGCGAAGCGAGAGCGGACGACGAAGTCCTTCAGCGTCTTCTGGAAGGCGTGGCCGATGTGGATGGCGCCGTTGGCATAGGGCGGGCCGTCGTGCAGCACATAGAGCGGCGCCTTCGCCGCCTGCCGCGCCGCGCGGGTCTTGGCGTAGAGATCGCCCCAGTGCTCGAGGATGCGCGGTTCAAGCTGCGGCAGGCCGCCACGCATGGGGAAAGCGGTCTTGGGGAGGAAGATCGTCTCGCGATAGTCGCGGACGGGAGGTTCGGCATCGTCGGGCATCAGGGGGTCCAGCACAGTTGGCGCGAGGGTGAGGCGTCCCGGCGCGCGCGGGAGCGTCGAGGCTCCGCGGCTCACGCCGGGCGATTAATTCGCGCGCCTATGGATGTCCTGGACATGCCCCGCTCTACCAGAGCGCGGCGCCGCTAGCCACCCCGTCCTGTTCGGCAAGGATCCGCTTGGCCTCGCGCTCGTCGAGCCGGATCTGAGCGACCATGACCTCGATCGAGGCGAACTTCTCCTCGGGGCGCAGAAACGCGATGAGGTCCGTCTCGATGATCTCGCCGTAGATGTCCTCATCGAAGTCGAACAGCCAGACCTCGAGGCGCGGGTCCACGACGCCGGTGGTGGGATTGACCCCAATGTTCGCTACTCCGCCGAAGCAGCGGCCGTCGGCCAGACGGGTACGCGTTGCGTAGACGCCGAATTTCGGCGCGACATAGTCGCCCAACGGTACGTTGGCGGTGGGAAAGCCGAGCTTGCGTCCCAGCTGCCGACCTTTTGTCACCAAGCCATCGATGGCGAATGGGCGTCCCATGATTGCGGCCGCCAGTTCGGGGCGACCCTCGCGCAGGACCTTGCGCACCGCCGTCGAGGAAACCTTACCAGCGCCGTCCTCGACCTTGTCCGCGACCGAGACGGAAAAGCCGAATTCCTCGCCATAGCGCAGCATCGACGCCGGATCGCCGGTGCGGCCTTTGCCGAAAGTGATATCGAAGCCGACCGCGACATGACGCACATTCAACCCCGCCACCAATACCTCGGCGACGAATTCCCGGTCGCTGAACCCCGCCATCTCCACGCCAAAGGGCAGCAGGTAGAGAATGTCGGCGCCCAGCCCCTCGACCGTGCGGGCGAGTTGGCGGGAGGTCATCACGCGGAACGGCGGTGCGTCGGGCTCGAAATGCATTCGCGCGTGAGGCTCAAAACTGATGACGCCAAGAGGGGCCTTTAGGTCCCGCGCGCGCGCCGCCGCGTCGGCGATCACCCGCTGATGGCCGAGGTGGACGCCATCGAAATTACCCAGCGCCACCGCGGCGCCGCGATCGTCCGGAGTGAGAGTCTTCCAGCCGTGGATAACTTTCATCGTGACGCGGTTTCACCGGCGGTTGACGAGAAGGGATGTCATACCCCGTAAGTGGGACTTGGCTAGAGTTGCTTCGAGCCTCACACGAAAAGGTCTCGCGAGGGACAGAGATCCGCGACGATGCAGGCCGCACAGCGCGGCTTGCGCGCGACGCAGGTGTAGCGGCCGTGGAGGATCAACCAGTGGTGGGCGCGGGTGAGGCGCTCGCGCGGAACCAACCGCATGAGATCGGCCTCGACCTTGTCCGGTGTCGAGCCGTTGGAAAGCTTCAGGCGGTGTGAGACGCGGAAGACGTGGGTGTCGACGGCGATCGCCGCCTCGGCGCCGAGTTCGTTCAACACGACGCTGGCAGTCTTGCGTCCAACTCCAGGTAGGGCTTGGAGAGCGTCACGCTCCAGCGGAACCTCACCGCCGTACTCCTCTAGTAGGATGCGACTGAGCGCGACGACGTTCTTCGCCTTGTTTCTGTAGAGGCCGATAGAGGCGATGAATGGCGTCAGGCCAGCTTCGCCCAGCGCCAGGATCGCCTCCGGCGTGCCAGCTTTGGCGTAAAGCGACTCGGTCGCCCGGTTTACCGATGCGTCGGTCGCTTGGGCCGAGAGGACAACTGAGACTAACAGCTGGAACGCGCTCGCGCTGCGCAGCTCGCCCTTCGGTTCGGACGCCGCTTCCGCGAAGCGGTCAAAGATAGCCTGAACGCGTTGGCGGTCGGCTGCGGAGATGCGTTTGAGAGCCATCCCGTTCATTTCCGTCGTTTCGTCGCCCTCGCCAAGCCGGGCGTCCAACGCTACAGACCCGGCGCATGACCGGACCCTATTTCA
Source organism: Caulobacterales bacterium (assembly GCA_038231315.1). GTDB lineage: Bacteria > Pseudomonadota > Alphaproteobacteria > Caulobacterales > Caulobacteraceae > Acaudatibacter. The sequence continues at coordinate 84,965 of JBBRLN010000003.1, forward strand.
TGGACGCGGTGATCACGCCCAACCGCTCGCTTTCTCGCAAGGGCTTCATCATCTTGATCAGCGTGATGACCGCGATCAACGCCGCTACCGCGGCGCTGTTCTACTCCATCGGCGCCGCGCCGATTCCCTTCTTTCTCTGCCTTGATCTGATCGCGGTCATCGTGGCTTTTTCGGTTGGGCGCCGCGCTGGCAGCGATGAGCGCATTCAAGTCACGGCCGATGAGGTTCGAGTGCTGATGCGCGGCCGCGAAGGCGATGAGCATGTCGTATGGACATCACCCACAGCCCTTACCAAGGTTGATCTCGTCGGCGACGCTGGAGATGCGAGGGACCTCTCTATACGCCTCTCCAATCGACGCCTGCCCGTGGCGAAGACCCTAAGCCGACCAGAACGATTGGCGTTCGCCCAGGCCCTTCACCAAGCCATCGGACAGGCTCGGGGCGCGGGCGGAGCTTGGGCATGATGACCCCCGCGGAAGAGGTGGCGAGCATTTTCGAGCGCCTAGGCCTTCCGCCCTCACGGTGGCGAAATGGCGTCGTTTCCACGCTCTCGCCAATCGACGGCAAGGCGGTCGGCGGCGTGACGTGGTGTGACGCGGCGGATGCGGGCGCGGCCATCGAGCGCGCTCATGCCGCCTTTCGAGAATGGCGTATGGTCCCGGCGCCAAAACGCGGCGAGCTGGTGCGGCTGCTGGGCGAGGAGCTTCGCCAGGCCAAGACTGACCTCGGTCGCTTGGTCACGCTGGAAGCAGGCAAAGTCGCATCCGAGGGCCTCGGTGAGGTCCAGGAAATGATCGACATTTGCGACTACGCCGTCGGTCTCTCGCGACAACTCTTCGGCCTTACCATCGCCACTGAGCGTGCTCATCACCGCATGATGGAGACCTGGCATCCGCTGGGTGTGGTTGGGGTAATCTCCGCGTTTAACTTCCCCGTCGCGGTCTGGGCATGGAATGCGGCCCTGGCCCTGGCCTGCGGCGACGCCGTGGTCTGGAAGCCCTCGGAGAAGACCCCGCTTACCGCCGTAGCCGTCCATGCCCTCTTCGATCGGGCGGCGAAGAAATTCGGGGATGCTCCGCCCGGACTCTGCGAGCTGATCCTCGGAGGCCGGGAGCTCGGCGAGGCCTTGGTGAATCACCCTAGAGTGGCGCTGGTTTCAGCGACCGGATCGACGGCCATGGGCCGGGCGGTGGGCCCGCGCCTTGCCGAGCGATTCGCCCGGTCGCTCCTGGAACTTGGCGGCAACAACGCCGCCATCGTCGCGCCAAGCGCCGATCTCGATCTCGCCCTGCGCGGCATCGCCTTCGCGGCAATGGGAACCGCGGGTCAGCGTTGCACGACGTTGCGCCGGCTTATAGTCCATCGCGAGATCTATCCGGCGTTCGTGGATCGGCTGAAACGCGTCTACGCCTCTGTGACCATCGGCGACCCGCGCCAGGAGGGTGTGCTGGTTGGTCCGCTGATCGACGAGGCAGCCTGGACAGGGATGGAACGGGCGCTTGGTGATGCTAGCGAAGGGGGCGGCGCGATCAGCGGCGGCGAGCGGCTAGAACGGCCCGGCGTCTATGTTCGGCCCGCCATTGTCGAGGTCGGCGCTCAATCCGAGGGCGTGAAGCGCGAAACCTTCGCGCCGATCCTCTATGTCATGGCCTATGACACCCTGGACGAAGCAATCTTGCTACAAAACGATGTCGCCCAGGGCTTGTCGTCCTCTATCTTCACGACCGACATGCGCGAAGCCGAGCGCTTCCTGGCCAGTTCGGACTGCGGCATCGCCAACGTCAACATCGGCCCTTCTGGCGCGGAGATTGGCGGCGCCTTTGGTGGGGAGAAAGAGACCGGCGGCGGTCGTGAGTCAGGCTCCGATAGCTGGCGAGCCTACATGCGCCGCGCGACCAACACCGTGAACTACGGGGACACCTTGCCGCTCGCGCAAGGAGTAGAGTTCGAAATCTGAGGAGGGCTGAAGTTCGGGAGACGCCCAAAAAGAAAAGATTCGGTACGGCACGCCTCGATGCTCTAAGACCTGCCAAAGCGACGGGCCGCATTCAAACGCCCCCGCGTTAGCCCCTTTTCCAATGGTCTCCGGCGCTCCCTTGGTGGCGCGGCGGCTAGAACGGAAGCCTGATGGCGAAGTTTAGCGGTACAAGCAGTCCAAATCTATAAACTGGTCAGGATCGGTAGCCTTTCCCCCCGGCCGCTGGACATCCCCGCGCCTCCCGTGCGACCGCCTCGTCAATGAACATCGGCGCCGGACCTCGGAACCTGATTACCGATGTAGAAGGCCTGAAGGTCGGTCAGACGACGGACGTTCGGGTGCGAACAGGCGTCACCGTTATTCTACCGGACGCGCGCGCGGTCTGCGCCGTGGACGTGCGAGGGGGGGCTCCTGGGACGCGCGAGACCGATGCTTTAGCCGCCGAAGCCCTCGTAGAGGCAGTGGACGCCATCGTTCTCGCGGGCGGCTCGGTCTATGGGTTGGCGGCGGCGGACGGCGTGGTGGCGTGGTTGGGCGTACGCAATCGGGGGTTCGGCATGGTGGTCGCGAACGGCGTGCCAAAAGCTCCCATCGTGCCGTCAGCCATTCTCTACGACCTCGCCAACGGCGGCGACAAAGCCTGGGGTCTGAGGCCGCCGTATCACGCACTCGGCCTCGCCGCGATCGACGCCGCCGATTTAATCTTCGAACTAGGGACTCAAGGCGCAGGCGCGGGAGCAATGGCTGGGCTGCTGAAGGGCGGCGTAGGTTCAGCCTCCGCGGTGACGCACGATGGCTTCACGGTAGGCGCGATCGTGGCGGTGAACAGTTTCGGCTCCGTTGTCGTTCCGGGGGGCCGCGCCTTCTGGGCGGCGCCTTTCGAGATTGCGGACGAGTTCGGCGGCATACCCATGGGAACCGCGCGTGTCGCGCCGGAGGATTGGGGTCTCGCCAAGCGCAATCCTTCGGCCAGGGAAAACACTACCGTCGCCTGTGTCGCCACCGACGCGATCCTCACCCCTGGACAGGCCCAGCGCTTGGCGATTATGGCCCAGGACGGCTTGGCCCGCGCCATCCGCCCCGCCCACGCTCCCTTTGATGGCGACGTCGTCTTCGGGCTATCGACCGGTTGCCGCCCTCTGATCGAACCCGCGAACTTCACCTTGACTCGCCTCGGCGCCGTGGCGGCTGACACCTTGGCCCGTGCGGTGGCGCGGGGGGTCCATCAAGCGACCGCTTGGCCAGGGACCGACATACCGACATGGTCCGATCTTCCACCTTCCGGCGTCTTACGGACATGATTGAAACGCAGATCCGGAAGGTCAATCTCGCCTTAGCCTTTGATCGCTTTCGGGACGTTTGGAGCCCGAAGATCGCCGGAACCATCAATGATTCGCACGTGAAGCTGGTGAAATTTTCCGGCGCCTTCGATTGGCATCATCACGAGGCGGAGGATGAACTCTTCCTTGTCGTGAAGGGGCGAATGCGGATGGGGTTGCGCATCGGCGATATCGATCTCGACGCCGGAGAGTTCATCATTATTCCGCGAGGCGTCGAGCATCGGCCGGAGGCGCTGGGCGAGGACTGTGATGTCGTGCTCTTGGAGCCGAGGACCACCCTCAACACTGGGAATGTCGTTACGGAGCGGACAGTGCGAAATCCGAAGATGTTGTAACGTCTATCTTGCTACGCAGGGGCCGATCAAAAAAAGGGGCAATCGGTTGGGGGCGCGTGTCTCGAGAGAACGAGCCCTGGTTTCCAAATGCCTAAAGACACCACGCCTTCTCCACCACCGTTCGAAGAACCTCCCCTTCAGTAGATCTGCCGGATTTGGGCGCCCACCGGCGTCAACGAGAGTATCGCCAACTTCAGGTGCTGAATGGCAAAGGGGATGCCGATAATGGTGATCGCCAACCCAACGGCCAAAACCAAATGGTGCAGAGCCAACCACCAACCAGCAACGATCAGCCAGAGGATGTTAAGCACCAAGCTCGTGGCGCGGGAGTTATCTGGGTCCGCGGCCTTTCCAAAGGGAGCGTAGCTGAAGCCCGCGATCCGAAACGCCGCCGGCGCCCAGGGCATGCCGACGATGGTGATCGCAAAGATGACCCCCGCCAAAATCCACAGCGTGCCCGAAATCCAGCCGCCAAAGATGAACCAGAGAACATTGAGAAGCGTGCGCATTGCGGGTCCGTTTTGTGGTCTGGTGTGTATATAGGTTCGGCGATCCGCTCCCGAGATTAAATATCGGACATGGTTGTTCGAGCGGAGCGCCCCGGAGAGCTAGAGCGATCCGTCCGCTCGTCACAAAGGCTTTCAGCATCACTGCTCGACGCCGACGTCTAGGCGCTCACCGGGAGTTCCACGCGGAACGCCGCGCCGCCACTGTCGACCGCGTCGCAGGTGACATCGCCGCCGTGCCGGCGGGCGATCTGGCGGGCGAGGGCGAGGCCCAGCCCCCAGCTACCGGCCTGTTCGGTGCGGCCTTCCGGGCGGAAGAACGGTTCGAACACCCTCTCGCGCAGATCCGGCGCGATGCCCGCGCCGTGATCGCGGACGGTGATGATCACGCGACCGGCCGCGCCGGCGACGGCGATCTCCACCGGCGCCGCGCCGTGCTTCAGCGCGTTCTCGATCAGGTTCCGCACCAGCCGTCGGAGAAGCCGGGCGGAGCCCCGGACCTCGAAAGGCCCCGACGCCGGATCGACGGCGTCGACCGCGACGCCGACCCGCGCTGCTTCCTCGGCGACCAGCGCCAGGCAATCGACGGTCTCGGTTTCCAGGTTGTCGACGCGGTCGAGGCGACTGGCGAGCAGGATCTCCTCCACCAGCCCGTCCAGTTCGGCGATCTCGCGATTGATCGTCGCGATGTGCTCCACCGTATGGCCGCCGCGCAGCAACTCCGTGGCCATGCGCAGCCGCGCGAGGGGCGAGCGCAATTCGTGGCTGGCGTTGGCCAGCAACGCCTTGTGCGCTCCCAGAAGCGTCTCGGCCCGGTCAGCGGCGCGGTTGAAGCTGCGCGCGACAGCCCCGATCTCGTCGGACCCATCGACCACCGCGCGGTGCGCGCCGCCGCCCGCGCCGTCCCAGGCCTCGACGCTGGTGCGCAGCGCCTCGAGCCGGCGCGTGATTCCCGACACCAAAGGATAGGCGGCCGCGCCCACTGACGCTCCGACCATCAGTAGGATCGCCATGACGTGCAGAATCGGCGGCCCGCTTGCGCGGAAGAAGCGCATATGTGGCCGCATGCCGCCGATCATGCCCCACGCCATGATTAGATGGCTCACTACGGCGCCCAGAACGGCGACCAGCACGAGGCTGGCGATCAGGGTGAGATAGACCTGCCAGAACAGCTTCCGGCTCAGCATCCCGGCCATTTCAGACCTGGTCCTGGACGCGGGCGAAAACATAGCCCGCGCCGCGCACGGTGATGATTCGGCGGGGATTGGCCGGCGCGTCTTCGATGGCGGCGCGGATCTTGGAGATATGGACATCGATCGAGCGGTCGAACGCCTCGGCCTCCTCGCCCTTCACCAGTTCCATCAGGCGCTCGCGCGACAACACCCGTCCGGCGTGGGTCGCCAGCGCCACGAGCACATCGAACTGGTGGCCGGTTATCGCGCGCGCCTCGCCATCGATCCGGACGGAGCGGGAACCGGGGTCGATCTCCAGCCGCCCGAAGCGCAGCACTGTCGAGGCCGGCCCCGCCCCGCGCGCACGGCGCAGGATGGCGTTCAGCCTGGCTTGCAATTCGCGGGGATTGAACGGCTTGGCCAGATAGTCGTCGGCGCCCAGTTCCAGGCCGACGATCCTGTCGGTATCCTCGCCCCGCGCAGTGAGCATCAGGATCGGGATCTCGCTACGCTCCCGGATGCGCCGGCAGACTTCCAGCCCGTCGATGTCCGGCAGCATGATGTCGAGGATTACGACATCGAAGGCCGGGCCTACCCGCACGGCGGTGGCCGCGTCAATCCCCGAGGCGCCGTCCGCCCGCGTCTCCACGGCAAAGCCAGCTTGACCCAGATAGACGCGGACCATCTCGGCCAGCCGCGCATCGTCGTCGATGACCAGGACGCGGCCGGCCAAGTCAGCCGGCCGGTTCGCGGCGCGAATCAGTGCGGATTTTGATGCTCCATCATCATTGCTGATAGCTTCGCCCGTTGTGCCGGGCTCAGCACCTCCGCCGCGTCGGCGATGGCCGCGACTAGGGTCTTACTCGAAGCGTCGAGGTCGGCGATCTGCGACGCACGCAGGCTTTCCAACGCGCCGCGATCGATTGTCGGCGCGGTAAGCAGGGCGTGGAACCGCTTCATCGAGTCATGCATCTTGACGTGGACGCCGCCCATGGCAGGCATGGCCCTGCCGAGGGTGGCCATGATCCGGCTCTTCTGATCCGGCGTGGCGTCGACCGCGGCCAGCATCTTGTCGAGATGACGCATCATCATGGCGTGCATGTCGCCGTGATGGCCGCCGTGCAGGTCGCCGCTCATCGCCGCATCTTGTGCCGTTGCCGTCAGCGCAGGCACGGCGATCCCGCCCGCGACGAAAGCGCCGACGAGGACGGCGCCGGCCAACCAGCGGCGGGTGAGGTTCGAGGTATTCATGTCTTGCTCCCTTGTCCGTGGCGCTCCGCGAGCGACCATGGCCAGAGCTTACCGCCGCCTGCGTTTCCGCATTGCGCGGCTTGGATGAAGTTGTGTGAAGACGTGTCTACCGCATCCCCACAGGCAGGCGCTCGGCCTCCCGCTCGGCCCCGATCTTGGCGTGAAGATCGCCGTATTTGGCGAATTCCATGCGGGCAATGGTGCGGTTGTGAACCTCGTCCGGCCCGTCGGCGATGCGGAGGGAGCGCTGACCGGCGTACATTCGGGCCAGGCCGAAATCGCTGGTGACGCCGCCGCCGCCGTGGGCCTGGATGGCGTCGTCGATAATCCGCAGCGCCATGTTCGGCGCGGCGACCTTGATCATCGAGATTTCCAGCCGGGCGGTCTTGTTACCGGCCTTGTCCATCATTTCGGCGGCTTTCAGGCAGAGCAGGCGCGTCATCTCGATATCCGTGCGCGCCAGGGCCACGCGCTGTTCCCACACCGACTGGTCGGAGATGTACTTGCCGAACGCCTTTCGGCTCATCAGCCGCTTGCACATCTTCTCCAACGCGACCTCGGCGGTGCCGATCGTCCGCATACAGTGATGGATGCGGCCGGGACCGAGCCTGGCCTGGGAAATCTCGAAACCGCGGCCTTCGCCCAGCACGAGGTTTTCCGCCGGCACGCGGACGTCCTCGAGCAAGACCTCGCCATGGCCGTGCGGCGCGTCATCGTAGCCGAACACCGGCAGCATACGGAGGATCTTGACCCCCGGCGCGTCCATCGGAACCAGAATCTGCGACTGCTGCTGGTGCGGCGCGGCGTTGGGATTGGTCTTGCCCATCACAATGGCGATCTTGCAGCGCGGATCGCCGACGCCGGACGACCACCACTTGCGCCCGTTCAGCACATAATGGTCGCCGTCGCGGTCGATCCGCGTCTCGATATTGGTGGCGTCCGACGAGGCGACCAAGGGCTCGGTCATCAAGAAGGCCGACCGAATCTGACCATTCATCAGGGGACGGAGCCAACGCTCCTTCTGCTCGATGGTCCCAAACCGGTTGAGCACCTCCATATTGCCGGTGTCCGGTGCCGAGCAGTTGAACACCTCGGAAGCGAAGCCGACGCGGCCGAACATCTCGCAGATCGGCGCGTATTCCATATTCGTCAGCTGGACGCCTTCGAACTCGAAGGTGTCCTCCAGCGGCGGCACGCCGGAGTGCGGCGGCATGAACACGTTCCACAGGCCGGTGGCGCGAGCCTTGGCCTTAAGCTCTTCGAGGACCGGGATCACCTTCCACCGATCGCCCTCGTTGGCCTGCTCTTCGTAGATCGGTACGGCGGGATAGATGTGCTCGTCCATGAAATCCGAGACGCGGCGCATCAGCTCCTGCTGGTGCGGGGAGTAGTCGAAATCCATAGGGCGTTCCTCGATGATACCAATGGTAACTGACACGCGGTTGCGCGAGGGGCAATTACGACCGGGCGGACCATTCGCCTTCGTGATTGGCGCGAGCCTGGGAGCCCGGCTTGCCCGCGCTTTGTCACAAGATTTGGTTGGCCGCCCCGGACTGGCGCGGTTCGTAGCCGCGAGCGATGTAAAAGCGCACGGCTTCGGGGGCGTCAGTCCGCAGCCGGAGGAGGTCGAAGGCTCCCCCCGCATGTGCCTCGAGCCCACCGACCAGGGCCGACGCGACCCCCGCGCGGCGGAACGCGGCGAAGACTTAAGAGATGGCGCAGACGCCTCCACGCGCGCGGCAAAGGCATGGTCCCGACTAACCCCGCCGACCGCGATTTCTTCCCATTTTCAAGAGCCACGCCGAAAACCAGTTCGTCATCGCCATCAAACCGGTTGCGGCCGTCGCGCCATTCAGCCGCCAGCCGGTCGATGAACGCGAAACCTTCCTAGGCCGCGTCGGCCCGCACGGCGCCCAGCGGCGGCAATTCGGCGTGGCCTGAGAGGACGCGTCAGCGCCGAGGCGGGTCAGTTGCGGAACTCACGCGTCACCGGCGCTCGCGAAAGAAGGTTTGCAGCAAGCTTTTCGCGTCATCACGCAGCACGCCTCCCGCCACCTGCGGGCGCCAATGACACGTCTCCTGCTCAAAAAACCGCCCGCCGTTGACCACGGCGCCGCCCTTCACGTCCTCTGCGCCGAACACCAGTCGCCCGATCCGGGCGTGGCTGATGGCGCCGGCGCACATAGCGCAGGGCTCCAGTGTGACCGCCAGTGTCAGCCCGGTGAGGCGATAGTTGCCGATCCGCTCCGCCGCCCGGCGCAGGGCCAAGATCTCGGCGTGAGCTGTCGGGTCATGGAGGGTTATCGGCGCATTCGACGCCGTGGCGACGACCTCGCCCGTCGCCGGGTCGAACACCACCGCGCCCACCGGGACCTCTCCGGCCAGGGCGGCGGCTTGCGCCGCCTCCAGTGCGAGGCGCATCATTGCGAGGTCATGGTCGATCATCCCGCCTCACGAACAACCCGCGCGCCGAGCGGTCAAGCGACGGCCGCGCCCGGCGAACGCGTCGCCAAACGCCTCGCCCGGGCCGGGGTCGCCTCGCGGCGGGAGATCGAGCGCCTGATCGAGGCCGGCCGCGTGGCGTTGAACGGCCAAGTCCTGACCAGCCCGGCGATCAATGTCGGCGCGAACGACATCCTCACCGTCGACGGCAAGGTCGCCGACGACGCTGAACACACGCGCGTCTTCCGCTATCATAAGCCTACCGGCCTGGTGACAACCCACAACGATCCCAAAGGGCGTCCAACTGTTTTCGGCGCCCTGCCGAACGGTCTTCCGCGTGTTATTTCAGTCGGTCGCCTCGATCTAAACAGCGAAGGCCTGCTTCTACTCACGAACGACGGCGAGCTCTCACGGGCTCTGGAGATGCCATCCAACGATTGGCTACGTCGCTACCGCGCCCGAGCGCGGGGCCGCATCGATCAGGCGCGGTTGGACACTTTAAAGGACGGTATCACCGTGGAAGGAGTCCGTTATGGCCCGATTGAGGCGAGCCTCGACAAGGCCAGGGAGGGGCCGCAAGGCGCAAACCTTTGGCTCACCGTCAGTTTGTCCGAAGGAAAGAACCGCGAGGTGCGCCGGGTGCTCGAAGCCCTCGGACTAACCGTCAACCGGCTGATCCGCGTGTCATACGGCCCTTTTGCCATTGGAACCCTTCCGCCCGGCGCCGTGGAGGAAATCGGACCGCGGGTCCTGCGTGAACAGCTCGAGGGGCGTATCGCCCCGGCCAATATGCCCAAAGGCGATCGCTCGGCATTCCAGCCTTCTATCGGCGTCGCGCCGTCGCGCTCCACGAGAACGAAAACCGCCCCACCCACTGAGCCCGCCCCGCCGAAGGTTTACAAGGCGGGACGGGCCCGCCCGAAGAAGCATCCCAAATCGGCCGCTAAACCTCGCGCTACTAGCCCATCGGAGCAGGTAGGACCGCGCCTTCGCTGATCTCGTCGGAGGCGACCCTCAGCCAGCGGCGCAGAACCCCACTTCGCGCCACGACCTCGGTGATTGCCAAATATCCTCCGATCAACACACTGTCTTCGACCAAAGACCCGAATGTCAGGCCGACTTCGGGTGTCGACGGCTCCAGCAGCAAAGGCTGAACGAAAATTACGATAAGAATGTTGTTGGCCGCGTGAACCCCGGCGGCAAACTCGATCCCTCCTAGCCGCAAAGTCATGTAGGCCAAGCCAGCGCCCATCAACACGCGGGTAATGAAACCATCGGCGGTGAAATCCATGTGCAGGGCAGAGAATATTAACGCGCTCACCCCAATGATGATCGAAGGTCTTCGAGAGAAAGCGGCAAGTTGGCGCAGCAGCCAGCCCCGGAAGAAGAGTTCCTCAGCCGCCGCCGCAGGGATCAGCAGCAGAGCTGCGACGACGTAGATTAGCCGCGCCCAAAAGTTTTTTGAGATTGCTACCACTGGCAGAGCCTCGTTGCTCGACAGCATATATCGCTCGGCGGCGACGACAGGGACGAGGGCGATCATCGCCAGCACGACTCCTGCCATCAGCAAGCGCCAGCGAATTCGCGGCGCGGCGGTCCAGTAACGTAGAAGTTGGCGACCCGCGACAGCCGCCCCCACCGCGACGAACGTGATGAAGAAAACCGCGTCCGAACTTGTCGCGACCAGCAATCTCAGCATTGTTAAATCAAGCCCGCCAAGGCGCATGTCCGCCAGACGCCTAGCAGCCCGGCTCAGACCCACTAGTCCCGCCGCGCCATCCCCGGTGACGATCACGTCTGGAGCCATGATGAGGATCCACCCTGCGGTCGCCGCGACACAGGCAACCGCGAAGCCAGCCAGCAGCGTTGCCACCATTCGCGTCGGATCGCGGTCGCGCACGGTTACGTCGGCGAGAAATGCCGACCTTTCCAGCCCCTTCCAAGCGCTCCAATGTTGCATCCGCCACCACTTCGCCGTCTGGTCCGTTCTTCTGTCAGGACGAGTGAAAGCAAAAGGAGAAATCTTGCGAATCGTAGGCGGCGCATATCGAGGACAAACACTTGTGGCGCCGAAGGGACAGTCCACCCGACCGACCGCGGACCGAACGCGAGAAGCGATCTTCAATGTTCTCGAACACGCGTCCTGGTCTCCCGGGCCAAACTCAGCGCGTGTGATCGATCTCTTCGCCGGCTCTGGCGCCTTGGGTCTGGAAGCGTTGTCTCGCGGCGCGGCCTCGTGTCGATTCATAGACCACGACGCAGCCGCCCGACACGCGATCGCTGAGAACGCGGTATCATTGGGGGTCGAAGCTCTCACGCAAATCGATGGTTGCGACGCACGAGAAGCTGATAGGACCAGCGGTGAATTCGACCTCGCATTTCTTGACCCGCCTTACGGCGAACACCTAGCCTTGGCGTCGCTTGCGGCGCTTCGCGATCGATTGACTGAAGACGCCCTTGCGGTCGTCGAGGTCGGCGCTCGGGAGCACTTTTCAGCGCCAAGTGGTTACGAAGCCCTAGATGAAAGGACCTGGGGGGCCGCGAAAGTGGTCTTTTTGACGAGATTTTAGGAGGCATCTCACGCTGTTATTCGCGACTCTGGTATCGCGGAAACCAGCCCTCCGCCGGACGACCTATGGTATGGTGGGACGATGGTCACCTCGCCGCTTCAAGGGAATCGCGGCTATAGTGCCCTCATGCCCATCCGCCGCCTGCCGCCGGAGCTCGTCAACCGCATCGCCGCCGGCGAGGTGGTCGAAAGACCGGCAAGCGCGCTCAAGGAAATGATTGAAAATGCGGTAGACGCTGGCGCCAGTCGGATCGATATTCAGGTCGATGGCGGAGGCCTAACGCGGATATCCGTGACAGATGACGGTTCGGGGCTGTCTCGGGAAGAGTTACCGCTGGCGATCGAGCGCCACGCGACTTCAAAACTTGGCGACGCAGGAGACGATCACCACGACCTCCTGCAAATAGCCACTCGAGGATTTCGAGGCGAGGCGCTGCCTTCTATTGGGGCGGTGGCGCGGCTAACCCTGACGTCGCGGGCGCGTGGGGCGAGCGACGCTTTCGCGCTTACCGTGGAGGGAGGGCGAGTCGGAAAGGTTGCGCCGGCGGCGTTCGCCGGAGACCACGGCGCGACAGTGCTGGCGCGAGACTTGTTTTATGCGACCCCGGCGAGACTGAAATTCATGAAGTCGGAACGGGCCGAGATCATGGCGATCGTCGATGAGATCAAGCGCCAAGCGATGGCCGATGCAACCATTGCTATTTCCCTGGATGTGGACTCTCGCCGTGCGCTGCGTTTGCCGGCCGAGGCGGCCGGGCCGGAGGGCCGGCTGTCGCGGCTTTCGGCGATCCTTGGGCGGGACTTCGCCGCAAACGCTTTGGAGATCAATAATGAACGGGACGGCGTTCGCCTTTACGGCCACGCCGCTTTGGCGACCTACAACCGCGGCAATGCGGCGCACCAATTCCTGTTCGTGAACGGAAGGCCCGTCCGCGACCGCCTTCTACAGGGCGCCCTGCGCGCGGCCTATGCCGATTTTCTCGGCCGGGATCGCCACCCGGCGGCGGCGCTTTATCTCGAGCTCGATCCGACCCAAGTCGACGTGAATGTCCATCCCGCGAAGACCGAGGTTCGCTTCCGGGATTCTTCAGTCGTGCGTGGGCTGATTATTGGTGCGCTGCGTTACGCCCTTGCCGGCGCTGGGCATAGGGCGTCTACCGGCGTCGCTTCCTCGGCGCTCCAACGCATGCGGCCTGCATCCCTCTCGGAGGTCCCGGCTTGGCGAACCGGCGCTTGGGAAATACGGTCGGAGGAGTTGCCGGAACTTAGCGGCGTATCCGCTCGGGCGGAGCCCTGGGTCGGCCCGAACGAAGCCAGTTCCGAAGTGGACCCAATTCAGTTTCCGCTGGGTGCAGCGAGGGCTCAGGTCCACGCCACCTACATTGTAGCTCAGACTCGCGACGGCGTGGTCATCGTCGATCAACACGCGGCGCACGAACGGTTGGTGTATGAACAGATGAAGGCGCAACTCGCGGGAGTGGGCGTCACGCGCCAAGCGCTTCTGCTTCCTGAAGTCGTTGAACTTGACCCCGTGGAAGCGGAACGGGTGTGCGGTCGGGCAGGAGAATTGGCTGATTTGGGCCTTGTGGTTGAGCCATTCGGGATGGGAGCGGTATTGGTAAGGGAAACGCCCGCTATCCTAGGCGATACAGATATCCCAGGGCTGATTCGAGACATCGCCGACGACTTGACTGAAAGCGGTTCCATCTTGAAGTTAAGCGAACGTTTTGCCCAAATTTGTGGCACAATGGCCTGCCATGGCTCGGTCCGCGCCGGCCGGCGCCTTACCGCTCCAGAGATGAACGCTCTCCTTCGACAAATGGAGGCGACGCCGCACTCGGGCCAGTGCAATCACGGCCGACCCACCTATGTCGAGTTGAAACTATCGGACATTGAGACTCTGTTCGGACGGCGATAATCTGACCAGCTAGAATATTGGTGGGCATGGTGAACTCGACTGTGTAGAGGAACTTTTGAACCCTCGCTGGGTCTACTGCCATAGCTCTTCTCTGCCGGAGCGAACCTCACAGACGCGGTTTCGAGGCGCTCGGTTGAGCCGCAAAACTCAGCGGCGCTCTGACACTTCAGCGCTTGAGGGGCCGCTGATCAGCGATCGATTTTTGAAGACAACACTATGGCTGAAGTGGTCCGGTCCACCCCTGCGATCGCTCCGAGAGCGTCGATGGCGCCATCCATCTCGGCGACCGATGAAGCAACTACCGTCGCCATAAGATCGAATGGCCCGCTAACGGCCTGAAGGCGACGGACTGCCCGCATACGCTTTGCCGCCGCGATCACATCCGGCGTCTGTTTGTGCGAAGCGGTCACCATAACGTAGGCGTGGATCAGACCCCGTTCATGAGCTTCCGATATCTTGACGGTGTAGCCGGCGACGATCCCAGCCCTCTCCAAGCGCTCCAGGCGACTTTGGACCGTCGTTCTCGACATTCCGAGCGCACGGCCAAGTCGAGCAGCGGGGGCGCGGGCGTCGGCCCGTAGAAGATCCAGCAAACGTTCGTCGGTTTCGTCCATTCGCCGACAATGCCGGTCATTTCGACGAAATTCTACCGGCGTTTCGGCGCTCGGGTAATGGCGCTCGACAGCGCGTGAAGTCACCCTCTCACTTTGGCAATTTCGGAAAATGAACATGCACAATGTCGTCGTCGTGGGAGCCGGCCATATCGGTTCGACCATCGCATCGTTTCTCGCGGCGACGGGTGACTATCGAGTGACCGTTCTCGACCGCTCGGAAGCAGCGCTCGCCAGCCTCCCTAATGAGGCTGGTATTCAGCGGCGCATCTGTGACGTCGCCGACGACGCGGCGCTTCTAACCTCCATGGAAGGCGCTTTCGCTGTCTTGAGCGCAGCGCCTTATCACCAGACCGTTCGGATAGCGGACGCGGCGCGCCGCAGCGGCGTCCACTACCTCGACCTCACCGAAGACGTCGCCTCGACCCGGATCGTGCGTGCCTTGGCGGAAGGCGGCGACACCGCGTTCATCCCACAGTGCGGCCTCGCGCCAGGTTTCATTTCTATAGTCGCCTCAGATCTCGCATCGCGGTTTGAGAGCCTACACGACGTTCGTCTTCGGGTCGGCGCGTTGCCGAAATATCCCTCGAACGCGCTTAACTACAACCTGACTTGGTCTACCGATGGCGTGATCAACGAGTATTGCGAACCTTGCGAGGCCATCGTCGATGGCGAGGTGCGCCAAACCCGCGCGATGGAGGAATTGGAAAGCTTTTCACTCGACGGGGTCACCTATGAGGCATTCAACACCTCTGGTGGCCTTGGGTCGCTTTGCGAAACGATGACGGGCAAGGTGCGGAACCTGAACTATCGGACTATCCGGTACCCCGGCCATGCGGCGATCATGAAAGCTCTGCTGAACGATTTGAGGCTACGCGATCGCCGCGATCTTTTGAAGGACATCCTCGAAAACGCCGTGCCCGCAACCTGGCAAGACGTTGTCATCATATTCGTGGCGGTATCGGGCATGCGAGGTGGCGCGCTGATGCAGGAAACCTACGCGCACAAAATCTACGCCCGGGAGATTCGCGGCCGCGTCGTCAGCGCCATCCAGATCACCACCGCTTCCGCCATCTGCGCTGTTCTCGATTTGCTGGCGCAGGGCGCGCTCGCCGCCAAAGGCTTCGTCCGCCAGGACGAAATCGGTCTGAGCGCTTTCCTCGCCAACCGATTCGGCGCCGCGTTCAAGGCGGGAGAACCATCCTCTGTGCTCGCGGGCGCTCGGAGAGAAGCTGCGTTTGTTTAGGTTTAGGGCCGAGGGGAACTGATATTTGACGAGGCGGTTATCGTTGTATGTCGCCACCCAAGAGGAGTTCGAAATGAGCGAAAATCGCGTCGCTGGAGCCGTCAAAAAGGCATCGGGAGCCGTGGAAGAGGCTGCAGGCAAGGCAGTCGGAAACCCTCGGATGGAAACCGAGGGTGCCGCCAAAAAGGCGGCCGGATCCGTTCAGAATACTGTCGGCAAGGCGCAGGACAAGGTCGGCGCTGCTGTCAGAAAATAGCTGGCTATAACCTTATTAGAGAGAAGGCGGCCTTCGTTGGCCGCCTTTTTTTTTAGGGCGGCGGCTAGCGAATTGTATCTGGCGACGGAACACACGGGCATCTCAAGGCCTTTTGGAAGACTATGGCTTGCAACGACCTTTCTGGCGAGACTGTCCTGGTTGTCGAAGACGAGGGCCTAGTCCGAATAGACACGGCTGAGTATCTTCGCGATGCGGGTTTCTCCGTCATCGAAGCCACCGACGCGACCGAGGCGCTGGAGATAATTCGCGTACGTACCGATATCGATGTGTTGTTCACCGATATCAACATGCCAGGTGGTATGGACGGTATCGAGCTAGCGCGCCGGGTCCAAGATCGGCAGCCAACCATCCGTGTCGTGTTGACGTCAGGCGCCGTTCGGCCTCAGCCCCATGAGCTACCCGGCTCGGGGCTTTTTATCGAGAAACCCTATTCCCCGGAGGCGGTCAGGAGTGCCGTGCGAGGTCGTGCTTACGTCAGGTAATGCCGAAATCGCTCTCGAATTACCCAGGACCCCCGCGTGCGAGGAACACAACACAAGCTGCGGAGTTAGACAAGCCGAAGCCCAAAAAATGGCAATCTCGCCAGTAGTGATGGGTCGGAGGATCACTCAATGATCGGAAGTATCATAGGTTGGCTCATTCTTGGTGCCCTCGCGGGGTTCATCGCGAGCAAGGTGATTAATAAAACGGGTGAAGGCCTGGTCATGGATATCATACTTGGTATCGTAGGCGCCTTTGTCGGGGGTTGGATCGCAGACCACTTTTTCGGCGGGGCGGGCATGGGACACTCGGTACTAAGCATCCCGTCTTTGGTCGTTGCGGTCCTCGGTGCGATTTTGGTGCTTGTTGTCTACCATATGGTCGTCCGTCGCCGCGTCTAACGCTCTCTACATCGTTTTCGGCTATAGCGGCCTCCGAAGGTTTTCGGAGGCCGTTTTCCCATGGCTGGTGGAAAAGATAATGTGACCCAGCGCCTTCTGGTCTTCGAGCCATCGTTGCGGGGAATCGCTGGGCAGCTAGCGCAACATTCTTCATGTCTCGACCTTCTGGTAATGAGTGAGGCCGGCACAATCACGGTTGGCCCCCGAGCGATCTCGACTGATGAGGCGCACCCCGCATTGGCTTGGATTTCGCCCGACCTCTTCGGCGCCCCTGCGGCTCGCGAATTTATGTTGGCGCTTCTCAAGGCCCCAGAACTGAAGTGGGTGCAAAGCGCAGCCGCCGGCGTTGATAATCCGATCTTCGGTCAACTTTTCGTTCGTGGCGTCACGTTGACCACAAGCCACGGCCAAGCTGTCGGCATGGCCGACTATGTCCTTTCGAATGTACTTGATCATTATCAGGGTGGTCCGGAGCGGCGCTTCGCCCAATCCATTGGGAAATGGAGGCGCACGAGTGTCCGAGAAATCTGTGGGACGCAGTGGTTGGTCGTGGGTTTCGGCGCCGTTGGCCAGGCCGTTGCGCAACGCGCCCGTGCATTCGGAGGCATTATAAGGGGTGTGCGCCGGGATCAAACACCCCACCCGCTGGCAGACGAAATTGTTCCTCCCGAAAGGATTGCCCATCACATCTCGCAGGCGGATGTCATTGTGCTTGTCTGTCCACTTACGCCCGCCACACGACATATCGCGAACGGCCCGTTCTTCTCTCGTGTGAAGGACGACGCTGTACTGGTGAACGTCGGCCGCGGCGCGCTGGTCGATGAGTCGGCGTTGCTGACGGCCCTGGAAGCTGGACGACCTGTCCACGCGGTTCTTGATGTATTTGAGACAGAACCTCTTCCCGAAGAAAGCCCATTTTGGGCACATCCGCGCGTCAGCGTAACAGCTCACTGTTCAGGTCTGACTGGAGGGCAGTACAATCGCAACCGCGATCTCTTTCTGGAGAACCTTCACCGGTTTCTAAATGGTCGTGGGCTGTTGAATGAGGTTGGAGCCGGCACTTTCGGGTGATCCGATTGACAATTTCGCGGTCCAGCGCGACCGTCCGAATTCGGTGATGGGAAAATAGGACATGAGGCTCATAGTCAGCGCTCTTCTGGGTGCGCTCTTGAACCCATCCGTGGCGTCTGCCGCAATCACCGTTTTTGGGGGTGGGCAGGCGCAGTCTTGTTACGAGGCGGCAAACGCCGGACGGTCGGATGACGCGTCGATCGCGAGATGCGATGCCGCTCTCGAGGCCGAATTTCTGGTCGGCTCAGATCGGGGCGGCACTTACGTAAATCGGGGCGTTATGAAGATGCGGCGAGGTCAGTTTGAGGCCGCCCATGCGGACTTTGACGCCGGGATTGCACTCATCCCGAAGGTTGGTGAAGGCTGGGTAAATCGCGGCGCGATGTTCGTGGGCGAGCATAAGTACAAAGATGGTATAGACAACCTCGACCGAGGGATTGCACTGGGAGTGAAGGAGCCGGAAAAGGCCTATTTTAACCGGGCGCTTGCTTACGAAGGTTTGGACGACGAGAAGGCCGCATATTTGGACTATCAGCAGGCGGTGGCGTTGAAGCCGAACTGGCCAGCGCCTCAACGCGAATTGTTGCGATTCTCTGTGACGAGGCGCTGATTGGCGACTTGACCCTCCAAGCTGGGAGCGTAGGATCGCGGCTGTTCTCCGGGGTGTCCGCGCTAACGGACTGAGAGGCCGCTAACGTGGCGACCCGCCGAACCTGATCCGGGTCATGCCGGCGAAGGGAGGGAACGCTTCGCCCCGGCAACGGGCCTGAGCCCCTTTTTGTCGTTGCTTGGCTCTTCAACCCCCGCTTACGAGCGGCGTGAGGCGCGCCATGAACATTCAGACACCCGTCGCCCAAAAGTCTAGTGAGGGCGCCATCCCGACCGGAGAGCGGCCCGGATCGCGCAAAGTCTACCAGTCAAGTGATCTTCACCCATGTGTGCGCGTCCCCTTTCGGGAGGTGGCCCTTCATCCATCCGCCAATGAGCCACCGGTGACGCTTTACGATCCGTCGGGACCCTACACCGATCCCACAGTCACGATCGACATACAGGCCGGCCTCGCGCGCGCCCGCGAGGCGTGGGTGATCCAACGCGGCGATGTCGAGCGCGTCACGCCGCGAGATTTGCGGCCGGAAGATAATGGCGGCGCTAAAGGGCGCCATCTCGCTCCACAGTTTCCCGCTCGACCTTACGCGCTTCGCGCCAAGGCAGGCTCGACCGTGACACAACTCGAATACGCACGAAGGGGCATCATCACCCCCGAAATGGAGTTCGTCGCCATACGTGAAAATCTGCGCCGTAAGGAAACGGATGCTTTCATTCGCGACGGCGAGGATTTCGGCGCGGCCATACCCGACTTCGTCACGCCCGAATTTGTTCGGAGCGAAGTGGCGAGGGGTCGCGCCGTCATACCAGCCAACATCAACCATGGTGAGTTGGAACCGATGGCCATCGGGCGCAACTTTCTCGTCAAGATCAACGCGAATATTGGAAACTCGGCCGTACTTTCTTCCGTCGAAGACGAGATCGACAAGATGGTTTGGGCGATCCGCTGGGGTGCGGATACGATTATGGACCTATCAACTGGTCGGAATATTCACAACATTCGCGAATGGATCATCCGAAATTGTCCAACCCCACTTGGGACCGTTCCAATATACCAGGCGTTAGAGAAGGTTGGCGGGGTTGCGGAAGATCTAAATTGGGATGTTTTTCGAGACACTCTGATTGAACAGGCTGAACAAGGGGTGGACTACTTTACCGTTCACGCGGGCGTACGGTTGAGCTATGTGCCGCTTACAGCAAAAAGAGTGACGGGTATCGTGTCGCGGGGCGGCTCAATCATGGCCAAATGGTGCTTGGCTCATCACCGAGAGAGTTTCCTCTATGAGCATTTCGACGACATCTGCGAAATCATGCGCGCCTACGACGTGTCGTTCTCTTTAGGCGATGGGTTGCGCCCTGGATGCATCGCCGATGCGAACGACGCGGCTCAATTCGCAGAACTCGAGACCTTAGGTGAGTTGACTAAAGTGGCGTGGAACCACGGCGTCCAAGTGATGATCGAGGGTCCCGGACATGTGCCGATGCACAAGATAAAAGCCAACATGGACAAGCAACTAAAGGTTTGCCATGAGGCGCCGTTCTACACGCTTGGCCCGCTGACCACCGACGTAGCCCCCGGCTATGATCATATTACGAGCGCGATCGGCGCGGCGATGATCGGCTGGTTTGGCACGGCGATGCTGTGCTACGTGACACCCAAGGAGCATCTCGGCCTCCCTGACCGAGAGGATGTAAAACAAGGCGTCATTGCCTACAAGATCGCGGCTCATGCCGCCGATCTCGCAAAGGGTCACCCTGGCGCGAGGGCATGGGAT
This sequence comes from Caulobacterales bacterium, assembly GCA_038231315.1. Lineage (GTDB taxonomy): Bacteria > Pseudomonadota > Alphaproteobacteria > Caulobacterales > Caulobacteraceae > Acaudatibacter. The sequence goes on from JBBRLN010000003.1 coordinate 104,943, forward strand.
GACGCCCTATCGCGCGCACGGTTCGAGTTTCGGTGGGAAGATCAGTTCAACCTCGGCATCGATCCGGAAACCGCCCGCGAGTACCATGACGAGAGCCTCCCGAAGGAGGCGCACAAAACCGCCCACTTCTGCTCGATGTGCGGCCCGAAATTCTGCTCGATGAAAATCAGCCAGGAAATCAGGGATGCCGCCAGAGGCCAGAATGATGTTGCCGAGGCGGGGATGGCGGAGATGGCCGAAAAGTTCAGAGGTGCAGGCGGGGAGATATATGTGCCATCGATGTGAGAGGAGTTTTGGGAGCAACGTCGATAGGTCATAGTCCGCCCTAACGATGAATCGACCGGGACACCCGCGCCGCGGGCAGCCGGCATATGCTGGGTGGTCAGGGCTGGGCGGCGCTCGAGTCCAAATCCTGGAGCGGAGAAATTTTCCCGCCCCTGGCGCGACATTTTGTTAAAGCCAACACCTCCCCGTTAACTCTCGAGCGGATTGCGCGAGTCGCAACCACACGAGTCGCCCCACGCGGTGCGACCCGACGTCGCGTTGATTGTCAAATATTGTGAAACGTAAACTCCGCACTCCTGTCAAAAGTGTTAATTCCAAGAGAACTTTGAGCGTGAGCGACATAAAACTATTTACCTTTCAGTCCGGTCGGGTGGGTGAACTACAAGGGTCCGCAGTTCATATTGAAAAGTCGCTTCAGACGCTGTTCGAGGATAACCTCGAAAATATCCTTGGAATTCGTTTTATATCCAGTGAACATTCGACCGGCCCATTGCATGGTGGTAGAATAGACACGTTAGGACTTGATGAAGATGGCTGTCCAGTCATAATTGAGTACAAGAGGCACACTGATGAGAATGTTATAAGTCAGGGTCTGTACTATTTGCACTGGATGATGGATCACAAAGGTGATTTCGAGCGATTGGTTCATCGTCGATTGGGCGCGACGCAGGCGGAAATGATAGATTGGTCAAATCCGCGTTTGCTCTGCATCGCGGGTGATTTCACGCGATATGATGAACACGCGGTCAAGCAAATAAATCGTCACGTAGAGCTGTTACGTTACCGGCGATTCGGGGATCAAGTCCTTATGGTCGAAGCAATTCACGCCCCCAAAATGGCGCGGCCCACATCCATGGCGGGGTTTTCCTGCGACCAGATGTCTGCTGGAAACGCAGGGGCGGACCCATATCAATCTCAGCGCATCGGCTACAGATTGGCGAACGCATCGCTGGAAACCCGCGGTGTATTCGACGCGGCGCGAGAGTATCTAGTTACCTTGGGGGAGGACGTCCGCATGAAAGAGCTTAAATGCTATGTGGCTTTCAAGCGGATCAAAAACTTCGCCTGCATTGAGGTTCACCCTCGAGCAAGGATCGTCACTGCATATCTGAAGATAGACCCCGACACGGTGTGTATCGAGCCCGGCTTCACCCGCGACGTTCGGAGAATTGGCCATTTTGGGACTGGTGAACTGGAAGTTTCCATGAAATCAGTCTCGGATCTCACAAGGGCGCAACCGCTGATGCAGGCTGCGTATGAGAAGTCGTGGACTTCGTACGAACCACGATGGGCTTGAGCCGCGAGCCGATCGTGCCGTCAATAGTCGTTTTCAACCCAGTTTAGACTCTTTTAAAGAATCAAAGTGGTGCGGCTTCTTTGATATCCCTAGGGAGCGAAACCGAGCGGCGGGGTGGCGCTAAGCGTGTCACACCCGTAGAATCGACCGTCCCGGAGATTCAAAAAATGCGCCGCGCCGCTATCGTATCGCCAATTCGAACGCCCGTAGGAAAGTACCTTGGAGTACTTTCCACCGTCACGGCTGGCGACTTGGGGGCGACCATTCTGCGGGCTTTGATAGAACGCACGGGGATCGACTCAGAGATCATTGATGAGGTCATATTCGCGCAGGGTTACGGCAACGGAGAGGCCCCCTGCATCGCACGTTGGTCGGCGCTGGCGGCGGGCCTGCCAATATCGATCCCCGGCTACCAACTTGACCGTCGTTGTGGGAGTGGTCTTCAGGCTGTTATCGATGCAGCCATGATGGTTCAAACTGGCGCGGCCGATGTTGTCGTCGCGGGCGGCGTCGAGAGCATGAGCAACGCGGAATATTACACGACCGATCTCCGTCGTGGCGCGCGGGCCGGCTCGGTGACCTTGCATGATAGGCTCTCGCGAGGTCGGGTGATGAGCCAACCGATTGCCCGTTTTGGCGTGATCAGTGGAATGATCGAGACCGCCGACAATTTGGCCCGCGACTACGGAATATCCCGCGAAGCGTGTGATGAATACGCGGCCGCCAGCCACCAGCGCGCCTCGGCGGCATGGGATGCCGGGAAGTTCGACCACGAGATCGTCCCGGTCTCCGTACCCGAAAGAAAGGGCGATCCGACAATCGTTTCGCGGGATGAAGGAGTTCGCGCTGATGCGACGGCTGAGAGTCTCGGAAGGCTGAAGGCTCTTGAGGCCGGAGGGGTGGTCACAGCAGGGAACGCCAGCCAGCAAAACGATGCCGCGGCCGCATGCCTGGTCGTTTCAGAAACGATGCTGAACGAACTTGGCCTGGAGCCGATGGGCTGGTTTGTCGGTTGGGCTGCCGCCGGGTGCGAGCCGTCGAGAATGGGCATCGGCCCCGTCCCGGCGGTAGAGCGTCTCTTTGCCAGAACACGGATGAGTTGGGAGGATATCGATCTGGTGGAACTCAACGAAGCTTTTGCGTCGCAGGTGCTCGCCGTGCTGAAAGGCTGGGGTTGGGATGATCGGGATCGCCTAAACGTCAACGGTTCAGGTATTTCCTTGGGCCATCCGATCGGCGCCACCGGGGGTCGGATCCTTGCCAATCTCTTGCGGGAGATGGATCGGCGAAAATCGCGCTATGGTCTGGAAACGATGTGTATCGGTGGCGGCCAGGGCATCGCCGCGATTTTCGAGAGACCGTAATTGAGGCTCGGAAGGATGTTTGACGCGGCGTGTCAGCTGCTGCTCGCCACCGACACCTTTGTAGGCCGCCCCTGATGTCGGCCAGACATGCAAAGTGTTAGATCGTCTCCTCGATCCGAGGCGGTAACACAACTGCACTGCCGGCCGAGACCCTCTTCGGTGGACCACGAGGACAGTCAGGCGGACACCTGAACCCCCATCTCGACAACCCGACCAGCCGGTATTGCGAAGACCTCGCTAGGATCAGCCGAGTTCCGACTCAAGGAAATGAACAAGAGGTCTTGCAAGCGCCGAGGACCCCGGTCGTGGCTTGGTACAATCGTTCGTCGGCCAAGAAAATAGGAGGTGACTAGCGGGTCACGCGAAATGCCGGGTAGCTGCAAACTTTCCATTGCCGCCGGTACATCTGGTCTTTCCATGAATCCGAAAAAGAGCGTCACCCTGACGAATTTTTCGTCCAACCTTTCGATCTTCGCGCGTTCTTGCGGTTCTACCCGTGGCTCGTCGGTCGTGCGCACAGCAACGACAATATTATTTTCGTGGAGTACTCCATTGTGCTTCAGGTTGTGGAGAAGGGCGCCAGGCGTAAGTTCAGAGTCTGCATTTAGATATACGGCGGTACCAGGCACACGATGTCGCGGGCGTTTCGCCAAGGCCGACAGGAAGTCGCTCAGCGGAATGCGATCGCGACGGGACTTCTCGCTCAGACGCCGCGCGCCTCTCATCCATGTCGTAATGACAATCACCACTGCCCCTCCCATCGCAAGCGGCACCCAGCCTCCCGAAAGTAGTTTGAGTGAGTTCGCGCTGAAAAATGCGAGATCGACCGTCAGCAGTGGAAGCACGACGGCTAACGTGAGCCCCAGGCTCCATTTCCAGAGTTTGCGGACGACCACCGCGGCCAACGCTGTCGTGACCGCCATAGTGCCGGTGACAGCCAGACCGTAGGCGTTGGCGAGTGCGTCGGAGTTCTTAAATATGCCGACAAGAAGAACGACGCCGATCATCAGCATAAGATTTATATTCGGCAAATAGATTTGCCCAATTTCTGTCTCAGAGGTGCGACGTACATCCAGTCTCGGCAACAGGCCCATTTGCATCGCGGAGTTAGACATCGAATAAGCGCCGCTAATAACCGCTTGGCTAGCAATTATAGTCGCAGCTGTAGCCAGAACGACCAGGGGTAGACGCAGATAGTTGGGGGCCATAAGGAAAAACCAGTTTTGGTCCTTCAAACTGGCAGCGTGGCCTAGGGCAGTCGAGAGAAAGTGAAGCGCGTAGGCCCCCTGGCCTAGGTAGTTGAGAGCGAGCGCGGGAAACACGACAGTCACCCATGCCCACTGGATCGGACCGCGACCGAAATGCCCCATGTCGGCATAAAGTGCTTCCGCGCCAGTGATCGTGAGTGACACCGAACCCAAGACGAACAGCCCAACGATGCCGTGGCGGGCGAGAAAGGTCAGCCCGAACCAAGGGTTAAAAGCGAGAAGAACCCTAGGAGCCGATGGAAGGTGAGCCAATCCCAACGCGGCGATAGCCATGAACCAAGCGAGACAGATTGGACCGAACAGAGAGGCTACCTTCGCTGTCCCGGTCGACTGCACCAGAAACAGGGTGACAAGCACGACTAGCGCGATCGCTATTTCTATAGCAGGAGTGATCGCGTCAGCGAGCCCGGGCGCCGTTTTCAAACCTTCCACGGCCGATAGGACCGAGATGGCCGGCGTGATGATGGCATCCCCGTAAAACAGCGCGGCCCCGACGATCCCTAGTCCTAGGACGGCGGGAGTCCGGCGACCGAGCGCGCTCTGCGCCAGGGCCATTAGGGAAAGGATACCCCCCTCCCCTCGGTTATCGGCCCGCATGATGAATACGACGTATTTCAGCGTGACCACGATGATCAGCGCCCAAAGGGTCAGGGAGACGACGCCGAGGATTTCCGCCTCGCTCACGGGGCCCTTTGCGGCCTGCGCGATTGCGGTCTTGAAACCGTAGATCGGGCTCGTGCCTATATCACCAAACACAACGCCCATTGAGCCCAGCATGAGCCCGGCGAAGCGTTTTCGACCGCCGGCCATCTTGATCTCGCCGTGGTCAGCCGAAGCGCGGTTCATGCGGCGCTCGCTTTAGTCCAGCGGCGGGCGAAATCAACTAGGCGCCGCGTGAAAACCAATCGCCGCGCCGCTTTGGATCGGCTGGCGCCACATCAAGGTCGATACTACAAGCTTTGGCATGCCAGGATCGGGGTGACGGTGACCAAGTCGGCGAACTTTTCCACAACGGACGTCGCATTTGCGGGTTTTCGGGTCGTTCGGGAGCATTGGGGGCTGTTCGCCATCTGGTGCGCGCTCGCGCTGACTGGCTCGCTTTTTTTCCCGGCGTTTTTGGTCGCCCTTTCTGGACAGGATATCGTTCGTCTCCAGACTCTTGCGGCGACAGGCAATAAAGACACTACCCTGGCGCTGCAGGCGGTCTCGCGGCTACTGCCTTCCTATCTTGTGATTTTTGTAGTCGCTCTCCTTCTCAACGGTGTTGTCTATGCGGCCGTTAATCGTGTCGTTCTCCATCCAGAAGACCGCCGTTCCGCCTATCTACGACTTGGAATGGATGAGCTTCGCCAGCTAATGCTGCAGGTTCTGACAGTTGTGACCTTTGTCTGCTTCTACGTCGGATTTTTACTCATCGCCCTCATCGCAGGCCTAGTTGCGTCCACGCTTGGGAAAGATGTCTCGGCGCTCGTGAATGCGCTGATGGTCGCTGGTGTTCTCCTGGGTTTCACGTGGGCCGCCATCCGACTTTCGCTTTCCTCCCCTCTGACCTTTGCCACGGGACGGGTGGACCTATTTGGTTCGTGGAGGCTGACACGACATAGGTTTTGGCCGATCTTCGGTTCCTATCTTCTCGCGACCGTGCTCGCGTTGGTTGTGTTAGTGTTGGCCTACGTTGTTGTGTTCGCGGCTGTGGGCTTGGTCGGGGGCGGGAGTGCTCTGGCGTCGATGATGAATCCCGACATGAGTTCGTTGGTAGCTTATTTTACTAAGGCGAGGGTGGTGGAAATCGTCCTAGGCGCATTCGTATCGGCGATGGTGTGGCCTCTGATCCTATCGCCGCCGATAGCGATCTACGCGGCCATTGAAGGCAAGGCGAAGGCTGAATAGTCCAATTTGGCGTGGGCGCCGGAACTCGTCCGATGCGCGGCTAGGCAACGCCTCCTCCCACCGGCCCCAGGTCGAGTGGCAACGAAACCGCCGTCGCGCGCTCGGTTTGCTGTCACCTCCGTCAAAAAAGCCTCGCTGCATGTTAAGCGCCATAGGCGCTTCGCAACACTACTGCGTTAGTCCCAGGTTTTTAAGTTGGGTAGCTTGCTGCGCCTCTAGGTGTGAGGCGTTCAGCCCGTGCGCCAATCGCGTATCCGTGTCAAAGAGCATTAGAGTGTCCTTTGTCGGTGTGTAGGCGGGCCATTTGATCCCGTAAGGATCACTAGGAGCACCGGTCTTTGCGAAGCTAACCCAACACCCGTGTATTCTTGCGGTTATGGCGAGGTCGGCGGGTGTCGGTCGGATGCCGCCGCCCACGGCTCCCAGGGTGTTCCAGCTGGCGAACACGAATGGAATTTCCGAAGCGTGACCGGCGCCAGGAACCGCGCCGCGTCGACTCTCGGGCACGTACGCGAACTGATATAGAAACGATCGGCTTTTGGATGTCTTCGCACCGATCCATCGGGCGGGCGCACCCATGAAACCATCAGTGAAAAGCGCTGCGGCGCGGGCGCCGTCGTCCGCAATGTCGGCATAAGCGGATTTTAACGCGGGCGGGGCCGCGGCCAGCGCGGCCGCCGGCGGTACCTTGAGCAATTGCATCAACGAGGCCTCCCAATCATTCGAACCGATGATCAGGGGAATATGAGCGTAGTGACCATACGCGAAGGCTTGCGGTGTTCCCTCTAGTATAAGCCGACCATCAATTGCGGGGCCACCACGAAAGCTGTTCAGCTCTACGAGATTGGCCATTGGAATTGCGCGGAGATCTTCGACAGTCGCATTCGCCGACGCTCCTACGCCGCGCGCGAGCGCTTCATCTTGTGCTTCCCGCTTGGCGAGGGTAGCCAGCGGCGCCCACCCACCACCCGATTGGACTATGGCTTTCGAGAACAAGCCCTGGGCAGCTGGCGCCGTCATCAGGAGAAGTGTGTCCTCGCCGCCAGCCGACTCGCCGAAAAGGGTGACGTTGCCCGGGTCGCCGCCGAAGGCAGCAATATTGCGTTTCACCCAGCTCAGCGCGGCCACCTGATCCATCAGTCCGTAGTTTACGAGCGGCTCGTTCGCCTTCGCTGCCTTTGTCAGAGCGGGGTGAGCGAAAAACCCGAAAGCGCCAAGGCGATAGTTCAGCGTGACCAATATGACGCCGTCGTGTGCGAACGCGGCTCCCTCGTAAGCGCCAAGCGACCCCGCTCCTGTGGTGTTACCACCGCCATGAAGCCACACCATGACAGGAGCTTTGACCGCGTGGGTGGGCGTCCAAACGTTCAGGTAAAGGCAGTCTTCGCTGATCGGTCCTACCGCGCCGCCGGAATTCGGCGCTCCGTTCGGCGCCAATTTCTGAGGGCAGTTCGCGCCGAAATCCGACACCGTGCGTTCGACTGTCCAAGGGGCAACCGGAGCAGGCGGAGCCCAGCGCAACGCGCCTGTTGGCGGCGCCGCGAAGGGCACGCCTTTAAAGACGGCTCCCTCCGCCATTGCGATTCCAACGATCACGCCTGAATCGATCGTAACCTTTGTAGGGCCGGCCATACCTACGACCGGCGCAAGCATCGCCGCTGCAACAACGGTTTTATATAAGGCGGCGAGCTTTTTCATCGAATAGCTTCCTGAGCATACATCTTTACTATCAACGTATTAATTCTAAAGCGGAGTCATTATTATCGATGAAACATCAGGCTAGTATTTAATCCGCCGAAGGCGAAGGCGTTCAACAGCAGCGCCTCGGTGTCGATGGCCCGCGCTTCGCCCAAAACTAAATCGAGATCACAGTCGGGATCGGCGCCCAACCATCCCAAAATCGGGGGCGCTAGGCGCTCCTTCATCGCCTGGAGGCCAATGACCGCCTGTAGCGCCGTCGACGCTCCAATCACATGGCCATGTCCGCTTTTGGTCGCGATGACCGGATGCTGGCGCGCTCGGTCACCAAACAAAATCTTGATGGCTGCTGCTTCATTCTTGTCATTGAGAGGCGTCCCCGTCCCATGAGCAGATATCAAAATCCCACGCCGCCCATCCTCCCCGGCTTGTTCGACGGCGCTTCGCATCGCCCGGACGGCGCCGTCCAGACTCGGCTGGGTCCAATGAAAGGCGTCGGAGGAGAGTCCGATCCCGGAGAGCCGACCCAAAACTGCCGCGCCCCTTTTTTCGGCATGCCTTTCAGACTCGAGAACCAGCGCGGCGCCGCCTTCACCGATCGTCATGCCATCACGATCCTTGGAGAACGGGCGACACATCGTCCCACTCATCGCATGCAAGCCTTCCCAAGCGCGCAGGCAGGCTGGCGTCGCGATCGCCTCGCTGCCACCCACCAGGGCGACCTCGCACTGACCGCTTGCGATTATAGCCGCCCCTTGCGCGATCGCGTGCCCCGAAGACGCGCAAGCGCTGGAAACAGCGAATACTGGTCCCTTGATACCGAATTCCATCGCAACCGCGCTGACCGGGGCGCTAACCATCACTTTCGGCACACTCAACGGATGCAGTTTGCCGAGCTTTTGCCCGTAGAAGCGTTCGTATGATGTCTCCAGCGTATGGATACCCGCGAAGCCATGGCCGAGAACAACAGCGCACTTGTATTCCAAAACCGGTGAGCCCAGGAGCGCTGCATGGCGTAACGCCTCCTGAGACGCATGCATTGCGAACAACGAGAAGGCGTCGAGAGAACTGCCCAATTTTCGGCCGAGCACGCATTCCAGCGGGCTGACGAAATCGTGAGCGACAAGCGCCGCCGGGGTCTCGTGAGGTTCAGGACCGTTTGGTCCGGGGTTGAAGGCGTGCCGCCGAATTCCGGAACGGCCATCGCGAGCTGCATGCCAATTTTCGGACGCGTTGGACCCTAGCGCGCTGATGGCGCCTAAGCCGGTCACCACAATGCGGTTCGTGGAAGACAAGATTTCAGCCGGCCCTCAATATGATCGCTTCGAGCCGGTCGAGGAACTGACCCAGATCCACGGTGTCCGCAAAGGCGTCCTCTTTTATTTCGACGTCATATTTTTCTTCGACAGCGAAAATCACACTGACCACGCCTACCGAGTCGAGGCCAACATCCCCGAGCGTCGCCGACCGAACCAGAAGGCTCCGATCGATCAAAGCTTCATCGGCTATAAGGTCGATCAATTCGGTATCTAAGGTGGCCATTGGCGGCACTCGCGTTCAAACACGTGACCTCTTACTCATTCCGCCAGCCTGCGCCAAACCAGCGCCTGACGGACGGCGCTGTTTAATGTGGCGATGTCATAAATCTGAGAAGGCTCACCACTCGATTTTGGCTTCGTTCCGTCTAACGTGGGTTTCAGGCGACAGGGGATAGCGAATGCCTCAATGGCGTAATTGGTCGGGAAGCGTGACCAGCGATCCCGCGAGGATCGAAAGGCCGCGGACGTCAGCGGAGCTGTCGCGCATCGTCGCCGGAGCGCGTTCCGTGCGCGTCGTGGGCGCTGGACATTCTTTCGTGCCCCTTTGCCAGACGGACGGGGTCCTTTTGAACCTGGAAGACATGGAGGGGGGTCTTGAAGTCTCGGACGATCGCGCCTCGGTTTGGACCCCAGGGGGCTGGCCGATTTCCAAACTGACGAAGGCGCTGTGGGAGGTGGGCCTCTCACTCGACAATCAAGGCGACATCGACAAACAGTCGATAGCCGGGGCGATTTCGACAGGAACTCACGGCACAGGTCGCACCCTCGGATCTCTGTCGACGTTCGCTCTCGGCTTTCGCCTCGTAACGGCTGAGGGTACGACCGTGGAATGTGACGTCGGGAAGGAGCCCGAGCTCTTTCAGGCGGCGCGTGTCGGCTTGGGTATGCTAGGCGTCATGCAAAGCGTGAAGCTAGCTGTCGCCCCGGCGTTTCGACTTCGTGAGACGCTCCAGCGCGTAAGGTTGGCGGAGGTTCTCGAGCGTTGGGACGAATTGGTCTCGACGCACAGGCATGTAGAGTTCTTCGTCTTCCCTTACGCGAACTTTGCCATCCTGAAGACTCTCGATCTCGTCGAGGTCGGCGACGACCCCGTCCCCCCGGACCCGTCCCGCGCGGTTTTCCAGGCGGCCTGCGACCTTGCTAGCCTGACTCCGAGCTGGGCCCCGACACTTCAAAGGTTGCTCTCGCGCGGAGCTGGTTCGTCCAGCCGCGCCGCGCCGGCCTGGAGCGTCTTCCCTTCGGAGCGAAACATTCGCTTCGAGGAAATGGAAGGCGAGATTCCCGCACCCGCCGGACCAGATGCTTTGCGCGAGGCGATAGGCGCGGTTCGCCGCAGGCGGCTGCCGATCATCTTCCCCTTCGAGTTTCGCACTGTCGCGGGGGATGACATCTGGCTGTCGCCGATGAACGCGGGACCGTGCGTTTCAATCTCCTTTCACCAATACGCAAAAATGCCGTGGTCAGACGCCTTCGGATTGGTCGAGTCAGTGTTCAGAGCTCACGGGTCGCGCCCACATTGGGCAAAGCGCCACACGCTCACGAGCGACGATGTCGTGCGCCTTTACCCCATGGCGTCGAGATGGGGGGCGGTGCGTAGGAGCGCCGATCCAACCGGCAAATTCATGAACGACTACTTGCGCAACCTCTTCGCTTTTTCTCTACAGGAAACGTCGCAGGGTTCGGCGGCCGCGGCGTGAACGCTCTCGATCGCCATCGTTTTCTCATTGGTCGCCAAGGCTCGCGAGCGGCATTGAACACGCCCGCCCTTCTCATCGACATTGACGCCATGGAGCGGAATGTCGCGGCCATGGTGGCGTTCGCGCGCAAGTCGGGCGTGGCACTGCGGCCGCACGCCAAAACCCACAAGAGTGTCGAAATTGCAAAGCGGCAAATCGCGGCTGGCGCGGTGGGCGTGTGCTGCGCCAAACTGGGTGAGGCCGAAGCCTTGGCCGAAGGCGGAATCAGCGACATCCTGATCACTTCACCGGTTGTGGGTGTGCCCGGGGTGGAGCGACTGGTTGAGTTATCGAAGCGTATCCCAAGCCTATCGTCGGCGGTTGATCACCCGGATGCCGTTGACGCCCTCGTGGCGACAGGCCAACCACTTACCCTCTTGGTCGATATCGATCCGGGAATCCACCGGACCGGCGTCGCCAGCCTCGAGGCGGCAGTGGAGCTAGCTCAGCGGATCCAAGCAGCGCCCAATCTGAGCTTCGGGGGGATTCAATTCTATTGTGGCTTGCAGCAGCATATCGAATCGTTTGCCGAGCGACGCGACGCGATCGTCGAACGAACAGGCTACCTGTCAACGATCATCACGGCGCTTAACGCAGCTGGGCTGCCGCCGCCCACAATCACCGGCGGGGGCACTGGCACGCATGCCATAGATGCCGAACTCGGTGTTTTGACCGAGCTTCAGGTCGGCTCTTACATATTTATGGACCGACAATACGCGGATTGCGAATTCTCCGGTGGGGGCGATTTCGAGGTGGCCCTTTTGATCGACGCGCGCGTGATCAGCGCGAATCAAGTTTTCATGGCGACCGTGGATGCTGGCTTCAAGGCCTTCTCGACCGAGGCCGGCCCGCCCACGATTTTAGCCGGCGTTGAACCTGGGTCCTCCTATCGCTTCATGGGCGACGAGCACGGCGCGGTGTTCCCGCCGGCGGGCCGCGCCGCGCCTCGCCTGGGCGACATCGTGACCTTCGGCACACCCCACTGCGACCCCACTGTAAATCTCTATGACGCCTATCACTTGGTCCGAGGCGACACCGTGGTGGATATCTGGCCCATCGAGGGACGGGGGCGAGGCTACTAACGCGCGTTCGCCGCGTGATCTTGCTCCCGTCGCCTTCCGGGGCTAGCAACCCCCTTCCGCAATTCAGGAGAGTTGAAGATGGGGTACCGGGTGGCCGTCGTCGGCGCCACGGGCGCGGTAGGGCGCGAGATGCTGAACATTCTCGAGGAGCTCGAATTTCCCGTCGACAAGATGCACGCCATCGCCTCTCGCAAGTCGTTGGGCGTGGAAGTCGGCTGGAAGAGTGGCGTCATAAAATGCGAAGACATGGCGCAATTCGATTTCTCCAAGGTCGACGTCGTTCTAATGAGCGTCGGAGCGTCCATTTCACGCGAATGGTCGCCTAGGATCGGCGCTGCTGGGCCGATCGTGATCGACAACTCTTCGGCGTTTCGGATGGACCCTGACGTGCCGCTGATCGTGCCCGAGGTCAATCCCGATGCGATCGCCTTGGCCCGAAAGAAAAACATCGTCGCCAACCCGAACTGTTCGACGGCACAACTCGTTGTGGCGCTGAAGCCGTTGCATGATGAGGCCCGCATTAAACGCGTTGTCGTGGCGACCTATCAATCGGTTTCGGGGGCCGGCGCCGAAGGAATGGACGAACTTTGGGAGCAGACTAAAGGTGTCTTCGTTTTGGGGGCGCCGGAACCGAAGGTATTTCCAAAGCAGATTGCCTTCAACGTCATCCCCTATATCGGCGAGTTCCGCGACGATGGCTATACCGACGAGGAAGCCAAAATGTGGGAAGAGACCCACAAGATAATCGATCCGACAATTGCGCTTACAGTTACTTGCGTTAGGGTGCCGGTGATGGTTGGACACTCCGAGGCGGTCAACATCGAGTTTTACAAGCCTCTCGACGAGGACGACGCACGGGATATCCTGCGCGAAGCGCCGGGTGTTCAAGTTATCGATAAGCGCGATAGCACCGGTTACATCACGCCGAAAGAGGCTCAGGGCGAGCACGCTGTCTATGTTTCGCGAATCCGCAAGGACCCGACCGTTGTCAATGGCTTATCGATTTGGGTTGTGTCCGACAATCTACGGAAAGGCGCCGCGCTGAACGCGGTCCAGATCGCTCGGCTCCTCGCCGAACGCGGAATGCTGACTCAAAAAGTCTTGACCCACTGACGAGCCAAGTCGCCGAGATCGATCGTCGGAAAGCATTTGGCGCAGCCATTCTTTGCTATGTGATGTGGGGCGCCGCGCCCTTGCTCTTTCTGGCTCTCGGCCGCGTTGGCGCAACAGCGTGGGAAATCGTCGCCCAGCGCGCCACGTGGTCCGCTCCCTGCGCGGGCATTCTTGTCCTTATGGCCGGACAGCGCCGAGAGGTCGCTCGTCTGCTTCGAAGTCCTCGCCACGTCGCGCTTTTGGCAATCTCGGCCAGCGCCGTGGGCAGCGGTTGGGCGCTGTACGTCTGGTCGGTCAATCACGGGCATAACCTCGACGCCGCCCTCGGATATTACATCAATCCTTTGATGAACATGGCAGTCGGCGGCCTGATATTTCGAGAGCGGATTGGCCGCGTTGGCATGATCGCGATCGGCTTGTTGATTGTGGGCGTAGGTCTTCAGGCAGTTGCGATCCGCCATTTGCCGTTGATCGCGCTTTATTTAGCGTTCAGTTTCTGGGTCTATGGCCTGATCCGCAAACAGATCGACGCCGAGGCGCAGGCGGGACTGTTTGTAGAGTGTCTTTTGATCATGGCTCCGGGTGTCGCCTGTGTGCTTTGGCTTGGCCATGCGGGGACCGGCGTCTTCGGCAAAACGATGCCCAATTCTCTGCTGATGATGCTCGCCGGACCGGTGACAGTCGCGCCACTGGTGCTTTTCAGTTGGTCGGCTAGGCGCCTGCCATTGTCGCTGATCGGTTTTCTGCAATTTATATCGCCCACGATGGGGTTTGCGCTCGGCATCGCGCTGGGTGAGCCGCTTACATCTCTCAGGCTCGCGTCATTCGTCTTCATCTGGTTGGGCATATTGGTTTTCGCTGGTGGCGCGTGGTGGACCAGCCGTTTAATGGCCAATCGGAGGGACCCTTCAGACAAGGGCGCGATCAATCGCACTTGAGCGAATTCGGTCGCGGGGTCTAACTGGAAACTGCGGGCGTCGACCGCACGATTGGAGGAAGTGCGATGGCTCACGATATCGTCATTCGCGGCGGAACGCTCGTCGATGGGCTGGGGTCTGAACCCAGACTAGGTGACCTCGCGATCAAGGATGGGCTCATCGCCGAGTTAGGTGTGGTTTCAGGAGGAGGCACGGATGAAATCGACGCCGCGGGCTTCACCGTATCGCCGGGCTTCATCGACCTTCATACGCATCTTGACGCTCAAATTGGCTGGGATCCGGACCTGACGCCAATCAGTTGGCATGGCGTGACGACCGCTTTGATGGGCAATTGCGGGGTCACCTTCGCGCCATGCAAGCCGCAAGACCGAGAGTTCCTCGCGGGCATGATGGAGTCTGTCGAGGATATTCCCGCGCAAGCCATCATGAGTGGGCTTCCCTGGACGTGGGAGACTTATGGCGAGTATTTGACGACGTTAGAGACGTTGAGGCCCGGCCTAAATATCGCTGGCTTGGTAGGACACAGCGCTGTTCGTTACTACGTCATGGGAGATCGATCGTTCGCTGAAGCGGCGTCCGATGACGAGGTCGCCGCGATGGCCCGGATCGTAGGTCAGGCGATGGATGCTGGGGCTGTCGGATTTTCCACCAACCGGTTTGCTCCACACAAGGCTCCGGACGGCCGTTCCATTCCCGGCACTTTCGCGGACCCGTCCGAGCTCGTGGAGATCGGTAAAGCCGTGGCGGCGCGCAGCGGCGTGATGCAGGCAGTGGGGGCTAGCGGCGACGTACTGAAGGCGATGACAGACCAGACTGGGGCGCGCGTGTTGTTTTCGTATGCGGTGGGGGCCGAACCGGGCGCGGGACGAGCGGCCGCCCAGAATCTGGGTCGCTTGGCGACTGGCCGGGACCTTACCGCGATCTGCCAGGTAAAAGGCACGGGCTTCATGTTCGGTCTGCAGTGCAGCCTTCCCTTCCGCGGCGAAGCCTGGGATCGAATTAGAACATGCGACTTGCGCGGCCGGGTCGCCGCTCTGAAAGACCCGGCGATGGTGGCCGCGCTTGTCGAGGCCGGCGAAACCCGCCTTCCGCTGGAGCACACCTACTATATTGGAGACGGCGAGGCGCCGGATCTCACCGCCCCTCGGAATCGCTCCGTCAAAGCAGATATGGCGGCTCGCGGCGAGACCTTCGCAGAGATGTTTATCCGCCTCTCGCGCGAGACCGAAGGTCGAGCTTTGTTCAACTACCGGCTGTTCTGCCAGGATCTCGATGAACTAGGGGATCTGTTCCGTCACTCCGATCGGGTTCTACCGAGCCTCGGCGACGCGGGGGCGCACGTCTCCCAGATTATCGACGCCGACTGGGCCACCTTTGTACTTAAGCATTGGGTCCGGGACGAAGGCGTCTTCAGCCTCCCCGAGGGCGTTCGTCGGATGACATCGCAACCGGCGCGCGTGATGGGCCTTACCGATCGAGGCGCTTTAAAGGTTGGCATGCGCGCCGATATCAATGTTTTCGATTTCGATCGTCTCACGCAACTGCGGCCGGAGATCGCCCACACGTTTCCCGGAGGAGCGCCACATTTTACTCAACGGGCGCGGGGGTACAAAGCGACGATCGTGAATGGAGAAGTCAATGTGAGGGACGATCAATCCACGGGGGCCCGCGCTGGAATGATCCTTCGTCACGCGGGGGCGAAAGCAATGGCGTACGCCTGACAGCGATGTCGAACTCCCAAATCATAAAAACGCGCGCAGAGTCACTACGAATTCATCAAGCTTGTCGTGGTGTACCCAGTGGCCCGCGCCCTCGAAGGTTTCGACCCTTGCGTTCTTGAAATGCTTCATACGACCATCGACCAACGGGTTGGAAGCCCAGCTCTCGGCTCCGTAAATCAAAAGCGTTGGACAGTTGATCTGTGACCAAAGGAAATGGAGTTCGGAGGTCGACAAATCAGCTGGGCTTTCGGAACGGACGTAATTGTCGAATTTCCAGCTATAGGTCCCATCCTCGTTCTGGCTCACCCCGTGGGTGGTAAGATACCGCGCCTGCATAGGGGTAAGGTGCCTGTTTTCGGTCTGCATCCTCGCTAGCGCCTCGTCGATCGAGGCATAGCGTCTGGGCAGGCGGCCAGCCAGCGCGCGTTCGTTCCGCACCCAACGCCGAAGCCGCTGATCGGGAGTGAGATTCGCGCGTTCCTTCTCCATCGCCGGGGAGCGGCCGAGGCCTTCTATCACCGCCAGTTTTGCGACGTTCCTGGAGAACGCTCCAGTGTACCGCAGAGCAATGCTCCCACCCATGGAGTGGGCGACGATGTTGACGGGAGCAAGATCCTGCTGATGCACGAGTTGTGCGATGTCGTAGAGGAACGCTGACATCGAGTAGTCGCCGCTGGGCGAATAGGCGCTATCGCCGTGGCCCCGTAGATCGGGAGCGATCACATGAAAATCGGATCGAAGCTCCCGCGCTACCCAGTCCCAATTTCGGCAGTGATCGCGCCCGCCGTGTATCAACAAAAGAGGCGGCGCGGTTGGGTTGCCCCAATCGACGTAGTGAAGGCGCAGCCGCTGCGAGATGTAGCTATGTGATGTGGGCCCGAGGCCATGGTCGGTGAGATCGGTCATCGGCGGGCACTATCGCACCCGCTGATACGATACGCACCTGTCGCCGTCGCGCTTGGCGACGGTCCCACGCGTTCACGGCTGGCCGCTCCCCCCAGCCGCGCCATAAACGTTTCCGTTGGCGTAACTCGCGTCGCTTGCGGCGAGTTGGACGTAAATCGAACCGAGTTCGGCCGGTTGACCGGGGCGGCCCAGCGGGGTCTGCCCACCGAACTGCTCCAACTTCTCCTGGGTCGCGCCACCGCTAACCTGCAGCGGTGTCCAAATCGGCCCAGGCGCGACGCCGCAGACGCGGATCCCCTTGGGTCCAAGCTGCTTGGCCAGCGACTTAACGTAATTCATCGTAGCCGCCTTGGTCTGAGCATAATCGTACAGGTCAGGCGATGGATCGTAGGCCTGCTCGGAGGTCGTGCCGATGATTACTGAACCCGGTTTTAGGTGCGGCAACGCGGCCTTGATCGTCCAAAACGGCGCGTAGACGTTGGTTTTCATCGTCCAATCGAAATTTTCGGAAGTGATTTCCATTATCGAGGTGTGAGTCTGCTGGCGTGCGGCGTTGTTGACCAGAATGTCCAGGCCTCCCATCCCTTGAACCGCGCGTTCAACCATCTGTTGGCAAAACGCCTCGCTACGGAGGTCGCCCGGAATGGCGATAGCCGTCCGGCCGGCTGCCTTTATCAGAGCGATCACCTCTTGAGCGTCGGGCTCTTCGAACGGCAGGTAGTTGATGGCGACATCGGCGCCTTCTCTAGCGTAGGCGATAGCGGCGGCCCGGCCCATGCCGGAATCCCCTCCCGTGATCAGCGCCTTTCGGCCGAGCAGACGCCCCGAACCCTTGTAGCTGGTTTCCCCATGGTCGGGACGCGGGATCATGTCCCGAGCGAGACCGGGCCATTTCTGATGCTGATGCTGGAAGGGAGGCCTCGGATATTTCGTCGTCGGATCCCCAAACGGCGCCGCCGTAGAGCCGCCTCCCCCGCCTTGAGCCGCGGAGGGTCCAGCGGTCACCGCAGCCGCCGCGAGGCCTAGCCCAGCCGTGCCGAAAACCGTCCGACGCGATATGCCGCCATCTTCGTTCGTATCCATCCTCGCCATCCTGTCCACTAAAGAGACGTGGAAAACGAAGGTCAGCGCTATTGGTTTCCGCTACTTACGCGACCGCCCGCTCGAGCGACGAAGGCGCGGACCTGCGGCAGCCATGGCGCATCCCTGGGCGCGCTGCGGATCAGCGTTTCCCAGTCCGCCATGGCGCCCTTGTGATCGCCGGCCTGATCCTTCGCGAGAGCGAGGTAATAGCGGGCGCGGGGGTCGGAGGGATCGGCCGCGAGGGCAGCGAGGAAAGCGGCGCGGGCGTCCGGCTCGACCTTTCCCTTGGCTGCCTGAGTCAGCGCTTCACCCTCCGCGGATGGATAGGCGGAAACTGCGGGATCTAGCCTGGACGCCCGAGCAAAGACTATGGCTGCGTCCGAAAACCGGTTCGCGACGGCATAGGCGATTCCCAGCCGATTCCAGCTCGAGGCGTCGTCGGGGGCGGAAAGCACGCGCTGCTCCAGCTCGGCCGTGAGGTCCGGTCGCTGTGCGCCTACCATGGGGGCCGCGCCGGCTCGCGCGCCCGCCAGTTCCGGGGCGCCAACTTTGAAGTACAAGCCGACCGTACCCAGGACGAGGATGAAAAGGACGCCGCCGACCGAGGCGAAACGGATCCCGTGGCCGAGACCGCGCTCGCTCGGCGTCATTGCGGTGGGCGTTTCGGCCAGCAGGCGACGCGCCGCGTCCGGGGCGGCGTCCGCGTCCACGAACTGCCGTCGGATGACCTCGGCCGTCGGATCTCCCCGGCGGCCTCCCCGCCGTAGCAACGGCAAACTAACCGCCGCCGCCGCCACGGCGATCATTGCGAGCATGACCCAGAGGATCATGTCATGCCCTCGTCTCGTTGAGGGACCTCGCCAATGATCCGCGCTAGCCGCGCCTGCTCTTCGTCTGTCAGGGGCGCGGATTCCGGCGCGCCGCCCTGGCCTTTGGCGTAGGCAAACGTCAGAGCCGCGCCGACCGCGAGCATCAACGCAGGCGCCCACCACAGCAAAAGAGTGTCGCCCTCCATCGGCGGCTTGAGCAGGACAAAGCGGCCATATCGATCGACCACGAAGGCGATGGCCTGGGCGTCGGTGTCCCCTCCTACAAGACGCTGCCTTAGCAGGACGCGCAGGTCGGCCGCGAGGGGAGCGTCGGAATCGTCGATGGTCTGGTTCTGGCAGACGACGCAGCGCAACTCTCCACCGATCTTCCGCGCCCGCGCCTCGAGCACGGGATCGCGCAGCTGCTCGGCTGGTGTAACCGCCTGGAGAGGCCCCGCCGCGCAACAAGCGGCGGCTATAGGGAGAAACCAACGCCTCATCCGGTAGCCCTGAGGCGCGCCATCAGCGGCTGGAGGGTGTTGTTCCAGTCCTCGGGCGAGATCGGACCCACGTGCTTGTAGCGGATCACCCCGGCGCCATCGACGACGAAGGTTTCCGGAACCGCGGCCACGCCCAGATCGATCCCGGCCCGCCCGGTGGGATCGGAACCGACACGGGCGTAAGGGTCGCCGTCTTTGTCGAGATAGGCCGCGCCCGCCGCCGGCGCATCCTTCCAGTCCAGTCCGTCGATCGCCACCCCTTGCGCTTTAAGCGCTAGCAAGACTGGATGCTCGGCGCGGCAGGCCACGCACCAAGAGGCGAACGCGTTCAGCAGTCGGGGTTCGCCGCGTAATTGTCGCGACACAAGCCTCGCCTCACCCGACCTGACCGGGGTCAGGTCAAAGATAGGGACCGGCTTGCCGATCAGAGTCGAGGGCAGCAAACCAGGATCGCGTCGGAGGCCGAAGAAGAAGATGCCGAGCACGCCGAGGACGACCACCATCGGGGCCAGAAACAAAAACCGTCTCACGCCGCGGCGGGCGCCAGCCCCGCAGTGACCGCCGCTAATCGCGCCCGTCGCACCGTCACCTTTCGCAGTCCCCGGTCGGCCAGGGACAGCGCGCCGCCGAACGCCATGGTGACGATTCCACCCCAAATCCAGCCGACAAGCGGGTGGACCCAAAGCCTGACGATGACCTTGCCCGGCCCACCGGCTTCGCCCAGCGATATATAGGTGTTGCCGATCGGGGAGGCTCCAATCCCGGCCCGCGTCGTGTAGCTCTGACTCGCGGGGAACCAGCGCCGCTCGGAAATCAATTGTCTGTGCCCTAGCGGCCCGCTCACCGTGAACCGCGCCTGGTTGGCCTGATAATTCGCGCCTTCGACCACCCGGAGGCTGTCGAGGTGGAAAGTCCGACCGGCCAGGGTCGCGGCCTCGCCGGGCGCCATCAACAGGACCTTGTCGCTAGTCCAGGACGAAACAGCGGTGATGCCCAGCGTTGTGATCCCCATCCCAGCATGCGCGAGCGCCATGCCCCAGACCGCGAGCGGGACAGCCCGTAGCGAGCCGCGCCGGGCGAGGACAAGAATCGCGCCGCCAACCAGCCAGACGCCGAGGGAAAGACCGAGGGCGGTCAAGGGTCCCCAAATGAGGGCGCCGATAGCCAAGACAGCGATAGCGATCACGCTCGGAATACGCACCCTTTTGATCAGCATTGCTATGCTGTCACGGCGCCAATTGAGGACGGGTCCGAAGCTAAGCAACGCCAACAGAATCATCATGATCGGCCCGAACGTCGCCTCGAAATACGGCGGTCCGACGGAAATCTTGTCGCCGTGCAGGACATCGAGAAACACCGGATAGAACGTGCCGAGAAAAACCGTCGCCGTCGCGCTGACGAGAAGGACATTGTTGAGGGTGATGGCGTATTCGCGGGACACCGGGGCAAAAGAGGCTCCCGACCTAAGCGCCGGCGCGCGGATCGCGAACAGAGTGAGAGCAGAGCCGGTTAGAAGCGCGATTATGCCAAGTATGTATACCCCGCGCCGGGCGTCCAAAGCGAACGCGTGGACACTCGTCAGCACGCCCGATCGCACCAGAAAGGTCCCAATCAAGCTCATCGAGAAGGTCAGGATAGATAGCAGGATGGTCCAGCTGACAAGAGCGCCGCGACGCTCCAGCACCAACGACGAATGGAGCAATGCGGTCCCGATTAGCCACGGCATCAGGGAAGCATTTTCGACCGGGTCCCAAAACCACCAGCCGCCCCAACCGAGGGTGTAGTAGGCCCAAATGCTGCCGGCCGCGATCCCGATGGTCAACCAGATCCAGGCCGCCAAAACCCAAGGCCTGACCCAGCGCCCCCACGCGCCATCGACGCGGCCCTCCAGCAAAGCCGCCACGCCGAACGAAAAGGCCATCGAGAAGCCCACGTAGCCCAGGTAGAGCACCGGAGGATGAAAGATCAGTCCCGGGTCCTGCAGGACCGGGTTCAACTCGGCGCCATCCGGCGGCGCCGGAAACAGCCGCAGAAACGGGTTCGAAGTAAAGAGCATGAAGCCGAGGAAGGCAGCTCCAACGAGACCCTGAACAGCCAGCACCCGCGCCTGAAGTGTTTCCCGCAAAGTCGCGCCGAAAACCGCCACCGCGCCTCCGTAGACACCGAGGATTAGCACCCAGAGCAGCATCGACCCTTCGTGGCTGCCCCAGGTGGCTCCGAGCCGATAGACCAATGGCTGGGCTCGATTGCTATGCTCGGCGACCAGAGCCACGGAATAGTCATTGAGGCCGTAGCATGCGGCTAGCGCGCAAAACGCGACGACGATGAACCCCGCCTGCGCTAACGACGCCGCGCGCCCAGCCGACATAAGGTGGGAATCAAGCCGCCAGGCGCCGACGAGCCCGGTCCCAGTCTGAATAAGAGCCAGAAGGAGGGCGAGGATCAACGCCAGCTGACCGATTTCGGGTATCAAGGAATTCGCCTCAAATTCGTGAGGTAGGTTCTATAGACTTTCCGCGATCGTTCTTCACGAGGGAAGCGACCCCCACGCCACACAGATCCAGGAATCTTTATGGCTCGAACGCGTGGCGAGCGAAGGCTTCCTTATGCGCCCGCGCGCAGCTTCTTTCCCTCGAAGCGGAAAAAAGGGGCTCAACCCGCGTCGGCGGCGGCGAGTTTGGCCTTGATTTGTTTCTTGATCTTCAATGCGCGGGACGAAAGATCTTCGTCCCTGGCTTTTGTCAGAAATGGGTCAAGGCCGCCGCGGAAGTCGATGGTTCGCAGGGCCGCGTTCGTGATCCGCAGCTTGAACTTCTGACCAAGGCTGTCCGATTGTAGGGTCGTCGGCGAGAGCGCCGGCAGGAACCGGCGCTTCGTCTTGATGTTGGAGTGGCTGACGTTATGGCCGACCATCGGGCCGACGCCGGTGAGTTCGCAACGGCGGGACATGCGCGTGACTTTCGAAAGAAGCGTTCAAGCGGTCAGGCCGCTGAAAAGAGGCGGCGATATAGAGGGGCGACCGCACGCTCGTCAAGGATGGCGTCCGCATCGACCGGCCCAATCCGCTCCCTACGTGGAGTCGCCACTACACCTAGTGGTGAACAAATACCGAAGCAGCCAGTGACCACTGATTCGTCCATGGTTCGTTTCCGACCCGTTCATGGCTACGACAATCGTGCGTTAATCCGTTGTCGAAACCCCAACCCGGCCCCAAATCGCTCGCAATGAGCTCCCTGTGTTCCGAACGCGAGCCCGCCAAGTTGATCGCGGTGCTTGGTCCCACGAACACGGGCAAGACTCATCTCGCTGTCGAGCGGATGCTTGGACATGCCTCGGGTATGATTGGTCTGCCCCTAAGATTGCTGGCGAGAGAGATTTACGATCGGATCGTGAAGGCGCGCGGGCTAAATGCCGTGGCCCTGATCACCGGTGAGGAAAAGATCGTCCCGCCGCGCGCGCACTATTTCGTCTGCACCGTGGAGGCGATGCCGCTAGCCCGTGAGGTCGAGTTCCTGGCCATCGACGAGATCCAGCTCGTCGCCGATCCCGAGCGCGGCCACCTGTTCACCGACCGCCTGCTCCACGCGCGGGGCACGTTCGAGACCATGTTGCTCGGCGCGCAGACCATGGCGCCTCTGATCCGCCGGCTGCTTCCGGAAGCCGAGATCGTGACGCGGGAGCGGTTCTCCAGCCTGAGCCACACCGGCCAGAAAAAGCTTAGCCGTCTGCCCCGCCGCAGCGCCATCGTCGCCTTCTCGGCTGATCAGGTCTACGCCATCGCCGAGCTGATCCGCCGCCAGAGAGGCGGGGCGGCAGTGGTGATGGGCAGCCTGAGCCCGCGCACTCGCAACGCCCAGGTCGCGCTCTACCAGTCCGGCGAGGTCGATTTTCTGGTGGCGACCGACGCCATCGGCATGGGCCTCAACATGGACGTCGACCACGTCGCCTTCGCCGGCCTGGACAAGTTCGACGGCAAGCGGCGCCGACCGCTGCACGCCCAGGAAGTCGGCCAGATCGCGGGCCGCGCCGGCCGTTTCCGCACCGACGGGACCTTTGGGGTCGCGGCCGGCTGCGATCCAATGGACGACGAACTGATCGGGGCGGTGGAGAAGCACGCGTTCGATCCGGTGCGGTTCGCCCAGTGGCGCAACGGCGACCTGGATATGGGCTCGCTCGACGGCCTGCAGCGCTCTCTGGCCGCGGCCCCACCGCGCGCCGGCCTGAAAGCGGCGGCGGAGGCGCTGGATGAGCGGTCGCTCCACGCCCTGGCGGGAGATGAGGCGGTGCGCGCCCGCTGCGCCGATCGCTCAGCGCTCCACGCCTTGTGGGACGCCTGCCAGACGCCGGACTTTCGCAAGAACACCCAGGATGAGCACATCCGCCTTGTGCGTGTTTTCTTCGATCATCTCAGCACTGGTCGCCGTCGTATTCCCGACGATTGGATGGCGGATCAGTTCCGTGGCCTCGACCGCACGGAGGGGGAGATCGACGCCTTGTCGGGTCGGTTGGCCAGCGTACGCACCCTGACATATGTCGCCAATCGCCTGGATTGGCTGAACGACAGCGGGCACTGGCGTGAGGTGACACGAGCGCTGGAGGACCGACTTTCCGACGCTCTCCACGAGCGCTTGATGGCGCGCTTCATCGACAGGCGGACGAGCGCCTTGGTGCGGGGACTGGGCCGAGCCGACGAGGTGCTGGCGGGCATCGCGAGGGACGGATCGGTGACGGTCGAGGGCCACTTCGTCGGCAAGCTCAATGGTCTCGCTTTTACGCCGGCGCGATCTTCGGGCTTGCTGGAAACCAAGGCGTTGCGGGCGGCCGCTTTGCGCGCGGTGGGACCGGAAATGGCGCGTCGGTTAGGCGAACTCGCCCGCTCGCCGGATTCCGATTTTCAACTGACGCGCGAGGGCGACATTCTCTGGCGGGGCGAGGCCGCAGGGACCTTGACCAATGACAAACCGTTTCAGCCGCGGGCCCGCCTGTATGCGGATTTCGGCGCGGCCGAGGTTCGGGAACGCGCCGTTCGTCGCCTCGAAGCCTTTGCGGCGGCGGAAGTCACATTGCGGCTGGCGACGTTGAAACGTCTGGAAAGCGCGATCGGCGCCGGAGATCTCAGGGGTCTCGCGCGCGGAATCGCGTGGCGACTGGTGCAAGGCGGCGGCGTTCTGGACCGTCGCGCTGTTGACGCCGACCTCGCGCATCTGAGCAAGGTGGAACGACGAACCCTGCGCGCGCTAGGCGTCGCGATCGGCGCCTTTTCGATCCACGCTCACGATCAGCTTGGGGACGAGGCAGCAAATGTAACCAGCGCTTTGGCCTGTCGCGCGGCCCCGGAGTGGCGTCCCCTCGGGCTCGGTCCCTGGCCGATTGATCCGTCAATCCCACCACGGGCGCTGGGTTTTAGGGGCGTGATGGCCGTGGCGTCGCTGGCTGTGGAGGTTGTCTCGCTCGAGCGACTTGGAGAATTTATTCGACGGTCCGGAGGCGCGTCGGGGTTCACCTTGACCGACGAGGCGCGCGGGGATTTGGGTTGGTCGCCGGAACAAGCCCGTCACATTCTGCGGGGCCTTGGCTTCACCTCGAGAAAGGGGGCGCAAGGCCCGCTGCCGGTCTGGCGAAGACGCGCGTCGACCGCCAGAACGCAACCGGCCCCACTCAGTTCATCCTCGCCTTTTTCGGCGCTCGCGGCGCTCCAGAGCCGGCCCGCCTCGCCCCGACGCCGGCGAAGGAAGGGTGTCCATGGCTGACGAAGGCTGCCGCATCGATGTTTGGCTTTGGCGAGCGCGTTTTTTCAAGAGCAGGACGAGCGCGGCCGCGGCCATCGAGGAAGGGAGAATCCGACTAGGTCGCGCAGGTGAAACGGCCCGCGTCGACAAGGTGTCCCGCACCGTGAAGGCCGGCGACGAGGTGGTGTTCACGCTGGGCGGCCAGTTGATCTGTATTGTCGTCAAGGCGCTTGGCGAGCGACGCGGACCGGCGGCCGAAGCGCGGTGTCTGTACACATTGGCAACCGATTCGCCCGTGCCGTCGCCATTGACAACCCGACCCCTCGCCTGACAAACACGCCCGCCCGTTCGCCGGCCCCCTTTTCCTCCCAAGAGCTCAGCGATGACCTACATCGTCACCGATGCCTGCATAAAATGTAAGTTCATGGACTGCGTGGAGGTCTGTCCGGTGGACTGTTTCTACGAGGGCGAGAACTTTCTGGCGATCAGCCCCGAAGAGTGCATCGATTGCGGTGTGTGTGAGCCCGAATGTCCGGTGGACGCCATCAAGCCGGACACCGAAGACGACCCTGATGGTAAATGGCTGAAGATCAATACCGACTATGCTAAAATCTGGCCGAACATCACGGTGAAAGGCACGCCCCCGGCGGACGCCGAAGCCTTCGAGCGCGAGACCGGTAAGCTGGAAAAGTATTTCAGCGAAAAGCCTGGCGCCGGCTCCTAAGCCGTTCATCGCCCGTTCACGCGTCTATTTCAAACCGCCACATTTTGTGATAGATAACTGAAAATCGCCGTTGCCGATTGCGAAAGTCGCATTTCGTTGCGCCTAGTTTCATCTTTCGGATCGCAAGTCTTCGTGACCCGCGACGGGAGTGACGCGCGTATGTGTATGGGAAGGACCTTTGATCATGGCCGACAAATCCGAAAACGAATTCAAGGTAGGTGACCACGTTGTTTATCCGGCGCACGGCGTCGGCGTTGTGGTTTCGATCGAACAGCAAGACGTGGTCGGCACGTTGCTAGAGCTTTACGTGATCACGTTTGATCATGAAAAGATGACTCTGCGCGTTCCGACCAAGAAGGCGAAGAGCGCCGGTCTGCGGGCCTTGGCTGAGAACAATGTCGTCTCGCAAGCCCTCACGACCTTGAAAGGCCGGGCGCGCGTAAAACGCACGATGTGGAGCCGGCGAGCCCAGGAGTACGAGGCCAAAATCAACTCCGGCGACCTGATTTCCATCGCCGAAGTGGTGCGTGACCTTCACCGCTCGGAGAGCCAACCGGAACAATCCTATTCGGAGCGTCAGCTCTATGAGTCCGCTCTTGACCGGATGGCGCGCGAGGTCGCCGCGATCGAGCGTATCGACCGCGACGCCGCGATCACGCTTTTGCACAAATCCCTGCAAAAGGCGGCTTGATTTTCGCTTCGCCCGATGCCGGTCAGTGGATTGATCGGTGTCGATTGGGGCGGCAGCAACCTTCGGGTCTTTCGGTTCGATCGCAATGGCGGTGTCGTCCAACGTCGCGCTTCCAAGCGTGGCGTCGCCACGATTGACGGCGGTCAATTCTCCGAAGCGCTCGGCGAGCTGATCCCAGACTGGACGGCCGAGGGCGCGGTAAATCTTACCATGTGCGGCATGGTTGGAAGCCGAAACGGCTGGGCGGAGGCGGCCTATGTCGCTTGCCCCACTGAGATGGAAGCTATCAGCTCCCAATGCCTCTCCCTCGCAACCCCATTCGGCCCCGCGCGAATCGCGCCCGGTCTGAGCGTAGAACGTAACGGCGTGATCGATGTCATGCGCGGCGAAGAGACACAGATGCTGGGTGCTCTTCCTTCCGCCGACTGGCGCGGCGCGATCGTTCTGCCTGGCACGCATTCAAAATGGGCGGCGATCGAGACGGGTCGGATTACTGGATTTCGCACCTGGATGACCGGGGAACTCTTTGCCCTTCTGCGCGAGCAGTCGGTGCTTCGACTGTCGATGGTTGAGGGTGTGTACGACGAGGCAGCCTTCGATCTAGGCGCGGCGCGCGGCCTGGATGATCCTGCGATCACCAGCCTGCTGTTCACCGCGCGCACCGAGGCGTTGTTCCAGCGCATCTCGGCGGGCGCGGCGCCGTCCTACCTTTCAGGCCTCCTCATCGGCGCGGAAATATGGGGCGCCCTTCGGGGACATGATCGCGATAGGCCAATCCTGGTGGTTGGCGAGACCGGCCTGGCGAGGCGCTACGCTCGCGTGCTCGCGTCGGCAGGGTGCGGCGATTTCACAATCGTGGAAGGTGAGGCCGCCGCGGCGCGCGGCCTTTGGCTTTTGGATCGAAGCCGCGACGGTATCACGCGATGACCTGGGACGACATGCTCGCGCGTATGCCGTTGATTCCCATCCTGCGCGGGATCACGCCGATGGACGCGGTCGCCGTTGCTGAGGCGCTTTTTGCCGCGGGCCTGCTCTGCGCGGAAATACCTTTGAATTCGCCTGAAGCCTTGGGCAGCGTTTCCGCTCTGCGCCGCGCGCTGGACGGCCGGATGCTGATCGGAGCCGGTACGGTGATGACCGAAGCGCACGTCGCCGCCGTCGCCGAGGCGGGCGGCCAGTTCATCGTTTCGCCGAATTGCGATCAGCGGGTGATCACCGCGACGAAGCGTGCGGCCATGAACTCACTCCCCGGTTTTTTCACACCCGGCGAAGCCTTCGCCGCCCTCGCCGCCGGCGCGGATGGCCTCAAGTTGTTTCCCGCCGAGGCCGCCAATCCGGGGGCCCTCAAGGCGATGACGGCTGTTCTGCCCAAGACCACTGCCATCCTGCCGGTCGGTGGCGTCACGGTGGCCTCGATGGCCGTGTGGCGCGCCGCCGGAGCGAGCGGTTTCGGCATCGGCGGATCGATCTACAAGCCTGGCGATAGCGCCGGAACCGTGGGCGCGCGAGCGGCGAGCTTCGTGGCGGAATGGCGCGCCCTGTCTCGAACCTCGTTCAGTGCCGAAAAACCCGAACACCTGTGAACGCCATGGCGATTCCCGCCGCGTCGGCGGCTGCGATGACGTCTTCGTCGCGGATTGAACCGCCGGGCTGAATCACGGCGGTCGCGCCGGCTTCCGCCGCCTGAATCAGGCCATCGGCGAACGGAAAGAAGGCCTCGGAAGCGCAGGCCGAACCGTGCAAATCGAGCCCGAAATCGGCGGCGCGCATCGCGGCGATGCGGGCGGAGTCCTTGCGGTTCATCTGGCCCGCGCCGATCCCCAAAGTCTGCCCATCGCGAGCGAAGACGATTGCGTTGGACTTGACGTGCTTGGCGATGGTGAAAGCAAAGAGCATGTCGGCGACCTCCGCCGTCGTCGGCTGGCGCTTGGTGACGATCTTCAATTCGTCCGCGCTCAATCGCGAAACGTCGCGTGTCTGGGTCAGGAAGCCGCCGGCGACGGATCGGAATGTCGCTCCAGGTTTCAGGGGATCCGGCAGACTTCCGGTAACCAGGAGCCGGACGTTCTTTTTGGCCTTGAAGAGCTTGATCGCGTCCGCCTCCGCATCCGGCGCGATGACCACTTCGGTAAAGATTTCAAGGATCTCCGCCGCAGTCTCGGCGTCAAGCGCGCGGTTCAGCGCCACGATGCCCCCGAACGCCGAGGTCGGATCGCAGGCCAGCGCACGCTTGTAGGCCTCCGCCAAGCTCGAGCCCGTGGCTACGCCGCATGGATTGGCGTGTTTGATGATCGCGACGGCGGCGTCGTCATCCGGGGCGAATTCGGCAACCAGTTCGAAGGCCGCGTCGGTGTCGGCGACATTGTTGTAGCTGAGCGCCTTGCCTTGCAGCTGTCGCGCCGAGGTCACGCCCGGTCGAGCATCCCCGGCGCCAGAATAGAAAGCGGCGTCCTGGTGGGGGTTCTCGCCATAGCGCATGCGCTGGATTCGGTTGCCGGCGAGGGAGACGGTTGCGGGAAACGGGTCGTGGTTTTGCATCGCGAACCAGCCGGCGATCGCCGCGTCATAAGAGGCGATGCGGGCGAAGGCGTAGGCCGCCAAGCAGCGACGCAGGGCCCTGGAGGTTCCGCCGTCGGCCTTGAGCGCCGCAATCACCTCTTCGACATCTTCCGCGCTGGTGCACACCGCGACATAGGCGTGGTTCTTCGCCGCCGATCGGGTCATGGCCGGCCCCCCTATGTCGATCTTCTCGACGCAAGCCTCGAGGTCCGCGCCGGAGGCCACGGTCTCCTCGAATGGGTAGAGGGTGCCGTAGAAGAGATCGATGCCGCCGATGCCATGCTGCATCATCGCCTTCGCGTGATCGGGGGCCGCGCGTACGCCGAGCAAGCCGCCGTGGATCATGGGGTGAAGGGTCTTGACGCGCCCGTCCATCATCTCTGGAAAACCGGTGAGCTCGCTGACCTCGCGAACCGGAATGCCGGCGGCGGCGATGGCGGCGTGAGTGCCCCCGGTGGAGATCAGTTCCACGCCCAGATCGACGAGCGCCCTCGCCACGCCGACTAAGCCCGTCTTGTCCCACACCGACAACAGAGCACGTCGGATGGGGACATGGTCGGGCGCAGGAGGAAAGATGGGAGATGACATGGCCTCCCCATAGGGCGCAGGGAGGATTCGCTCTAGCCCCGTAGGGCCGTGATATTCCGCCCGTACCCGGCCGGTCCGTCCTTGAACACCGCCGAACCGGCGACGAGAGCGGTCGCCCCCGCTTGAATACACAGCGGCGCGGTATCGGGCGTGACTCCGCCATCGACCTCCAGAACAATGTCTCGACCCGCCGCATCGATCATGGCGCGCAGCTTTTTTATCTTCGGCAATTGCGAGGCGATGAAGCTTTGGCCGCCGAAACCGGGGTTGACGGTCATCACCAGGATCACGTCGATCGCGTCCATCATGTACTCAATCACCTCGGTTGGCGTGGAAGGGTCGAAGACCACGCCGGACTTGGCCCCCAATTCCCTTATGCGCTTGAGCGTCCTGTCGAGGTGAGGGCCCGCCTCGGGATGCACGAGGATATGGTCGGCGCCAGCCTCGGCGAAGGCTTCGAGATACGGATCGACCGGCGCGATCATCAGATGGACATCGAAAGGTATCGTCACGTGAGGTTTCAACGCTTTGACCACCATCGGACCGATCGTGAGGTTCGGCACGAAATGGCCGTCCATGACATCGACGTGAAGCCAATCTGCGCCCGCGTCCTGCACCGCGCGCGCCTCTTCGCCCAGCTTGGCGAAATCGGCTGAAAGGATCGAGGGGGCGATGAGGACCGGCATGGCTGTCCCTCTACATGGCCCTGCGGAATCGCGCGATGAAGAAGCCGTCGACGCCGCCTTCCATGTGATCGGGCAAGATTCGCAGCCAGCCCTCCGGCGCGAGACTGGCTTCTGGCGCGCCCGCCTCTCCCGGCTTGATCGGTTCTAGCTGGAAGAGGGGTTGCGACAACATCAGGTCCCGCGCCTGGGCCTCTCCCTCCTCGAACTCTAGAGAGCAGACGCTGTAGACCAGCCGCCCCCCGGGCTTGACCCGATCCGCGGCGGCGCGGACGAGCTCGCGCTGAGCGGCGACCAAGGGCGCGATTTCGGTGGGTCGCGCATTCCAAAGCGCGTCGGGGTGGCGACGAAAAGTGCCTGTCGCGGAGCAGGGCGCGTCCAAAAGCACCGCGTCGAACAGACGTGGATCTCGCCATGTCGCGGCGTCGGCGATGATGAGTTCAGCCTCCAGACCCGTGCGAACGAGGCTCGACGCAACACGTCGCAGCCGGCCCGCCGCGCGATCCACCGCGGTGACCCGCGCGCCGGCCGCCGCCAATTGCAGCGTTTTGCCCCCCGGGGCGGCGCAGAGATCGAGCGCGGTCTGTCCCGGTGTGACGTTCAGTAGTTTCGCGGGCATGGCGGCAGCCGCGTCCTGCACCCACCATTCCCCCGCCTCGAAGCCCGGCCAAGTCGCGACATCGCCCCGACGTCTTGTCCGCAGACTCCCGCCGGATATGCGCGTCGCCTCCAGAGCTGCGACCGTGGCCTGATCGACCTCGCCGCGGGGTGTCAAATCGGTTGATGGTTCGTCGAGAATCGACTTCGCCAGAGTATCGGCGACCAGATCGCCGTAGGACACGCGCCAGCGAGCCCACAACCAGGTCGGCGCCAGACTATCCGGCGCGATGGAAGGCGGTCCGTCGCGAAGAATGCCCCGCAGGACCGCGTTGACCAAGCCTCGCAACGGTTTCGGCGCCAACGCGACGCTGGTGTCCACCGCCGCAAAATCGGGTGTGTCCAACCAGAAGGCCTGAGCCAGGCCCATCCTCATGAGGTCGCGCGCGGGTTTTGGGGGCTCGCGCTTCAACTTGCCGTCCAACGCCCGGTCAATCGGACCGAGATAGCGCAGGGTCGTCATAACCAGGGCGCGCGCGAATCCGCGATCGAGGGGCGAGAGTTGCAGAAATTTTCCCGCGCTGAGCGCTTCGTCCAGTCCGCCCCGTCTCGTCAACGCGGCCTGGAGCAAAACTAAAGCGGCGGCGCGCGCAATCAGGGGGTCGGGTGCGAGGTCGGTCACGCGCGGACGACTGCCCGGTTCGGTGGGCAAGGGCAAGCGTGACACCGTGTCGGCGGCGGGGGACCCGGCAGAGCGTGCTGCTGCCGCTGGCTTGATGACAAGATCGATGGCGACCCCGCTGGGCGCAGGCGCTTAAGCAGCAGGCGGCGGCCAACTCGTAGAAGTCTGAGACTCCCGTCCGCTGAAGATGTCACTAAATACCCGCCCATGGCCGACACGGGAACGGAACAACGAAAGCTCACCCCACAGGCCGCCCGCGCACTGGCGGAAGCCGCCGCGCGGCGGAGGGCCGCTGAACCCGTCGCGGGCAAAGAGCGTGGCGGTCCCACCGGCCCTGAACCTACCCGCTATGGCGATTGGGAGCGGAAGGGGATCGCGGTCGATTTCTAGGCGGCGTTCGCCGAGGCGGCTTTCCTGAGCTAGAGGTCGCGCCATGAGTTCGACGGCCTTCGCCATAAATTTCTTCGTCGCCTTGTTCGCTCTGATCGATCCCGTGGGCAATGTGCCCCTGTTCGCGGCGGCCACCGTGGGGGCGAGCGGCGCTGGTCGGCGGCTGACGGCGGTCTACATCGCGCTTTTCGCTTTTTTGTTTATGACCTTTTTCTTTCTGACCGGGACGGGTCTCCTGAGGTTCTTCGGCATCTCCCTACCGGCGTTCCGGATCGCCGGCGGCGTCGTGCTGCTGCTCATGGGGCTTGAGATGACTCGGGGAAATCTGACGGACACCTTCGCCGAGGCGGAGGCCGAGCTCGAACCTCTGTCGGCCCAGGCCTATGCGAAGAAGCGCTTCGAGGTCCTCATCGTGCCGTTCGGCATGCCGCTCCTGATCGGACCTGGCGCCATCTCCTCGGCGATCATCTACGCAGAGGAAGCCCATGCATTCGGCGCGGCGGGGACCGCGATCGGGGTCGGGGTGATTCTGGCCGTCTGTCTTCTGGTGATCGCCGCCTTCTGGCTGACGACCTTGATCTCCCGCGCTTTGGGACGGATCGGCATGGTCATCGTGGTCCGGGTTCTGGGCTTGATTCTCTGCGCTATGGCGATCCAATTCATGCTGACCGGGCTGGCCGGATCGACGATTTCCTTGATCCGCAAGGACACCGCGGCGCCGTATCAGCAAAAAGGGCCGCCTTCGGATTTTCACTTCCGTTTTATCCCCGTGGCGCCAACCCCGCGCTGATCGACGCCCCGCGTTGAATGGCCGAGTGATCGGGTGTACCGCGCCGGGCGGCGGCGATTGTCCGCTTCCCGGAGAACGATGATCCATGGGCGTCGAGGCTGCCTCCGAGGCCGACAGCAATCGGCGCGTTGGCAGACGACGGGGCTTTGCCGCCCTCACGCTTGGCGCGGTCGGCGTGGTTTTCGGCGATATCGGCACCAGCCCTTTGTACGCGATGCGCGAAGCGCTGATTCACGCTCGGCCAACAGGAACCGCGCAGTCAGCGGTGCTGGGCGTGGTCTCGCTCATCCTGTGGACGCTCGTCCTCATTATCACCGTAAAATACATCGCCATCCTCATGCGCGCCGACAATAAGGGCGAAGGCGGTCCGATCGCCCTGATGACCCTGGCGCTGCGCGCTTTTGGCCGCCCCGCGCGATCATTATTCGTTCTCGGCGTTGTGGGCGTGGCGCTATTCTATGGGGATGGAGTGATCACCCCGGCCTTCTCCGTTATCTCGGCCGTGGAGGGCTTGGGCGCCGCGCCGCATATTGGCCATGTCATGGCTCCGGCCGTATTGCCTGTCTCGGCCGGCATTCTGATCGCCCTTTTCATGGGGCAGGCGCGAGGCACGCACCGCCTATCGATCTTCTTCGGGCCGGTGATGGTGCTGTGGTTCCTGACGCTGGCTGCCTTGGGGCTATGGAATCTTCGCGGAGATCTCACCGTGTTGCGCGCTGTAAATCCCCTTTTCGCGGCGCGGTTTCTGATCGACAACGGCTTCGTCGGCTTCGTTATCCTGGGCAGCGTGTTCCTGGCGGCCACCGGGGCCGAGGCGCTCTACGCCGACATGGGGCATTTTGGTAAGCGCCCTATCCGAGCGGCCTGGTTCTTTCTTGCCTTCCCCAGCCTCGCCTTGAATTATCTGGGGCAGGGCGCGTTCGTCCTCGCCCACCCTCACGCTCGACACAATCCGTTCTTCGCGATGACGCCGCATATCGCCTATTGGCCGGTCCTCGCGCTGGCGACGGCCGCAGCGGTGATCGCGAGCCAGGCGGTGATCACGGGCGCCTTTTCGATGACCCGCCAGGCCGTGCAGATCGGCCTGCTCCCGCGGATCGACATCAAGCGCACCAGCGAGACTCAGACGGGCCAGATCTTTGTCCCGGCCGTGAACGGGTTGATGATGATCAGCGTGCTGACCCTCCTGGTGATATTCCAAAGCTCGCACGGCTTGGCCTCGGCCTATGGCGTCGCGGTGACGGGAACGATGTTTGTCAGCACCTTCCTGGCCTGCGCGGTCGCGCGGCATCTTTGGAAATGGCCGCTTTGGCGCGTAGTCGCGGTCTTTGCGCCGATCTCGGTGATCGACACGGTCTTTCTGGCCTCCAACCTGATGAAGGTGGCGGAGGGCGCGTGGCTGCCCCTCGGGTTCGGCGTCGCCCTGGTGATCGTCATGTGGACCTGGTCGCGCGGCGTGCGGATCCTGACGGACAAGACCCGCGCCGACAGCGTGCCCATCGGCGATTTGGTGACCACTCTCACCAAACGTCCGCCTTATCGCGCTCCCGGCACCGCGATGTTCCTCACCGCCAATCCAGATCTCGCGCCCGTCGCTCTGCTGCACAACCTCAAGCACAACAAGGTGCTCCACCAGAACAATGTCCTCCTGACGATCGAGACGGCGGAGACGCCGCGGGTCAAGGATGCGGACAGAATTCGGATCGAGCCGATCGGGGGAGATTTCAAGCGGGTCACCCTCGCCTATGGCTTTATGGAAAGTCCGAACCTGCCCAAGACGCTCGCCCACTGCCGCAAGATGGGTCTGAAGTTCGATATCATGTCGACCAGCTTCTTCCTCGGACGCCGCACGATCGTGCCCGACGCCAAATCGGGTATGCCGCTTTGGCAGGATCGCATCTTCATCTTCCTGATGAAGAACGCGGCGAACCCCACCGACTTCTTCAAGATCCCCCCGGGGCGGGTCGTGGAGCTCGGGACGCAGATGACGGTGTAGAAAATCGCCTCCCCGGGCTCTAAGGGGGAGGCATGACCACCTCGCCCATCAAGAAAGTCGTCCTTGCCTATTCAGGCGGTCTCGACACCTCAATCATCCTGAAGTGGCTTCAAACGGAATACCAAGCGGAAGTCGTGACCTTCACGGCCGATCTTGGTCAAGGCGAGGAATTGGAGCCGGCGCGGGAGAAGGCTCTGCTTCTCGGCATCAAGCCGGAGAACATCTTCATCGAGGATCTCCGCGAGGAATTCGTCCGCGACTTTGTTTTTCCGATGTTCCGCGCCAACACCCTCTATGAGGGGCAGTACCTCCTCGGCACCTCGATAGCGCGGCCGCTTATCGCCAAGAAACAGATCGAGATCGCGCGCAGGGTCGGCGCGGACGCGGTCTCCCACGGCTCGACGGGGAAGGGCAACGATCAGGTCCGCTACGAAGTCGCCTACTACGCTCTGGAACCCGATATCCGGGTGATCGCGCCGTGGCGAGAGTGGGAGTTTAGGAGCCGCGAGGCCCTGCTCGCCTTTGCCGAAGCCCACCAAATCCCGATCGCCAAGGACAAGCGCGGCGAGGCGCCGTTCAGCGTCGACGCGAACCTTCTTCACTCCTCATCCGAAGGAAAAGTTCTCGAGGATCCCTCGGTTCCAGCTCCGGAATTCGTCCATATGCGCACGATCGCGCCGGAGGATGCGCCGGATCGGCCCACCGAATTCACACTCGCCTTCGAGCGAGGCGATCCCGTGGCGATCGATGGCGAAGCGCTGTCGCCCGCCGCCCTCCTCACCCGACTCAACCAGCTTGGCCACGACAACGGGATCGGACGCCTCGATCTGGTGGAGAACCGCTTCATCGGCATGAAGTCGCGCGGGGTCTACGAGACGCCCGGCGGAACGATCCTGCTGGGCGCGCATCGAGGCATCGAGTCGATCACGCTCGATCGTGGCGCCGCTCACCTGAAGGACGAGCTTATGCCGAAATACGCGGAGCTGATTTACAACGGCTTCTGGTTCGCGCCCGAACGCGAGATGCTCCAGGCGGCGATCGACCATTCGCAGGCCCAGGTCAGCGGAGAGGTCAGGGTCAAACTCTACAAGGGCAATGTGAGTATCGTCGGCCGGTCGAGCCGGCACTCGCTTTACGATCAGGATCTGGTGACCTTCGAAGAAGGCGTTCAGGCGTATGACCACCGTGACGCGGCGGGCTTCATCAAGCTCAACGCGTTGCGCCTGCGCGTGAAGGCGCGGCGAGATTCTCGGGCGCCGTAGCGATCCCCGGAAGCACCACCCCGATCAGGATTGCCGCGAAATGAGTGGCGGCGGCGGCGACCACGAAGCCGTGCCAGATGGCCCTACGAAACCGCAGCCGACGATTGAGATAGATGATGACTCCCAAGGAATAGATCAGCCCGCCCGCCACTAGCAGAGCGAGCGCCAGGAGCGAAACGCCGGCTATCAAAGGCTCAATCGCCACCACCGCCACCCAACCGAGCGCCAAGTACACGATCACCCAGAAGCCTTTCCCCAGCCCCGGAGCGAGCAGCTTTCCAGCCGCGGCGCCGAGAGCGAGGGTCCAGACGGCGATCGTCATTCCCCAGGCCCATGCTCCGTGAAGGCGAAGTGTCGTGAAGGGGGTGTAGGATCCCGCGATCATCAGAAAAATCGCGGCATGGTCGAGCCGACGAAGCGCGGGACGTCGCTCGGGTTTCGCGAGGTTATAGGCCATCGACGCCGCGAACATCGCAACCAGGCAGGCCGCGTAGATCGCGACCGCGGCGGCTTGACCAAAGCGGTCGAAGCCCAGTGAAACCCCCAAAAGCGACAGCCCGCCCAGCGTCCCGCCGGTCAGGCCCACAGCATGAACCCAGCCGTCCACCGCCCGCTCCCGGGTGTCGGCGTAGTGGGCGGTCGGTGGGAGCGCTTCGGCGCTTTTTATCATGCTCGCGCTATGACGGCGGCGCGCGGCGAAGTCGAGACGGTTCGCCGGATCAAGCGTGTCAGGCGTCGGGCGCGACGCCCATGTCCTCGCGCTGCCGTTCGCCGAGCATCGTCAACAGCATCTTGGCGACCGCCTCGCTGGACGCCGGATTCTGGCCAGTCAGCAGATCACCGTCGCGAACGATATGGCAGGCGCCAGGGACGAGGGCATGCTCAAACTTAGCGCCGGCGGCCCGCATGCGGTCTTCGAGAAGGAAGGGGACGACTTTATCCAGTTTGACCGCCGTCTCTTCGCCATTGGTGAAACCCGTGGCCTTGCGATCTCGCAATAGCGCCTGGCCATCGGATGCTACGACGCTCAGC
The DNA here is from genome assembly GCA_038231315.1 of Caulobacterales bacterium. GTDB lineage: Bacteria > Pseudomonadota > Alphaproteobacteria > Caulobacterales > Caulobacteraceae > Acaudatibacter. The sequence goes on from JBBRLN010000003.1 coordinate 141,675, forward strand.
AGCGCCGCCGGACCGTGACAAACCGCTGCGATGATTTTCCCCTGACGCGTGAAATCCCCGATCAATGCGGCCGCGCGAGGGTCATTTGCCAGGTCGACTAGGGGCCCGTGGCCACCGGGGATGAAGACAGCGTCAAATGGCTCGGCGTCGATCTCGTCGAGCCTTCGGGTCTGGGCTAGAGCTTGAAGCGCCTCGTCCCACCGTCGATCCGTCTTGCTGTCCGGCGCGGTTTTGGGGTCGATCGGGCCTTGACCGCCCTTGGGCGAGCAGACCACGATCTCGATGCCCGCCTCCTCCAAGGCGACAAACGGAATGGCGTACTCATCCAACCAGACCCCAGTGGGATGGTCGGGCGCCAGTCGGTCGGCGCTCGTGACGATGAAGAGGACGCGCATGGCCTCCACAATGCCGCGCTCGCCCCCAAGTTCCGGAACAACCGTCGCCGCGCCGCGTTCGGGCGAGATCGTCACTCCCATCAAGGACACAGTCATGGATGAAAACCGCGTCGAAGGCGTCGTGAAAGAAGGCGTCGGTCGGGTTCAGGACGCGGTTGGAGGTGGGTTTGGCGACGAGGGCCTGCAGGCGCGGGGCAAATTGAATGAGGCCGCCGGCGGGCTTCAGAACCTATACGGCCAGTTCGTCGATCGGGCGAAGGATGTGGTGGATGACGCCGCCGACATGATCGAACGACAACCCTACGCCGCGGCCGGCGCGGCCGCTCTGCTCGGCTTGCTCGCGGGCATTCTTATCGCCTCGCGCGACAACGACTGAGCGCCTTTGGGCGCGGTCAGCTGGCCGCGGCCCCGCTGAACCGGCGTCCGCGACCGAGCGTCGGTCGCCACAAGGCAAAGGTAAGTGTCGGGAGCACGAAACCTCCCCAATCGTGAAACGGCGCCCCTGGCGTATGCGCCGAAGCTCCGCGAGCAGCCGCTCCTCGGTTTCCTCGAGATCCTGGGTCAGCGATTCGGTCGTCGACCCCCGCGCTCCCTGCGCTTACCGCTACGGAATACAGCAGGATCAGTGGCGGCGGAAAACAGGCGACCGTCTGAGCGCGGGATAAACCGCCCGAGCGGAAGATTTCACCACGCCGGTTAGACCCGGCTCAACACCAGGCAGCCATTGGTGCCGCCGAAGCCGAAACTGTTGGACATGGCTGTTTCGAACCCATGGTCGATCCGTGATCTCGCGATCGGAACACCTTCGAATTCGGGATCGAGTGTCTCGATATCGGCGCTTTCCCCAATGAAGCCGGCCTTCATCATCAGCAGGCAATAAATCGCTTCCTGCGCCCCAGCCGCCCCCAGACTGTGTCCGGTCAGGGACTTGGTCGATGAGATGATCGGCATCGCCGCGCCGAAGACCTCGCGCACCGCGCCGATCTCTCTCGAATCGCCCACCGGCGTCCCGGTGCCGTGGGTGTTAAGATAGTCGATCTTGCGATCGCCCGCGCCGGCCATGGCGAGGCGCATGCAGCGCGCCGCCCCCTCTCCGGATGGGGCGACCATGTCGTGGCCGTCGGAATTGGCCGCGTAACCGACGATCTCGCCGTGGATCGTCGCGCCCCGCGCTTTAGCCCGCTCATAATCCTCCAGGACCACTATGCCGCCGCCCCCGGCGATCACGAAGCCATCCCGGTTCGCGTCATAGGGGCGGCTGGCGCGTTCCGGCGTGGCGTTGAAGTCCGAGGTCATCGCGCCCATGGCGTCGAAGAGCGCCGAGAGCGTCCAGTCGAGCTCCTCGCAGCCGCCGGCGAACATCACGTCTTGTTTGCCGTGCTGGATCTGCTCATAGGCGGCCCCGATGCAGTGGGTGGACGTCGCGCAGGCCGAGGAGATGGAATAGTTTATCCCCTTGATCTTGAACCAGGTCGCGAGGACCGCGGAAGGCCCGGAGCTCATCGCCTTGGGCACGGCGAACGGACCGATCCGCTTTACACCCCGGCTCCTGGCGGTCTCGGCGGCTTCCACGATCGCCCGGGTCGAGGCGCCGCCCGAGCCGACGATCAGGCCCGTGCGATCGTGGGAAATCTCGGCCCCGGTCAGGCCGGAGTCGGCGATCGCCTGCTCCATGGCGATGTGAGCATAGGCGGTGCCGGCGGCGAGAAACCGCGCGGCGCGGCGATCGACCAACGATGTCCAATCGGCGATTTTCGGGGGCGCGTGAACCTGGCAGCGAAAGCCCATTTCCGCGTATTCCGGCGCGGCGACGACGCCGGAACGCGCGGTCCTCAGCGATTCGGTGACCTCGGCGGCGTCCGACCCGATCGACGAGACGATGCCCATGCCGGTAACGACCACTCGCCGCACGATCGAAATCTCCCCTAACGGTGTTTGCTCAGACCAGATCCGCGGCGTTGTGCAGGCCGACCCTGAGGTCCTTGGCTTGGTAGATAGGCGTGCCGTCCGCTTCCAGCACCCCGTCAGCGATGCCCACCACCATTCTGCGCAAGATCACCTTCTTGAAATCGATCCGGTAGACCAGACGGGAGATTTTGGGCGTCACTTGCCCGGTGAACCGGACTTCGCCCACGCTGGACGCGCGTCCGCGCCCCGGGCCGCCGGACCAGGCGAGAAAAAAGCCTACGAGCTGCCACATGGCGTCCAACCCCAGGCAGCCCGGCATGACGGGGTCGCCGATGAAATGGCAATCGAAAAACCACAGCCCACGCTCGATATCGAGTTCCGCCGTAACCTGGCCCTTGTCGAAGGCGCCCCCATCGGCGCGGATGTCGGTGATCCTATCGAACATCAGCATCGGCGGCGCCGGCAGCTGAGCATTGCCGGGGCCGAACATTTCGCCGCGCGCGCAGGCGAGCAGGTCGTCCTTGTCGAAGTGCGATGGGCGCGTCGGCGTGAGTGCGTTCATGGGCCTGGGTATCACGCGGGCGCCGAATGGTTCAACGGCACTGCTTCCGGTCGGAGACGCCCCAGGCGAGGTTAGCCGGCATCCATCCCGATGCGGCGCCAACCGACACCTTGCACCACGCGCCCACGCAACGCTCCAGGCTCGCCAGGGCGCGGGCGTTGAGGAAGGCCGCCGGCTTTGCGGTCGCCGCCGGCGCCTTGCGCAGAGCAACGGCCTCGGTTCCGAGCGCGAGGACGCCGCGATGGCCATCGATCATCGACCGATGGACCCAGGTCGCGCCGCCGTCCGGATCGCAGATCCGCCGCCAGTCGGTCGTTTCGGCGACCACCTGAACCGGCAGTCCCTTCACCCGATAGATGTAGAGCGCGGGATAGTCTTTACCCGCGCCCTTGCGACCGTAGACTTCGCCCCGCTTGAGCGTAACCCAGCGCGGCACGCAAAAGCCGGAGACGGTATGGTCGCGCTGGGCGACAGGACAGTCCTTGCCCTCGGCGGCGTGTTCGCCGCACGCCGCCAGGGGCCCCGCCACGAGCGCCACGGCGAGACACTTCCCGCTTGCCTGTCTTGGCAAAGCCGGTTTGGTAGGGACGGCGACAACCCCGTCGCGCCTCATCGATGACCGCCCAAGTCCACTCATGGCCCTTCGTAAGCCCAAAGTCGTTGTCACGCGCAAGCTTCCCGAAGCGGTCGAGACCCGCATGCGCGAACTGTTCGACACCGAATTGAAACTTGACGACGCGGGGATGAGCCCCGCCGAGCTCGCCGACGCCATGAACCGCGCGGAGGTGCTCGCCTGCACCATCACTGATCGGCTCGATACTAACCTCATCGGCAGCGCGGGCGATCAGCTCAAGCTCATCGCCAATTTCGGGGTCGGGGTGGATCATATCGATGTCGAAGCGGCGACCGCACGCGGGATCACGATCACCAACACCCCCGGCGTCCTAACGGAGGACACCGCCGACCTCACCATGGGCCTGCTCCTCGCCGCGGCGAGGCGCGTGGTGGAAGGCGCGAATATCGTCCAGGCCGGCGAGTTCAAAGGCTGGACGCCAACCTGGATGATGGGCCGCCGCCTTTGGGGCAAACGCCTGGGCATCGTCGGGATGGGACGAATCGGTCAGGCTCTGGCCAAGCGGGCCCGCGCGTTCGGTCTTTCGATCCACTACCACAATCGCAAGCCGGTCAGTCCGCGCCTCGCCGAGGCGTTGGAGGCGACGTACTGGGAAAGCCTCGACCAGATGCTCGCGCGTATGGATGTGGTGTCGGTCAATTGCCCGCACACGCCGGCGACGTATCACCTGCTTTCGGCCAGACGGCTGAAACTGCTGCAACCCAGCGCCATCCTCATAAATTCCGCGCGCGGCGAGATCATCGACGAGGCGGCGCTGGCGGGCATGCTGGAGCGAGGGGAATTGGCCGGCGCGGGGCTCGATGTGTATGAGCACGAGCCGGCGGTGAACCCCAAATTGTTGAAACTGCCCAACGTCGTCCTCCTGCCGCACATGAGTTCGGCGACCATCGAGGGCCGCATCGAGATGGGTGAGAAGGTGATCCTCAACATCCGCACCTGGATGGACGGACACAAACCGCCCGATCGGGTGATCCCGTCGATGCTTTAGTAGATCCCTCCTCCAGAGGGAGGGGCGATCTCGTCTCGATCCAGCACCTCCGCGCCGCGGCCGCGGTCGCGGTTGTGACCTACCATGCGCTGCAGTGGCGGACCGGCGGGTTCGATGTCGGCCGAGCGGGGGTTGATGTCTTCTTCGTCGTCAGCGGACTGGTCATGTGGACCAGCACCGCGGCTCATCCAACTACGCCGTGGGGCTTTCTCTGGCGGCGCATCATCCGTGTCGCGCCACTCTATTGGATCGCCACCCTCGTCACGGCGTCGGCGGCCTGGGCGTGGCCGGACTTTCTGCCGCAGGTCCTGCCCGGGTGGCGCGCCCTGGCGTTGTCGCTGGCCTTTATTCCCCACTTCGACGCCAAGGGTCTGCCGTTTCCGACTTTGCCGCTCGGCTGGACGTTGGACTACGAGGCGATCTTCTATCTGGTCTTCGCCGCCGCCCTCTTCGCACCGAAGTTCTGGCGCGCCCGGCTGATCGTCGGCGCGCTGGCGACCATCGTGGCGGCGGGGTTCCTGCTGGACGATCCGCTCTACATCCTGGGCGCGAACCCGATGTTGCTGCAGTTCGCGGCGGGCCTGGGCGTTGGCGTCGCCACGGAGCGCGCCGCCCTGCCTTCGCGAGCCTGGGGATGGGCGATGATCTTCATGGCCTTGGCCGGTTGGCTCCTGGTGCAGACCTCGGGATGGTTCGTGGAGCTCTGGAGACCGTTCCAGTGGGGAATTCCGTCGACGCTGCTCGTGGCCGGTTGCCTCACCGTCGAACAACGCGGCGGCTGGCCGGGAATCGCGCCTTTGCGGCGAATGGGCGACGCCTCCTATTCGATCTACCTCTGGCATCCCGCCGCTATCGCGGTGACAGCTCACGTTCTGGGCTACCGGGGCGGCGGCTTCGTCCCCCTCGCCATCCTCGCCGCGATCCTTGCAGGGCTAGCCAGCCACGCCTGCTTGGAGACGCCGCTTCTGGCCGCTCTGCGCCGGATCAGGGCCAGGTGACGATCGGCGGCATTGAAGAGAGAATGGTCTCGATATTCCCGCCAGTCTTCAGCCCGAACATCGTGCCACGGTCCCAGAGCAGGTTGAATTCCACATAGCGGCCCCGGCGCTCCAACTGCTCGGCCCGCTCCTCTGCGGTCCAGGGCTCCGTCATGCGATGGCGCGCGATGCGCGGATAGACATCGAGCAGGGCAAGACCGACGTCGCGGGTAAAGGCGAAATCCCGTTCCCAGTCACCGGAATCGTGCCGATCATAGAAGATGCCGCCGACCCCGCGCGGCTCGTTGCGATGAGGCAGGAAGAAATAGCGCTCGCACTCGGCTTTGAATTTCGCGTGCCAATCGTCGCCGTGAGCGTCGCATGCGCGTCGAAGCGCGTCGTGAAACAGGATCGCATCGGGCGCGTCCTGGCTTCGCTGGTCGGCGAGCAGGGGTGTCAGGTCAGCGCCGCCGCCCCACCAGCCATGGGAGGTCGCCAGATAGCGGGTGTTCATATGGACCGCCGGCACGCGCGGATTGACCATGTGCGCGATCAGGCTGACTCCGGTCGCCACGAAGTGCGGATCCTCCGCGCCGCCGGGCATGGTCCTGGCCATTTCCGGCGTAAAGGTCCCGTGGACGCGGGAGAAATGTACGCCGCACTTCTCGAAGAACCGTCCGCGCAACATGCCACCGACGCCGCCGCCACCCTCCGCGCGGGTCCAGGGCTTGAGTTCGAACCGACCGGGCACGCCCGGATAGAGGTGCTCAGGCGCTTCATCTTCCAACGCTTCGAACGCCGCCACGAGGCGGTCGCGCAGTTCCACGAACCATGCGCCCGCGCGGGTCAGTGGATCGGAGGACATGTCGGCGTCCATGGACTCTCCTTCTCAGACGGTCGGAAAGCCTAGGGTCTGCCGCAAAGCTTCGCCTAACGCCATGGCGGCCGTCGTGACCACGTTCAAGGACCTCGCCCCCGGCGCCATCGGGATGCGCAGCCGGGCGCCGGCGGCGGCGTGGACCTCAGGCGGGACGCCGGAGCTCTCCGAACCCAGCAGGATCGTATCGTCGGAGCGGAAGGCGAAGTCCGGAAAGTTGTGTTCCGCCTTGGTCGAGAAGAGAACCAATCGCCTTTCCCCTTCGAAGGCGACGAAGTCCGCCCACGAATCATGCCGGGTGACGTGCGCCAGAGGGCCGTAGTCCAGGGCGGCGCGTTTCATCGCCTTGTCGTCCAGTGAGAAGGCGCAGGGCAGTACGATATCGAGCGCAACGCCCAGGCAACCGGTCAGGCGCATGGCCGCGCCGACGTTTTGCGGGATATCTGGTTGAAAAAGGGCTAGACGCATTCTAAGCGAACCTGCGGCGGGGGCTGAGTTTCCGGCGGGCTTGTTCGTCGGTCGAGAGGTGTAGTTCAAGGTGGAAGATACATTGACGCAGTCGGGCGCGGCCTCGCTCGCGACGGACGGTAACGACGCGTCCGATCCAAACCGCCGGGACTTCATCTACATTCTTACCGGCGCCGCCGCTGTCGGAGGCTTGGGCGCCGTGGCCTGGCCGCTGATCGATCAGCTCAATCCCGCGGCCGACACCCTGGCCCTGGCTTCGCTGGAGTACGATCTTAGCAAGGTGGCGCTCGGTTCCGAGGTGACGATCGCCTGGCGCAAGCAGCCGGTCTTCATCCGCCATCGCACGCCTAAGGAAATCGCCGAGGCCAAGGCGGCGGACAATGGTCCGCTGAAAGATCCGCAAAAGGACTCCGCGCGGGTCAAGGCCGGCCACGAGGAATGGCTGATACTTTTGGCCAGCTGCACCCACCTGGGTTGCGTGCCGACCTTCGCCCAGGGCGAATACGGCGGTTGGCTCTGTCCCTGCCACGGTTCGGTCTACGACACCTCCGGCCGCATCCGCAAAGGCCCCGCGCCGAAAAACCTCGGCGTGCCCGACTACGCCTTTTTAAGTTCCACCAAAGTAAAGATCGGCTGATCGATGAGCCACCCGTCGACCTATGAACCCAACTCCGGGATCGAGCGCTGGCTCGACACCCGCCTGCCCATCATTCGCTTCGGCGCGGACCTGATGAGCTTCCCGACGCCGCGTAACCTCAACTACTGGTACACCTTCGGCGCGATCTTGAGCTTCTGTTTGATCATCCAGATCGTCACCGGGATCACCCTGGCGATGCACTACGATCCCAGCGCCGCCGGGGCCTTCAGCTCGGTCGAGCAGCACATCATGCGTGATGTGAACTACGGCTGGCTGATCCGCTCGATCCACGCCAACGGCGCCTCGATGTTCTTCGTCGCGGTTTACCTGCACATCCTGCGCGGCATCTACTATGGTTCCTACAAGGCGCCGCGCGAGGTCCTCTGGCTGCTGGGCTGCGTGATCTACCTGCTGATGATGGCGACAGCCTTCATGGGCTATGTCCTGCCCTGGGGTCAGATGAGCTTCTGGGGCGCGAAGGTGATCACCAATCTGATCGGCGCGGTGCCCGTGGTAGGCAACGCCATCACCACCCTCCTGTGGGGCGGCTTTTCGGTGGATGAGCCCACCCTGAATCGCTTCTTCTCCCTGCACTACCTTTTGCCCTTCATCATCGCCGCGGTGGTCGCGCTGCACGTCTGGGCGCTCCATGTGCCGGGCAACAACAACCCGACCGGCGTCAATGTGAAAAGCACCTACGACACGGTCGCCTTCCACCCCTACTACACGGTGAAAGACGCCTTCGCCGTCGGCCTCTTCCTGATCATGTTTGCGGTGTTCGTCTTCTATCTGCCCGACGCGCTGCAGAAGGCCGACAACGAGATCCCCGCCAATCCTCTGGTCACCCCGGCGCACATCGTGCCGGAATGGTACCTGCTGCCGTTCTACGCGATCCTGCGCGCGATCCCCGACAAGCTGATGGGCGTCCTCGCCCTGGGCGGCGCCATCGCCATGCTCTTCGTCCTGCCGTGGCTGGATACCTCCAAGGTGCGGTCGATGCGGTACCGGCCCACGGCGCGGATCTATTTCTTCATCTGGATCGTGGCGGTGGTAATCCTGGGCTGGTGCGGTTCGCAGGAGCCGGATGGCAAGCTGCTGCCCGGCATCGCCGGCCCGATCTTCATCGACTACGACATCAACAGCGTGACCTGGGCGAGCCGGATTTCCGCCCTCTATTATTTCGCCTATTTCCTGGTGATCACGCCCCTGTTGGGTATGCGGGAGACGCCCCTCCCGGTGCCGGATTCCCTGTACACGCCGGTTCTGCCGGTGGGACACGCCGCCGCGCCCATGCCGATGGCGGCCGAATGAGGCCTTTCATGACGATCTCGCGCGGCCTCGCCGCACTCTTCGCGGTGGGCGGTCTCATGACCGCCGGGCCGAGCCTCGCCGCCAGCACGCAGGCCCCGTTGAAGGACGTTCACTGGTCTTTCGAGGGCCCGTTGGGCCACTACGACCAGCGGCAGCTTCAGCGTGGCTACAAGGTGTACAAAGAGGTCTGCTCCGCCTGTCACTCGATGAACTACATCGCCTTCCGCAACCTCGCGGATCCGGGCGGACCGTTCTGGGATCCCAAGTACAAGAACGCGAACGACAACCCGGTGGTGAAGACCCTCGCCAAGGATGTCCAATACCCGGATATCGACGGCGACACGGGCGAGACGATCAAACGTCCGGGGACGAGCGCGGATTATTTCCCCAATCCCTTCTCCAATCCCGCCGCCGCGCGCGCGGCCAACGGCGGCGCCCTGCCGCCGGATATGTCCCTGCTGGCCAAGGCGCGGGAAGGCGGACCCGCCTACATCTATTCCATCGTGACCGGCGACGGCACCGAAGCGCCCCACGAACTGACCATTCCCGACGGCAAGTACTACGACCCGTATATGCCCGGCGACATGACCTCGAGCTGGCATGGCGACCCGCATAAGATTCCCGTAGGCGGCTTCATCGCCATGCCGCCGCCGCTGATCGACGATCGCGTCGCCTTCGACGACGGCACCAAGGCCACCCTCAGCCAGGAAGCCAAGGACGTCGCCGCCTTCCTGGAATGGGCCGCCGATCCCAAGATGGAGGAGCGCAAGCGGATGGGCTTGGCGGTGATGATCTTCCTCGTCGTTCTGACGGGCTTGGTCTACGCCAGCTATCGGCGGGTCTGGGAAAAGGTCGCGCACTAGGTCGCGCACAAGGTCGTTCTGCGGCCCCTTGGACTGGACCGCCGCGCCGTAGGCGATCTTCGAGATAGATTTTCCCCGCGACAGACGGGGATTGAAGCCCGGGAGGCGACCGATGGCGAGACTTTGTGAACGCAGGGTGGCGATCGTCACCGGCGGCGCGCGCGGTATCGGGCGGGAATACTGCCTCATGCTGGCGCGGGAAGGCGCCAAGGTGGTGGTCAACGATTTGGGCGGCGCGCGCGACGGCGTCGGCGCCGACCTCGGTCCAGCCGACGAGGTGGTCGCCGAGATCAGGGCGCAGGGCGGCGAAGCGGTCGCGAACGGCGCCGATGTCTCGGAGTGGAATCAGGCCAAGGGCATGGTCGATCAGGCCATACAGACCTTCGGCAAACTCGACGTGCTGATCAGCAACGCCGGGATCCTGCGCGACCGCATGCTGGTCAACATGACCGAGGCGGAGTGGGACGCGGTCATCAAGGTCCACCTGAAGGGAACGTTCGCCCCGGCCCATCACGCCGCCGTCTACTGGCGCGACCGCAACAAAGCGACCGGCGAAATGGTCGGCGGCCGCATCATCAATACCTCCTCGGTGTCCGGGATCTACGGCAACGTCGGCCAGACCAACTACGGCGCGGCGAAGATGGGCATTGCGGCCTTCACCATCATTTCGGCGCGCGAACTTCGGCGCTACGGCGTGACCGTCAACGCCATCGCCCCGGGCGCCCTCACCCGTCTGACCGAAGATCTAGGGGGTCCGATCACCGAGGAGCGCCGCCGCTCGGGCGATCCCAGGTGGGTGGCTCCGATCGCCGTGTGGCTGGCTAGCGCGGAGTCCGGGGAGGTTACGGGCCGGATGTTCGAGGCCAGTGGCCGCACACTAGCCATCGCCGAGGGCTGGCACAGAGGTCCTACCGTGGAGCCCGTCGACGACCCCAATCTGCTCGGTCCGATCGTGGCGGAGATGATGGCCAAGGCGCGCAAGAACGCCGGCATGGACGGGCAGGATCTGGACTAGCGGTCGATCTTCGCCGGGGATTTGCTTTCTCGGTGCAGCGGGGCCAGCTCGAGACGGCCCCGTCCGAAATCCAGCGTGAGAGACCTCCACCGGCGCCATACCCCGGTTCCGATCGAGCCGGAGACACCTTGCGCGACGCCGGCGGGAACCTGCTCCAGTAAGCGGCCGCCGACGACCACCGCGCGCAGGCGAACCGGTGGAGACGACCCCGCTTTCAAAATGCGGCTGAGGAAGGCGGCTGGAACAAGGGTCTCGGTCCGGCCGGTCGAAACGATCATCGAGCGATCCCTCACGGTGACGCCGTCGGTCAGTTCCGCGGCCAGCGTGGGCGCGCCGTTGGCGAGCGTGACCGGCAGTCGCAACGCTCCCCACGCCACCTTGGCGGTTCCCCAGGTCAGCCGGCACGGGGCGAACTGGATCGTGACGGGATAGCGAGACAAGACGTCCGCGCCGATCACCCCGGCGATGTTGGTGTCTATCGGCGGCAGGCCGTCGAGATCGACGACCTTCATCCGCGCCGACGCCAGCCGGCGGCCGGCCAGCGTCAAGGGCAGCTCCACGCTCTCGCTGGTGATCCCATGGGCGTTGGCGGCGGTTACGTGCAAGGCGCTGACCGGCGCGCCGATATCGACGACGAAATCTCCGGCGATGTCGCCGAACGCCGCGGCTACGACAACCGCGCCCTGATCGATCCAGCAGCGCGTCGATCCCGCCCGCGCCGGCCCGCACAGCGCCAGCGTCGTCAGTAGAAGGATCGATCTCCGCCCCATCGCTGAACGATAGCCAAGCGCGTCCGTCTCGGCGATAAGGCCGGCGCGGATTTCGCCGGGAGGGTGCATGTCGGGTTGGGTGCTGGGCGTGATCGGAGGATCGGGCCTCTATGAGATCGAGGGTCTGGAAAACCCGCGCTGGGAGCGCGTGGCCAGCGACTTTGGGGAACCCTCCGACGCCTTCTTGATCGGCCAGATGGGCGCGGCGCGCCTGGTCTTCCTGCCGCGCCACGGTCGGGGCCATCCGATCCCGCCTTCGAACATCAACGCGCGCGCCAATATCGACGCCCTGAAGCGCGCCGGCTGCACCGACATCCTCTCGATCTCCGCCGTCGGCTCCCTTCGCGAGGCGCTGGCGCCGGGCGATTTCGTTGTGGTGGATCAGTTCATCGACCGCACCTTCGCGCGCGACAAAAGCTTCTTCGGCCCCGGCCTCGCGGCCCATGTGTCGGTGGCCGAACCGACCTGCCCCCGCCTCTCGTCTCTCGCAGCCGCCGCCGCCCGGGCCGCGGGCGCGCGGGTGATCGAGGGCGGCTGCTATCTCGCCATGGAGGGCCCGCAGTTTTCGACCAGGGCGGAGAGCAACCTCTATCGCGCGTGGAATTGCGACGTCATCGGCATGACCGCCATGCCGGAAGCCAAGCTCGCTCGCGAAGCCGAACTTCCGTACGCCTCGGTCGCCATGGTCACCGACTACGACTGCTGGCGGGAGGGCGGCGAAGCGGTGGAAGTCAGCCATATCCTGGAAGTCCTCACCGCCAACGCCGGCAAGGCCCGCGCCCTCGTGCGGCGCCTCGTGGAGAGCCTGCCCGCGAGCCGCGCCCCCTCCCCCATCGATACCGCCCTCGACGGCGCGATTATCACCGCGCCGGGATCGCGCGATCCGAAAATGGTCGAGCGCCTCTCGGCCGTGGCGGGACGCGTATTGAGTAAGAGCCCCTAAAAAATGAACCTCGCCGAGACCATCCGCTCGATCCCGGACTACCCCAAGCCGGGCATCATCTTCCGCGACATCACCACCCTGCTCGCCGACGCCGACGCCTTCGCCCAGGCGGTGGACAGCCTGACCACGCCCTATGCGAATCTGAAGATCGACAAGGTCGCCGGGCTCGAGGCGCGGGGTTTCATCCTGGGCGGCGCGGTGGCCCGCCAACTGGGCGCCGGCTTTGTGCCGGTCCGAAAAAAAGGCAAGCTTCCCCACCACCGCCACAGCGTGGAGTACGAGCTGGAATACGGCGTCGATTGCCTCGAAATCCACCTCGACGCGGTTAACCCGGGCGAGCGTGTGCTGTTGATCGACGATCTCATCGCCACGGGCGGCACGGCGTTGGCGGGGATGGACCTGCTCGGACGCTGCGGGGCGGTGATCGTGGCGGCGGCCTTCGTGATCGACTTGCCGGACCTGGGCGGGGCGGATCGGCTGCGGGCGGCGGGGGTGGAAGTTCAAGCGCTGGTCAGTTTCGGCGGACATTAAGATCGGAAACAGAGGCCTCCGGTGATTTCGGGGCCACCGTCCCTATCTCCCCTTCATGACCCACATCCGATCCTGGCGGCTCTTTCGGCGGATGCAGGGAGCATGTCTTTCGGTGGCGGCGCTGATCTACGCAGCCGCCGTAATTCAGGCGTGGCGGGTGCTGCCAGGGTCCGATACGCTTAAGCTTCAACGCACCGCGCTGTTCCCGGGGATCTTCCTTGGCCTTTCCTTCCTCCTCGTCTTCGTCCCGCCGGCGAGGCGTTATCTGACGCGCCACCTCTGGCTCAGCTACCGGACGGGTTTTGGCCAGACGGTGATTTCCGTACTGGTCGGGATGGGCGTCCTTCTGGTGGTGGCGGGATTCATCTTTTGGACCGTGCACGTCGGCGCGCACGGCGGGACATATCCGGGGAGCGCCTTTTCCGGCTACGCGGCCGGGATCGGCCTGCTCTGCGCCCAGCTGCTGCTTGTGCGCGCCATGGAACGCGATCCCGACGTCAAGCGTCAGATCGAGGAGCCCTAAGCCCCCTTTCCCACCGTCGCTGTCGCCCGGCGTTCCAGCTTGCCCCAGCCGACGCGGTAGCCTCGGATCGCGGTCACCACGCTCTTGATCACCACCCAGTACATCAGCTGGCGATAGCCGAAGCGCTGGATCGGGAGCCAGATCAGGTCCGCCCAGGGCGCCTTGCGCTCCAGCGCCATGCCAAGGGCGCCGGCGGAGAGGTCGAGGAAGATGAAGGCCGCCCAGTAGAACAGCGAGCGCAGGGTGTCGTCCGGCGACCATTCCACGGGATGATAGGCCTTGGCGTAGATCGCCCAACCCAGGCTCGAGAAAATCGCCAGATCGACCAGCGGCGCCGCCACCGTCAGCACGATCTGGAACAGCCAGATTTGCGGTAGGGCGCCGAAGCCCAGCACCGGATGCTTGGTGCTGAACAGGCCCGCGCGGTGCTTCCACAGGCATTGCAGGGTGCCGAACGACCAGCGGAAGCGCTGATTGAGCAGCCCCTTCACCGTGTCCGGCGCCTCGGTATAGGCCCGGGCGCTCGAATCGAACTCCACTCGCCAGCCGGCCCGCTGGAACGCCAGGGTGAGATCCTGATCCTCCGCCAATGTGTCGTGCGGATAGCCGCCGAGCTCGGCGAGCGCCGACCGCCGCCACGCCCCGACCGCGCCCGGCACCACGGTCACCGCGCCCAGCGCCGCCAGCGCCCGCCGCTCCAGGTTTTGCGCGGTGACGTATTCCAATGCCTGCCAGCGGGTGATCAGATTGAGGCGATTGCCGACGATGGCGTTGCCCGCCACCGCGCCGACTTTCGGATTGACGAACCAGCGCACGAGGCGGGGCAGGGTGTCGGGCGGGAAGAGGGTGTCGGCGTCCAGCGCGACCACGATCTCGCCTTTAGTGAGGGCCAGCCCTCGGTTGAGCGCCTTGGCCTTGCCGCCATTCTCGAAGGTCAGCAGCCGCACGCGTGGCTCGTTCGAAAACGCTTCCCGCACGACCTCCGACGTCCGGTCCGCCGAGCCGTCGTCCAGAACCAGCACCTCGAGGTGCGGCCAGGCCGAGGCGAGGATGCGGGCCACCGAATCGACGATCACCTTTTCCTCGTTGAAACAGGGGATCAGCACACTGATCAGCGGGCCGGTCTCGGGGTCCAGCATCGGCGGCGCGCGGCGCTTGGCGTTCAGCCGGTGCCACAGGCCGAAGATCGCCATGAAGGCCAGCCGCGCCACGCCGAGGATGATGGCCACGGTGAAGAGGCCCTGCATCGCCATGTTCAGATAGCGGAAGAAGCCGAAGCCCAGCTTGTCGAGCCAAAGCTCTACATCGGTGCGCGAGGTCAGTGGCTGGGCCTGGGCGGCGGTCATGCCCGCGAGTTGGCCCATGGTCACCAGCTTGTAGCCATTGGCCCTCAGAGCGTCGATCAGTCCGGGAAGGGCCTCCACCGTGCGGCTACGATCGCCTCCCGCATCGTGGAGCAAGACGACCTGTCCAGCCGTCTCCCCCGTTACCTTGAGCCGGGCCAAGGTGTTGGCGATGATCACTTTTGGGTCGGGCTTCTTCCAGTCGTCGGGGTCCACCCGCAGACCGGCGATGAAATAGCCGAGGCTCTGGGCGATCTTCAGCGGCTCGACCTCGCCCGGTGTCGATGGCTCGGCGTCGCCGAAATAAGGCGGTCGGAAGAAGCGCATCGATCGGCCGGTCAGCACCTCGAAGAGCCGCTGGGTGGTGTTGATCTCCAGGTGCGTCTGGGCCAGCGGCGTCGCGGCGATGTTGGGATGGGTCCAGGTGTGGTTGCCCACCAGCTGACCCTCGCGCAGCTCCCGCGCCACGAGGTCGGGACGCGCCTGCATGTTCTCGCCGATGACGAAGAAGGTGGCGACGGCGTGTTTCAGCTTAAGGATCTTCAGGATGCGCGGCGTCCACCGTCCGTCCGGACCATCGTCGAAGGTCAGGGCCACCCAGCCCGGATGCGCGCCGTAGCGGGCGATGACATAGGACGTCGGCATCACCTTGTAGTCTTCGCCGGAGATCAGGCCGGTTTCCGGATCGACCTCGATCGTCCGGCTGCCTCCGGTGGGCGACGCCTCGACGCGGAGGATTTCTCCTGTGCCGTCGAAATCGACGCCGAAACCCGGTTCGATCGCCGTGAGGTTGGCCGCCTTCGCCGAGTCCCACGGCTGCTTCATATACTGCCACATCGAGGGATCTTCATCGCCCATGCGCCATAGCGCGAAGCCCTGGGGCCGATAGAGTTGAGCGATCTTCAGTTGGTTGAAGAAGGTCGCCGCGTCGAGGAACCACACCGTGTGTTGGCGGCCGTCATCGTCGCGGTACTGATAATTTGGGTTCAGCGCATTATCGTCGAGGCTGACGTCGGCGTTCGCGTCATGGGCGGTCTGGGTGGCGTCGTAGAAGGTGACCGCTTCCGCCTTGCCCGGACCCTTGGCGTCCGGCGCCGTCCAGTCGTAGCCGTAGGTCCCGAGCGCGACCACCGTGCGGGAGGGGTCCAGCAGGGCCATGTCGTGCGCCAGGATGGTTTCGAACCAGTCCTGCCCGACCGCTGGACCCGGATCGCCCGTGCCATAGTGCTGGTCATAGGCCATCAGGACCACGGTGTCGGCGACGGACTGGAAGAGCTTGAGGTTCCAATCGTTGTCGCCGAAGGGAGTCGAGACCCAGACCTCGCGTCCGAGGGGCTTCAGCGCCGCGCGCGCCTCGGCCAGCATGGCGGGATAGGCCTTGAGGGCCGCGGGCGAAAGGTTCTCGAAATCGAAGACGTAGCCCGCCCAGCCGCGCTGTTTGGCCAGGACGACGAGGTTCTTGATCAGGGCCGCGCGCGCGGCCGGATAGAGCAGCAGATTGTCGGCCAGCGGGCCGTCGTTGAAGCCGTTGTGGCCGTTGTGGACCATGGGCAGGATCGACGGCGGCGGCTTGCCCCGGGCGATCAGGGCCTCGGCCACCGGATCGTTGGTCACCGCCACCCGGCCGAGCGAGCCGTCGAGCAGCACCCATTGTGGGGAGACGACATCCAGCTGGTCGACGTGCCGCTTCAGGGAGACCCGCGAATTTTCGGCCCAGGTCACGTAGAAGCCCACCGCCAGAGGCCGCGCCGGCGTCCGCGCGCCGGCCCTCGCCAAACGCGGGATTCGCCGCCAGTTCAGGGGGCGCTTCAGATTGTGCGCGTTCTCGCGGTGGAGCGCCTGCAACACCCGGGGATCGGCCAGGGTGAGGCTGGGTATCCGCGGCGCGAAAGCCAGGGTGGCGAAGAATGCCGCGACGATCAGCGCCGCCAGCGCCACCAGCAACCCCACCCCCAGATTCGCCTGTTTCGCGCGCCGGCCGCTGGGGTCGTGGAAGACGAAATCGGACATCTAGGGGCGAGGGTTCCGGCGCATCGGGTGAGCGAGGCGTGGTCATAGTGGCATTGATCGCCGGGGCAAGTCTCTAGGGATGGTTCGCGGGCGCTCGAACGGCCGGTCTTGTGGAAAGATGGAAGGTGGTGTGCAAATGGCGTCACCGGTCGCGCGGGGCGTCGGGCTGCGGGGAACTCTATGAAACGCGCGTGGGTGGTGCTGTCGCTCTGCCTGCTCGGGGGCGCGGCGAGGGGCGCGCCGGTGCCTCCGCCCTTATCGGCCTTCGGCAAATTGCCGACCATCGAAGATATCCAGATTTCCCCCGACGGAAGCCGCTTCGCGGTGATCGCCACCAACGGCGACGCCAGATCGGTCGAGGTGTTCGAAACGACGGATCGCAAATTGATCAGGGTTATCCGCGCCGGCGCGGCGAAGGTGAGCCGTCTGCAGTGGGCGGGGGCCGATGACCTCATCGTGACGACCTCGAGCGACAGAGCGATCGCGTGGGTCGAGGGAAGCAAACGGGAGTGGTTCCTCGCCACCGACATCAACACCCGAACGTGGAAGGTCCACGGTCTGCTCGACACTATCAACACGGACCCGCGGCCCGGGGGAGCCGATCTGAACACGATCGACGGCCTCCCAATGGTTCGAACGAAAGGCGGGAAAACGACTGTCTTCGTCGAGGGCGTTCATTTCACGGGCGGCGTTGGGGCCACGTCGCTCTATGAGTTCGATCCTCGATCCGGGACAGCGACTCTCGCGGCCCAAGGGCAGGAGACGACCGACAGCTGGCTTGTCGACGCCAACGGCAAACCCTTGGCCGAGAGCCGCTATGACCCAAAAGCGAGGCGCTGGACCTTGAGGATCAGGCGCGGTGACGAATTGAGAACCGTCAAGTCGTTCGAGGACGATATCGAGCACCCATCGATCATGGGTCTTGGCCGCGACGGTCGGTCGGTGCTGTTGTCGGTCGGCGCCGATGTGAAGGATGATTCCCCCCGCGAAAACCTTGTGGAAATGGCCCCTGGCGCGGCCGATTGGGGCGCGCCCGTCGTCGATCGGGATTTCGCGGACGCGATCTTCGACCCGGTGTCGCAGGCCTTTATCGGCTACGACGTGCTCGCGGGCGACGACGAGCGCGATACCTTCTTCGATCCAAAGGATCAGGCGGCCTGGAACGGCACGGTAAAGGCCTATCCGAACGCGAGGGTTGATCTGGTTTCGATGTCCGCCGACCACCATAAGCTGGTGGTCAAGGTCGATAGTCCCAACGAGGGGCCAGCCTACGCCTTGGTCGATATCGACAAACACAGCGGAGATTGGCTGGGCGGAGCCTATGACGCCGCAGCCGAGAGCATGGCGCTGAAATCACCCCTCGCTTTCAAGGCCTCGGACGGTCTGGCGCTCACGGGTTATCTGACCGCGCCCAAGGGAGGGGCGTCGAAAAACCTGCCGCTCGTTGTCTTTCCGCATGGCGGTCCCGCGGACCGTGATGAACCGGGCTATAACTGGTGGGCGCAAGCCATGGCCTCGCGCGGCTACGCCGTGTTGCAGGTCAATTATCGCGGTTCCAGCGGGTTTGGTTGGGATTTCGAGAAGGCCGGCTTCGGCGAGTACGGCCGCAGAATGCAGACGGACCTCTCCGACGGGGTGCGCTATCTCGCGGCGCAGGGGATCATCGATCCCAAGCGCGTTTGTATCGTCGGCGCAAGCTATGGCGGCTATGCGGCCCTTGCGGGCGCCGCGATCGATACGGGTGTTTATCGCTGCGCCGTCTCGGTGGCCGGCATTTCCGATCTGAAGCGCGACATCAGCTGGTCCTCGGACGTCGATCACGGCAACGACGCGACCAAGCGCTACTGGCTGCGCTACATGGGCGTCGATCGGGTCAGCGACCCGAAGCTCGACGAGATCTCTCCCCTCAAGCGTGTAAGCCACATCGAAATCCCCATCCTGCTCATTCACGGGGAGGACGACACCGTGGTGGATATCGCCCGGAGCCGGCTGATCTACGAGGCGCTGAAAAAGGCCGGGAAACCGGTCGAATTCATCACCCTGCCTCACGAGAACCACCACCTTCTCACAGGGGCGACGCGCTTGCGGATGCTGGAGGCGACGATGGACTTCCTGGAGCGAAACAACCCGGCGCCGTGAGGACCGCGCGCCCAAAGCGGCGCCCGCCAAGGGTATGACGCCCGTCGGTTATTGACGACCAGGGCAGGATTATTGCAGAATGATATCATTGTGCGATGGTCATCGCGACGTTGGCGGCCAGCGAGCCGGCGAGGCCTTAAAGCGCACCAAGCGGAACGGGTCGCGCTCGCGGCGTCGCCTACTACAATGTGGCGTTCGAAACCCCCATGTGACGGCCTTGGAGGCTTCTGAGTTGGGGGGAAAACGAGTCCCGCCCGTCGACAGCGCGGCGAAAAACGCCAATTCAGATGCCAAAAGATGCCACCCTCTTTCGGACGCCCATTTGCAAAAACTGCATCGTTTGAACGGTTAACGTTCAAGTCCTGATCGTCTCGGGCGCTTTCCTTGTTCGCCACGCCGCCTTGGTCTGTCCCCAGATGTCCAGTTCACCGCTGGTAACCGGTGGAGGCAGGACTTCCTGGCGCAGGATCGTCGACCCCAGCCGCGCGGCCAGACGGCGGGAGGCGAGATTTTCCGGGGCGATGCAATGGATCACTTCATCCCAACCCAGGGTGTCGAAGGCGAAATCCATCGACGCCGCGGCGGCTTCGTGGGCGTAGCCCTTGCCCCAGACCGAGCGATCGATCGCCCAGCCGACCTCGGTTCCCGGCCAGCCTTCGGGATGGTTCGCGCCGACGCGCCCGATCCAGCGGCCCGTGCTCTTCTCCAGCACCGAGAACATGCCGTAGCCCTGTATCGCCCAAGCCCCGGCCGCCTGGGTGAACGTCCGCCACGCCACCGAACGCACCTGGGCGCCGCCGATGTATTTCAGGGCGTCGCCGTCCTCGTAGAATTTCGCCCAGGCCTCGAAGTCGTCCGGCGCGGGCGGGCGCAGGATCAGCCGTTCGGTCTCGATCGTCGGCCCCTGCATTGAGCGCCCTCCCCCTATGTGCTAGCACTCTGCCATCAACGGAGAGGTTTGTCATGGGCGCAATCACGATCAGGCGGCTGGACGATGCCGTCATCGAACAGCTCAAGGCTGACGCAAGAGCCAACGGTCGTTCGATGGAAGATCAAGCGCGAGTGGCGCTCAGCCGCGCCTTTCGGCCGCGCCTGACTGGACAAGCCGCGGTGGATCGCGCTCGCGCCTTTCGAAAGGAGATGTTTGGAGATCGTATCTTTCCAGATAGCACGCCTCTGATCCGAGAACTCCGAGAAGGTGATCCCGTAGCGTGGGACGAAGAGTGATCGTCGACACAAGCGTCGCCATCAAATGGGTAATGTCAGAGCCATTGTCCGATAGAGCGGATGCGCTATTGCATAGAACAGACCTCTACGCACCTGACTTCATCGACTACGAAACGACGCGAGTGCTCGCCCGAAACGTACGTCGGCGCATTATTTCTTCCGACCAAGCCCACAGGATGAGAGCCGAGCTCACAGAGACGCCCGTGTCGCGTATCGACTGGGTGGAGGGACTGGACGACGCTTTCGACCTGTGTCTGGAACTACGGATCGATCTCGCCGACTGCATCTACTTGGAAATGGCGATCAGGCTCGGAGACACGGTCGTCACGGCTGACGAGCGATTCTTCAACGGCGTGACATCTCGACCAAGGCTCGCGCGCTACGTCACCGCGCTGGCGAGTACCTAAATTTAGGGGACTATATACCTAGCTAGCCAAAAATAGCTTGACCCGCGACGCCGCTATGGCTAGTTAGGTCTCATGACCGACCAGCCCGAAACCGTCAGCCTCTATCAGTTCTTCCAGCGCTTCCCTGACGAGGAAGCTGCCCGCCTCTATTTCGAGAACAACCGCTGGACTGGCAATGTGTCCTGCCCCCATTGCGGCAGCATGTCGGTCGCTGAAGTTAAGAACCAGAAGCCGATGCCCTACCGCTGCCGGGGATGCCGCCAGCACTTTAGCGTACGCACCGACAGCGTGCTGTCCGAGAGCCGCCTTCCGCTGCACAAGTGGCTCATGGCGATCTACATGATGACCACAGCGCGTAAGGGCATCCCCTCGACGCAGATGGCACGTGAGCTTGGCATCACGCAGAAGTCTGCTTGGTTCCTCGCACAGCGCATTCGCGAAACTTGGCTGATCAGTTCCGGTGGCGACTTGCGCGGTCAAGTCCAGGTTGATGAAACCTATGTTGGCGGGCGCGAGAAAAACAAGCATGCCGACAAGAAGCTCCACGCTGGCCGTGGCGCGGTTGGCAAAACCGCTGTCGTCGGCATCCGTTCTGAAGTTGGTGAAGTCCGCGCCCAAGTGGTTGCTAACACTAAGGCTCCTACGCTCCAGGCTTTCGTCCAACAGCACGTCAACGCTGGCGCGACGGTCGTCACAGACACCCACGGCGGCTATGTCGGTCTAGAGGGTGCTGGTTTTGCACATATCCGCGTGAATCATTCGGCAGGCCAATATGTAAACGACATGGCCCACACCAACGGCATCGAGAGCTTTTGGTCGCTCCTGAAGCGCGGATACATCGGCGTCTACCACTACATGAGCGCAAAGCACTTGGACCGTTACGTCAGCGAATTTGCCTTCCGCCACAACACCGCGCACGCTGGCACGATGCCCTTCATCGAAATGACACTCCGTCGCGGGATCGGCAAGCGCCTCACCTACAAGGCTCTCCTCCATGCCTAACGACAAAAAGATGATCGATCCTATTGACGCGGATTTCGACGCCGTCGCCAAAGCGATGGTGTCAAACCTGCCTGCCGGCCCAGCGGACACACCGAAAGGACCCGTGGCACGGGAACGGCTAGAAACTCAATCTAGCGGTAGAGATGTGCCCTATGGCATGGCAGGCGCTACCACCACGATTCGCCGTTCAATGTCCGTCGGGGAGCCTCCAGTGACCAAAGTAGTCTCGCTTTTCAATCACAAGGGCGGCGTTAGCAAAACGACCACGACGTTTCATCTTGGATGGAAGTTAGCAAGGCTCGGTAAGCGGGTCCTGATCGTCGATGCTGACCCTCAGTGCATCCTGACTGGTCTCACGCTCGGCATAGAAGATTATGACTCCCTATTTGCTTTTTATGACAGCAAGCAAAATACAGACATTTTTAGTAGCCTTGCCCCTGTCTTTGCTCTAGGCGGCGATACACTTTCATCTCAGGGCATAAGAACGCCAATCGCCAAAACAAGAAACCCAAATCTATTCATTTTGGCTGGAAACATTAGGTTTTCAGAAATCGACACGCAAATAGCGACGGCGCTGACGAGCAGCGCAACCATCCCGATTCTTCGTCGATTTGTTAGCGCGTTTAACGAACTAGTCAGGAGAACCGCTAGGGAAAACGCCATAGACATAGTGTTGATTGATATGAGCCCAAGCGTATCGGCTACAAATCATTGTATACTAATGAGTTCCGACTATTTTATTATTCCAATTTCGCCGGACTTTTATTGCTATCAGGCTATAGACTCTCTTAGTAATGTATTTCCTCGGTGGGTGGATGAAATATCTAGTTTCAAAGATGGGGGCTCCGACTCCTTGCCGGTTAACAACCCAAAGATGCTTGGTTATATTTCCCAAAACTACCGTATTTATACCGTAGACGATAAGACGGAAAGCTCTGATCAGAAAACAATGTCAAAAGCTTACGTCGAATGGCTCGAAAAGATCAAGGTTATCGTGGCCGACCGACTCGTTCCAGTCTTGCAGAGCAGAAATATGATTATCGACGAGCAGGCATTTAGAGATGCCGTAGGGTACGATCAGCCGTACCACCTAGCCGGTGTCCAGAATTTCAGCGGCCTGATACCAGTGTCACAAAAGTTGTCGAAGCCGATTTTCGAACTGACCTCGGCGGACGGGCAATGGACCGGCGCGCGGTGGGTGCGAAAAGACGCGAAAGGTAAGGAGCACGGCATCAAGGTCAATATCGAGGAAGCCAACATGGTCTACACCCGCCTTGCCGAAGCCGTCCTTGCCATGACCTAAGCCCGTGGCGCGGTTTGGCTAGCTAGGTATATAGTTCCCTAAATTTACCCTAGGGCCGGCTCGATCTGCTTGCAGGCCTCGATCAGGCCGCGCACCGAGGCGACGGACTTGGCGAACATCTCCTTTTCGGCGTCGTCCAGCGGAAACTCGATGATGCGTTCCGCGCCTCCCGCGCCGATCACGGTCGGCACGCCGACATACATATCCTTTTCCCCGTACTGCCCGCTGACATAGGCCGCGCAAGGCAGGACCCGCTTCTCGTCGCGCAGATAGGATTTCGCCATGGCGATGGCGCTCTCGGCCGGGGCGTAGAAAGCCGAGCCGGTCTTGAGCAGGGCCACCACCTCGCCGCCGCCCCCGCGCGTGCGCTTAACGATGGCGTCGAGGTCGTCCTGGCTCAGGACGCCCTGGCGTATCAGTTCGGGCAGGGGCAGGCCGCCGACGGTGGAGTGGCGGGCCATCGGCACCATGTCATCGCCGTGGCCGCCGAGGGTCCAGGCATGGATGTCGCGCACCGAGACGCCCAGGCGTTCGGCGAGAAAGAAGCGGAAGCGGGCGGAGTCCAGCACGCCGGCCATGCCGATGACCTTGGCGTGCGGCAGGCCCGAGAACTCGCGCAGGGCCCAGACCATGGCGTCCAGGGGATTGGTGATGCAAACGACGAAGGCGTCCGGCGCGTGGGTCTTGATGCCCTCGCCCACCGCCTTCATCACCTTGAGGTTGATGCCCAGCAGATCGTCCCGGCTCATGCCCGCCTTGCGCGGCACGCCGGCGGTGACGATGCAGACATCCGCCCCGGCGATATCGGCGTAGTCGCTGGTCCCCTTCAACGCGACATCGGAGCCGAAAACCGGCGTCGCTTCGTTGAGGTCCAGCGCCTTGCCCTGCGGCGTGCCGTCGAGGATGTCGAAGAGGACGATGTCGCCCAACTGCTCCCGCGCCGCGATGTGGGCCAGGGTGCCGCCGATCATGCCGGCGCCGATGAGGGCGATCTTGGCCCGGGCCATGGGCGTCTCTCCATATTTCAGTTTCGAGGTCGGGGGGTCCTAGACCGGCGGCCTTAGGCTCGCAAGCGAGCGGGTGAGGGTCACGCGGCCCAGACCCCTCGCCGCGCCGCGCCAGACGCCGTCGGCGCCCCGGGCGAAGCGGACCGGTCCCTCCCCGAAATCGATCGCCACCGCGCGAGCGCCGAGCCGGGTGAAGGTCAGTGCGCCCAATCGTCCTTGAATATCGCGCCACGCGCCGACGCCGGCGCCCGGCCCGTTCGGCGGATCGGTCATCCGCAGGGCGTAGACTTCCCGCTCCCGGCGGTCGCGCAGGGTCCAGGCGCCGTCGAGAGGACCTTGCAGAGCCTGGGCGGCGGCATTCGCTTGCGCGACGCGGCTGTCCAGCGGATCGGCCCGACCGGCGGCCAGCGCCGCGACGACCGCCAGAACGACGAGTGTCACAGCTGTGTCCGCACCTGGAACAGCTCGGGAAAGAAGGAGCGGCTGAGCGCCCCGGCAAGGTAGGCCACCCCCGCGCTACCCCCACTTCCCATCTTGAAGCCGATGATCCGCTCCACGGTCTTCATGTGGCTGAAGCGCCATTGCTGGAAGCGGTATTCGAGATCGACCAGTTTCTCGGCCAGTTCATAGAGATCCCAATAGGTCGTTGGATCGCGATAGATCGCCAGCCACGCCTGGGTGACCTCGGGATTTTCCGCGTAGGGTTCCGACCAGTCCCGCCACAGCGTCCCTTGCGGGAGCGTGAAGCCGCGCCGGGCCAGCAGGCGCAACACCTCGTCGTAGAGACTGGGCCGATTCAACGCTTCCTCGAGGACGCCGTGGATGCCCGGGTCGACCTCGTGAACCGTCAGCATCGCCTTGTCCTTCTGGCCGAGGATGAACTCAAGCAGGCGGTATTGCCAGGACTGGAAGCCCGAGCTTTGGCCCAGGCCCTCGCGGATGGCGCTGTAGTCGCTTGGCGTCATCGTCGCCAGCACGTCCCAAGACTGGATGAGCTGGGTCTGGATGCGGCTGACGCGGGAGATCATCTTGAAGGCCGGGCCGAGGTCGTCGCGCCGGATGTGATCCCTAGCCGCCTCCAGCTCATGCAGCGAAAGCTTGAGCCAGAGCTCCGAGGCTTGGTGGATGATGATGAAGAGAAGTTCGTCGTGCTCGCCCGAGCGGGGATGCTGGGCGTCCAGCAGCCGGTCCAGGCCGAGATAGGCGCCGTAGCTGAGGTCCGGCCGCTGGTGGACGCCGGCGAGGCGATCGTGGGCCATCAACGCGCCTCGATCGACCGGACGATCTCGATCATCGTGAGAGACTGATCATAGTGCAGCCGCTCGGCGAGCCGGCCCTCGACCCGAAGCGCGCCCTTCCCGGCGTTCTGGGGGGCGTCGAACGCCGCGATCACCGCCCGCGCCCAGGCCACCTCGTCGGGGTCGGGGGAAAAGGCGGCGTTGCAGATGGCCAGATGGCTGGGGTGGATCAGGCTTTTGCCGTCGAAGCCGAAGTCCGCGCCCTGATGACAGGCGGCGGCCAGGCTCTCGAGGTTCTCGATCTCGTTGTGCACGCTGTCCAGCGCCGCCAACCCGCGGCTCCGCGCCGCCGCCACCGTGAGGCTCATGGCGGTATGGAAGGGCGTCCGCTCCGGCGTCTGCCGCGCGCCCAACTCGCGGGCAAGATCGTTGAGACCCATGACCAAGGCGCCCATGCGCGGTGAGGCCGCCGCAATCTCGCCGAGCGCCAGCACCGCCGGCGCGGTCTCGACCATGGCCCAGAGCGCCGTGCGTTCGCCGCCCTCCGCCAATCCTTCAGCGTAAGCGGGGATGTCACGCGCGCAGGTCACCTTGGGAACAAGGACGCCGTCAGCGCCCGCCCTCGCCGCGGCCGCAAGATCGGCCTGCCCCCAGGGCGTGTCGAGGCCGTTGACGCGGATGACCACTTCCCGGGCGCCGAACCCGCCGGCGCGCACCGCCGCCACGGCCGCGTCCCGGGCGTTGTCCTTGGCCTCGGGCAGGACCGCATCCTCCAGATCAAGGATCACCACGTCGCAATCCAGCCCCCGAGCCTTCTCCACCGCGCGCGGATTCGAGGCGGGCATATACAGCGCGCTGCGGCGGGGGCGGGAGCTGGCGGCCATCGGTCGATATCCCTCGTGAGCTTGAGGAGGTTTCAGGGTACGGTGACCGCATGACCATCCGCTACGATCAATCCGCGCGCAATGTCCTGGGCGGCGAGCTGGAGCCTTGTTCCCGCGACCCGCTGACCGGCTTTTTCCGCAACGGCTGCTGCGAGACCGGACCGGAGGATGTCGGACAACACACTGTCTGCGCGATCATGACGGAGGATTTCCTGCGCTTCTCGAAGGCGGCGGGAAACGACCTGTCAACGCCGCGACCGGAGTACGGTTTCCCGGGGCTCAAGCCCGGTGACCAGTGGTGCGTATGCGCGCCGCGCTGGAAGGAGGCCCTGGACGCCGGTCATCCCGCGCGGATCGTCCTGAAGGCGACGCACGAAGAGGTGCTGGCCATCGCGCCACTGGGCGTGCTGAAGGATCACGCCGCGGGCTAAGCGGGTATCAACAAAGGCGGTAGGAGCGCTCCAGGCGATAACGCGCGCCGCCCGCGCCGCGCCGGCTGGAATAGAGGCCGAACGCGGTGACCGCGACGGGCGGAACCTTCGCCAGATTGTGCGCCACGATCCAACGGCCGACCGTATCGGGCGGCGCGTCGCCGAAGGTAGGCCAAGGTCACGTGGGGCCTCCAGGCGCGCGGATCGGGCCTCAATTCAGACCGTCGGCAGGCGGAGACGCAGCGCTCTCGAAGCTTTGTCAGCGCGGGATCGGCCCGAACGCCTCCCCATAGACTGGTCGGCCGCCCTCTCTCGTCGAACGCTCCGACGCCGGCGATTTCAAGTTGGAACGGCGGCGCGGCCACGCCTTCGAGGGCCGCGTCGAGATCGTCGGCGTCAGGCTCCGCTATGTCGCCGATGAAACGCAGGGTGAGGTGGAAATCATCGGGCGAGGTCCAATTCGCGCCGGGCACGCCGGACTGGATCGCGGCGAGCGCCTCGGCCGCGTCGCCTTGAACCGCCACGGCGATGAAAAGGCGGATCATCCCCCCTTCGCGAGGCTCCGCGCCACCGCCGGGGCCAGGCGCGCGACGATCACCGCCACGCCGCGCGGGTTGGGATGGATGCCGTCGCCCTGGTTCAGCGCGGCCACGCCCGCCACCCCCGCCAGCAGGTCGGGGTAGAGCTCGGCGCCCGTCGCGCGAGCCACGGACGGGAAGACCCGATCGAACTCCCGCGCATAGCCGGCGCCGATGACCGTCGGCGCGCGCAGACCGGCGATAATCACCCGGATGTGGCGGCGCTGAAGCTTTCGGACGATAGCCATGAGATTGGCGCTGGTCTGGCGGGGATCCAGGCCGCGCAACAGATCGTTGCCGCCCAGCGCGACGATGCATAGGCGGGTGTCGGACTGGACCGAGAAGTCGACTCGCGCCAGGCCGCCGGCCGTGGTGTCCCCCGACACGCCGGCGCCGCGAACGACAACGGGTTTTCCCGTCCCGGCCAACGCGGCTTGGAGCCTCGCCGGCAGCGCCGAGGCCGCCGGCAGTCCGTAGCCCGCCGTGATCGAGTCGCCCAGGATGGTCACCACCGGTCGCGGCGCCGCAAACGCCGTGGCGGCGGAGGCGAAGGCGATAAGGAGCGCCCAGGCCAACGCCCGGATGGTCGAACTGACGGAGAGACGCCTCACGGACATCCTGCAGCCCGCGTCACCCGGCCGATTTCTCGCATCGGCCCTGGATCACGAGCTTCTCCGCCTCGTTGCGGAAATAGTAGCGACCGGATTTTCGATCGACGTAGGACTCCTTGCCGCCCCCGGCCTCCAGTACATATCGGCCGGCCTCAGCGCCGACGAGGGGCCGCACTCCGCGAACCTGGAAGCCCTTTCCGGTGTTGTCGGAGACCCGGACCGTCTTGGCGGCGAGGTCGATCTCAAGCCGCCGCAGACCCCGCCGCTGATAGCCGGAATTGGAGGACTGGACTTTGCAGACCAGGGTCAAGGGCGCGGCGAGGGCCGGACCCGCGGCGAGAACCAGAGCGAGGAGGGGGGCGAGGATTGAAGCGGCGTTCATGGCGGGACTCCGAAGCTGGCGCGCTGAAATAGGCGCGGCGCCTCACCCGGTCCAGCGCTCGACCGGCCATTCATAGTCTTTCGCCCCCCCGTCATCGAAGAGTTGGGAGAGGAGGTAGGCAAGCACGCGGCGACTATCGAACAGGCGCCAGGTCTTTTCCCAACCGCGCCGGGCGATCCCCCGCGCCGCGGCGTCGTCGGCCAACAGAAGTCGCAGCGCCTCGGCGAGGCTTGGCAGGTCGTCGTGGAAAATGGCCTCATCCGCCCCGTAGAACCGCTCGAAGCCCGAGCGCCGATCGATCGCCACGGCCAGGCCCCAGCCGAACATGTGGGCCATGCGGTCGGAAGCGTAGAGCGGGAGCGAGGCGCGGCGGGAAAGCGACCAGCCGAAACGCGCTGAAGCGAGGGCGTCGAAATAGGCGACTCCACGCGCTCTCGGCTGACCACCCACGCCCGGAGTCGAGAGGCGCAGCGCCGGCAGCTCGCGCCGCAGATGTGCCGCCGCCGAGGCCGGCGTCATGAAGCCCGCGCCCACCTCGCGCGACCGCGCGTCGCTGACGGGGAACAGCAGGTCGAAGGGCGGGGCGATGGTTTCGAACCCGCGCCCCGTCTCCACCGCGCCGTCCACCGGATTGGGCAGATAGGCGGCGAAGCGGCCCTTCGCGACGCAGGCCCCAAGGGCGGGCTCGGCGGTGGTGACGAAGAGGGCGTCGGCGGAATCCCTCCGCATCGCCAAACGCCTCTGATTCTTGGCCGTATCGATGGGATCGATATTGATGTCGGCGATCACCACGCCCGGAGCGAGGCGGCGGGCTTCGACGAGGGTGTCGTTGGCTATCGTGTCGGCGAAGTGGAGCAGAATGAGGTTGGGGCGAAACTCGTCCACCGTCTGCAGGAACCGGCGATTGGCCATCGCTCGACCGCTCAAGCGCCGTCGGGCCACCGCGCGGTCGGAAAACTCCACGACCAGGTGATCGGCCCGGGTCGCCGCGAAACTGAACTTGCGGCAGATGTCGAACAACGACAGGTTGACGGTGTCGCGTTCCGCGCCGGTCATCCAGTTGAAGTCGGCCACGTTGAGGATGCGCATGTCGCGCCGATTGGAGATCACCGCCTGTGGGCGTCAAGCTTTATGACGGCTGCGAGAGGCGCTGCGGTTGGGTCAATCCGGCCGATCCGGTCTATCTGGCCTATCACGACACCGAATGGGGCGTCCCTGAACGCGACAGCCGCGAGCTTTGGGAAAAGCTGGTGCTGGACGGCTTTCAGGCGGGCCTTGCCTGGATCACCATTCTGCGCAAGCGCGACGCCTTTCGCGCCGCCTTCGCCGATTTCGATCCCGAGATCGTGGCGCGGTTCGGGGAGGAAGATCGGGCGAGGCTGATGGCTGACGCGGGGATCGTTCGCTCCGGCGCCAAGATCGAAGCGGCGATATCCGGCGCCCGGGCCTGGCTCGCGATGCGCGACCGGGGCGAGGACTTCAGCGGCTGGCTTTGGGGCTTGGCCGGTGGCGCACCCCTTCAGACCCGCTGGACGACCATGGGTGAGGTGCCCGCCGAGACGCCCGCGTCGATCGAGATGGCCAAGGCCCTGAAGGCGCGGGGCTTCAAGTTCTGCGGGCCGGTGATCGTCTACGCCTTCATGCAGGCGGTTGGGATGGTGAACGATCACGTCGTCGGCTGCTTCCGCCACGATGAGGTCGCGGCGATGGCGGGCGAACGATGAGCGCGCGCGGGCCGGACATGCTGCTGGAGCGAGCCTGTATCGGGCCGGTGTGCGGGGTAGACGAGGCCGGGCGCGGGCCCTGGGCGGGGCCGGTGTGCGCCGGCGCGGTGATCCTGAAGGACCCCTGCGGTATTCGCGGGCTGGATGATTCCAAAGCGTTATCCGCCCTTCAGCGCGAGACGCTGGAGGTCAAGATCAAGAACCGCGCGGCGGCCTGGGGCGTCGGTTTCGCCTCGGTCGAGGAGATTGAAACCCTGAACATCCTCCAAGCGACCGGGTTGGCGATGTGCCGGGCGATTGGGGCCCTGCAAACCCCGGCGGCCTTCGCCTTGGTGGACGGCGCCTATGCGTTCAAACTGCCCTGTCCGATCAAGACCGTCGTCAGGGGTGACGCGATCAGCGCTTCCATCGCCGCCGCCTCGATCCTCGCCAAGACCGCCCGCGACCGCCTGATGGCCGAGCTGGATGTCGCCTATCCCGGCTATGGCTTTGCTCGGCACAAGGGCTATGGCGCGCCGGTCCACGCGCGGGCGCTGATGGCGTTGGGACCTTGCGAGATTCACCGGATGAGCTGGGCGCCGGTCCGGTTGGCGGTGTCGGAGAGGGGTCGGGCTTAACGCCTCCTCCCCCTTCGCTGGGACTGAGCAAGGGGTGTGACTTGACCTTGAAGCCCGGCGTCTGCCTGATCGCCGCATGAGCGACCGAGAAACGCCATTCAACGGGTTGGTCCGAAGCTTTCAGATTCAGGGCGCCATTTGCGATGGCATGGGCTCGCCCTTCTCTGGCGCCGTGCTCGCGGCGGCGGCGCGGGACATGGCCGACGGAGGCCCGACGCGGGCGCTAATGTCGCGCTGGGCGGAGGTTTCCGCCCGCCCGCTGCTGACCGACGCGGTCCCTATCCGGCTGCTCGGCGCCCTGCACGATCTGGCTCTGAGCGGGGAGGACGACACGCTCGCCGACGCCTATCCAAACGCAAGCGCGCCGGGCGACGCGGCCGCGGCCTGGAGCGCCGCGCTTGCCGCGATGGGCCCCCACAACGAACGTCTTGCACGCTTCCTGGACCATGAACCCCAGACCAACGAGGTGCGGCGTTCAGCCTGTCTGCTGCCCGGCTTCCTGCAGATCTCCGCCGAGACCGGGTTGCCGCTCCGTGTCTTCGAGATCGGCGCCAGCGCGGGGCTGAACCAACTTTGGGACCGCTACCGCTATGACCTGGGCGAGGCGGGGTCTTGGGGGCCGGAGGCGTCGCCCGTCAAAATCCCCGCGGACTGGCGCGGATCGCCGCCCGCCCTGGACGCCGAGATCGACGTGGTCGAACGCGCCGCCTGCGACCGCAAGCCGGTGGACCTCGCCGACCCCGGCGCCCGCCAACGCTTGCGGGCCTATGTTTGGGCCGATCAGAGAGACCGCATGCGCCGTCTGGATGCGGCCATCGACGTAGCGCGGGCCGCCGGTGTCTTCGTCGAAAACGCCGACGCGCTGGATTGGACCGCGCGCCGCGTCGCGCCGGAGGAGGGCGTCGTCACCGTCCTCGTCCACTCGGTATTCTGGCAATACATGCCCGCGGCGACGCGGGGCGCCCTGGAGCGCCTGATCCATGAGATCGGCGGCAAAGCCCGCGCCGCCGCGCCCTTCGCCTGGCTGCGAATGGAGCCGCCACCGGACAACCTGGCGATTATGGAGCTGCGTTTGACGCTCTGGCCTGGCGGGGAGGATCGACGCCTCGCCACGGTCCATCCCCACGGCGCCTGGGTGGAATGGGAGGGCGGGTGAACGCAGCAGAGCGGACTTGCGAGGTTTCCACCGGGCGCGGCAAGCGCCGCTCACGACGCCCGGCGCTGAAGTCAGCGCGGGCCGCGAAACATGGGCAACCGCGCCGCAAGCAAGATCAGCATCGCCAGATTGTTCCAGGCCGGCGCGACGAAAGCTAAGGCTATGGCGAGGGCGGAGGCGACCGGCATCAGCCATGATCTTCGCAGCGTGGCCACGATGGTTTCGCGTGGGATGTCGGGGCGGGTCATCCCGGGCCGCAGGGCGACGGCGGTAAGCCTGGCCTTGCTCAACCCGGCCAGGAGCAGGGTCGCCGAATAGAAGGCGTAGGGGACCGACGCCAGGATCGTCCCGCCTATCATCCCCGTCGCGAAGGGCACCAGGACGACGGCGAGCAACAGCAGCAGGTTGGGCGCCATCAGCCTTTGATCGAAGCGCCCGACCAGGCGGAAAACGCCGTGGTGCGCGGCCCAGATGCTTCCGATCACGAAGAAGCTCAGGCCGAAATCGAAAAAGTTGGGCGCGAGGCGCAGAAGCGCCTGCGTCCATTCCGCGTCGGTTGCTTTCGGAGACAACTCCGGAACCTTGATCTCGATCGCCAGGAGCGTGATCGCGATGGCGAAGACCGCGTCGCTGAAAAAAACGAAGCGCTCCAGCGCCGGCTCGCTCGCGTGGTCGCTGTCCGACATTTCCTGACCCCCGACGGCAAAAAGAGCGGGTCTGAACCCGTCGTCTCGTCTAAGCAACGACGATGAACGCGCCCGCCGAATCTGCCGATCGTCTCGCCGTGCTGAAGATCGGGGTTTCGATCGTTGCGGCGATTCTGGTGGCTTTCGCCATGTGGGCGCTGCGCCACATCCTGACGCCCTTTATCCTGGCGGTCTTCCTCCTGCTGATGATCGGCGGGCTGGAGGGCGCGCTGAGCCGACGTTTTCGTGTGCCGCACAAGGCGGCCCTGCCCGCCGCGATCGTGCTTGTGGTGGCGTTCTTCGCGGTCGCGATCTGGGTGATCTCGCGCAACGCCGCGACCCTATTCGCCGA
Source organism: Caulobacterales bacterium (assembly GCA_038231315.1). Taxonomy (GTDB): domain Bacteria; phylum Pseudomonadota; class Alphaproteobacteria; order Caulobacterales; family Caulobacteraceae; genus Acaudatibacter. The sequence goes on from JBBRLN010000003.1 coordinate 174,174, forward strand.
CTCCACGCTCTACGCCCAACGTCTCAATGCGCTCTTGCAGATGGGATCGGACAGGCTTGGACTGCGGGCGGCGCCGACGATCGATCAGCTCTTCCGCCAGCTCAATCCAGCGCAATATATCAAGGCCGTGGCCACCGAAGCCGGACACCTGCTCGAAGGCGCCGTGTTCGTCCTGATCTATCTGGGCTTCATGCTCGCCTCGCGGAAGAGCTTCGAGAACAAGCTGAACGAACTGTTCGCCGAGGGCGAGCGGAGCGCCGTCGAGGTGTTCGAGCGCATCCAGCACGGCGTCGAAAGCTATATATGGGTGCAGACCGTGGTCGGGCTGATCATCGCCGCCGCCTCGGCCCTGATGATGTGGCCGACGGGCATCCACCACGTTTTGTTCTGGTCGTTTCTGATCTTCCTCGCCAACTACATCCCCGCGATCGGCGCGGCGATCGGCGTCCTGCTTCCGCCGCTGTTCGCCTTGGTCGATCAGGATAGTCTCTGGAAGCCTGTTGCTCTGCTGGTCGGACTGGAAGCCGTCCACTTCACCGTAAGTCACGTCGTCCAGCCGCGCATGCAGGGTCAGAGCCTCAACATCGACCCCATCGTGGTGCTGCTGTCCCTGGCCTTTTGGGGGGTGATCTTCGGCCTCGCGGGCGCCTTCCTCTCGACGCCGCTGACGGTGATCGTGATGGCGGTCTGCGCGGAGTTCTCGGCGACGCGCGGCGTCGCGATTCTGCTTTCCGACGACGGCAAACCCTATGCGCACAAGGCCTGAAGCTTTGCGGGTCGGCCATCGCGCTGATAGCAGACCCTGAGCCCGCGAGAGGACCGCCATCCATGGACGACGATTTCGATCTGCCCAAGGGCGAGCTCATGCGCGGAAAGCGCGGACTGGTCATGGGCGTCGCCAACAAGAACTCGATCGCCTGGGGGATAGCCGCCCAGATCGCGGCCCAGGGCGGCGAGGTCGCCCTGGCCTATATGGAGATGAACGAGCGGCGGGTGCGGCCGTTGGGCGAGAAGATCGACGCGAAGCTTTACGCGACCTTCGACGCCTCGAGCGACGCCTCGATGGAGGCCTGTTTCAAGGTGGTGGAGGACGCTTGGGGCGGGATCGACTTCCTGGTCCACGCGATCGCCTTCGCGGGCCCCGACCAGATCAAGGGCTCATTCGTGGAAAACGCCACCCGCGCCGGGTTCGCTCAGGCGCTGGACATCTCCTGCTACAGCTTCGTCGACGCCTCCCGGCGCGCCTCCCGGATGATGAAGAGCGGCGGATCGATCATCACCATGACCTACCTCGGCGCGGAGCGGGCGATCCCGAACTATAACACCATGGGCGTGGCGAAGGCGGCGCTGGAAGCGGCGACGCGTTATGTCGCCCGCGATCTTGGCCCGGCGGGTATCCGGGTCAACGCGATTTCCGCTGGGGCGATGCGAACCTTGTCTCTAGCGGGAATTTCAGGCGGCCGCGGAATGCTGGCCCAGGGCCGCAAGCTGAGCGCGCTGAAGGAAGACACCTCCATGGAGGGTGTCGCCGGCGCGGCGCTCTGGCTGCTGTCGGATCTGGGGAAATCCACGACCGGAGAGGTGGTCCACGTCGATGCGGGCTTCCATATGATGGGTCTGCCGAGCGGGGATGAAGACTAGGACGTGACCGTACCGCAAACACCCATCGACGTGGTCATCGCGGGCGCCGGAATCGCCGGGGCCACGCTCGCCCTGGCCCTGACCAAGGGCGGCCTGAAGGTCACCCTGGTCGACCCGCAACCCTTTTCGCTGCAACTGGCCGAGACCTTCGACGGACGGGCCAGCGCGATCTCCTTCGCCACCTTCCGGCAGTGGCGCGCGCTTGGCGTCGGGGAACGACTGGAGTCGGTCGCCCAACCGATCAAGCAGATTTTGGTCACCGACGGACGCTCGCCCGGCGCGGCGTCGGGTCGCGCGGGGTCGGCGTTTCTGCGTTTCGACGCCGAGGAGATCGCCGATCGATCGGGCGGCGAGCCGCTGGGCTACCTTATCGAAAACCGTCACATCCGCGCCGCTCTCGCCGCCGAGGTGGAAGCCGGCGGGATCGAGGTTCTGGCGCCCGCGGCGGTGACCGCGGTGAAACGTAACGGCGCCGCGCGGGTCGTCCTCACGGACGGTCGTGAGTTGATCGCGCCTCTGGTCGTCGGCGCCGATGGGCGAAACTCCCTGATCCGTCGGGAGGCGGGGATCGATGTCGTCGGCTGGGGCTATCCTCATTCGGCCGTGGTCGCCACTGTGTCTCTGGAGCGGGACCACGACGGGGTGGCCTATGAGCACTTCCTGCCGTCCGGCCCCTTCGCGATCCTGCCGTTGACCGAGCGCCGGGCCAACTTGGTCTGGACCGAGATTTCGGCGCGGGGCGAAGCTCTGCGCGGAGCGCGCGACGAGGTTTTCGCCGCCGTGATGCGGCGACGATTCGGCGACTTCCTCGGCGAGGTGAAGACGCTCGGACCGCGCTTTGTCTATCCGCTGTCGCTGCAACTCGCCGACAAACTGACCGGGCCGCGCGTCGCCCTGGTCGGCGACGCCGGGCATGCCGTCCATCCCATCGCGGGGCAGGGCCTGAACATGGGCCTCAAGGATGTCGCGGCCCTGGCCGAGGTTCTGATCGAGGCGGCGCGGTTGGGCGAGGACCTCGGATCGGAGAGCGTGCTGGGCCGCTACGCCCGTTGGCGCGGGGTGGACAATCTGGCCGTCGCTCTGGCCACGGACGCGTTTACCCGGCTCTTCTCCAACGACAATCCCGCCCTGCGCGCGGCCCGGGGAATCGGAATGCGCGCGGTCAACGGGATCGGCCCCGCGCGGCGGTTCTTCATGGCTGAAGCCGGGGGCGCCACGGGCGACCTCCCCCGGTCGATGCGGGGCTAGGAAGCCTAGACGCCGTCTCGCGCCGCCGCCCTGGGATCAAGCTTTTCGGACGGCGCCAGACGCATGACCTCGGCTTGGTAACGTTCGTCCTCGCCGGCGACGAGCATGGGCAAGGCGTCGGCGCAGGCGGTGAGCAGCGCGTCCACCCACTCACGATCGACCTTGTGAAACTCCGAGAGGACGTGGCCCATCACCCTCTCCTTGTGACCGGGATGACCGGTGCCCAGGCGAGCACGGCGGAAATCGGGGCCGATGTGGGCGGTGATGGAGCGGACGCCGTTGTTGCCCGCCGCGCCGCCACCGGTCTTCATCCGGAAGCGTCCGGGGGCCATGTCGATCTCATCGTAAAAGCAGATCACATCCGAAGGCGAGGATTTGTAGAAGGACAGCGCTTCCTTCACCGCCTTGCCGCTCTCGTTATAAAACGTCTGCGGCTTGAGCAGGAGAAGCTTCACACCGGCGACCTCGGCGTCTCGCGCCAGGCTCGAATAGCGCTTGCGTTCGGACGTCGCGCCCCAGCGTCGAGCGATGGCGTCGATGGCCATGAAGCCAAGGTTGTGCCGGGTCTTGGCATACTCCGGCCCCGGATTGCCAAGGCCGACCAGGATCAGCATGGCGCCGACCCCTTCAGAACTCAGCCTTCGGTGACTTCCCCGCCCTCGGCGGCGGCCTCTTCGCTGACCATGGCGGAGGACATGGCGATCGAGGCGATGGTCACCTCGCGGTGATGGGCGGTGACCTCGACCTTCGCGGGCAGAACGAGATCGGCCGCGCGGACCGAATCGCCGATGTCCAGGCCGGTCAGATCGACGATGATTTCCTCCGGAATGGCGTCGGCCGGGGCCATGACCTCAACTTCGTGAAGGTTCACGTTCAGCGCGCCGCCCCGCTTCATCCCGGGCGAGGCTTCCTGGTTGCGGAAGTGGACGGGGATGGAGATGCGGATCCGTGAATGCGCGTCGACGCGAAAGAGGTCGAAATGCAACGGCAGATCGCTGACCGGATGGAACTGCACATCCTTGGCGATGACCGGCTGGGACTCCTTGCCGTACTTCAAGGTCACGAGGTGGCCGAGCAGCTTGCCGGTGTGAAGGGCCTTGTTGAACTCGCCCGCCTTCACCGCGATGGCGACGGGTTTCTCGTTGCCGCCATAGAGGATGCCGGGGACCATGCCCGCGTCGCGCGCGGCGCGGGCGCCGCCGGTGCCGGAGCGCTCGCGCACTTCAACGTTCAGGACGATGTCAGCCATGGGGGCCTTGCCTCGAATGCAAACGCCGCGCGGTGTGCGCCGCGCGGCGAGATAAAGAACCGCAACCCCGCTGGGCCCCGGTCGAAAAGGGTGCGGCTAGATACACGCAAGCCTCGCGCGATGCAACGCCGCCTTAGTCGCGGCTTGGTCAGCTGGATCGCGCGTGGCGTTTGTGGTGCTGAGCCGGCGCCGAGGCCTTGACCGGCGGTATGGGAAGCGGCTCCGGCGGCAGATCGACGCCGACGCCCCGGGCCAAGCAAGCGCCGGTGTCCATCAAGACATGCTGGCCCATGCAAAAGATGTCCTCATAGTGCGGCTTGGCCACCGCGAGGCACTGATAGAGATTGAGTTTCGCCATGTGCAGGCAGGCGTCGGTGTCGACGTCGGCGGCGAAGGCGGCGAGCTGATCATAGGCGTCGTTGTCGGCCTCGCCGAGCGCGGCGATAGCCGCCAGCTGCATCGCCCGGGCGATCAGGGGGGTGTAGGGCGGCTGGGCGGGCGACGCGGTGATCGGGAGGGTTTCCGCGCCGGCGGCGGCCCGTTGCAGAATGGCGGCGCGCTCGGCCGCCGGCTCCACGCCCTGAGCGGCGGCGGCCTCCGTCGAAGCCAGCCGTCCGGCGCGATCGGCGATCTCTTCCCGGGACCACGCCTGATGCTGCACGTCATAGGCCGATTGTTTGACGATCTTGCCGGTGGCGTAGAGCCGGAGCCCCGCGCCGCCCAGCGCTTCCTTGACGAGCCCGGCGGCGGCGTCGGAGCCCTGAAAACGAAAGGGGTAGCCCGGATCGTGCATGATGTAATCCACCATCAGCTTGCGATTTTCCGGCGAATTGCCGGCCGCCCGGACTTGAGCGACGAAGGTCTGATTTTGCAGCGCGGCCACCGCGCCGTAGGCAATCTCGCCGCGGACCAGGACACGGGGCTCATAAGCGGCGGCGCTTTTCAGAGCGAGGGCCACCGCCGCGCCGTTGACGAAACCGGCGGGCGTGGTCGCCGTGGTCCGCAGCAGATAGCCTTCGTAGGCGGCGGCGTCCGCGAGCATGCGATCGGGCAGCCCGACAGCCTTGGCGGGAGCCGGCGGCTGGTAGGCCGGGACCTCCGGCGCGGGCTTTCGGGAGCGCGCGAAGGGCGACACGCCGGGGGTGAGCACCATCGCCGTCGCCAGTACGACGAACGCGGCGCGCGCCACTCTTGCAGAAGTCATGATCGGCCTAAATTCTCCGACGAAGTGGGGGGCGGATGCGCCGCCGGTTCGGCGACATTGTGACAGACGATCACGCCACGATTCGCGGGGCATGTCTCAGTCGAACAGCTTCGAGACCGATTCCTCGTTGGCGATCCGGCGGATGGCTTCGCCGATCAGTTGGGCGCAGCTGACCACGCGGATTTTGCCGCCCTTGGCGATGCGGCTGTCGGCCTCGATGGAGTCCGTCACCACCAGTTCCTTCAGCACCGAGGCGTTCACGCGTTCGATCGCAGCGCCGGAAAGCACCCCGTGAGTAATGTAGGCCGAAACCTCCGCCGCGCCGGCGTTCATCAGCGCCTGGGCCGCGCCGCAGAGCGTGGTCGCCGAATCGACGATGTCGTCGAAGATGATCAGGCGGCGGCCGGCCACATCGCCGATGATGTTGGCGACCTCGCTCTGACCGGGCCCGGACCGACGCTTGTCGATGATCGCGAGGCCGACGTTCAGCCGGCTGGCGAGCGCCAGAGCCCGGACCACGCCGCCGACATCCGGCGAGACGATCAGGAGTTCGCCGACTTTGGGATAGTGCTCCTTCACGTCGGCCGACATCAGCGGAAAGGCCTGGAGATTGTCGGTGGGGATGTCAAAAAACCCCTGAATCTGCCCGGAGTGCAGATCCATCGTCAGCACGCGGTCGGCGCCGGCGCGGGTGATCAGATTGGCCACCAGCTTGGCCGATATGGGCGTGCGCCCCTCGGTCTTTCGATCCTGCCGCGCATAGCCGAAATACGGTGTGACAGCGGTGATCCTTTTGGCCGACGCGCGCTTGAGCGCATCGATGCAGACCAACAGCTCCATCAGATTGTCGTTGGCCGGATAGCTCGTCGACTGAAGGACGAAAACGTCTTCGCCGCGGACGTTCTCCTCGATGGAGACCCGCGCTTCATTATCCGCGAACCGCTTAACCTGAGCTCGCGTCAGTGGAAGATCGAGAGTTTCGGCGATCGCCTCGGCCAAAGGGCGGTTGGAGTTCCCCGCTAGCAGCTTCATCGAACCCCCGTGAAGATGATCGAAAGCGATCGGAGCGGCTGGGCTTTAGCAGCGTTGGTCGCCATGGCAAGGCGCTGGGGCTGCTCCCGGGTTCTTGCTGGACAAGAACTCGTCGTGAACGCCTCGGCTCGAGTTTCCATGCGGCCGCCGTTCACCTCGAAAGCATGATCGCCGAGGCCAGTCGGCCATAGTCGTTTTCGCCGCGTTTGAAGGCGCGGCGATTGGAGAAGAACTCGGGGTCGGCCGCGGTGTCTCGACCGATCCATTCCGACGCCGCCACGCCGGAAGCCGCCAATCGGTGAAGCACGAATGCGGGAAGGTCGAAGTAGAACTTGTCGCTCTCGGCGCCTGGAACGAAGAAGCGGGCGAAGCCGGACCGCTCCGCGACGAAGCGTTCCCTGAACTCCGCGCCGACTTCATAGGATGCTGGACCGATGCACGGGCCGATCGCGGCCAGAATGTCCTCGGGCTTCGCGCCGAGATCGGCCATCGCTCGGACAGCCGCGTCGCTTACGCCCCCCAGCGCGCCGCGCCACCCGGCGTGCACGGCGGCAACGACCCGGGCGCGGGGATCCACGAGCAGAATGGGCGCGCAGTCGGCGGCCAGGGCGCCGCACAGTAAACCCGGCGTCGCGGTCACAAGCCCGTCGGCCTCCGGCGCCGCGCCGGCGACATCTTCCACGATCACCACGACACGGTCCGAATGGATCTGATAGGCCGTGTTGAGCGCGGCGGCGCCCAGGGCGGCGGCGACGCGGCCCCGGTTGTCTTCGACATCCTCTGGCCGGTCCCGCGAGCCGCGACCTACGTTCAGGCTGTCGTAGACGCCCCTCGAGACGCCGCCGCGGCGCGTAAAGAAGCCATGGCGAATTCCCGCGACGCCGCTCAGCAGTCCAGAGGTCAGGAAGGGCGTCGTCATGGAAGAACGAGGCCCGGGGCGGCGATGGCGGCGACCTTGAAGAGCGCGCCCATCTGGTCCGGTGCGATCAGGCGCGCCAGTTGCCGCGCGATCGTCCCGCGCTGCTCGGGCCTGGCGCACGCCAGGGCCTCCGCGCGATGCTCGATCCCGAGACGACTGAGAAACCCCGCCTGTGTCTCCAGCGGCGCGGCGACCGCGCCGGCCGCTCGGGCCGCGGCGGCGAAGGCCGGGAAATCGACGTGGGCGGTAAGATCGGCTTCCCCGGGATTTTCCAGTGGTCCTTCCTTGCGATGTCCCCGCACGGCCTGGAGGGTGTCGCCCGGCCCGCTTACGTCGCGGCCGTAGTCGATAAAGAGCGCCGCGCCGCCCTCCGCCGCGATCCTGCCGCCGACCTCTGTTCCGCAGGCGACCAGGTCGAAAGACCACTCCCAGACCTGATCGGGCGCGGCGTCACAGGGGGGCGTGAATGTGTCGGGGACAGCCCCGTCGATGAAGCCGAGGCGCCCGGTGACCAGTCCCACCCGTCGTTCCCTCCAGCCGTCGCGCCGTCGCACCGCCTGCCTCACCGGCAGGCAATCGAGGTATTCGTTCGCGAGGATGACCACCGGCGCTCCGCCCGGGACCTCGCGCAGAGTATCCGCCCAGCGCGCGGCGGCAACGCGCTCCCGCTGCGCGCGGCGCAAGGGCGGACTGGTCTCGACTAACCAGACCTCCAGCGACCGATGAAATTCCGGATCGAGGTTCGAAACGCGCAAGACGTCGGCCATCAGCGTGCCGTCGCCGGGGCCCAGTTCGACGAGGAGAACCCGCTCGGGCTTTCCCATGCGCGCCCACGTTTCCCGCGCCCAGGCCCCCAGAACCTCGCCAAACATCTGCGAGATCAGGGGGGCGGTGATGAAATCGCCTGCCGCCCCCAGGGTCGGCCGCGTGGCGTAGTAGCCGTCGTCGGGATCGTGCAGGCAGCGCGTCATATACTCGGCCACGGTGATGGGACCCCGCGCCAGGATGTCACCGATCAGGCGGGCCTTCAGCGTCACGGCGCCGGGGCTGGGATCGCCGGGCGGTGGAACGCCCGCCAGATCAGGAACGCCCCGCCCGCGATCATCGGGGCGGAAAGCATCATGCCGACAGTCAGACCGAAGGGCAGGTCCCGCAGTCCCTCGTCCGGCATCCGCACGTTCTCCAGCGCGGTTCGCGCCAAACCGTAGAGCAACATGAAGAGGCCGGTCACCGCTCCCGACCGTCGCAGCCAGCCCAGGCGATGCGTCGCCAGACGCAGCACGAGAAAGAGCGCCAACCCTTCCAATGTCGCCTCGAAGAGTTGGCTGGGATAGCGCGGCAGCAGGCCCGCGACGCAGTTGCCCTCCCCGTCGGTGGGGATGTGGCTCCCGCAAAAGACCATACCCAGAGGCGAGGTCGTGACCCGCCCCCAAAGCTCTCCGTTGATGAAGTTGGCCAGCCGGCCGAACCCGATCCCGATCGGGACGCACGGCGCGACGAGGTCGGCCAGGCGAAGCGCGTCGATGCGGTTCTTGCGAGCGAAAAGCCATACGGCGAGGGCGGAGCCGATGGCGCCGCCGTGGAAGCTCATGCCGCCGTGCCACAGGCGGATGATCTCGACCGGATCGGCCGCCAGGGTTGCTCGCCCGCTCGCCAGCGGCAGCATGTAGAAGAGGATATAGCCCAGTCGCCCGCCCGCGATGATGCCGATCGTTATCCAAAGGACGATGTCGTCGATCTGCGGCGCGCTTGCCGGCGGGCCATCGGACCGCCAGAGCTTGGCATTCCTGACCAGCCCGACCGTATAGCGCCAGCCGAGGATGATCCCCGAAATATAGGCCAGGGCGTACCAGCGGATGGAAAAGGGCCCCAAGGCGAGCGACCCCAGGCGCACCGAGGGGATCGTGAGCGCGGCGGGCGGGATATTTGGGAATGGCAGCGCCATGGCCGCTCCTTTAGCCAAGGTTCGCCACCGGGGGTAGCGCTCCCGGGGAATCGCCACGGGCGCGAAATTGCCGTATGAGCTTGGGGATGCAAACTCGTAATCCGTTTCTCGACGAAGTGGCGAAACTGACTCAGGCGGCGATGGGCCTAGCCCAGGCCGCTGGCGAGGAGGCTCGCAACGCCGTCCGCGCCCAGACCGACAGGGTCGCGGCCGACCTCGACCTCATCCGCCGCGAGGAATTCGAAGCTTTGCGAGCCGAAGTCGCCGCCCTGCGCGCCCAGATCGACGCCGCCAAGACCGCTTAGGCATTCTTCCGACTCTTTTCGGTGACGAACGCCACGAAGCACCCTAGCTTCCTGTTCGGACATCCCACGAGTCGGCTCGCATTCAAGGACGTAGACGCCCGATGAACCTGCCCCGCCCGGACGACGACGATATGCTGGTTTCGATGGACCCGCTCGAGATCGTGGAGCGCGTGCTCTCCGCCGAAAATCTGTCTTTCGACCGCACCGACGACGGCGATCTCGCCTTCGCCCTCACCGGCGACTGGAAGGACTACGAGATGTGGTTCGCCTGGCGGCCGGAGGCGGAGTGCCTGCAGCTCTGCCTCTCGATGGACATGAAGGCGGCCGCGGCGCTTCAATCCGGCGCCTTCCACCTCATCAATCTGATCAATCAACGCGTCTGGCTGGGGCACTTCGAGATGTGGCCCGAGGACGGCGAAATCGTCTTCCGCCACGCCATGGCCCTGCCGGACGGCGAGCAGCCGAGCCTCGCGCAGACCGCCACGATGATCGACGCGGCGATGGAGGCGGCGGACCGTTTCCATCCGGCGTTCGATTTCCTGATCGCCCAGGGCAAGACGCCGGACGAAGCGATGACCTCCTGCATGTTCGAGACCGTCGGCCAGGCCTGACCGCGCGCCACATGGACCGTGAGGCCAAGCCCGTTCTTCTCGTCGGCGCCGGACACATGGGCGGCGCCCTCATCGCCGGCTGGCGGGCGGTGGACGCCATCGCCCCGAGCGATCTTTCCATCCATGACCCCAACCCCGGCCCCTCCGCGCTCTCGGCCAAAGCCTGGGGCGCCTGGCTGAACGGGGGGGACAGCGAACTTTCCCGCGCGCGCACCGTGGTCTTCGCGGTGAAGCCGCAGGTTTGGCGCGCCGTGGCCCGGGAGATCGAGCCGAAACTGTCGGACGGGGCGGTGCTGGTGTCGATCGTCGCCGGGGTGAGCGAGGCCTCCCTCGCCGAAGCGTTTCCCCGTCAGCGCGTCGCCCGCGCGATGCCGACGACGGCGGCGGCGCTGAACGCCGGCGCGGCGACGCTCTGGTCCAGCGATCCGATCGCGCGGGCGCGGGCGCGAAGCCTGTTCGAGACGCTCGGGGTCGTAGTGGACGTCGAGAATGAGGACCTGATGCACGTCGCCACCGCCGCTTCCGGCTCGGCCCCGGCCTATGTCTATGCCCTGGCCGAGGCTATCGAGGCGGCGGCCGTGTCCCGGGGAATGAGCGCCGGCGCGGCGCGGGCGCTGTCGCGATCGGCGGTGGTCGGCGCCGCGGCCCTGCTGGAAAAAACTGGGGAGGACGCGGCCGTGCTGCGCCGCCAGGTCGCGTCGCCGGGCGGGACCACCGAAGCGGCGCTTGACCTGCTGCTGGACGGAGACGCGGGCATGGCCGCCCTGATGGATCGCGCGGTCGGCGCCGCCGCCGACCGCTCTCGCGCGTTGTCCCGGTCATGACGACGCCCGCGCTCGATCCTGTTCTCTCCGCGATGTTGGACCTCGCGGCCGAACGGCCCTGGCGCCAGATCAGTCTGCGCGACATCGCGGCCAAGGCGGGAACGCCGCTCGCCGAACTCTATCGCCGCGCGGCGGGCAAGCCCCAACTCCTAGCTGAACTTGCCGACGCCCTGGACGACGCCCCGCTATCGATCGAGGTCGGCGACGGAACCGACGCTCACGACGCCCTCTTCGACGCCGTCATGGCCAGGGTCGAAGCAATGGAGCCGCACCGCGCCGCCTTGATCGCGATCGCGCGGAGCCTCGTCGGCCCTTCGCCGGATGCTCTCGCCTTCGCCGTGCATTTCCCGCGCACCGCCAGGGCGATCCTGACGGGCGCCGGCCTCGACGCCACGCCGACCCGGGTGGTGGCCATGACGGCGGTCTGGGCGCGCGTCTCTCAGGTGTGGCGCGACGACGAGGGCGCGCTCAATCGGACGATGGCCGAGATCGACAAACAGCTGAAGCTGATGCGCTCGCGGCTAGGCCGGTTCGGCGCCGGATTCTAAGACACCACGCCAACCTCTCGAGCGAACGCTTGACCGTGTGACTCCGGCGGGCAAGGTAGCGGTCATGCAGCGCCTGGCCGGAGCCATGATCGTCCCCGCCGGGCCCGGCGACGCCGACGGGCTGGCCGCCCTTCATGTCGCGACCTGGCGAGAGACTTACGTTGGCCTGCTGCCGGCGGGCCATCTCGGCGCGTTGGACGTCAGGCGTCACGCCAGGCGCTGGCGCGGACAGCTGGCGGCCTCGGTGAGGCCGGCGCCGGTACTGGTCGCCGAGCAGCGGGGCGGCCTCGTGGGCTATTGCGCCGGGGGTTTGGGCCGGGACGGCGACGCGGAGGTTTTCACGCTCTACGTGCTGAAGTCGGCTCAGGGCGGCGGCCTCGGCGCGGAGCTGCTAAGCGCAATGGCGCGCGTGCTGAGGGCGGACGGCGCGCGGTCGCTGCATCTTTGGGTGCTTTCGGGCAACGCGCGGGCGAGGGCCTTCTATCGCCATCTGGGCGGCGCGCCGGATCGCTCGCGCCCCGTTTCGGGATGGGGTGGAGGCCTCATGGAGACCCGCTATGTCTGGCCGTCGATCGGCGCCCTCGCCGAGGGGGCGTGAGCGGGAGGTGGCGGACACCATCCTGGTCTTCTACGGCTCCTATAGGAGCGATCGCGCCGGAATTCGTCTGGCGAACTTTCTCGTAGGGGCGTTCCGCGATCGCGGCGCCGCGGCCGAACTGATCGACGCCAAGGCGGTCGGCTTGCCGATGCTGGATCGGATGTACAAGGAACACCCCAGGGGTTCCGCGCCGCCGGCGATGGAGGCCCTCGCCGAGAAAATCAGGACGGCTGACGCCTTCGTCTTCGTCACCGGTGAATACAACTGGGGTCCGCAGCCGGGGTTGAAGAACCTCACGGACCATTTCCTGGAGGAGTGGTTCTGGCGCCCCGCGGCCATCGCCAGCTATTCGTCCGGTCGCCTGAGCGGCGCGCGATCCAACAGCCTCTGGCGCCCCACCCTTTCGGAGATGGGCATGGTGGTGATTTCGACCACACTCACGGTCGGGCCGATCGCCGCCACCTTGGACGAGGCGGGCAAGCCCAGCGGACCGGCCGGGGAGGCCCTGAAAAGAGCGTTTCCGCGCTTCGCCGACGACCTGTCGTGGTGGACGGAGGCGGCCAAGGCCCAGCGCGCGCGCCGGGCGCCGCCTTACTGAGACTGCGTCGTCAGACCCGCGCTTCGCCCTGGGTGACGTCCTCCCAGAACCGGCGGGCTTTCTTAAAGAAACCGGCGGATTGCGGATTTTGCGCCTCGCCGAAGCTCTCGGCGAGCTGTCGCAGCAGCGCCTTCTGATGACCAGTCAGGCGCGTCGGGGTCTCGACGATGAGTTCGACAACGAGATCTCCCCGCTCGCGCGAGCGCAGGGACGGCATGCCCTTGCCACGCAGGCGGACGGTGCGGCCGGTCTGGGCGCCGTCCGGCACCTTGATCTTCATCCGCGCCTCGCCGCTGCAGTTTTCGCCGCCGAGGAGGCAGGGCGCTTCGATCTCGCCGCCCAGAGCCGCGGTCGTCATCGGCACGGGGACCGAGCACAATAGATCCAGGCCGTCGCGCTCGAAGAGCTCGTGGGGGATCACTGAAACGAAGATGTAAAGGTCGCCCCGTGGGCCGCCCCGCAAGCCGGCGTCGCCTTCTCCGGAAAGCCTGATCCGCGCGCCGTCGTCCACGCCCGCGGGAACGCGCACCTGAAGGATCCGCTCGCGCCGCACCTGGCCGTGGCCGCCGCAGGTCTTGCAGGGATCTAGGATCAGCCGCCCAGCGCCGCCGCAGCGGGGGCAGGCGGTCTCAACGGCGAAGAAACCCTGGCTGCGGCGCACGCGGCCCTGGCCGTTGCAGGTTCCGCAGGTGGTGGGGCTGGTGCCGGGCTTCGCCCCCGAGCCGTCGCAGGTCTCGCAAGCCACGGCCGCCGCGGCGCGGACCTCCACTTCGGCGCCGGCGTAGGCCTGCTCCAGTGTGATTTCGAGATCGAAGCGCAGGTCCTGACCCCGGGTCGCGCCGCCTTGTCGCCCGCCGCCACTGCGGCCGAACATGTCGCCGAACGCATCGCCGAAGACGTCGTTGAAGATGTCGTGGATGTTGCCGAAGCCGGGCTGACCTTGTCCGCCATTCACGCCGGCGTGGCCGAAGCGGTCGTAGGCGGCGCGCTTCTGGGGATCAGACAGGATCGAATAGGCCTCGTTGATCTCCTTGAATTTCGCCGTCGCCTTCTCGCAGCCGGCGTTGCGGTCGGGATGGTGCTCCATCGCCAGCTTGCGGAAGGCCGACTTGAGAGTCGCGCCATCGCAGTCCCGCGAAACACTCAAGACTTCGTAATAGTCACGCATGGAAAGTTGCCAACCCCCGCCGCCGAAGGTTCATTTGGGAAAATGGGAAGCATGCCGCAAGGCCGCCCGGTCGGGCTCGTCTCCAACCGGGCGACTTTGCCACAGGTTTATTTGTGCTCGTCGGAGACGTCTTCGAACTCCGCGTCGACGACGCCGTCCTGAGCCGGCTCGGCGTGAGGCGCGGCACCGGCTTCGGCCTGGCTCGATTTATACATCGCTTCGCCAAGCTTCATCGACGCCTGCATCAGGGTCTGGGTCTTGGTCGTTATCGCCTCGACGTTCTCGGACTCCGATTCGACCTCGCTCTTGAGGTCGGCCAGAGACGTCTCGATCGCGGTCTTGTCCTCACCCGCGACCTTGTCGCCGTGTTCCGCCATCGCCTTCTCGGTGGTGTGGATCAGGGACTGCGCGTGGTTCTTCGCCTCGATCAGCTCCTTGCGCTTCTTGTCCTCCTCGGCGTTGGCCTCGGCTTCGTGGACCATGGCGTCGATGTCCGCGTCGGAAAGGCCGCCATTGGCCTGGATGCGGATCGACTGCTCCTTGTTGGTCGCCTTGTCCCGCGCCTGGACGTTGACGATGCCATTGGCGTCGATGTCGAAGGTGACCTCGACCTGGGGTACGCCGCGCGGGGCGGGCGGAATACCGACAAGATCGAACTGGCCCAGCAGCTTGTTATGCGCCGCCATCGGCCGCTCGCCCTGGAAGACCCGGATCGTCACCGCGTTCTGATTGTCGTCGGCGGTGGAGAAGACCTGGCTCTTCTTGGTCGGGATCGTGGTGTTGCGCTCGATCAGGGAGGTGAAGACGCCGCCCAGGGTTTCGATACCGAGGGTCAAGGGCGTGACGTCGAGCAACAGGACGTCTTTCACGTCGCCCTGCAGCACCCCGCCCTGGATCGCCGCGCCGAGCGCCACGACCTCATCGGGGTTGACGCCCTTGTGCGGCTCGCGGCCGAAGAATTCCTTCACCGTGTCGGCGACCTTGGGCATGCGGGTCATGCCGCCGACGAGGATCACCTCGTCGATGTCCGATTTCTTCAGACCAGCGTCCTTCAGCGCCTGTTCGCATGGGCCGATCGTCTTGATCACCAGATCCTCGACCAGAGCTTCCAGCTTGGCGCGGGACAGCTTGATATTGAGGTGCAACGGCCCTGACGCATTCATCGAGATGAAGGGGAGGTTCACTTCGTATTGGGCGGTGGACGACAGTTCCTTCTTCGCCTTTTCCGCCTCTTCCTTGAGGCGCTGCAGCGCCAGCTTGTCCTTCTTCAGATCGACGCCCTGTTCCTTCTTGAACTCGTCGGCGAGGTATTCCACGATCCGCAGGTCGAAGTCTTCGCCGCCCAGGAAGGTGTCGCCGTTGGTCGCCTTCACCTCGAAGACGCCGTCGCCGATTTCCAGGATGGAGACGTCGAAGGTGCCGCCACCCAGGTCATAGACCGCGATCTTGCTCCCGGCGGTCTTGTCCAGGCCATAGGCCAGCGCCGCGGCGGTCGGCTCATTGATGATGCGCAGGACTTCGAGGCCGGCGATCTTGCCGGCGTCCTTCGTCGCCTGGCGCTGGGCGTCGTTGAAATACGCCGGCACGGTGATTACCGCCTGGGTGACCTTTTCGCCCAGGTGAGACTCGGCGGCCTCCTTCATCTTTTGCAGAATGAAGGCGCTGATTTGCTGTGGGGAGAAGTCCTCGCCGTGGGCCTCGACCCAGGCGTCGCCGGTTTTTCCCTTGACGATCTTGTAGGGCACCATGCCCTTGTCCTTCTCCACCAGCGGATCGTTGAAGTTCCGTCCGATCAGACGCTTGATGGCGAAGAAGGTGTTTTCGGGATTGGTCACCGCCTGACGACGGGCCGGCTGGCCGACGAGGCGCTCGCCGTCATCCTGGATGGCCACGACCGAAGGGGTGGTGCGCACGCCCTCGGCGTTCTCGATCACCTTGGGCGTCTTGCCATCCATGATGGCGACGCAGGAATTGGTGGTGCCAAGATCGATACCGATGATTTTAGCCATGTGTGTTCTCAAATCTCCCTATGCGGCGAACCGCCGGATTGGCCTTCGAACGTGAAGCGCCTTAGGCCCGGCGGAACCCAGTGTCTTAAAATCGCCCAGCCAGCGAGGCGTGAACGGGTTGAAAGGATCGACGGTCGACCGATCGATGATCGCCACGTCGCGAGAGCGGGATATGGTGGACCCGGCGCCCGTCGCAAGGGCCGCGGGGGCGGCGACGAAAGCGAGCGGCATGGACGGATTTCGACTTTTTCCCGGCAGGTTGGGGAGCGACCAGCAGCACGACCTTCTCGCCGACATTGTCGAGAGCTTCGCGACATCCCCGCTCTACCGGCCGGTCACGCCGGGCGGCAAGGCGATGAGCGTGCGGATGACCAATCTCGGACCGTTGGGCTGGGTGACCGACGCCACGGGTTATCGTTACGAGGCTCGCCACCCCCTGACCGGCGCGCCGTGGCCGCCGATCCCGGGCCTGCTGCTGTCGTTGTGGCGCGAACTCGCCAACGCTGAAGTTCCGCCCGACGCCTGCCTGGTCAACCTCTACGACGCCGACGCCAAGATGGGTCTGCATCAGGATCGCGACGAGGCCGACTTCGGCTTTCCCGTGCTTTCCGTCTCGCTCGGGGACACGGCCATCTTTCGCTTGGGCGGCCTGAAGAGAAACGACGGGACCCATTCGGTACGACTGACGTCCGGCGATGTCTGTCTCCTGGAGGGCCCGGCGCGGCTCGCCTTCCACGGCGTCGACCGGATCATCCCGGGGAGCTCCCGCCTCCTGCCGGACGGCGGACGCCTGAATCTCACCCTGCGCCGCGCCAGCGCGGGGTGAAGTGCGGCCGGGCGCGTCAAGCCAATCGAAGGTTGTGGGAAGGCCGGACTTGATCCTGGCGGCCCCCTGAATTGCCACGTAGATTCGCCCGCTTGGATCAAAGCCCGTGGGCGTGGCGCCCTGAGGACAAGCCGGGGAGGTGTTGGCGATGAAATCCTGCTTGATCGCGGTCGTTCTATTGACCATCGCGGGGGCCGCTCAGGCGATGTCGCCCCGCGCCAAGGCGATCACCGAAGGACCCACGCTTCCCGATCCGCCGTGGGCCGCCGCCCCCGGTTTTGCCGACCTGGCCGCCGCCTACCCGGCGCGGGCGGGCGGGGCGGAGGGCTCGGTGAGCTTGATCTGTCGCTTCAAGGCCGATGGCCGCCTTCGGCAATGCGCGGTGGATAACGAGCGGCCCGGCGGCCTCGGCTTCGGACGCGCCGCGCTCTCCCTCGCCGACAAGTTCAAAGTCGCGGTCGACCCGGCCTGGTCGATGGGGGACGATGCTTTCGGCGTCGTTGTTCCGATCCGCTTCTCGGATCCCGCCGGATCGCGGCTCAGGGACCGCCGTATCGAGCAGCCGACCTGGCTTACGCAGCCCAATCCCGAGGCCATGACCTCATTGTTTCCGCCCCGCGCCGCGGACAAGGGGCTGACGACCGGCCGTGGTCTGGCGGCGTGCAAGGTCGCCCCGGACGGCCGCCTGGGCGACTGTCGGCCGCTGGAGGCGGAGCCGGGCGGCGAGGGCTTCTCGGAGGCCGCGGTGAAGGCCGCCTCGGCGATGCGGATGAACCTCTGGACGCGGGCTGGCGGCCCGGTGGACGAGGCCGTGGTTCGCGTCCCGATCCGGTTCTCCGTGACCGCCGAAACGGCCGCGCCCGAAACGCTTCCTTCGGACGGGCTGCGCATCCTGGGCGCGCCGTCCGGAGATCAGATTATCGCGGTCTACCCCCGGCGCGCCGTCGATCGGGGCGTGAGCGGCCATGTCGATCTGCGGTGCTGGCTTCAGGGCGACGGCCGGGTCGGCCTGTTCCGTGGCCGAGGAGACGCCCGCCGGCTGGGGCTTCGGCGAGGCCGCGCTGAAACTGGCGCCGCGCTATGCCGTCAGCGCCGTAGACGGGCGCAACGGGGTCTGGGTGACGCTCCCGATCGATCTCAAGACGGCGACGCACTGACAGGGGCTGGCGGAACCGCCCTCGTTCCGCCGAAGGTTACGGTCGGGCCGGCCCGCTCGGGAGACTTTCTAGCCATGTCAGCACGGCGCTCTCCAGCGCGATCCTCTTGTCCGAATAGCTGTGGTCGGTGGCGAGATGGACTTCGGTCGGCGCCCCGCCTCCCGATGTTTTCACGGCCTTGACGAGCGCGGCGCCGTCGCCGGCCAAGCCGTCATCGGACGTGACGATCAACAACGGATGACGGCCCAGGACCCCGGCGTAGGTCGTGAAGTCCCACGCTTTGGCGTTGGCGATGGCCTCGTCGCCCAAGGCCTTGGGCGAGGTTCCCGCCAGAGTGTGCATCCCGGCGCTGACCCCGATGTTGTCATCGACCCTTTTGGCGGCCATGGTCGGCGGCAGACCGCCGATCGTGGGGCCGATATTGGCCGCGGAGATCAGCCCCGTGGCCGATACGCCCTCGCTGTGGCCGCCCGTATAGGCCGCGACGAAACCGCCCAGACTGTGACCGATCACCACGATCCGTTTGGGATCCACCCGCGCCGCCTGCGGGGCGGCCGGATCGCGCAGCCAGGCCACCGCCGCCGCCGCGTCCTCGATACAATGGCCGAAGCTGTAGGCGCCCGGTGTTCCCCACGAGCCCCGGTAGTGCAGGGTGAGCACATTCCAGCCGTCGCGGCGGATGGCCTGGGCGAGATCGAGGTTCTGCTCGTTGCCGGGCAGACCGTGCAGCAGCAGCACCGTCGGATGCGGACCCGCGCCGGCGGCGGCGTAGAACACCGCATTCAGCGCCTCGCCGTGGCTCGGTATCGCAAGCGCCAACATGGCGGCGGGGTGGACGGTGTCGGGCGCCGGGTCGCTCGCGACAGCCAGAGGCATCGACTGAGCGGCCACCGACCCCACCGAGATGGCCAAGGCGATAGCGATGGACAAGCACTTGATCTTCATGGCGGACTCCCGGAGCCGCGCACGATCTCGAGACGCAGGCCAGCCATAATCGATACAGAAGAAAAAGGGGTCGGGGTCATTTATTGACGCGGTTGTCGTCTCGGTCTGAGCGCTATTCGTCAATAACTGACTCTGAGCCCTTTTTCCTTCCCCCACCCCTCGCTCCGCATTTCCCGCAGGCGTGAGGCCGTCCTCTCGAATTCGAAGGCGAGGTCGCCGGCTGGATAGAGCGCGTCCGGCTCGGCGGCGGCGAGCACCACGAGGCGCGCGCGGGCTTCATAGAGGGTATCTATCAAGGTGGCGAAGCGTCTGGCTTCGTTGCGTTTTTCCGGCCCCATCCTCGGCGCCGCTTCGATGAAAACGGTGTGGAAGCGCTCTGCGATGGCGAGAAAGTCCTCGGGGCCGAGGGCGTGGACGCAGAGGCTGGCGAAGTGCGCGCGCAGAAGGTCGTCGGTCGCCCGGGGCCAGTGCTCGGCGCGGCCGAGAACCTGGAGGGTGACGCCGGACTCTTCGCGCCCGCCCAGCGTCCTGCGCCAGAGCGCGTCGAAGCTGCGTTCGTTATCCGGGTCGAGCGGTGAGAACCAAGCCTGGAAGCGGCGAGGTTCGGCGTCGCGGTGATCGACCTCGCCGGCGACCGGGACGACGGCCATCTTCTGTTTCAGGAGGGCGATGAAGGGCAGGAAGAGCTGACGATTGATGCCGTCCGTATAGAGATCGTCCGGCGGGCGGTTGGAGGTCGCCACCAGGGTGACGCCGCGCGCGAAGAGGGCGTCGAACAGGCGCCCCAGGATCATGGCGTCGGCGATGTCGGTGACCTGGAGTTCGTCGAAGCAGAGCAGGGTCGCCTCGCCGACGATCCTGTCGGCCAGGGGCGGGATCGGATCGTCGCCCCGGGCGTGGCCGAACCTTGCGCGGCGCAGGGCCGGATCGCCGGCGCGCCAGTCGCTCAACAGGCGGTGAACCTCGGCCATGAAGACATGGAAGTGAGTCCGCCGTTTGCGCGGCTGCGGCGCGGCCGCGAAGAAGAGGTCCATCAGCATGGACTTGCCGCGCCCGACCGGTCCCCAGAGGTAGACGCCGGGCGGCGGCGCGGGCTTGCGGAACAGGCCCGGGGCTCTCGAGAGGTCGCTCAGCAGCCGGTCGAGCTGGTCCAGCGCCCCGGACTGTCCAGGATCGGCGCTGATCGCCCCGTCGGCGAGCCTCTTGTCGTAGGCCGCGCGGAGGAGCGATGGCATGGCGCGCGTTAGCCCGCGCGGGGCGCGAGGTCCAGACGGAACATCGACGGCGCGGCTTCGTTTCCCTTTGCGCCACTATGGAGCTGCGCCATGTCCGACGACAAACCGGTCGATCCCCAAGTCCCCCCGACGAAGGACGGCCTGATGACGCGCATCGAAAAACTCGGCCAAGACATCGATCGCCTGGACGAGGAAGCCCTGCCCCATCCCACCGAGCCCGCGAACGTCGGCGGCGCGCTAGGCTAGATCCCGGCGCACCTAGATCCCGGCGTACCACTCGTAGCCGCGATCTTCCCAGTAGCCGCCCTTGCCGCCGTAGAGGCCGTGCAGGCTGTCGACGAGTTGGATGCGCTTGATATATTTCGCCTGTTTGTATCCGAGCTGACGCTCGACTCGCAGCCGCAGCGGCGCGCCGTGGGGGATGTCGAGGGGCTGGCCGTTCATGGCGTAGGCGATCAAACTCTGCGGGTGGTAGGCGTCCACCAGATCGACGCTTTCATAATATTGCCCGGGCGCCTGCGCGCCGCCCTTGGCCGGCTCGCCGTCGAGATTGTCGGCGCAATGGAAGACGGCGTAGCGCGCCGTCGGCACCGGCGCCGCCGCCTTTAACAGCATCCCGAGCGGCGCGCCGGTCCACTGTCCGATCGCGCTCCACCCTTCCACGCAATCATGGCGGGTGATCTGGGTGCGCGACGGCAGTCGCCGGATCTCCGCCACCGAGAGTGACAGCGGGGTCCGCACCAGACCGTCGATGAGCAGACGCCAATCGGCGAAACTACCGGCGACCTGCTTTGCATACTCTTCGCCGCCCGGATGAAGCGTGCCGTTGGCCTTGAAGCGCGGCGAGAGGTCGGCGAGCTGATACTCCTTTGCGAGTTGTCCGCCGGAGAGCAGCAAGCGCTGGGTGTGCAGGGTCCAGGTCTGGGCCACGGCGAGGACCTTTTGGAAGCTCATGCTTTCGGTGAGCCGTCCGGCCTGGAAAATCTGATCGCAGCCGGCGAGGCCGACGCCCGCCCCGGCGAGACTTCCGATCAGCGCGCGCCTTCGCGTGAAAAGGGTCATTTGTGATCGTGCTCCTGGGGCACGGCGTAGCGGCCGGTGATCATGGAGCGCACCTCGTTGATCGGCCCGGCGAGCACGACCTCAACCAGATGGACCACGATGAAGGCGACGATCAGCGAGGCGAAGATGAAATGGAGGGAGCGGGCGGACTGCCGGCCGCCCAGCAGGTCGAGCAGCCAGGGCGCGACGGCGTTGAAGCCGGGGGACATCGTGAGCCCGGTCAATATCATGCCGGTCACCAGCGCGATCAGGCTCAGATAGGCCAGACGCTGCAGGACGTTATACCGCTTGGCCTCCTCCCCAGTCGGGTGTTTCAACTGGATGTGTTCCAGGACCGAGCGCGGGATGCTCTTGAGGTCCGCCACGGTGGGCATGAGGTCGCGCTGGACGTGGCGGATGCCGAGGCTCCAGACCAGATAGACGAGGGCGTTGATACTCAGCACCCAGGCGAACAGGAAGTGCCAGTGCCGGGCGTCGGCGAGGTCCTGATTGCCCGGGATGGTCAGCCACGACGGCCAGGCCCGGCCCATCCATTCGCCGCCCACCTTGGACCAGCCCAGCACGCCGGTGGTGTCGAAACTCCAGCTCCCGATGGTGGTGATCCCCCGCTCGACGCCACCGACCATCATGTCGCGGATCGCCAGGAACGGATGGTCCAGTTCGCTGCCCTTCAGGCCCCAGTAGAGCTGCGGGTGGGCGTTGAAGATGTTGAGCCCGCTGCCGATCATGATGAAGATCGCCAAGGCGTTGAGCCAATGGGTCAGGCGCACCAGAAAGGTGTGTCGATAGATCACCTCGCGGGCGCGAAGCCGGAGAGATGGTTTCTCCGCCAGGGGCGCGGCGCGGTCGTCGAGTTCGGCGGTCATGGTCGGGTCCCTGTCCTCGGCGTTCAGTTCGGGGGCGTCGCGGACTTGGTTACGAGAGCGGGCTTGGTTACGGGGGCGGGCTTCATGGCGTGGGCGGTCGGATCGCCGGGCATCATGATCCAATAGGTCGTCCGGTGGATCACCGGCGACATCGCCGTTCCGTCCGCCGCGACCCGGTGCGCGGTCAGGTGTTTGACCATGCGCGGCGGCGCGCCGACCATGGGCGGGCCGGCGGCCTCCACGGAGGCCGCCGTTTCAGCTTGTGCCGCGGCCATAGCTCCAGGCGCCAAGGACGACATCGACAGCAGGTAGAGCGGCGCCATGACGGCGCGGGGCCGGATCATCGACGGCTGCTCCACAGATACAGGCCGACGCCGGCCGCGAAGATGGCGACAATCACGCCGATGGCGATCCCCGCGCTGGCGTGGGCGGCGGCCATCATGTCCACGGCGCGCGCTCCGTCATCCGTCCACCTTCATCGGATTGACGAAGGACTCGGTCGGCAGGCCGTCGTCCTCGATGCGCCGGGCCAGACCGCGAAGGCCCATAGACAGGGTCGCGGCGACCAGGGCCAGGATCAGGGCGGAGGTCGCGACGCTGACCAACACCGGCGGCGGCACGTGCGAACTGCCGGTCAACGCGGCGATGTAGGGTCCGACCAAACCCACCGCGAGCACGCTGGCGGCGACGGCGCCCAAAATCGCGGCGGCCTGTTCCAAGGCGCCGCAGGTGAACTTTCGCCGCCCGCGACGGATCGCCGGTTCCACAGTCATGACCCGCCTCCTTGGAAAGACGTCCCTTGGTCCCCGACGGCTGTCAAGGCGAGGGGCGGGCCTCGCTGCGCGCCAGAAGAAACAAAGCGGATTCCGCGCGCAAATTCTCCACGGGCCGCGAGGGATCGATCGGCCGCGCGGCCTTGCTCGCCGCCAGCGCCGCGCAAGCCTCGATGCGCAGGCCCATCTCCGCGCAGAGGGCCGCGAAGTCGGCGACGGTGCAAAGGTGGATGTTCGGCGTCGCCCACCAGGGTTCCGGCAAGGCGGCGGTGACCGGCATGCGGCCATGCACGAGCAGGTCCAGCCTGACCCGCCAGTGCCCGAAATTGGGCAGGGAAACCACCGCCCGCTCGCCGATCCGCATCAGTTCGCCGAGAACATGGCGCGGGTTCTGCACGGCCTGCAGCGTCTGCGACAGCACGGCGTAGTCGAAGGCCCGGTCGGGAAAATAGTCCAGGTCGCGATCGGCGTCGCCCTGCACCACCGACAGTCCCCGCGCAAGACACGTGGAGACGCCCTGCGGGCTGATCTCGATCCCCCGGCCGTCGACGGCGTTGCGGCGGACCAGCATTTCCAGCAGCACGCCCTCGCCGCAACCGACGTCGAGCACCCGCGACCCGTTGGGGATCAGGCGCAGGATCTCCTCGAAATCGCCGCGCGCGCCGCCGGCGGTCATCGCGCCGTCCACGACAGCGCCGCCGACTCCAGAAATCCCGCCAGGGCGTCGCGCAGCACCGGCTCTTCGAGGAGGAAGGCGTCATGGCCCTTGTCGGTCTCGATCTCGACGAAGCTTGTCCGCGCCCCCGCCGCGTTGAGCGCCCGAACGATCGCCCGGCTTTCCACCGTCGGATAGAGCCAGTCGGAGGTGAAGGAAAAGACGCAGAACCTGACGTCGCGCGCGCGCTCGAAAGCCTTGGTCAGCACGCCGCCATGGGCCTTGGCGAGGTCGAAATAGTCCATCGCCCGGGTGATATAGAGATAGGAATTGGCGTCGAAGCGATCGACGAAACTAAGACCCTGGTGGCGTAGATAACTCTCGACCTGGAAGTCGGCGTCGAAACCCCAGGAGAGCCCGTCGCGCTGTAGCTCGCGTCCGAACTTCCGCTGCAGCCCCGCTTCGGAGAGGTAGGTGATGTGCGCCGCCATCCGCGCCACCGCGAGACCCTTTTCGGGACGGACGCCCAAGGACGCATAGGCCCCGCCGCGCCAGTCCGGGTCGGCCATCACCGCCTGGCGACCGACCTCGTGGAAGGCGATGTTCTGGGCGGTGTGCCGGGGGGCCGAGGCGATGCAGACCGCCGAGTAGAGGCGCTCCGGATAGTCCGCCGCCCACTGCAGGACCTGCATTCCGCCCATCGAGCCGCCGACGACGGCGAACAGGCGTTCGATCCCCAGGGCCTCTACCAACAAAGCCTGGGCGCGGACCATGTCGGCGATCGTAATCAGGGGGAAGGCGAGGCCGTAGGGCGCGCCCGTCCGCGGATCGATGGAGCCCGGGCCGCTGCTGCCCGAACACCCCCCGATGACGTTGGCGCAGATGATGAAATGACGCGCGGGATCGAGCGGGCGCCCGGATCCGACCAGAGCCCCCCACCAGCCCGGCTTTCCCGTGCTCGGCTGCGGCGAGGCGACGTGCTGATCCAGGGTGAGGGCATGGCAGATCAGGACGGCGTTCGAGCGATCGGCGTTGAGCGTTCCATAGGTTTTGTAGGCGATCTCGAGCCCCTCGATGGCCTCGCCGCAATCCAGCATAAAGCGCGCGCCGGCCGGCAAGGCGAACAGACCGCCACCCTCGGCGGGCGCTAACCTCTGGCGAGGCGCGACGGGTGCGGGAGCGTCATCCATCGCGCGGCAAGGATCGCCAAAGCGTTCGGGTGTCAATGAAGCGGAGGGCTGAAACTAAGAGGCCCGGCGGAGCTCTCGCTCACGCCGGGCCGGTCTCCACCTTCAGTCGGGGGGGCGAAACAGTAGGATAGAGACACGGTCAGAATGCGTGTCGACGCGCGATGTTCCGGCCGGCGCCGATTTTTTTAGTCCTTCCGAAAGCGACCCCAAATGGAATTCGTCGGGGAACCGCGCTCCCGCGCGCTCGTTTGAGGCGAAAGCGTCGCGCGATCGCATCGTTGATTGCGCGCGGCCTCCCGGCAAAGCTAATGAACACATTCCACGCATTCCCAAGAAGCCGCGAGAGCCTGTGCGCAGGCGGAGACGTCAACCATGACCGCTGAAGTCATCACCTCCCCGTCCGTGGCGGCGGCCGGCGCGACGAGCGCGGAACGCGACAAACGCGCCATTGACACCATCCGCACCTTGTCAATCGACGCGGTGGAGAAGGCGGCCTCCGGTCACGCCGGCGCGCCGATGGCGATGGCCCCGATCGGTTTCACTTTGTGGAACCGCTTCCTGAAATACGACCCCACCGACCCGCTCTGGCCGAACCGCGACCGTTTCGTGCTTTCGGCCGGCCACGGCTCCATGCTGCTCTATTCGCTTCTGCACCTCGCGAGCGTCCAGCGGGTGGACAAGGCGGGGCGGCCGACCAACACCCCCGCCGTCAGCCTGGAAGACATCGAGAATTTCCGCGAGCTGGACTCGGTCTGCGCCGGCCACCCCGAGCACGGCCTGACCACCGGGGTCGAAACCACCACGGGGCCGCTCGGACAAGGCGTCGCCAACAGCGTCGGCATGGCGATCGCCGAGCGCTGGCTGGCCGCGCGCTACAACACCGCCGACGCCAAGCTGTTCGACTACAATGTCTACGCGATCTGCAGCGACGGCGATCTGATGGAAGGCGTCGCCAGCGAGGCGGCCTCCGTCGCGGGCCATCTGCGGCTTTCCAACCTCTGCTGGATCTGGGACGACAACACCGTGACCATCGAGGGTCACACCCAGATCGCCTTCACCGAGGACGTCGCCGAGCGGTTCCGGGGCTATGGCTGGGCGACGCGGGTCGTCGACGACGCCAACGATTGTGAAGCTTTCGCCCGGGCCGTCGAGAGCTTCCAGGCCACCGACGACTGCCCGACACTGATCGTGGTCAAGAGCGTGATCGGCTATGGCTCGCCGCACAAACAAGGCACCTCGAAGGCCCACAGCGATCCCTTAGGCGCCGAAGAGGTCAAGCTGACCAAGGACGCCTATGGCTGGCCGAGGGACGCGCAATTCCTGGTTCCGGGCGGGGTCAAGGAAGCCCTCACCCAAAGCCTGGCCAGCCGCGGCGGCAAGGCGCGCGCGGAGTGGGACGCCACGCTCGCCAGCTACACCCAACGCGCGCCGGAAAAGGGTGCGGAGCTCGAGGCGCTTTTCGCCGGCGCTCTACCGGGCGGATGGGACGCCACGATGCCGAGCTTCCCCGCCGACGCCAAGGGCATGGCCACGCGGGAGGCCTCGGGCAAGGTTCTCAATGCGGTCGCCCAGAGTTTCCCCTGGCTGCTCGGCGGTTCGGCGGACCTTGCGCCGTCGACGAAGACCAAGCTTGAGTTCGAGGGCGCCGGCAGTTTCGACGCCTTGACCTACGGCGGGCGGAATTTCCACTTCGGGGTCCGCGAGCACGCGATGGGGGCCATCGCGAACGGTTTGGCGGTCTCGAAACTGCGGCCCTACACCGGCACCTTCCTGATCTTCAGCGACTATATGAAGCCCTCGATCCGCCTGGCCGCGCTCATGGAGCAGCCGGTGGTCTTCGTCTTCAGCCACGACTCGATCGGGGTGGGCCAGGACGGCCCGACCCACCAGCCGATCGAGCAGCTGGCGGGCCTGCGCGCCATTCCTGGCATGCTCGTGGTCCGGCCCGCCGACGCCAACGAGACCGCCGAAGCCTGGCGCGCGATCCTGGCGCAGAGCCACAAGCCGGCCTGCCTGGTCTTGTCGCGGCAGGCGGCGCCGACGCTGGATCGATCGACCCATGGCTCCGCCGCGGGCTTGGCGCGGGGCGCCTATGTCGTCGCCGGGTCGGACAGCCAAACCCCGGACGTCATCCTTATGGGAAGCGGCGTCGAACTGGACCTTTGCATCAAGGCCCACGAGCAGCTGACCGCCGAGGGTGTCAAATCGCGCGTCGTCTCGATGCCGTGCTGGGAGTGGTTCGAAGAGCAGGACAAGGCCTATCGCGACGCCGTCTTGCCGCCCGCGGTCACCGCGCGGGTCGCACTGGAATGCGCCTCGCCATTCGGCTGGGATCGCTATGCGGGCGCGAGCGGCGAGATCATCGCCATGCGCTCTTTTGGGGCTTCGGCGCCCATCGGCGATGTGATGAAGCGGTTCGGCTTCACGGTCGAGCATGTCGTCGACGTGGCCAGGAACCAGATCGCGGGGGCAGGGAAGAGCTCGGCCGCGACGACCGGTGGAGCCCATCAGTGACCAATACGCTCAAGGCCCTCGGCGCGCTGGGTCAGGCGCCCTGGCTCGATTTTCTGCACAAGCGGATTCTGGAGGACGGCGAACTCGAGGGCCGGATCGCCAACGACGGCCTGCGGGGCCTAACCTCCAACCCCTCGATCTTCGAAAAGGCGATCGGCGAGGGCGCGGACTACGACGGGGCGATCGAGTCCTTGATGGCAACGCGGGATTTCGAGGTCATCGACCTCTATGAGTATTTGGC
Source organism: Caulobacterales bacterium (assembly GCA_038231315.1). GTDB lineage: Bacteria > Pseudomonadota > Alphaproteobacteria > Caulobacterales > Caulobacteraceae > Acaudatibacter. The sequence continues at coordinate 201,537 of JBBRLN010000003.1, forward strand.
GATCAAGGACATCCAGACGGCCGCCGACCAGTTTCGCCCGACCTACGACGCCCTGGACGGAAAGGACGGCTACGTCAGCCTGGAGGTCTCGCCCTATCTTGCCCTGAAGAGCGAGGACACCTTGACCGAGGCGCGACGCCTGTGGCGGACCGTCGATCGGCCAAATCTGATGGTCAAGGTTCCCGGCACGCCGGACGGCGTGTCGGCCATCCGCCAACTGATCGGCGAGGGGATCAACGTCAATGTCACCCTGCTCTTCAGTCTGGAAGCCTATAAGGCGGTCGCTGAAGCCCATATCGCCGGGCTCGAGGCGTTGAAGGCGGCGGGGGGTGATATCTCCCGCGTACATGGCGTCGCCAGCTTCTTCGTCAGCCGGATCGACGGCGTCATCGACAAGGCCATCGATGATCGGCTCGCCAAGGGCGCGGGCGGGGACGCCGAGGCGTTGAAGGCCCTGCGCGGCAAGGTCGCCATCGCCAACGCCAAGGCCGCCTATCGGCATTATCTGGGTTTGATCGCCGGTCCGCGTTGGCGGGCCCTCGCCGACGCCGGCGCCAGTCCTCAACGCCTGCTCTGGGCCTCCACCGGCACCAAGGACAAGGCCTATTCCGACGTCCTCTACGTCGACAGCCTGATCGGGCCGGACACCGTCAACACCATGCCGCCGGCAACGATGGACGCCTACCGCGACCATGGCGCGCCGCGCGTGACCCTGACCGAGGATGTCGCGGGGGCGGACAGGATTCTGGCCGAGGTCGAGCGGCTGGGCCTGGACCTTGCCAAGGTCACCACGGACCTCGTCACCGACGGGGTGAAGAAATTCTCCGAATCCTTCGATCAGCTCCTGGGCGCGGTGGCGACCAAGCGGGCGCAGGTGCTTGGCGCAAAGCTCAACGCCATGGCCATCAGCGCGCCGGACGCGATGACCGCCGCCAAGGACGAGGCGATCGCCAAGGCCGCGGAGGCGGGCTGGACGCGCCGTCTCTGGGCCAAGGACGCGACTCTGTGGACCGGCGCGGACGAGGCGAAATGGCTGGGCTGGCTCGAGGCCGGAAGCGGCGGCGCCGTCGATCTCGCGGGGCTCGAAGGCCTGCGCGATCATGTGAAATCGACGGGCTATGCCCACGCCCTTCTTCTCGGCATGGGCGGATCGAGCCTTGGGCCGGAGGTGCTGGCCCGCAGCTTCGGCGCGAAGCCGGGCTTTCCCGAATTGCTCGTGCTGGACTCCACCGACCCGACGCAGGTCGCGCGGATCGCGAGCTCGATCGATCCGGCCAAGACCCTTTTCATCGTCTCCAGCAAGTCGGGTTCGACGCTCGAGCCGGACGTGCTCCATCGCTACTTCTTCGATCTGACGGAAAAGACGGTCGGACAAGGCAAGGCCGGCGCGCATTTCATCGCGGTCACCGACCCCGGCTCGAAGCTGGAGGTGACCGCCAGGGCGGACGGCTTCGCGCGCGTTTTTCACGGCGATCCGACCATCGGCGGGCGTTATTCGGTGCTGTCGAATTTCGGCATGGTTCCCGCCGCCGTCATCGGCCTGGACGTGCGAGGGATCTTCGAGACGACCAAGACCATTGTCCGCGCCTGCGGGCCGAGCGCGCCTCCGGCGGCCAATCCCGGCTTCGAATTGGGCGCTTTGCTCGGCGCGGGCGGCGTGGCGGGACGCGACAAGGTCACCCTGATCGCTTCGGACGCCATCGCCGACATCGGAGCGTGGCTGGAGCAGTTGATCGCCGAATCCACCGGTAAGAACGGCAAGGGGCTGATCCCCGTCGATCTGGAGCCGCTGGGTGATCCGAAGGTCTATGGCGCCGATCGCCTCTTCGCCTACCTGCGCCTCGACGGGGCCGACGATACCGCCAAGGACGAAGCGGTTCGCGCGCTCGAGGAAGCCGGTCAACCGGTGGTGCGGATCACGCTCGCTTCACCGCTCATGCTGTTCCAGGAACTGTTCCGCTGGGAGGTCGCCATCGCGGTAGCCGGCGCGGTGATCGGGATCGATCCCTTCGACCAGCCCGACGTCGAGGCCAGCAAGATCAAGACCCGCGCCCTGACGCAGGACTACGAGGCGAACGGCGCGCTCAGCCCCGAAACGCCGGTCCTCAGCGAGGACGGCTTGGCGCTCTACACCGACTCGGCGAACGCGGCGGCGCTGCGGGCGGCGGCCGCGCAGACACTGGACGCCTGGCTCGGCGCGCATTTCAGGCGCGCTCAGGCCGGCGACTACATCGGGCTTCTCGCCTACCTCGACCGGCGGCCGGAGCACGCCGCGACGCTTCAAGCCGCCCGCAAGCGGCTGCGCGACCACCTCAAGGTGGCGACGGTGCTGGGCTTCGGACCGCGTTTCCTGCACTCCACCGGCCAAGCCTACAAGGGCGGGCCGAACAGCGGCGTATTCCTTCAGATCACCGCCTCGCCGCGCGCGCAGGACGTCGCCGTTCCTGGTCGCAAGGCGACCTTCGGCGTCATCGAGGCCGCCGAGGCGCGAGGCGATTTCGACGTGCTGGCCGAACGCGGCCGGCGGGTGCTGCGCATCGATCTGGGTCCCGACGTGGAAGGCGGCCTGAGACGGCTCGTCCACGCCATCGAGCATTCCTTGTAACCACGCCAAAGCCGCCACGGAGATCCGACCATGCAACTGGGCGTCATCGGCCTGGGACGAATGGGCGCCAATATCGCCCGTCGCCTGATGAAGGCGGGTCACCAATGCGTGGTCTGGGACCAAGCGCAAAAGGCGGTCGACGATCTGACCAAAGACGGGGCCGCCGGCGCCAGGGATGTCGCAGATCTGGTGAGCAAGCTCGACGCGCCGCGCGCAGTCTGGGTGATGCTGCCTTCAGGGCCGATCACCGAGGGCATGGTCGAACAGCTCTCCGGCGCGCTTCAAAACGGCGACACGGTGATCGACGGCGGCAACACTTTCTATCGCGACGACATCCGGCGCGGGAAAGCCCTGGCCGACAAGGGCCTGAGCTATATCGACGTCGGCACCTCCGGCGGTGTCTGGGGGCTCGAGCGCGGCTACTGCATGATGATCGGCGGCGACCGGGCCGCTGTCGATCGGCTCGACCCGATCTTCGACACGCTCGCGCCCGGTCTCGGAACCATCCCGCGCACGAGGGCCGGCGACGCTGACCCCACCCGCGCGGAGCGCGGCTATATCCACGCCGGCCCCGTCGGGTCGGGCCATTTCGTCAAGATGGTTCACAATGGCATCGAATACGGCCTGATGCAGGCCTACGCCGAGGGTTTCGACATCCTGAGGGGCAAGGGCGGGCCGAACATTCCGCCAGCCGACCGCTTCGACCTCGACATGGCGGAGATCTCGGAGGTCTGGCGGCGAGGTAGCGTGATCTCCTCGTGGCTGCTCGATCTGACGGCCCAGGCCTTGGCCGTCGACCCCGAGCTCTCGAAGTTCAGCGGCGCGGTCGAGGACAGCGGCGAAGGGCGCTGGACCATCGACGCGGCGATCGAGGAAGCGGTCCCCGTCAACGTGCTCAGCGCCGCCCTGTTCGCCCGTTTCCGCTCGCGGGAGGATCATACCTTCGGTGAAAAGATGCTCTCCGCCATGCGCTTCGGCTTCGGCGGCCACGTCGAGCATCCGGGGGCCTCGTGAGCGCCGCCAAGGCCAAGGCGACAGCGAAGTCCAAGGCTCAAAGCCAGGCGAAGACCAAGAGCAAGGCGGCGGCGAAGAACCGGGTGGCGGTCAGGGCGAGAAAATCCGACACCGCCCCTTCCGGCGTACAAGGCGCGCCCGCGTCGCCGCCGGCCACCCTGGTCATATTCGGCGCCGGGGGCGACCTGACCAAGCGGCTTCTGATTCCGGCGCTCTACAACCTGTCCGACGGCAAACTGCTGGGCGACGGTTTCCGGATCCTCGGAGTCGATCGGCTCGACCAGGACGACGCCGGGCTGCGCGATGATCTCGGCGCCTTCATCAGACAGCTCGCCGACACCCCCGGTGCCGAGTTCGGCCAGTCGCACATCGACCGCCCGTCGTGGGCGTGGCTGTCGCAGCGGATCTTCTATCAGAAGGGCGACTTCGGCGACGACGCCTGCTACGCCGATATCGCCAGGCGCTTGGGCGACCTCGGCGGCGAGGCGGCCTCGGCGATCTTCTATCTGGCCGTGGCCCCCCGTTTTTTCGCGGTCATCGCCGAGCATCTCGCCAAGGCGGGCCTGTTGAAGGCGCCGGCGGGAGCCTTCCGCAGACTGGTGGTGGAAAAGCCGTTCGGCGACGATCTCGAGTCGGCCCGGACGCTCAACAAGCAGCTTCTAGCCTGCGCCCGCGAGGACCAGATCTATCGGATCGACCACTTTGTCGGCAAGGAAACGGTCCGCAACATCATGGTCACCCGCTTCGGCAACGGGGTCTTCGAGCCGCTGTGGAACCGGCTGCATATCGATTCCGTGCAGATCACCGCGGCGGAAACTGTCGGCGTCGAGGCGCGGGGGGCGTTCTACGACAAGACCGGCGCGCTTCGCGACATGACGCCGAACCACCTGTTCCAGCTTCTGGCCATGGTGGCGATGGAGCCGCCGAACTCCTTTGACGCCGACGCCATCCGCGCCGAAAAGGGCCGGGTGATCGACGCGATCCGCAAGCTCAGCCCCAAAGAGGCGGCGGCCGATTCCGTGCGCGGCCAGTACACGGCGGGCAAGGTCGAGGGCAAGAAAGTCGTCGCCTTTCGCAAGTCGCCGAATGTCGATCCCAAGAGCGAAACCGAGACCTATGTCGCTCTCAAGCTGGAGGTCGACAACTGGCGATGGGCCGGCGTGCCGTTCTATCTGCGCACCGGCAAATCGCTCGGCGCGCACAGCACGACGATAGCCATCCAGTTCAAGGCCGCGCCGCAAACCCTTTTCCAGAACATCTCCGGAGCCTCCTCCACGCCCAACGCGATGATCCTGCGCATTCAACCGAACGAGGGCATCTCCCTCCTTTTCGACGCCAAGGCGCCGGGGCCCAACGTCGATCTCGCCGATGTCTCGATGACCTTCAACTACGCCGCCTTTTTCGACAGCAAGCCGGCCACGGGCTACGAGACCCTGATCTACGATTGCCTGATCGGCGACCAGACGCTTTTCAATCGCGCTCAGGATATCGAATACGCCTGGGCCGCCGTCATGCCCTTCCTCGAGGCCTGGAAGACAAGCGGTAAGGTGGAGCCCTACGCCGCCGGATCGTCCGGACCCGCGGGCGCCGACGCCCTGCTCGCGCGGGACCGTCGGGCGTGGCGAAAGCTTTGACCGTCGCCGTCCGCCACCGGCCGAAACTCCTGATCTCCGACGTTGATGGCACATTGGTCACCAGCGACAAGGTGCTCACGCCCGCCGCCGTCGCCTCCGCGGGTCGGCTTGCCGAGGCCGCAATCGGCTTCACGTTGATTTCCGCGCGGCCGCCGCGCGGGATGACGCATGTCCTGCGGCCGCTGAACGTCAACCTGCCTTTCGCCGCTTTCAACGGCGGCGCGATCGTCGCCGCCGACGGGACGGTTCTGGACTTCCACCCCCTCGCAAGAGACGCCGCCGAGATCGCCTTGCGGATTCTGGCCCAGGGCGGAGTCGAGGCCTGGGTCTTCGCCGGTGACGATTGGCTGCTCACCGATCTTGCCGGAGCCAATGTGGAACGCGAGCGGCGGACGGTGAATTTCGCGCCGTGCGTCGTGACCGACTTCGCCGGGGTCGCCGCGCCCATCGGCAAGATCGTCGGGGTGTCCGACGACCATGGCCGGCTCGACGCCTGCGAGGCCAAGGTCCGGGCGGCGCTAGAGGGCCTCGCCTCGGTGACGCGTTCGCAAAGCTATTATCTGGACATCAGCAGTCTGGCGGCGACCAAGGGTCAGGGCGTGGCCGCCCTTTGCGACCGTATCGGCGCCCCGCTCGCGGACACCGTCGTCATCGGCGATATGTTCAACGACATCTCGATGTTCGACGTCGCGGGCTTCGCCATCGCCATGGGCCAGGCGCCCGACGCGGTGAAGGCTCGGGCCGGGCGTGTGACGCGCTCCAACGCCGAGGACGGATTCGCCGCCGCCGTGGCTGAACTGCTGGGACAACCGACGTGACCCTGCCCGTCCTCGTCGTCATGGGGGTGTCGGGCTGCGGGAAATCGACGATCGCCAAGCCGGTGGCGGCGCGTCTCGGCTGGCCGTTCGAGGAAGGCGACGCGCTCCATCCGGAGGCCAACATCGCCAAGATGAAGGCCGGAGTCCCCCTCGACGACGCCGACCGGGCGCCGTGGCTGGACGCGGTCGCGGGCTGGGTCGCGGCCCGGCTCGCGGAAGAAGTGGGCGGAGTGATCACCTGTTCGGCTTTGCGGCGGGCCTATCGCGACCGCATCCGCGCGGTGGGACCCGGCGTGATTTTCGTCTATCTACGCGGCTCTCGCACCTTGATCGGGCGTCGCGTAGCCGCGCGGAAAGACCACTTCATGCCGCCGTCTCTCCTGGACAGCCAGTTCGCCACCCTGGAGGAACCGACGGCCGACGAACACGCCGTCGTCATCGAGATCGATCAGCCGGTCGAGGCCCAGGTCGAGGAGATTCTGGCCGCTGTGCGAAAGCGCGGCGCCTGAATGTCGCAACTCGACGCCATCATCGTGGGCGCGGGGCCGGCCGGTCTGACAGCGGCGATCTATCTGGGCCGTTTTCGCCGCCGCTTCCTGTTGATCGACGGGGGCGACAGCCGGGCGAATTGGATCCCGACCAGCCACAACCACCCGGGCTTTCCAGACGGCGTTCACGGTCCCGATCTCCTAGCGCGGATGCGGGATCAGGCGCTGCGCTATGGCGCGACGATCCAAAGCGGCGTGGCCGCCAGCCTGATGGGTGAGGCGAGCGGGGGGTTTCGCGTGGCGTTCGAAGGCGGAGGCTCGGCGACCGCGCGGAACGTGCTCATCGCCACCGGCGTGAAGGATGTCCCTCTGCCGTTCCCGGCGCTGTTCGACGCGGTTCAGCGGGGGCTCGTGAGGATATGCCCCATCTGCGACGCCTATGAGGTCATCGACCGCGACGTCGCGGTGATCGGCGAGGGTGACCACGGGGCTCGCGAAGCCCTGTTCCTGCGCCACTATACCGACCGGGTGACCTATCTGATCAGCGGCGATCCGGCGCGGCTGTCGCCCGAACGCGCCGCCCAGCTGGCCGAGTCCGGGGTGACCACGATCCCCGAGGCGATGCGCGATGTCCGCGTGCGCGACGACCGCATTTTGGACTTCGACCACGGCGATGGCCGCGTGCTGGAATTCGAGGTGGTCTACTCCGCCCTGGGAACCACGGCGCGTTCGGCGCTGCTCGGAGAAGTCGGCGCCACGCTGAACGACGCCGGCTGCGCCGTGGTCGGCGCTCATCAGCGCACCGCCGTCAGGGGTGTCTACGCCGCAGGGGATCTCGTTCTCGGGCTCAACCAGATCAGCGTCGCGCAGGCCGAAGGCGCTATCGCCGCGACCGACATCCACAACCAGCTTAGAGGCGCCGCCGACTGATTGCTGGCGTCGACGCGGGCTAATCGTCGCCGGCCGGCGCCGATCGCGGCCTGGAGCGGGAGGGTTTGAGGCGGATCAAGGTCTAGACGGCGCGATCCAGGTGACCAGGTCCCAGGCGTTGCGGATGGCGAGCAATAGCAGGGCCAGGAGCAGGCCGGCCATCGCCGTCGGCGCCCATGCCGTCCTACCCCAGAACGCCGCGCAGATCACGCCGCCAAGCGCGACATAGATCGCCGTCGGCGCGGCGCCGTAGCACCAGAAATCCGAACGGTGGGGAGGGTCTTCGCCCCGGCGCGCCTTGGCGATTTCGGCGCAGCTTCGCGCCGCATAGAAGAAGCCGCCCAGCACGATGACGCCGAACGCCACACCTCTCGCCGGGCTGGGCAAGCCCGGCGCCAGCGACACCGCGCTCGTCGCCAGAACCACCGCGAAATTAACCACGATCGGGGTGAAATAGCGCCCTATGGCGCGCAGCATGGACGCGCGGTCGCGCCCCGTCGTCAAGGTGACCACAACGAACATCAGCCCGATCAGCCCGCCGGAAGCGGCGCCGATCAGATAGTAGAAATTGTCCCAACCCTGAGGCAGCCGACCGATCTCCAGTTCCGCGCTTGTCTTCGTGGTCGTCGACCGGGCGCTGTCACCCTATCCTTGCGCGAACCGCGCTTCGCCCCTGAAACAGCTCCCAAAACGCTTCCGCGATCCGCGCCGGATCGATGCCGCCTTCGGCCGCATAGGGCGTGCCTTTCACCATCCCGGCGATGGTGACCTCGCCGACATAGATTCCATCGGCCTTCAGCCGCTCGGACAGCAAGCCCACGAGCTTCGCCTTGGCCGCGTTGCCGACGCCCACGCCCATGGCCTTCATGCCGACGGCGAAGGCGTCCATCATCGGGACAAGGTCCCCGAACGCGCCGTTGGTGACCAACACCGCGCCGTCGCCCGCCGCCTTCAGATCGGCCAGGCTTTCCTGAACCGCCGCCAACAGCCCCACCACCGGCACATCGAACACGGCGCGAACCTCGCTCGGATCGACCGCCAGCAAGTCGCCTGCTCCACTGCTGAAGGCGTTCCAGTGGATAACGCCGATCGGGCCGAGGGCCGCGCGCGCCCCGGCGATGGCGTTGCGCAGAGAGGCCGGGTCGCTGGCGTCAGCGGGGAAGGCCGCGGCGGCGATCCCCTTGGCCTTCAACGCCTCGACGCCGGCGGCCAGACGCTCGGCGTTGCGCGCGAGGAGGGCGACGGAAAAGCCCGCCCCCCCGAATTTATCGGCTACGGCGGTCGAGACGCCTGGGCCGAAGCCGACGATGAGGATGGTTTTGGGCATGGGCATGAGCAATCCAGGACAATAGCGGCTATCGCACATCTATCCCCAATCGTGGAGTTGAACGGAAGTGATTCTCAAACGGCCCCTCCCCGAAATCCTCCGCGCCCTTTCGCGGCCGAAGGTGGCGGTGATGCTGGTGCTGGGGTTCTCTTCGGGCCTGCCGTTCATGCTGATCGGCAACACCCTCGGCTTCTGGCTGGCCGAGGATGGGATCAAGCTGGCGGTGATCGGTTTCACCTCGTGGATCGGCCTGACCTATACGGTGAAGTTCGTCTGGGGCGCGGTGGTGGATCGGCTGAAGCCGCCGCTGCTCGGCCGGTTGGGTCGTCGTCGCGGGTGGATGGTCGTGACCCAGATCGGCGTTGGCGCGGGCCTGATCGGGATGTCTCTGGTCGATCCGAAGCTGCATATCGGCGGCCTGATCGCCTTTGGCCTGCTGACCGGGATATCGGCGGCGGCGCAGGATACGGTGATCGACGCCTGGCGCATCGAGTCCGCCGCCGATCCGGACGAACTGGGACTGCTGACGGCCGCCTACAGCCTGGGCTTTCGCATCGCCCTCATCGCGACGGAAGCCTGGATCCTGCTCGTCGCCACGGCGGTGGGCTGGCCGACGGCCTATGCGGTCTTCGGGGCCTTGATGGCGCTGGGGATCGGCGCGTCGTTGCTGGCGCGGGAGCCGGCGCGGGCCGATGCAGAAATGGCGGCGAAAACCGCCGGAACCCGCGCCAATCCGCTCTCCGGCGCGATCGACGCGGTGGTGGGACCCTTCGTCGCCTTCTTCCGCGCGCACGGCTTGGCGACGGCGGCCCTGATGCTGGGGACAATCACCCTCTACCACCTGTGCGACTACCTGCGGGGGCCGATGAGCAACCCCTATTATCTCGCGCTCGGTATCGCGAAGCCGCAGATCGCCTATGTGCGCACGACACTGGGCCTCGCCGGGTCCTTCGCCGGGATCGCGCTGGGCGGCTGGTCGGCCATGCGGTTAGGCAATCGCAGGACCCTGATCGTCGGAGCGATCCTGCAGCCGCTCGCGGTGGCGGCCTTCGCGATCCTGGGCTTTCATCGCGGCGATTTCGATCTGGTCGTCGCGGGGCCGATCCATCTCACCGCGTTCGCGACGATCATGGGATGCGATTCGCTGATCATGGCCTATTCGGGCGTGGCCCTTGTCGCCTTCATGTCCACCCTGACCAGCCTGGGCTACACCGCGACGCAATACGCCCTGCTGACCTCCGCCCTGACCTGGACGGGAAAGACCCTCAAGGGCTTCTCCGGGACGATCGTCGAAGCGCTGGAACCCGGACGCACTGTGTTGGACGCCTATGCGATCTTCTACCTCCTCGCGGCGACGATCGGTCTGCCGGCGATCGGGCTCTGCCTGATCGTGAGAAGCCGCGCCGCGATACCCTGAGGTGGTAGGCCCGGTAGGACTCGAACCTACAACCAGACCGTTATGAGCGGCCGGCTCTAACCATTGAGCTACGGGCCCCCGAAGGCGCGCGGGCGGGTTTGACGGCGCGCGCGCCCGCCGTCAATGACCAGCCGGCGGCGCAACGCCCGCGGCGGCGAAAGCGCGAGCCAGGCGGGTGTTCATCTCGATGCCGGGGAGAGCGGCCTGACCTTCCATCACGGCGGAATAGATCAGGGGCGGGTTCGCGCCGGCAACGACGCCCTCCGCCCAGCTGACCCCGCGCGAAGCCTCGGCATTGGAGGCGCAGCTCGCGCCCCGCCCCCCAGGCGTCGCGGCCAAGGCCAGCGCCCGCATGGCGTTCAAGGTTCCGGGACGATCGCAGGCGGCCATGGCGCGTAGGCAGTTGAAGCTCTCGCCGTATCGGTAGAGCGACTTTCCCGTGGCGCGATCGGCAATGACCACGCAGGTCGTCGGATCGCCGATCGCCGCGCCGATGGCGGCGTCCAGCTTGTCCGACGGCAGTTTGGCGGCGCCGCCGGAACAGGCGTCCAAGGTGAGCGCCGCGGCGGCGAGAGCCAGGGCCTTGATCAAAGGATAAATCCTCCAAGCCAGGTCTGCCAGATCGCGACCATCACCCAGTGTAGCGCGACGGCCGGCCAGAGCGAGCCCGTCAGGCGCCGGACGACCGCGCAGCCCGTCCCGAGGAGACCCGCGCAGGCGAGAAAGTCCGGCCGCAGAAACATCGCCGAAGCCGATCGCAAGACCGTCTCGGCCTCGACCACGTGCCAAAGGATGAAGAGGACGGTGGAGATCGCGAGGGGCGCGGCAAAGCGCGGCGACTCCGCGCGTCCGGGTATCAATAGGCCGCGAAAGACCAGCTCTTCCCCGATTGCCGGCGCGATCAGCGTCTCGGCCAGTCGGGGGATCAGGTTCGTGGTGGCGGCCGGATGGAGCGTATAGAGACCACTCGAAAACCCAACCGCGCCGACGACCACCAGGGTGGCCAAGCCTATCCCCGCGCTCGCCAGCCAGTCCCGCGCGTCCGGCCAGGTGGTCAGCGACGCGAGCAGACGCCCGCGGTAACGGTCGATCAGCTGATCCATTGCAGCGTCGCCTCGGACACCGGGTTGCGGAAGGCTCGCCCTTCGGCCCGGCTGGCGCGCCATTCGCCCTTGAGGGCCTGGTACCACTTGGCCTGGCGGTCGGCGTCGTCGATCCAGAGCAGGGAGGCGTCGTTCGCCAGCCCCGCCTTCTGCAGATCGACCATGGCGCGGTCCTGGCCAAGGAACCGCCGGGCGCCGAGGGCGATCAGGGGACGCAGCAGGGTGAAGGCGGGGTGATCCGACCACAGAATCTGAGTGATCGATGTCGCGCTCTCGTCGATCGGCGTGAGACAGGTCAGGGCCAGCACCTGGCGCGCGCCGACCACGATATGCTCCCAGCGATAGCCGGGCAGGCGAAAGGTGATCTCGGTCGTCGGCTTGCCGCCCAGCAAGGCATAGGCCCGCGAGTTGCTCGAGGGCGCGTGGCGGAGCATGGCGAAGCCCTCTTCGCTTGGCCCGAAGCGTTTGCTTTTGGCGTGGCGCGAGGACCGGGTTCGCCACCACCATTGTTTGTGTACGTACGGTCCATGGGCCGGGTCCATCAGCCCGACCACCGCGTGATCGACATGGGCGTCGAAGCGGTCGCGCAGGACAAGTTTCGGCGCCCCGCCGACCACGCCTGGAAACACCGGCGGCGGCGCGGGCGGCGCGGCTTCGGCCCGCGCCTCGGACGCCATCCAGACGAAGATCATCCCCTGGCTCTCGGCCACCGGAAAGGATCGCACGCGGACGCGGGAGATGTCGAAGGCCTGACCCTCCACGAGGGACGGAATCGCGCGACAGCGGCCGTCCGTCCCAAAGCGCCAGCCGTGATAGGGACATTCGACCTCGTCGCCCGCGATGCGGCCCGCCGAGAGCGGGGCGGCGCGGTGAGGACAGATGTCCAGAAGAGCGGTCAGCGCGCCGCCGGCGGTGCGCCCGAGCATGACCGGGCGGCCCAACATCTCGCGACGCAGCAGCTTGCCCGGCTTCAGATCGCGCGACAGGCAGGCCAGATACCAGGCGTCGGTCAGGAAGCCTTGTCCAAAGCGAATGGAGGTGTTGGCGGCGACCATGGCGCCTTGTGCGGTTCCGGCCCACTTCGCGCAACCTTGACCGGGCCCAGCCCGCCCGCGAAGGTGCGCCCCAATCATAACGGGAGATGCGCGGCGTGAACCTCTTCGACCTGACCGGCAAGGTCGCCATCGTCACCGGCTCCACCAAGGGCATCGGCAAGGCCATCGCCGAGCGCCTCGCCGAACATGGGGCCAAGGTCGCGATCTCTTCCCGCAAAGCCGACGCCTGCGAAGCGGTGGCCGCGGCGATCAACGCCGATCGTCCGGGCGCGGCGATCGCCTGCCCCGCCAATATCTCCTCGAAGGGCGACCTTCAGCGCCTGGTGGACGAGACGCGGGCGGCGTTCGGGAAGGTCGACATCCTGATCTGCAATGCCGCGTCCAACCCCTATTACGGCCCGATGTCCGGCATCAGCGACGAGCAGTTCCGCAAGATCCTCGACAACAACATCATCTCGAACAACTGGCTGATCACCATGGTCGCGCCCGAAATGGCGGAGCGGAAGGACGGCGCCATCGTCATCATCTCCTCCATCGGCGGCCTGCGCGGCACGGGCGTGATCGGCGCCTACGCCATCTCCAAGGCCGCCGACATGCAACTGGCGCGCAACCTCGCGCAGGAGCTGTCGCCCAGCAATATCCGCGTCAACTGCATCGCCCCCGGCCTGGTGAAGACCGACTTCGCCAAGGCGCTGTGGGACACGCCGGAGGGCGAACGCCGGTCAAGCTCGGGGACGCCGCTGCGGAGATTGGGCGAGCCAGACGACATCGCCGGCGCCGCGGTGTTGCTGGCTTCTCGCGCCGGGTCTTGGATGACCGGCCAGACGATCGTCATCGACGGCGGGGTGACGTGCTAGGTGAGGCCGCCACGCGCCCCCTCCGTCACGGCGCGACAAAGAGCGCCGCGCCACCTCCCCCGTAAGTGAACGGGGCGGCAGCAAGAGATGGAAATCGCGGTAGCAACCACCGCCCCCACCCTCTCGCGGGGGAGTTGGCGCTCGAAGCCCTCTCGCGTCGAGTGAGGGCGGGCGCGCAAGGCGGCTACAACGAACTCATGGGGTCCCAACCATGACCGATGTCGCCGCGGCGGCCACGCGTCGCTCTCTGCCAACCTGGCTGAAGGGATTCGGCAACACGCCGCTTGGCGCGACGGGGTCGATCATGTTGATCACCGTGCCGCAGCTCCTCGCCGCCAATCATGTGCCCGAAGCCAAGATCGCCTCGGTCACGGCGTTCGGTCTGCTGGCGACATTCGTCAGCTTCCCGGTGACGCCAATCCTCGACTGGCGTTTCAGCCGGAGGGTGTACGCCATCGTCTTCGCGGTGCTGGCGGCCCTGTTCAGCTTCGCCGCGCTGCTGGAAATCCACAATCTCACCGCCCTGGCCGCCCTGCTGTTCGCGAGCGCGTTCTCGGTTCAGCTTTGCATCACCGCCGTCGGCGGCTGGTTCGGCAATGTCACGGCGCCGGAGAGCAAAGGCACGCTCGGGGCCTGGCTCGCGGTGGCGAACATCAGCGCGGGCGGCGTCATCGCGACCATCGCCGTTCCGTTGTTGCGAGGCCTCCCCTATGAGCTTGGCGCGGGTCTGCTCGCGCTTACGGGGGTGGCCGCCGTACCGCTGTACCTCTGGCAGTGGTGCCCGCCGGCGGACCTGCGCCTCGCCCGCGAGGGTTTCCGTGACTTCGCCCGCGATGTCGGACGGCTGCTGCGGCAACCCGCCATCCTGTGGACCCTGCCGCTGTTCCTGGCCCCATCCGCCGCCTTCGCCCTTACCAACACGCTGGGCGGTTTCGGCGCCCAGTTCCATACGCCCGAGCGGCTGGTCGGCCTGATCGGCGGCGTGGGCGTCACCATCGCGGGCGTGATCGGCAGCCTCAGTATCCCACCGCTCAGCCGCAGGATCGCGCCACGTACGCTGTACCTGCTGGTGGGCGTCGTCGGCGCGGCGTTCAGCCTCCTCTGCGCGGTCCTTCCCCGCACGACGATGGTCTTCGGTCTCGCCTTTTTGGGGGAGAACGTGTTTCAGGCGGCGGCCTTCGCGGTGGGTAATTTGATCGCCCTTCGGGTGGCCAGCGAGAACCCCGCGTTGGCGGCCACCGGCTATGGCCTGCTGATCGCGGCCACCACGGTGCCGATTACCTACATGCAGATCGTCGACGGCCACGCCTATGATTTCGGCGGCGTGACGGGGAGCTTCCTCGCCGACGCCTTGATCAGCGGGGCGGCCTGTTTGCTGCTGGCGGGGATGCTGACGGTGTGGCGCCGGCGGATCCCGGCGGTGTAGAGGAAGGTCCGCGGAAGCAGCCACTGCGCCTCACGCCACCGCGCGGATCATTCCCAGCTGGCTGGCGACCGCGGCGGCCCGGGTCCGGTTGTTGACGCCCAGTTTTTCCACCGCGCTGTCGACATGGAAACGCGCGGTCGATGGCGAACGCGCGATCAGCTCGCCGATCTCCGCGTCGGTCTTGCCCAGGGCGACCCAGGTCAAGCACTCCAGCTCCCGCTCCGTCAGGCGGGCGTGCTGGAAGGTGGCGGAGGTTTCCGACCGTTCGCGGTGGACATGATCCATGAAGAGCTGAGCCGCCAGCCGCAGATCGTTGGAATACAACCGAACGAGGCGGGCGAGATCCACCGGCGGGCCGATGGCGAGCCAGCCCACCGCGCCGACCCTCGATAGCGGCAGATGGATCGGAACGGTTATACCGCCGAAGACGCCGCGTTCGGCCGCCGCGCGCCAGAAATGGGAAATGCGCTCGTCCCAGCTGAATTCCGCCGCTCCGAGACTGGAGGATTCCCAAGCGAACGGGCTGACTGCGACGCGGCACGCCCGCCCGATCGGACAGACGCGGTAGAGGCTGTGAGGTCCCGCCTCCCCGCTCGTCGGCAGCCGCCAGCCGAAGATCTCGCCCAGAATACCGCCATCCAGGCCGTGGCTGGGACTCGTCTCGGTGAAGTCCTCCACCACCGCGGGCCGCGCGAGGCCGATGGCTAGACCGATTTCGCAGAGCGGCGCCGCCGCCTCGGCCAGGGTCGTCGCCTCCGACAAGGCGTCGATGTGCCGATCGAGCCGCACCTTGGCATCGCGAGCCCCAGTAGCCATGGCGCGGTCGCTCCCATCCCTGTCGCTTTTTTCGAGCGTCGTGAGACGATCCTGGCAGACCGCTCGCCATTGTCCAGCGGGAACGACGCGGAGGCGAGTCAACGCCAAACCTGTCGCGCCGCCCATTCCAGGAGCGGCGTGGGCGTGATCGGCAGTTTCGCCAAGCCCGCGGCGACATCGATGGCCAAGGGAGAGACCGGTTGAGCGTTGTACCAGCGATAGAATTGCGCCATCCGGTCATACATGCTGTGGGGCGCGACCGTGCTGGACCCGGTGACCAATACGCTCATCTTCACCGCATAGGCGTCGGGCGACAGGCTCTCGAAGCGGATGGGCTTGCCGATCGCCGCCGACAGCCGCGCGGCGACCTCGTCGCCAGTCAAGGCTTCGGGACCGCCCACCGAAATCCGCTCGGCGACGAGACTGGGGTCGCTCAAGGCGCGGCTCATATAGGCCGCGACGTCCTCGAGGCAGATCCAGGAGATTTTCAGGGTGGGATCGGCCGGATAGGCGAAGACGCCGCCGTTGACGATCGCGGGCTTGGTCCAGACGCGGATGATGTTGTCCATGAAGACCATGGGGCGGACGATGACGTAGGGCACGCCGCTCTCGGCGATGCTCCGCTCGATGTCGCGGCGGCCGTCGTGGGCGGAGAGGCCCAGATCGCGGTCGGCGACGAAGCAACTGGTGTTGAAGACGATCTTGGCAAGTCCCGCCCGCCTAGCCGCGGAAGCGACCCGCGCGCCGAAGCCCGCCGCGCGCGCGCGATCGAACTCGAAGGGCAGGTGCATGGCCAGAGCGTCCTGATCCGCGAAAGCGGCGGTCAGCGACTCCTCGTCGTCGATGTCGGCGTGGACCTCCGGAAGGTGGGCGAAAGGCGTATCTTTCAGCGCGCCCGGTCGTCTCACGCCGGCGGTCGGCGCGAAACCATCCGCGAGGAGGCGCGCCAGCAACGGCAGTCCCTGATCGCCCGTGGCCCCCAGGACCAGGATCTTTTCGAGCGCGGCCATGGGCGATCCCTCAGGTTGACGGTGCCGGCGAGGCGGCGTTGTGACCCAGCGCCGCGGCGCGGCCGGCGATGCAGCCGAAAGTCAGCGCCGGACCAAGGGTCCCGCCGGCGCCCGCGTAGATCGGGCCCGTCGGCGAAGCCATGACGTTGCCGGCGGCGTACAGCCCGTCGATGACGGCGCCGTCCGCGTTGAGGACCCGGGCCATAGCGTCGGTGCGCACCCCGCCATTGGTCCCCAGCGCGCCCATGCGGATCGGAACCGCGTAGAACGGCCCGGTGTGCAACGGTCCCAGTGTCCCTGCTTTTCCGGGCTTGGAGCGGTCGCCGTAGAAGGTGTCATAGGCGCTGTCGCCGCGACCGAAATCGGGGTCTTCGAGGCCTTCCGCGTGCCGATTGAACCGGCTGACGGTCTCTTCGAGTCCCTCGGCGTCGCAATCGATGGCCATCGCCAGCGCCGTCAGCGTCGGCGCCGTCGTGATCCAAGCGGGCGTCGCGGCCCCTGGCGCGGCGGAGCCCACCGGATAACGCGACTTGAAGTCGTGATCGAAGATCAACCAGGCCGGCAGGTTCGCCCAGTCGTACGCGCCGGGATCGAAGGCGTGGAAGGCTCCGGCCAGGGCGGAATAGTTGGCCGCCTCGTTGCAGAAGCGGCGGCCGCGTCGATTGACCATGATCGAGCCGGGCAGCGTACGCTCGATCAACACCGGAAAGGCGCGGGGCTCGCCGCTCGGCCAAAGGTCGTCGTCCGGCGCGATGGTCGGCGACCACCAGGCGCTGGTCATGTTGCCCAGGCCCGCGCCGATGCGTTGCGCCATCCGCAGACCGTCTCCCGTCGCGCCCGGCGGAGAGGCGGGATGGGTCAGCGGCCCACGGAGAAAGGTTTGAATCAGATCGCGGCTCCATTCGAAGCCGCCCGTCGCCAGGATCACGCCCCGCCTCGCGACGACGCAGCGCCGCTCGCCCGCGATCTCATAGTCCACGCCGCGAACCGCGCCGTCATCCACGTTGAGGCTCTGCACCGCGGCGTTCAGAGTCGGTTCGATCCCGCGCTCCAGACAACCCAGCAGCAGGGCGCCGACGAGCGCCTGCCCGAAGCCGCGCAGGTCCGCATCGGCCCGGCGAGCGAACTCGGCGGGAGCGGGGAGTTTGGCCGCGCCGCCCAGCGGGGTCTCTCGCAACATCAGGCGCTGAATGGGGCCGGCCTGGAAGACGCGCGCCCGCCAGTCACCAAGCCGCCGAAAGTCGAAGAGATCGGCGTCGAGGGCGCGGCCGCCCCCCGGCTTCGCGCCTGGCCGGTCGAGATAATAGTCCGGATAGCCGGTCAGCACCGCGAACCGCAGAGGCGTCGCCTCTTCCAGATAAGCGATGGCCCCCGCCGCGCCGTCCACGAACGCCGCGAGCACCGCCTGGTCGAGATCGGGCGCCAGGGCGTTGAAATAGGCCATCGCCTTGGCCTTGGTGTCGGTAAGGCCGGCGTCGATCATATGCGCGTTGCAAGGCGCCCAGACCACGCCGCCCGAGACCGCCGCCGTGCCGCCGACGCAAGCTGATTTCTCCAGAACGCGGACCTCGGCGCCGGCGTCGGCCGCGCTGATCGCCGCCGCCAGCCCGCTCGCGCCGGCGCCGACGATCACGACATCCACCGTCTCCCGCACGCCGCTGGCCTCCCGAAACCGCCGATTGACGCTTTCGATCGCAGGATGCTTCTTCGCGACGCCCCTGGGCAACTGTGTGAAACGGGAGGATGGCGCATGGACGAGGCGGTGATCGCGCTGCTGGACCGCGCGGAGGTCCAGGAGGTCCTGGTCCGGTATTGCCAGGCCATCGACCGCCTCGATCGCGAATTGTTGGCGACGTGTTTCCACGAGGATTCCCGACACGACCACGGCTATGTCGGGCCGTCGTCAACGTTCCTCGATTTCGCAATGAATGTGCTGGGCGGTTGCGTGGCGACCCACCATCAACTCGGCAATATCGCGATCAGGATCGAGGGCGACACCGCCTTCGCCGAGAGCTATTTTACCGCCTATCACCGCGTCGGCGATCCGCCGCCGGAAGCCTTCGCCGACGCGGCCGGCATGGATCTGACGATCGGTGGACGCTACACCGACAGCCTCGAACGGCGTGACGGGGTATGGCGGATAACGAGCCGCACGGGGGTCCATGATTGGCGCCGCTACGAGGCGCCGGCGGATCGCGGCTTCTACGATCTGCCCCCCGGCGAGCGCGGTCGGCGCGATCGCGGCGATCCCGCCTATCGGCCCTGAGTTCGGATCAGGCCCTGAGCGAAAGGTCCCGCGCTCGGGACAGCCGACGCGCGCCCTCATCGAGCGTGGCGTCCGTCTTGGCGAAGCAAAGTCGGATCATCGTGGTGGGGGGATCGGTCTTGTAGAAGGCCGATAGCGGGATCGCGGCGACCCCCGCCGCCTCTACCGCGCGCAGGCAGAAGGCCATGTCGTCCATCGTCACCCCAGATCCGGCGAGATCGACGTTCAGAAAATAGGTGCCCTGGCTAGGCAGCACGGCAAAGCCGTCGGCGACGAGCGTGGCGGAGAAACGGTCGCGAGAGCGTTGCAGCCCGGCGGGCATGGTCTCGAACCAGTCGTCGGCGTTGTCGAGGCCCCAGGCCACCGCCGTCTGCAGGTTCGGCGCCGTGGTGAAGGTGAGAAATTGGTGCGCTCGGGCGAGCACGGCGGTCAGATCGGGCGCGGCGCACAGATAACCGATCTTCCATCCCGTGAGGCCGAACATCTTCCCCGCCGAGCCGATCTTCACCGTTCGCCCGCGCATGCCGGGAAAGGTCATCAGCGAGCGATGACGCGCGCCGTCGAAGACCACCTGCTCCCAAACCTCGTCGCAGACCGCCGTCAGGTCGTGACGAACGCAAAGCGCGGCCAGGGCCGTCATGTCGTCCGTTCGCGCGAGGCTGGCGCTGGGATTGAGGGGATCGTTCAGCAAGACAATCCGGGTCCTTGGCGTAATCGCCGCGGCGACCGCCGCCGGATCGATGCGCCAGTGCGGGGGTTGCAGCCGAACCGCCTTCACCACGCCGCCGGCGCGCGTCACCATGGGCGCATAGGCGTCATACCAAGGCTCGAAGACGATGACCTCGTCGCCCGGCTCGATCAGGGCCAGCAGGGCGCAGGCGATGCCCTCGGTGGCGCCGGAGGTGATCGTCACCTCGTTGGCCCAATCGAGGTCGAGGCCCTGGGTTCGCGCATAGTGCCGCGCGACGGCCGCCCGCAACTCCGGCAGCCCCCGTGACGGCGGATACTGATTGTAGCCGTTCAGCACCGCCTCGGCCGCCGCGCGCCGCACGGCTTCTGGACCCGGATCGTCGGGGAAGCCTTGGCCCAGATTGATCGCGCCATGCTCGCGCGCGAGGCCGCTCATGAGCTCGAACACCGTGGTCGGCATCTCGGCGTAGACGGCGTTGGTCATGCGCGGTTTTGGCTTAAGCTGAGTGGATGGAGATTCGAGACTTTGAGCCCCAATACGCCCCCGCCTTCAAGGCGCTAAACGAGGCGTGGATCAAGAAACACTATGTCATCGAGCCCAAGGACGAGGAGTTGCTGAACGATCCGGCGGGCAAGATCGTCGCGAGGGGCGGGATGATCGTTTTCGCGTTCGAGGATGAGGAGGCGATCGGCTGCTGCGCCATGTCGCCGATGACGGACGGCGGCTTTGAATTGACCAAGATGGCGGTGTCGGAGGTCCATCGCCGCAGGGGAGTCGCCTCGGCGATCATCGCGGGGTGCATCGACCGGGCGAGGGCGCGCGGGGCGGCGAGGCTATATCTGGAATCCGGCGTCGAGCTGGAACCCGCCGTCGCGCTCTACAAGCGCCATGGCTTTGTCGACCTCGAGCCGGAAAAGCGGCCCTGGTCGCCCTATGCGCGGGTGAGCGTTTGGATGGAGTTGATGTTGTAAAACGAGGTCGCCCCGCTCTCCTTCCGCGCGCCTCACTCGCCCTCCGGGGTGACGTCCACCTCCACCTTCAAATCCTGATCCCCGGGGCTCAGCAAAATCCCGTCGATCGGGGCGACGTCGGCGTAGTCGCGGCCCGTCGCGAGGATGATGTGGCTTTCGGCGGCGATGAGGGCGTTGGTGGGGTCGAAGCCGATCCAGCCGATATCCTCGCCACACCATAGCGAGACCCAGGCATGGGTGGCGTCGGCGCCTTCGAGCCTCGGGCGGCCGGGCGGGGGACGGGTGCGCAGGTAGCCGCTCACGTAAGCCGCGGGCAAGCCCAGCCCCTTCAGGCCGCAGATCATGATGTGAGCGAAGTCCTGACAGACGCCCCGGCGCTTCTCGAAGGCTTCCGCAGGGGGGGTCGAGACCGAGGTGGCGTCGCCGTCGTAGACGAAATCGCGGTTGATCCGCGTCATCAGATCGATGGCGGCCTCGACGATCTCCCGGCCGGGGGTGAAGCTTTTCCGCGCATAGTCGGTGATCGGCGGCGTGATCGGGGTGCGCCGGGTAGGATAGAGAAAGGAGGCCGGGGCGTCGGCGGCTGCGGACGTTCCCGCGAAGGCTCGCGCGTGCACCGCCTCCCACGCGGAGCTGAACGGCAGATTGTCGCGCGAGGGATGGACCTCCACGCGCGATCGCGCCTCGATCACCAGCTTGTCATGCGGGGTATCGATGAGGACGGTCCGCGTCTGCTCATCGAACGGGCCGAGGCGGTTGAAGCTTCGCGACGGTGTGGGCGAAATGGAGACGCCGGTGCGCAAGACCGTCTGGCTGGCGAGCGTCGGCGGGGTGAGGCGAAGAACACAGCGCGCGAAGGTCACCTTAGATTCATAGGCGTAGGTCGTACGATGGCGAACCTCGTAGATCATGCGAGGCTCGCCAGCTTCACGGTCGGCGTCGCATTGGCGCCATGCAGGAAATAGCGGTCCGCCACGGCGCCGGCGAGGCTCATCAGCCGGCCGCCGAAACTTTCGATCATCTCCTCGGTGACATCTTCCGCCGTCTCGGTCTCGAGTTCGCAGTCCATCGACAGGGCCAACCGCAGCGGCCGCTCGCGCATGCCGTCATCCACAAGGGTCGGCAGCCGGGTGAGGTGGTCCTTGATCGTCGCCGCCTGGAAGGCGAGGGACCGGGTGTTGAAGGGGTCCAGGACAACCATGTCGAGGACGGGCACCCGTGCGATCCCGACCAGATAGCGGGCGCGGTAGGTGATCTGGCTGTCGGCGAGGTCGAGCAGCAGGTCCAGTTCGTCGCTGGTCCCGTGGACATGGCCGAAGACGCGGGCGAAGCGGCAGATGTTGATCCCCCGCTCGATCCGCTTGCCAATGTCGAGGAAACGCCAGCCCGCGGTGCGGTTCATATTCTCTTGCGCCAGGCCGGAAAGCCCCGACAGGGTGCGCAGGGCCGTCTCCACCCGCGCCAAGGCGTCAGCTTCGGTCAGCGCCTCGCTCTTGGGATCGACGAGGCCGCGCTCCAACTCGAGCAGCAGGCTCCAGAAATCCGGGGACAGCCGCTCGCGCAGACTGGCGGCGGCGCGGCGGGCGCGGCGCGTGAGGCCGAGCGCCGACCCCCAGGCGTCCTCGGCGTGCAGCGCGGCCCGCGCGACCTCCAGCGCGGACGGCTCGCCGGGCTCCTCACCCAAGGCGCCCCAGTCGGCGAGGATTTCGCGCAGCTGGACGAAGGTCGCGCCGACGCCGTGAGCCGCGCCCTCGGCCTCGACCAGACTGGCGCCCAGACCGCGTACGAGGCGAAGCGTGGCCTCGGCCCGCTCGAGATAGCGGCCCAGCCAGAAGAGGTTGTCCGCCGCCCGGCTGGGCAGATTGCCGAGGATACGGCGGACCCGCACATCTTCCTGGCTGGCAAGCAGGGTGAAGGGGTTGGCGGGGTTGTCGTGGGTTACCCAGACATCGGCCGTCCTCGCCCCCGCGCCCATCGAGACCGCGCGCGCGTCGCGCTGGTCGGAGGTACGACAGAACCCGCCCGGCATCACTTCGAAGCCTCCGTCGGCGCTCGCCGCGGCGAACACCCGCAGGATGAAGGGCGCCGGTTCCAGCTTGTCCTCGCGCAGAACGGGCATGGTGGAGAGACGAACGACCTCCTGGCCGACGAAATCGCCGGGTCGATCTTCCAGTCGCCGGAAAAAGACTTCGCGCTCCGCGTCCGAAAGATCGGAGATCAGCCGGGGCGATGGGAGAAGTTCGTCCGGCAGCACGGTGTTGAAGGCCGTGGCGATGCTGAGGGTGTGGGAACGCTCCACCATCTCGCGCGCGCTCGGCTGACCGCACCACCAGGTGGCGATGTTCGGCAGCTTCAGCGTCTCGCCCAGAACCGTGTGGCAGAGGGCGGGGAAGAACCCCATCAGAGCGCGGGATTCGAGCACCCCCGAACCTGGCATGTTCAGCACCGAGACGCCGCCGCCCCGAATGGCCTCCAGCAGACCCGCCACGCCCAGGCGCGAGGAGCTGTTCAGCTCCAGCGGATCGACGAAATCGGCGTCGACCCTGCGCAGTATGACGTCGATCCGCTTGAGGCCGGCGATTGTGCGGACATAGCAGAGACCGTCGCGCACGACGAGATCGTCGCCCTCGACCAGAAGGAAGCCCAGATAGCGCGCCAGGTGCGCCTGCTCGAAATAGGTCTCGCTGAAAGGGCCGGGCGACAGCAGGGCGATGCGCGGGTCGGCGCGGCCCGCCGCCGCCGAAAGGCCCTTGCGCATGGCCTCGAAGAAGGGGGCCAGGCGCTCGACGTTCATGGCGTTGTAGAGCCCTGGGAAGGCGCGGGAGACCACCAGGCGGTTCTCCAATTGGTAGCCCGCGCCCGAGGGGGCTTGGGTGCGGTCGCCTAGCACCCACCAGCGGCCATCGGGTCCTCGGCCCAGATCGGCGGCGTAGACCTGAAGCCAACGGCCGCCGGCGGGCTTGGCCCCTCGCATGGCGCGAACATAGTCGGGGCTGCCGGTCAAGGCGCTCGCGGGGATCTGCCCCTTGGCGAGCAGGGAGCCGTCCCCGTAGATATCCTTCAGCAGAGTTTCGAACAGCCGCGCCCGCTGCTCTACTCCGGCGGCGATGATCGACCATTCCCGCGCGCCGATGATCAGCGGCACCGGTCCGAGCGGCCAGGTCCGTTCGACGTCCTCGCCATAGACCCGGTACGACACGCCCGTATCGCGGATGTGGCGGGTGGCAAGGGAGAACCGCCCGCGTACCTCGCCCTCGCGGTATTCGGAAAGGTCGCCGAGGAAGTGCAGCCAATCGTCCCGCGGCCGGCCGGTGCCATCGTAGAGCTCGTCCGGAATGCCGGGCAATGGTCGATAATTCGCCAGCCAGGCCGAGAGTCGGGCCCGCGCCGGTTCGGCGAGATCCGACGCGCGATGGCGGACGAATTCAGTCATCGTCACGGCGGCGGGGTTCTGAGGTCGAGGGTGAGCGGGAACTCCGTGGAAACCTCGGCGCGCGGAAAGGCGATCGGACCTGGGGTGTGGCCGTGCGCAATGAATCGCGCCTTCCGCCGGGCCTCGGCCTCATAGGCATTGACAGGGTGGGTGTCGTGGGCCCGGCCGCCGGGGTGGGCGACGTGATAGACGCAGCCTCCGAGGGCGCGTCCGGCCTCTCGATCGACGATGTCGAAGGTCAGCGGTGCGTCGATGGGATGGGTGGGATGAAGGCCACTGGGTAGCTTCCAGGCCTTGTAGCGCACGCCGGCCACGGCGTCGGCGCCGAGTCCCGTCAGCGTCATGGGCAAGGCGCGACCGTTGCAGGTGATGGCATGGCGCATCGGATCGAAGCCCTGGCAAGCGACCTGAAGCCTCTCCACCGATGAATCGACCAGCCGCACCGTGCCCCCGCCAGAACCCTCCTCGCCCATCACATGCCACGGTTCCAGCGCGTGCCGAAGCTGCAGGGTGACGCCGCCGTATTCCACCTCGCCGTGGACCGGAAAGCGGAAGGCGCGCTGGGCCTCGAACCACGTCGGATCGAAGGCGTAGCCGGCGCCGTTCAGCTCGGCCAGAACGCCCAGAAAGTCGGCCCAGACATAGTGCGGCAGCATGAAGCGGTCGTGCAGGGCGGTTCCCCACCGCACCATCCGGCCCTCGCGCGGCGCGCGCCAGAACCAGGCGATGAGCGCGCGGATCAGCAGTTGCTGAGCCAGATTCATCCGCGCGTCCGGCGGCATCTCGAAGCCGCGGAATTCGAGCAGGCCCAATCGGCCCGCGGGACCATCGGGCGAATAGAGTTTGTCGATGCAGATCTCGGTGCGATGGGTGTTCCCGCTCGCGTCGATCAGCAGGTTCCGCAGCAGCCTGTCCACCAGCCAGGGCGACGGCGCCTCGCCTTCCCCGGGCTTCGGGATCGCGGCCAGGGCGATGTCGAGTTCATAAAGGCTGTCGTGCCGCGCCTCGTCCACCCGCGGGGCCTGGCTGGTCGGGCCGATAAAGAGGCCGCTGAAGAGATAGGATAGCGAGGGATGGCGCTGCCAGTAGAGCAGCATGCTTTTGAGGAGATCGGGCCGGCGCAGGAAGGGCGACTCCTCCGGGCTCGCCCCGCCGACCACCACATGATTGCCCCCGCCGGTCCCGACGTGCCGCCCGTCGACCATGAACTTATCGGCGATGAGCGCGCAGGCCCGCGCGTCGGCATAGAGGCCCGTGGTGTTGTCCACCGCCCCGCGCCAGGACTTCGCCGGCTGGACGTTGACCTCGATCACGCCGGGGTCGGGGGTGACCTTCAGCACCTCAAGACGCGCGTCGGCGGGGGGCGGATAGCCTTCCAGCCGAAGGGGCAGGCCTTCGGCGGCGACCTCGACCTGGGCGACCAGCGCCAGATAATCCTCCAAGGCCGCGACCGGCGGCATGAAGGCGTAAAGATAGCCGTCGCGCGCCTGGACCGAGAGGGCGGTGCGGACATGGATCGGGTGTTTTCGCCGAGGCTGGGCCTTGCGCAGGGTGAGCTCGTCGGCGCCGTACTCCCCATCGAAGGTGGGGAGCGGGCCGCGCGGCTCGTAGGGGTCGAGCGGGACGATGTGGGGATAGTCCTCCTCGTCCAGCTCCGGCAGCCCGCTGAGGGGCAGCCGCATGCCGATCGCCGAGTCACCTGGCACGAGGAATAGGCCGCCGCGCCGGAAGACCCAGGCTTCGCTCAACCAATCCTCGCCCTCGCTCGCGTCGAAGGGGCGGCGAATGGGGAGAACGTAGCCGATCGGCTGGGAAAGACCCGCCGCCATCGCCTTGGCCAGCCGGGATCGGCCGCTCGCGGAGTCGAGACTTTCGGCCTCCAGAGTGACGTTCGCCGGCAGATCCGCCTCGGCCTTGATCATCGCCAGGGGATCTTCCCGCGCGGGGGCGATGTTCGCCTGGTCGACACCGAGCCGGACGGCCAGCCGCCGGATGAAGGCCAGCGCGGAGTCGGGCGCCAGCTCCGAATCCATCTTGCCGGCGGCGATCCCGCGCCAGATCGGCCGGCCGTCAGCGCGCCAGTAGAGGCCAAGCGCCCATCGCGGGAGAGCCTCGCCCGGATACCATTTGCCTTGCCCATGATGGACCAGGCCCCCTGGAGCGTAGCGCGCCTGCAGTCGCGCGAGCAGAGCGGCGGCGATGCCGGGCTTGGTCGGGCCGGAGGCGTCGGTGTTCCATTCCGGGGCCTCGGCGTCATCGACGGCAACGAAGGTCGGCTCCCCGCCGTGGGTCAGGCGCACGTCCCCCGCCGTGAGGTCGGCCTCGACCGCGTCGCCCACCGCAAGCAGGGCCTGCCAACCCTCATCCTCGAACGGCCGCGTGATCCGGGTCGGCTGGGCGACGCGGGTGACGGTCATCTCGAAAGAAAAATCGGTATTGGCGGCGCTGACGACGCCGGTGATCGCGGCGCAGGAACGATAGTGCGGCGCGGCGGCGAGCGGGATGTGGCCTTCGCCGCACAGGAGGCCGGAGGTGGCGTCGAAGCCGATCCATCCCGCGCCGGGAATATAGGCCTCGGCCCAGGCGTGGAGATCGGTAAAATCGACCTGGGTTCCCAGCGGACCGTGCGTCGGATCGACGTCGGCCTTGAGCTGGATCAGATAGCCGGAGACGAACCGCGCCGCGAGGCCCAGCCGCCTGAACATCTGCACGAGCAGCCAAGCGCTGTCCCGACACGATCCAGAGCCGAGGGTGAGGGTGGCGTCGGGCTGCTGCACACCCGGCTCCATGCGCACGACATAGGCCACCTTGGCGGCGACCTCCGCGTTGATCGCCACCAGAAAGTCGATCGTCCGCCGCCCCATGGGATGCATGCCCACGACCGCCGTCGCCAGCGCCGGCCCGTCCTCGTCCACGTCGCGATAGGCGGCGAGATCGCGGTCGAGGTCCGGATCATAGGTGAAGGGGAAATATTCGGCGTAGGGCTCGACGAAGAAATCGAAGGGATTGACCACGGCCATGTCGGCCGTGAGATCCACCTCAACGGCGAACTCCGTCGTGCGCTCCGGGAAAACGAGACGGGCCAGCCAATTGCCGTGCGGATCCTGCTGCCAGTTGATGAAGTGGTTGGCCGGCGTGACCTTCAGCGAATAGCTCGGGATCACCGTCCGCGTGTGCGGCGCGGGACGCAGGCGAATGGTCTGCGGCCCAAGCTCGACGAGGCGGTCGTAGCGATACCGGGTGACATGACGAAGGGCGGCGAGAATCGACAGCAGTGAACTCCTCGCCCGGCGGGGCGTCGCGCGACAGTCGTAGCCGGGCGGGCGAAGCGATCAAGCTTGGATTGAGCGAACACTCCCCATCGTCGCCTTATCGAGCGCTTCCTGCCCGAAATCCGCCAGCAACGGCTCGAACAGATGCCGCGTCAAATGGGCCACCACTGGGACCACCACCCCGTCTCCAGTCAAATGGTAGGCGTCATTGGGTCGCGACGGCAGCAGGTAGTCATCGGGAAGGCCCATCAACCGCGCGGTCTCGCGTGGCGTTAGAAGGCGGGAGCGGACCGCGCCGTCTTCGATCACCAGCAACGTCTGCCGGCTGGAGCCGCCGCCGGGCGTGCGCAGGCAGCCGGCCAAGCCATCGAAGCGCACCTCCGCGCGCTGCGCCTTCGCGCCATCGGCCCCGCGCCGGGTGCGGCGATAGACCGTTCCGACAGCGCTCGCGCCCACGCTTCGCAGGGCCTCCACCTTGGCGCGATGGATCGGCGCCATCAGGTTGAGCAGCGCGCGGGTCTGCTCCGGCGCGCGCCACGCTTTGGGTGGGACATCGCTCTCGAGCAAATCGCCGAAGCGCTGAGCGCGGCTCGCGGGCTCGGGAACCCGCCACCAAATCGCGGACGATCGCGTCGGTGCGGAAAGCGCGTCCACCGCGGCGGCGAGAGCGGAGGTATGGAAGGGCGGCTCCGGTCGCACGGCGACGAGCCGTGGATCGATGCGCGCGCTCGCATCGACCCCCACGATGAACAGCCTCGGCCGCGATTGAGGGGTAAAGAGCGCCGCGTCGATCATCAGCGCGCCGAACCGATAGCCTGCCTCGGCGAAGGCCTGGCAAATCGCCGCGAAGCCGCGCCCGCGATCGGCGGTGAGCGCGCCGCGAACATTCTCGATCGCCACAAGTCGTGGCGCGCGCGCCTCGCCGCGCAGTTGGAGCAGCAGGTCCCGGAAGGGAAAAAAGGCTCGGGAGCGCTTACCGCTCAGTCCCACGCTCGGGCCGGCCACCGAGAGATCCTGGCAGGGGAACGAGCCCCACATCAGGTCGGCGCGACCGGGGAGATCCCGGGCGCGAACGGCGGCCACGTCGTGCAACACCATCTCACCGTCACCCCAATTGGCGCGATAGGAGGCGGCTTTCTTTGGATCGATATCGTTGGCGAAAGCACAGCGCCAACGCGGCGTCAGGGCCGCCCGCACCATGCCGCCGCCGGCGAAGAACTCGTAGAACGTCGGCGGCGGCATGGCGGTGTTGGAGCCTTTCTTGGCGCGAGCGAATCAGGCGGCTGTCACCCCTATCGCGCATCGCTTCACGAAGGCCGATATTTAGTGCGTTTCCGAAGCGGCCTTCGCCGCGGCGTCGGCCTTGCGGTCGGCGGTTCCGGCGGCGTGCTTGATGTCGGCGCCGGCCTTGTCCGCCGCGGCGGCGGTGGTGTCGGCGGCGTTGGCGACCGCCGCGTCGGCCTTGTCGGCGGCATGATCCACCGAGGTTCCGGCGTCCTTGGCGGTGGTGGCGACGGCCGCCCCGGCGGCGTCGGTCGCCGCGGCGGCGTGATCGCCCGCGGCGGCGGCGTCGGTCTTGGCCTTGTCGGAGCAAGCCGCCAGCGAGAGGGCGGCGGCGGCGGCTAGAAGCAGGTTCGAGGTTCGCATGGGGGTAGGTCTCCGTCGATTGAAGGGAATAGTCTAGGCCGCGATCTTTGTAAGCGCTCTAGCCAAATCCGCTTGACGGAAGGGTTTGCCCAACCGCGTCAGGTCGGGCGCTTCGGTTTCCGCGTCGGCGAATCCGGTAATCAGCAGGATCGGCGTCTCGGGTCTGATAGCGCGCACTCGCCGAGCCAGTTCCGCGCCGTTCATCTTCGGCATTTTGTAATCGGTGATCAGGAGGTCGAAGCCCGATCCCTCGCCTATTTTTTCCAGAGCCTCGGCGCCGTCGCTGGCCTCGGTCACGGCGTGTCCGAGTTCGGTCAGCATCTCCGCCGTGCCGCTTCTGACGAGGTCCTCATCGTCCACCAGCAGGATCGCGAGTCGGCGCCCAGCGGGCTCGCTGACGGCGGGGCGCGAACCGGCTTCGACGATCAAGGACATCGGCTCCGCTTGGGGCAGATAGAGGCTGGTAGTCGTCCCCTCTCCGGGCGCGCTTTCGAGGCGGAAGCCGCCGCCGAGCTGAGCGACGAGGCCGTGCACCATCGATAGGCCAAGCCCGGTCCCCTGGCCCACCGGCTTGGTGGAGAAGAACGGCTCGACGGCGTGCGCCAACGTCGCGGCGTCCATGCCTTCACCGGTGTCACGCACATAGATGCGCACGTAGCGACCCGGCGCCACCCCGGTGACGCTCGACGCTGCGGTGACGGTCTGCTGGTCCAGGCCCACGGTCAGGACCCCGCCCTCGGGCATCGCGTCCCGCGCGTTCACGCAGAGGTTGAGGATGGCCAACTCGAGCTGGTTGGGATCGGCGAGCGCGGCGGGCGCCCGGTCTTCCGTCGTCATCCGCAATTCGATACCGCCGCCGATCGAGCTTTTCACCAGATCCGCCATGCCGAGAAGCAGGTCCGAAAGATCCACCGCGCGGGTCTCCAACGCCTGGCGCCGCGCGAAGCCCAGCAACCGCTGCACGAGCGTCTTCGCCCGTTCGGCCGATTGGATTGCGCCATCCATCAATGTCGTGGCGCGGTCATCGAGAATCTTGCCGGTGTAGCGCCGCTGAAGGATGTCCAGCGCGCCCAGGATCGGCATGAGCAGATTGTTGAAGTCGTGCGCGACGCCGCCGGTCAGCTGGCCGATGGCTTCGAGCTTCTGCGACTGACGCAAGGCCTCTTCGGCCAGTCGCCGCTCCGTGATGTCCATCGCTTCCATCACCACCGCCACCACGCTTCCGTCGTCGTCGCGCATCGGGCGAAGTGAAAGATCGAATTCGCGCGCCCGCCCGGAAAGGTGAACCGTCAGCTCCCGCCGCAGGGTCTCGCCCCTCGCAATATCGCCGAGCCTGTCCCGGACCACTGCAGCGAAGGACGGCGTTTCGCGAACCCAGGGGGCCTCCCAGATCGGCGCGCCGACGACATCCTCGAGTTTCGAGTGAATCGAAGACAGCGACGCGGCGTTGGCGTCGATCACGCGACCATCCAGACCGATCAGGCACTGGAACATGAAGCTCGTCTCAAACAGGGTTCTCAGGCGTCGTTCACTGGCTTGAAGTTCCTGGGTCCGCTCCGCCACCCGGTTTTCGAGGTCGGCGGCATAGTTACGCAGCGCCTGTTCGGCTTCCTGCTGCACGGAGATGTCGGTGTTGGTGCCAAACCAGCGGACGACCGCGCCATCGGCGTCGCGGAAGGGCTGAACGCGGGTCAGGAAAGAGCGAAATCGACCGTCCGCTCCCCGCAGGGGAAAGACCATCTCGAAGGATTCGCCGCTTTCGATCGAGGCCATCCAGCGGTCCATGACCGTCGGCAAGGTCGCCGGATCGTGGACGCTTTGCCAGCCCCAGCCTTCCATCTGATCCGGGGTCGTTCCGGTGTAGTCGAACCACTGCTTGTTATACCAGAAAATGTGTCCGTCGGCCCGGGCCATCCAACACAGCGTCGGGATGGAGTTGGCGAGGGTCCGCAGCTGCCGCTCGCTCTCATGAAGCTCGTCCATGCGGCCCCGGGCGTCATATTGCCGTCGTCGGGCGCGCAGGGCCGAGCGCGCCAGACTGATGAGCGTCGTCGGGTGGAAGGGCCGCTCGATGAAGGTCACGTTGCCCAGAATATCCAGGTGCCGTTTCGCCGCGGGATTGCGCTCCAGCCCGCCGCCGCGTTCCGTCAGGAGCACGAACGGGAAATCGGACCACGGCGGCTGCACTTCGAGCCAATCGGAAAGCGCCTTCAGGCCGGAGGTTTGCAGAGCTTCGTCCGTGATCACGGCGATGCCGGCGCCGACCGTGAGTTCGCGCAGGAGGTCGGCGATCGAATCGCAGACCACCGCTTGGACGTCAGCTTCCTTCAGAATCCCCGCGGCGACCGCCCCGTCCCGACCTCGCGGCGCGAGAATCAGAGCTCTTTCCGAGAGCGAAGCGCTCACGCGGCGTCGCCGACGACAACGCGACCGCCCTCGCCGGCCAAGGTGGGGACGCCCCGAAGGACGCCCTGGAAATTGGTCAAGATGCCGCCGACGGTGAGCCCGGTGTCGTCGATGCGGAATTCGCGGATGGTGTCCTCATGGGCGCCGGTGCGTTTTTTCACCACCGATATCGCCCGCCGCACCCGACCGAGCGCCTCGAAATAGCGCAGCAAAATGACGGTGTCGGCTAGATAGGTCACGTCCACGGGCGACTTCATGTCGCCGACCAGGCCGTGTTGCGCGACCGTCAGCCAGGTCGTGACGCCCTGACGGTTCAGGTACTGAAGCATTTCATGCATGTGCAAGATCAGAGCGCTCTCTTGCGGCATGGCGGACTGATAGCCGTTGAGACTGTCGATCACCACCGTGCGCGCGCCCTGCGTCTCGACGCAATCGCGGACATTCTGCGAGAATTCCCCCGGGGTCAGCTGGGCGGCGTCGACCTGCTGAACCGTGAGATGCCCCCCATCGATCATGCTCTGCAGATCTATCCCCATCGCCTGGGCTCGACCGAACAGCAGGCCCAATTCCTCGTCGAAGACAAAGAGCGCGGCATTTTCCCCTCGCAGGACCGCCGCCTTTAGGAAGGTCATTATCAGGAGCGACTTTCCCGTCCCCGCGGGCCCCAATACGAGGGTGCTCGAGCCCCGTTCCACGCCGCCGCCGAGGAGGGCGTCCAGCGGACCCGCGCCGCTGCGCACCACGTCGCGAACGAACTCTCGTTTGTGCTCCGCCGAGACCAGGCGCGGAAACGCCCGGACGCCGCCCGTCTCGATCTCGAAATCGTGGAAGCCGCCGCGAAAGCGCCGGCCGCGGTATTTGACGACCCGAAGCCTCCGGCGCTCGGCGCCGTAATCGGGCGAGAGTTCCTCGAGCCTAATGACCCCGTGCGCCACGCTGTGGACCGTCTTGTCGTTGATCTCGGTCGTCAGATCGTCGAGCATGAGCACCGTGGTGTCCTGCCGAGAAAAATAGTGCTTCATCGCCAGGATCTGCCGACGATAGCGCAGCGAACTCTGCGCCAGCAGGCGAATTTCGGAAAGGCTGTCCAGCACCACGCGGGCGGGCCTGATCTTTTCGAACACCTCGAAGACGCGACGCGTCGTTTCGCCCAGCTCGAGGTCGGAAGAGTAGAGTAGACTTTGTTGCTGTTCGTCGTCCAACAGGCTTTCAGGCGGAAGCAGTTCGAAAATCTCGATCCCTTCCAGGTTCCAGCCGTGGGACCTGGCGCTTTCGCGTAGCTCCTCTTCAGTCTCCGAGAGGGTGATATAAAGGGTCTTTTCGCCGTTTTTGGCGCCGGAGCGGAGGAACTGGGTCGATATCGTCGTCTTGCCGGTGCCGGGGCTGCCTTCCAATAGGAACAGGCGACCGCGCGCCAGGCCGCCCCCCAGAATGTCGTCCAGGCCGCGGATGCCCGTCGCCGCGTTCGTGTTGTCCAACTCGGCCACAGTCCCTATCACGCCCTCGGCTCTCCGATCTCAATCACGCCAAGCCGGTTAGTTAGCACGTCGATCGCCTTTTTCAGCGCGTGGTCGCCGACCTGAAGCGAGAAGCGCCCATGAAACCGGCCATTCTGCGGACCACCAACATCTCCAACGGCTATGTCAAGCTCGCCCGCCTGCGCGTTCGCCTGGCCAGCGGGGCGGAGGCGGACCGCGAGGTGGAAACGCACGGCGATTCGGCGGCGGTCCTGCCCTACGACCCCGATCGGCGATGCGCGCTCGTCGTCCGACTCTTCAGAGCGCCGGTTTTCATGAGTTGCGGGGTCGTCGAGATCGAGGAGGCCTGTGCCGGCATGATCGACGACGGCGATCCGGCGTCGACGGCTAGACGCGAAGCTGAAGAGGAACTGGGCCTGCGGTTGCACGACCTTGAAGTCGTCGCTCGCGTTTGGCCAAGTCCCGGCGTCTCCACCGAGACCTCGACGTTATATCTGGCGCCCTATTCGCCCATCGACCGCGTCGGAGCCGGCGGCGGCCTCGCCTCGGAACACGAAGAGATCACCGTCGTCGAGCGCCCCTTGGCCGATCTCGCCCGGGAGGCGGACGCGGGAGAGATCGTGGACGGCAAACTTTTCACCCTGGTGCTCAGCCTTCGCGCGCGGCGGCCGGAACTCTTCGACGGCGATTGATTAATCGCCCCGCCCTCTCTACAGCCCGCCCCCGACCAGAGGGGCCGGATCACGATGAAAAGCAGACGACTGGGCAGAAGCGCGATCACCGTGTCGCCGATCTGCATGGGCACGATGACCTTCGGCAACCAAGCCGACGAAGCGATGAGCCATCGCATCCTCGACAAGAGCTTCGAGGCGGGAATCACTTTCTACGACACCGCCGAGAACTATCCCGTGCCTCCAAAGGAGGAGTGGGCCGGACGCACCGAGGAGATCGTCGGTCGCTGGATGAAAACCAAGAAACGCGACGCCATAATCCTGGCCACCAAGGTCTCGGGGCCCAGCCATGGCTGGCTGCGGTCTTCGCAGCGCTCCGGGATGACCGCGCTGGATCGCCACAACATCGTTCGGGCTGTCGAGGCCAGCCTGACGCGGCTCGGCACGGACTATATCGACCTCTACCAGACCCACTGGCCCGACCACGGCGCGCGCTATGAAGAGGCGCTCATGGCGCTCGACGACCTCGTTCGCGACGGCAAGGTGCGCGTGCTCGGCTGCAGCAACGAGACGAGCTGGGGACTCATGAAAAGCCTCGCCGCTTCGGAGAACGAGGGCCTCGCGCGCTACGAGACCATTCAGAACAATTTCAGTCTGAACAACCGGCGCTTCGAGGACGACCTGGCTCAGGTCTGCCGTCAGGAGGGAGTCAGCCTGATCCCTTATTCGCCCTTGGCCGGCGGCGTGCTGACCGGAAAATATCAGGACGGCGCGCGACCCGATGGCGCGCGTTTCTCCAACTATCTCAACATCGGCGGTCGGCAGGCGACGATGGCCATGCGCTTCGTCAACGACAAGAGCGTGGCCTCGACCGCGCGCTGGATGACGATAGCCGCGGAGCTCGGCATGAGCGTCACCACCCTGGCGACCGTTTGGAGCATGCAGCACGACTTCGTCGCCTCGACCATCGTCGGCGCAACCCACGAAGACCAGCTGCCGGACATCTTCGCCGCCGCCGACCAGACCCTCAGCCAGGAAACCATGAAGGCGATCGACGCGGTCTCGAAGGAAATCATGTACCCGATGGGCTAGGCGTGGGGGGTAAGCCTCGCTAGTCAGGCGTCCATGACCGCTGATAACCTGACCGCCTCAAACCCGATGATCGCCCGGACGGATGAAGACGAACCGGTTCGCCTGGAGCCGGGCCTGCCGCCGGAGGTCGCCTCCCCCCTCGCTCCCTTCGCGGGCGCTCAACCATCGCGCCCTGCGTGGTTCGAGGACTCCCTGGCGAAAGCGCCCGAACGCACCCTCGTACCCGTCAAGGGTGCGAACATCGAATTGCTGACTTGGGGCGAGATCGGCAAACCCGGGCTGATCCTGGTTCATGGCAACAGCGCCCACGCCGATTGGTGGAGCTTCATCGCGCCCTTTTTCGCCGACCATTATCGCGTCGCGGCGGTCTCCCTTTCCGGCATGGGCGGATCCGACTGGCGCCCGGTCTATAGTTTCGATCTCTATGCCGAGGAGGTCCACGCCTGCGCGGTCGCGGCGGGGCTCTATGAGGCGCCCACCCCGCCGATTTTCATCGGACACTCCTTCGGCGGGGCGCTGGTCTTCCACGCCGCGACGACACACCCGGAATGGATGCGCGCGGCTCTGTTGGTCGACACCGGGTTCGGCGGCCCGCCGACGGCCGAGGAAATCGCGCGGATCGACGCGGAGGACAAAGCCGCCGGCCGTCCGGCGCGCAGATGGGGCGGTCCGCCCCGCATGGGCGGAAGCAATCGCGTCTATCCGACACTCGAGGCGGCATTGACCCGGTTCCGCTTCATGCCGCCCCAGGTTCCCGGCAATCTCTACATCGCCGACTACATCGCGCGCCGCTCGCTGAAGCCCGCACCGCTGCCCGATGGCTCGGGCGATGGCTGGACCTGGCGTTTCGATCCCGAGATCTGGGCAAAGCTCGACCGCACCGGCATGTCGCCGATGTCCGGAAAAAGCGGCGCGCCCATGGCACACATCTACGGCGACCGCTCGGCGATCATCATCCGTCACGAGGAGATGGGACGGGGCTTGGACAGCATCCTTCCCGCCGACGCCCCCCGCATCGTCCTGCCCGACAGCGAGCACCACGTCATGGTCGATCAGCCGCTCGCTCTGGTGGCGGCGATGCGGGCGCTGCTGGCGACCTGGCCCTAGGGCTTCAGGTTCGCGGCCACGTCTCGGATCGCTCGCCCCGCGGGCGCCGTGGCGACCGTTTGCGCTCGGCCCCCGGGCCCGGCTAAACCAGAGTCCAGAGGGAGACATCGGCCATGAAGATCGACGGCGACTACACCATGACGATCGACGGCGAGGGCGTCGCGGGCGCCCAGGCTTTCGACGTCCTCAACCCGGCTACCGAGGCGGTGATAGGCCAGGCCCCCGACTGCTCGCGAAGCCAGCTCGACGAAGCCGTCGCCGCCGCGCGCCGCGCCTTTCCCAAATGGGCGGCGACCCCCATCGCCACCCGCCGCGCGGCCATCCTCGCCCTGGCGGCCAAGGTCGCCGAGCACGGCGACGCGTTGTCGCGACTGCTCACCAGCGAGCAGGGCAAGCCCCATGCCGACGCTCAGGGCGATGTCCTGGGCGGCGCGCACTGGCTGCAGGGCGCCGCCAGCCTGGAACTTCCGGTGATCGTCAACGAAGACAGCGCCGAACGCCGCAGCGAGACCCGCCGCGTGCCCATCGGGGTCGTGGGCGCCATCGCGCCGTGGAATTTCCCGATCATTCTGGCGATGTTCAAGCTGGGGCCCGCGCTGCTGGCCGGCAATACCGTCGTGTTGAAGCCCTCGCCTTTCACGCCCCTGACGACCTTGAAGATCGGCGAGCTGGCGCGGGGAATTTTCCCGCCGGGCGTCCTCAACGTGGTGAGCGGCGGCGATTCGCTCGGCCCCTGGATGACCGCGCATCCAGACATCGACAAGATCAGCTTCACCGGCTCCAGCGCCACGGGCAAGCGCGTGATGGCCAGCGCCGCGGAGAATCTCAAGCGTGTCACACTGGAGCTGGGCGGCAACGACGCGGCGATCGTAATGGACGACGTCGATGTCGAGGCCATTGCGGAAAAGCTGTTCTGGGCCGCCTTCGGAAACAGCGGCCAGATCTGCATCGCCACCAAGCGGATGTACGTCCACAAGGACGTCTACGAGCCGCTCAAGACCGCGCTCCTGGCCTATGCGGAAACGGTGAAGATGGGCGACGGCTCCGAACAGGGCGTGCGCCTCGGCCCCATCCAGAACCATCAGCAATATGCGCGCGTGGTGGACCTGATCAGAGACGCCAAGGCCAAGGGCTACACCTTCCTCACCGGCGGCGAGGTTCCCGATGCGCCCGGTTATTTCATCCCGATCACCATCCTGGACAACCCGCCGGAATCCTCGCGGATCGTGCAGGAAGAGCAGTTCGGACCCGTGCTTCCGCTGCTGAAATTCGACGACATCGATGAGGTGATCCATCGGGCCAACGCTACCGACTATGGCCTGGGCGGCTCGGTCTGGTCGGCGGACCCCGAGAGGGCCCTCGCGGTGGCGCAGCGTCTGCAGAGCGGCACGGTCTGGGTCAACGAGACCCAGCATCTCACGCCCCTCGCCTCTTTCGGAGGGCACAAACAATCCGGTGTCGGGGTCGAAAACGGCGTCGAGGGCCTGACGGAATACACCAACGCCCAGACGATCGTGGTGAAGAAGGCCGCTTGATCGCGGCTCAACTCCTCCCGCCGCCGCCTTGAGCGTCTCGCTTCGCTGGTCTATCAGCGGGCGGCGACGACTGGAGAGCCTGCCCGATGGACGACACCGCCGAAGATTTCCACCACGGCCAGATGCCCGTCGCAGCGCAACGCGACACCTATTCGACCTTCGGCAAGCTGACCAAATGGATTTGCCTGCACATCGCGGTGTTGTTAACGATCTTCACGCTGTGGTTCTGCACGGCTTCCGGCTTCTTCGGCGGGCTGATTCCCGGACTGGTCGTGTGGGCGGCGGGCATGATCTTCCTGCGCTCCAAACCGACGTCCGAACACTAGCGCGATGACCACCATCGCGGTGACGCGTGAGCGGCGCGCGGGCGAAACGCGGGTCGCCTTGACGCCCGACGCCGTCAAAAAACTCGTCGCGGGAGGCGTCACGGTCGCCGTGGAGGGCGGGGCGGGATCCGCGGCCTCCGCGTCCGACGCCGACTACGCCGCCGCGGGCGCCCGGGTCGCCGCCGACCTCGCCGCCACGCTCGCGGACGCCGACATCCTGCTCAAGGTCCGCGCGCCCTCCGACGAGGAGATCGGTCATCTCAAGGCCGGGGCGATCGTCGTCGGCCTGCTCAATCCGCACGCCGAGCGCGCGGAACTGGACAGGCTGGCCGCGAGGGGGGTGGACGCCTACGCCATGGAATTCGTCCCGCGCATCACCCGCGCCCAGGTGATGGACGCCCTCTCCAGCCAGGCCAATCTCGCCGGTTACCGCGCCGTGATCGAGGCGGCGGAAGTCTACGGCCGGGCCATGCCGATGATGATGACGGCCGCCGGCACCATCGCGCCCGCCAAGGTCTTCATCATGGGCGTCGGCGTCGCCGGACTGCAGGCCATCGCCACCGCCCGGCGGCTCGGCGCGGTGGTCAGCGCCACCGACGTGCGCGCCGCAACCAAGGAACAGGTCGAATCTCTTGGCGCCAAGTTCATCGCGGTGGAGGACGAGGAGTTCAAGTCCGCCGAGACCGCGGCCGGCTACGCCAAACCCATGAGCGCCGAATACCAGGCCAAGCAGGCGGCTCTCGTTTCCGAACATATCAAGAAGCAGGACATCGTCATCACCACGGCCCTGATCCCCGGCCGCGCCGCGCCGCGTCTGGTGACCGCGCAGCAGGTCGCGACCATGAAACCGGGATCGGTGCTCATCGATCTGGCGGTGGACCAGGGCGGCAACGTCGAAGGCGCTCGCCCCGACGAGACCGTGGACGCCTCGGGGGTGAAGATCGTCGGCATCGGCAATCTCGCGGGTCGCATCCCGGCCGACGCCTCGGCGCTCTACGCGCGCAATCTCTCCGCGTTCCTCGGTCTGATTCTCGACAAGGAGGGCAAGATCGCCCCCGACCCTGAAGACGAGATCCTGAAAGCCGCCCTCGTGGCCCACGGCGGCGCGGTCGTTCACCCCACCTTGAAGGCGGCTTGAAGCATGGACATGGTCGATCCCACGGTCTTTCGCCTCGCCATCTTCGTCCTGGCGATCTTCGTCGGCTACTACGTGGTCTGGAGCGTGACCCCAGCCTTGCACACGCCGCTGATGGCGGTGACCAACGCCATCTCCTCGGTGATTATTGTCGGCGCCCTGTTGGCGGCGGCCGCGCACGGCGTCGGCGGCGGCAGCCACGCCTGGGTTTCGAAGGGCGCCGGCGCGATCGCCGTGGCCCTCGCCAGCGTGAACATCTTCGGCGGCTTCCTGGTGACGCAGCGCATGCTGGCGATGTACCGCAAGAAGGACAAGGCGAAGTGAGCCGCACCTCATGACCGCCAACATCTCCTCCCTCGCCTACCTCCTATGCGGGGTGCTCTTCATCCTCGCCTTGCGCGGACTCTCCAGTCCGGTGACCAGCCGGCGCGGGAACCAGATGGGCATGATCGGCATGGCGATCGCCGTGGCGACGACCTTGGTCACGCTTTTCCTCACCGGCGCTCTGGACGGCCCGACCCTGATCCTCATCATTGGAGGCGTCGCCGTAGGCGGGACGATCGGCGCCGTGATCGCGCGGCGGGTCGAGATGACCGCGATGCCGCAGCTGGTCGCCGCTTTCCACTCCCTCGTGGGCATGGCCGCCTGCATGGTCGCGGTCGCGGCGATCTACACCCCCGTCGCCTACCACATCGATGACGCGGGCGGGGTGAAGCTCGAGAGCCTGATCGAGCTATCCCTCGGCCTCGCGATCGGCGCGATCACCTTTACCGGCTCCGTCATCGCCTTCGCCAAGCTGAACGGCAATATGTCCGGCGCCCCTATCCTGCTGCCGGCCCGTCATGCGCTGAACCTCGCCATCGCCGCGGCGGTCGTCGTCATGATCGTCGTTTTGGTCATGAGCGGCGGACACGCCCTCTGGGCGTTCTGGGCGATCTTCGCTCTGGCCCTCGTCGCCGGGGTCACCCTCATCATCCCGATCGGCGGCGCGGACATGCCGGTCGTGGTTTCGATGCTGAACAGCTATTCGGGCTGGGCGGCGGCGGCTCTCGGCTTCACGCTTGGCAACATCACCCTGATCATCACCGGCGCCCTGGTCGGCTCCTCCGGCGCGATCCTCAGCTACATCATGTGCAAGGGGATGAACCGCAGCTTCATCTCGGTGATCCTGGGCGGCTTCGGCGGCGACACGGCCGCGGCGGGGGCAGGCGGCAAGGTCGAGACCCGGCCGGTAAAACAGGGCAGCGCGGAAGACGCCGCCTTCATCATGAAGAACGCCTCCAAGGTGATCATCGTCCCCGGCTACGGCATGGCCGTGGCCCAGGCCCAGCACACCCTGCGCGAAATGGCCGACAAGCTGAAGGCGGAGGGGGTCGAGGTGAAATACGCCATCCACCCCGTCGCCGGACGGATGCCGGGGCACATGAACGTCCTGCTCGCGGAGGCCAACGTGCCCTATGACGAGGTGTTCGAGCTGGACGATATCAACTCGGAGTTCGCCACCGCCGACGTCGCCTTCGTGATCGGCGCCAACGACGTCACCAATCCCGCCGCCAAGACCGACACCACCAGCCCGATCTATGGCATGCCGATCCTCGACGTCGAAAAGGCGCGCACCGTCCTCTTCATCAAGCGCGGCATGGCGGCGGGTTATGCGGGCGTCGAGAACGAACTCTTCTTCCGCGACAATACCATGATGCTGTTTTCCGACGCCAAGAAGATGGTCGAGGGGATTGTTAAGGCGCTGTGATGGCGCTGGGCCGCTCGAGCCCTATCTAACGGAGCCATGGCTCAGACGCTTCCCAAACCCCGCGGACGGATGGTCGATATCGGCGGCGGACGGCGTCTTCACGGCGTTTTCGCGGGACCGGTGAAGGCGCGGGACCCGCTCGTGATTCTTGAATCGGGCGCTTTCGGCTTCTCGGCCGACTGGGCCGCCGTGCAGGACAAATTGGCCGCCGAGGGCCTGCGCTCCCTCGCCTACGATCGCGCCGGCCTTGGCTTTTCCGAGCCGG
Source organism: Caulobacterales bacterium (assembly GCA_038231315.1). Taxonomy (GTDB): domain Bacteria; phylum Pseudomonadota; class Alphaproteobacteria; order Caulobacterales; family Caulobacteraceae; genus Acaudatibacter. Next base: position 242,082 of record JBBRLN010000003.1, read on the forward strand.
GCCCGTCGCCGCGCGACGGCCTGGCGATCGTCTCGGATCTCGAAACCTTTTTGGCGGCGACCCGCGAAGGGGGACCGATCATCGTTTGCGGGCACTCCATGGCCGGCCTGCACGTTCGCCTGTTCGCCGCCCGTAACCGAGCGCGCATCGTCGGCCTCGTCCTCGTTGACGCCACGACGCCGGAGTCGATGAATTCGACGATGGTCAGCGGTTTCGTCGATCAGTTTTCCAAGGTCTCGCGGCTGGCGGCATGGGGCGCGGGCGCCGGCCTCTTCAAGCCCTTCGCCGGCACGCCGCTTGGCGACGCCATCGGTCTCGATGGCGCTGCGGGCTCGGAAAAGCGCTGGGCTTTCGCGCTCGCCAGCCACAATAAATGGGCTTCGGAAGAGGTGGAGTCCTGGGCGGCGTCAGCGCGGCAGGCGGTGGAGGTGGGTCCCGCCGATCCGGAGTGGCCGGTCGCGGTGATCCTCGCCGGAGGCGGCGGATCGAGGGGCGGCTTGCGGGAGCTTCAGAGCGCGCCCGCGCGGGCGTCACGCGCTGGGCTGGTGGAGCAGGTCGTCGGCGCGTCTCACGCCACGGTCCTCAACGGGAACTTCGCCGACGCGATCGTCAGGGGCGTCGAACATGTGCGCCGCGAGGCGCGCGTCTCGAAAGGGTCCTAGGCGCGGACGATCTTCTTCGGCGGCGGCAGCAGGCCTTCGCGCTGCATGCGCTTGCGCGCCAGCTTGCGGGCGCGGCGGACCGCCTCGGCCTTCTGTCGAGCACGTTTTTCCGACGGCTTTTCGTAGTGCACGTGCCGCTTCATTTCGCGGAACGAGCCTTCGCGCTGCATCTTCTTCTTCAGCGCCTTCAACGCCTGGTCGACGTTGTTGTCTCGAACGAATATTTGAACGACTAGGTCCTCCAGCATGGCCGACCCACCGGACGTGGATCGGCGCTCCCGAAGGGCGAGCCCTCGGAACAAGCGGGGGGCATTACCAGCGGCGCGGGCTTTTGTCCATCGCCGCCATGAGCCCTCGGCGACTCAATTTCCCAGTTCGTAGACCGCGGACAGGCTCACATCCACGCTCAGTTCGCCCGGCTCCACCGGCGTCGGCGCGACGGCGCGGGCCGCGGCGAACACCATTGGGCGAGGCGGGCCTTGCGTCACGCCACCGCTCTCCGAGAGATTGATCAGGCGCACGACCCGCATGCCTTCGGCCTGGGCGTAGAGGTCGGCCCGGGCGCGCAGCGCTTTCACAGCGTCACGTCGCGCCTGATCCATGGCCGGCCTGGGATCGCTCAGGCCGAAACTAATACCGTTGACCTGGTTGGCGCCCCCGGCTGTGACGGCGTCGACAACCGCGCCGAGCCGCGTCACGTCCCGGACGGTAACCGTGACGGCGTTGTCGGCCTGGTAGCCCGTCAAGCGAGGCGATTGATTCTGTTCATAGGCGTACTGCGCGGAGAGGTTGAGATTGGTGGTCTGGACATCCTTCTTCTCAATGCCCTGGGCGGCGATCTGCGAGATGACGGCGTTCATCCGCTCGCGGTTGGCGCGCATCGCCTCGGCGGCGGTGTGGCCGGTGGTGTTGACGCCCAAGGTGATCGTCGCCTGGTCCGGGGTCGTCTTTATCTCGCCGACCGCCGATATGTTCAGCGTCGTCGCGTGGAACATCGCCGCGGCGTCGTCGGCGCGCGCGACGCCGCTCAACGCCGCCAAGCACACCGCCGCCACCCATCCGGTTCGCGATATCAGGCTCATCGTCTCGTCTCCATTTAGGGTGGAAAAGCCTATCCCCGATTGAACCGTTCATGAACAGGCCACTTCCCATTGGCGCGCGAGAGGGGTTTAAACGCGGCATGACCGACGCGGCGGACGACTGGGCGCGAGAGGCGGAGGATCGCCTGCTGGACGGCGCGCGACTTCACGCCGCCCAAACTGGCTGGACCTCCAGGCTCGTCGCGGCCGCCGCGGCGCACGCGGGCATGAGCGTGGCGGAGGCTGAACTGCTGCTCCCCGACGGCGCGCGGGACCTCGCCGCCTTGTTTTCCCGCCGCCACGACGGGGTGGCTTTGGCGGCTCTGCCGGATCCCGCTGCATTGAAGGTTCGGATGCGGATCCGCGCCGCCGTCCTCGCCCGCTGCGACGCGGCCATGGCCGACGCGCCGGCGACGCGCGGTTGGACCGGCTTCCTCGCCCTGCCGACCCACATTCCGTTGGGCCTGCGACTAGCCTGGGAAAGCGCCGACGCCCTCTGGCGCTGGGCCGGCGACACCGCCACGGACGAGAACCACTATTCGAAACGCGTCCTGCTGGCGGAAATCCTGATCTCGACCCTCGGCATCCGCCTGACCGGCGGCGCGGAAGCCGCCGAGGCCCATCTCGATCGCCGGATCGCCGGGGTGATGGCGTTCGAAAAACTGAAGGGCCGGTTCAAAGTCGGCGAACTTTCGGCGATGGCGGCCGGCGTGCTCGGGCGGTTGCGCTATGGCTCGGCGCGGACCTGACGACGAACAGAAGAGAACGCTCCCAAACGGTTCGTCGCCGCTAGCTTGGTCTTTGCATCGTAGGTTTCGCGCCCGCTTTCCCTCCGGCGAGACTTGACACACGAGCGGCGGTCGGCGGGCCCGGCCCTCCTCACGGGGACGATGAACGGGTATGAGCGCGCATGGCTGTGCTCGACCCCGTCTCTCTGGCTCGCGACCTGATCCGGCGCCCCTCCGTCACGCCGGCCGACCTGGGCGCGATGGACGTGGTGGAGCGGGCGTTGGCGGGCCTTGGCTTCGCGTGCCGACGGATGAAGTTCGGCGAGATCGAAAATCTTTATGCGCGTCTCGGAAACGCCGGGCGAAATCTCTGCTTTGCCGGCCATACCGATGTGGTGCCGGTGGGAAACGAGGCGGCGTGGACATCGTCGCCGTTCGGCGCCGAAGTCGCGGACGGCGTGCTGATCGGGCGCGGGGCGGCGGATATGAAGGGGGCGATCGGCGCCTTCATCGGGGCGGTTTCCCGCGTCGTGGACCGCGGCGCCCTATCGGGGTCGCTCTCCTTCCTGATCACCGGCGACGAGGAGGGCGAGGCGACCCACGGCACCCGCGCGGTGGTCGAGCGGCTGATCGCCGAGGGCGAACGGATCGATCACTGCATCGTAGGTGAGCCGACCTCCTCCGCCGCGCTCGGCGACATGATCAAGATAGGCCGGCGCGGCAGCGTTTCAGCGACCGTGATCGTCGAGGGAAAGCAAGGTCACGTGGCCTATCCCGATCGCGCGGCCAATCCCCTTCCGGTGTTGATCCGCCTTCTGGCCCGGCTACAGGCGCGGGAGCTGGACCGCGGTTTCGAGAGTTTTCAGCCGTCGAACTTGGAGGTCACCACCATCGACGTCGGCAATGCGGCTGGCAACGTGATCCCGGCCAAGGCGACGGCGCGGCTGAACATCCGCTTCAATCCGGGACATACGGGCAAGGCCTTGGCCGACTGGCTGACCGGAGAGGCGCAATCCGCGGGCGCGGGCTTCCCCGGGCGGGTGATCGTCGATCCTGTCGTCAGCGGCGAGGCCTTCCTGACGCCCGCGGGTGAATTCACCGCCTTGATCGCAGGCGCGATCGGAGACGCGCTGGGGACAAGACCGGATCTCTCGACGACCGGCGGCACATCGGACGCCCGCTTCATCCGCGCCATGTGTCCGGTCGTCGAGTTTGGGCTGGTCGGTGCGACCATGCACGCGGTGGACGAGCGCGTGCCGGTCGCCGAGATTGAAACCCTCTCGCGGGTCTACGAGAAGATTATCGGACGCTATTTCGCCCCATAGGTTACCGCCGTGAGATAGAGGCCCTGGGCTGGCGCGACCGGCCCGCACCGCGCCCGGTCGCGGGCTTCGAGGGCCGCGCCGAGGTCGTCGGGCGTCCAGCGCCCGCGTCCGACCTCCACCAAGGAGCCCACCATCGAACGGACTTGGCGGTGCAGAAAAGACCGCGCCGAAAAGACGATACCCACTTCCTCGCCAAAGCGTTCCACTTGAGCCTCATCCAGGGTCTTCATCGGAGACTTGGCCTGGCACGCGGCGTCGCGGAAGGTGGTGAAATCATGCCGCCCGATAAGGCGGGTGGCCGCCGCGCTCATGGCGTGCGCGTCCAGCGGCGTCTTGACGTGCCAGACCCGTCCGGCGTCGAGAGCCGGCGGCCCGGCGCGGCCCAGGATGCGGTAGGAATAGCGCCGACCCGTGGCGGAAAAACGGGCGTGGAACGTGTCATCCACGGCGGCGGCGTCCAGCACCGCGATCGGCGCGGCGCCCAGGTGCGCGTTGACCGCATTTAACACGACCCGGGCGGGCCAGGCCCTTTCGAGGTCGAGGTGAATCACCTGACCCTTGGCGTGAACGCCAGCGTCGGTGCGTCCCGCGCCCTGGATCCGGACGGGCTCGCCGCTGAAGGCCAGGACCGCGCGCTCGATCTCGTTCTGGATCGAAGGACCGTTGTCCTGGGCCTGAAAGCCGACATAGGGGCCGCCGTCGTACTCGATTGTCAGACGGTAACGCGGCATCAGGTCAGCCGCTCACCGGTCCTCAAGGGAAAGCCGCGCAGAAACTCCGCCGCGCTTTGAGGGCCCCGGCCTTCACGCTGGGCGGCGAGGATGCGCACCGCGCCCGAGCCGCAAGCCACGAGGAAAGCCTCATCGAGCAGAACGCCGGGTTCTCCGGCGGCGTCTTCGGCGCGGGAGAGCAGCGCCTTGACCCGAACCGGCCCCTTGGGGGTGGGCGCCGTAAACCAGGCCCCGGGAAATGGCGCGAGGCCGCGAATCCGGCGATCGACAAGCGTCCCGTCGTGGTTCCAGCGTAGGCGGGTTTCGGCGGGTCTGATCTTCTTGGCGTAGGTCGCGCCCTCGTCCGGCTGCGGGGTCTCGATGGCGGTTCCGGCGGCGAGCTTGGCCATGGCCTCGACCATCAAAGCGGCGCCGGCCGGGGCGAGGCGGTCGTGCAGTGTCCCCGCGGTCTCGGCCGCGTTGATGCGCAGGCGAACGGAGCCGAGGACGGGACCCTCGTCGAGGCCGGCCGTCATCCGCATCACCTGCGCGCCCGTCGCCGCGTCTCCAGCCATGATCGCGCGTTGGATCGGCGCCGCGCCGCGCCAGCGGGGCAGAAGGGAACCGTGCAGGTTGAAGCAGCCAAGGCGCGGCGCATCGAGCACCCCCTGGACGAGAATCTGGCCGTAGGCGACGACCACCGCCGCATCGAGGTCGAGGGCGGCGAAATTCGCGATTGCTTCGGGATCACGCATGGAGCGCGGCGTGCGAACGGGAAGGCCCATCCTTGTCGCCGCCGCTTCCACCGGTGAGGGTTTCAGCCTCTGCCCGCGGCCCCGCGCGGCGGCGGGCTGGGCGTAGACGCAGGCCACTTCGTGACCCGCGCCGATCAGCGCTTCGAGAGTAGGAACGGCGAAGTCGGGCGTGCCGAGAAAGGCCAGGCGCATGGGCCGATTCCGCTGACGCGTTCCACCGCCGGGCGGAGCGGTCGCTAGAGCTGCGCCAACATGTACTCCGCCGACGAAACCTTGAACTCGCCGCCGTCTTCGACATTGAGCTCCTTCACGACGCCATCCTTGACCACCATGGAGTAGCGCTGCGAGCGGTGGCCCATGCCGAACTTCCCGGCGTCCATCTCCAGGCCCAGGGCGCGGGTGAAATCGCCGTTGCCGTCCGCCAACATCAGGACGTCCTCGCCGACGCCCTGGTCGGCGCCCCAGGCCTTCATCACGAAGACGTCGTTGACCGAGACGCAGGCGATGGTCTCCACGCCCTTGGCGCGCAGGTCGGCGGCGTGCGCCTTGTAACCGGGAACGTGCTTGGCCGAACACGTCGGGGTAAAGGCGCCGGGCACGGCGAAGAGGCCGACGGTCTTGCCTTTAAAGAGGTCGTCCGTCGACACCGGCTCGGGACCGCCCGCGCCGAATTTCATCAGGGTCGCGCTCGGAACCTTGTCGCCCACGGCAATGGTCATGATCGTCTCTCTCTATGTGAATGGCGTGGCTGACATAGAGGCCCAAAGCCGGATCGCCAAGCCGCGCCGGCTTGAAACCTTGCGCTCCAAAGGCGATCTTGCGCGGATGTCGAACACGGCGAGCGCCTATTTTACCGGACGCCTGCTGGTGGCGATGCCGGGGATCGAGGATCCGCGCTTCGAACGCGCCGTGATCCTGCTCTGCGCCCACGATGTCCAGCACGCCATGGGAATCGCGGTCAATAGACCGGTCGACGGCCTCAAGCTGAGCCATCTTCTCAAACAGCTGGGCGTCGAGCCGACGGCCGCGTTCGACGACGATCTCGTGCTGATGGGGGGGCCGGTCGAGCAAGAGCGCGGTTTCGTGCTGCATACCGACGACTATGTCGGCCAGGCGTCCGGCCTCGACATCGGCGGCGGCGTCGCCTTGACCGCGACGCGCGAGGTGCTCGAAGCCTTGGCCGGGCGCGACACGCGGCCGCGCCGGGCGGTCATGGCGCTCGGCTACGCCGGCTGGGACGCCGGTCAGTTGGAGCGGGAGATCCGCGAGAGTGTCTGGCTGACCTGCGAGCCGGACGAAGCCCTGCTGTTCGACGACGACCACGAGCACAAATGGTCGAGGGCCTTGGCCAAGATCGGTGTCGCCGCCGAGCACCTCTCGGCGATCGGCGGACGCGCTTAGGCTTGGCCCTGGTCGTCACCCGGTTCGTGCTGCAGCCGGCCGAAGAGTACGTGGTCCCGCCACTGGCCATCGATTTTCAGATAGGCGGTGGCGAAGCCCTCCTCGCGGAAGCCGGCTTTGCGCAGGACGCCGCGCGATGGCGCGTTGCTGGGCAGGCACGCCGCCTCCAGCCGGTGCAGGCCCAGGCGCTGGAAGCCGAACTCGATGACGGCGCGCACCGCGGCGTAGGTATGGCCCTGACGCGCAAACGGCTCACCGACCCAGTAGCCGACCGAAGCCATCTGCGCGACGCCGCGCCGAACGTTGGCGAGCGTGATGCCGCCCACCATGCGGTCATCCGCCGTGCGGAAGATCAAAAAGGGGTAGGCGACCCCGCGTTCGAGATCCTGGGCGTACGCGGCGAGGCGGCGGCGATAGGCGGCGCGGGTCAGGTCATCGACCGGCCACGTCGGCTCCCAGGGTTGTAGAAAGGCGCGCGAGCCTTCGCGAAGGGCCGACCATTCGGCGAAATCCGAGGCGCGATGCGGCCGCAACCGCACGCTTCCGCCATCGAGGCGGAGATCATGGTCGCTGGAGATCCAGTCGAGCAGGGCCATCGCACAATAGTGTGGCGCCGAACGAAGCGGGCGCCAATCCAGGCCCGATCACGATGCTCAGCCGAACAAAGCCTCGGCAAATCGACCTGGCGCGTCCATCGCCGCCTTCGGACCGAGCGCGCTGCCCACGGATCGGCCCGACGAGAGGATGGTCGCGCCAACTCTGGCGATGTCGTCTTTGCTCACCCCGTCGATCCGCGCCGTCATTTCCACCGCGTCCAGCAGGCGGCCGAATACGAGATGCTGGGCCGCCGATTGCTCGGCGCGCACCGCCAGCGATTCGCGGCCCATGAAGATCGACGCCTTCAGTTGCGCCTTCGCCCGGGCCAGTTCGGCCGCGCCGGGATCGTCGGCCAAGGCCTTGATCTCGCCGGCCGCGACGTTGGCGAGCGTGCCCGCGTTCGCCGCCTCGCAACCCGCATAGATCCCCAGCACGCCCACATCGGCGTAGGATTCGGCGTAGGCGTCGATGGCGTAGGCCAGACCGAGCCGCTCGCGCGCCTCCTGGAACAGGCGCGACGACATCCCGCCGCCCAGGATCTCCGCAAACAGCCGCTCGGCCCAATGATCAGGGTGGGTGACGGCATTGGTCGGCAGCAGAAAGACGAGATGCGCCTGCTCCAACCGGCGCCGCTCGAGAGCCGCTCCGCCGATAAATCGCGCGGTTTGTGTCTCACCCGTCGACGGCGGCTGGGCGGGCGCGTCGAAACAGGCCTCGCTCAGTCGCAGAAGGTCATCCTCATCCACCGCCCCGGCGGCGCTGATCACCAATTGGTCGGGCGCATAAAGCTGTGCGCGCCAGGCTTCGAGTGACGCGGACCGCGCGGGTTCCAGGCTGAGGGCTGACCCCAGGATGGGCCGGCCCAGGGGCTGGTCCTTGAACGCCGCGGCCTGAGCGCGCTCGAACACCTGATCGTCGGGAGTATCGGTGGCTTCGGCGATTTCCTGGGCTACGACCAGTTTCTCTCGCTCGAGGTCGTCATCGTCGAGGGTCGGGCGCTGCACGATATCCGCCGTCACGGCCATGGCGAGCGGCAGCCCGCCCTCGAGCGCCCGGACTTGAAAGCTTGTACGTTCATGGCCCGTGGCCGCGTTGATCTGGCCGCCCTCGGCTTCGATGACCTCGACGATGTCCCGCGCGGTTCGATGGCCGGCGCCTTTGAAGACCATATGCTCCAACAGGTGCGACCAGCCCGCCCGAGCCGCGTCCTCGGCCCGGGCGCCGCGACCGGCCACGACGCTGAGCGCCAAGGTCTGATACCCGGGCGCCGGATCGCAAATCACCGTGGCGCCGTTCGCCAGCCGATGGACGCGAGGACCCGTCATGGCGCGCTCGCGGTGAAGTCGCGCAGATAGGCCTTTAGCGCCGACGCCTCGGCGGGCAGATGGTCGATCCGCTCCCCCAGGGCCGCTCGGGCCAGGACCGAGGCGGGGGCGGGCGGGAAGCGCCCCGTCGCCGCCATGACCGCGTCCGGAAATTTCGCGGCGTGGGCGGTGGACAGAACGACCATCGGGACGGCGGCTGCATCGACGGCCTTTCGCGCGCCGACCAGGGCGACGGCGGTGTGTGGATCGACGAGCATGGCGGTGTCGCGCCAGGCATCGGCCATGCCCCGATCGGTCTCGGCCTGGTCCACGGCGCAGGCGCTGAACATGCGCTGGGCGGCGGCGAGCAGGTTTGGCCCGAGACGGATCTCGCCGCCGGCGGCAAAATCGCGGAACGCCGCGGCGGTGAGCCCGGCGTCGCCGCCCGCGCAATCATAGAACAGGCGCTCGAAGTTGGAGGCCACCTGGATGTCCATCGACGGACTCTGGGTGGCGACGGCGGTCCCGCGCCGATAGACGCCGCTCTGAAGCGCGCGCGCCACGATGTCGTTGACGTTGGTCGCCACCACGATGCGCTCGATCGGCAGGCCCATGCGGTGCGCGGCCCATCCGGCGTAGGCGTCGCCGAAGTTGCCCGTGGGCACGGCGAAGGAAAGCCGGCGAGACGGAGCGCCCAACGCCACTCCCGCAGTGAAATAATACACGATCTGGGCGATGACCCGGGCGATATTGATTGAATTGACCAGGGAAAGCCCGATCTCGTCCACGAAGGCGGCGTCCTTGAAGAGGCCTTTCAGCAGGGCCTGGCAATCATCGAAATCGCCGGCCACCGCCACGGCGCGGACATTGGCGTGGGCGGAGGTCGTCATGAACCGGCGCTGGACCTCCGAGATCCGGCCCTCGGGATAGAGCGCCACGATCTTGATGTTTCGCCGCCCGGCGAAGGCCTCCACCGCCGCGCCGCCGGTGTCGCCGGAGGTTGCGCAGACGATCGTCAGTTCGCGGTCGCGCTTCTCGAGGCCATGTTCGTACAGCCGCGCCAGCACCTGCATGGCGATGTCCTTGAACGCCAGAGTCGGCCCGTGGAACAGCTCCAGCAGGAAACGGCTGTCGTCGATCTGGACCAGCGGCGCGACAGCGACGTGATCGAAGGTCGCGTAGGCTTGGGCGCAGATCACCGCGAGTTCGTCTGGCGAGAGCGCGTCGCCGACGAAGCGAGTCAGGATATCGGCCGCGACCTCGGCGTAGGGTCGGCCCGCGTAGGCCGCGATCTCTTCCGACGAAAGCCGCGGCCAGGACTGGGGCACATACAGTCCGCCATCGCTGGCCAAGCCGGCGAAGAGGGCGTCCATGAAGTCGATCGGGGCGGCGTCCCCCCGTGTCGAGACGTACCTCATGGCGCCATCACCCGACGCCAGACGAAGGCGGCCCACACGCCGAGCAGGGCGAGGGCCAGTCCGAACCAAGTCAGGGCATAGCCGAAGTTATCGCGCGGCGTATCCTCGGTGACCGGCGACGGCGCGACATCCGGCGCGGCGGGTGTCTCCCGTTCGACCACGACATACCACGGCGCGGGGTGGCTCAGTCCGGAACGCGCCGCGATACGGGCCACGGCGGGAAGGTCGATCACGCGAACGGTCGGTGGTCCAGCGACCGCCGTCATCTCATTGCCGAACATCGGTTTGCGCCCGAGCTTGCGCAGGACTCCCGTGACGGATGCCGGCGCCGGAAAGGTGAGCGACGCGGGCGCCATGGCCCCGGCGAGCTTGGTCACCAGCCCGCGATCGAGCAGGACGCCGTCGAAGCGGGACCCCGCGATCGGGCACATCGTCAGCAGCCGCCAGCCCACGACCCCATTGGGCAGGGCATAGCGGTAGGTTGCCGGGGACGCGCCGGACGGCTGGCAGGTCAAGGCCACCCGCGCGTGATCGGCGTGGACGCCATCAAGGAGCACCGCCTCCAGCGGGCGCGCGGGGACGCCGCTCAGGGCCGCGATCGCCGCGCGGTTGGCGTTGGTCTGCTTCAGCCGGTCCAGCTGCCACAGACCGAGACCGACCAGAATGACGAAGGCGACAAGCGCGGCCAGGGTCAGGCCGATGGGAAACCGCCTCACGCCTGGGTGTCCCGCTCCCGCGCCAGCCGGTTGCGGATGACCGCCGCCAGCATCAGGCCCTTGGCCGGCCGCAGCAGGCCCAGCGACAGCGCCGTGGCGAGCGGAAGCCACAGGACGAGGTGCAGCCAGATCGGCGGATGCACGGCGATCTCGGTGAACAGCGCGGCGAAGACCACGATGAAACCCACGATCAGGATGACGAACACCGCCGGTCCCTCGCCGGTATCGGCCTCCACCAGAGGATAGGCGCAGACCGAACAGGTCGGCGAGACCGTCAGAAAGCCGGTCCACAGCGCGCCCTGGCCGCAGTTGGGACAGCGGCCCTTCAGCCCGGCCAGGAATGGACTCGTCGTTGGACCGACCGTCAATGACCCCAGCCGGCGCCGAAGATGACGTAGAGGAAGGTGAACAGGAACAGCCAGACCACATCGACGAAGTGCCAGTACCAGGCCGCCGCCTCGAAGCCGAAGTGCTGCTTGGGCGTGAACGCGCCGTTCATCAGACGCAGCAGGCAGACCGAGAGAAAGATGGTGCCGATGATGACGTGGAAGCCGTGAAACCCGGTGGCCATGAAAAAGGACGAGCCATAGATGCCAGCGTTAGCCGCGGCCGGCGAATAGAACAGGTGTTCACTCAGGATGTGGTTGTATTCATAGGCCTGGATCCCGGTGAACAGCACCCCCAGGGCGATGGTTAGAGCCAGGCCGATCTTCGCCCCCCTGCGATCCCCGGTCTGCAGCGCGTGGTGCGCCCAGGTGACCGTGGTGCCGCTGAGTAGAAGGGTCAGGGTATTGACCAGCGGCAGCTGGAACGCCGGCACGGTCTCGACACCCTTCGGCGGCCATTTGGCCCAGGCGGTGCGGACGTCGTCGATACTGGATAGGGCGCGGACATGGTGGAAGAGAGCCATTTCGAAGAAGACCCAGAACCACGCCACGAAGAACATCACCTCGGAGGCGATGAAGAGGATCATGCCGTAGCGCAGGCCGATCGCGACCACGGGCGTGTGATCACCGCGGTTGGCCTCTCGCACCACCTCGGTCCACCAGCCGGCGAAGGTCATGAGCACGCCGGCCACGCCGATCGCCATCACCCACCAGCTTCCCTTGGGCAGGCCAAGGACTCCACCCTTGAGGCCGGCGACAAGGCCCAGCGCCATCACGACCGCCGCGGCCGAACCGATAAGGGGCCACGGGCTGGGGTTCACTAGGTGATAGTCGTGCTTGACGCCGTCATGGGCCATGTTTCGGGCGTCCCTCGCCGTGCTTGGATCGATGAACGGGTGCTATAGCGTCCGCTCGCCCCGCTCGCCAAGGGGTGAGACCCGCGCGGGCGACAGTTCTAGAGGTTCCCGGTCGTTTCCAGGTCCAGCCGCGAGAGCGTGACCACCTCGGAGCCGCCGTCCATTGGATAGCCGCTGGGATCTGCGGAGGGTTCCACGAGCCAATAGACCTGAGCGTTCCCATTACCCTGGGGATCTGGGGCGAGCATGGCGATAGCCGGCCCCGCCGAGGGCGGTGGGCCGTCGGTGTGAGAGGGCGCCATGACCTTCAGCGCCAAGCCCCAGATGCCGACCGAAAAGCTCGCCGCGAACAACCACGCCCCCGCGCGTTCCCCCGCGAAACGAGCGCGCCGCTTCGCCGGCGCGCTCGGACCAGGATCGCTGGACCGCAAAGTGTTGTCCGGAGCGTTCATCAACCTCCCTCAAGAACCCGTCGACGCGGCGAAAGTTCACGCGCGCTCGATCGGGGATCGTCGATCCCCCATTGGCGACGATTGGACTGAGCGTTTGCCCAATCCACCGGTTTCGTCAAGCTTCCGTTACGATCCCGAGTGCTTTGAGGATCAGGAATTCGTGTTGTTTTCCTTAACGCTAGGGAAGAACGTGTAGCTGAGCGTGATCTCGTTCTGCGTCCGAGTGTCGCGGTCTTTGGCAAATCGCGGATCGACGACATAGACGACGGGAAATTCCGCGGTCTCTCCGGGCTGGAGCGTCTGATTCTTGAAGCAGAAACATTCCAGCTTGGAGAAATACGGCCCGGCGGATTCGGGAAGCACATTATAGAGCGCCCGGCCGGTCAAGGTCTTGGCGCCCGTGTTGGTCGCGCGAAAGAAGGCCAGCTTGTTCTCGCCAAGATGAACAGTCTGACTGGCCTGTTCAGGCACGAAACTCCACGTCAGACCTCGACGCACATTCGTGTCGAAGCGAACCGTAACCTCGCGCGCGGAAACGATGCCCTGGCCGATCGCGCCTCTACGAACAGCGCCGTTGAACCCCGTGGCCTGACAAAAGGCGCGATAGAACGGGACCGCCGCGAACGCCGCCCCCACCATGCACACGAAGACCGCGACGCAGATCAGGACGACCCGCCGGTTTCCTTGACCGACCGCGCCGGCCATCAGCCGCCGGATTTCTTGACCAGGGTGATGACGAAAATGATCACCACGAAGGCGACGAGGGACAGGGCGATGGCGACGTTGCGGCCGCGCCTGGCCTTGAAAGCGGCTGGGTCGTCCAGGTTGGGATCGCTCAAGACCACGCTCCCAGAGCCGCCAGGCGAAGCGTCGGAACGCCGATCAGGTGCTCGACCATCAGGGCCACGAACAGGGCGAAGAGATAGATCAGCGAGAACGCGAACAGATCGCGCGCCGGGGCGATGACCGCGGGCGTGTCGTAGAGCCCCTTCGCCGAGGGCGCCGGCGCGTCTCCGAGGCCGCTCCTCTCCAGCCGGACCGCGAGGGCCACGAAGATCGCCCCGCCGACGGCGGCGAGGGCGAGGTAGCAGAGGCCGCCGAGACCCGTCGCGGCGGGTAGGAGGCCGACAAGCGCCAGGGCGATGCTGTAGGCGAGAATCTGGCGGCGAGTGGAGGCGGCCCCGCGCGCGACCGGCATCATCGGCACACCCGCCTTGGCGTAGTCCTCGCTCGTATAGAGCGACAGCGCCCAGAAGTGCGGCGGCGTCCAGACGAAGATGATCGCGACCAGGAGCCAGGCGTTGGGCGGCGCGGTTCCGCTCGCCGCGGCCCAGCCGACCAAAGGCGGCAGCGCGCCGGCCAAGCCGCCGATGACGATGTTCTGCGGGGTCCGCCGCTTGAGCCAGAGCGTATAGACGACGCCATAGAACACGATGGTGAAGGCCAGCAGGCCGGCCGCCAGCCAGTTTGTCGCGATGGCCAGCACCATGACCGCGAACAGCGACAACACGATGCCCAGCGCCAGGGCGTCGGCGGCTTGGATTCGACCCGCCGGAACAGGGCGCGACCGTGTCCGGCGCATCAGCGCGTCGATGTCGGCGTCATAGGCCATGTTGAGCGCCCCCGATCCGCCGGCGCCCACGGCGATACTGAGTATGGCTATCGCGGCGAGGGCAGGGTTCATCGGCTGGCCTGCGCACAGCATGCCCGTAGCGGCCGTGACCACCACCAGGGACATCACCCTGGGCTTCAGCAGCTGAAGAAAGTCGCGCCACCCCGCCGCGCGGACAGGGAGGGGGTGGTCGATTGCTATACCAGACATGGGCCTTCCAAAGACGCGCGGGATGCGCGTCCGGTCAGTGGGCGTCGGCGTGAATCACCGGCAGTTCGTTGAACTGGTGGAACGGCGGCGGAGAGGGAAGCGTCCACTCCAGAGTCGTAGCGCCGGGTCCCCAGGGATTGGCTCGCGCCGGCCGGCGACGAACGGCCGCCTCCGCGAGAACGACGAGGAACACCACTAGGCCGACCAGGGTGATCGCGTAGCCGATCGACGACAGATGGTTCCACATCGAAAACGCAACCGGATAGTCCACGCTCCGCCTCGGCATCCCCTGCAGTCCCAGGAAGTGCTGCGGGAAGAAGATGATGTTGACGCCGATGAAGGTGATCCAGAAGTGCACCGTGCCGAGGAACTCGTTGTAGCGCACGCCCCACATCTTTTCGAACCAGTAGTAGAAGCCGCCGAAAATGGCGAAGACGGCGCCGAGGCTCAGGACATAGTGGAAGTGCGCCACCACGTAATAGCTGTCATGCAGGGAGTAATCGATCCCGGCGTTGGCCAGGACGACCCCGGTGACGCCGCCGACGGTGAAAAGGAAGATGAAGCCGATCGCCCACAGCATCGGCGTCTTGAACTCGAGCGACCCGCCCCACATCGTGGCGATCCAGGAGAAAACCTTTACCCCGGTCGGCACCGCGATGACCATCGTCGCCGCCACGAAATAGGCCTGCAGGTTCACTGGCATGCCCACGGTGAACATGTGGTGGGCCCAGACGATGAAGCCGAGGAAGCCGATGGCCACCATGGCGTAGGCCATGGCGAGATAACCGAACACCGGCTTGTTGGAGAAGGTCGAGACAATATGGCTGATCATGCCGAAGCCGGGAATGATCAGGATGTAGACCTCCGGGTGACCGAAGAACCAGAAGAGATGCTGGTACATCACCGGATCGCCGCCGCCCGCCGCGTCGAAGAAGTGGGTTCCAAAGTTACGGTCGGTCAGCAGCATGGTGATCGCGCCGGCCAGAACCGGCAGGCTGAGCAGCAGCAGGAAGACGGTGACCAGGATCGACCAGACGAACAGCGGCATCCGGTGGATCGTCATCCCCGGCGCGCGCATGTTGAAGATCGTGGTGATGAAGTTGATGGCGCCCAGGATCGAACTGGCGCCCGCGAGGTGGACCGAAAGGATCGCGCAGTCCATCGCGGGCCCGGTGTGGCCTATCGTGGAGAGCGGCGGATAAAGCGTCCAACCCCCGCCGAAACCCTTTCCAGGCCCGCCGTCGACGAGCATCGACATCAACAGCATGCACCAGGAGGCCACCAGCAGCCAGAACGAGACATT
Organism: Caulobacterales bacterium; assembly: GCA_038231315.1. Taxonomy (GTDB): domain Bacteria; phylum Pseudomonadota; class Alphaproteobacteria; order Caulobacterales; family Caulobacteraceae; genus Acaudatibacter. Next base: position 257,597 of record JBBRLN010000003.1, read on the forward strand.
GTTCATGCGTGGAAAGGCCATGTCCGGCGCCCCGATCATCAGGGGCACGAACCAATTGCCGAAACCGCCGATCATCGCCGGCATGACCATGAAGAAGATCATGATCAGGGCGTGGGCCGTCACCACCACATAGTAACCGTGCTTGCTGGCCTCCGGAATGAACGGAATGCCCATGTGGTTGAGGTGATCGAGGATCGACCCGTTGGCGAAAAGCTGAAGGCCGGGCTCGGCCAGTTCCCAGCGGATGAGGCCGGAGAAGAGGGCGCCGATGATCCCCGCCTGAATGGCGAAGATGATGTAAAGCGTGCCGATATCCTTGTGGTTGGTCGACAGAAACCAGCGGGTGAAGAACCCCGGCGTCCCGGCGTGCGCGCCATAGCCGTGCGCGGCAGCCTCGGCGTGAATTGCCCTGTCGTGGGTGTCGGCGATATCGGCGGCCATATCCTCTACTCTTTCTCGAACTCTACTATTGGGCGAAAGGCGCGGACGCGGCGGCCAGAGCCGGCGTGGGCGCGGCCTGGGCCACGGTCGTCGCGGGCGCCGGCTTCGGCGCCTTGCTGGCCACCCAAGCGTCGAAATCGGCCTGACTGACAACCTTCACCTCGATCGGCATGAAACTATGGTTGATGCCGCAGAGTTGCGAACACTGGCCGTAGAAGGTCCCGATTTTTTCCGACTTGAACCAGGTCTGGTTCAGGCGCCCGGGTATGGCGTCGATCTTGATGCCGAACGCCGGCACGGAGAAGGAATGGATCACGTCTTCGGCGGTCACCTGAACCCGGACGACGCGGCCCACCGGCGCGACCAGCGGCGCATTGCTGGCGAGCTGGTACGGGACGTGTTTCGTCGCCGCGTCCTCTTCGGTCATTAAGGTGGAGGTATAGGCGCCGATCTTCTGATCGGGGTACTCGTAGTCCCAGTTCCACTGCCGTCCCACGACCTTAACGGTCATATAGGGTTTGGGCATATCGTGTTCCTCATAGAGGAGGCGGAACGAGAAGATCGCGATGAACATGAGGATAACGACGGGCAAGACCGTCCAGACGACCTCGATCGGGGTGTTGTGGCTGAATCGCGCCGGCGTCGGATTGGCCCGCTTGTTGAACCGGATCACGATGTAGATGAGCAGACCCAGAACCAGCAGGGTGATCGCGGTGATGATCGGCAGAAGAATGTGATCGTGGAAGGCGATGACATGATCGCGGATCACGCTCGCCGAGGGTTGGAGGGCAATGCCTCCATCGACCGGCTGGCCGACGACTTCGGCGCTCGCCGCCCCACTCAGCCCCACCGAGGCGAGACCCATGCACGCCGCGCGCAAACAAGCGCCGCTCTGGGTCGCGATAAACCGCTCCAGACGGGAAAAACCCAAAATCATCAAAGTCCGGTCCGTCCTCTCCGATCCGGCGCCCCCGGCCGCGGCCGAAGCGCGCCGAACCGACGCTTGTCGAAGTTTCCGAGACTGACCGGCAGAGCGGCGCCCGCGCAACGATGCGCCGGCCCTCGGTTTCCTCTAGAAGCCGGGTGCATACCCGTAACCCCCCACCTTGCCAAGACGATTGCGGCTTTCCCGCGGGCGAGACCCGCGTGACAGGTTTCGCCGAGGCGCGGGAACGACTATCTGACCGGCTCCCGCTCACCGCCGAGTTTTTCCGATGAACGCCCACTCGCCCGCGCCTTCCATCCTCGAAGCCTCGGGAGTCGATCCCCTCGCCGCGCGCCGCGCGCTGGGCGAGGCCCTCCACGGGGCGGACGACGGCGAAATCTTCGCCGAACGCTCGCACAGCGAGTTTTTCATGTTCGACGACGGGCGGCTGAAGTCGGCGTCTTATGACTCCACCGAGGGTTTTGGCCTCCGCGTGGTCGCCGGGGAGACGGTGGGCTACGCGCACGCCAGCGAGATTTCGCAAGCGGCGATAAAGCGCGCGGCCTCTTCCGCGTCTCTTGCCCGGCGCGGCTACAGCGGCGTCGCCGCCGAGGGGCCGCGCGCGACAAACCGCAAGCTCTATGGCGACGACGACCCCCTCGCCTCCCCCGGTTTCGGCGACAAGGTCGCCCTCTTGCAGGAGATCGACGCCTTCGCCCGCGCCCGCGACCCGCGCGTGGCTCAGGTCATGACCTCCATGGCGGGCGAGCGGCGGGTCGTGGAAATCCTGCGCGCGGACGGCCAACTGATCCGCGACATCCGCCCGCTGGCGCGTTTGAATGTTCAGATCACCGTGGAAAAGGATGGCCGGAGGGAAAGCGGATCCTCGGGCGCGGGCGGTCGAGCGGGGTTCGAGGCGTGGATCACCCCGGAACGCTGGAAGGAACAGATCGAGGAGGCCCTGCGTCAGGCCCTGGTCAATCTTGAAGCGATAGAATGCCCGGCCGGCGAAATGGACGTTGTGCTGGGAGCAGGCTGGAACGGTATCCTCCTCCATGAGGCGGTGGGGCACGGCCTGGAGGGGGACTTCAACCGCAAAGGGACCTCGGCATTTTCCGGGCGCATCGGACAACAGGTCGCCGCACGCGGCGTGACGGTGTTCGACGACGGTTCCGTCGAGGGGCGCCGCGGATCGTTGACGGTGGATGACGAGGGTACGCCGACTTCAAGGACCGTGCTCATCGAGGACGGCGTTCTGGTGGGCTATATGCAGGATCGTCAGAGCGCGCGCCTGCTGGGCATGCCGATCACCGGCAACGGAAGGCGGCAGTCCTACGCCCACATCCCGATGCCGCGGATGACCAATACCGGGATGATGGCCGGCGACTCCAATCGCGAGGCGATGATCGCCTCGACCGCGCGGGGACTCTACTGCGCCAATTTCGGCGGCGGACAAGTCGATATCACGAACGGCAAATTCGTCTTCCAGTGCACCGAGGCCTATCTGATCGAGGGCGGCAAGATCACCGCGCCCGTCAAGGGGGCGACCCTGATCGGCGACGGCCCCTCCGCTTTGACCCGGGTCACCATGATTGGCGACGACTTCGCCTTCGATCCGGGAATCGGGGTCTGCGGCAAAGCCGGCCAAGGCGTACCGGTCGGCGTCGGGCAGCCCTCCCTGAAGATCACGGGCCTGACCGTCGGGGGGACCGGAGTCTAAAGCGGGAGCGCCACTGCCCGCCACCGCGCCCCTTGTCCCCTCCCTTTGAGCGTGGATCGGCGCTCCGATTGCGGTAAAGGTAAATTATCTTTAAGGGCCTCCCGGCAATCGAAAATGAGCGAGCGATGGCCTCAGGGTTCGCCACCTAGCACTCGTGGCGGAGGGCGGCGTTGAGTTTTCTGACTTCGATCCTCGCGGCATTTATCGCGTCGACCCCCGCGCCGCCGGCTTCGGACGCGGCCGGCGCCGTGACCAGCTACCCGACATCGTATTTCGCCTCGTCTTCGCCGACCACCGCCTATGACATGGTTCAGCGCCTGCCCGGCTTCATGTTCGATCTCGGTAGTGCGGTGCGGGGGTTCGGCGGCGCGGCCGGCAACGTGATCATCGACGGCGCGCGCCCGGCCTCCAAGGACGACGGCCTGGACGATACGCTGAAGCGCATTCCGGCATCCTCGGTGTTGCGCATCGACCTCATCCGGGGGGGCGCCCGTGGCATCGACATGCAGGGCAAGCCGATCCTAGCCAATGTGGTCCTGCGGGCGGATCAGGGCCGGCGGCTCAAACTGCAGGGCTCGGGCACGCGCGCCTACGACGGCAGACTCGCGGGAACCGCGCGGATCGAAGGTTCAGCCAAAGTCGGCGCGACCGCGTTCGAGGGCGCCCTTCTGCTTTCAACCGGCTTTGACGACGGGGCCGGGGACGGCTCGCGCATCCGTCGCGATGCTTCGGGCGTGACCATTCTGCACGCCGATGAGGTCAGCAAAGGCCTCGCCAAGTTGGCCAAGCTGAGCGGCGCGGTCGAGACGCCCGTCTTCGGCGGCAAGTTGAGATTGCACGCGTCACTATCTTCCAGTCCCTACACCCTGACGACGAACGACGCGTTGCCCGCGATCCCGGCGGCCGAGTACGAACGCTATCATCAGGGTCAATACACCGCCGAGGTGGGACTGAGGTTTCAGCGGGACTTCGGGGCGAAGCTCTCCTCGGAGACCTTTGCTCTGCAGCAGCTCGGCCGAGCGAACGTCAGCGACGAATTCATGGCGGATCCCCTGGTGGCCGCGTTGACAGGGGACGACGTTTCCGATCGATTCGCCCTGCGCAAGACCAGTGGCGAGAGCATCCTGCGCACGAAATTCCGCTATGAAGCCCACAAGGCGCTGGCGCTGGAGGCGGGCGCGGAGGGCGACTACAACTGGCTGACAGCCACCACGACGTTTGTTCAGAATGGCGCGCCGGTCGCGCTTCCCGCCTCGGATGTGCATGTCACCGAGGCGCGGGGAGAGGCCTTTTCGACGGCGACCTGGACCCCGAGCAAACAAGTCACGATCGAAGCGGGACTCAAGGTCGAGGCGTCCCGGCTATCCTCGTCCGGCGATGTCGTGAGTTCGCGAACTTTCGTCTTCCCCAAACCTCGCGCGGCGGTGACCTGGTCTCCGGGCGCGGCCGATCAGATCCGCCTGCGCGTTGAGCGCGAGGTGGGGCAATTGAACTTCGACGCCTTCGCCGCCAACTCGGGCAATCTGACCACCGGCTCGGTCTATGCCGGAAACCCCCAGCTGACGCCGGAACAGGACTGGGTGTTCGAGGCGGCGTACGAACGGCGGTTCTGGGGAGGAGCGGACGCGACGGTCAGCTTCAAACACCATGTGCTGCGCGATGTGATCGACCGTGTGCCGGTCTCCAACGGCTCCACGACCTTTGACTCTCCCGGCAACATCGGCGCGGGTCGCGAGGACGAACTGGCGCTCATCCTGACCCTGCCCACCGACCGGGTCGGCCTGAAGCGAGGCCTCCTGACGGGCCAGACGACGTTCAGGGGTTCCCGAGTCATCGATCCCACAACCCGCCTCGCCCGCCCGATCTCCCAACTGCACGCCAACGACTGGGAGGCGCATTTCACGCAGGGTCTGCCCGGCCTGAAGGCGACCTGGGGTTTCGACGCTTCGGGTCAGTTCTCGGAGAAGAGCTATCGTTTCAACGAGATCGACACGGACAAGGTCAAGATCCAAACCACGCTCTTCACGGAATACAAACCGAAGCCAGACCTGGCGTTTCGCATCGAGCTGCGCAACGCGAACGGTCGTGGCGTGGAACACGCCCGTGAAGTCTATGCCGGCCCGCGCGATCTGAACGGTCCGGCCTTCGTCGATGTCCGTGATCTGCACACCGGGCGGTTTGTCTTCCTCCGCTTCATCAAGACGTTCGGCTGACCCTGGTTTCGGTTTGCGGCGCGCGATGGTTGGCCGCGTCGTTCACGCCGTGCGACCAGCGCTTAAGCAAGGGCGCCAGGGCCAGGAACAGCGCCCCGAAGCCGACGCCTGTCCAGCCGATGATGCCGAAGACGTGGAGCGCCGTGTGCAAGGCCGCCGCCGGATCGAGGACCTGTCCCCCGGCGGTCGCGGCGCCGGCGACCTTGGCGATGATCGCGCCGATATATTCCGCCCCCGCCGTGGCGATGAACCAGGTCGCCAGCAGCGTCGAGATCAGCGCCGCTGGGGCCAGTTTGGTGATTTCCGAAAGGCCGACGAGACTCAGGAAGAGCTCGCCCGTGGTGTGCAGCATATAGGTCAGTCCCAGGACCATCAGCGGCAATCGGAAGTGGCCGTCGGCGAGGCCATGGCTCCAGACAATGACCAGGAAGCCCAGGCCAACCTGAGCAAGGCCGAGGCCGAACTTCACCATCGGCCCCGGGTCGAGCCCGCGACGCCCCAGCCAGGTCCAGAGCGCGGCGAAGGCCGGCGCGAAGATCAGGATGAAGCCGGCATTGAAGGACTGGGTCTGTGCCGAGGTAAAGCCCATGTCGATCCACAGGACGTCGGCCGGCACGCCGGGAGCGGCGACCATCTCGCGCGTGCCCATGAAGACCTCGCGGCCGAACAGCGCGAAACGGGTCGGGTGGGCGATGAGGGCAAGGTTGGTGTTGCGGTCGGCGAAAAGGTTGAGCGAAGTCGCCGCCTGTTCGAACAGGGTGAAGAATATCACGGAGCCGAAGATAAGGACGAAGGCGAGCATCAGTCGCTCCCGCTCCACCTTGCCGCAGCGGGTCACCATGTAGCGCCCGATATAGCCGAGCGCGGCCGCCGAGCCGATCGCGAGCGCGATGCCGACCAGATCGTTGTGTCGGACCAATAGCCAGAGCACGGCGAGACCGACGAAGGCGGCTAGATAGATCGTCCACTCGAGACTGATCGGTCCAAGGGCGGGGGATCGCAGGCGCGCGGGGTCCGGCGGCTCGCCGTGTCCCTCCAGAAGCGGCTTGCCGAACCGGAAGGTCAGATAGCCCGCGAACATGCCGACGCCCGCCAACCCGAAGCCGTACGACCAGCCCAGGTTCTGGCCGAGATAGCCGCAGAGGATCGCCGCCCAGAACGCGCCGAGATTGACGCCATAGTAGTAGAGCGTGAAGCCGGGATCGCGACGCGGATCGCCCTGCGGATAGAGCTGGCCGACGATGGCCGAGATGTTCGACTTGAGAAAGCCGACGCCCAAAACGATGAGGGCGAGCGCGAGGTATAGGATGTTTGTGAAGAGCGGCGCGGCCGCCTCCGTCTCCAAGGTGAAAGACCCCTTCGGCAGAGTGCGCGGCAAGGCCGAGGTGCTCGTAAGGCCCTCGATCTGGAAATCCCCGCCGGGCGTCTGGCTGTAGGCGTAATCCTTGCCGGCCACGCGCAGTTTGGATGCGCGCGCGTCGCCGCGGCCGCCGACGTCGAACGCGTAGTGCGCGCCATGGTAGACCAGCGACTGATGCGCCGGCGGCCCCTCGATCGCCATGGCGGTGTGGCCGGCCACGAGCAGAAGGGCGCCAAAGGCGACCGCCTTGCGCGCGCCCAGGTATCGATCGGCTAGTACGCCGCCGACCAGGGGAAGCAGATAGACCAGGGTGGCGTAGGAGCCATACTGCGCCGCCGCCGCGCCGTCGGTGAAGAGGAGTTGTTGGGTCAGGTAAAAGACCAGCAGGCCGCGCATGCCATAGTAGGAGAAGCGCTCCCACATCTCGGTGAAGAAGAGGACGAACAGGCCACTAGGGTGATGGCGAAAGATCTGCAGCATGACCGGGATGCCGGTGACCAGGGTGATGAGCAGGCCCACCATGACGACGATGCTGTTCATGCCTGAGTCGCGAGCTCCCCGATTGAAAACGCCGGCGCGCGGACCCACGTCGGGGGTGTCGCGCGTTTCACCCGCGATCATCCCATCGTTGGAAAGTCAAAGCCATGCCCGTTCAATTGACCCCCGGCCCCGACCACCCGATCACCATCGAGGCGGCCCCCGGACGCATGACCGCCTACTATCAAGGCCATGAGATCGCCGGGAGCGACGACGTGCTTTTGCTGCGCGAGGCGAACTATCCGCCCGTGGCCTATTTTCCGCGAGGCGACGTCGAGATGGGTTATCTGGGCCGCACCGCCCGGTCGAGCCATTGCCCCTACAAGGGTGACGCCAGCTATTTCACCATCACCATGGATGGCCGGATCGCCGAGAACGCCGTCTGGAGCTATGAAACGCCCTACCCGGCGATGGACGCGATCAAAGACCGCCTGGCGTTCTACCCGAACACGGTCGAGGTCGCGGTCGCGGGAGCGCGCGGCGGAGAGGCTCAGCCTGCGGACATGAACATCGATGAGGTCGTCCGCCACACCGATTCGGGAGCCGGTTCGTCCCAGGCGGCGCCATGGACGCCCACCGCGGGCAACCCGATCTAGCCCTCTACATGGGTGGGGCGGCGCCGTTCTCTCCGACCGCCACGGCCCCAGCGATCAGGCCGCCGCCCGGCTTGGGGAACGCCATCAGGAAGACCGCCGCGCCGGGCGCGATCATCGCGCGCTCGCCATTGGTGATCCGGACCACCGGAACCCCTGGAGGGACGATGATCTTGCGCTGGCCGCCTGGATAGCTGACCTGAAGCTCTCGGCCCCGACTTCCGCTGGTGACCGTGCCCACGGTGCCATTGGTCATCATCGAGCCCTGCGCCAGTGTCCAGGCATAGTGGCCCTCGCCGATCTTCACGCCGGGGGGGAAGACGTGAACCTCGAGCGACTGCCCGACGCCGTCGGATTGCGGAATTTCCGCCGTGCCGATGAAGCTCCCTTCGCGGATTTCCGCGACGTCGATCGCCTTGGTGACCTGGACCGACCAAGTTGGCGTTAGGTCGATCGTCAGTGGCGCGCCGACCTTCGGCTGGATCGTCAGGTGACTTGGATCGACAGCGCTCACGACTCCCCGAACGGCCTGCAGGCTGGATGGAGCGGGCTGAGCGCCCGCGGCGGCCGCGGCGAAAAGCGCGAGGGAAAACAAGATCGAAGCGCGGGCCATGGCGTCTCCAGGCGGGGGCTGTCCAAGCCCTTTGGTCGCATGGGCGGCAAAGCCGCGCAATGGCGCCGAAAACCCGGCCTGATCGCTCAGGCCCAGGGGATCGATGCGCGGAGGGCCGCGATCTGGGACCGGGGCCGGTAGCCGTTCTCCGACAGCCATAGCGCCTCGACCACCGAGGCGCGCTGTTCGGCGCCGAGGCGTTCGAAATCGCCGATGTCCTCCAACTCGAAATCGTATTTCCATTCGCTTGGGCTGAGGGCGTAACGCATCGTCGTCATCCGGCGTGTTCTGTAGTCCAGCACGTGCTGAAGTTCGTGTTGCAACACGCCCATCGTCGCCGGGCTCGCCGCCGCGGAAAGATCGGCGGGCGCTTTCGGCCAATGGATCTTGTCGAAACGGGTGAGCACCGGCGCGGGACCCCCGCGCCAGAGCCTGGCGATCCGCGCGCCCGGATGAGCCATGGAAACGATCAGCGGCGCCGCGCCGCTCGCGCGGAGGGCGTCGGCGAATCCCGAGCTCAGCCCGCGCCACTCTCCATCGGTCAATGGGCGCGATGCAGGCACACCAGAGCTCAGCCCGTGAGGACGCCGGATCCGGACGTGAACGCCACGACCTCGACCTCGCCATCACCAAGCGGCGCGATATCACCCGCGGCCTTGCCGAGCAAAGCCCGGGCGAGTGGAGCGATGTAGGCGATCGAACCTTTGGCCGGGTCGGCCTCGTCCTCGCCCACGATGGAAAAGACTTGGCGGCGTCCATCCTCCCGCTCGATGCTGACCGTGTCGCCGAAGCGGACGACGCGCGAGGCGCCCTCCGGTGTCAGCAGCTGCGCGTTGGCGCGCCGCGCTGAGTAGTAGCGCAGATCGCGCGTCGCCCGCGCCATCGGCGTTCGGTCGGCGCCGACATCGCCGGCGCTCTGGGCCGCCGCATAGGCTCCCCGCGCTTCGGCCAAGGCGGCGTCGAGCGCGGCGAGACCCCTCGCGGTGACGAGGTTGGGGTGGCGAGAGATCGGCCGGTCCGGCAGGTCGGCGGCGGCCGACTCCAGGTCCTCTTCACGGGTGAAGGCGACGCTCATGCCGTCAATAGGCGAAGGCGTCGTAGACCTGAGCAACATCGCCCCTCCAGGCGCCGTGATAGAGTTCGAGCAGGCGCTCGGCGGCGGTCAGACCGCTGTCGGCGATGTCTTCGAGCTCGCCCAGATAGCTGGTCTCGTCCACCAGTCCGCCGGAGAGGCGATTGCGGCGCTTGAGACCCTGGTGAGCGATGGCCAGCATATCCCGCGCGACGTCACGGACCGATCGTCCCGCGACGGTGGCGCCTAGAGCCTGGCGTGGCACGTCGCGGATGAGCGCCGCGCGGTCTTCCGTCGTCCAATGTTTGCACAGGTCCCACGCCGCCGCCTGCGACGCCGGGTCGTAGAGAATGCCCGCCCAGAGGGCCGGCAGGGCGCAGAGGCGCGAATAGGAGCCGGCGTCGGCGCCCCGCATCTCCAGATATTGCTTGAGGCGGACCTCGGGAAAGATCGTGCTGGTATGATCGACCCAATCCTTCATCGTCGCCCGATCGCCCGGCAGATCGGCCAATTTGCCGGCCAGGAAGTCGGGGAAGGACTTTCCCGCAACGTCGATGTAGCGGCCCTCGCGCTTGACGAAATACATCGGCACCTGCAGCGCGTAGCGCGCGTAGGTTTCAAAGCCGAAGCCGTCCTCGAAGACGAAATTGAGCATGCCGGTGCGGTCGGGGTCGGTGTCGGTCCAGACATTGGCGCGGGCCGAGAGGAAGCCGTTCGGCTTGCCTTCGGTGAACGGCGAGTTGGCGAAGAGCGCGGTCACGACGGGCTGCAGGGCGAGGCTGACGCGGAACTTGGCCACCATGTCCGCCTCGTCGGCGAAATCGAGATTGGCCTGGACCGTGCAGGTGCGGAACATCATGTCCAGCCCCTGGCCGCCGACCTTGGGCATGTAGTTGCGCATGATGTCGTAGCGGCCCTTGGGCATCACCGGGACCTCGTCCCTGCGCAGCGTCGGGGCGAAGCCGAGGCCGAGAAAGCCCAGGCCCAGTTCCGCCGCGACGGTCTTGGCTTCTTCGAGATGCTGGCCGGTTTCCTCGCAGATATCGTGCATGGTGTGCAGCGGAGCTCCGGAAAGCTCGAACTGGCCGCCGGGTTCGAGGCTGACATTGGCCTTGCCGCGAGACAAGCCGATCAGCGTTTCGCCCTTCGGGCCCCTTTCCCAAGTCGGCGCCCAGCCAAAGCGCATCAGCCCTTCCATCAAGGCGCGGATGCCGGTCTCGCCATCATACGGCACGGGGGCGTTGCTCCCGGTCCGAAAGACGAACTTCTCGTGCTCGGCGCCCACCCGGAATTCGGCGGTTGGCTTGCCGCCCTCCGCGAACCAGGCGACGAGATCTTCGAAGGTCAGAGGGCGGTCATCGCAAAGCGTCTCGGCCATCCGTGAAATCCCTCATCCCCAATCGTAAGCGTCACTTGGCGTCATCGGCGGCGAAGCTCAAGAGGCGCGCCAGTCGCCCAGCACCGATTGCCAGATCGTCAGGGCCGCGATCGCCGCGGTGTCCGCCCGCAGGATGCGCGGTCCCAGCGACACCGGAACCGCGCCGTCACGCGCTCTGATGCGGGCGCGCTCGGAGGGAGAGAAACCGCCCTCCGGTCCGATCAGCACGGCCCACGGCTCGCTCGCGGGCGCCAGTCCGGCCAGAGCCTCCGCCGCCGGGGGAGCGTCTCCGGCCTCGTCGCAGAACATCAGGCGGCGGTTGTCCTCCATCTCCCGGAGCGCCTTGGCGAAGGGCGTCGGGCCGATGATCCTCGGGACATCGAGGCGCCCGGTCTGCTCCGCCGCCTCGATCGCGATGACGTTGAGCCGATCGAGGTTTAGCCGCGCGGAATTGGTCCGTTCGGTCACCACGGCGAAGACCCGCCGCGCGCCGAGTTCCGCGGCCTTTTCGACGATCGTCTCGAGACGCCCGCGCTTGACCACAGCGACATAGAGATCGAGATCCGGGCCAAGCGAAAACGGCGCGACAAGAGCATCGACGCGGACCGCGAAGACCTTCTTGCGCGGCTCGACCAGGACGCCTCGCCATTCGCCGTCCCGGCCATTGAAGACATGGATCGCGGCTCCGTCGGACTGCCGCATGACGTTGACGAGATAATGGATCTGGTCCGGCCGCAGCGGCAGGCTTTGGCCCGCCGCGAGATCCTGATCGACGAAGAGGCGGATCACGGCGCCGCGCGTGTCCGGAGGCGATTTCCGCCGCGCACATAGAACAGGCCGACAAATCCGATCAGCAGCAGGACCGTCACTGTGGCAAAGCCGCCTTGCTGGGTCTTGAATATATGGGTGCCCTGATTGACCAGCAGGGGGCCCAGCCAACTCGTGGCCGTCCCGGAAAGGGCGTAGACGCCGAAATAGGCTCCCGTCCGCTCGGGCGGCGTCAGACGCGTGAGCAGGGTGCGGCTCGAGGCGTAGTGCGCCGTGATGAAGGCGGCGTTCGAGAAGCCGATCAAGAGAAAGACCAGCTCAGGCAGAGTGCGGAAGAACGGCCCGCTCCACAGCGGCGCGTGCAGCGCGGGGTCCCAATGCCAGAGGTAGAGAATGCGGTGCGGCGCCATGCCGAGGATCGCAATGATCCCCAGCAGAGACATGCCGATCTCGATCCGCACCGCGTTCTTCGGTCCGACACCGTGGTCCAGCCAGCGGCCGACGAAACCGCCGAACACCGCCAGGACGCTCAGGATGATGCCGTAGATCAGGAGTTCCAACGGCCCCCACTTCATCACCCCGGCGGCGAATATGCCGCTGTAGATCAGGATCGCGGTCATGCCGTCGACGTAGAACATCCGCGAGGCGAGATAGATGACCGCGTCGCGATTCTCGCGCACCGTGCGGATCATGCGGACGAGTTCGGCGGCCCCATCGCGCAGGGCCGTGAATACCGGAACGCCCGTGCGCGGGGCGTCGGGCGTGAACAGGAAGAAGGGCAGGGCTCCCAAGGCGTAGACCCCCGCCGCCAGCAAGGCGACGACCCGCTCCGGCTCGTGGAGCGAGCGTTGCAGTCCAAACAGCGGCGCGTGGGGCAGCCAGCTCCAACCCGCGGTGGCCGGTAGTCCCGGAAGCGCGAAGGCCCAGGCGGTGAAGGCGAGAGTCGCTACCCCGATGGCGTTTCCGAGCGAAAGCGCAAGGCCGGACGCCTTGTGCGCGCTGCTCAAGCCCGCGGCGCGGATGAGCAGCGAATTGTGCAGGACTTCCGACCAGACATACATCGTGCTGACCACGGCGGCGATCGTCAGCGCCGCGACCGCCGTCAGTCCCGAGCCGTCCGCCTTCGTGAACCAGAGCAGGGCCATGAGAGGAACCATGATCGCCAGGATCAGGCCCAGCCAGAGCTTCCGCGGTCCCAGTTTGTCGATCGAAGCCCCGAGGAAGGGTGCGGTGAGCATCACCGCCCAACCGGAATATTGGCTCCAACGCGAGACCATTTCCTGGCCCCTGACCGGATCGCCGACCACCGTCCCGGCGAGGTAGGGCATGAAGATGTAGATCGTGATCAAGAGGACGTAGGGAATCCGGGCGCCCTCGAAGAGCGACCACGACGCCGCGCCCAGTGTCAGCGGAGCGTTGGACACCTCGAACTCTTCCACCGGGACCGGGGCCACGACGTCCGTCAAACCCTCGCTCAAGCCGCTGGACCTTCCCTGATGCGCCCGGCCGTCGAGCCCGGTCTCTGGTCACGGTAGCCCGCCACGATTACGTCCGAAAGGCCGACCACGATGATCGTGAATCGAGCAAACTCGTCGAACGCGCGCGTCCCGGCGATGCGAACCGCGCCGAACGAGGCCATATGAGGAACCAATCGGGCGTCGGACGCTCTTACACCCTGTTAACAATTGTGCCGGAAGCTCCCATGAAGATCGCCCAGGTCGCCCCACTTTACGAGGCGGTGCCCCCCAAATTCTACGGCGGCACCGAGCGCGTGGTCGCGCACCTTTCGGACGCCTTGGTTGATCTTGGCCACGAGGTCACGCTGTTCTCTAGCGCCGACGCGGTAACCAAGGCGCGCCTGATCCCCGTCCGCGATCAGGCCATCCGTCTTGATCCCGCGCCCCTGAAGTCCGACCTCGCCGCCCACCTGACCATGCTGGCCGAGGTCCGCAAGCGGCGTGACGAGTTCGACATCATCCACTTCCATGTCGACATGGTTCATTTCCCGCTGTTCGAAGACGTGGCGGCGCGGACCGTGACCACCCTCCACGGACGCCTCGATCTGAAGGATCTGCCCGAAGTCTACCGTGAATGGCCGAAGTATCCGCTGGTTTCGATCTCGGACTCGCAGAGGCAATTTCTGCCCTTCGCTAACTGGGCGGGCACGGTCTATCACGGCATGCCCGAGAGCCTCTATAAGTTCGACCCTTCGCCCCGGGGCTACCTCGCGTTTCTAGGCCGGATATCGCCGGAGAAGGGGCCGGACCGCGCCATCGCCATAGCCAAGCGTGTCGGCATGCCGCTGAAGATGGCGGCCAAGGTCGATGCAGCCGACCGGGCTTATTTCGAGAGTGAAATCCGCCCCTTGCTCGATCATCCCCTGATCGAATTCGTGGGTGAGATCGGCGACGATCGGAAGTCCGAGTTTCTGGGGGGCGCCGAGGCGCTGCTCTTCCCCATCGAATGGCCCGAGCCCTTCGGCCTTGTGATGATCGAGGCGATGGGCTGCGGCACGCCGGTGATCGGGTACAATCACGGAAGCGCGCCCGAGGTCATCGACCACGGCGTCACCGGCTATGTCGTGAAAAACGAGGACGAGGCGGTCGAGGCGGTGGCCGCCGCGCGGACCTTGGATCGCCGCGAGATCCGCCGGCGCTTCGACCGGCGATTTTCTGCCACCGCCATGGCCCGGGGTTATCTCGACCTCTACGCTGACCGTTTGGCGCGCAATCCTTACGGGGGCGATCTTGCGGCGCCGCTTCCTATTGCCTCCGCGATAGGCTCGGGACAGAACAGCGGCGTGATCGCAGAAATGGCCTGACGAAAACCTGCCCATGGATGACCTTGCCGCCACCGGTGACCTCGAGCCGGAGGAGGCTGTCGCCGAAGGCGATCTGGCGGAACTTCTCTCGCTGAAGGAAGGCGCGAGCTTCGTCGTCGCCGATGCGTGGGGTGACATCCGGGGCGGCGCCAGCGGGCTCTTCGGCGACGGCACGCGGCTGCTTTCGAAATTCCGCATGCTGATCGGCGACAAGCGGCCATCGCGATTGAGCCATGGTCTTTCCCGCGACAGCGCGGTGTTCACCTTCAACGGGGCCAATATGGCTCTGCCCCCCGTCGGCGGACGGATGATCCCGCGCGGCGTGATCCACCTCGAGCGCAAGCGCTGCCTCGACAAGGGCCGCCTTCATGAGCGGGTGCGGCTGACCAATTTCGGCCTGGATGAGGTCATGGCCCCCGTGACCCTGGAATTCGGCGTCGACTTTCGCGACATCTTCGAGGTCCGCGGCATGCACCGCGCCGCGCGGGGGCAAATCGAGTCGCCGGCGCCGGGCGGCCGCCGCGTTCGCTTCGCCTATATGGGTCTGGACGCGAAGCGCCGCGACAGCGAGATCGTCTTTTCCGAACCGCCGTGGCGACTTGGCGCGGACCGCGCCGAATTCATGTTCTCGCTCGCCCCGGGCGGTCGAATGGATCTCTATCTTGAAGCCGGTCCGCCCAATGGCGACGCGCCGTCGGCGAGCGGCTTCGACGAGGCGATCGCCCGCGCCCACCGCGACTCCGACAGCTTCAAGACCGCGGGAGCGCGGCTCCACGCCAGCGACGGGGCGTTCGACGCCTGGCTGGAACAGTCCCGCGCGGATGTCGCCACCCTGACGACCGCCCTGCCGACGGGGCCCTATCCCTTCGCCGGCATCCCGTGGTTTTCGACCCCGTTCGGACGCGATGGGATCATCACCGCTTGGCAGATGCTGTGGCTCGACCCCTCCCTCGCGCGGGGCGTCCTGAGCTTTCTCGCCTCGCGCCAGGCCGATCGAACCTCGGCTTTCGACGATTCGGCTCCGGGCAAGATCATGCACGAGACCCGGGGCGGCGAGATGGCGGCGCTCGGGGAGATTCCTTTCGGCCTCTACTATGGCGGGGTGGATACGACGCCGCTCTTCATCGCCCTGGCCGGGGCTTATCTGGAGCGCACCGGGGATCGAGAGTTGATCCGGAAACTCTGGCCGGCCCTGCTGCGGGCCACCTTGTGGCTGGATCGCAACGCCGACGGCAATCCAAACGGCTTCGTGGACTATGATCGCGCCGCCACCAGCGGCCTTTCCAATCAGGGTTGGAAGGACAGCCTCGATTCGGTGTCCCATGATGACGGCCGCTTCGCCGTCGCCCCCATCGCGCTGGTGGAAGTCCAGGGCTACGCCTACGCCGCGTGGCGGGCGATGTCGCGGATGGCTTCCGCGCTGATCGAGCCGGGCGGCCCCGGTTGGGCGGTGCGCGCCGAGGAGATGCGCGCGGCGGTGGAGGCGAAGTTCTGGCTGAAGGATCGCGGCTTCTACGCCCTGGCCATCGATGGCGAAGGTCAGGTCTGCGCGCCCCGGTCGTCCAATCCCGGCCACCTTCTGTTTGTCGGCCTCGCCAGCCCCGAACGCGCCAAACGCGTCGCGGAGACCTTCATGTCGGAAGCCTTCGACAGCGGCTGGGGCATCCGCACCATGGCGCTGGAGGCTAAACGCTTCAATCCGATGTCCTACCACAACGGCTCGATCTGGCCCCACGACACGGGCATCGCCAGCATGGGGATGTCGCGCTACGGCGAACGCGCCGGCCCAGCCAAGATTCTGAAGGACATGTTCGCCGCCTCCCGCAACTTCGACAATCGGATGCCCGAGCTGCTCTGCGGCTTCCCCCGCGACGGCGACGAGCCGCCGATCGCCTATCCGGTGGCCTGCATGCCTCAGGCGTGGGCGGCGGGGTCTACCTTCATGATGATGCAAGCCTGCCTTGGTCTATCCATCGACGCGGCGCGTAGAGAAGTTCGTCTCATCCGGCCGACCTTGCCCGAGGACGTGGACCAATTGACCCTGGAGCGTTTGACTGTGGGCAACGGCATGGTCGACTTGACCTTCCAACGCATCGGCGGCGGCATCGCGGTGATTCCGGGACCGCTGTCCGACCCCTCCATCGCCGTGATCCTGGAAGGATGACCGGGCGATGATCGACACGGCGCCCCGGCGCGAGGCGCGGATCGCGCGCGACCTCCCCCCTCCGCCCGCCCTCGATCCGGCGACCACCGCGATCTTCGCCGACCTCGACGGGACTCTCGCCGAGATCGAGGCGACGCCGGAACTGGTGACGCCGGACAGCGAGCGGCGCCGGCTGCTCGACCGGCTCGCCCATGTCCTCGGCGGTCGACTGGCGGTGATCAGCGGCCGGGGGCTCGCCGATATCGACCGGGTGCTGGAGGGCCGCGTCCCGAACGTCGCGGCCGTGCACGGCCTGGTGCGGCGCACGGCGGCGGGCCGGGTGATCGAGGAGGGAAACAGGGCCGGCGTCGGCGCCGCCGTCAAGGCGTTCGAGCACCTCGCGCAAGGCGATCCGGGCCTCTTGGTCGAGGACAAGATCGCCGCCGCCGCCTTGCACTATCGCCGCTCGCCGAGCGCGGCGGCGACCTGCGTGGCCCTGGCGTGGGAGATGGCGGCCAAGGGCGATCTCGCCGTGCAATCTGGAGACATGGTGGTCGAGGTCCGCGCCAAGGGTCCCGACAAGGGCGTCGCGGTCGCCGCGTTCATGGAAGAGTCCCCCTTCGCCGGCGCCACGCCGATCTTCGTGGGCGACGACCTCACGGATGAAGACGGCTTCCGCGCGGTCAAGGCCATGGGCGGACATGGCGTCATCGTGGGCGATCGGCGGCCCACGCTGGCCGATTACGCCCTCGCGGACGTCAAGGCGGTGAAGGCGTGGCTGCGAACCTTCCTCGAGGCGAAGCCTTGAACCCCGATCTCGACCTCGCGCCCATCGGCAACGCCTCGATCAGCGCCCTGGTCGATCGCCGGGGCAGTTTCGTGTGGTGCTGCGCGCCGCGCGTGGACGGCGACCCCCTTTTCTCCAGCCTGCTCTCGCCCCGAACGAATGAGGGCGAGCGCGCGCGCGGCTTCTGGTCCGTCGAGGTCGAGAACGAGCGGTCGGTCGCTCAGGATTATCTGCGCAACACCCCCATTCTGCGCACGGTGATCACCGACGAGAAGGGCGCCTGCCTCGAAATCCTGGACTTCGCCCCGCGCTTCCGCCGCTTCGGTCGAGGTTACCGACCCACCGCCTTCATCCGCATTCTGCGCCCGCTCAACGGCGCCCCGCGGATCACGATCCGCCTTCGCCCGACAGCCGACTGGGGCGGGGCCGAGGCGCCGGTCACCTCCGGATCGAACCACATCCGCTACGCCGGCTCCGACGTCACCCTGCGCCTGACCACCAATCTTCCCGTCTCTCACGTTCTTCTCGAGCGGACCTTCCGTCTGGAGAGTCCCGCCGCGCTTTTCCTGGGCCCGGACGAACCCTTCCAGGGCGAGGTGCTTTCCACCGCCAACACCATGCTGGACGACACCATCGGCGATTGGCGCGAATGGGTGCGCGGCCTCGCGGTGCCGCTCGACTTCCAGGAGGCGGTGATCCGGGCGGCGATCACGCTCAAGCTCTGCGCGTTCGAGGAGACCGGGGCGATCGTCGCGGCGCTCACAACCTCCATCCCCGAGGCCCCCCACAGCGGGCGCAACTGGGACTATCGCTACTGCTGGATCCGCGACGCCTACTATGTGGTCCAGGCCCTCAACCGACTGGGCGCCGTGGACATCCTCGAAGGTTATCTCGGATATCTGCGCAACATCATCGACGCGGCGGAAGGCGGCCATATCCAACCGGTCCACGGCGTCGGTTACGAGACCGACCTCACCGAGCGGACGGTGGAGACCCTGGCGGGCTATCGCGGCATGGGCCCGGTGCGCGTCGGCAATCAGGCCGCCGAGCACAATCAGCACGACGTTTATGGCCAGGTCATCCTCTCCAGCGTCCAGGCCTTTTTCGACGCCCGACTGCTGCGCCCTGCGACACACGCCGACTTCGAAGCCCTCGAGCGCGTCGGCGAGCGCGCCTGGGCGCTCTACGACACGCCGGACGCGGGGCTTTGGGAATTGAGGACCCGGGCGGCGGTGCACACCTATTCGGCGGCGATGTGCTGGGCGGCCTGTGACCGACTGGGCAATGCGGCCGAAAAACTGGGGCTGAGCGCCCGCGTGACGCTGTGGAGCACACGCGCCGCGGAAATCCGCGCGGCGATCGAGACCAAGGCCTGGTATGCGCCCGAGGGACATTTCGCCGCGACCTTCGGCGGCGATGAACTGGATGCCAGCCTGACCCAACTGGTCGATCTGCGCTTCCTCAGTCCGGAAGACCCGCGCCACCACGACACGCTCAAGGCCATCGAAAAGGCCCTGCGCCGAGGCTCGAACCTGCTGCGCTACGATCGGCCGGACGATTTCGGCACACCCGAGACGGCCTTCAACTTCTGCACCTTCTGGTTCATCGAAGGCCTGCACCTGATCGGCGAAACCGAGGAAGCGAGGCGGCTCTTCGAGGAGATGCTGAACCGCCGCAACCATGCCGGCCTCCTATCGGAGGACGTGAGCCTGACCGATGGGACCCTTTGGGGGAACTACCCGCAGACCTACTCGCTTGTGGGATTGATCAACTGCGCGGTGCTGTTGTCGCGACCATGGAGTTCAGTCAGGTGAGCCGCCTCATCGTCGTCTCCAACCGCGTGAACGCCCCGGAAAAGCCCGGAGAGGCGCCGGCGGGGGGACTGGCGGTGGCCCTGGCGGCGGCGCTTCGGGAATACTCCGGCTTCTGGTTCGGCTGGAGCGGCGAGACGGTGCCCGCCTTCACCGGTGAGCTGCAGACCCGTCGGGTCGAGGACGTGACCATCGTCACGGTCGATCTCGAGGACGCGGACTTTCAGGAATACTACAACGGCTACGCCAACGGCACGCTCTGGCCGCTGTTCCACTATCGGATCGACCTGACCGCCTACGACCGTTCGTTCGGCGAGGGCTACGAGCGGGTCAACCGGCATTTCGCCGAGACACTCGCGCCGCTGATCGAGCCGGACGATCTGATCTGGGTCCACGACTATCACCTGATCCCGCTCGGACGGGAGTTGCGCCGGCTGGGCGTCGCCAACCCGATCGGCTTCTTTCTTCATATTCCCTGGCCGGCCGCTCAGCTGATCGCCACCCTGCCTCGAAATCGCCAGCTGGTGGAGGCGCTGTTCTCCTATGATCTCGTGGGCTTCCAGACCGAGGACTGGTTGTGGGCCTTCGAGTCCTACGTCCTCGGCGACGCGGGCGGGGAGTGGGCCGAGGACGGCCGCCTCCGCGCCTTCGGCAAGACTCTGCGCGCCGGGGCGTTTCCCATCGGTCTCGACGTCGAGGATTTTCAGGCCCTCAGCCGGACGGCGGTCGCCAACCGCGCCTATGAGCGGATGGCGGCCAATACGATCTTTCGCTCCCTCGTCGTCGGGGTGGATCGTCTGGACTATTCCAAAGGCCTCGAAGAGCGGTTGCTCGGCTTCGAGCAATTCCTGATGGACTATCCCGACCTTCGCCGCGAGGTGCTCTATCTCCAGATCGCGCCGACCTCCCGCGCCGAGGTGGTGGCGTATCAGGACCTTCGCGAGCGGATCGACGCGCTTTGCGGGCGGATCAACGGCGCCTACGCGGATATGGACTCCGCGCCGATACGCTACGTGAACCGGAATTATCGCCGCGACGAACTGGCGGGAATCTATCGCGCCGCCAAGGTCGGGCTGGTGACGCCCTTGAGGGACGGCATGAACCTCGTGGCCAAGGAGTATGTCGCCGCTCAGGACCCGGAAGATCCTGGCGTCCTGGTGCTCTCCCGTTTCGCCGGGGCCGCGCGGCAGATGTCGCAGGCCGTGATCGTCAACCCCTTCAGCCGCGAGGAAATGTCCGAGGGGCTGAAACAGGCGCTTTCCATGCCGCTCAAGGAACGGATAGCGCGTTGGGAGCGCTTGATGGACGGCGTGCGCAATTCCGATGTTCAGGACTGGCGGGATTCCTTCGTCAGGGCCCTGTCGGAATCGCGCGAGCCGGGCTTGCCGCTTTTCGGCGAGGGTTCGGAGAACATCGATGGCGAAGGGGCCGAGCACCGGGGCGAAAACCAAGCTGGCGCCCTATCGCGCGAAGCGGGACTTCGCGCGGACGGCGGAACCGAGCGGCGAGAGGCCAACGCCGCCATCCCCTAGGCTGCGCTACGTTATCCAGAAACACGACGCGACGCGCCTGCATTGGGATCTGCGGCTGGAACTGGACGGGGTCTTCAAATCCTGGGCGGTGACGCGGGGGCCCTCGCTCGATCCGGCCGACAAGCGACTGGCCGTGGAGGTCGAAGATCACCCCCTCGATTACGGCGATTTCGAAGGGACCATACCGCAGGGCCAGTACGGCGGCGGCACGGTGCAGATGTGGGATCGGGGTTTCTGGGCGCCCGAGCCCGGCTTCGATCCGGAGACGGCGCTGGCGAAAGGCGAACTGAAGTTCGTGATGGAGGGGGAGCGTCTCCACGGCGGCTGGGTGCTCGTGCGCCTGAAACACGACAAGACCGGCGGCAAGCGGACCAATTGGCTTTTGATCAAGCACAAGGGCGATGGCGCGACACCCGGGAAGGGCGGCGCCGTGGTCGAGGAGGACCGCTCGATCGCCTCGGGTCGCAAGATGGCCCAGATCGCGGCCGGGACGGGCAAAGCTCCCAAACCCTTCATCCTCGCGGAGGCCGAAACACCGGACGCGGTGTGGAATTCAGGAGAGAGCGCGGACAAGGCGCGCAAGACGAAGGCCCCAAGCGCGGAGCGCGTGGCCATGCCGCGCTTCATCGCCCCGCAGCTCTGCAAACTCGTTGAGCGACCGCCGGCCGGGCCGGGCTGGGTTCACGAGATCAAGTTCGACGGCTATCGCATGCAGTTGCGCGTCGCCGCGGGCGCCGCGACCGTCCTCACGCGCAAGGGCCTGGACTGGACCGCGAAGTTCCCGGCGATCGCCAAGGCGGCGTCGCGCCTGGGCGACTGCATCATCGACGGCGAGATCGTCGCGCTGGACCACGACGGAGCGCCCGATTTCGCCGGATTGCAGGCGGCGCTCTCGGCCGAAAAGACCGACGACCTGATCTTCTTCGCCTTCGACTGTTTGATCGCCGAGGGTCGTGACGCTCGAGCCGATCCCCTCTCCGAGCGCAAGGCGCTTTTGACCCGCGTGCTGGGCGGAATCGGCAAGGCGGGCGCGGCGCGCATCCGCTTCGTGGATCACTTCGACATGGCGGGCGAGGCGGTGCTTCGCTCCGCATGCAGGCTTTCGTTGGAGGGGGTGGTCTCGAAGCGCCTCGCCGCGCCCTATCGCTCGGGCCGAGGTGACGATTGGGTCAAGGCCAAGTGCCGCGCCGGGCACGAAGTCGTGCTTGGGGCCTGGACCACCACCGGGGCGGACTTTCGCTCGCTGATCGCCGGGGTCTATCGGGACGGAAAGCTTGTCCACGTCGGCCGGATCGGCACCGGATTCGGCCAGGCGAAGGTCAAGGCGCTGATGCCGCTTCTGAAGGCCAACGCCGCCGATAAATCGCCTTTCGTCGGACCCGGCGCGCCCAAGGCCGCCGCCGATATCCATTGGTTGAAGCCCGTCCTGGTCGCCGAAATCGAATACGCCGGCTTCACCGGCGACGGGGCGCTACGCCAGGCGTCGTTCAAGGCTTTGCGCCAGGACAAGCCCGCAAGCGAGGTCGAGGCCGAGAGCCCCGCCCCCGCCGCAACGACGGCCATCGCCACGGCGTCCGCGCGCAAGCCCGCGCCCAGCTCGAACGTGGTTATGGGCGTCACCATCTCCCATCCCGACAAGGCGCTGTGGCCGGACGGCGGCGACGGCGCGCCGGTCACCAAGCTGGACCTCGCCCGCTATCTGGAAGCGGTGGGCGACTGGATGTTGCCCCATATCAAGGGTCGGCCCTGCTCCATTATCCGCGCGCCGGACGGTGTCGGCGGCGAAACCTTTTTCCAGCGCCACGCCATGAAGGGGACCTCGAGCCTGATCGAACTGGTCACCGTCTCGGGCGACCGTCAGCCCTATCTTCAGATCGACCGCGTGGAGGGGCTGGCCGCCGTCGCGCAGACTGGATCGGTGGAGCTGCACCCGTGGAATTGCCAGCCGGGCGAATACGATGTCGCCGGGCGCCTGGTCTTCGATCTCGACCCCTCGCCGGAGGTCGGCTTTGCCGCGGTGGTCGCCGCCGCCCTGGAGATCAAGGCGCGGCTGGAGGCGGTGGGGCTCGCCGCCTTCTGCAAGACCACCGGCGGCAAGGGCCTGCACGTCGTGACCCCGCTCTCGGACGCGGTGGCCTGGGCCGAGGCGAAGGCCTTCGCCCGGGAGCTGTGCGCCCGCCTCGCCGCCGACAGTCCGGACAAGTACGTGCTGAACATGGCCAAGAAGCTTCGGACCGGGCGGATTTTCCTCGACTACCTGCGCAACGATCGCATGAGCACCGCCGTCGCCCCCCTCTCCCCCCGGGCCCGTCCCTTCGCGCCGGTCTCGATGCCGGTAACCTGGAAGGAGGTCGGCCCCAAGCTCGATCCCCTGGCCTACACCCTGCGGACCGTCCCCGGCCTCTTGAAGAAGACCAAGGCCTGGATCGACTATGACGACGGCGCCCGGCCGCTGGCGCCCGCCATCCGCCGCCTGGCAAAAGCCTGAAGCTTAACCCCCGCGCGTCCCGGGCCTATCTAACCTTGAACGAATCGGGGCGCTGTCGTCCGATCGGATGAGCATGCGGGGTTCGACGGCGATGGCGGGGGATGACGACGACCTCCCCGAGCCCTTCGGGTCCTGGTTCGCTTCGCGCGGCTGGTCTCCGAGGCCACATCAGCTCGCCATGGTGGACAAGGCCCGGCGGGGACGCCACGCGTTGCTGATCGCACCGACCGGCGGCGGCAAGACGCTCGCCGGCTTCCTGCCCAGCCTGATCGAGATCGCCCAGCGACCGGCGCCCAATACGCCGCGCGGCATCCACACCCTCTATATTTCCCCGCTGAAGGCCCTCGCGGTGGATGTCGAGCGTAACCTGATGGCGCCGATACAACAGATGGGGCTGAAGATTTCCGCGGAGTCCCGCACCGGCGACACCGGCGTCGCGCGGCGGCAGCGCCAGAGGATCAAGCCGCCGGACATCCTGCTGACCACCCCCGAACAGCTCGCCTTGTTTTGCGCCTGGGAAGGGGCGAGGCTGTTCTTCGAGGATCTGCGCTGCATCATCCTGGACGAGATCCACGCCGTCTGGCCCTCCAAGCGCGGCGACCTCCTGGCGCTCGGCCTGGCGCGGGTGGCGAAGTTTGCGCCGGCGGCGCGGCGGGTCGGCCTCTCGGCGACGGTGGAGGACCCCGGCATTATCCGGCGCTGGCTCTCCCCCACCGATGGCGAGGACGTCGATCTCGTGCGCGGGACCGGCGGCGCGCCGCCGGTCGTCGAGATGCTGCTCAGCGAGGGCCGCGTGCCCTGGGCCGGCCACACCGCCCAGCACGCCATGCCGGAGGTCTACGACCAAATTCGCCGGGCCAGGACCGCGCTCGTCTTCGTCAACACCCGCTTCCAGGCCGAGTTCGCTTTCCAGGAACTCTGGCGGCTAAACGAGGACAACCTGCCCATCGCGCTCCATCACGGCTCCCTGTCGGCGGAGCAGCGGCGCCGGGTCGAGGCGGCGATGGCGCGAGGGGAGCTGCGGGCCGTGGTCTGCACCTCGACCCTCGACCTGGGGGTGGACTGGGGCGACGTCGATCTCGTCATTCAGCTCGCTTCGCCGAAGGGCGCCTCGCGGATGGTGCAGCGGATCGGGCGGGCCAATCACCGCCTCGACGAGGCCAGCCACGCCCTCTTCGTCCCGGCCAACCGCTTCGAGATGCTGGAATGCCAGGCCGCCCGCGAGGCCATCGCCGAAAACGCCTTCGATCCCGAGCAACCCCGCGCCGGCGCCCTGGACGTCCTCGCGCAGCACATCATGGGCTGCGCCTGCTCCGAGCCGTTCGACCTGGTGGCGCTGCACGACGAGATCAATTCGGCCGGTCCGTACCGCGAGCTTTCCTGGGAGAACTACGAGAGCGTCGTCGATTTCGTGGCGACCGGCGGCTACGCCCTGCGGACCTACGACCGCTTCGCCCGGATCGTGAAGGGGACCGATGGCCTTTGGCGCGCCCGCAATCCCGAGATGGTCCTGCGCCACCGCCTCAACATCGGCGCCATCGTCTCGCCCGAGCGGCTCAACGTCCGCCTCGCCGGGCACCGCAACGGACCGCCGGGCCGCAAGATCGGCGAGGTCGAGGAGGGCTATCTCGAGATGCTGGAGATGGGCGACACCTTCATCTTCGCTGGCCAGGTCTGGCGGCTGCAAGGCGTCACCGGGATGGATGTTCTCGTCACCGCCGCGCCTGGAGAGGAGGCCAAACTGCCGTCCTGGGGCGGCTCGAAGTTCGCCCTCTCGACGTTCCTGGCCGCCAAGGTGCGGACGATGATGAGCGACGATACGACCTGGGCCGCCCTGCCCCTGGACGTTCGCGAGTGGTTGGAGATCCAGCGCGACCGCTCCCTGATCCCCGGCCGTGAGCAGATGCTGCTGGAGACCTTTCCGCGCGGGCACCGCAACTTCCTGGTCTGCTATCCCTTCGAGGGACGTCTGGCCCACACCACCCTCTGCATGTTGCTCACGAGGCGGCTGGAGCGGGCCGGCGTGGGGCCGCTGGGCTTTGTCTGCAATGACTACGCCTTGGCGGTGTGGGCGCTCAAACCGATGGACGGCCTCGATTTCGCCGACCTCTTCGCCGAGGACATGCTAGGCGACGACCTGGAAGCCTGGCTCGCCGAAAGCCCGATGATGAAATCCGCCTTCAAGGGCTGCGCGCTCATCAGCGGCCTGATCGAGCGGCGCTTCCCGAAACTTCAGAAGAGCGGCCGACAGGTGATCTTTTCCACCGACCTGATCTACGACGTCCTGCGCCGGCACCAGCCGGACCATCTGCTGCTGCGCTGCGCGCGGAACGACGCGGCGGAGGGGCTGATCGATGTGGCGCGACTGGGTCAGATGCTGAGCCGGATCCGGGGCCGCATCCTGCATTCGCGGCTGGACCACCTGTCGCCGTTTTCGGTCTCGGTGATCCTGGAGATCGGCCGCCAGCGCTCGCCGGGCGGGGCCGGGGAGATGATCCTCGCGGAGGCCGAGGAAGACCTCATCGCCGAGGCGATTTCATGAGGGCGCCCGCCGCGCCGGTCTACCGCTACGACTTCGCCGACCATGCGCGCGGCGGCCTTCGCCTGCGGGTGCGGGAGGTCGAGATCGTCTGCCGCGCGGCCGGGGCGCTCTGGGTCGAAGCGCAGGGCGTGCTGATCGTCGCCGATCTCCATCTGGAAAAGGGCAGCGCCTTCGCCGTCCACGGCCAGATGTTGCCGCCCTACGACACGCGCGAGACCCTCGGCCGGCTGGAAGCCGAGGTCGCCGCGCTCTCGCCGCGCCTGCTGGTTTTCCTCGGCGACAGCTTCCACGACAAGGGGGGAGAGGATCGCCTGGCCGCCGGCGACGTCGCCCGGATCGAGACGCTCGCGCTCGGTCGCACCCTGCTCTGGCTGGCGGGCAATCACGATCCCGCCGCCCCGCGCGCCTTGCCCGGCGACGTCGCCGAGGTCTTCGCCATCGCCGGCCTCGACCTCGTCCATGAACCGACCGCGGAGCCTGGCGGCCTGGAGATCGCCGGTCATCTGCATCCCTGCGCCAAGGTGCGGGGCAAGGCGGCGAGCGTGCGTCGGCGGTGTTTCGTCACGGACGGCGAGCGCGTGATCCTGCCGGCTTTCGGGGCGTACGCCGGCGGCTTGAACATCCGGGACGCGGCCGTTGTGAAACTGATGCGGCGCAAGCCCCTGGCCGCGGTTCTGGGATCGGGTCGCGTGCACGCGATCGGCTGGGGAAGTCTGGCGGTAGACTAGAGAAGAGTCGGCCGTAGACACTTCTATTTGCAAATGAAATGGCTTTGGCCTCGCAAATGGGCGTGGCATCTTTTGGCATCCCAGTTGGCGTTTTTCGCGAGGTTGTCGGGCCTTTTTAAGCCGCCGTATAGGCGCAGGTTTACAACGGTGCGGTGTTTCCGCTGTCGGACGGGTGGGCTTGGCGCGGCCAGCAAGCCTATGATATGAGCCGATGAACATGTTTTCATTATGCAACTATTTTGCCGGTCTCACAAGGTCGGATGATGGAGAAAAAGGCTCGGCGTCGTAGGGTGACTGGCGGAGCAGCCCTGACCGGCCGTTCCGCCCGGATTGACCCCGACCCCTTCTCGCCGCCCGCCTCTTCCCGAGCCTCTCATGCCGAAAATCGATCTCTCCGCCGTTCCCGCCCGACAAGGCTCCGGTTACCCCCCGCCTTTCGACGGACCTTGCGCCGCCCGCGTTCGGCGCCGGCTGGGAGAGGCCGGCGGGCTGCGGGATTTCGGGGTGAACCTGATGAGCCTTCCGCCCGGCGGTTGGTCTAGCCAGCGTCACTGGCACAGCGACGAGGACGAATTCGTCTATCTGCTGCACGGAGAACTGACCCTCGTCGAGGACGGCGGCGAAACCCCGATGCGCGCGGGCGACTGCACCGTCTTTCCCAAGGGGACCGGCGACGGCCATCACTTGATCAACCGATCGTCGGAAACGGCCGTCTATCTCGAGGTGGGCTCGCGCAGCGCGGACGACCTGACCACCTGCTCCGACATCGACGTGAAGAGCGCCGCCGCCGACGGCCGGTTCACCCACAAGGACGGCGCGCCGTACGGGTGAGAAAAAGGGCCTTCTCTTGCCACGGGCGGCGATCGGCCCAAAGTAATTTGCTCAAAACGGGAGACACCCATGATCAGACTTGTCCAGACATCCGCCGCCGTCCTCGCGCTCCTTGGCGGCTCGGCTCAGGCCGCGAGCGTCCACGCCGATCTCGCCCTGGCGACGCTGGGGGCGCCGGGGGCCGCGGTCGGTACGGTGACGCTGAAGGACGGGCCCAAGGGCGCCATCCTTAAAATCGATCTCCACGGTCTGCCGCCCGGTGCGCATGGCTTCCACATCCACGACAAGGGCAGCTGCGATCCGGGTCCGGACAAGACCGGCAAGATCGTCCCGGCCGGCGCGGCGGGCGGCCACTTCGATCCGGCGGCCACCGGCAAGCATGAAGGCCCCGATGGGATGGGTCATATGGGCGACCTGCCCCTGATCACCGTCGACGCCGCGGGCGGCGCCAAGGCGAGCCTGCTGGCGCCGCGGATCACGTCCGTGAAGGACCTGACCGGTCACGCCCTGATGCTGCACGCTGGGGGCGACAACTACAGCGACACGCCCGCGCCCCTCGGCGGCGGCGGCGCGCGGCTAGCCTGCGGCGTGATCGGATAGCTGGACCGCCCTTCTACATCACCGTGTTCATGTGCAGCGGGATCGGCGCGGGGTCTCGAGGCATGGCGCGGAGGGTGGGGATCACGGCGTCGATCTCGCTGACGGCGCGCCAGCACTCGGCGAATTCGGCGGGGACCAGCCGCGCCGCGATAAAGTGCGTGAAAAGGTCGAACAAAGGGTCCCAGAAGCCGCCAGGGCTGTAGAAGACGATCGGCTTGCCGTGCAGGCCCAGGCGTCGCCACGAGATCAGCTCGATGGCTTCCTCCAATGTACCGATGGCGCCGGGCAGCACCGCGAAGGCGTCGGCCTCGTCGAACATACGGATCTTCCGCTCGTGCATGGTCTCCACGATGACGGTTTCCACGTCGGCGAGGGTATGCTCGCGGCTGATCAGGAATCGGGGCATGACGCCGAGGACCCGGCCGCCCGCGTCATGCGCGGCCTTCGCGCAGGCGCCCATCAGCCCGACCGCGCCGCCGCCATAGACCAGGCGGATCTCTTCCGCCGCCAGAAGCGCGCCGAGGCGCGACGCCGCGTCGAGCCAGGCGAGGTCGGCGTTGTTGGACGAGGCGCAATAGACGCAGACCGAAGCGATGGGGGCCGGCGACGTCGGCATGGCGGGTTTGTCTCCGGGCGGACGCGGCGAATCCCGATGTGGTGGCGCCGCGCGGGTGGTGTAACCATTTGCCCACGATGTTGGCGAGACTGGAAAGATCATACAGCGCGGCTCCCCTGGCCGCCTTGTCGCTGTTGGCGGCGTGCGACCGACCGGCGGCGTCCAAACCGACCGGCGTCGGCGCGCCTCGCCAGGCGTCCAACGAGGCGGCCTATCACCCCGCGCCGAGCGTGGAAGGGGTCGTCGACGTGAATGGGCGGGTGGAGATCACCGGCAAGGCCCAGCCGGGAGTCCCGGTGGGGCTGGCGACCCCCGAAGGCCGAGCGGTGGCGACGACGGCGGGACCGACGGGCCGCTGGCGAATCGTGCTGCCGGCGTCCAGCCAGATGCGGGTTTTCGGCCTCTCGATGATCGACGGCGGCCGCGCGGTGCAGTCGGAGGGCTATCTGGCGGTGGCGCCCGATCTCGCCGCGCAACTACGGGCCGGGGCGGGCGCCATCGTTCATGGCGCGGCGGCGGAAGGGCCACGGGTGCTGGCGATCGATTTTGACGGCAAGGGCGGCTGCGTGGTCTCCGGCGTGACGAACGCCGGACACGCGGTCGAAGTGCGAATCGACGGCGTCCGGCGCGGCGCGGTCCGCGCCAACAGCCAGGGTCGCTTCGCCCTGGCGCTCGACGAACCGGTCACGACCGGCGCGCACACCATCGAGGCGGTCGAGGGCGAGAAGCACGCCGCCGTCACGATCGCGGTGTCGCCAGGCGTCGCCCCGGGCGGACCGCTCAGCGCAGAGCGGGCCGACGGCGGATGGCGCGTGGACTGGACGACCCCCGGCGGAGGGCCGCAGACCACCATGCTCTTCGCGCCGCCACCCGCGCCCTCCACCCATGAGGCGTCGGCATGACCTATGCTCACCCCGGCACGCGCCACAACGCCCCGCCCCCGGTCACCGCGCCATTCGCGAAGTTCAGTTTCTGGAGCTCGATGGCGGACCTCGTGCGCCTCGTGCTGCGCTCCAAGGCGGAGGGGCTGAAGTCGCGCCTGGGCGTCGCCCTCGCCCTGGTCATCGTCGGCAAGTGGACCGGTGTGATCGGTCCGCTGCTGATCTCGCGCGCCATCGATCAGCTCAACGTCGGCAAGACCGGCGCCGAGCCGGTGTTCACCGCCTTCGCCGGCCTCGCGATCGGCTGGGTGCTGTTGCGCTTCGTCGCGGGGGTGACGCCGTATCTGCGCGAGACGATCTTCACCCCGGTATCGCAAATGGCCCTGGCGCGGTCGGCGATGGAGACCTTCGCCCACGCCCTGACCCTGTCGCTCAACTTTCACCAGGGCAAGCAGACCGGCGGCCTCGCGCGATTGATCGACCGGGGGGCGCGGTCGACCGACTTCCTCTTGCGCAGCGTGGTCTTCAACCTCGGGCCCACCCTGCTCGAGCTGATCATGGCGGCCTACATCCTAACCAGCCGCTTCAACTGGCGGCTGGCCAGCGTCGCGGTGGCGACCATCGTCGTCTACATCGGCTTCACCTTCACCATCTCCAACTGGCGCATCAGGCATCGCCGGACGATGAACGACGCCGACTCCAGCGCCGCCGGCCTCGCCGTCGACGCCCTGATGAACTACGAGACGATCAAGACCTTCGGCGCCGAGGCGCGGGTGGTCGAACAGTATGACGGCGCGCTTCGGACCTACGCCCGCGCCGCGACCCAGGCCAACACCTCGCTCCAGCTTTTGAACGGCGTGCAGAGCGTCGTGCTGAACATCGGCCTCGTCTCGGTGACCCTGCTGGCGGGGATGGAGGTGCTGCACGGCCGGATGAGTCTCGGCGGCGTCACCGCCTGCATCCTGATCCTGCAGCAGGTCTACGCCCCGCTGTTCAGCCTGGGGATGAACTATCGCGAGATCCGCCAGGCCTTCATCGACATGGAGCAGATGCTCGAACTGATGGCGATCGCGCCGGAGATCGTGGACGCCCCCGACGCCCGCGCCCTGCCGCCGTCGCGTGGGCTTGGCGCCGAGCTGCGCTTCGAGGGCGTGGGCTTTCAGCACACCGCCCGTTCGGTGGGGCTGGACGATGTCGATTTCGTCGCCGCGCCCGGAACGACCACGGCCCTGGTCGGGCCCTCGGGGGCCGGCAAGACCACGATGGTGCGCCTCGCGCTGCGCCTGATCGACCCCCAGGTGGGCCGGGTGATGCTGGACGGCCTCGATCTGCGCGACGTCACCCAGGCCTCGCTGCGCCGCGCGGTGGCCCTGGTGCCGCAGGACGTCGCCCTGTTCAACGACACCCTCTGGGCCAACATCGCCTTCGCCGATCCCAAAGCCTCGTACGACGCGGTCTGGGCGGCGGCGGAGGCCGCGGAGTTGGCCCGCTTCATCGACGCCCTGCCAAACAAGATGGAAACCCAGGTCGGCGAGCGAGGACTGAAACTCTCCGGCGGCGAGCGTCAGCGCGTCGGCCTCGCCCGCGCCCTGCTCGCCAATCCGCGCCTGCTGGTCCTCGACGAAGCGACGAGCGCCCTCGACGGCCCCACCGAGGCGGCGATCCAGGCGACCCTGCGCAAGGTCCGCGCCGGGCGCACGACATTGGTCGTCGCCCACCGTCTCTCCACCATCGCCGACGCCGACCAGATCCTGGTCATCAGCGGCGGCAAGGTCGTCGAACGCGGCCGGCACGAGGAGCTGCTGGCGCTGGATGGCGTCTATACCGGCCTGTGGCGACGGCAGACGCGGGGCGAAGATCGGGCCGAAGCGCGGGAAGGGGCGTTGGCCTGAGGGGAGCCAACGTTGGCTTTAAACGCCAAGAACGCCAAGACATCCCGCCGACATCGCCCGACGTCGAAGTTGGGCGCTCGATTGATTTTGACGGCGAAGCCGTCCTCATCGTTCTTGGCGTTCTTGGCGTCTTGGCGTTAAAATTCTTACCGTCGGCACACGATCTACCGGCCGAACAGGAGCGCACAACAGATGAAATACCTCCACACCATGGTCCGCGTGCGCGACCTCGACGCCGCTCTCGACTTCTATTGCGCCAAGCTGGGTCTCGAGGAGATTTCGCGGGTCGATAACCCCGCGGGGAAATTCACCCTTGTCTTCCTGGCCGCGCCCGGTGACGCCGACACCGCCAAGGAAAAGCGAACGCCCACGGTGGAGCTGACCTACAACTACGATCCCGAGGACTACGCGGGCGGCCGCAACTTCGGCCACCTGGCCTATGCCGTGGACGACATCCACGCGACCTGCCAGCGCCTCCAGGACGGCGGGGTGACGATCAACCGGCCACCGCGTGACGGGCGGATGGCTTTCGTCCGCTCGCCGGACGGTATCTCTATCGAGTTGCTCCAGGCGGGACCGGCCCTGACGCCGGTGGAGCCATGGGTGTCGATGCCGAACGTGGGGGTGTGGTGAACGGCGTTCGGAGCCAACCGATCGCCGCATCTATATAGGCCCGATCCCGCGCCAGGGGCGAGACGTGGCTGGCGCCCGGAGCGTCCAGGATCCACGAGCGATCGGCCAGGGCGGCCGGTTTGATCTCGGCCGCGCGCCATGCCCGGGCGAGGCGTTGTTTGGGATAGGGCGCCCCGACGATGACCACGGTCGGAATGTGCCGGACGCCCTGGGGGCCCAGGCGGTTCACGACGTCGAGACCCGGCACGATCAGACGATCCTCGTCCCGCGCCACCACCAGACAGGCGACGCATCTCAAAGCCTCTCGCTTGCGCGCGTCGGCCTCGGGCGCCAGGCGCTCGCCGTGGGCCAAGGCGTTGGCCATCAGGGGAGCGAGGCCGAGGTGTCCGGCGACTGCCGCCAAGCCGGACATCTCACGCTCGGTCTTCAGGTCGCCCAGCAGGAGCGGGTCGTCCGCCGCCGTGCCGTTTACGCCGTTCACATAGACCAGGCCCGCCACCCGCTCCGGATGAAGCCGCGCGAAGGCTTCGATATAGAGCGCGCCGTTGGAGTGTCCGACGAGGATGACCTTGCCGGTCTCGCCCAGCTGGCCCAGCAAGGCGCCCAGCTCCGCCGCCTTGGCGAGGACGCCGCGGTCGCCTCGATCGTCCGCCGAACGTCCGACGCCGGCGCGGTCGTAGGCGCAGACCCGCCCCCCCTTCGCCAGGTCGTCGAGGATATAGTCCCAGTCCGCGGAGGTCCCGAAGGCCCCGGCCTCCAGGATCACCGTGGGCGCGGAGGTGGCCGCGCCCCGGCAATCGACGAACAGGGGCGTCGCGCCGGCGCCGGGCGCCAAACCGACCGCGAGAGCGGCCAGGGCGATAAATCGTGTTCTTGGCGCGCGGGCTCCCGGCCCGCTCACGCGGCGCGCGAAGAAACGGCGGGAGAGACGCGCGCGCTCCAAGATAAGTTTTCGCAATCGCGCCATCATCGGCAAGGATAGGCGATGGACAACGCCGACATCGAAGACCTCTTCGTCGCCCTGGGGTCGGTGACGATCAAACGCATGTTCGGCGGTAAAGGCGTCTATCACCAGGGCAGGATCGTGGCGGTGGTGATCGGCGACACCCTGATGCTGAGAGCCGACGCGGTCAGCGCCCCGGCGTTCGCCGCCGCCGGCTCGACGCAGTGGACCTATCAGCGGGAAGGCCGCAAGCGGACGGCGTGGCCCTATTGGACCGTCCCCGAGGCGGCCATGGATGACCCGGATCTCATGGCCGTTTGGGCGCGGCGGGCCTGGGACGCGGCGTCAAGAGTGACGGCGAAATAGCGCGATCGCCGGGGCAGCGCCGCGAGCCTTCACCGCCCCGCGAAATTCGCCGGCCGTTTCTGGAGGAAGGCCGCGACGCCTTCGACGAAATCCTCGGTCTTTCCGGCGGTCCGTTGCGCCAGGCGCTCGCGATGCAGCTGTTCCGCCCAATCGGAATCTAGCGACGCCCACATCGTCTGACGCGTCAATCCCAGTGAAGCGGGGCCGCTGGCCAGGGCCTGGGCAAGGGTCATGGCGGCGCTCATCAACTCGGCGTCGGGAACGACCCTGTTGATCAGGCCCCACTCGAGCGCCTTGGCCGCGGAGATGCGTTCGCCGAGCAGCGCCATCTCCATGGCCCGGGCCCGGCCGATCATGCGCGGCAGGAGGTAGGTCGAGCCGCCGTCCGGCACGAGGCCGATGCGGCGGAACGCCTGGAGAAAATAGGCCGACTCGCCGGCGACGATGAGGTCGCCCAGCAGGCCAAGAGAACAGCCCACACCCGCCGCTGCGCCGTTCACGGCGGTGACGAAGGGAACCGGCATCTCCTTTATGTAGGTCACCAGGGGATTGTAGATGGTCTCCAACGCCGCGCCGGCGTCCGGCTTTCCATCGCCGTCGCGCCTGCCGCCGCCGGGACCCGCCTGAAGGTTGGCGCCGGAACAGAAGCCGCGCCCTTCGCCGGTGAGGATGATCGCCCGAGCCGGAGCGGCGCCGAGCGCCGCGTCCTTGAACGCGTCCAGGAGCTCGGCCGCGAGCTCGACGCTGGCGGCGTTCATCGTCGCGGAATCGGCGAGGGTGACGGTGGTGATGGCGCCGTCGCGCGCCACCTTGATCTTGTTGTAGCTCATGTCGTGTCCTCCCGCGCGCCGTCCCGCGCCGCATTCGAGAGGAAGCTAGCAGCGGTTTCCCTAGGCGCCGTCAAGCCCGCCGTGCGCACGGGCGCTGGCCGCGTGGATCCGACGCCAAGGTTCAGGGCGATCCACGACGCCGCGAGGCCGCGAGGCCGCGCGGCGGTTCGCGCAACTGGCCTGGAAAGCGGGAACGTCGATGGCAATGGACATCGAGGGCATCCGCGGCCATCCAGTCCCCAACAAAAAGCGAGGCGCCCCCGTCAATGGGTTATGAGGCTTTCAAGTTCGTTCATATTCTGGGTGTCGTGATGCTGGTCGGCAACGTCACGGTTACCGCGGTCTGGAAGGTGTTCGCCGATCGCACCGGGAACGCGGAGGTCGTCGCCTTCGCGCAGCGGATGGTCACGATCACCGACATCGGCCTGACCCTCGGGGGGATCGCCCTCCTCTGCGCGGGTGGCTTTGGGGCGGCGTGGACGGCGGGCGTCAACCCCTTTGGAACCGCGTGGTTGCTTTGGGGAGAGGGGTTGTTCGCGGTTTCCGGCTTGATCTGGTTGGGCGTCCTCGTCCCGATCCAGATCCGGCTGGCGCGACAAGCACGAAACTTCACGCCTCTGGCCGGCATCCCCGACTCCTATCGTCTCGAGACCGGCCGCTGGCTGCTTTGGGGCATCGTCGCCACCATCCCTCTGGTCGCCGGCATCTGGGTAATGGTGGTGAAACCTTGAGGCCTTCGCCAGTGACCGCAGAGGGGGCCTCTAACGAAGGGCGCCCGGCGCGCGTCCCGAAACAGGCCGGCAATGGGCCCTACGAGTCGATTTGCTCGAACCGGCACTGGCTGGGCGACTTGTCGGGCCTGAAGCGGAGCAGGCGCGTGCCGTGCCTGAACCTGCCGCCCGAGACGTGATCGAACGAGACCTCGGCCACCAGCTCCGGCCTGAGCGGCGTCCATTCGGAGGACCGTTCCGTCGCCCAGCGGCTCGGACCGCCCGGCTTGTCACCGGTGAATCCCGGTCCCTCCTTGAGGCTTTCGAGGCGCTTGGTCAGCGCCGGCTTGTCGGCCGCGGCCAACCCGGAGGTGAAGCCGACGTGATCGAGCAGGCCCTGAGGGTTGTACAGACCCAGCAACAGCGAGCCGACCAGGTTCGAGTGCGCGCCGTAACGAAATCCGCCGACGACGCAGTCGGCCGTGCGAACGCGTTTGACCTTGACCATCGCCCGCTCTCCGGCGGCGTAGGGCTGGTCCAGCCGTTTTGCGACGACCCCTTCGATCTTGCCGCCGGACAGCCAGCTCCGCGCAAGGTCGCGGTCGGCGGACCCTGGGGTCACCGACAAGGCCCCGCCGGCGGGAAAGTCTTGGGCGAAGTCGTCCAGCGCCGCGCGACGCTCGCGCAAGGACCTCCGACGGACATCGCCTTCGGTGGGCGAGTACAGCATGTCGAAGAGGGTCAAGCTCGCCGGCGTCTCGGCGGCGAGGCGCCGAACGCGCGTCTCCGAGGGATGAAGCCGCATCTGCAGCGCCTCGAACGAAAAACGTCCGTCGGCCCGCACCAGGAGTTCGCCGTCGACGATGAATGTATCCGGTGTGAGTTCGCGATGGGTCGCCACCATGTCGGGGAAATACCGCTCGAGCGGCTTGCCGGATTTCGCCCGCAGAAGAACCTCGTCGCCTCGGCGGAACGCCACGCAACGAAACCCGTCCCACTTGGGCTCGAACCACCACTCCGGTCCTTCAGGCAAGGTATCCGCCGCTCGCGCCTCCATCGGCGCCATGGTCCCGAAAAAATCCGCCGCATTGAACATTGAACTTCACCCGTCGCTGGCTCGGCGGCCGATTACTGGCCGGGCCTCCGGTGAAAGGATAGCGCAGGCGGCGCTTGGCGATTGAGGATCAGCGCCGGCGTCGGCCTCTCGATCGCCCGCGCCCCGAGGCTGGCGGAAAGGTTTCGGCTAATTCTCGGTAAAAATAATGTTTAATCGTAAAAGCTTGGCGCGCATGGCGATGGCACGGGCAGGACCCCCGATAATCACGTAAAATACTGAATTTTATCATGTTTTGGGAGGTGCTGGTCCAACATGACCCCCAAAGTGACCCCCCGACCGCATCTGATCACGCCGATGTGATCGGCGAGCATCGCCCGGAGGTGGTGTTTTAGCTCGATTGGGGGTGCCGCAGTTGTCGTTCCCTAAGAACGGCCTTGACGGCGTTCTGCTGGCGTCCCTCGTCGATAGTCTCGCCTTGAATCCTGCCCAACGTAGGGTCTGCACCGGTGCTCCAAACTTCTTTCCAGTGCTCCCGCTCTTCGACACACCCGTCTTTGATCGCAAGGGCTAGGCTTGATTGAGGTCGGGGTCCCGCTTTCGTCGGGCGTTTGGGAGCCGCATGACCCGCCCTAGGATTTGTTCGACGGCGGTTGCGCCATGCTGTTCGGCGACGCTGCAAAGGACATAGGCGTTCGGACAGTCCCACCCCTCTTTGAGCGCTTGCACGGTGATGACGTAGCGGACCAGGCAATCGGGCGCGCCGAGATCGACACCGTCCAGTTCCCAGACCTTGCCGGTCGCGATGGCGATTTGCGCGGGTGGAACTTGGAAGTCTTCAACAAGGGCGCGCTTCAACACGTCCACCGTGATCGCCGCCGGTCCCTTGTCCGGTTGCGCCTGTAGCAGCATCACCGGGCGCATCGTCTCCCCGGTCGCCGCCGCCTCCAGCCTCGCTTTTTCCGTCAGCGTCTCCAGCCACGCCTTGGCGTCGGCGACAGTATCCTTCCAATCAGGTCGCCCGCGTAGAACGATGGGCAACTTGATCATGTCCGCCGCCTTCAATTCCGCCGCCGACACGTGATGCAAGACGTTGGAATCCTTGGCGGGGGTCGCGGTCAGCTCCAGGATCGCGGCCGGGTCGAACCGGGCGAGGGTGGTGAAGGAAAGGTTGGTCCGCGCGTTGTGCGCCTCATCCACGATCACCACCGGGCGGCGCAATTTCAGGACGTTGCACAGCGACGGGATCGGCGTGCTCCCGCCCGGCGTCAATTCCAGCCGTCTGACCACCGCGTCGGGCAGGCCGCTGAAATGGCCCATGAGTTCGCCGCTGGCGTCATAGACCTTGCGCCCTTCGGTCGCTTCGACCCGGAAGGCTTGGATCGTCGCGACGATCACCACCGCCCCGCCGTCATAGTCCGGGCGCTTGGCGTAGAGGGCTTCACCGGCGGTCAGGACGCGGACGTTCTCACCGAACCGCTCGGCGAGGGCTTGGCGGAACGGGTGCGCCCGATCCTGAAGCGCCTTCAAGGTTTGTTCGCGGATGGCGTTCGACGGGACCAGCCACAAGACGCAAGGGTTGTCGATTTTCAGGAGCGAGTCCGCCGCCACGCCGACAAGATGCGCCGCGATCACCGTCTTGCCGCCTCCGGTGGGTAAGCGAAGGCAGGCGTAGGGCACGCCGGGGAGCCCCTGTACCGATCGATAGGGTCGGCGGGTGCGCG
This sequence comes from Caulobacterales bacterium, assembly GCA_038231315.1. Classification (GTDB taxonomy): domain Bacteria; phylum Pseudomonadota; class Alphaproteobacteria; order Caulobacterales; family Caulobacteraceae; genus Acaudatibacter. The sequence continues at coordinate 295,149 of JBBRLN010000003.1, forward strand.
TGTAGAAGGCGGTGTCCGGGTCGGCGCGCCGTCCTAGGGGTTGGCGGGTCGGGTTGGGTGTCAGCAAGAGTGGCGCCTGCGTGGCGGCTAGGCCGCCGCCGCCGCTTCAATTCTCGCCAGCTTGGCCAACCGGGCTTCGACGCTAGGGCCATCGCGCTCGACGGCCATTCCCCGGATCAGCTCGGCTTGGCGTTGACGCGAGACGACGCCGTAGCTGGTTAGAGTCGTGAGCACTTTCTCGTGGCCAAGATTTTGTGACCAGGACTTGAAGTGTTCCGGCGTGGGGCACCGTTGCTCGCCAAATTGGGCGAGGGTGTCGCGGATGGCATGGGGCTTGAAGTAGGGCAGGCCTGCCCGTTCGAACGCCTCGCGGAATATGCGCCGGACGGGTTCCGATGTGCTCCAGTGCTCGCGCTTCAGGCCCGCCGCGACGAAGCCGCCTCCCGGCCCGACTTCCATCCTTGTCGCGGGAAACAGAGGGTCCGTATCGCTCCAATGGAGCGCTTCGCGAAGGTGGCCTACCCATTCCGTCAGGATGGCGAGGGCATCACCGCCGACAGGGAAGAACCAGGTCGAAAACGTCTTGGAGAATTTGGTATGCACCTCGCTGGCATCCTGATTGAGCACCCCCTCGCCCAAATCGACGTGCTTCATTTTCAGAGTTATGATCGCCCCGTCCCTCGCGCCCGTGAGGAGCGCCAACGCCAACAGGGCGCGGTCGCGCTTCTCGACATCGGTGGTGGCGGGAGCCATCGACAGGGCGTGGTGGACCCGTTCAAGGCGGGGAAATGGCTTCTCGCGCACGGCCTTGGCAATCCGGACGTCACCTTCCGACAGGTTGAAATAGTCGGCGTCAGAATAGCTGATCTTGCGCCGGAAGCCGGTTGATCGACCAACCAGATGAAGAACGCTCGCAACGCCGACAGGGTCGAATGCACCGTTGCCCGGCTTAGGCGTTCCCCACTCCGGACGCTCAATTGTTCGTCCAGCCTGCGTTTGAACGCCACCGCTTGTTGGCGGTGGAACTTGGCGAAGTCCCGGTGGCCGGTCGAGTCTTCGAACCGTGCGAGGGCAGCGGCGACCCCGTCGATGGACGCATCGTTACGACGCCGCGCCTCCTTCAGATATTGGAAATAGGCGTGCTTCAGGCGGGCATTCCGGGGGTTGTGTTTGGACATGGCGGTCAGTCCTTTGGTTTGAGACAGTTTAGGGAGGGTCATGGGCACTCTTCTATGTGCCGCGCCGCCTCCACGACGTGGACGTGAAATCCGGGCAATTTCGTCGTAAGTCGCGACTGGCGAGCGCGCTGGAACATCCGCGTTCCGCATTCGGCGCAAAGGCCGCGGACGTTGCCCGTCCCGTTGTCGACCAAGTGAAAAACCACCGAATCGACGGCGGGCGGTCGCGGCGCGCGGCACTTGCAACAGTAGATGGTGCCGGGCGGACAGGGCCGCTTCGAACGGGCGCGCTCGCCCTCCAGGAAGGCGCGAAGGGCCTTGCCTTGGATCATGGCGGGCCGCTGGTCATCGATGGCGGGGAGGCCCCTCTTACGCCACCCCCGCACGGTGTTGCGGTGGACCTTGAACAGCCGGGCGGTCTCGGAATCGGTGTAGTCGCGATGCAGCTTCGCCAGCCTAGGATTGGGGCGGGTCACGGCGCGACCTATCGCGTTTCGAGCAACCGGCGCACCGAGTCGACTTTGATCAGGGTACGGCGGCCAAGTTTTACGGTGTCGAGACGGCCCTCCTTTATAAGGGCGTAAATCGAGGTCCGGCCTAGACTGAGAGCCTTGGCGATATCATTTATAGAGGCGGCGATGGGTTCCATTTCTTCACTCCAATGTTCCGGCGTGTGCCAGCGAACATCGGCGAAGTTAAAAGGCGGCTAGCGAGATGCAGCCGGATTGCGCCGGTATTGGCCGAAAACGGGTCAGTCCGTGTTTCCGGCGGAGCGATGGCGCCGTAGAACAGCATTGACCGTCTCTTGGACGGTAGTGCGCGACGGCCCCTCTAGGCCTCGCTCCGCGAGGCTATCGGCGACTCGCTTAATCAGTTCACTGGCACCCTTCGTCCCCGCCCCGGCCGGAAACCCATCGCGGTGAATCTCAGCGACCAGCTCAGCCACCCAAGCGGCCCAAAGCGGGGACATAGGACGCCCTCCCGCCTCTTTGATGTCGGGCTGAGCAAGCGCTTTTGGGACTGAGTCAAAGGCCCCTGGCAGGAGCTCATTGAGGCCCGCACGGTCGAACTGGACACCGAAAGCGCGGACTAGGTACTGCTTGTCGACATAGGTTGAGAAGTCACCGACCTCCCAATTTTGCTCAATCGCTTGATGGCCTTCCGCCCACCAGAACTTACTGGGTATTTCGATGTCCCTATCGGAACGGTCGCCGACTAGAACTAAGTCCGCTCTTGTCCGGATCAATCCGGCGTGAGCGCGCCGTAAGATCGTGACGTTTGCGACCTGCGAAAAGGTTGCGACGCGCACCACTTGAATCGCCTCTGCAGCTCGCACCCAGTCTTCCGGGGCGTCAGACCTTGGGTCTATAGGACGGAAGTTCGCGATGTGATTCGCCACGCCACATTACGAAACCCAACGAGGTGTCTGTGGCAAGGACACTTGCGCGAATCCCACAGGCGAAGCGCCTTTTACGGGGGATAGGATCGCCAAAAGCGGACGTTCCCAATTGCCGCTGAGGGTGGGACTCTGAATTTAGCGGCCCGTCCCTTTCGATCCTCGCCTGCGGGCCGAAACCGCTGACAGCCGCTTGGCGAGTGCGGGGTGCATTTCCATGCGCTTGTCCAACAGAAGGGTAGGATCGCCACGAAATGCCCATCGATTGCGGATATCGCCTGCGGAAGGCCCGACGCGAAATGCGTTCCCAATGGCTCCCAGGCGATACAGGTCACTAAGGAGATCCGCCACGCTTCGCCGTGCGATCAGTGCCTCGGCCGGTCTGCTTCGGGCAGCAGCAGTAGCAAATCGGGTTTGCGCATCGGTCAGGTCAAAGTATCTCGCCGAACCAGAAAACGCTGATTCTATAACGTCGATCTCCGTCTCAGAGTATGCAGCGCTCAATTCATAACGGACCTCATCCCATAATTTTGCAGAGTATTCACTCTCAGAGTCGTACAGGACATCTTTTGAGAACCGCTCACTATTTGGAAAAAGCTTTTGAGCGAGCGTCAACCTCCACATAATGTCGCGTGGCTTGTAGAAAGAGCGGTCAAGAAGAATTGTATCAATACTATTTCCATCGATTTGTTCTGGGAAGTACCGAGCAATGGGATCTTCTTATGGCGTAACCCCTAACTCCTTTTCTGCAGCTACGATTTTGCGGCCAATCATTTTCATGAGGGGGTGTTCAATAGAGCGCTTTGAGTGGTGCCAAGCCAACAAGAACCCCCTGTCATGCACAAGCCTATCGACCTCCTGGCCCAGCGATCCCATGCCATCTACAACCTCCGAGCGGACGGCACCAAGCACGTGAATAGGAACCTTGTTCGAACGAAATATGTCATTAATGGATGATATAGCGAATATGAGGTCGCGGACCATGCGCTGGTCGCGCTTGTATTGCGCTTGGTCTGAGTAAAATACCTCAAGCTCGTCAAAGTACAAATATATTGGTTTGGACATATTGAGCTTTGCAGCGCGCCGGCCGGCCGCCTGAGCTAATGAGTCAAGAGATGCTTTGCCGCTTTCGTCTCCTTCGGCGCGGAAGTCACCGCCCAGCTCCATGCTGAAAAAGCCGACATGCCCTTTGATTTTGACTTTCGCGCCTTCTAGGCGCGGCATGAAGCCTACCGACTTTGTGAAGACTTTATTGTCGATGATGCCAAGTAATCGAAGAAACGCATCCGTGTCTCCTATTGCAATGCTGCTATCTGCATCCAATATTTCGCCGATCTTGTGCAGAATAAACCACGTCCAAGCGGCCTTAAAGTCCTGAGATACCTCCATTTTTCCGGAGTCTATGTCAGCCCAATCAATTCCCACTTCCGTAGAGATTGCGAGACGCTGGCTCTCGGTCAGGTCGGACTTAAAAAGGACAAAGCGCGTTTCGCTTCCAGCCACTCTCTGCTGCTCCGCATGCCACCGCAGCAAAGAGGTTTTTCCTGTTCCGCGAAAGCCTTCGACATAGTGGCAAGCGCCATTGTTCAGGCGCTGAGGATCGACGCTGTCGGGAATCAAAAACGCATCAAAAACAAGCTGGTCACGCTCGCTCTGAGGGGTCAGGTATTCATGTTTTCCGTCGACTTTTCCGAGTCGGAGCTGCCCAAGAGTCATCTGTTCGGCCATGGTGCCTCCCCTGACAGGAATATAAGCACACTTTGATTCGATGACGCCACCTGCAAGCGCGTCGCCAGCAGACCTTCTCACGTCGCTTAAGGGTCGAATAGTTCCGTTAATTAGGACGCGGGAACCCGACCTTGAAGCACCCGTATCCCGAATGCTCAATGAGCGGGTCGCTCAGTTCGTCGCCTGGAATGGCAGGACCTTGCCACCGTCGCGCAGGGCGTCGAGGTGATCGCTCCACCATTGCGCCATCTTCACGCGCTCCTGCCAATGAGCGCCGCGATGGTAGGCCGCGCGGACGTTGTCGCTGTCACCGTGCGCCAAGGCGCGTTCGATGGCGTCCACGCTCCATTTGCCCGACTCGTTCAACAGCGTGCTCGCCGTTGACCTGAAGCCGTGGCTGGTCATCTCGTCGGCACCATAGCCCAAGCGGCGAAGCGCGGCGTTCAAGGTGTTTTCCGACATGGGGCGGTGCGGAGTGCGCTGACCAGGGAACACATAGCGGCCATGCCCGGTCACGCCTTGCGCTTCCTTCAGGATGGCGACGGCCTGGGTCGATAACGGGACCACGTGCTCGCGCTTCATCTTCATGCGCTTGGCCGGTATCCGCCAGACCGCCGCTTCCAAGTCGATCTCCGTCCATTCGGCCTGTCTCAGTTCGCCGGGCCGCACGAAGACGTGCGGAGCAAGCCTGAGCGCCCATAGCGTCACCGGCTGGCCGTCGAAGCCCTCGATAGCGCGCAAAAGACCCCCGACGCCCTGGGGGTCGACTATGGCCGCGTGGTGCTTGACGGTCGGGGCAGTCAGGGCGCCTTGAAGGTCCGCCGCCACGTTTCGCTTCGCCCGTGTCGTGGCCACGGCATAGCGGAAGACGCGGCTGGCGAAAGACAAGGCGCGCTTGGCCGTTTCGAGGTGACCGGCGGTTTCTATCTTCCGGACGGCGTCAAGCAGTTCGTACGCCTCGATATCGGCGATCGGGCGACCGCCCAAGCCGGGCTCCAGCAGCGACAGGAGCCAACGCGACTTGCGGGTGGTGACGCCTTGCAACCCCTCGCGCTCACGCTTGGCGATGAACTCTTCGGCGATCATGCCAAAGGTGTTGGCGGCGCTGACTGAGGCCGCGACGGCCGCGCGCTTTTTCTCGAAGGCGGGATTTGCTCCAGACGCAATCAGCTTGCGCGCTGCGTCACGCCGTTCGCGCGCTTCCTTCAAGCCCACGTCGGGATAGCGCCCGACGCTAAGTTGCTGCTCCCTGCCGAGATGGCGGTATTTCAGCCGCCACAGCTTACCGCCGGAAGGCCGAACGATGATGAAGAGGCCGCCCTCATCGAACAGCTTGTATTGGGTCGCACCCGGCTTGGCGGCGCGGATCGTGGCGTCGGATAGGGCCATGGTGGGGGTCACTCCTTAGGGTCACCGAGCGGTAACCCCCACCTTGACCCCAATGACCCCCGGTTATGGGCGAACATCGGCGACTGTCGGCGACGGAACCGACTTCCCTTATGACTGATTTCTCAGGGGTTTTCTACTCATCGGCGCACGCTGGCGCACATGACGATGGCTCCCCGGGCAGGACTCGAACCTGCGACCCGGCGGTTAACAGCCGCCTGCTCTACCAACTGAGCTACCGAGGATCAGGGCGATCGCCGAAGGGTGGGGCTATTACGACGGTGGAAGTTGGCGCGCAAGCGATGGGCGGCAGGGCGCCGGATGGTATAAGCGCGCGCTTCCGAGGGAACGGATCATGACCCCACGCTCGATATTGTCCGCCGGCGCGCTCGCCGGGTGCGCGCTTCTGATGGGTTGCGCGACGGCGCCGCCATCGCGCGCGGCGCTGGAGGGCGTTCCGCGCTACGACCACATCTTCGTCATCTTGGAAGAGAACAAAAACTACGAACAGATCATGGATCCGGTCGCCGCGCCGAACATCGCGTCCCTGGCCCAGACCTATGGCGCGGCGGCGCGGTTCTACGGCGAGACCCATCCCAGCGAAGGCAACTATGTCGCCCTGCTGGGCGGGGACAATTTCGGCATCCACGACGACGACGCCTTCTATTGCAAGCCGGGTCAGCAGGACCGCAACTGTCCAAACGCCGCCGCGCCCGGCTACGTGGCGCATACGATGACCACGCCGCACCTTGGCGATCAGGTTCAGCACGCGGGGCTGACCTGGAAGGCCTATCTGGAAAGCCTGCCCTCGCCGGGGTCGCTCGACTATGTGGCGGAGGACCGCGCGGTGGCCAAGACCTTCGTTCCCGTGCCGGTCTATGCCTCCAAGCACGCCGGATTTCTCAACTTCGCCTCCGCGCAGAACGATCCTGACCGGGCGAAACATCTTGTGGGCTTCGATCAGTGGCGCGCCGACCTTGCCGCCGAGACCCTGCCGAACTTCGCCCTCATCGTGCCCAACCAGTGCAACGAGATGCACGGCCTTCCGCCGCTGCCCGGCGTCCCGGCGGACTGCGCGATCACGAACACCGGCCCCTTGATCAGACGCGGCGACGCCGAGGTCGGCGCGATCGTCGCGACGATCCAGGCGACGGCGGCGTGGAAGTCCGACGCCAATGTCGCCATCGTCATCACCTTCGACGAGGGCGCGCAGCGCGGGACGGAGGGCTGCTGCGGCAAGCCGGCGAACGGCGGCGGCGGCCACATCCCCACCGTGGTCATCACCAATCACGGCCCGCGCGGGGTCTCCGACGCCACGCCCTACGACCACTATTCGCTGCTGCGGACGATCCAAGACGCCTTCGGGATCTCGGATCGTCTGGGTCATTCCGGCGATGACGCCGGCGGCGTGAAGCCGATGGTCCCTCTTTTCGCGGTGAAGTGAAGCTCTAGGAGCGAGTTCCGTAAAAGTGGAATCCGGTTTTACGGTCGGAACACGCTCTAGCCCTAAAAGCGTAGAGCACGATTCAACGATCGGACCGTTCCGTCCGATCGCATCGTGCTCTAGGCGAGCGCGGCGTGGGGCGCCAACCACGCTGGAAATTCGGGCCGCCACGGCCGGCCGTCGGCCGTCGCCAGCGCGCCCGTCAGCCGATCGAGACGAACCAGCGCCATCGCCCGGCCATCCCGCCCCGACAACGACTGCCCGGCGCGGAGGTCTCCGGCCAACAGCTCCGCGCCGAACGGCGGCGGCGCGCCCTGGAACACCACCGGGACCATGCGGCTCTTGATCGTCCCCTTGCGCTTCATGCGCGAGGTGGTTTCCTGACCGACGAAACAGCCCTTCTTGAAATCGACGCCATTCAAAAGGTCGAAATTGGCCTCGATCGGATAGGTCGTGTCCGAGCCCCAGTCCGCCGCGCCCGGCACACCGAGCGACAGGCGATGGCCGTCGTAGTCCGCCTCGCCGCGCGCGGTTTCCGCCGCCCTCTCGTGGTAGCGGCGAAAGCCGAGTTCCAAGAAGCGGGGATCGCGGATCCAGCCCTCCGGCGCGGCGTCCGCGCCCCAGCCCGCCAGGACGGCGGTTTCGGTGGCCGCGATCGTCACCTTGGCGCGCAGGCGGTAGATCGTCAGCCGCGCGACCAAGTCGTCCCGCCGGTCCGCGGCGCAGTCCAGCCAGCAGCCATCCTCACGGCCCAGAATGAAAAGGTCGAACAACAGCCGGCCCTGCGGCGTCAACAGCGCGCCGAAGCGTAGCTCGCCCGGCGCTAGGCTCTCGACATCCTGGGTGATCAGGCCTTGCAGGAAGCCCCGCCAGTCCTCTCCGGTCACCGCGATCACGGCGCGGTCCTTCAAGCGGGCGATGTGGGAGAGCGCGGCGGTCACAGGGGCCATGTGGCGAAGCCGGGCCTTTGGCGCCAGGGCCCGCGGCGTATACATCTGCGCCGCCATGGCCGGACGCCGTTTTCCCATCCTGTTCATCACCTCCAGCCGCATCGGCGATGCGGTGCTGTCGAGCGGCCTGATCGCCTCCCTGGCGGAACAGGTCGAGGGCGCGCGCTTCACCATCGTCGCCAGCGCGCTCACCGCGCCGCTCTTCGCCGAGGTCCCGGAACTCGAGCGCGTCATCGTGATGGAGAAGCGGCCCCTGGCGCTCCACTGGTATGGCCTGTGGCGGGAAGTCCGCGAGCGCAAATGGGGGCTGATCGTCGACCTGAGAGGGTCGCGGATCTCCGCTTTTCTGAACCGCTCCCGGCGCGCGGTGCACAAACCGAGCGCGGCCCCCATCCACAAGGTGGTCGAGGCGGCGCGGCTGCTCCGACTGGAACACGAACCGCCGTCGCCCCGGCTATGGACATCGCCGGCGCAGCGCGCGCGGGCGGAGGCGATCACGGCGGGGGAGGGGCCGATCCTGGCCCTCGCGCCGGCGGCGAACTGGATCGGCAAGATTTGGCCGACGGAGCGTTTCGCCCAGGTCGCAAGAACCCTTCTGGGACCGGGCGGCGAGCTGGCGGGCGGGCGGCTGATGGTGCTGGGCGGCCCAGGCGACCGCGCGGTCGCCGCGGCGCTGCTCAACGTCGTCACCAAGGACCGTCGGATCGACCTGATCGACCGCGAACCGTTGCTGGTCCGTTTCGCGGCCCTCGCCAAGGCGCGGCTCTTTATCGGCAACGACTCCGGCCTGATGCACATGGCCGCCGCCGCCGGCGCGCCGACGCTCGGCCTGTTCGGGCCGTCCGACGAGCAGCGCTACGCGCCCTGGGGCGCGGACGCGCGGACCGTGCGCGGGACGCGGAGCTTCGCCCAGATCAAGGCCGGGGACACGCGCCTTGACCACCCGGTTTGTCACATGATGAATCTGCGCGTGTCGGCGGCGCTGACCGCCGCCCGCAAGTTGCTCGCCGAAACCGCTGAAATCGACGCCGGAGAAGGCAATGCCTGAAACCTACGACCTGATCGTGCGCGGCGGCGAGGTGATCAATCACGCCGGTCGCGGCGCGGCGGACATCGGCGTGCGCGCCGGCAAGATCGCTCATGTCGGCGACCTGCGCGGCGCCCACGCCGGCGAAGTCTTCGACGCCACGGGGCTCACGGTGATGCCGGGCGTCATCGACAGCCAGGTCCACTTCCGCGAGCCTGGACTGGAATGGAAGGAAGATCTCGAGAGCGGGTCGCGCGGCGCGGTCCTGGGCGGCGTGACGACGGTGTTCGAGATGCCCAACACCGAACCGACGACCACCGATCCCGACGCCTTGGCCGACAAGCTTGCCCGCGCCAAGGGGCGGATGCACACCGACCACGCCTTCTATATCGGGGGCACCCACCAGAACGCGGAATTCCTCGGCGAGTTGGAGCGCCTGCCGGGCTGCTGCGGGGTCAAGGTCTTCATGGGCGCGTCCACCGGCAGCCTGCTGGTGCCCGATGACGAAGGCGTCGGCGCGATTCTGCGCAACATCAACCGGCGCGGGACCTTTCACTCCGAGGACGAATACCGCCTGGCCGAGCGCCGTCCGCTGGCGCGGACCGGGGACTGGACCAGCCATCCGGAGGTGCGCGACGCCGAGTCCGCGATCCGCTCGACCAAGCGCCTGGTCAAGCTGGCGCGGTCACTGGGCAAGCGCATCCATGTCCTTCACGTCACCACCGCGGAAGAGATCGAATTCCTGGCCAGGAACAAGGATGTCGCCAGCGTCGAACTGACCCCGCAGCACCTCACCCTGGCCGGACCGGAGGCTTACGAGCGGCTGAAAGGCTACGCTCAGATGAACCCGCCGATCCGGGGGCCGGAGCATCGCGCCGCGCTCTGGCGCGGTCTCGCCACCGGCGTCGCCGACGTTCTGGGCTCCGACCACGCGCCGCACACCGCCGAGGAAAAGGCGCGGCCCTATCCCGCCTCGCCGTCCGGGATGCCGGGGGTGCAGACCCTGCTGCCGATCATGCTGACCCATGTCGCCGAGGGCAGCCTGACCCTCGAACGCCTGGTCGATCTCACCAGCCACGGCCCGCAGCGCATCTTCGGCCTCGCCGACAAGGGGCGCATGGCGGAGGGCTGGGACGCCGACCTCACCCTGGTCGATCTGGGCGCGATCCGCACGATCCGCCACGCCGACACCGCCAGCCGCGCCGGCTGGACGCCCTTCGACGGCTTCGAGGCTCAAGGCTGGCCGATGGCGACGATCATCCGCGGGCGGGTGGTCATGCGCGATGGCGAGGTCGTGGCGCCCCACATCGGTGAGCCCGCGCGCTTCCTGGAAACGCTGCCGGCGGACTGATGCGCCTTCGTATCGCCTCCTGGAACATCAATTCGGTGCGCCTGCGCGCGCCGCAGGTGCAACGCTTCGTCGCCGAACACGCGCCGGACGTGCTCTGCCTGCAGGAGATCAAGTGCCGGGAAGGCGAGTTTCCCACCGGCGCCTTCGTCGAGGCCGGTCTGCCCTATCTGCGCATCAGCGGCCAGAAGGGCTGGCACGGCGTCGCCATCGCTTCGCGTCTGCCGATCGAGGACGCACCGGCCCTCGACGTCTGCCGGGAGAAGCACGCCCGCGCGGTGTCCGCCGTGGTCGCCGGTGTCGAGATCCACAACTTCTACATCCCCGCCGGGGGCGATATCGCCGACCGCCTGCTCAATCCGAAGTTTGATCACAAGCTCGATTTCTACGCGCGTCTGACCGCGGAGATGGCGCGGCGCGATCCCGCCAAGCCGCTCGTGATCTGCGGCGATCTGAACGTCGCGCCGGGTGAGAACGATGTCTGGAACCACAAATACATGTCCAAGATCGTCAGTCACACGCCGGTCGAGGTGGAGGCCATGGCGCGGCTGAAGGCGAGCGCGAATTTCATCGATCTCCACCGCGAGGTCACGCCGGCAATCGAAAAGCTGTTCTCCTGGTGGAGCTATCGCGCCGCCGATTTCCGCGCGAGCAACCGCGGACTGCGCCTCGACCACATCTGGATCACCCCCGGCCTGCGCGACGCCGCCTTCCGCCTGGGCGCCGTCGCCGCGCGGGTCCACGACGATGTCCGCGGTTGGGTGCAACCCAGCGACCACGCGCCGATCACCGTGGATTTGGTGCTGTAGAGCGGGACCGACGCCCGGCTGGAACGGGTTTGGCGGTAGGGGGTGGTGGGTCAATTTGAATCCGCCGAAGAATTGACAGGGGACGCTGCGCTCTTTTTGTAAGGGCCGCGCGGACCCAGCGGCGCTTCGGCGGCCTCAATGATCGCCACCAAGTCCGACATTTCCCAAAGGCGGTCCGTTACGCCAGCAGCCACTGCCGGGGTGACGCGAAGGGTTTGGTGAATGCGAACGAAATTATAGTACGCGAAGTGCAGGCTGATCGCGTTGACGTGGTTCTCAATTTTCTTGGAGAAGCCGTTCGTCAAACGCGTGAACCGACGCATGTTCATCCGCATGGTGAGGTTTTGCCGCTCGACATACAACGTGGAAATCAGCGCCTTGTCGGGGTTTCCAGTGCCGCGCACCTTCTTGATGTTTTCAAGCGGCGAAGGGCTATAGCGCGCTCCGCCGCCACCCTTCCCGCTGTCACCGTTGCCATAGGTCTTCACTAGAATGCCGTGGCCAATGTCTGTGCCAAAGGTCTCGCGGACCGCGCGGAAATAGACCGTGTGACCATCCGAATTGAGCTGGACCCGGTTGGCGAGGCGGTCTCGAATGTCCGCCATGAACTCGCGGGCATATGCAATCGTCCGACCGCCCACGAGCACCGAAAAGACTAGCTTCGTATCGGCGCAAATCGCTGTCCAAGTCCAAGTGTCTCCCGCACCCTCGGGCGCGGCCTTGGCGCTCTCCACATTCTTCTGCTTCGCGTAGGTGAAGCTCCAAATTTCGTCGACTTGGACGTTTGTGCAGGGAAGATTACGGAAGGCCGCATCTTGATAGGCCCCAAGGGCCGCCCCTGCATCATTCAAGAGTTTGGCGACGGTGTTTTTGCTTGCACCGGTCATTCGAGTGACGGCTCGAATCGAGTTTCCCTCACACAGCATATGAAGGATGCGGGCTCGGTCCGTGTGTGAGAGCTTGTTCATGTCCATCAAACTGACCCATATGCTTCCATTTGTCAAGCATAAGAGTCAGTTAGATTCCCTATAGTAATACGCATTAGATCGCTGATTCATTTACGCTTTTCGGCCTAAGTGACCTTGTATTACATTTAGTTGAGTGCTATACCTTTGAGCGCCCCGGGTGAGGTTCGAACTCACACTCTCCCGGGTAGCAACCGGGTGCTGTGCGACTTTCTAGGGTCATCCAGTTCAGCTTCCGGGGCGACAAAGGTCCGAGCCGAGCCTCAACGGGGTAGCACCGCAGAGGCTCAACTCAGGTTCAGGCCGATATGTTACGGACCATGAACCACATGGTGCGTCCTCCTTCCTTCTAAAGCAGCTTTTCAGGCCCCGGCGCGTCAACGCCGGGGTTTTCTGCCGGTTCGCTAGGCGGATCGGCGAGAAACCAAGTATGACCTTCGCGGCGAACAGTGCCTTCGTTCGCCATGCGGTAAAGAGTCATTCCAACAGTCTTTTCGTGTATTTCGACACCGAAGGCCCGAGCGTACGCCTCGCGAAGCGGTGCAGCCTTTGATCCCTCACTGCCCAAGTCTTTCAATCGTTGAGACAAGAAGACCTTCACAGCGGGCGGCTTTGGTGGCCGCCTCATCACGATCTGCTTACTCTCCTCGGGCGGAGGTCGGATTACTGAAGAAAGAGCGGCCGTCCTGGCGTAATTGGGGCCGGGATGTCGTACTAGGTTCGCTGCCCGAATATCGGCATGTGCGCGTTGGCGCGCGAGCTGTTCTGCTAGCGCCCGTTGCTGACGGTCCATTTCGAACATTTCCCGGTCGCGCATCAAGACTTCATCGCGATCAGGCGTTGGGATATCAATTTCGAGATCAAACAGTCTGGCTGTGGCGCGGCAGTCCGAAAGTTCTCGATCGTTCCGGCGTTGCATGGCCAATAGTGACGCCCGCTGATCCGCCAACTTGGCTTGAGCGTTCACAAGCCGCTCAACCCTTTCCGTCAGGGTTTCGATCAGTGCGGCACGTGCGACGGGATGCAGGGAATCGGCCATGAACCATCATCGCACGGATTCGCCGAAAACCCAAACAGCATGTAGAGGTTCTAGTCCGTGTTACCCCAGCGGGCTTTTGCTGCCTTTTGAGCGATCTGTTTCCTTCGTTGCGGGGACACGGAAAGGGCGCGGGCTTTTCCCCCGGCTGTCCCGCCGATGGCGCGAGGGTCTGTTCGGACAGGCTGATCGATTGAGTCGCCAGTCGCGATGTCCGCTATCGCCTTCGCCAATTGATTTGGATCGCGTGGGCGGTTCGGTGTCTTGGCCATGGCCGCAATATACGCCGGTCCGCGACTGGATCGAAGGGGCGTCAACCCGGGCCAGATTCAAATTGACCCACCACCGTAGGGCGAGGGGTGAAGCGAGAACACGCTGAGCTACGGCGCGAGTCGGTAGCCCCCCGCCTCGGTGATCAGCAGCTTCGCCTTCGCCGGATCCGGCTCGATCTTCTGGCGCAGGCGGTAGACGTGCGTCTCCAGGGTGTGCGTGGTGACGCCTGCGTTGTAGCCCCACACCTCGGCCAGCAGAACCTCGCGGGAGACCGATTTTCCCCCCGCGCGATAGAGAAACTTCAGGATATTCGCCTCCTTGTCGGTGAGGCGCAGGCGTCTGCCCTTTTCGTCGAGCAGGATCTTGTTCGCCGGCTGGAACGCATAGGGGCCGATGGTGAAGACCGCGTCTTCCGAAGCCTCGTGCGCGCGGAGCTGGGCGCGGATGCGGGCAAGGAGCAGGGAAAGCTTGAAGGGCTTGGTGACATAGTCCGAGGCCCCGGCGTCGAGACCCAGGATGGTGTCCTCCTCGCTTCCCGCCGCGGTCAGCATGATGATCGGCGAGGCGACGCCGCCGTCGCGGATTTTGCGCGAGGCTTCTCGGCCATTCATGTCCGGCAGGTCGAGGTCCATCAGGATAAGATCGGGGCGGGTTTCCAGCGCGGCGCCGACACCGGCCTGCGCGGTCGCGGCGACCGCTGTGACGAAATCTTCGGCGGCCAACTGCTCAGCGAGCAGGGCGCGCAGGTCGTCGTCGTCGTCGACGATCAAAATGGATTTTCTTTGCGCCATGGAAGGCGAACATGCACCTTCCGGTGGCCTCCGCCAACCGGCGCTCTGGAACCGATGATGAATTTCGAGGTCTACGCCGACGGGGTGTTCTTCCTGCGGGAAGGCCACGCACGCTGCGCGCTGGGCCGTGGCGGGGTCGCGGCGATGGGCGAGAAGCGGGAAGGCGATGGCGCGACGCCGGCGGGGCTGTGGCCGCTGCGGCGGTTGTATTATCGCCCCGATCGGATGACGAAGCCGGACACGAAGCTGCCCGTCGTCGCCCTGACCCCCGCCGATGGCTGGTGCGACGCGCCTGGCGATCCCGCATACAACCGGCCCGTACCGTGGCCCCACGCCGCCAGCGCCGAACATCTCTGGCGAGAGGACCACGTCTATGACCTCATCGTCGTCCTCGGCTACAACGACGCGCCGGTGAGACCGGGATTGGGATCGGCGATCTTCCTGCATCTGGCGCGAGCGGACTATTCGCCGACCGACGGTTGCGTCGCGCTGCGCCAGGCCGATCTGCTTTCGCTGCTGGCTGGCGCATCGACGTGGGATGCGCTCTGCATCCACGCTTCGCCAAGCGGGGTGGTCTAAGCGCGATGACGCTCGCCGAACAGCGCGGAGCCGACGCGAACGCGGGTGGCGCCGTGGCGGATCGCGACCTCGAAATCCCCGCTCATGCCCATGGAAAGCTCGGCGAGGCCGTTGCGACGGGCGATCTTGGCCAGCAGGGCGAAGTGCGGCCCCGGCGGCTCGTCGACCGGGGGAATGCACATCAGGCCGGCGATGGCCAGGCCGTGGCGCTCCCGGCAGGCGCCGATGAAGGCGTCCGCCTCGCGCGGCGGGACCCCCGATTTATTGGGTTCCTCCCCAGTGTTGACCTGGACCAGCAGGGATGGCGAACGCCCCTGCCTGGCGATCTCCGCGGCGAGGCGCTCGGCGAGGCGCGGGCGCTCCAGCGTCTCGATGGCGTCGAAGAAGGCGACGGCGTCGGCGGTCTTGTTGGTCTGCAGCGGGCCGATCAGGCGAATCTCGACCACTTCGCGCCGCGGCGCCCACCGCTCCATGGCTTCCTGGACGCGGTTCTCGCCGAAGACGTGCTGACCAGCGTCGAGGACGGCCGCCACCGCGCTCCATGGCTGCTGTTTGGAGACCGCCGTCAGGCTCACCGACGCCGGATCACGCCCCGCCGCCACGGCGGCCCTGGCGATTCGCGTGCGGATCTCGCTCAGCGGTGCGGTGGTCATTGAACAGCGATTCTCTCGAGAGTCTCTGGCGGACGGCGCGCCGGCTGGGAGGACCGCCGAACCTGCCCCGCCTCCTCTTCTTCACCGATCCCGAGCGGACGCCAAGGCCGGAAAGCGCGATGGCGCGTCTGCCCCGCGGCGCGGGCGTCGTCTTTCGCACCTTCGGGCGCGCCGAGGTGGTCGCGCGAGGGCCGGCGCTGCGGCGGACGGCGCGGGAGCGGGGGTTGGTCTTTCTGGTGGGGGCGGACGCGCGGCTGGCGCGGGCCTTGGACGCGGACGGCTTGCACTTGCCCGAGCGGCTCGTCCCCGCACGGATCGATCGGCGCGCGTGGCCCAGGGGCTTCCTCATCACCGCCGCGGGTCACGACCTGCGGGCGGTCCTTCGCGCGGGGCGCGCCGGCGCCGACGCCGTCGTCGTCTCGCCGATCTTCGCCAGCCGCAGCCCCTCGGCCGGCAGGGCGCTGGGCGCGACCAAACTCGCCGCGATAGCAAGGCTGGCGTCGCTTCCCGTCTACGCGTTGGGCGGGATCGACGCGCGCACGGCGACGCGCGTGAGGACTCTGGGCGTGGCGGGATTGGCGGCGATCGAGGGGCTCTATCCCTCGGACGATCCTAGAACTTGAATGTCGTTTCCAGCCGCACGCGGGGCGCGGGGATCTGCGGGCCGGTCACGCGCTGGGTGCTGTCGAGCTGATCGGGGGCGAGACTGACCGCGCCGCCGATGTGCAGGCGGGGGGTCACACGGTAGAAAACGCCAGGCTGCACGTCGCGCAGTTCGACATCGCGGTCAGCATGCTGTTCAACGCCGAGCTTCAGGCCCCAACGTCCCTTTTTGGCGTCCCACTCCAGAGAGCTGCGCGGCACGATC
This sequence comes from Caulobacterales bacterium, assembly GCA_038231315.1. Lineage (GTDB taxonomy): Bacteria > Pseudomonadota > Alphaproteobacteria > Caulobacterales > Caulobacteraceae > Acaudatibacter. Next base: position 311,580 of record JBBRLN010000003.1, read on the forward strand.
ACGTGACCGGACTCGGGAGAACTGGTGAAATCGTTAGCGACCAGGATCAGCAAGCCGCTTTGGGCGTGCGCGGCGGAGGTGACCGCCAAAGCGAGCGCGGCGCTCACGAAAAGGGTTGATAGCCGCGTCATTCCCGTTCGGTCCCCAGTGTCGGTCAGCGACATCTCGCCGCGCTTATAAACCGGATTTTCATAAAGGGTTCCGCGCGGACGCCGTCAACGGCTTGCAACGCAATCGTGGGCGATTCCGCTCAATGCCTGGGCGCCTGTTGCACGCGGGCCACGCGATTGGAGGATTGGCGCGCGCGGCCCGAGTGTTATAGACGACGCCTGCGGTGGGCGACAGCGCGCAGGCGATCGCGTTTTCAAGGTGAACGAATTTTGCAGATGACCATGCCCGTCCGGCGCGTTTCAACCTTGGCCAGGGTCGCCCTGGTCGTCCTGAGCGCCGCTTCGGTTACCGCCTGCCTGCACGTTGGCGGTCCGCGCCGGGCCACGGTGGCCAAGGGCGCCCCGGCCTCGGCGATCGGGGTCAACAGCTATCTCTGGCGCGCCACGCTGGACACCCTGGCCTTCATGCCCCTGCAGTCCGCCGACCCCTATGGCGGCGTGGTGATCACCGACTGGTACATCAACCCGGAAAAGCCCAACGAGCGCTTCAAGGCAACCGTCTATATCCTCGATTCCCGCCTGCGCGCCGATGGCCTCAACGTCTCGGTGTTCAAGGAAGTCAGCAACGGCGCCGGCGGCTGGGTCACCGCGCCGACCTCGGACCAGACCTCCACCGACATTGAAAACGCGATCCTCACCAAGGCGCGTCAACTACGCCTCTCCAACCTTCGCGGCTGATTTAGCCGGACGCGGGCTCTCGTCGCCGCGCGTCGCGGCGGCTAGAGTTTTCGTCATGAAACGATACGATCCCAAGACCGTCGAACCGAAATGGCGGGCCGCCTGGGCCGCCGCCGACGTCTTCCGCGCCGACGACGCCTCGCGGAAGCCGAAATACTACATCCTGGAGATGTTCCCCTATCCGTCGGGCAGCCTGCACGTCGGGCATGCCCGCAACTATGCGATGGGCGATGTGGTGGCGCGCTATAAGCGGGCGAAGGGGTTCGAGGTCCTGCATCCCATGGGCTGGGATGCGTTCGGCCTGCCCGCGGAGAACGCGGCGGCGGAGCGCGGGGTCGATCCCGCCGCCTGGACACGGGACAACATCGACAAGATGCGCGCGGAGTTGCAGCGCCTCGGGGTTTCGCTGGACTGGAGCCGGGAATTCGCCACCTGCGATCCGGAGTACTACGGCGCGCAGCAGGCGCTGTTCCTGAAGCTTCTGAAGCGCGGTCTGGTCTATCGGCGGGAGGGCCTGGTCAACTGGGATCCAGTCGATATGACCGTGCTGGCCAATGAGCAGGTCATCGACGGTCGCGGCTGGCGCTCCGACGCTCCGGTGGAGCGGCGCAAGCTGAACCAGTGGTTCATGCGCATCACGGACTACGCCGACGCCCTGCTGGACGGGCTCGATACGCTTGAGCGTTGGCCCGACAAGGTGCGTGTGATGCAGCGCAACTGGATCGGCCGGTCGCAGGGCCTGCGCCTGACCTTCGCCTTCGATCCCGCGAACGCGCCGACGGAAGGTTCAGCGGGGTTGGAGGTCTACACCACCCGGCCCGACACCCTCTTTGGCGCGAGTTTCCTGGCCGTGGCGCCCGATCATCCGCTCACGGAGCAATTAGCCGCCGGGAACCCGGCCGTTTCCGATTTCGTCGCGGCGTGTCGCAAAGGCGGCACCTCCGAGGCCGAGATCGAGTCGGCTGAAAAGCTGGGCTTCGACACCGGGCTGCGCGTGGTCCACCCCTTCGAGCCGGACAAGACCCTGCCGGTCTGGGTCGCGAATTTTGTCCTGATGGATTATGGCACGGGCGCGATCTTCGGCTGCCCCGCCCACGACCAGCGCGACCTGGATTTCGCGCGGAAATATTCCCTGCCCGTGCTGCCGGTGGTTCTCCCGGCTGGCGAGGACGCCTCTTCGTTTCACGTGAAACAGGAAGCCTACGTCGGACCAGGCAAGATTTGTCGCTCCGGATTCCTCGACGGCCTTGAGATCGAAGCCGCTAAGCGAGCCGCCGTCGAGCGAATCGAGGCCGCCGGCGCGGGGGTCGGCGCCACGGTCTATCGCCTGCGCGACTGGGGCGTCTCGCGGCAGCGGGGCTGGGGCTGTCCGATCCCGGTGATCCATTGCGCGGCGTGCGGGGCGCAGCCCGTGCCCGAGGGCGATCTTCCGGTCCGTCTGCCCGAGGGCATGGACTTCAGCCAGCCTGGCAACGCTCTGGCGCGGCATCCGACGTGGAGGCATGTCGCCTGTCCCTCTTGCGGCGCGGAGGCCTCACGCGACACCGACACCTTGGACACCTTCGTCGACTCGTCGTGGTATTTCATGCGCTACGCCGCGCCCCACGCCGAGGAGGCGATCGACCGCACCGCCGTCGATGCCTGGATGCCGGTGGACCAATATATCGGCGGGATCGAACACGCCGTTCTGCACCTGCTCTACGCGCGCTTCATGACCCGCGCCCTCTCCGATGAGGGTCTGGTGACCGCCAAGGAGCCGTTCGCCGGCCTTTTCACGCAAGGCATGGTCACCCACGAAACCTATCGTCGCCAGACCGGAGAGTGGCTGACGCCGGACGAGGTCGTCCTGCGGTCGGAGGGCGCGACGCGTCAGGCCGTGATGGCCGAGACCGGTGAACCCGTCGTGATCGGCGAGCCGGTCAAGATGTCCAAGTCGAAGCGCAACGTCGTCGCGCCCGCCGATATCGCCGATACCTGGGGCGTCGACAGCGCGCGCCTGTTCGTCCTCTCTGACTCGCCGCCCGAGCGCGATGTGCAGTGGACCATGGCCGGCGCCGAGGGCGCGTGGCGCCTGATCAGCCGGGTCTGGCAGGAGTTCGAGACCGTCCCGCCCGCCGATGCGTCTTTCGCGCGCGGCGAGGCCGCCGACGCCCTCCGACGCGTGACCCATCGCACGGTCAAGGCCGTCGGCGAGGCGATCGAGGGATTCCGCTTCAACAGCGGCGTCGCCCGGCTCTACGAATTCGTCGCGGCGTTGAAGGCCTGCCCGCGCGGACCGCAGACCGATGGCGCGCGCCGCGAAGGACTGTCGGCCATCGCCAGGCTGATCGCGCCCTACGCGCCGCACCTGGCCGAGGAATGCTGGTCGTTGCTGGGCGAGCAGGGTCTGGTCGCCACCGCGCCCTGGCCGCAATGGGACGCCGTCTGGGTGGAGGATGACGAAAAGACCCTGCCGGTTCAGATCAACGGCAAACGCCGCGGCGAGGTTCGCGCCCCGGCCGGGGCCTCCGCCGAATTTGTCGAGCAGCTGGTGCGCGGCGACGCCGAAATCGCCCGTCGCCTGGACGGCCTGACCGTGCAAAAGGTGATCGTCGTCCCCGACCGCATCGTCAATCTGGTGGCCAGCTGATGAAGCCGATCCGTTCCGCTGTATTCGCCGTGGCGGCGCCGCTCGTCCTGGCGCTCGGCGGCTGCGGTTTCACCCCGCTCTACGCCACCCCGGGAGTGTCGTCCGGTCTCTCCGCCATCGAGGTTGTCGCGCCGCAGGGTCGCGTCGCCTTCTTGCTGCGCCAGGACCTCGACGACGCCTTCGGCAAGGACAAGGCGGCGGCGCCGCAATGGCGGCTGGACCTCATTGTCACCCAGAGCCGCGACGCGCGCGGCCTGCGCCTGGACAATGTGGCCGAGCGCTACGCCCTCACCGTCACGGTGGACTACACCCTGACTTCGATCGCCACCGGAAAGGCCGAGCACGCGGGGCAGGTCATCAGCCAGGTTTCCTATGACGCCGCCGATGCGCCCTACGCGGGAATCGCCGCGCGCCAGAACACCCAGGAGCAGGTCGCTTCGGACGCCGCCCGGCGGATCCAGACCGAGTTGGCGGGCTGGCTGGCGCGGAAGGCCCATTAGGCCGGTTGAGGCAAGCTGAATGCTGCTCAAGAAGCGCCCGGAGATCGAGCGGTTTCTGGCGGAGCCGGACGATCACGTGCGCGCCGCGGTCATTCACGGCCGCGACGGGGGTGTGGTGCGCGAGCGCGCCAACGCCGTCGCCAAGGTCGCCACGGCCACGCCGGACGATCCCTTCGACACCGCGCTCCTCACCGATGTCGATCTTGAAGGCGATCCCGCCCGCCTCGAAGGCGAGTTGATGGCGGTATCGATGATGGGCGGCCGGCGCCTGGTGCGGCTGCGGCTTACCGGCGCCAAGCCCGCGGCGCTGAAGCTCGCGGAAGAAGCCCTGTCCGGGCATCTGGAGGGTCGCTTCAATCCCGACGCCTTCTTCCTGGTCGAAGCCGGGGAGCTGCGCGGCGGCGTCGGGCTCCTGAAGGTGGGCGAGGCTTCCAACGCCTGTGGCGTGATCGTCTGCTATGAGGACGAAACCGGCGATCTCGCCCGGTTCACCCGCGAGGCGCTGACAAGGGACGGCCTCTCGCTGTCTAAGGAAGCCCTCGACCTTTTCGTCGCCCGTCTGCCCCACGAACGTGGCGTCGCGCGCAGCGAGATCGAGCGTCTGGCGCTTTATCTCGGGCCGGGCAGCGGCAAGATCGGCCAGGCGGAGGACCTGACGGATTTCTTCGGCGTCGAGCCCGAAGCCTCGCTCAACCAGGCCGCCCTCGACGCCTTCGGCGGGAAACTCGCCGCTGCCCAGGCCGGTCTGCGCCGCGCCGCTCAGGAGGGTGAGAGCGGTTTCGCCGCCATCCGCGCCATCGGCATGCACCTCGCCACCCTGCGCAAGATCGCGACCTTGCAGAAAGGCGGCGCGCCCGCGCAGTCGGCCGCCAAGTCCGCGCGGGTGTTCTGGAAGAACGAGGCCGAGGTTCTTCGCCAGGCGCGAGTTTGGACACTCAAGGAAGTCGACGCCATCCAACCCGATATCCTCGGCGCCGATATGGCCTGCAAGCAGACCGGCGCGCCGGATCATTTGCTGGCTGAACGGCTGGCGCTGAGCATCGCCGGCAGAGCCCGGCGACTGGGGTTGTAGCCGAAAACTTTCTTCTTTTTCGCGGGCGAAGGGGTCAGCCGTTCCCGCCGCTCCGCGAGAGGCGGGCGCAGAGATCGTCCAACTGTTCCAGCGTCTGGTAGAACAAGCGCAATTCTCCCGCGCCGCCACGATCCGCGACCTCGACCTTCATCCCGAGCGCGTTGCTGAGCGTGGTCTCCAGATCGAGGGTGTCGGGGTCCTTGACCGCGGGCGCCTTTGGGGTCGTCTTGCCCGGCGATTTGGCCCGTTTCGCCAAGGCCTCGGTCTGGCGGACGTTCAACCCTTGCTTCACCACCCACTCGGCGAGCTCCGAAGCGCCGCTGGCTTCCAGCAAGGCCCGCGCGTGACCCGCCGTCAGACGCCCCGCCTCCAGATGGTCACGCACGGATTCGGGAAGCCGCATCAGCCGCATGGTGTTGGCGACGTGACTGCGGCTCTTGCCCACGACCTTGGCGATGGCCTCGGCGCCGCGGGCGAACCGCTGCTCCATCGCCGCATAGCCGCGGGCCTCCTCCAGGGGGTTGAGATCGGCGCGTTGGATGTTCTCGATCAGGGCGATCTCCATGACCTCCAGATCGTCGAAAACGCGCACCAGGGCGGGGATGGCCCGGAGCCCCGCCCGCTGCGACGCCCGCCACCGGCGCTCTCCGGCGACGATCTGGTACTCGCCTTCGACGTCCGGCATCGGACGCAGGACGATGGGCGAGATCACGCCCCGCTCGCGGATTGAGGCTGTCAGTTCGTCGAGATCCTCCGGCGCGAAGGTCCGCCTTGGCTGATCGGGATTGCGCCGGATCAACTCGATGGGGATTTCGCTGACCCCGGCGGCCTGGCGGGCTTGCGGCGTCGTCGCGGCGCCCGCCTCGTCGAGCAGGGCCGATAGCCCGCGACCCAATCCTCGTCTTCCCTCTGCCAAGTCCTGTTCCCCTCAGTTCGCCGGTTCGACGGCGCGCCGGGCGAGAGCGCCTTCCCGCCCGAGCACCTCGCGCGCCAGTTGCAGATAAGCCTGACTGCCGGCGCATTTCAGGTCGTAGATCAGCGCCGGCTTGCCATGCGAGGGCGCCTCGCTCAGGCGGACATTGCGCGGGATCACCGTCCTATAGACCGTGTCGCCGAGATGCCCGCGAACCTCGCGCGCGACCTGGGCGGTCAGGGCGTTGCGCCGGTCGTACATGGTCAGCACCAGACCCTGCAGTTCGAGGCTGGGGTTAAGCGAGCCCCGCACTTGCTCGATCGTACGCATCAACTGGGTGAGGCCCTCCAGTGCGAAGAACTCACACTGCAAGGGGACGAATATGCCATCCGCCGCCGTCATGGCGTTGAGGGTCAGAAGGTTCAGCGAAGGAGGACAGTCGATCAGGATATAGTCGAAGGCCTTCGGGCCCATGGCTTCGATCGCCGCGCGCAGGCGGAACGCGCGGCGGGGCTTTCCGGCCAGCTCGAGTTCGATCCCCGAGAGGTCGGCGTCCGACGGCGTCAGTGCGAGACCCGGAACCAGGGTGGGGATCGCCGTCTCGGCGAGGGGATAGCCTTCCATGAGCACGTCGTAGAGCGTTCGCTTGCGGAGCGCCGCGGGGATGCCGAGCCCGGTGGAAGCATTGCCCTGCGGGTCGGAGTCGATGATCAAGGTCTTGGACCCGACCGCCGCCAAGGCGGCGCCGAGGTTGATACAAGTCGTCGTCTTGCCCACGCCGCCCTTCTGATTGGCCACGGCGAGGACGCGGGGACGCTTGGCGGTCATCGGCCGCTTCCGATCCAGCGCGCATTGGCCAGTGTGAGCACCCGGCCGCGCAGATCGCTCAGGCTCGGCCTCGTTTCGGCTACGAACCGCCAATGACGCCGGGCCTCCTTGATCTCCGCGCCGACCGTCGAGCCCTTGAGGAACAGGGCCGTCGCACCGCGCTTCAACGAGGGCTGGGCGAAGTTGATCAGCTTGTCGAGCGGCGCGCAGGCGCGGGCGGTGACGATCTCGACGTCCAGCCCCAGCGTCTCTGCGCGGACGTTGTGCACGATGGCGGGCAGATCGAGAGCCTCTATAACGCGGCTCAAGAAGCCGCACCGCTTGGCCATGCTCTCCACGAGATGGACCTGGGCGCCGCCGCGTCCCTTCAAAAGTATAGCTAACACGAGGCCGGGAAGACCGGCCCCGGCGCCCAGATCGGCCCAGGTTCTGGCCGCCGGCGCGATCCACAACAGCTGGGCGCTGTCGACGAAGTGGCGAAGCCAGAACGCGGGCAGGGTAGAGTCGCCGACGAGGTTCATGGCGGCGTTGGCCTCCACCAGCATCTCGCGGAACCTCTCGACATCCGCCAACCGCTCGGGCGTCGCCCCGACGACACCCGCGAAGCCGGCTGGAAGCTCGAGCCCCTCAAGCGGCGAGGCGGCGTCGAACATGAACCAGCAAGGCGGTGATGGCGCCCGGCGTCACCCCTTCGATCCGCGCGGCCTGGCCGAGGGTGGCCGGACGCACGGCGTGGAGCTTTTCCTTGACCTCGTTGGAGAGCCCGCCGAGGGCCAGATAGTCGAGATCGACCGGTAGGCGAAGATCCTCATCGCGGCGGAAGGTGGCGACATCGGCGTCCTGGCGGTCGAGGTAGCCGTGGTAGGACGCATCGATCTCGATCTGCTCGCGCGCGAACGCCGGCCAGGTCGCGATTTCAGGCCAGATTGTCGTCAGGCCATCGAGCGTGATTTGCGGGTGGCTCAGCAGCTGACTGAGGTTGCGGCGCTGGCCATCCTGGTTGAGTTTCAAACCGGCCTTCGCGCCGTCTTGCGGCGTCAGCGAGAGCGCGGCGGCTTGCGCCCGCACGTCACGAAGCGTCGCGGCCTTGCGCAACCACGCCGCCTCGCGAACCGCGCCGACGCAGCCCCATTGCAGACCCCGGTGGGTCAGACGTTGATCGGCGTTGTCGGCGCGCAGGCGCAGGCGAAATTCCGCGCGGCTGGTGAACATGCGGTAGGGTTCGGTGACGCCCCGTGTCACCAGGTCGTCGATCATCACCCCGATGTAGGCCTCGTCCCGGCCGAGGACGGCGGCTTCGACGCCCCTCACGGCGCGCGCGGCGTTCAGCCCGGCCATCAGGCCCTGAGCCGCCGCCTCCTCATAGCCGGTGGTTCCGTTGATCTGTCCGGCCAGATAGAGACCGCGCAGGCGCTTTACCGCGAGGGCGGCGTCCAGTTCGCGGGGATCGACGTAGTCGTATTCGATCGCATAGCCGTGCCGGATCACCCGGACATTTTCCAATCCGGGGATGGTCTTCAGGAAACGGTCCTGGGTTTCGGCGCCGAGGGAGGTCGAGATGCCATTGGGATAGATGGTGTGATCGTCCAGGCCCTCCGGCTCCAGGAATATCTGGTGGCCGTCGCGCTCGCCGAAGCGAACCACCTTGTCCTCGATCGAGGGACAGTAACGCGGTCCCTTGCCCGACAGCTTGCCGCCATAGACGGCCGATTCCGCCAGTCGCTCGGCGACGACCGCGTGGGTTTCGGCGGTGGTCGTGGTGATGCCGCACTCGATCTGCGGCGTCGTGATCTTGTCGGTCAGGAAGGAGAACGGCGTTGGGCAGGCGTCTCCGGGCTGCATCGCCAACGCCGACCAGTCGATGGTGCTGCCATCGAGCCGGGGCGGCGTCCCGGTCTTCAACCGTCCCATCGCCAATCCGGAGGCATAGAGCCGGGCCGCGAGACCCTTGGCCGGCGCGTCCCCGGCGCGTCCGGCTTCCTCACGTTCCTCGCCGCGATGGATCACTCCGTTGAGGAAGGTGCCGGTGGTCAAGACGACCGCGCCGGCGCTGTACGCGTCGCCGGCGGCGCCGATCACGCCCACGACCACGCCGTTCTCGACGATCAGGTCTTCCACCGCCTCGGCCCTGATCTCCAAACCGGATTGGCGCGCCAGCGCGGCCTGCATGGCTTGGCGATAAAGCTTTCGATCGATCTGCGCGCGAGGTCCGCGCACAGCGGCGCCGCGCGAGGCGTTGAGCATGCGGAATTGGATGCCGGCGGCGTCCGCGCAGCGCGCCATCACCCCGTCCAGAGCGTCGATCTCCCGCACCAGGTGGCCCTTGCCGAGACCGCCGATCGCCGGGTTGCACGACATCTCGCCGATGCGGTCGATCCGATGGGTGAGCAAAAGCGTGGCGGCGCCGGCGCGCGCGGAGGCCGCCGCGGCCTCACAGCCGGCGTGGCCGCCGCCGATCACGATCACATCCCAAGAGTTGGTCACAAGAGCCTCGCCAAGAGGGCCGCTCAATAGCCGATGGCAGGCGGGATCGCGAGTCGAGACCGCGCCGTTTCACGTGAAACAAAATCCGGGACGCGCCGCCGATCGGCTATTTGCCGATGCAGAAGGTGGAAAACACCCTGTCCAGAACATCTTCCGCGCCAATCGCCCCGGTGATGCGCTCCATGGCGCGGGCGGCCAGCCTGAGGTCCTCCGCCGCCAACTCCGGATCGGCGTGCTTATGCAAGGCGCGCGATACGCCCTCGGCGGCGTCGCGCAGCAGTTCAACGTGCCGGATGCGCGTGGCAGCGGGGAATTCCGCTCCGGCCAGGGCTTTCGCGAGATGGCGCTCGAGAGCGGCTGAAACCGTCCTCACATCGCCGCTGACGGTGGAGACCACAATCACCTCCAGGCCCCGTCGCTCAGCCTCCGCCCTGGCGAACTCCGCGTCCGCGCCCTCGGAAAGATCCGCCTTGTTCAATAGACAGAGGTCGCCGCGCCGCAGAAATGGAGCGCTCACGCGCCAGTCGCCGTCGCTCGCCGCGCGATCCACCACCCAAAACCGCAGCGCGGCGCTTTCCGCCGCCAATCCCGCGCGCCGCGCGCCCTCCGCTTCGATCTCATCGTCGGACTCACGCAATCCGGCGGTGTCGCGCAGCAGAACGCGATAGCCCGCGATGTCCAGCGCCGCCTCGATAACGTCCCGTGTCGTCCCCGGGATCGCGCTGACGATCGCCGTGTCGTCTGCCGTCAAAGCATTGATAATACTGCTTTTTCCAGAATTGGGCGCACCGATGAGGGCGATCCGATAGCCGTCGCGCACCAGTCGGCCCCGCCCCGCGTCGGCCAGCGCCGCCTCCAGTTCGGCCAGCAGCGCGCGTAGCCCCGGCTCCGCCGAGCGGGCGGCCTGGCTTGCGGTATCCTCCTCGGGAAAGTCGATGGCCGCTTCGAGCAGGCCGAGCGCCGCGATCAGGCGCTCCCGCCAGCCGGCGTAGCGGCGACCGAGGCTTCCGCCCAGCTGATCGAGGGCTTGGCGCGCCTGGGAGCTCGTCTCGGCGTCGACGAGATCGGCGACACCCTCGGCCTGGGAGAGGTCCAGCTTGCCGTTTCCGAATGCCCGTCGGGTGAATTCGCCCGGTTGCGCCAACCGCGCGCCGGCGGCGATCAGCGCCGTGGTCACGCCATCCACCACCGCCGGGCCGCCGTGCACTTGAAACTCCGCGCAGTCCTCGCCGGTGAAACTCGCCGGGCCGGGAAACCACAGCACCAGAGCGTGATCGAGAAGCGCTCCATCGGTGTCGCGTAGCGCGCGGAGGCTTGCCGCGCGGGGACGGGGCAGACGCCCGGCGAGGGCTTCAACCGAGGCTCGCGCGTTCGATCCCGAGACCCGCACCACCGCGACCGCGCCTCGCCCCGGCGCGGTGGCCAGGGCGAAGATCGTGTCGCTCATCCCGGTGTCTTGGTCGCCCCGGCGCCCTGGACGGCGGAGGCCATCAGCTTGCGGAACTGATCGGTCGCCTGGCCGCCGAAGGCCATCCAGTTCTTCATCAGCTCCTCGGGCGCGAGCATGGCGATGTTGGCCGTCATCCGAGCCTTCATTTCCTCGACCAAGTGGTCGTTCAGCGGGCGCACGTCGGGAAGGCCGAGAAAGGCGCGCGCCTCCTCGGGGCTGCATTCCAGATCGAACTTGAGATTCACGCCGCGCCCTCGCTCACACTCTTCTAGGTATTCATCGACTGATAGAACTCGCCGTTGTTCTTGGTGTTCTTCAGCTTGTCGAGCAGGAATTCGATGGCGTCCTGCGAACCCATGGGGCTGAGGATGCGGCGCAGGACGTGGGTCTTCTGCAGCTGATCCTTAGGCGTGATCAGCTCTTCCTTGCGGGTGCCGGATTTCAGGATGTCGATGGCCGGATAGATCCGCTTGTCGGCGACCTTGCGGTCGAGCACGATTTCCGAATTGCCGGTGCCCTTGAACTCTTCGAAGATGACTTCGTCCATCCGGCTGCCGGTGTCGATCAGGGCGGTGGAGATGATGGTGAGCGAGCCGCCCTCCTCGATGTTCCGCGCGGCGCCGAAAAAGCGCTTCGGCCGCTGCAGGGCGTTGGCGTCGACGCCGCCGGTCAGCACCTTGCCGGACGAGGGCACCGTGGTGTTGTAGGCCCGTCCCAGGCGCGTGATGTTGTCGAGCAGGATGACGACGTCGCGCTTGTGCTCAACGAGACGCTTGGCCTTCTCGATCACCATCTCGGCGACCTGGACGTGGCGGATGGCGGGTTCGTCGAAGGTGGAGGAGATCACCTCGCCCTTCACCGTGCGCTGCATGTCGGTGACTTCTTCCGGCCGCTCGTCGACCAAGAGGACGATGAGGTAGCATTCGGGGTGATTGGCCGCGATCGCCTTGGCGATGTTCTGCATCATGATCGTCTTGCCGACCCGGGGCGGGGCGACGATGAGGCAGCGCTGACCCTTGCCGAGGGGGGCGACGATGTCGATCACCCGGCCGGAGCGATCCTTCAGCGTAGGATCCTCGATCTCCATGTTCAGCCGCTCTTCGGGATAGAGCGGGGTCAGGTTGTCGAACAGCACCTTGTGACGGACGTTGTCGGGGTTCTCGAAGTTGATCGCGTCGACCTTGACCAAGGCGAAATAGCGCTCGCCCTCGCGGGGCGCGCGGATGCCGCCGTCCACGGTGTCGCCGGTGCGCAGGCCGAAGCGGCGCATCTGGGAGGGGCTGACGTAGATGTCATCAGGGCCTGGCAGATAGTTGGCTTCCGGGCTGCGCAGGAAGCCGAAGCCGTCCTGGAGCACTTCCAGGGTGCCGGAGCCGAAGATCTCGACCCCCTCCTCGGCGCAGGCTTTTAGGATGGCGAACATCATGTCCTGTTTGCGCATCGAGTTGGCGTTCTCGATGTCGAACAGTTCGGCGAAGGCGACGAGGTCGGCGGGCGACTTTTCCTTCAGCTCCTGAAGCGACATGCGCGTGAGGCCGGCGACGCTGGGCGGGCGTGGCTCGCTCGGCTCTTCACCGACGCTCGCGGCGTCGGAAGGCGCGGGTGTTTCGGCGGAAGCGGTGTAGTCGGACTCGGTGGCGTCGGCCGCGATGTCCAGAACGTCTGACATATGGGGAATTGACTCTGTTTGGGGTGGAGTCCGGGCCGGTGGCTCGGATCGGTCGAAGCTCCGCTAACGAGGAGACTTTGGTTTAACCGGTGAAGTTCAGTTCGGGGGGTGGACCGCGTTGCGGCCGACGATGGCGCCGCGATCCAATTTTTGCGGGGAGAACGGCGAACGGGAAGGCGGTCCGCATTTCTTGCGACCATGGGAACCACACCGGGGCGGCGCGGTCAAGAGCAGGCTTCGCAAATGGGGGCGCGGCGCTGGCTTTCAACCGCCGAACTTGGTGGTCACCGACAGCACGATCACGATGGCGGCCAGAAACGGCAGCTCATTGGTCATCCGCCAAAAGCGTTCGCTGCGCGACCGCTCGCCCGCCGCAATCCGCGCGCGCGCCCTCAACAGAAAGACGTGCCAGCCGACCAGGAACGCGACCCCGGCCAGCTTGGCGCCCATCCACGGCGTCGCCAGGATGCGCGGGCCTTCGATCCAGACCAGTGTCGCGCCCAGAATCAGGACGACGATCATCGCCGGGGTCATGATGATCCGGCCCAGCTTCGCCTCCATCGTCTGGAAGGTGACGTCCAGCTCCGAGCCCACCGCGGCGCGGGTGTGGTAGGCGAAAAGGCGGGGCATATAGAGCAGGCCGGCCATCCAGGCGATCACCGCCAGAATGTGGAAACCCTTGACGACTTGCAGGATCATGTCCCCTCCACCCGGCGACGGCCACATCCGCTCGCCTCGGCGCGACAGGCCCGCCCGTCGGGATGCGCGCCGCGACGCGACAGCGCGCGCTCCACCGCGTCGCCAAGACCGGCGATGAAGCTCGGCGTCACGCCCACGGCGGGAACGCGCAGGTAGGTCTCGACGCCCAGCGAACGCGCGAGCTTTTCATAGTCGTGGTCCAGCTCGACCAGGGTTTCGACATGTTCGGACACGAAGGCCACCGGATCGATGATCACGCCGACGCCGTCGCGCGCCGCGGCCTTGATGGCGTCGGAGGTCGCCGGCCCGATCCACTTCATCGGCCCTACCCGGCTTTGGAAGCACAGCGTCCAGTCCCAACCCGCGCTCAGTCTGGCGCCGATGGCCGCGCAGGTCTGTTCGATTTGCCAGCGATAGGGATCGCCGCTTTCCGAGATGCGTTCGGGCAGGCCGTGCGCGGAGAACAGCAGCCTGACCTTCGGCGATCCCGCCTCGCGCCAGGTCTTCTCGATCAGAGACGCATGCGCCTCGATCAGGCCGGGATTGACGAACCAGCAGCAGATTTCCCGGCATTCCTCCGGATAATGCTCGCGCCATTCGGCCATGGACGACGCCGTGGTAGTGGTCGAATACTGCGGGTAAAGCGGGGCCAGAACGATCTCGTGGGGCTTGAAGGCGCGCACCGCAGCCGCCGCTTCCCGCGCGCGCGGCGCCCAGTAGCGCATGGCGATGAAGACCCGGACGTCGTCGTCGGGCCGCCTGGCTTGCAACAGCGCCCGCAACGCCTTGGCCTGTTCCAACGTCTCCCCCACGATGGTCGAGCCGCCCCCCATGATCGCATAGTTGGCGATCGCTGATTTTTCACGCGCGGAAGCGATCAGCCTCGCCAGCGGAAGACGCACCAGCGACGGCGCCCGCACGATGGCGGGGTCGGAGAACAGGTTCCGCAGGAAGGGCTTCACCGAAGCTGGGCCGTCCGGTCCCCCGAGGTTGAACAGAACAACCGCGATCCGGCTCACGCGCCCGTCACCCGCCGCGTCACCCGCCGGATATGCTCGATGGGCGTGTCGGGCAGCACGCCATGACCGAGGTTGAAGATGTAGGGGCCGTCCGACCACTGTTCCAACAAGGTTTCCACCCGGGCGTCCAGCGCCGCGCCTCCGGCGCGCAGCAGGATGGGATCGAGCGCGCCTTGGATCGCCACCTGGTCCTGCAGCCGTCGGCCGAGAGCGGCGGGCGCCTGCACGTCCAAACCGACGCCCTGAACCCCGGCGCGGGCCGCATAGCCTTCGACCAAGGCGCCGCAGCCCCTGGGAAAGCCGATGACCGGGGTGTCGATACCCTCGGCGCGCAGCAGGTCGACGATCCGCCGATGGGGTCCGATGACCAGACGCTCGAAGTCGTTCTCCGGCAGAAGCTCGGCCCAGCTTTCGAAGAGCTGCAACGCTTGCGCCCCGGCGCGGGCCTGCATGGCCAGATAGCGGGCCGACGCCCGCACCAGGATGTCGATCAGGCCATCGACCAACGCCGGGTTGTTCACCGCGGTGACCCGGCAGCCTTCGCGATCCCCGCCCCGCCCCTCCAGCATATAGGTCGCCACCGTCCACGGCCCGCCGGCGAAACCGATCACCGCCCGTTCCGGCTCCAGCGCCGCGCGGACCAGCCGCACCGTCTCGCCGATCGAAGCCAGCCGCCCGGCGGAGGCGTCCACCTCGCCCTCGAGCGCCTCCAGGCTCGGCAGCGGCCCAAGGCGCGGCCCCTCGCCGGCTTCGAACCAGACATCCTGGCCCAGGGCGCGTGGCAGCAAGAGGATGTCGGCGAAGATGATGGCCGCGTCCATGGGGAAGCGCCGCATGGGCTGCAGGGTCGCCTCGGCGGCCATCTCCGGATCGTGACAGAAGCTGATGAAGTCCCGCGCCCGGGTCCGCAGTTCGAGATATTCAGGCAGGGAACGGCCGGCTTGGCGCATGAACCAGATCGGCGGTCGATCGACCTTCTGGCGGCGCAGGACCCGGAGAAGACGCGGCGCGTCGGAAGCGATCATGCGCGCCTTAGACAACGCCCAGCCCTCGGCCTCAAGCGCCTGGCTTCGATTCCGCCAGCCAATCTCTTCCTGAAAGACTCTTATTTAAGAATCCTTGGAAGATGCAGGTAGGTCGAACGATAGCGGGACCAGATCGCCTTGCGCGGGGTTTGCCCACCCGCGATCCACCGATTGACCACCGATCATCCAGCGGACCGTGATTGCCCGAACACGTGGATCTATCTGCATCCCTATGAATAATATCGCCTAATCGGCGACGCTGGTGTGAACAATAGTCTCGCAAGTTCGCCGCGGTCTTGCTGGGCTCCGAGCTCGTAAAACGGTTCTGCGGGGGCGTCCGACTGTGGATTGACGGACCATGAAAACGGCCGCCGCCAACAGGCGCGCGGGAGGGGTGGCAACGCGCCGCAATCCATCCACCTCGCTTTGACCCTGCGGGGGAAAGGGTTAACCAAACCCTAACGGGTGGTCCCCAAGTTTTGTTCCGGGGGATGGCGTTTTCAGGGGACCACGATGACCACGCCGAACCGGCTCGCCACCTACTTCCATATCCACCTGGTGTCGGACTCCACCGGCGAGACCCTAAACGCCATGGCCCGCGCCGTCTGCGCCCGCTTCAACAATGTCCTGCCCATCGAACACATCTACGCCCTGGTGCGCTCGAGCCGGCAGTTGGAGCGCGCGATCGGCGAAATCGGCAACGCGCCGGGGATCGTGCTGCACACCATCGTCGATGACCAGCTGCGCGGCGTGCTCGAGAGCGGCTGTCAGAAGCTCGAGATGCCCTGTTTCGGCGCCCTGGATCCCATGGTTTCAGCGCTGTCCTGGTACCTGGGCGCGCCGCTCTCCAATCGGGTGGGCGCGCAATACTCGCTCGACAGCGATTATTTCAACCGGATGGACGCGCTATCGTACGCCCTCGGGCACGACGACGGCCAGGGCGGCCAGGATTTGAAGGCGGCCGATGTCATTCTCGTCGGCGTCTCGCGGACCTCCAAGACCCCTACTAGCATCTATCTCGCCCATCGCGGCGTGCGCGCCGCCAACGTCCCGTTGACCGCGGCGTCGGTGTCCCCGGCCGGCCTTCGGGAGCGTACGGGCGTGCCGGTCGTCGCCCTCACGATCAATCCGGACCGCCTGGTGCAGATCCGCCGCAACCGTCTGCGCAGCCTGAACGAGGGCCGCGAGAGCGACTATGTCGATACCGACGCGGTGCGGGCGGAGATCGTCGCCGCGCGCCGGCTGTTCGAGCGTGAGGGCTGGCCGATCATCGACGTTACCCGCCGCTCCGTGGAAGAGACGGCCGCCGCGGTGATCAACATCCTTTCCGCCGGCCACGGCCAGGTCGAGGTTCTGGGTTGAGGCGCATCGTTCTGGCCTCCGCGAGCGCGGCGCGACAACGGCTGCTGACCGCGGCGGGCGTTGCGTTCGAACTCGCCGATCCGAAGCTCGACGAGGCGGCGATAAAGGCGCGTGAACTGGCGCGCGGCGCAACAGTTCGCGCTCTGGCCGAAACTCTGGCGAAGGCCAAGGCGCTCGGTCTTGCGGACGCCGGCGCTCTGGTCATCGGCGCCGATCAGACGTTGGACCTGGACGGCCGCTGCATCGACAAGGCGACGTCCGCCATGCAGCTGGAGGCGACCTTGCTCGCCTTGCGGGGCCGCGAGCACGCCCTGCATTCCGCCGTGGCTATCGCTGATGGCGGCCAAGTCGTTTGGAGCCATGTCGAGACCGCGCGTCTCCGCGTTCGCGACTTCAGCGATACGTTTCTGCGGGACTATCTCGCGCGGCACGGCGAACGGGTGCGCTCGAGTCTGGGCGGCTATTGGTTCGAAGCCGAGGGCGTCCAGCTTTTCGACCACGTCGTGGGCGACTATTTCACCATCCTCGGCCTGCCCCTGATGCCCTTGCTGAGCTATCTGAGGGGTATGGGAGCTCTAGCGTCTTGAAGCCGCCGATCTCGGGGCGAACCAGGCTTGCCGGCGTCGTCGGCGCGCCGGTCACCCACTCTCTCAGCCCGATCATCCACAACGCCTGGCTTGAGGCGGCCGGCGTGGACGGCGCCTATGTCGCCTTTTCGCCGCCGCCGGAGCGCTTCGGCGTCTTCTTGGAAGGCCTGCGCGGCGGCGTATTGCGCGGTCTCAATGTCACCGTGCCCTTCAAGCTCGACGTCCTGGCCTCGGCGGACCGGCGCACCGCCCGCGCGGAGCGCGCCGGCGCCGCCAATCTTCTACTTTTCGCGCCGGACGGAATGATCGCCGCGGACAACACTGACGGGGAGGGCGTCTTGGCGGCCTTCGCCGAGCGGGCGCCGGGCTTCGCGTTCGGGGCGGGCACGGTGACGATCTTGGGCGCGGGCGGCGCCGCGCGGGGGGCGGCGATGGCCTTGCTGGACGCCGGCGCGCCCGCGATCCGCATCGTCAATCGCTCCCAAGGCAAAGCCGAGGCGCTCTGTGATCTCCTGGGCCCCGCCGCGACCGCCTTTGCCCCCGACGGCCCCGGCGTCTTCGACGACGCCCATGCCGTCCTCAACGCAACCACGCTCGGCCTGGGCGGCGGCCCGGGTCCCGCGGTGGCGTGGGGAAGGCTGCCGCCTTCGGCGGTGGTCATGGACATGGTCTATCGCCCGCTGGAGACCGACTTCCTCCGCGAGGCGCGCGCCCGTGGACACCGCGTGGTGGACGGGCTCGCCATGTTGATCGGTCAGGCGCGGCCGAGTTTCCAGGCGTTCTTCGGCGCGGCGCCCCCCGCCTCGGTCGATGTCCGCGCGCTCGCCATCGCGGCCATGGAGGGGGCGCGATGATCCTGGTCGGCCTCACCGGCTCCATCGGGATGGGGAAGTCCACCACCGCCGAAATGTTCGCGGAGGCCGGCGCCCCGGTCTATGACGCCGACGCCGAGGTGCGGCGTCTCTATGCGCCCGGGGGCGCGGCGGTCGCCAAGGTCGAAGCCGCATTTCCAGGCGTCAGCGTCGACGGCGGGATCGATCGCGGCAGACTGGGGGAACGGGTGCTCGGCGATCCGGCGGCCCTGGCCAAGCTCAACGCCATCGTCTGGCCGCTGATGGGCGAGGCGCGCGCCGCTTTCCTCGCCAAGGCGCGCGCGGAGGCGAAGGTCGCGGTGCTCGACATCCCTCTGCTGTTCGAAACCGGCGGCGAAAAGACCGTGGATGTCACCGTGGTCGTCTCGGCCCCTGCCGAGGCGCAGCGCGCCCGGGTCCTCGCGCGGCCGGGCATGACGGAAGCGAAGTTCGAGGCCATCCTCGCCGCCCAGACCCCCGACGCGGTCAAGCGCGCCCGCGCCGACTACGTCGTCGAGACCGGCGCCGGCCTCCCGGCGGCAAAAAACCGCGTGGATGAAATCATGGCCGACTTGCTCTCCCGCGCGAACGCGGCGATCTGATCACCATGCCGCGCGAGATCGCCCTGGACACCGAAACCACGGGACTGGACCCGCGCCAGGGCCATCGCCTGGTCGAGGTCGCCTGTGTGGAGCTGATGGACTATCTGCCGACCGGCAGGAATTTCCACTGCTACATCGACCCCGAGCGCGACATCGACCCTGACGCCGAGCGCGTCCACGGCATCTCCCGCGCCGCCCTGATCGGCAAGCCGGTCTTCGCCCACCAAAGCGTTGCCGGGGCCCTGCTGGATTTCGTCGCCGACGCCGACCTGATCGCGCACAACGCGCCGTTCGATCGGGGTTTCCTTAATCACGAACTGGGCATGGCCGGCCATCCGAGCCTCCCGGAATCGCGCTGGATCGACACGCTGGTGATTGCTCAAAAGCGCTTTCCCGGCATGCACAACTCGCTGGACGCCCTGTGCCGGCGCTTCAAGATCTCCCTCGCCGAGCGCGAGAAGCACGGCGCCTTGATCGACACCATGCTGCTGGCCGAGGTCTATCTCGAACTGCGCGGCGGCCGTGAAGCCCGCCTCGACCTCAGCGCCGCCATCGCGGGCGGCGTCGCCCAGACGGTGGCGCAGGCCCGTCATGGCGCCCGGCCCCGGGTGCTTGCGCCGCGCATAACCTCCGCGGAGGCCGAGGCCCATCAGGCGTTCGTGCTGAACGAGCTCAAAGGCGCGGTCTGGTTGCGGTTCGAGGGCTAGACTGCCCGCGTGCTTCGAGCAGCGCCGCGCCGCGCCGCCACGCCAAGGAGGCCAAAGCCCACCATCATCAGTGTCCAGGTGGCCGGCTCCGGCACGGCGACCCCGAAGGCCTCTCCATGGGGTCCGTTCAACCCGGTCACGAGATCGGTGAAGGCTCCCGTCGAGAGGTCGACGTTGGCGATCACGTTGGCGCTGTCTCCGGCGGAGAAGGCTTGGCCAGCGCCGAAGACGCCGGTCAGCGCATAGATGATCCCCGACCCGCGATCGGCGAAGAGCAGCTGATGGCGCCCGCCTGAGCCGAATACCGTATCGTCCACCGATGTCGGCAGATTGAGCACGCTCGCCGACTGGCCGGGCGTTCCCACATTGGAAACAAAGACGAGTTGCTGATCCCCCTGGCTGTCGAGGACGAGCTGACCATTCGGCGCGAAGATCAGCGAGTCGGGATCCTGCAGGTTCAGCGTGGTCGTCCCGCCTCCATTGATAACCGTAGCGGTCGCATTGCCGTTCAGGACACCGCCGATCCCGATCGGTGAGCCGGAAAGGTTCACCAGACCGATGGCCGGCGCCGAATTTGGGCTCGTGAGCGGGTTTGAGGCGCTGATATAGGCCGCGCCGCCCGGTCCAAAGGCGACATCGTCGTAGCCGCCGCCATGCGCGGTCGCGGCGAACGTCAAAGGCGAAGACGCCACGCCCGTCTTGGGGTTGATGAAGACGAGATTGGCGTTGCCATCCTCGTTCTGAATCGCCCAGAGTTGGCCGCTCGCGGCATTGTAGCGCAGACCGTCATTGTGTCCTGCTAGGCTGAGCGTGCGCACGAGACTGCCGCCGCTATTGTACTCCGCAATGGTGCTGACTGCGCCGCCCGAGCCATCCGGCGCACCACTGTTGCCATAGCCGACGAAGACACTGTTCCCCGCGACGGCGATCGAGTCCGGAGCCGAGCTGCCCGACAACGGTCCCGCGAATTGGCTCAGCGTATAGCCGGCTGCGGCCTGGGGCGCGCCGGTCGCGGGAACAAAGCTGACAAGCGCCGCAACACCGGCAAGCGCGCAGGCGACGCCGTGGGCTTTAGCTTGGCCTGAATGAATCCTCATGGGTTATCTCCGCGGTTGCTACGTCGAAGCCCCACGCGGAGTAATACGCTTAGCCGATATGGCGTTCAGAACATTTTAGTGAAATTTTTATGTATCCCGAACACGCCGGTCGACCACGTCGTCCGTACACGTTACTTTGATTTGAGGCCGTAAAACCTAGGCGTTCCCCGCCACCGCGCCTTCGGTCTGGGCTTTCCGCGCGAGATAGATCTGCGCGAAATCGATCGGCTCAAGCATCAGAGGGGGGAAACCGCCCTCCGCCGTCAGGTCGGCCACCATGCGGCGCGCGAAGGGGAAGAGATAGCGCGGACATTCGATCATCAGGACCTGTTCGAGATCCTCGGCGTCCACCCCGACCACCTGGAACACCCCGCCGTAGACGAGTTCGACCTGGAATACCGCCTCGTCGGTCCGCCTGGCCTTGGCGGTCAGCTTCAGATCGACCTGGAAAACCCCGCCTTCCCGCGCCTGGGCGCCCAGTTCGACGCCGAGGTCGATCTGCGGCGCTTCCACCCCGGCGCGCAGACTTTCCGGCGCGCGCGGGTTTTCGAAGGAGAGATCGCGGATGAACTGGGCGAGGATGCGGATGCCCGGCTGGACGTTCTGATCGGGTGCGGCGCCGCCGTTCGTGGTCGCGGGAATGGTTTCGTCGGTCATGGCCGGGCTGCTATCACGCGAGGCCGGGAATTCGCAAATCGCGGGCGTGGCCCACGGGACGATGACGAAGGCGTTTGCGTGCCCTATATGTTATCCACAAGGGTCTCACCCCTAGGATCGGATCGTCGTCGTGCAGGTTCTGGAACTCGTCATTTTGGCTGCCTTGGCCGCCGTCGTCCTCTTTCAGCTCTACGCCGTATTGGGGCGCCGGGTGGGCCGCGGCGCGGAGGAGGCCGTGCGTCCCGCGCCTGGGAATACCGGAGTCCCCGTCGTGGGCCCGGTGTCGGACACCGCCGCCCCCGTGAGCCCGCTGGCGGCGATCAAGGCCCGCGATCCCAGCTTCGACGTCAATCATTTCCTGTCGGGCTCGAAACAAGCCTATCAGATGATCGTCACCGCCTTCGCCAAGGGCGATCGCGAGGCGCTGCGCCCGCTGCTGTCCGCCGATGTGATGACCGGCTTCGATAGCGCCATCGCCGAACGCGAGAAGGCCGGCCGCGAAGAGACCATCGAATTCATTCACCCCCCGCGCGCGGACTTCGAGCACGCCAGCCTGGCCGGAGACATCGCCAAGGCCTCCGTGCGTTTCCTCGCCGAGTTGCGCAATCTGGTGAAGACCGCCGAGGGTGAAACCACCGAGAACCGCCGCACCGCGGAGGTCTGGACTTTTGAACGCAATCTTAAGAGCCGCAATCCTAACTGGACGCTGATCCACGTCGACGCCGCGGAGGCGTAATGCGTCCATTCATCGGGATTGCGGCGCTCGCCGTTCTCCTAACCGGCTGTGCGACGGCGCCCCCGCCGTCCACTGGCCGCTATGCGCCCGCGGCGCCGCACGGGCGCCCAGAAACGCGAACCGACTCCGGACCGGCTGAACACGTCGTCTCCACCCGCTTTTCGACCTTGCCGGGGTGGCGGGACGAGGATCACGCCGCCGCGTTCGCGGCCTTCGCCTCGACCTGTTCGCCGAATCCCTCCCCTGTTCGAAGCGGAGACGGCCGAGACGCCGCGAAGTTCACACCCCGAGGCAGCGCCGGCGACTATCTGCCGAAAGCCGGGATCCTGCCCCCCGACGCCCTCTCCATGGAACGCGAGGACGTCGCGACGCCGGACATCGCCTCCCTGCTCGAAGGTTCCAATGATCCAGCGTCCGATCTGGCGGCGGTCTGTCGTTCCGCCCGCGCCGCTGGCCGTCTGGCCGAGATGGAGGCGAGGCGTTTCCTGGAAAGCCATTTCCGCCCCGAACTGATCGAGGGATCGGGGCTGCTGACGGCCTATTTCATGCCGGTCTATCCCGCCCGGACGGCGTCCGAGGCCGAATTCTCCGCCCCCGTTCGTCCCAGGCCCTACGATCTCCCCCGCCATCCCAACCCTGGCGACTACGCCGACCGGGCGGCCATCGCGGCGCGGCCCGCCCCCGACGCCGTCGCCTGGATGCGGGCGGAGGACCTCTTCTTCCTGCAAATCCAGGGCTCGGGGGTCCTCATCTTTCCGGACGGCAGCCGCGCGCGGACGATTTTTGATGGCACCAACGGCGCGGCCTTCATCGGCGTAGCCGCGCCCATGCGCCGCGAGGGCTTGCTGGCCGATCGCCAGACCAGCGCCGCCGGCATTAGGGGCTGGCTGGCCGACCATCGAGGACCCGAAGCCAACGCGGTCATGAACCAGGACCCGCGCTACGTCTTCTTCCGGCTGGGTCCCGATGATGGCGGGGAGCCGGCGGGCGCGGCCGGACGGGCGCTCGTCGCGGGCCGCTCCCTCGCCGTCGATCCCGCGCGTCACGCCATGGGTGAGGTTTTCTGGATCGACGCCAGCGCCCCCGCGCTGGCCGGGGCGTTCCCCATCTATCGCCGCCTCGCCGTCGCCCTGGACACCGGCGGGGCAATTAAGGGCGACGTCCGCGCCGACCTCTATATGGGCCGGGGCGACGCCGCCGGTCTCGAAGCCGGCCGGGTGCGCCACGCGCTTCGCCTCTACCGCCTGATTCCGACGCCATGAGGCGTGACCGCGAGGACCACCGCCTATGGTCCATCGTGGCCGCGACGGTGCGGCCCTTTCCCGGGCGCGGCGCCAGGCCGCCCGTACCGGGCGCCGCCGCCGAGGCGACGCGGACATCGCCGGGCGCGGTCGACAGCGCCCCCGCGCCGTCCCTCCCTTCGTCGACCGCGCCGGGAAAACGAGCCCATAGAGCGCCCGACCCCATCGAGCCGAACCGCCGTCACCTCATCGCGCGCGACAGACCACCCGGGGCCCGCGTGGACCTCCACGGCCTCGATCAGGATCGCGCCCGGGCTGTCCTCACCGCCTTCGTCCTGCGCGCCCACGCGGAGGGGGAGCGCACGGTGCTGGTCATCACCGGAAAAGGCGCGCGGGGCGACGGTGTCCTGCGCCGCCACACGCCCGACTGGCTGGCCCAGGCCCCCCTCCGCGCTGTTGTCGCCGGGCTCTCCGAAGCGCACCGGAAACACGGCGGCGAGGGCGCGCTCTATGTTGCGTTGAAGCGGCGGCAACGATGACCCGCATCGACAACCGGCCGGAAACGTTGCAGAATGATACGATTGTAGACGCGCACGCATCAAGTATGCTTGGGCCCACGTTGGGCTCTGGGAGGCCAAAATACGCAGGGTTAAAGCGGCGCCCGACGGGCATGTTCGTCCATGTTTCACAGGCTTTGGCGCTCGGGCGGCCCACCTCGCATTCGTTAGCGCCGAATAGCGGCGTTTTCAGATGCCAAAACCTGCCAAGCGAGCAAAGGTCAAGGATTGCGAAAACGCATATCGGCCAGCGCCCTGCGCGGCTTTCCTGAGCGCCTCGGCCGGTGAAATCTCAGGCCAGCGCCGCCATGGCATATCGCGCGTGCGCGCCGGCCGTGGCCAGCATCGCCGAAGTCGCCGCCTCGTCGAGGCGGCCGTCCGTGGTCACCGCCGCCGAACCGTGGATGCCGCCGCCGACGAACATCGCGTCGAGGCCCTGGGCATTGGCCCCCACGATATCCGTGGCGAGGCCGTCGCCGATCGCCAGCACCCGGGCGCGGTCGACGGCGCGGCCCAGCAGCTCGGCGGCCGCCGCCATGCAGAGATCGTAGATCGCCGCGTGGGGCTTTCCCGCCACCGCCACCGCGCCGCCCAGCGTGGCGTAGAGTTCGGCCAGAGCTCCGGCGCAGTAGATCAGCCGTCCGCCACGCTGAACCACGATGTCGGGGTTGGCGCAGACCATCTCCAGCCCCCGGCGCGAGGCGCTGGTGAGAACGGCGCGGTAGTCCTCCGGGCCTTCACGCTCGTCGTCGATAAGACCGGTGCAGACTATGAAGGTCGCCGCTTCGATGTCGCCAAAGCGGAGGCCGAGCCCCTCGTAGAGCGGCTGATCCCGCTCCGGCCCGATGGCCAGCGCCGGCCCTGGCGCGCGTTGACGCAGCAACACCCGCGTGGCGTCGCCGGAGGTGACGATTGCCGACCAGGCGGCCCTCGGCACGTCCAGTTCATCGAGCTGCGCGGCGACGTCTCCGCAGGGTCTTGGAGAATTGGAAATCAGAATCACCGGACCCCGCGTCGCGCGCCAGGCGGCGAGGGCTTCGCAGGCCGGACCGAAGGCCGCTTCGCCGTCGTGGACCACGCCCCAGATGTCGCAGAGCAGAACGTCGTAGTCCGCCGCGAGCTCGCGAAGACTGGTCGGAAACCGGATCATCGCGGCGAAACGCGCCGCCCGCCAAGGCCGTTCGTCACGGCCGCGCCGGCCGTTCAATCCGCTCGGAAAGGGTGAGTAGATCAGCCCAGCTCATGCGCTTGGCCAGGGGCTGGCGCAGCAGAAACGCCGGGCTCAGGGTGGGCAGGGCGGGGATCCGCAGCGCGCCATCGGCGGAGCGCCACTCCAGCCAGCGGCCGTGAAGGGCGAGGACCGGCTCGGACCTGCCCAGCAACGCTTTCGCCGGACCGGCGCCGGCGAGCAGCAGGGCCTTGGGCGCCGCCAGCGCGATGGCGCGCTCCAGGAAGGGCGCGCAGAGACCCAGTTCCAGGGCGCTGGGCGCGCGATCGCCCGGCGGCCGCCAGAAGAGGGTGTTGGTGATCAGGACGCGGCCCTCGAGGCCGGCCGCCGCGAGCATGCGGTCGAGCAACCGACCCGCCGCGCCGGCGAAGGGCTGGCCGGAGGTCTCGTCATCGAGACCGGGCGCCGCGCCGATCACCACCACCGCCGCGTCCGCCGCGCCGCGCCAATAGACGCCGGGCTTGCCGGCCAGGGCCTCTCCGATAAAGCCGGCGGCGGCCCGGCGCAATTCGTCCAGGCTACGCGCCGCCGCCGCGAGGCGACGCGGTTCGGTAAGGTCCGGGGATTGGGCGGCTGCGGCGGCCTCGGGGGCGGGAATTGGCGCAAGGATGGCGGGTTCGAGCGGGCGCTCCTTCCGCCTCGCCAGCGTTCGGTTCAAGGGCGTCTCGGCATAGAGCGCCTCCACTCCGGCGTCGGCCCAGAATGAGATCAGGCTCTCCAGGCCGCGTCTGTCGGCCATGATCGCGGGGTCTGGGGTGGCGGAAGACACGGTTTCTCCTTGACCGCTTCAGGATCGACTTTGATTAAGACGGGCGCAAGCGCTTCAGAGACGCAGGGACGCCAGAGACCATGAGTGAGAACACCGGCCGCGAAGCGATGGACTACGATGTCGTCATCGTCGGCGCCGGCCCCGCCGGGCTTTCGGCCGCGATCCGGCTGAAGCAGTTGGCGCAGGCGGCCGGAAGCGAGATCTCCGTCGCGGTGCTCGAAAAGGGCTCCGAGGTCGGCGCCCACATCCTCTCGGGCGCGGTGATCGATCCCAAGGCGCTGAACGAACTGATCCCGGACTGGAAGGCCAAGGGCGCGCCGCTGGAGACCGCCGTCGCCAAGGATCGCTTCGTCGCGCTGGGGCCGCAGGGCGAACTGCCGATCCCGATCTGGCCGATGCCGGCCTTCATGCACAACAAGGGCTGCTGGATCGCCTCGCTCGCCAACGTCTGCCGCTGGCTGGCCGAGCAGGCCGAGGCCGCGGGCGTGGAGATCTATCCGGGCATGGCGGCCTCGGAACTCGTCTTCGGCGAGGATGGCGGCGTCAAGGGCGTCGTCGCTGGCGTCTTCGGCGTCGGCAAGGATGGCGAGCCTACCGGCGACTATCAGCCGGGCCTGGAACTGCGCGGCAAATATGTTTTCATCGCCGAGGGCGTGCGCGGGTCCTTGGCGAAGGAGATCATCGCCCGCTACGACCTCGCCAAGGGCAAGGAGCCGCAGAAGTTCGGCATCGGGCTGAAGGAGATCTGGCAGGTTCCCGCCGAGCGGTTCGACGCGGGTCTTGTGCAGCACACCGTCGGCTGGCCGCTCGACGCCAAGACCGGTGGCGGCAGCTTCATGTACCATTTCGGCGACCGCTATGTGTCGATCGGCTTCGTCGTCCACCTCAACTACAAAAACCCCTGGCTCTCGCCCTTCGACGAATTCCAGCGCCTCAAGCATCACCCCGCGATCTCGCGCTATCTGGAGGGCGGCAAACGCATCGCCTATGGCGCGCGGGCGATCACCGAGGGCGGCTATCAATCGACGCCGAAGCTCGCTTTTCCGGGCGGCGTCCTGGTCGGTTGCTCGGCGGGCTTCGTCAACCTGCCGCGGATCAAGGGCAGCCACAACGCGATGAAGACCGGCATGCTCGCCGCCGAGTCCGCCTTCGCCGCCATCGCCGCCGGCCGAGAGGGCGACGAGCTCGTCGAATATCAGGACGCCTATGATGCGTCGTGGGTGCGCAAGGAACTCTACCTGGTTCGCAACGCGAAACCACTCTGGTCCAGGTTTGGCACCTGGCTGGGCAGCGCGGCGATCATCGCCGAACTGCAATTCACCAATCTCTTCAACGGCTTTTCCCTGCTGGGCACGTTGAAGCATGGCAAGACTGACGCCGCCTCCACCGGCCTGGCCAAGGACTTCAAGCCCATCGTCTATCCCAAGCCGGACGGCGTGCTCAGCTTCGACAAGCTTTCCAGCGTTTTCATTTCGTCGACGAACCACGCGGAGGATCAGCCCGCGCACCTGAAGCTCACCGACCCTACCGTGCCGATAAAAGTCAATTTGCCGCTCTACGGCGAGCCCGCTCGACTGTATTGTCCAGCCGGGGTTTATGAGGTGCTCTTTGATGACGCCGGCGCCAATCCGCGTTTCCAGATCAACGCCCAAAATTGCGTTCATTGCAAAACCTGCGACATCAAGGATCCGTCGCAGAATATCACTTGGACCACGCCCGAAGGCGGCGGCGGCCCGAATTATCCCAATATGTAGGCGTAGGGTTCGAGGTCCGGTTTCCAGTGCGGGCCACAATCGTGGAGTAGTCTGACGGCCATGGCTAAATTTCCCGGCGTCGCTTTCGCCCTCCCCGCGATCATGCTCTGCGCCTGCGCCGCGCAACCCTCGCGGATCGCTCCCACCCTCGCGCTTTCGGACTCGGATCGGGATAGTTCGTCCTACGGCCTTTTTCTCGCGGGCCAATCGGCCATCCACCACGGCGACACTCAGACCGCCGCCGACCTCTTCGGCGGGGCGATCAAGGCGCAGGACGCCGATCCCGACTTTCTCACGGTCCGCGCCTTCACCGCCGCCCTGATCGCCGGCGACGTGAGCCATGCCGCGGCGATCGCCCCACGGGGGCCCGAGGCGGAGGGTCCGCTGCGTCACCTGGGAGCCCTGGTTCGCGGCGTGGATGCTCTGGCGCGGGGCGACGGCAAGCTTGCCCGGAGCATACTGACCGGCCCGGACGCGGACCTCGATCACGAGTCCGGAACCGCCCTCCTGGCGCCCTGGGCGGCCGCGGCGGCGGGCAAGACCGAGGCCTCCATCGCCCATCCCGTGCTCGCCGACGACAACGTCTCGCAGTTTTTCGCCAACCTCGACCAGGGCCGCCTCTTCGAGCGCGCGCGGCGATACGAGGAGGCGGAAACCGCCTATCGCGCCCTGATCGGCAAAGGCGACCCAGGATCGCTCGCCAGTCTGGCGCTCGGCGAAATGCTGGAGCGCCGGGGCCGCGCCGCCGAAGCGGTGGCGATCTATCAGTCGGCCCTGGGCCGCCAGCCCGCGAACATCGCGGCCGCCACGGCCAAGGCCCGCGCCGAGGCGAAAGGATCGCCGCCGAAAGCCCTCGATATCCGTGAAGGCGCGGCCGAGGCCCTGATCGCCCCCGCCACCGTCCTCGTGGTCCGCAAACAGCCGGAGCTCGCCCTCGCCTATCTGCGGCTCTCCCTGCGGCTCGATCCCGAGCGGGGCGAAGCCTGGCTGATGCTGGGCGATATTCTCCATGACAACGGCGACACCGACGGCGCCCGCGCGGCCTATGGCAAGCCTCGGCCCGGGACCCCGCAGTTCGCCCAGGCGCGGCAGAAGCTGGCCTGGCTCGCCCAGGGCGCGGGCGATAAGGTCGACGCCCTGCGGATCGCGCGCGAAGCCTATGCCGCTCAGCCCGCGGACGCGGACGCCGCGGTGACCCTCGCCGACCTCCTGCGCGCCAACGAAGACTACGCCGAATCCGCCAAGATCCTCGACGGTCTCATCGCCGCGAAGGGCGACAAGGCCGATTGGCGCCTGCTCTATATGCGCGCGATCGACTATCAGGAGAGCGACCGTTGGCCGGAGGCCGAACGCGATCTCGCCGCCGCGCTCAAGCTGCAGCCGAACGAGCCGGAGCTGCTGAATTTCCTCGGTTTCTCGTGGATCGACCGGGGCGAGAAACTGCCCGAGGCGCTTTCCATGGTGCAAAAGGCCGTGGACCTCGATCCCCGCTCGGGCGCGATGATCGATTCGCTCGGCTGGGGCTATTACCGCCTCGGGGATTTCGAAAAGGCCGTCGAGAAGCTGGAGGCCGCCGTCGAACTCGAGCCCGCCGACCCCGATGTCAACGATCACCTGGGCGACGCCTACTGGCGGGTCGGACGCAAGACCGAGGCGCAGTTCCAGTGGCGCCGTGTCCTGACCCTTTCGCCGTCGCCGAAGATCCAGGCCAGCGTCACGATGAAGCTGAAGGAAGGTCTGGCCGCCCAGCCCGTGAAGGTCGCGGGCCGATAGCCGGCGCGTCCCTGGAGCGGTTAGCCCCCGCCAAGGCTAATCTTTTTCTCCACGTCGGGCCGCCGGGCGCGGACGGCTACCACCCCGTGGAGAGCCTCATGGTCTTCGCCGACGTCGGCGATCGGGTGTGGCTGACCCTGGACGAATTCGGCGGCGGACGCGATTTCGTCGTAAGCGGACCCTTCGCGGGGCCGCTGCGCGCGGAGACGGATAATCTGGTCACCCACGCGCGCGATCGTTTCCTGGAGCGCTTCGGCGGCGCCGACCGGTCGATCCGGCTGGAACTGGAGAAATCGCTCCCGATCGCCGCCGGTCTGGGCGGCGGCTCCTCCGACGCGGCGGCGACTTTGAATTTGATGGCCGAGGCCTGGGAACTGGACGCCCTCGAGTCGTCCGAGGCCGGCGGTCTGGGCGACATCGCCCGTGGGCTCGGCGCGGATGTCGCCGCCTGTCTCGCGACAACGGCTGTGCTGGCCACCGGCCGGGGCGATGTGCTGAGGCCCCTCGATGGCTTTCCCTGGCTTGACGCCGTGCTGGTCAACCCGCTGCGGCCCTCGCCCACCGCCGCGGTGTACCGCGCTTTTGATCGCGGCCTTCCCGCTCCGCTGCCGAATAGCCGGGCCATGGAGGTTGGATCCGACGGCGGATGGGGTTCGGCGAACGCGGTGATCGTCGCGCTTGAGGACACTCGCAACGATCTCGAGGGACCCGCCATTCGGCTGGAACCCGCGATCGGCGAGGTTCTGGACGTCCTGCGTTTGAGCCGGGATACCCGATTGGCGCGGATGTCAGGTTCGGGAGCGACCTGCTTTGGCTTATGCGATGACGCCGAGGCGGCGGCGCGTCTCGCGAGCGAGGTCGCTAGGCGGCGACCAGACTGGTGGGTGTCGCCCTGCCGCCTCGGTACGCAGCCGCACAAAAAAGCGGACCCGTAGAGCGCGCACGGCTCTTGGCGGCCGTTTCGAGCAAAAAGAATCGTGCGTCGTATTGTAAATTTTCATCGCGACGCACACATTGAGTGTCGCCGCGAGTTTTCCCCCCCATTCTCGCGGTCAGACTGGCCCGGTGGGGTTTCATATCTCACCGGGCATTTTTTCTTAAATCCAGTTCGAGGCAAGCGCGGTTTGGGATTTCCGCGCATTCGGCGCCGGGGCGTGTCGTAAAAGTCACAAGACGCGCCGTCGCCTTACGCCAGGTTGTAGGCGCCGCCTTTCTCCAGGGCGCGCGTGAATGCCGGCCGCGCGTGCAGCCGCTCGACCCATGCGGCGATGTTCGGATGGCTCGCCGTGCGGCCGAAGGCGCGCGCGACCTCGCCGACGAAGCTCATCTGGATGTCCGCCCCGGTCAGATCGCGTCCGACGAGGAAGTCACGGCCCTCGAGCGCCGCTTCGATGTAGCCGAGGTGATTGTCGTTCTCGGAATCGATCCGCGCCTGGAGCGGCGCGCCGGCGTCGCCCAAGCGCATGACATAGAGTTGGATCATCAGCGGCAGCATGGCGGAGCCTTCGGCATAGTGCAGCCATTCCAGATAGGCCTCGTGCTCGCGCGTTCCCGCCGGCGGCGCGAAACGGCCTTGGCCATATTTTCGGATCAGATAATCGACGATCGCGCCGGATTCCGCGATCTTCAATCCGCCGTCCTCGATCACCGGCGACTTGCCGAGGGGGTGGACGGCCTTCAACTCGGGCGGCGCGAGATTGGTCGTCGCGTCCCGCTGGTAGCGAATGATCTCGTAGGGCGCGCCCAACTCCTCCAGCAGCCAGATGATCCGCTGCGAACGTGAATTGTTGAGGTGGTGCACCTTAATCATCGCGGTCTCCCTGGATCGCCCCTCAGTAGCGGGACGCCCGGCGAGGCGATAGGGTCCGCGCCATGCGCGACGCCTTCAGTCTTTTGATACCCCTCGCCCTCGCCGCGGTGGCGATAACCCTGGGCTTCGGCATCTACAGTCTGTTTCGCGGCGGCGACTACGCGCGGTCCCATTCGAACCGGTTGATGCGGATGCGCGTCGTCTTTCAGTTCGTCGCCATCCTCGTTCTCGTCGCCGCCATGCTGTGGCGCCAGAATCACCACTGAGGGACCCGCCGGTATGGTGACGCTGAACAAGATCTACACCCGGGTCGGCGACGGCGGGCGCACGCGCCTGGGGTCGGGCGCCGAGGTCAGCAAGGCGAGCGACCGGGTCGAGGCCTATGGCGGGGTGGATGAGTTGAACGCGGCTGTCGGCGTCGCCCGCTTATCGACGGTCGGCGACGAGACCCTCGATCCGATCCTGGCGCGGGTCCAGAACGACCTTTTCGACGTCGGCGCCGACTTCGCCACGCCCGCGGACGGCGGCGGACCCAACCCCCTGCGGATCATCGCCGCCCAGGTCGATCGGCTCGAGGCGGAGATCGACGCGCTGAACGCCGGGCTCTCGCCCTTGACCTCGTTTGTTCTTCCGGGGGGCTCGCCCGCGAGCGCCGCCCTGCATCTCGCGCGCACGATCTGTCGCCGCGCCGAGCGCGGGGCGGTGCGTTTCCTCGACAGCGAGGGCGGTGAAACTCACCACGACGCCATGCGGTATCTCAACCGCCTTTCCGACCTGCTTTTCGTCGCCGCGCGATACGCCAACCAGCGTGGCGCGGGGGACGTGTTGTGGACGCCGGGCGGAACCCGCGGAAACCGCTGATCGCGGGGTCTACAGGCGCTCGACGATCGTGACGTTGGAAAGGCCGCCGCCTTCGCACATGGTCTGCAGACCGTAACGCTTGCCGCGCGCCTTCAGAGCGTGGATCAGGGTCGTCATAAGTTTGGTCCCCGATGCGCCCAGGGGGTGACCGAGCGCGATGGCACCGCCGTTGACGTTGATCCGGTCCGGGTCCGCGCCAAGCTCCTGAAGCCAGGCCACCGGCACGGAAGCGAAGGCTTCGTTGACCTCGTAGAGATCGATGTCGTCGATCTTCATGCCCGACTTTTGCAGCGCCTTGATCGTGCCCGGGATGGGGGCTTCCAGCATGATGACCGGATCGCCGCCCACCAAGGTCAGGTGATGGATGCGGGCCATCGGTTCGAGGCCGAGGGTCTTCAATCCGGCCGCGCTGACGATCATAACGCCCGACGCGCCGTCGCAGATCTGGCTTGAAGTCGCCGCGGTGAGCGCGCCGCCTTCCTGCAGCAGCTTCACGCCCTTGATGCCCTCGAGGCTGGCGTCGAAGCGGATGCCTTCGTCGATGGTGTGCAGGCTCGTGGAGCCCTCGGCGTCCTTGATCTCGATCCCGGTGATCTCGTCCTTGAACGCGCCGCCCTGCGTGGCGGCGATGGCGCGCTGATGGCTCTGATAGGCGTATTCGTCGAGCTGCTCCTTGTTCAAGCCGTACTTCTTGGCGACCATTTCGGCGCCGGTGAATTGGCTGAACTGGATGTTCGGATAGCGCTCTTCCTGGCGCGGACTCTTGGGAACGCCGAAGCCGTTCTTGGCCGGGAGGACCACGGAGAGGCCCATCGGCACACGGGTCATGCTCTCGACGCCGGCGGCGACGACGACGTCTTGAGTGCCGCTCATCACGGCTTGGGCGGCGAAATGCAGCGCTTGCTGCGAGGAGCCGCACTGGCGGTCGACGCTGGTCCCCGGCACGCTTTCCGGCAGACGCGACGAGAGGATGGCGTTGCGGGCGATGTTGGTCGATTGCTCGCCGACCTGCATGACGCATCCCATGATGACGTCCTCGATCAGGGCCGGGTCCGCCCCGGTGCGGTCGAGCAGGGCGTCGAGCACGCTGCCGGCAAGATCGGCGGGATGCCAGCCGGCGAGCTTGCCGCCCTTGCGGCCTCCGGCGGTGCGCGTGGCGGCGACGATATAGGCTTCGGCCATGACGGGTTTCCTCTTGTCGTATAGCTATCGGAACATAGGTGAGCAACGCAACGTAAGCCAACGGGCCGCCGCGAGGAATGCCAAAATGCCACCCGCGGCTCACACGGCCTGTGACCAAAGCATCGCGCGATCCGCGCCGGAACCGGCGGCGAACGCCGCGCATCCACGCTGGGTTCTGGTCACGACGATCCTGGCGTCGAGCCTCGCCTTCATCGACGGCTCGGTGGTCAATGTCGGCCTGCCGGCCATCGGCAAGAGCCTGCCGGCGGGCGCGATCAGCCTGTCGTGGGTGGTCAACGCCTACCTGCTGCCGTTGAGCGCGCTCCTGCTGCTGGGCGGCGCGCTCGGCGACCGCTTCGGGCGGCGCCGGCTGCTGCTGATCGGCGTCGGCCTGTTCGCCGTTGCCTCGGCCCTGTGCGCCATCGCGCCGAGCTTTCCGCTGTTGTTGGCGGGACGCCTCGTGCAAGGCGTCGGCGCGGCGCTGCTGATGCCCAACAGCCTGGCGATCCTGGGCGCGACCTTCGGCGGCGAGGCGCGGGGCCGCGCGGTGGGGACTTGGGCGGCCGTCGGCGCGGCGGCCGGGGCGATCGGCCCGCTGCTCGGCGGCTGGCTGATCGACACCGTGGGTTGGCGGGCTATCTTCCTGGTCAACCTGCCGATCGCGGCTGGGGCGATGGTCGCCTGCGCCCTTTTCGTGCGCGCTCCGGCGGAACCGGACGCGCAGCCCCTTGACCTTCCGGGCGCGGCCCTCGCCAGCATCGGCCTCGCCGCCCTGACCTGGGGCCTGACCGAGATCACCGGCGCGATGGGAGCGACCGCCGCGCCGATCGGCGCCCTGATCGTGGGCGCGCTGGCGATGGCGGCCTTCCTGTGGGCCGAGCGGCGGCGAGGCGAACGCGCCATGATGCCGCTCAGCCTGTTCGGCTCCCGCACTTTCGTCGGCCTGACGGTGCTGACTTTCCTGCTCTACGGCGCGCTGGGCGGCCTGCTGGTCCTCGTGCCCTTCGTCCTGATCGAGGCCAAGGGCTACACAGCCACCGCCGCCGGCGCGGCGCTCTTGCCTTTGCCGCTGGTGTTGTCGGTCGCCTCGCCGATCATGGGCGGATTGGCCGGACGCACCGGACCGCGCTGGCCCCTGACCATTGGACCCATGGTCGTTGCGGGCGGCTGCCTGCTGGCGATGCGCGTCGGCGGACCGGGTTCGTACTGGACCACCACCTTGCCGGCGCTGCTGGTGATCTCGGTCGGCATGGCCGGCGCGGTCGCTCCGCTGACCACCGCCGTGCTGGCCTCGGTGGACAGCCGACATACCGGCGTCGCCTCCGGCTTCAACAGCGCCGTCGCGCGCACCGGCGGCCTCATCGCCACGGCCCTGCTCGGCGTGGTCCTGACCGCGCGCGGGGTGCATCTCTTGGCGCTCTATCGGATAGCGACCATCGTCGGCGCGCTCGCGGCTC
Source organism: Caulobacterales bacterium (assembly GCA_038231315.1). GTDB lineage: Bacteria > Pseudomonadota > Alphaproteobacteria > Caulobacterales > Caulobacteraceae > Acaudatibacter. The sequence continues at coordinate 345,947 of JBBRLN010000003.1, forward strand.
TGGCGTCCGGCTTGGCCGCCCTCCTCTGGCTGGGTGACGCGCGCGCCGCCAAACGATAGAAGCGCGCCTCCCCGTCACGAAAGTATCTCCACTTGCGCCTCCCCCAGGCCCGTCTCGAACAGGTGCTCGACCGTTTCCGCGAGGTCGAGGCGCGGATGGAGACCGCCAGCGACGGCGCCGAAATCGTGCGGCTGGGCAAGGAACATGCCGAGCTGCGGCCTGTCGCCGAATTCGCCACGCGCCTCGCCGGCGCTCGCGCCGAGCGGGAAGACCTTGAGCGCATGATCGCCGGCGACGACGCCGATCTCGCGGAGATGGCGCGGGACGATATCGCCGCCCTCGACGCCAAGCTTCCCGAGCTCGAGCGGGAGGTCGCCCTGCTGCTCGCGCCGCGCGACGCCGATGAGAACGCCTCGGCGATCCTCGAAGTCCGCGCCGGCACCGGGGGCGACGAGGCAGCGCTTTTCGCCGGCGACCTCTTCCGCATGTACCAGCGCTACGCCCAGACCCGGGGTTGGCGGGTGGAGATCGAAAGCGTCTCGGAGGGCGACGCCGGCGGCTACAAGGAGATCATCGCCTCCATCGGCGGCGACGGCGTCTTCGGGCGGCTGAAGTTCGAGAGCGGCGTCCACCGGGTCCAGCGGGTGCCGGACACCGAAACCCAGGGCCGCATCCACACCTCCGCCGCCACCGTCGCGGTGCTGCCCGAGGTCGAGGACGTCGAGATCGAGATCAATGACGCCGACCTGCGCATCGACACCTATCGCTCCAGCGGCGCCGGCGGCCAGCACGTCAACAAGACCGACTCGGCGGTGCGCATCACCCACCTGCCGAGCGGCATCGTCGTCACCTCGTCGGAGAAGTCGCAGCACCAGAACCGGGCGCGGGCGATGAAGGTGCTGAAGGCGCGGCTCTATCAGGAAAAACGCGACAAGCTGGATCTCGAGCGGTCGGAGGCGCGCAAGAGTCAGGTCGGCTCCGGCGACCGCTCGGAACGCATCCGGACCTACAATTTCCCTCAGGCGCGGGTCACCGACCACCGCATAAACCTGACGCTCTACAACCTCCCCAAGATCGTGGAGGGCGAAGCGCTGGACGATGTGATCAACCCCTTGATCGCCGAAGATCAGGCGGCAAGGCTCGCGAGCCTGGAAGACAGTTTCGGCTGAACGTCTGGAAATCGGGGACGACGATGTTATTGTGCACAAGCAAACACAAGCGCGACGCCCATGACCGACAGCACAACCTTAACCGTGAGGATGACGCCCGAGCTAAAGAAGAGTCTCGGCTTGCTCGCGGACCGATCACGCCGCACCCGCTCATTCCTGGCTAACGCTGCCATCGAAAACTACGTCGAACGTGAAATGGCGATCGTCGCGGGGATCACGCGGGGGTTGGAAGATCGTCGCGTCGGGAACGTCATTGAGCATGAGACGGCTATGGACGAACTCGACGCGGCCATCGAAGTCGCGGCGCTGAAGCGTCCTTGAGAGCTAGGCGTGTCGTCTGGTCCCGTGACGCTCTCGACGAACTGATCGACATCGCGACCTACATCGCCCGCGACAATCCGGCCGCCGCCCGGCGGGTCGCGGAGCGGTTACGACAGGAAGGTCGGTCTCTAGGAAACGCCCCACTCGGGCGGCCGGGGCGAATTCCGGGAACGTATGAGAAGGTCGTGAGGCGGCTGCCCTACATTATCGCCTACGTGTTGGGCGAGTCGCCCGACGGCTCGGAAGAGGTCGTCATTCTGCGCGTCATTCACGGCGCGCGGGATTGGCCGAATGGACGCTGGCCGGAAGAATAGGCAAACAAAAACGGGGGCCGTTTCCGGCCCCCGTTCCCGTCTCGGGAGGAGATGGCTGGACCGTTAGTCGTGGATCGCTTCGCCGTGGAGGACGAGGTCGAGACCTTCGTCTTCCTCATCGCCGGTGACCGTCAGTCCGACAGTGAACTTGATGATCATCAGGATGATGAAGGTGCCAACGGCGGTCCAGGCCATGGTCGCCAAGCAGCTGATCAGCTGGGTCATGACACCATGTCCGTCCGGCAGGGTCGCCACCGCGGCGCTGGCGAAGACGCCGGTCAACATGGCGCCGATGAAGCCGCCCACGCCGTGGACGCCGAAGCAATCGAGGCTGTCGTCGTACTTCAGCCAGCCTTTGAGGAAGACCGAGCTCATGTAGCAGCCCACGCCCGCCGCGATGCCGATCCACAGCGCGCCGTTGGGAAGCACCCAACCCGACGCCGGGGTGACCGCGACGAGACCGGCGACGGCGCCGGAGGCGAGACCCAACATGGTCGGCTTCTTGCGGTGGAACCACTCCACGGTCATCCAGGCCAGGGCGGCGGCGGCCGTCGCGATCTGTGTATTGGCCATGGCGACACCGGCGAGCGCATTCGAGGCGACGGCGGACCCGGCGTTGAAGCCGAACCAGCCGACCCACAGCAGGCTCGCGCCGATCATCGTGTAGACGAGGTTGTTGGGGGCCATGTTGATGGTCCCAAGACCCTTACGCTTGGGCAGGACGAGGGCGCAGACCAGACCGGCGATGCCGGCGTTGATATGAACCACCGTGCCGCCGGCGAAGTCCATCACGCCCATCTTGCCGAGGAAGCCGCCGCCCCAGACCCAATGGGCGATGGGGGCATAGACGAAGATCGACCACAGCACGGTCAGGATAAGCAAGGCGGAGAATTTCAGGCGTTCGGCGAAGGCGCCGGCGATCAGGGCCGGGGTGATGATGGCGAAGGTCATCTGGAACATCATGTAGACGTATTCGGGAATGGTGTAGTTCACGCCCGCGATCGAATAGGCCACGGTCGGAACCTTGGGGTCCATGCCGTCCATCTGCACGTTCTTGAGCATGAAGTTGCCAAGGCCGCCCCACCACTTGTTCTGTTCGGCGTCGGCCAGCGTGCCGAAGGCGATGGAGTAGGTGAGGATGTACCAAACCACGGTGACGACGGCCGTCATGGCGAAGGATTGCGCGACGGTGGCGATCACGTTCTTCTTGCGCACCATGCCGCCGTAGAACAGCGCCAGGCCGGGGATCGTCATCATCAGAACAAGGGCGGTGGAGGTCAGCATCCATGCCGTGTCGCCGCTGTCGAGTTTGAACTTGGCCGGAGCGGCGGGGGCCGCGGGCGTTGCGGCCGCCG